>NZ_CP119809.1:0-1200000 GCF_029338395.1 Halorussus caseinilyticus
TCCATGTCGCGGTCCTCGGCGAAGTCGGCGATGACCTTGTGGGGTCGGCCGCCACGGAAGTGTTCCTCGACTTCGAGTCCGCGCTCACGGCCCCGTTCGGCAACGTCTCCGGTCGCGTCGCGGGCGCGGGCTTCGAGTTCGTCCATCTCGCCGAACCGGCCCTGTCGGATGCGCTCTACCTGCTCGGTGCCGAGGCTCAACTCCGCGGCGTCGGTGTCCACGACGTAGAGCGTATGGACTTCGGCGTCGAACTTCTCGGCGATTTCCAGCGCCTCGCCGACGGCCTGAGCCGCGGTGTCGCTCCCGTCGGTGGGGATGAGGATGCGCTCGTACATCTCAGTCGTCCCCCTGCACGTGACTGCCGTCAGACGCGAAGTCGACGGGTCCGACTCTCTTCGTTCGTCAGACCGCCGTCGGTCGAAACCACGTCTTCGGCGCTCTGCTGTTGGCCCATCGGTTCGGGGCTGTGACACTGCCGGACGATGCGCTTGATGCGCTCGGACGGTTCGTCGGTCACCAGCGAGACGCCGATGGTGACGGCGAAGACGATTGGCGTCCCGAGGAGTGCGGCACCGACCGCCGGGAACAGGTCGGCGTAGACCTGCACGACCGGACCGGCGTCGGTAGCGAAGATGGTTTCGTTGAACACCGCGCCGAGCCAGATGAGCAGTCCCGTCGTCATCCCGGCCAGCGCGCCCTGTCGGTTGGCGTTCTCCCACCAGAGACCGAGGAAGAACATCGGGAACAGCACGAGACCCGCCAGCGAGAACGCCAGCGCGACCAACTCGCCGACCAGCGCGGGCGGGTTGAGCGCGGTCACGGTCACGATTGCGCCCAGCACGATGATGGTCGCGCGGCCGATGATGAGTTGCTGGCGCTGGGTCGCGTCCTCGTTGATGATGCTCGTGTAGATGTCGTGTGCCGCCGCCGAGGACGCCGCGATGAACAGGCCCGCGGTCGTCGCAATCGCCGCGGCGATGCCGCCCGCCGCGACGAGTCCGACGAACCACGTCGGCAGGTTCGCCAGTTGCGAGGCCAGCACGACGATAACGTCGCCCTCCGCGCCGCTCATTCCGCTCGCGCCGTACACGTCGCCGACGTTCTTCGCGTAGAGGTCGGTGCCGAACGCGGCGAACGCCGGGGCGCTCAGGTAGAGCAGACAGATGAAGAACAGACCCCAGACGGTGGACCACCGGGCGGTCCGCTCGCTCTCGACCGTGTAGAACCGCACCAGCACGTGGGGAAGTCCGCAGGTGCCGACGATGAGCGAGAACGCCGTCGCAATCCAGAGGTAGAACCCGCCCGTCGAGAACGGTTCGGTGAACTCGGTGTTGAGTTGGCTCAACAGCGCGCCGTACTCGACCTGCGGGAGGAACGTGGAGTAGCCCTGCGTCCACCCGACGGCGTAGAGGCCCGCGAGGAACGCCACGATGAGGATGACGTACTGGACCGCCATGTTCTTGGTCGCCCCGAGCATCCCCGACAGCGCCAGATAGCCGACCGTGATGGCCATCAACAGGATGACCATGGTGGCGTAGTCGCCGCCGAAGACGTAGATGCCGACCAGACCCATCCCGCGGGCCTGCCCCACCGAGTAGACGAACCCGATGAGGATGGTCGTCAACGCGGCGATTGCCCTCGCCGTGTCGGAGTCGAACCGGTCGCCCACGAAGTCGGGCGCGGTGTACTTCCCGAACCGGCGCATCTGGGCCGCGAGGAAGATGAGCAGGATGAAGTAGCCCGTGGACCACCCGACCACGAACGCGAGTCCGTAGTAGCCCGAGAGGGCGATGAGCGCGGCCATGCCGAGGTACGACGCCGCGGACATCCAGTTGGCACCGATGGCCATCCCGTTCTCGATGTTCCCGATGGACCGACCAGCGACCCACAGGTCCTCGGTGTCGGCCACGCGGAAGGCGTAGCCGATGCCGAGGAACAGCAACAGCATTCCGGAGACCATGACCGCCGGAATCAGCTTGAACGAGGCGTTGAGCGCGTCCGGCAGGAGGTCTAGTGGTGTGAACATCATTTGTCGGTCCCTCCGTCAGTCGCGGCGGCCTCCGGTTCCGCGCGTCCCGACGAGTGGTCGATGCCGTACTTCTCGTCCAACTGGTCGCGCTTTCGCGCGTAGACCAGCGAGGAGGAGCGCGCCCGTCGGCGCGCCCATCGCGGTCAGGAGGTAGTGGAGTGGAAAGCCCAGCATCGTCGTACTCGTCATGAAGTCGGTGGCGAGGTACGTCGCCGTCACCGGTCCGAAGACGAACACGGCCCACGCCGCGAACATCGTCCAGACGATGCGGAGGTGGTCGCGCATGAACGGAGTCGAGGGCTTGAAGATGTTGACCCGCGCGTCGAGGTAGTCGGTGTCGGCGGTCTGGCGACCGGTCGCTACCCCGCCGTCGGTCTCGATCTCCGGATTCGGTTCTCGGTTTCGTGAGGGATTGTCTGTCTTCCGTGAGTTATTATCTGACATAGATTTCCGTGTGTGTTTGTCTGCCACGTATTTCGGTTCGCGTCTCGTCCGGATTCGTTTCGACCGTCGAAAAGCGAGGGAGTTCTCAGTCGTCGCGTACCTTCGCCTCTATCTCGCTAACCACGTCGGGATTCCGGAGCGTGGAGGTGTCGCCGAGGTCCTCGTCGTTGGCGATGTCCTCGAGCAGGCGGCGCATGATTTTGCCCGAGCGAGTCTTGGGGAGTTCGGGGGTGAACACGACCGCCTCGGGCCGAGCGATGGGACCGATGGCGTCCTCGACGCCCTCGATAATCCGGTCGCGCATCTCGTCGTCGCCCTCGTAGCCGTCCTCGGTGATGACGTAGGCGTAGACCGCCTCGCCTTTCACGTCGTGGTCGCCGCCGACGACTGCGGCCTCTGCCACGCCTTCGACGCCGACGATGGCCGATTCGATTTCCATGGTGCCGAGGCGGTGGCCCGAGACGTTGAGTACGTCGTCCACCCGTCCGAGGACCGTGATGTAGCCGTCCTCGTCTATCTTCGCGCCGTCTTCGGGGAAGTACACCCAGTCGTCGGGGTCGTCCGAATCGGTGTCCGAGTACTCCGCCCAGTACTCCTGAATGTATCGCTCGTCGTTGTTGTACAGCGTCCGGAGCATCCCCGGCCACGGCTTCTGGACCGTGAGGTGTCCGGCTCGTCCGGCCTCGACTTCCTCGCCGTCCGGGTCGATGACCTGCACGTCGAGGCCCGGCAGGGGCGGTCCCGCACTTCCGGGTTTCATGTCTTTCACGCCGGGGAGGGTAGTGACCATCATGCCGCCGGTCTCGGTCTGCCACCACGTGTCCACGATGGGACAGGACTCGTCGCCGATGTGCTTGTAGTACCACTTCCACGCCCGCGGGTTGATGGGTTCGCCGACCGTCCCTAACAGGCGCAGACTCGACAGGTCGTGCTGGTCGGGATACTCGGTCCCCCACTTCATGAACGCCCGAATCGCGGTCGGCGCGGTGTAGAGTTGGTCGGCCTCGTACTCCTCGATAATCTCCCAGAGTCGGTCGCGCTCGGGGTGGTCGGGCGTGCCCTCGTACATCATCGTGGTCGTCCCCAAGGCGAGGGGACCGTAGACGATGTAGGAGTGGCCGGTAATCCACCCGATGTCCGCCGAGCAAAAGTACGTGTCCTCGGGTTTCACGTCCAGTACCGCTTGGGAGGTCCACGCAGTCCACGCCAGATACCCGCCCGTCGTGTGCTTGACGCCCTTGGGTTGTCCCGTGGTCCCCGACGTGTACATCAGGAACAGCATATCCTCGGCGTCACGCGACACCGGTTCGACTTCCGCGCCTTCCTGTTCGGCCACGAGGTCGGCGTACCCGTGGTGGCTCTCGCCCATCGGGTGGTCGTAAGCCTCGCCGAGTCGGTCCACGACAACCACGTCGCTGACCTCGTGTTCGACGCCTTCCAGACCCTCGTCGGCCTTGGCCTTGTGTTCGAGGGTCGCCGCGCCGGTAGTAGCCGTCGCAGGTCACGAGGTACTCCGAGTCGGCGGCGTTCATCCGGGTTGCGAGGGCGTCCGCGGAGAAGCCAGCGAAGACGACCGAGTGAGGTGCGCCGATGCGAGCGCACGCGAGCATGGCGATGGGTAGCTCCGGTACCATCGGCATGTACATCGTCACCACGTCGTCCTCGCCGACGCCCATCTCGCGGAGCGCCGCCGCGAACTCGTTGACCTCGCGGTGGAGCTGTTCGTAGGTGTAGGTCCGGTTCTCCTCGTCGGTCGGCTCGCCGACCCACTCGATTGCGGCCTCGTCGCCGCGCTCGTCCAGATGCCGGTCTGTGCAGCTCGCCGAGGCGTTGAGTTCGCCACCGGTGAACCACTCGTAGAACGGCGGGTTCGAGTCGTCCAGCACCGTGTCGTACTCCTCGTTCCAATCGAGCAGGTCCGCGGCCTGCTCCCAGCACTCGGGCCACTCCTCCTCGAACGTCTCGTAGACGGACTCGTCGGAGACGTTCGCGCCTTCGACGAACGATTCGGGTGGCTCGAATCGCTCTTGGTCTTCGAGTCGGGCTTCGAGTTCAACGTCTTGTTCTTCCTGCATGAGCCACGTTCACAGTCCAATCACTACTATATAAGTGGGGGAACTAACTATCCCAAGCCCGGAAAATAGTTGGTTTCAGGCGCTCTCGGACGGATTGGTAAATTTTTCCGACGTTTCGGCGACGGTTCACCGACTCGAACTCGTCCGCGACGCTAGACAGTTAGTGTTGTTCGTCGTTCACGACCCGGTGGTCCGGGTCGTCGAACACGGCGTCTAACACCTTCTGTTGGGCCTTCCGGAGGTGGTTGTGGAGCGTCGGCGACGAGACGCCCATCGAGGCGGCGAGTTCCTCGGCGGTACTCCCGCGGGGCCACTCGAAGTACCCCGCGAGGTAGGCCGCCCGGAGGACGGCCCGCTGGCGCTCGGTGATGCGGTCGTGGACCGTCTGCTGGACGCTGGCGGCGCTCCGGACCGGTTCCTCGACTTCGCGCTTCGAGCGTAGGTTCGTCCGGGGGAACGCGTCTTCGACCGCTTCCACGACCTGCCGAACGTCCACGCGCTGTGAGAAGACGCCCGAGACGTGGGCGACACCGCCCTCCACCGAGAGTTCCCGGACCGTGCCGCCGCGTTCGACCAGCATCGGCGCGATGGACTCGCCCGAGACGGCGAACTCCAAGAGCGCGCCGTCGCCGTAGTCGCGAATGAGTCGGGCCTCGTCCACGGCGTCCGCACCGGAGACCCGTTCGAGAACGTCGCCGACCGCGGCCCCGGTCGCCGTGACGAAGTAGAGCAGTGAGTGGTCTTCGACCGGGACGACGCCTTCGAGTTCGAACTGGCACCCGAGGTCCGAAGAGGCCGCGACGAGGAACACGCCGGGGTCGGTGGTGCGAAGCGAGAGGGCGACCCCGGTGTCGGCCAAGAGCAACTGCTTGCGCGCGATGGCCGTGAGCGTCCGACCGACGCGACGGCCCGCATCCGCGAGCAGGGTCCGGTCGGCCGACCCGAAGGCGTCGTCGGCCACGCAGAGTAGGCCGTGGACCGTCTCGCTCGACCGAAGCGGCGCGACTGCGACCGAACATCCCGACAGCGCGCCACCGGTCGGCGCGCTTACCACCGTCACCTCGTGGAAGTCGTCGGGCAGGTCCGCGGCGGCGAGGACTTCGCCGGGAACGTCGTCGGTGCGTTCGGGGGCGGCGCTGGCCCGCGTCTCGCCGCGGCCGTCGCAAATCCAGACCGCGCGGTACGTGTCGGCGAGGCAGTCGCAGGTCGCCCGTTCCACGTCCTCGCTCGTGGACGCGTCCGCGAGCGCCTCGCCTAACGCGCCCGCGCGAGAGAGGAGGTCATCGCTTCTCGCGTCGGCGGAGAGAGACGTTCTCGCGGTGGACGGGCGGGCGTCGTTTCGCGGCGGGTCGGCGCGGTATCGGTCCGGCGACGAGCGGTCGGCGAAGGCGTCGAGGACCTCGCCGGTGGTTGGTTCGTCGAGGTACGGCGCGAGGCTCTGGAGACTCGACCACCCGCCGACGGTCTGCACGACCCGCGGGGAGACCCCTTTCTCGGCGAGGAGTCGCCGCGCGAAGTGCTGGCGGAGGTCACGGCAGGTCACGTCCCGCAGGTCGGCGGTCCGGTCGGCCACGTCGCCGACCAGCATCTGGACGCGCCGGGCGGACACGTCCACCACGGGGTCGTGGCGGTCCACGTCGTTGACGGTGGCGAACTTCCGGATGTCGTGTGCGATTTCCGGCGGGACGTACGCCTCGCGGGTGTCGCCGTCGCCCTCGGGCACGGTGAGCAGGAAGTGGACTCGCCCGGCGCGCTCGCTCGCGGAGGTCGGCGGGCCGAATCCGCGTGATTTCGGACGCTCGGAGACCGACGCGCCCGGCCAACGTCACCACGAGGTCCTCGCGGTAGGTCTCGGTTCGCCGTCGGAGGCGCTCGAACTCCCCGGTCGTCAGGTACTCGCCGCGTGCCTCGCCACCCATCTCGTTTCGGATTCTCTCAGGAAGCCGAATAAAACTTCGGTAACGAGTGTCGGGAGTTCAGACCGCTCCGGGTTGGTCGCTGCACACCGTTACGGCGACTGCAGGGACCGCGACAGCCAAAACGACGGGGAAACCGAGACGGAGAAAGCCCCCACCCGGTCGTCGCGGTGCGGTTGCGGCGTGCGGTCCTGATTGGTTCGAGCCTGAAACTAGCTCCGTTGACTCTGCGTCTGTCGTTGTTTCTGCCGTCGGCGGTGCTGTGCAGTTCGCGATGCTGTGCGGTCCTCATCGGTCCGAGGCTGAAGTCGGTCTCCTCACCGTCGCCGTCGCGGTTGCGGTCCGATAGATTCGAACAGTAGCTAGCTCTTCGGGTCCTCCTGATTCTCCGCGCGGTCCGTCCCGCCCGAGATTCACCCGTCCCGGCCTTCTCCCCGACGCTCGCTTCGCTCGCGTCGTCCCCACCCGCGGGAGCAACATTCAAATTGTCCTAAGAATTCTATATATTGTTTAAACACCACCATACGTTTATAGTAGCCACCGAGACACTTCCGCTCGAAAAATTTCTCTTCTTTAGAAAAACACGAAATGACGCCGGCCCGGACAGCTACCTGTCCAGCAACGACTCCAACTCGCCGACGACCTCCGGGTTCCGGAGGGCGCTGGTGTCGCCGAGGTCCTCGCCGTTGGCGATGGCCGCGAGGTACCGGCGGACGACCTTTCCCGAGCGCGTTTTCGGGAGCGAGGGCGCGAACGTCACCGCGTCGGGTGCCGCGATGGGACCGATGGCCTCCTCGACCGCGGTCCGAACGCGCCCGCGGAGGGCGTCATCGCCCGCGACGTTCGACTCGGGACTGACGAAGGCGTGAATCTCCGACTGGCGCACGGCGTCGTCGTCCTCGCCGACCACGACGGCGGCCTCCGCGACCCCTTCGACGCCGACGATGGCCGATTCGATTTCGGTCGTGCTGAGTCGCCTGTCCGAGACCTTCAGCACGTCGTCTGCCCGCCCGAGGAGGTGGAGATAGCCGTCCTCGTCGCGGACCGCGTTGTCACCCGTGGCGTACTGCCACTGGCCGTCCACGGTCCGAGTCCGTCGCGCGCCCCAGTCGGTGCCTTCGCACAGCGACCGGGCCATCCCCGGCCACGGGCGAGTGATGACCAGTTGCCCCGCTTCGCCGTCGGCGACGCGGTGGCCTCGCTCGTCCACCACGACCGTCTCGATGCCCGGCAGACTCTTGCCGACCGCGCCGGGGCGCATCCGGTCTACGCCGGGGAGCGTCGAGAGAACGATGCCGCCCGTCTCGGTCTGCCACCACGTGTCCACCACCGGACACCGGCCGTCGCCGACGTGGTTGCGGTACCAGTGCCACGCCGTCTCGTCTATCGGTTCGCCGACGGTCCCGAGCAAGCGCAGACTCGACAGGTCGTGGCGCTCGGGGTGCTGTTCGCCCCACTTCATGAACGCCCGGATTGAGGTCGGCGCGGTGTAGAACACGTCTACGCCGTTGCGCTCGATAATCTCCCAGAGGCGGTCGGTCTCGGGGTGGTCGGGCGTCCCCTCGTACAACACCGTGGTCGCGCCGAGCGCCAGCGGTCCGTACACCGCGTAGGAGTGGCCCGTAATCCACCCCACGTCGGCCGAACACCAGTGGGTGTCGTCGGGACCCAAGTCGAGGACGGCATGACTCGTCCACGTGACGTGAGTCAGGTAGCCACCCGTGGTGTGGCGAACCAGCGTGGGTTCGCCGGTCGTCCCGGAGGTGTAGATGAGAAACAGCAGGTCGTCGCTCGCGCGCGAGACCGGTTCGACTTCCGCGCCCGCATGTGTCTCCACGAGGTCGGCGTACGCGCGGTGGTCGCCCACCGGTCGGTCGTCGTCGAGACGGTTCACCACGACCTGTTCGACCGCGTGGCCGACCGACACGCAGGCGTTGTCGGCCCGCCGCTTCAGGTCGAGGGCGGCCCCGCGCCGGTAGTAGCCGTCGCAGGTTACGAGGTACTCCGAGTCCGCTCCGGAGAGGCGAGTCGCCAGCGCGTCCGCGGAGAATCCGGCGAAGACGACCGAGTGGGGCGCGCCAATGCGAGCGCACGCGAGCATGGCGACCGGCAACTCGGGAATCATCGGCAGGTAGAGCGTCACCACGTCGCCCTCTTCGACGCCCAACTCCCGCAGGGCCGCCGCGAACGCGTTCACCTCGTCGGCGAGTTCTCGGTAACTGTACGTCCGGGTCTCACCGAGTTTCCCCTCCCACGCGAGGGCCGTCTCGTCGCCGCGTCCCGCCTCGACGTGGCGGTCCACGCAGTTGTACGAGGCGTTGAGTCGCCCGCCGGGGAACCAGCGAATCGGTCCCTCGTCGCCGTCGTCCTCGTCCAGCACCGCGTCGAACCCGCAGCCCCAGTCCAGCAGGTCGCCGGGCCGCCGCCAGCACTCGGGCCACCCCGCCTCGCGGAACGCTTCGCGGTCGGCCGCCGTCACGTTCGCCTGCTCTACGAACGACTCCGGCGGCGTCACCCACTCGTGCCCGCCGTCGGTTTCGTCCGGACTGCTGTCGTCCATTCGTCTCGAATTTCGCGCAAATAGGGAAAAATCGTTCGCCTCTTGCCGGACGCCCTCCCCGAGTCGGGTCGTGTTACTCCTCCAACTGCGCTTGCCACTCCTGCACGCGATTCATCAACTCGATTGGCGAGGTGTCGCTCAGGTCGGTGTTCTCCAGTTCCTCCAGTACGGCCTCCGTCTCGGGGTTTCTCGGCTCCGGGGTCTCTTTTTTTGCCGCCGACTCGCCCGCCGTCCCCGCTTCCTCCGCCGACTCGCCCGACGCATTCGCGTCGGACGAGTCGGCCGCGCCTTGGAACTGTCCCGACCCGAGGTCGAACACGACCTGCTTCGGTTCGCCGTCGCCCCCGTCACCGCCGTCGCCGCCCCGCACGTCGATGGCCTCGTCCTCGCGCAGGCGCTGGAGAACGTCGCGCGACCGCTCTACCACGGGTTCGGGGACTCCGGCCAACTCCGCGACGTGGATGCCGTAGGACCGGTTCGTCGGCCCGTCCTCGACGGTCCGGAGGAAGGTCACGTCGCCGTCGGACTCGTCCGCGGCGACGTGGACGTTCCGGACGCCCGAGAGTCGGTCGGCCAGACTCGTGAGTTCGTGGTAGTGGGTGGCGAAGAGCGTAGTGGACTCGATTCGGTTGGCGAGGTACTCCGTCGCGGCCCACGCGATTGAAATCCCGTCGTAGGTCGCGGTTCCCCGGCCCACCTCGTCCAGAATCACCAGCGAGTCTTCCGTCGCGGAGTGGAGGATGTTACTTAGTTCCTGCATCTCGACCATGAAAGTAGAGCGACCCTGCGCGAGTTCGTCGAGCGCGCCGACGCGGGTGTAGATGCCGTCAACGAGACCGACCTCGGCGGCGTCGGCCGGGACGAAACTCCCGATTTGGGCGAGCAGGGTCACGAGCGCGGCCTGTCGCATGTAGGTCGATTTGCCCGACATGTTCGGGCCGGTGACGACCAGAAACCGCCGGTCGTCGTCGGTCCGGAGGTCGTTGGGGACGAACTCGGTGGTGCGCTCTACGACGGGGTGGCGGCCCGCCTTGATGTCGATGTCGCCCGACTCACGCAACTCGGGTCGCACCCAGTCGTTCTCGACGGCGTGGACCGCGAGGCTGGCGAGGGCGTCGAGTTCCGCGAGTGCGCGGCCGACCGACTGGAGCAGGTCGGCCCGGTCTGCGACCCGCTGGCGCAACTCCGAGAAGAGTTCGTACTCCAGTTCGCCGCGGCGCTCTTCGAGGCGGAGGATTTCGCGCTCTCGCTCGTCCAACTCGTCGGTGGTGTAGCGCTCGGAGTTCTTCAGACTCTTGAGTCGGTCGTAGCGGTCCGGAACCTTCCCGGTCTCCGAGTTGCCGACTTGGATGTAGTAGCCGTCGGTCTTGTTGCGGTCTACGGTGAGGTGGGTGATGCCGGTCTCGCGCTTCTCGCGGTCGTCCAGCGTTGCGAGCCACTCCTTTGCTTCCTCGTGTTGGTCGATGAGTGCGTCGAGTTCGTCGTCGTGGCCCCGGCGGAACAGGCCGCCCTCGGTGACGGTGCCGGGCGGGTCCTCGGCGATTGCGCCGAGTTCCTCCCGGAGGTCTGCGGCCGCCTCGCGGTCGGGCCGCGAGACGATTTCGGCCAGCGGCGAGTCGGCCAGCGTCGGGTCGCTGGCCACGGCGTCGGCGACTTCCGGCAGGAGCGCGAGGGTCTCGCGGGCGCGCAGGAGGTCGCGGGCGTCCGCGCTCCCGTGGGCCGCCTTGCTCGCCAGTCGTTCGAGGTCGTAGGCCTCGCCGAGGGTCTCGCGGACCGTCTCGCGGGCCAGCGCGGAGTCGGCGAAGGCGGCCACGCCGTCGGCGCGCGTCCGGAGCGTCGGCAGGTCCCTGCGCGGGCGCTGAAGCCACTCCTTCAGGAGGCGCTTGCCCGGACTCGTCGCGGTGTGGTCGATGGTCGAAAAGAGCGACCCCTCGCGGTCGCCCTGCATCGTCTCGGTGAGTTCGAGGTTGCGCTGGGTCGTCGCGTCGAGCGACACGTGGTCGTCGCCCGCGTACGACTGGAGGCGCGTCATCGAGGCTCTGACGCCGGTGCCGGTCCTCGACGTACGACAGGAGCGCGCCCGCGGCCTGCACTTGCGGCTTTTCCTCCCTGCCTCCGTCGAGACCGACGCTAGCGAGTGTCTCCCGTCCGAACTGTTCTTTGGTCTCGTGGGTCGCCCGACCGGGTGCGAACGCGTCCGCGCGGTGGAGCGAGAGCGTCGCGTCCGTGCGCTCGCGGACTCGCTCCAAGAAGGCGTCGTCGTTGCGGACCTCCGGGCCGGGCAGAACCTCCGCGGGGTCGAATCGGTAGAGTTCGGTGAACACGCGGTCTGCGGCGGTCTCGGCGTCCTCGCCGGTGACTTCGGTCACGAGGAACCGGCCGGTGGTCACGTCGGCGAAGGCGAGACCGTAGCGGTCGGCGTCCGCACGGACCACGCCGACGAGATACCGGGCGTCGGCGTCCGAGGTTTCGAGCAGGGTGCCGGGCGTCACGACGCGGGTAATCTCTCTGGCGTGGCCGTCGGGGGTCTCGTGCTGGTCGGCCACCGCGACCCGGTACCCCCGTTCGACCAACTGCTTGAGGTGCGGAGTGAGTTTGTCCACTGGGACCCCGGCCATGGGGTAGTTCGACCCGTGAGACGACTTCTGGGAGACCTTCAGGTCGAGGAGGTCGGCGACTTCCTCGGCGTCGTCACCGAAGAACTCGTAGAAGTCCCCGACCTGCATCACCAGATAGTCGGCGTCGGTCCCGGACTTGAGCGAGAAGAACTCGCCGACGATACCCCCGACCTCGCCGTCAGGTCCGGACACGGCGACCACCTCCGAGCGACGAGTGAGCGAACAGAGTCATAGTCGAGTCGGAGGGGCGACGACGACTAAAACGGTGCGGGTTCGGGAGGCGGTCGGCGAAACGCCGGACGGGTCGCGCGTTAGGGAAACAGCTAATACGCGAATAGTTGACGATTAATAATGTGGTTAGGTGGGGCTACCCACGGAGAACAACTATGGAACGACGACGCACGTTTCTGAAAGGCGTCGGAGCGACCGCGTTCGGACTCGCTTCGGGCGTCCGGGGTATCGGGGGACAGGGACGCGAGCCGGTGTGCCGCGACGACGGCGTGTGCAAGACGGAGATATACCGCCGCGAGAGCGAACCGCCGCTGTCGGCGTCCGACATCGAGGACGCTCAGCGCAGGGTCCTGCGAGCGTACCGTCGCCACACCGACTCGGCCCGCGCTATCAGCGTCGGCCGGGTCGGGCCACTGCTCGAATTTCCGGTCTACTCGTTCGCGTTCACCATCGACGCGCAGGGCCGGAGTTCGTTCATGGTCGGCGGGCCGGAGGAGTTGAACCGCCCGCCCGGAGAACCGACGACCGAAGCGCTCGAAACGACGGCCGCGGCCGAGGAGACCACGACCTCGGCCAAACCCGACGCCGACGTTGCGAGTCGCATCGAGTCCGTCGAGCGACTCACGAGAAACTTACAGGCGACCGCGGAGCGGTCGATTCCGGAAGCCGCGTCGGTGGACGTACTCGCCGCCGACGCAGGCGACGCGGCGACCACCGACGGCGAGACCACCGAGGCGGCCCGCGCGATGACCGCGGGTCCGGCGGCGCTCGGGACCGCGACGACCCAACCGGATGTCGAAGTCGAGAATCTGGTCTCGCTCGGGGTCGCCATCGTCGGGACGGAGGCCGGTGAAATCGTCTCGCGGTCGAGACTCGGACTCGACCGCACTCTGCCCGAACGCCGGTCCCACCTCGTCGTGCAGGACCTCAACGTCGTGCCGAACCGCGACCCCGGTTGGCGAATCCGGAGTTCGGAGGCGGTCCACGACTGGCGAAGCGGGTACGCGCCGATAATCGCGGCCGCCCAACACGAACCCAACGGCGGCACCGGCGGCCCGGTCCAGAGCGTCGGTCTGAGTCTGGGCCTGTCGGGACCGAGCGCGTCGTGGTCGTACTCCCAACCGAACGTCACGCGCCGAAACCTCTCGTCGGCGAACACCTCGAAGTGGCGCTGGCAGTGGAAGCGCCCGAGTCGGAACTCGGAGAACTTCAAAATCGGAAGTCTCGTCGCGGCGTCCGAACCCGCCGAGCGCGGCAACCACGTCGTCGTCGTCCGGTCGGGAGCGACGTTCCAACGCGGGACGTTCCCCTTCGAGCGGACCGGCAAACTCCGACTCGCGCAGGCGTTTCGGTACGAGTGAATGTATTGCTAAAAGAATCTAAAATACACCTAAAGAAATTAATTTTGTTGCTCTACCGCGCTTATTTGTTGCTTAGGCCTTCGCCGTGTAACCCGCGTCCTCGACTGCCGCCACGAGGTCCGCGTCCGAGGCGTCGCCTTCGACGGTCACGCTGTCGGACTCGTTGTCCGCCTCGGCGTCGGTGACGCCCGGTACGTCCCGAAGCGCGTTTTCGACGTTCTCCTCACAGCCGCCACAGCTCATCCCTTCGACGGTGATTGTCTTTGCCATGTCTCACACTTGGGTCGCGTCCCTTTTCGCGCTTTCCCCTTCGGCTTCGGAACTCGAAACGAGCCGAGGTTAAGAAATTAAGGCTTCGCCGCGGCAATTCCGTGCCGACGCCGGACTCCGGCGTCGGCACGGAATTGCACGTAGCCAAAATCCCGTAAAGTCCACGGACCGTAGCTTCGGGCATGGGAATCCAGCAGGCGCTACAGAACGTCCTGACGAATCCGACGTACCTCGCGGCGTGGGGCGCGCTGGTCGCCGTCTCGCTGGCCGTTCTCGTCTGGGGGCTCCGGAAGAACAACTCGGAACTGAAGAGCCTCATGAAGTTCGTCTGGGGTTCACGGTGCTGTACTCCGGCCCGTTCGGACTCGTCGGCTACTGGTACTCGGGTCGGACCCAAATCGACCACGACTCGTTCTGGCGGTATCAAGCGAGTAGGAGCGGGACGCTCCGAATCAACGCCTGTGGAGACTGCACTCCCTACGGGAACCACCACGGTTCCTGCAAAGCGCGTCGTGGAAGCAGGACGCCCTACCCTCAAGGAACGAGCCGTGTCACCGGCGAGTGAGTAGGGTAGGGTAGTTCACAGCCGAGTCTCGATTTCCGCGACGAGTTCCCGCGCCGCCGCGACGTGTTCGTCGGCCGCTTCGTTCCCGGTCTCCTTGACGTTCGAGAGGAGCATCCGGACCTGTTCGACTCGCTTTTGGACGACCGCTTCGGGTACGTTCGGTCCCGTGGCGTCCTCGCAGACGGCCTCCGCTTCTCCGAGCCACTGGCTCGCCCGCGTCTCGACGGGTAACTCGGCGGTGGCTTCGAGGTGGTCGTGGAGGTCGGCGACGAGTGAGGGGAGGTCTGCGTCGTCAGTGGCGGTCACGTTCGGCGTTCGTTCTGCTCTCGTAACAGTAATGCGGTCGTAGTACGGGCGTCGGAACATGACCGACGAGCGAGACGACGCGAGCGACGAGAGCGACTCCGAAGACCACGGTCTCCCGCCCGAAGACCTCCAATACCCCGAGTTCGTCTTCGAGGAAGGCGAAATCGCCGACGACGGGAGCTCTGAACTCGACGCCGACCTTGACCGGGACGAACTCCGCGCGTGGGTCGAGGACCTCGCGGGCGGACTCGCCAGCCACGACATCGCGGTCGAATCACCCGACGGCTACGTCACGCTCGGGGTCGCGCCCGAGGGAGCGTCCATGTCGTTCGACCCCGACGAGTCGGGCGTCGGCGAGTTCGCGGTCACGGTCGAGATGCGCGCGAAGGCGATGTTCGTCGCCGACGACCCGGAGGGTGAGAAGGTCGGCGCGCGCGGCGGGAAGGGGTTCGTCCCCATCGAGGCGCTGACTGGGGAGAGCGACGACGAGTATCGGTGCTACAACTGGATAGACGACCCGACCGACCCTTAGAGCGCGTCCAACAACGCCAGCACGCGCTCGGCCAACTTCTCGCCGTCGCGCGCTACCACCTTCGTCATCGCCTCCTTTCCGTCCTCGCCCCTATCGACCACCGCCACAGGCGTCCCCTCGACCGACTCGAAGGCCTGCCGCGCGCCCCACTGCATCGTGGACTCCTCGCGCTCCTTCACACCCTCAGGCTCCGACCCCCGGTCGTACTCCGCGACCGGCCAGTCCAGCGAGTCGAGCGCGGCCTCCACGTCGGCGTCGAACCGGCAGTTCGCGGCGAAGCGCAGGTCGGGGTCGAACTCCCGGCAGGCCAGCAGGAAGCGCGCGACGTGACTCGACGCGCCGAAGCGCACGCCGCGGTTCGGCTTGACTCCCGAGAACGTGCGAGTAATCCGGCCCTCCACGGCGGCAGTCTCGCTCGCGTCTTCGGCGTAGGGGTCGCGCCGACGACGTTCGTACCGACTTCGGGGACGAGCGCGGACACGTCGGCGTCCACGAACTCCCTGACCACCTCTCGGACCTCCTCGGCGGTGGGTTCGCGGGCGGCGCGGTTCCGGCGCTCGACGCCGTGGTGGACCGCGCCGGGTCCCTCGCCCACGTCGAGGGGGTAGCGGACCGCGCGAGTCACGAACTCGACGCTCGTCTCGACTGCATTATTAAGGTTGTACCCACGCGCGAAATTGCTTGCGACCGCGGCCGAGAGCGCGCACCCCGACCCGTGAGTCGCGTCGGTGTCGATGCGGGAGTGTCTGGCCGTGCGCGTCCCCTCGGGCGTCACCAACACGTCGCGGACCGTCTCGCCGGGGACGTGTCCGCCCTTCAGGAGGGCGGCGTCGGCACCCATCGAGACCAGTCGCTCGCCCGCCGCGATTGCGGACTCGCGGTCCGCGACTGCCACGTCGGTCAGCACTTCCGCTTCGTCGGCGTTGGGAGTCACCAGTGCGGCCTCGGCGACGAGGTTCGCGTAGGCGTCCTCGGCCGCAGGGTCGAGCAAGCGGTCGCCAGAGGCGGCCACCATCACGGGGTCCACGACGACCGGAAACGCGGCGTCCGCGGCGCGGTCGGCCACCGCCTCCACGATGTCGGCGGTGGCGAGCATCCCGGTCTTGGCGGCCCGCACGTCGAAGTCGTCTGTCACGGCGTCGATTTGGGCCGCGACCTCTTCGGCGGGCAGGACGTGGGTCGATTCGACGCCGCGGGTGTGCTGTGCGGTGACGGCCGTCACTGCGCTCGTCCCGAAAGCGCCGTGGGCCTCTATGGTCTTGAGGTCGGCCTGCACGCCCGCGCCGCCGCCGGAGTCGCTCCCCGCGACGGTCAGCACCACGGGTTTCTCGACGGGGGACGGGACGCGGGTGTCGCCGGTGACGGGTCGGCTCTCGTCGCTCATTTACTCGGTGGTAAAACGAAGTGGTACTTAGAGGTGGGTGGTCGGGTGGCGTCGGTGCTTCCGGGAAACGAGTACGCTGCGGGATGGAACTGGCGCACACGAAATAAGGAAAATGACGTGTTTCGCGTGCGTGCGAGAAATTTTCCACTATCGACTTCTACCCAGTGCATACGAGGAACCCGTGACTGAAATATCCGATATTGTCTACACCGACTATCTATGTACTCGAATTCTCCGGTACGTGAAGGTCGAACGAGGCGAAGTCGCGGCGTTCGTCGTCGAGTTAGAGTACGGTCTCGACGACGAGTTCTACTGGCCCTGTGAGTGCGACGACTGGCGACCAGTCGCTCGCTTCGACCACAATCCCGCCGCGCCGGACGGCAACGACATCCGCGAGGAAGGTCTCCACCTCGACATATATCGGGGCGACGACGAGTACTACTCTACGGACGACTTCCCGTTCGTGACCGTGGAGAAAGCGCCGCGCTGGTGTGAAGAGTATCTCTTGGACAATCTGGACTTCTTGCTCGAACGCTACGAGGAGTTCAACGACCTCGGCGGTCGATGGTCGGTCACGCTTCGTCGGTAGATTCCCACGTCTGTTCGCTCGCGTCCGGAATGGGTTCCTCGTCGAAGTCCGGTTCGAACTCCTCGACGGGCCGCCCCGTCTCTCGACTCAGTTGCTCAGCGGCCGTCTCGTCGTCTTCTTGTTTGAGTGCCATTGGTAGAACCCACTTATCTCGGTTGTAACGTTGTTATAGACGGCGTAAATACCTGATGGTGGTCTCAGACCGAGAAAGCAGTCCGAGTAAGCCGGTACTACTGCCAGTCGGATTTCGTAGTCGAACTTCCTCACGCTCGTATGGACGCCCTTTTAATGCCGCGAGACCCTATCTACGTCCATGATTTTCGAGACCCTGCCGACGACCCCAACGTCGGAGGAACTCATCGACAAGGCCTTCTCGCGGGCGGCGCGGGCGGGCCGGGCCAAAAGCGGCGCGGAGGCCCAGCAGTCGATGCTCCAGACGGCTTCCAACATCCTGAGCGACAACTTGCAGAACGTCGCCGCGGAATGGCCGGACTTCGACGACATCGACCCCTTCTACTACGAGTTGGCGGACGCCATCGTGGACGTGGACGAGTTGCGCCAGAGCCTCTCGGAGATTCAGTGGGCGAGTCGCAAGACCCACAACCTCGGCCGGGAGTATCAGGGCAAACTCACGGGTGACGCCGACGCCGACCGGAAGATTCGCAAGCAGGGGTTCGCCCGCCTCGCGGACGTGGTAGAGGAAGTCGAAGACGACCTCCTGCGGGTCGGTGAGGCCCATCAGGACCTCCGGCGACTCCCCGACATCGACCCCGACGAACCCACGATTGTCGTCGCTGGCTACCCCAACGTCGGCAAGTCGTCGTTCGTCAACGCGGTCACGAACGCCCGCAACGAAATCGCCGAGTACCCATTCACGACCAAGGGCGTCCGCGTCGGCCACTTCGAGCGCGAGCGCATCCGCTACCAAATCGTGGACACGCCCGGCCTGCTCGACCGCCCGGAGGACGAGCGAAACGACATCGAGAATCAGGCTGTCTCGGCGCTGACGCACCTCGCTGACGCAATCGTCTTCGTCGTGGACGCCAGCGGCTACTGTGGCTACCCCCTCGACGCGCAACTCGAACTCCGGGACGCCCTCGCCGACCGATTCGGCGACGTGGACGTGCTGACCGTCTGCAACAAGTCGGACCTCTCGACCGACGTGGACGCCGACGCCTACATGAGCGTCGAGAGCGGCGAGAACGTCGAGGGCGTGCTGGACGCCGCAGTCGAGGCGGTGGGGTACGAACCCGAACTGCCGTTCGAGGACGGGGAGCGTTCGTAACGTCCCGGTACGTCGAACTGACTACGACAGGAAGGCTTCCCCGAGTCGGCGCGGCGCTTGCGCGCAAGCGCCGCGCCGGGGACGACCCGCATCCCCCGAGCAGTCGGCGTTTCGCGCCGGTGACGCCAGCGCGCGCCGAAACTGGCCTACGCGTCCGTGGAAAAGGGATATGTTTCTTACGCACTTCTATAGCGTTCTTAGACATTTCTATACCTGTCCTTTAACTCACCCGAGCGTTCCCTGACGCTCCCCGACGAGCGGCGTCCCCGCGACCGACGACTGCCCCGTCCCGTTCGCGGTCTGGTAGTCCACGAAGCGGACCCGGACCTTCGGATTCTGGCCCGTCGCGTCGTTCAGACGCCGCTGAAGCCGGGTCGCCAGACTCGGGTACTCGCGGTCGGTCGTGCGACTGATGGTGACGGTGATGGTCTCCGGTTCGAAGTAGGTGCCCGTGAACCCGTACTGGGTCGTCGTCCCGACGTAGGTCAGATTCGCGTACTCGGGGTCGTCGAGGACGCCGCTCACCTGTCGGTTGATTGTTCGCTCGTAGCTGATTTGCTGGTAGGTGGCGACCGTCGCGCCGCCGACGACGAGGACGATTATCAGCGCCGCGAGACCCATCGCCGCGGTTTGGGCGCGGCTATCGAAGTGCCAGAGGTTCGAGTCGAACCCGTCGGGCCGGTAGTCCAGATACCAGAGCGTGACGAACGCCGCGACGTTGATGCAGATGAGCGAGACCAGCAGGAGGACCAGCGACCCGATTGCGACGACCGGAAACCCCCAGACGGTGGCGATGCCGGTGGTCGCGGCGGCCGGAATCAGCGCCGCGGCAATCATGACGCCGATGAGGGAAGTCGGTCCCTTCGTCGTCAGGCCGAACGCCGAGGCGCTCCCCGCCGCCAACCCGACCGCGACGGTCAGCAGACTCGGCGCGACTCGGGAGCTAATCTGGCCGAGCGCGGTAATCTGCAACTGCGGGACGAACGAGAACGCCTTGAGGAGGTAGCCGAACGCCAGCGCCGTGACGACGGCGACCCCGAGTCCTATCGCCTGTAGTTTGATGCTGTCCACGAGCATCTCTCCGTCGCCGGTGACTGCGCCGACGCTCGCGGTGAGAACCGGCCCGACCATCGGCGCGATGACCATCGACCCGACCACGACGGCGGGCGAATCGACCAACAGACCCGCCGTGGCGATGATGGCGCTCAGGAATATCATCCAGACGAACGATGTCCGGTCGTGAGCCATGTCGCGGGCCTTCGACCGGAGTTCCTGTCTCGTCAGCGGGTCGAAGTCCCCGGAGTAGCGACTCTCCAGCGCCTCCATGTTCGGCGTCGAAGCCGTCTCCGCCGTTGCCATGACCGTGTAGTCGTCCGCCCTGAGTCCGTCGTCTTCGAGCGCGGCCATCACGTCGCCAACGCCGTCGCTCGGCAGGGGGAACTCCACGAGAGCGCCGTCGCCCGCCCGGTCGTCGGCGTCGAGGACCGCGTAGTCGATTCCAATCTCGTCGAGGGTTCGCAGAATCTCCTCGCGCCGTTCGTCCGGCACGTGGACGTGTATCAGGCGCACAGCAGAGTCACGCCCTACCGACGCAAAAGGATTCAGGCCCCGGGGACGCGCCCGGCGGCGCTATCCGCTGGCGTTGTACGTCACCTGCACCTGCGCCGTCACCGTCACCGGCCCGGACTCGATACTCGTCCCGCCGCCGCCTCCGGCGTCGGCGCTGAGGGCTTCGGCCCGAACCGGACTGAAGTTCAGGTCACCGGTCGTGGCGGTGTGGACGCCCGAAATCGTCAGGTTCGCGCTCTCGGCGATAACGTCGGCGTCGGCCCGCGCGTTCTCCATCGCGTCCCGGAGGGCCTCACTTCGGACCGCTCGCCTGCGTTCGTCCGACAGCGTGAGTTCCACGCTGTCCACGCGGTCGGCCCCGTTCGCAACTGCGGTGTCGAGTATCGCGCCCGCCCTGCTCACGTTCGACAGCGTAATCTCGAAGGCGTGGACGCCTTCGAACCCGGCGGGTCGGCGCTCGCCCTCGACCTCGCGGTACTCTTGGTCGATGCGGAACGCGACGGTCCGAATCTGGTCGTCACCGATTCCGGCGCGCCGGAGCGCCTCGCGCATCTGCGTGGCGTTCTCGGCGATTCGCTCCCGGACCGCGTTCGCGTCGTCGCCGCGCGCGAGGACCGCGACCTGCACGATTGCTTGGTCGGGTTCGGCCTCGACCTGTCCGGTCGCCGAGACCCCGATAGTTCCGCTCTCGCGGTCGAGTTGCTGTGTCCGTGCGCTGGCACCGTCGGTCGGCGCGAGACTCCCGACGCATCCGGCCGTCGCCAGCAGGACTGCGACACCCACCGTTGCGAGTATTCCCCTGTGCATCGGGAGTCGGATACGACGGCGGTCGGCAAAAAAGCGCGTATGGGTGAAACGCCAATTTGACTCACACAGAATCGAGGAGGAAGCCCACGACTTCAGTCGTGGGTAACTGACGGCGGGACCTGCTCGACTTCGACATACCTGACCTGTACCACGATGTCGTGGCCGGTGTTGCGGTTGACGCGTCTGCTCAACTGCTCTGCGAGGTCGGGGTACTCCTCTCCCGGCGGGCGACCCACGGTGACGACGACGCGCTGGGACTGGTCGAACGGGAGCGTCCCGCTCTGTTCGAACTCGACGTTCAGGAGCGTCGCCTCCTCGTACTGGCTCTGGTCGAGGACGCGGTTGACCTCCTGTTGGGCCTGATTCTGGAACGTCGCGTTCTGGATGGTGGTGTAGGTGACACCGCCGAGAAACAGCGAGAGAAGGGCGATAGCGACCACGAGAACGCCGACGCGCTTGAACAGTACCGAGCGAGTCTGGTTGAGTTCGAACCAGTTTTTCGGCCCGTAGTCGAGATACCAGAAGACAACGAGTCCCGAGAGGTTGATGGAGAAGATGTTGACCAGCACGAGGACGAGCGAACTGACCGCCGCCAGCGGTTGTTGCCACGCGATTGCGATGCCGACGGCGGCGGCGGGCGGTACGAGTGCGGCGGCTATCATCACGCCGACGATGGCGACGGAGACGCCGGAAGCGAGACTCAGCGCGCCCGCCGTGCCCGCGCCGAGTGCGACCGCCAGCGAGAGGAAGTCGGGCGTGAGTCTGCCGCTGACCTGCGAGATGCCGAGTACGTCGGTTCCGGGCGGGAGGAGGAAGCCGTACCGCACGCCGAGTGAGAACAGGGTGGCCGAGGCGATGGCGGCGAACCCGCCGATGAACTGGTACTTGACGCCGCGGCGGAACAGTTGCCGGTCGCCGAGAACGGTGCCGACGCTCGCGCCCATCGCGGGACCGATGAGCGGCGCGATGACCATCGACCCGACCACGACGGCGGGCGAGTCCAACAGCATGCCCGCGGTGGCGACGACGGCGCTGATGATGGTCATCGCCACGAACGTCGGGAACTTCGGTGTCATCTCGCGGGCCTCGGTTCGCATCTCCTCGCGGGCGATGGTCTCGGTGTCGCCGTTCTCCTCGGCGTAGCGCTGTTCGAGTTCCTCGTACTGGCGGGAGGTGTCAGTCTCGGCGTCGATGATGACCGCGTGGGGGTCCTCGCCGAGTCCCGCGTCCTGCAGTTTGTCCAGAATCGGTTGGACCGCCGCGGTCGGAAGCGGAAAGTAGGCGATGGCTGTGTACTCCCGGCCGCTGGTCTCGTCGGTCAGCATGTAATCGACGCCCTCGGAGTCGAGTACGTCGGCGACCATCTCTCGCTTACCGGCCGGAATCGAAACCTGCACGAGCCGCATATGTTCGGGAATGGCACGGGAGGTGTAAATAAGCCGCGGCACGGGGACGAAGGCGGGTCCGAGACCGCGTTTCGTGACCCGCGATAGGGACGCTTCCGCGGGTCGTCACCCGCCGTCGTCTCGCGCATTTCGACCGGCCGTCGTCTCGCGTATTTTCACCCACCACGGGACGCGCCGCGACTGCGCTCGCGCTCGCGGTTCCCCGCGAGCGCAGTCGCACGCGGGGAGGAACGGGGGCGCGGTGCGGTGGCGGTGCGGTCCTGATTGGCTCAAGCCTGTCGCTAGCCGCTCCGGTCGTCCTCCACCGGTCAGACCGACGCCAAATCACCAGTACCACCGCTCGGACCGACGAACACCGGCGACCCACGGAACCCCGGTTTCAGAGAACCACGCCCGTTAAACCGCCGCGCGCCCAAGTCCGGGTATGTTCGAGAGTCGTCCGGGCCGAGACGCCGAGGTAATCTTCGTCGGCCGGTCGAACGTCGGTAAGTCCACGCTGATGCGCGAGATTACGGGCCACAGCTCTGAAACCGGGGGCAAACCCGGCGTCACGCGCTCGCCCAACCACTACGACTGGGCCAGCGAGGACTTCGTGCTGACCGACTTGCCGGGGTTCGGGTTCATGTCGGGCGTGCCCGAGGAGCAACGCGAGCAAATCAAGACCGACATCGTGCGCTACGTCGAGGACAACGCCGACAAGATTCTGGTCGGGGTCCTCGTCGTGGACGGCAAGAGCGCGGTGGACATCATCGACCGCCACTCCGGGGAGGACGAGATTCCTTACGACGTGGAGATGTTCTACTTCCTCCGGGACGTGGACATCCCCGTCGTCGTCGCGGTCAACAAGATGGACAAGGTAGACGACGAGGACGAGCGTCTGAACGAGTTGTGCGACCGACTGGGCCTGCATCCGCCGTGGAAGCAGTGGCAGGAGACGATTGCCCCGATTAGCGCCAAGCGCGGGAACATCGACGCGCTGAACGAGGCGGTCAAGGAGCATCTCCACGAGGCCAAGCGCGACGACCTGATGAAGTTCTTCTCCTAATCGGTCGATTCGGGGCTTGCTTCGCGGTCGGTTGGTTCGACGGGATTGGCTTCGCGGTCGGTTGGTTCGACGGGATTGGCTTCGCGGTCGGTTGGTTCGACGGAGCTAGCTATTGCCGACTCCAATCAAGACCGCACCGCCCCGCACCTCGTCCTCCCCAACCGCCTGCGTTGCTCACTTCGTTGCGCTACTCGGCCCTCGCGCGGTCTGGCGCGGCACGAGGCCGCGCCAGCGCGCGCCGGAGTGGAACGCCGAACGGAGCTTCGCGCGCGGAGATAGAAATACAGTTCTCAGACAATTCTTTAGTCACTTCTAAGATACCTAAATACCTCTCTTTGTGCGGCCCCAAGTCCGAACACCCCGCCGCTCGTACTGTCGGTGATGACTCAGACTCCGGCCTACGAGGTGGTCGTCGTCGGCGGCGGACCCGCGGGACTCACCACCGCGCTCTACGCGACCCGCCTCGGCCACCGGACCGCGGTCGTCAACCGTGAGGGCGGGCGCTACGAGTCGGTCTCGTTCGTCCACAACCTCGTCGGCGTCTCCGAGGAGACCTCCGGGCGGGACGTGACCGCACTCGCAATCGACCAGTTGGAGGAGTACGGCGCGGACTACTACCAAGACGACGTGCGGGAAGTCGAGCGAGTCGGACCCGACGACGCCCCGGACTTCGAGAACGAGAGCGACGGCACCCAGTTCCGCGTGACCGCCGAGAAAGTCGCGCTCCGGGCCGACCGCGTGGTGTTCGCCACCGGGTTCACCGACGTACCGCCGAACGTCCGCGACCTCCGGGAGTTCACCGGCCGCGGTCTCCACTACTGCCTGCACTGCGACGCCTACACCCTCGGCGACGAACCCGTCTTCGTCCTCGGCCGCGACGACCACGCGGCCCACGTCGCCATGACCCTCCTGAACTTCACCGACGACGTTGACCTCCTGCTGAACGACGAGGAACCGGCGTGGAGTGACGACGTGTCCGAACAGGTCCGCGAACACCCCGTCGAAGTCGTTTCCGACCGCGTGGACCACGCCTACGCCGACGAGGACCCCGACCACGGCGACGGCGAGCGATGGCTCGGCGGTCTGGAGTTCGCCGACGGTCACGCACGCGAGTACGGCGGCGGGTTCGCGGTCCACGGCAAGGAGTTCAACAACGACCTCGCGGCCGACCTCGGATGCGACTGCAACGACGACGGGTCGGTCGCGGTGGACGACGACCGCGAGACCAGCGTCGATGGGGCCTACGCGGTCGGCGACCTGACCCACGGCCAGAACCAGACGCCCATCGCCGTCGGTGACGGCGCGTACGCCGGTATCGCGCTCCACAAGGACCTGCGGCGGTTCCCGGTCGCGGCAGACGAACTCGACCGACTCGACGACCTCGGCGTGCCCGCGATGCCCGACGACCTCCGCGCCCGGATGTGGCGCGTGCGGGCCGACGACGACCACGCTGGGATGACGCCGCCGGACCGCTGACTGACCCCACTCGACCGCCGACGCCTCAGAGCGCGTCTAACACGGCGTCGAGCAGACGCTCCGGTCCGCCGTCGTCGTAGACGTTCCCGGCCGGGAGTCCCCACGCCGCCGACTGCTCGTCGGCGTCCCCCCACGTCGAGAGTGCCGCGACCGGTGTTTCGGTCTCGTCCGGCGACCCGGCCAGCGACTCGATGGCCGCGACTTCCCGCTCGACGCCCGCGACCGAGAACCGCTCGAAGTCCGCGCGCCCCTCCCGGTCGGGGTCGTCCACCAGCACCACGGCGTCGGGGTTCGCGCCGTGGAGCAACGAGAGGGTGACGCCGGAGTACGCCCGGTGGGTCAGCGCGGCTTGCCCCTCCACGAACACGAAGTCGTGGTCCTCGGCCACGGCGCAGACTAAATCCTCGACCACGCCCGCGGTGAAGTCGGCGGGCACGCGGTCCACGACGACGCCGCGATGCGCCCCGACCATGATTCCGGTCTGACCGGTGGCGACCCATCCGGCGTCCAGACCGGCCTCCCGCGCGGCCCGGTAGAGTTCGAAGGTGGTCGTGCGCTTGCCCACCGCGCAGTCGGTGCCCATCGTCAGCACCACGTCGGCGTCTACGTCGTCCACCCGGCCGTCGCCGACCCGCAGGTCGTCTCCCGCCGGTGGTTTGCGCACGTCGAACAGGCGGACGCCGGACTCGGCGGCCAACTCCTGCCACCGCGGGCGCTCGGAGAGGAAGGTGTGCAGCCCCGACACCACGTCGCACCCGGCCCGCATCGCTCGCTCGATGTCTTCGACCCACGCGTCGGGGAGTTGTCCGCCCGCGGGCGCGACCCCGATGACCAGCGCCTCGGTCTCGGGTGCGCGCTCCAGCGCCGCGTCCACGGACGCGACGACCGGCACGTCGGCAACGTCGTCGCGTCCGAGTACGTCGGCGGCGGTCCGTCCGGCGCGCGCGGAATCGACGACCGCTCTCGCCTCGAAGAGTTCGCTGTGCATCACTACGCCGTTCGCGGTCTTGCCCTCGGTGGTCCCGAACGCGCCCTCCGCGAGGACGACGGCGGGGACCGGCGCGTCGAAGGCGCCGTGAAGGTCCATGCTGATGACTCACGAACGACCTCCGTAAAACGCTACCACCGTTCATGAGAGGGACCGAGAGACAGCTATTTAGGCGACGACTCCATCGGTACGACCGAGGTGCATGGCAACTGATACCACGGGTGGACTACGGCTAACGCTCGACATCTGGCATCCCGACTGTTGGACCCTTGCCGTGACAGAGCGAACCGACGGGGGGTTGCTCGGCCACGGCGTCCACCGCATCGACGGGATGGCGAACGGTCGGTTCACGGCCTACGGGGACGCCACCGACGAGGTGGACGAACTGGTCGGGGCGATTCGGGACTCGGACCTCACCGAGTCGGTGTGGAGACGGCGAGTCCCCACGCCGACGCCGACACGCAGGTTCCGGGTAACGCGAGTCGGGGAATCGTGGTCCGGTACGACATCGAAAACAGCATCAACGATGCGCTGGTCTCGCGGGGTTCATCCCGGACGAACCGGTCCGGATGTACGACGGCCGGGAGTACTGGACGGTCATCGTCAACGAGAGTCGGACCGCGGTCCACGACCGCATCGACGCGATACGCGACGAGATGGACGCCGACGTGGTGGTCGAACTCATCACCGCGCCCGCCGCCGGGAGCGGCATCTTCCGGACCGACGAACTCTCGGCCCGCCAGCGCGAGGTGTTCGAGTTGGCGCGTCAGAAGGGCTACTACACGTGGCCCCGCGAGGTGTCGGCGACCGAACTCGCCGAGGACTTGGACGTGTCGAAGGCGACCCTGCTCGAACACCTCCGGAAGGCCGAGGTGAAACTCCTCGGGGAGGTGTGATTGCTCGTCGGATGTGTGATTGCTCGCGCAGACTCCGGGCGCGTTCGCGTGGCCACCCGCGAGCGCATGGGCTATCCGCGGGCGCAGGACTCGCGGGCGCAGGACTGCGCCCGCGGATAGCCCGCGCGACCGAGAGCGCGCGTGGGCTTTCCCGATTCACGGTCGCGGCGGTCGTCGTCGCGTTTTCGGAACGTCTCTGCACTTCGCGTGGGACCCTTCCATTCTGGGACGGGGGCTTTGTCTTCGGGTTCTGGTATGATATACTATGACATCCCAATCACGGGACGACCGAAGCCTCTCGCGGGACATGGGACCGCTCGGCGCGATGAGTACCGTCGTGGCGGGCACCCTCGGCGCGGGTCTGTTCGTCACGCTCGGCACCGCCAGCGCGACCACCGGCCCCAGCGTCATCCTCGTGGTGATTCTGTCGGGCCTGTTGGCGATGAGCATCGCTATCAACTACAGTTGGATGGCGACCATCTTCCCGGCGGCCGCCGGGTCCTACGCCTACGTCTCCAGAACCTTCGGGTCCCGACTGCCCGGATTCGTCGTCACGTGGTCGAAGTGGCTCGGCTACATGGCCGCCGACGCGGTGCTGGCAATCGGGTTCGGGAGCTACCTACAGGTGTTCTACCCCTCGGTCGACCCGAAACTCGCGGGCTTCGCCCTGTTGACGGTCCTGTTCCTCGTGAACCTCGTCGGCACGAAAGGCTACAGCCTCTCGCAGAACGCCATCTTCGGCGTGCTGATGGCCTCGATTCTGGTGCTGGTGATTCCGGGAAGTTTCAACATCGACCCCGCGAACTACCAACCGTTCTTCACCGGTGGTCTCGACGGGTTCGTCGGCGCGGCGGTGCCGCTGTTCTACGCCTATATCGGCATCGCCGTCGCGGGCCAGATGGGGGCCGAAGTCAAGAATCCCGAGCGCAACCTCCCGCTGGCGATGGCTGGCGGGACGCTCGTCCTCGTAATTCTCTACGTCTGGACCTCGGCGGTCATCTACGGCGTGGTCGCGGACTACACCGTCCTCGCGGACTCGGCCCGGCCGCTTGCGACCGCCGCAGAAGCGTTCCTCGGCGACTCGGCCATCGCGGTCGTCTCGTTCGGCGGCCTGCTGGCGACCGCTTCCAGCGTCCACGCGGTGATGGCCGCGGGCATCAAGATGCCCTACTCGTGGTCGTGGGACGAGGTGTTCCCCGAGCAGTTCTCCGCGGTCAGCGACCGATTCGGCACGCCCCACTGGTCGCTGGCGACGCTGTACGTCATCGCCGCCGGACTGACCTTCTGGAGCGCGGGCCTGAATCAGGCGCTCGCCATCGCCACGTTCAGCTACCTCATCGCGTACGCCTCGGTGTCGATAACCCTGCTCTACGCCCGAGCGAAGCGCCCGGACCTCGTGAAACGGGCTGGGTTCGACTTCGGATGGCTCACCCCGATTACGGGCGTCGTCGCTACGGTCGGGTCGGTCGGCCTGCTGACGAAGGCGTATCAGGGGTCGCTGAGCATCTACCTGCCGTGGCTGGCGGTCGGACTCGTCGTCTTCGCGGTCTACTGGTACCGCGGCGAGCAGAAGGGAACCGACGTGGAGGCAATCCTCGACACGCTTCCGGGGGTCGCCTCCGACGAGTACGACCCGAAGGTCGGCGGCGTGAGCGACGAGACCGTCGGCGGCGTGGACGACGGAAACGTGGGGGGTGCCAGCGATGACTGAGACCGAGACGGGACCGGCCTCCGGTCTCGCTATCGACCCCGAGGAGACCATCGACCTGCTCCAACAGATGGTCAAAATTCCGAGTCCGTACTTCGAGGAACACGACCTCGCGGAGTTCGTCTACGACTGGTTGGACGACCGGGACTTGGACCCCGAGTACCACCACGTCAGCGAACCCGAGATTACCGAGTACGAGGGCGACAACGTGGTTGCCCGACTGGAGGGGAGCGACCCGGACGCGCCGACGCTCCTGCTCAACGCCCACATGGACACGGTGAAATTGGTTGAGGACTGGGCGGAAGACCCCTGCTCGGGCCGCATCGAGGACGGGAAACTCTACGGACAGGGTGCCTGCGACATGAAGGGCGGTCTCGCCGCGGTGATGAAGGCGTTCGAGGCGCTGGCCGAGTCGGACCGCGAACTCCGGGGCGACGTGCTTCTGACCGCCGTCGTGGACGAGGAAGGTCCCTACGGTCTCGGGACCGACCGCCTCATCCGGGACGGACTCACCGACGACTGCGACGCCGCCGTCGTAACCGAACCCGGTCCCATCCTCGCCCAAGAGGACCTCGACAACCCGGCGCTCCTGCTCGGCGCGCGCGGGCGATTCCTCTACGACATCACGGTCAAGGGGAAGGCCGCCCACGGTTCCCAACCCCACAAGGGAGTCAGCGCGCTGGTGGACGCCGGACGACTCGCGGAGGGCCTGACCGAAATCGAGGTCGGGAGCCACGACAAACTGGGCGACGGGTCGGTCTGCCCGCTCATGCTCGAATCCGGTAGTCAGACGCTCTCGGTGCCCGAGCGCGCCCGCCTGATGGTGGACCGCCACGTCGTCGTCGGCGAGACGGCGGAGTCCGTGCGCGCCGACGCCGAGGAAGTCGTCGCGGAGTTGGACCTTGAAAGCGAGGTGGAAATCAGCTTCCGCGAGGCCCCCGACCCCGGCATCAAGTACGGGCCGTACGTCACCGACGAGGACCACGAACTCGTCGGGGCCTTGCAGGACGCGACCCGCGAAGTCGCGGGCGTGGACCCCGAACTCGGCTACTTCGCCAGCGTCGGCGACTTCAACTATCTGGGCGACCGGGCGGGCCTGCCGACGGTCATCGTCGGTCCCGACGGCGAGAACATCCACGGCGCGGGCGAGTTCGTCTACACCGACGAGGTGGTCGAAGTCGCGGAAATCGTGACGGAGGCGGCGGCCGAGTTCTGCGGGTGAAATCAGGGTTTTTCTGAATTTAGACAACGATTTCAATGCTTTCCAATTCAACGCCGTGTGGCGGTTCAGCCCGATCGTTATCTTGTGGACCGAAGTCTGTACTGGCCTCTCCGACCCCGTAACAGTCTACGTAACTCTCTAACTCGACGTACGCAGTATACTCAACGTCGGGGCGAAGAAGCGTTTGTACTCCCTCTCGGAAATCTCCTTGCCGCTTTTTCCAGTCTTTGATGCTCCCCGACTCAGAGACGATTTCCGTACTCAGTTTCGCGTTGGTTGACTGGTCTACGATGTTCAAACTCAGGGACAGTTCTGACGCCGCTGATCCGACTGCAGTTAATAATCCTTCATACTCCCCTGTCGCTACGACGATTGCGCTACGGGATTCATTACCTTCTACTCGAAAATCCACCCCGAGTCGGGAAATCTCGCTTCTGTCTCCCGCTCCCATCGCGGTTATCACTGAAGCAGTCATGCGGTTCCGCTCTTGGTCATAATCGGCGCCTCCCGTTGCGAGTAGATTTCCTCTTCGTCGAGATAGACTGCTTCCTGTATTCATTTTGGTAAATACTGTCCTCTCGTCGGTGAGCGCTCTGGGTGGTTCTTCTGTAGTCGTCTGTGGTGGGGCAAATTTTGCCACAATACCACCACTTGGAATAGATTTCCGAATATCCGACCGTGCTTGCTCTTTCTCTTCCGTCGGTGGCGATTCCAACTGTGATACCTCAATTGTAATGATATATCTGGCTCTCGTTTCTTCGACACTCACACCAGGTAATTTACTGAGAAGAGTAATTTCAGTCTCGTATTCCGGAGTAGCTGGTATGACAATGGTCTCGGTATCTGCCTCCTGTTTTAATTTATGTACTAGTGTATTTCGTGGTATCAGCAGTCCACCAGCGAATGTCCGTAACGCTGTTCTCCGATTCATCTGCTTTTGACAGGCTCCCATGGTTCACCACTAATTTCGATGCTACTTTTTCACACCACATATTTCATTTTGAATACGTCTAGAAAAGTGATACACCTGGATTATTCTTGAATACAGAGCGGAAATAATCCGTGACTCCGACAAGTAAAACGTCTCTAAGGATGGTTTTAAGACTTCCTTATATAATCCGATTCGTCATCTCCTCGCCCGCGTCCACGCGCTCGACGTTCTCCCGGACTAACTCCGCGATGTGTCGGAAGTAATCGCGCTCGGCCGCGGCGCGGTGAGGAGTCACGATGACCTCCTCCATCTCCCACAGCGGCGAGTCCTCGGGCAGGGGTTCCTCCTCGAATACGTCCAGACCCGCGCCAGCAATCTCGTCGCCGCGGAGCGCGGCGACGAGTTCGTCCTGCACGACGACCGACCCACGGGCGACGTTGAGGAGGTAGGCGTCCTCGCGCATCGCCGCGAACTCCGCGGCACCGAACAACCCTTCGGTCTCGTCGGTCAGCGGGACCGCCAGCGCGACGAACTTGGCGTCCGCGACGGCCTCGCCGAGGTCGTCGGGCGTGAAGACTTCCTCGGTGTGCGGGGTCGGGTCGCCCGAGCGTCGGACGCCGACGACTTCCATCCCGAGGGCGTCTGCGCGCTCGGCGATGCCCTGCCCGAGGGTGCCCAACCCGACGACGCACAATCGCTCGCCGTCGAGCGTGAACGGTTCGTCCCACGCGGGGGAAGCCCACTCGTGGGACTGCTGGCTTCGGACGTAGGCGTAGAGTCGGCGCGCGAACGACAGCATCAGGCCGACCGCGAACTCGCCGACGCTGGCGTCGTGGATGCCGGTGCTGTTGGTCAGGACGACGCCTTCGTCCTCGAAGGCGTCGAGGGGGAACCGGTCGTACCCGGCCTGAATCGAGTGGACCCACTTGAGGTCGGCGTCGAGGAAGGTCTCGGAGTAGCCGAACGTCACCACCGCGTCGCAGTCGCCGAGTTCGTCGTCGCCGACCACCGGAATCGCGGGACCGAGGTCCGACAGCGCCTCGCGGAGTCGTTCGGGCGGGAAGACCGCGCTCACGGACTCGTGGACGCCGATGCGTCGTACTTGCATGGGGAAACGTCCGGAGTCTCGGCGGTTGAATCTTCGGGTCGCCGACCGCCGCCAGAACTGGCGGCGGTCGGCGAGCGCGGCCGCTATGGAACGCTACAGATTGCTCTCGCCATTAAAAATCGTTCTCTAAGCAACGTAGCGCGCGTTCAAAACCTCGTAGATATTTCTCGGCGGGTAGCGTCTCCGAAGTGGTGGCTCGGTGTAAATCCCTCGTCACAAGGGGCTCGGTGGGGGTAACTGCTCGTCACGGCCACCACGAGGGGGTTGGACGCTCACGGTGAAAAGCGTCACGCAGTCGGCCTTCTCAGAGGAGCCTATCCTGCACCTCTGTTCCAAAGTTTAGAGAAAAGAATATTTCAGTCATAGATTTTAATATAGTTATAGCAGTTTTAATATATTTAAATACTAAAATAGAGTGGGACAGAGTTGAGTACGACGCCGAATTCGACGGCGTTTCGGGGGTCACGTACACCCTGCTTCGGTTATAGAATCCCGTGACGTTGCCCTGTGTCCTGCTGTTCGAATGAGGGGTCGCATGTTCGAGCCAGCTAGAAGAGACCAGGGTACTAGTTAGTCGCCGCAGTTCGACGCAACCTGATTCTGACTGTAGATTATCGAGATGAGCGACATCGCCGCGCCGATACCGTTACCGGCCGAACTGACCGATGGGCCGCCTTTAGACCGAACCTCCTTCTGGTAGTTCCGTATCGACTGGTAGCAACCGAGGTCGATGTCGAACCCCACGGCGACCGCGTTTTCGATATACCAACTCGCCCATAGCGGGTCGTTCCAGCCGCCCTCGTCGTTTTCGTCGTTTACGTTCACTTCCAGATGATAGATTCCCGGCTCGAGGAAGACACCTGGTGCCCACTCGAACGTGTATTCGGTCGTCTGATTGGGAGGGATTTCGATGGCATTACCGCCGTATGTATCCGGATTCAGATACACACGCTGGTCGTCAATGTAGTTCTGATGGTACAAATGCGGAACGACGTGACCCCACTTGGTCTCGTCGTAGGTACTCCTGATTTCGACGGTCAACGTGGTTTCGTCACCCTCTTCCGGAAAGAGCGTATCGTCACCGACCTTCACCTCGCGGAGGTCGATGCTCTCGAACAAGCCGCTCGCACTCACTTGCTGGCCGAGTGTCGAGAATCCGGCCCCGCTCCGAAGACGCTCCCTCCAATCTTTGCTGCGTCTCGACGGGTCACACCTCCCTTCATGGATACTACTAATTAGTATTATTTCATTAGTCTTGTGGAGGCGTGGTTTGAGTTAACATCCATCCTTCTGTCGCCTCCACGCCGTGGAACGGCCAGCTACTTACTGTCACCACGTCGAGTAGCCACGAAGTTCCTCAACTACGTCCCTGAGTTCCTCGGCGTCCAACACCCCGCTCTCGGTAATCACGCCCGAAATCCAATCCGCTGGCGTCACGTCGAAGGTCGGATTCAGCACGTCGAGGTCGGTCTCGCCGTCGTACACGGCTTCGGGGTCGCCGTCCTCCAGACGCACCGCGTCGTCGGTCCGCACTTTGTCGCTGGCGGCGACGACGTAGACCGGAAGGCCCTCGCGGGCGGCGGCGCTCGCCGCCGCCCGCGTTCCGGTCTTGTTCACCACGCGGGCGTCGGGCAGAATCGCGTCCGCGCCGACCACCACCGCGTCCACGTCCTCGGTCGCTAGTACGTGCGCAGTCGCGGCGTCGGTGTGGAGCGCCACGTCCGGCCCGTCGGCGTTCGCGGCCAGTCGCTCGGCGACGCCGACGCCCTCCCGCGCCGGGCGCGACTCCGCGACGAAGACCCGGTTCGCGGCGGGCAGGGCGTCCAGCACGGTCCCCGACCGCGAGAGCGTCAGGACGCTCTCGCTCCGAATCTCGGCCGCCGCGTTCTCGGCCGCCTGCTCGTCCGCCCGAAACGCGCGCTCGATTCCCTCGCGGGCGGCGCGTTCGACCGCCTCCGCGGTGGCCTCGCCGCTGGCGGCGGCCATCGCACGGTTCACCCGATTGCCGACCGCGGCCATACTCGGTCGGGCGTCGAGGAGTTGCTCGGCGACAGCGGTCAGTTGCGACCACCCGACCGCCTCGGTGTCGCGCGCGGCGAAACTCCCCGCCCGGTCGCGCAGGAGTTCGAGCGCCCGGACCGAGAGGTACGCCGAACCGTGGTCGGCGTCCTCGGCCACCTGCCGGACGGTCGGACCGACTCGGGAGTAGGAGGCCCAGAGCTTCGGCACCGTCTCGCGCCGGAGGATTTCGGTCGGGTGTACCCACTCCGACTCGACGGTCTCCCAGTCGGTCTCGGCGTCTCGACGCTCGCAGTCGAACAGATAGGGGTGGACGACCCACCGCGCGTCGAGGTCCCCGTCACCGGGTGACTCCCGGTTTTCCGAGACGCTCCGCGCCTCGCTGTCCTCGAACTCGAAGGTGACGCCCTTCCGAGCGAGCGTGCAGGCGTCGAGCAGGCCCGTCTCCTCCTCGATTTCCTCGCGGGCCGCGGCGTCGGGGACCCTTCGGCGTGGCCCGCGACCCCGCCCCACTTTCCGGGGTAGGACCCGACTTGCTCCGAGCGCCGGAGCAACAGCACTTCGCCGCGATTCCGCAGAAAGCAGGTGACGACGTGGGTTTCGTCCATACTCGTACCGTCGGCCCGAAACGGCTTGAAATCCGGGTTCGGACCGGCGCGAGCGACTTATCCGTCGGCCGTGGTCGTGGTCGCGTTCGTCTCCACCTCGATGGAGACCGACTCGTCTTCCGTCGTGGTCTCGTCGCCCGCGTCGGTCTCGTTGGTCGCGTCAGTCGTCGCAATCGGTCCCACGTCGGGGCGGACCTCGGACAACTGCTCGACGGTCGGCGCGTTCACGATGGTCACGTTCCGGCCATCGACGCTCACGTAGAAGGCGTCGGCGAACCCGCCGTCCGGGATGCGCCACACGTTCGGCCCGAGTTTTTCCGCCCCCCAGTAGTAGAGGACGTTTCGGTACCCCTCCACGAACTGCTCGGCGTTCTGGGGCGAGTCCCACGCGAGTCGCCAGACGTATCCGAACTCCCCGCTGGGGTTCTCGTAGACGTGGAGTCGGTCGCCGTCCCACCCCGCCGAGTAGTCCGACTCGTAGTTCAGCGGGTCGAAGTCGCTGAGTTCGCCCGACTCGTTGTAGTCGAACCACTCTTCGGGCGGCACGATTTGGGCCTCGCCCTGACTGTGGTAGTACGGATAGACGAACGTCATCATCACCGCCGCCTCGCCGAGTCGCCCGTATCCGGGTCGGTCGGTCGCGCGCACGCGAGACCACCCGTCCGTCGCCGTGTCGTTCAGACTCACGTTCGTCGGCGGGTCGGTCTCGTACCTGAGCGGATGGATGACCTGCTCGGTACTCGCTGGCGGGTTCGCGTACATCTCGTTCACCGCGTCCCATCCGCCCACCTGCCGGACCATCCGGACGAACGCCGGGCCGTCGCTGTACGGTTGGAACTTCATCAGGTAGACGCCGATGTTGGCGAGTTCGCCGCCGCCTCCCCCTCGCTTCGCGTCGAGACACTCCCACCCTTCGCCGCACTGCTGTTCGTAGAGCGCCTCGGTGTAACTGGCGTCGCCCTCCACGAGACCGTTCCGCGCGTTCACTTGGTCGCGGAGTTTCGCGTCGAACGGACTGCCCGCGAGGTCGTACCGGGCGTCCTGCCACGCGTGCATCAGTTCGTGGGCCAGCGTGAGTTCGTCGATTCGCAGGTCCTCGGCGCTCTCCGCGATGACGACGATTTCGTCGTTTCGCGGACTGTAGAAACCGAGAACGCCGCTCCCGCGGTTGCGGTTCTGGACCGCGATGGAGTCGGCCGACTCGTTGACCAGCATCAGGGCTTCGAACTTCACGTTGTCGAACTTCCGGAGTGCTTCGTCGGTCTCGCCGCTCGCCTGTTGTCGTCGGTACTCCTCTCTGCTGAGGACCGACACGGGCACCGACTGGTCGAACTCGATGCACCGCACCGCCTCGACGCGGGCCATCGTCCGCGAGACGATTCGCTTTCGCTCGGCCTTCTCCACCCCGTCGGATTGGTTCACGTCGATTGACTCGTCGTACCAGATTCCGTTCTCCCACCCTTTCGCGTCGGCGTCGGGGTCGCTTCCGTCCTCGGGCGGCGCGGCCGCGCAACTCGTCGCGGATTGGCCCGGCCCGGTCTGCTGTCCGGTCGGCCCGGCCTGCTGTCCGGTCGGCCCGGTCTGCTGTCCGTCCTGTGCGCTCTGCTCTGGTTTCTCTTCGGTCGCCGTCGCTCCGCCGAGGGTCCCCCGGCGACACCCGACGCGAGCAACGCGACTACCAGTAGCATCGCTGTCGATTTCTTTCCCTGTGTTAGCATTCCCCACTACTCCTCCGTGGGTATCCACGGACGCGCCGGGCAAAAGGTCGTCGCCCGCTCCGACTCCGCGACTTCTGGAACTCGAAAGCGTGGAACGATGGTGGAAGTCGGCGAGAAACTAGCTACTGCCGACTCATATCGGACCGCACCGCGACAGCCACACCCTCCCCAACCGACTGCGCGTCTCGCTCCCTCCGGTCGCTCGCTGATTTGCGAACGACGTTCTGAAATCAGCGAGACGCGAAGCGTCTCGCAAGCCTCGGCCTTGCGGCCTGCGGTCCTCGTCCACCGTCGGAAGCGAGTTCCGACGAGCCGTCCGTCGCGTCGCTCCGGAAGACCTCGCGCGGCGGGCGCGACACGCTCCGCGGTCGCGCCCGCACGCGCCGGGTGGTTAGCTACGCCTGCATCTTCTGCGCGACTCCTGCTACGCCTGCACCGTCCGCGGTCTGTCGTCTCGATTGCCCGTTTCGGGCGGGTTTTTACGCCGACGCGTCAATCTTCGGGTATGGACGTGTTCGCTGTGCCGGGACTGCCCGAGGTCCGGGAGGGCGACGACCTCGCGGCCCTCGTCGATTCGCGGGCCGACCTCCGGGACGACGACGTACTGCTGGTCGCCAGCACAATCGTCTCGAAGGCCGAGGGTCGGCGCGCCGACCTCGACGACTTCCCGGCCGGACCCAGAGCGAGAGAGATTGCCGAGCGACTCGAAGGGATTTCCGGCGAGGAGAAAGACCCCCGATTCGCGCAGGCCGTCTTGGAGGAGAGTACCGAGATTATCATGGAAGCGCCGTTCCTTCTCACCGCCACCAAGTTCGGGCACGTCGGCGTCAACGCGGGCATCGACCGCTCGAACGTCGGTTCCGGTAGGGACGGCGCGGACGGCGAAGGTGGCGACCTCCTGCTTCTGCCCGACCGACCGACCGAGAGCGCCGACCGGATTCGCCGGAACCTCGAATCCGACCCCGCCGTAATCGTGACCGACACCTCCGGCCGACCGTTCCGCCACGGCCAGCGCGGAGTCGCCATCGGATGGTCGGGCGTCCCGGCGAGTCGGGACTGGCGCGGCGAGACCGACCGCGACGGCCACGAACTCGAAGTCACGGTCGAGGCCGTCGTGGACGAACTCGCGGCCGCGGCGAACCTCGTCACCGGCGAGGGCGACGACGGCCTGCCGGTGGCCGTCGTCCGCGACTGGGAGTTCGGCGACCACGAGGGAAGCGACAACCTGTATCGGGACGTGGACGGCGACTTCGTGCGCCAAGCCCTCAGGGGGTGGGAGTTTGCGCGGGATTGAACTCACGCCCGAGCATCCGATTTCGGACCTCGTGGAAATCGGCGAGACGGCGCAAGCGGAGGGCTTCGACGCCCTCTTTGCGAGTTGCCACTACAACAACCGCGACCCGTTCGTCGTCCTCGACCGAGTTGCGGCCGCGACCGACGACCTACTGGTCGGGCCGGGCGTCGCCAACCCCTACGAGACCCATCCGGTGTCGCTCGCCTCGCGCGTGGCGACGCTGGACGAGACCAGCGACGGCCGGGCGGTGTGCGGACTCGGCGCGGGCGACCGCTCGACGCTCACGAATCTGGGATTCGACCGCGAGAAACCCCTCCGGCGCGTGCTGGAGGCCATGAAGGTCTCCCAGAAGCTCTGGTCCGGCGAGCGCGTGGACCACGAAGGAACGTTCCAAGCCACCGACGCCGCGCTGAACTACGCCGACGCCATCGGCGGGGGCGACGGCGCGAACGACATCCCGGTCTACGTCGGCGCGCAGGGACCCCACATGATTCGGATGGCCGCCAAGCACGCCGACGGCGTGCTTGTCAACGCCTCCCACCCAGACGACTTCGCGTGGGCCGACCAACAGGTCGAGAAGGGTCTCGCCGAGCGACCGGACGAGCGCGGGGACTTCGACTTCGCGGCCTACGCCAGCGTCAGCGTGGCCGAGGACGCCGACGCCGCGCGGGAGGCCGCCAGACCCCCGGTGGCGTTCATCGCGGGCGGGGCCGCGCCGCCGGTCCTCGACAGGCACGGCATCGACCACGAGCGCGCGGCCGAAATCGGCAAGGCTATCGAGTCGGGCGACTTCTCGACTGCGTTCGAGGCGGTTACACCGGCGATGATAGACGCCTTCTGCATCGCTGGCACGCCGGCGACCGCCGCGGAGAAGATTGCGGGCGTGTTGGAGTACGCCGATAGCTTCGTCGCCGGGTCGCCGCTCGGCCCGGACCCCAAGGAGGCGGTTAGCCTCGTTGCTGAGGCCTGCGACCTGCCGACTCGGGAGTGATGAGGTCGATGGCCGCGCCCGCGGTCAGGTACGCCAGCACCAGCGACGACCCGGTTATCAGCACGAACCCCGTCGCCAACAGCAGTATCGAAGTCGGGAACGCGGTGGCGGCGTCGGCGAAGTAGCCTATCATGTCCACGATGTTCTGGATGATGCCTGCCATGCGTAGACGTGTGTAGTGGGGATACTTGTTTGCTCCGTATGCATCCGCGGCGTCGTCTCCTGCCTACCGCGTTCCCGTCGTCTCGGCAGTCGTCTCGTTGCGAAGCTCCGCAAGCAAATTTTTTATTGCTTTAAGACTTCTATCTCTGTCTCTAACATATCTATATATTCCTCAAATTCCGAACTCCCCGCGTCTCCGCTACTCTTACGACGGGGGCCTGCGTAGTCCGGCGCGTGCCCGAGGACGTACCCCTCGACGCCTTCGATTCGACCGAGAGCGGCGACGACGCCGAGGAGGTTTCCGACGCCGAGACGCCGGACCCCGAGGAGTTCGACCCCGCCGTCTCTACCTACGACTGGTCGCCCGCGGGCGGCGAGTGCGCCGCCTGCGGCGAGGTGGTCGAACGACGCTGGCGGTCGGGCGGCGAGCGAGACGGGTCGCTCGTCTGTCCCGACTGCAAAGAGTGGTGAGACGCGGATGGAGTGAGGGCGAGGCCTCCGACGGGTTTCAACGAAGGCGACGGCGAGACTTCCGACGACTTCCCACGAACGCGACGGCGAGAAACTAGCTTCAGGCTTGAACCAATCATACCGCAACCGCACAGCACCGCCACCGCACCGCGCCCCCGTTCCTCCCCGCCGCGTTCGCGCGGTTCCGCGCGAACGCGGCGCGTCCCGTGGACTGTGACGACTCTCGAAACGACGGATGTGACGACTCTCGAAACGACGGATGTGACGACTCTCGGAACGCGGTTGTGACGACTCTCGGAACGCGGTTGTGACGACTCTCGGAACGGCGGTCGGTGAGTCGCGCTCCGCCGTCAGTCGGCGAGGAGGCGAGCGTCGATGTACTCGCGGATTTCTGCCCGTGTCCGTTCGACGGCCACTTGGTTGCCGGTCGTATTGCGGACCATCGCGCCGCTGACCAGCGTTAGCAGGAACGAAGCGGTCTGTTCGGGGTCAACGTCCCGAAAAGTCCCTTCCTCGATTCCCTCCGCGATGATGTCCACGATGTGGTCGTGGAAGAACCGGTCGCTCCCGAGGAAGTGGTCCCGGAAGTCGTCGTCGTTGACCGCCTGCGCACGCAGTTCCACGAGGATGCCGACGAACTCCTCGTCCGCCTCGGGTTTCGTGGCGGCCACCGCGTCGAGGAGCGTACGGAGTCGCTCGTCGGCGGTGTCGTCGCGGAACGGCACGTTGTCCTCGAAGTGGTCGAGCGCGAATTCGAGGAAATCGACCAACAGGTCGTCTTTCCCGTCGTGGTGGTGATAGAGCAGGGACTTGCTCTTGTCGAACTCGTCGGCGATGCGCTGAATCGTCAAGTCGGCGTACCCGTAGTCGGTCAGCGCCCGGTACGTCGCTTCCATGATGGCCGTACGGGTGTCGTCGGCCGATTCTTCGAAGAGGGCCTCGGGCGGCATGTAGCGTACTATCTACGTACGACCGACCGACGTATTAAATCTCCGTCTCCAGCAGAGGACGACCCGTTTCGGAACTGTCTTGCCCGCGGAGAGACCCGACAATTTCCGTGACGGCGGCGCGGTCGGCCACCACAGCGACGAGTTTTCGCCGGGACAAAAGTTTCAAAGGTGGACGCGAAAGGTTGGGACAGTAAAGCACGCTCCGGCGACCGGCGAATCGGTCGCCGACTTTCTCGCCCTCTGCGTGCAGACAGCACCACTCATGACGGAAGCCAATCCCCCAAAGCGCCGAACCGACCCGTCACCCGACCCCCTGCCGGTAGACGAAGCGGCGAGCGTCGCCGAGCGGGTGATAGAGAACGTCGAGCGAGTCATCGTGGGCCACCACGACGTGACCGAACACATCGTGACCGCTATCCTCGCGCGGGGCCACCTCCTGTTGGACGACGTGCCCGGCGTCGGCAAGACGATGCTCGCCCGGTCGCTGGCCCGGTCCATCGACTGTGACTTCTCGCGGGTCCAGTTCACGCCCGACCTGATGCCGACCGACGTGACCGGCGTGAACGTCTTCGACGAGCGGACCCGCGAGTTCGACTTCCGGCCCGGTCCCGTCTTCGGCAACGTCGTCCTCGCCGACGAAATCAACCGCGCTCCGCCCAAAACCCAGTCGGCCCTGCTCGAAGCGATGGAGGAGGCCCAAGTCACCGTGGACGGCGAGACCTACGAACTCGACCAGCCCTTCACCGTCATCGCCACGCAGAACGACGTGGAGGCCGACCGGACCTACGAACTCCCAATCGCCGAGGTGGACCGCTTCGCCAAGCGCCTCACCCTCGGCTACCCCTCGCCCGACGACGAGTCGGAAGTCCTCCGGCGAGTCACGGGCGGCCACCCCATCGAGGGACTCGAACCGGTCGCCACGGCCGAAGACGTGCTGGCCGCCCGCGAGACGGTGGCCGACGTGAGCGCCGAGGAACCCGTCCGGGCGTACGTCACCCGACTCGCCAACTACACCCGCGACCACGCCGACCTCGGGGTGAGTCCGCGGGGGTCCATCGCGCTCCTCCGGTCGGCGCAGGCCCGTGCCGTCCTCGAAGGCCGGGACTACGTGATTCCCGACGACGTGCAGACCGAGGCCGAGGGCGTCCTCGCCCACCGGGTCCGGACCGGCGCGGAGTCGGGCGGCAAGTCGGGCCGCGAGTTGATAACCGACGCGCTCGACTCGGTTCCGGTGGAGTGATGCTGACGAGACGCGGATGGGCGCTCGCGGCCGTCGCGGTCGGGTCGTTCCTGATGGCCGCGTGGTTCAGCGCCCGCTCGTTGAACGCGGTCGTCGGCCCGGCGCTGGTCGCCCTCGTCGCCGGGTGGGTGCAGGTCCGTCGGACCGGCCAGCCAGAACTCCGGACCCGGACGCCCGAGTACGGATTCGCTGGCGAGGCCGAGACCGTCTCGCTGGACTTCGAGGCTTCGACGCCGCTAGCCGCGACGGTCCGACTCGAAACCGGCGAGGGACTCGAAGTCGCCGCCCCCGAGTTAGAGACCACCGTCGCCGACGGCACCGTGACCTTCGACGTGACGCTCCGAGACCGGGGCTTCCAGTCGGTCGGCCCGGTCGAAGTCGTCGCCGAGGACGTACTCGGCGTCTGGCAGGAGACCTACACCTACCCCGTCTCGAACGAAATCGTCGTCTTCCCCGAGATTCACCGGTTGAACGACGCCAGCGACCTCGCGGCACTCCACAAGGAGTTCGGTCTCGGCGGCCGCGAGCGGTTCGACCAACTCCGGGAGTACGAGCGCGGCGACCCGCTCAGAGACGTTCACTGGAAGTCCAGCGCCAAGCGCCCGAACGATGACCTCGTGGTGATGGAGTTCGAGGCCAACGAGGAACGCGAACGGGTCGAACTCCTCGCGGAGGCCGACGGCGGTCGGATGGACGAGGTGGCCGAGGCCGCCGCCAGCGTCCTGACGTACCTGCTCGACGCCGGACTCGCGGTCGGCCTGACCGTCCCCGGCGGCCGGGTCGAACCCGGCGCGGGACCCGACCACCGGACCGAACTGCTGACTCTGCTGGCCGGGACCCACCCCGGCACGGTGGGCGACCGACGCCGGGAGGGGTCCGACGTACTCGTGGCGGGCCGGGCCGACGAGGAGGAGGTTCGCGTCACCGTCGGCGAGCGGACCGTCACCTTCGGGCAGTTGTCCGGGTCGGCCGTCGAGCAGTCCGGCGGGCCGACTGCGAACGACGCCGACGGCCGAACCGCGTTCGCCGACGGCGGTCCCCCGCGGGACGACCGACTCGCGGGAGGTGAGCGATGAGCGCCGACGCTGCGTCCGGCGGACCCTCCGGGGTCGGGCGTGAACTCGACCTCGGCGACGTGGCGGTGTCGTACCACTGGCTGGCGGTCGGGTCGCTCGCGGTCCTGATGGCGACCTACCTGAACGTTCTCTACCACGTCACCGACATCGTGGGCGGGACGACCACGCTGGTCGCGCTCGTCAGCGCGACCCTGCTGGCGGGGGCGGCGACCGCCCGTCGGCTTCGACCCGTGCAGGCCGGTGCGCTCGCAGTCGCGTTGCTGGCGCTCGGACTCGTAGCCTACTATCTGGCGGTGCCAAGCGCCTACCTCGTCGCGGTGTCGCTCGGGAAGGTCGTCGCCGACAACGTGGCCCTGCTGACCGGCCTGTCGGTGTTGCGGATGACCGAAGTCGGCGCGTGGGCGCTCGGCGTCGCCCCCGCGATGGTGTTCGCGCCGTGGTACCTCGTCTTCCGGCGGCGCTACGCGCTGGCGGTCGGCGCGGCGGGCGCGGCGTTCGGCTTCTTCGTGCTGACCGGAGACCTCGGCAACTTCGCCACGCTGGTCGGGATGCTCGCGGCCACCGCGACTCTCGGGTTCGGCACTCTCGCGCGCCGCGGCGGGACCGCCGCGCAGGTGGACACGCTGGCGGTCGTGCTGGTGGCGATGATACTGCTCGCCTCGACTGCCAGCGTCGTCCCCGGCGGCGGCGCGAGTCCCATCCTTCCGGGCGGCGGCGCGGGCACGCCGACCGTCGAACAGGCGTTCGTCACCAGCGGCGACCGGGTGTCCATCGTCGGGTCGATTCGGCTCTCGCCGAAGGTCCGGTTCAGCGTCGAGTCGAACGAACCCCAGTACTGGCGGGTCGCGGCCTACGACCGCTACGACGGCAACGGCTGGATTCGGACCGGCGAGGGCGGGGCGTATCGCTCCCGGTCCGCGCCGCCCGGCCGGTCGAAAGTCGTGAAACAGACCGTCGAAGTCGAGGTGAAGCGGATGGGCGCGATGCCCGCCGCGTGGAAGCCCACCCGGTTGCAGTCGGGCGACCGGGACAACACCCGCCGCACGTCGCTCGGAGCCTTCGAGCCGGTGGGCGCGCTCCGCGAGGGCGAGAGCTACACGGTGGTCAGTCGGGTTCCGGACCCCACGACGCGCCAACTCCGGACCGCCGGGACCGACTACCCCGAGCGAGTCGAGAGTCGCTACCTCCAACTGCCGGGGAGTTCGGCCGACCGCATCCGGACCCGGACGAATCGAATCGTGCGCTCGGCGGACGCACGGACGCCCTACGCCAAGGCGAAGGCCATCGAAGGTTGGCTCGAAGGCAACAAGAGCTACTCGCTCGACGTGTCCCGTCCCGAGGGAAACATCGCCGAGAGCTTCATCTTCGACATGCAGTCGGGCTACTGCACCTACTACGCCACCTCGATGGTCACGATGCTCCGGTCGCAGGGTGTTCCCGCTCGGTTCGTGGTGGGCTACACCCCCGGCCAGCGCGTCGATAGGGACCAGTGGGTCGTCCGCGGACTCGACTCCCACGCGTGGGTCGAAGTCTACTTCCCGGAGGTCGGGTGGGTGAAGTTCGACCCGACCCCCGGCGGCCCGCGCCAGCAGGTCGAGAACTCGCAAGTCCAGCAGGCCCGGCAGGGGAACGTCTCTGGCGTGGACACCGACGAGAGCGAGGAAGGGACGTGGACCACGACGGCCACGGAGACGACGACTGCCGGTCCCGAGGGGAACGCGACGACGACGCCCGAGGGGAACGCGACGACGGTTCCGACCACCGCCGGGCAGGGACTCGGGGACCGCCAGCCAATCAACCCCGGCGGGGACGGTTTCGACGGCACGGTCGGCGGGTTCACCACCACCGAAAACGGGACGCTCGGCGGGGACTCCGGCGACGAGAGCGGTGGCCTCCCGGTCGGCGTCCCCTCGCGCGAGCAGGCGGTGCTGGGCGCGCTCGTGGCCGTGGGCCTGCTCGCGGCCGCGAGACGGACCGGACTCCTCGGACGGTTCCGGCGCGCGGCGTGGTTGCGGTGGCAACCACGCCGCAACCCCGAGACCGACGTGGAACGGGCGTTCGAGCGCCTCGAACACCTGCTCGGGAGCGAGTACCGCGAGCGTCGGCCGGGCGAGACGCCCCGCGAGTACTTCGCGGCGCTGGCGGCGACCGACGACTTGGACGATAGGGCCGAGCGCGTCGGGGCTATCTACGAGCGAGTTCGCTACGCCGGAGCGGTCGAGGACGGACTGGCCGACGAAGCGGTGTCGCTGGTGGACGAGTTGGTCCGCGAACGCCGAGGCTTGCTCGGCCGACGCTGAACCGCTCGCGGGAACGACCTTCGGTCGCCCGCCGCGCGCGGAATCGGCCGATTGGCCGTCGCGTTCGCTTTCTATCGCGGTCCAACCCGAGGAATTAGCGACACAGTTTTGTACCCCTACGACCAATTCCCGAACTGTAATGTCGGAAGTGTGCTCGACGTGCGGGCTGCCTCAAGAGCTCTGCGTCTGCGAAGACGTTGCCAAAGAGTCCCAGCAAATCAACATCCGCATCGACGAGCGACGCTACGGTAAAGAGGTAACGATTATCGAAGGATTCGACCCCAAGGACGTAGATTTGGACAGTTTGTCCTCGGACCTCAAGTCCAAGTTCGCGTGCGGCGGGACCGTCGAAGACGGGCAGATAGAGCTTCAGGGCAATCACACCGGGCGCGTCGAGGATTTCCTCCGTGACAAAGGGTTCAACGTAGCCTAACCTCACGTCGGTTTTGCGCTGTCGTAGCGGGTCAACGAGTGCCCACTGCCGTTCCACTTCTGTTCCGAGACCGCGAGCGGACGGTCGAGAATGTTCTGCATTTGCTAAAGCAAGAAATATATTTCTTTAACACGATGAAAAATTACTTCGAGAACGATAGAGCTGTCCCGCGACTCGCCGGTCGAAAGCGCGCCGGTCAGAAGGGCGCGTCGGGACCCTCGGTGACTTCCTCGTCGGCGTCGTCGCCGTCAGCGTCGTCCGTCCGTTCCAGTTCGGACTCCCACTTCGAGAGTCCGCCCGCCATGCTCTCGACGCGGGCGTCGTCGGGCACGCCCTCGTAGGAGGCGACGAGTCGCGCGGCCTGCACGCTGGCTTTCCCGTGCGGGCAGACGGTGACGACGCGCTCCGCGCCGTCGAGTCGTTCTATTTCGTCGGCGAGCGCGTGGAACGGGATGTTCTCGCTGCCGGGGATGTGTCCCCGGTCGAACTCTGCCTTCGACCGGATGTCCACGACGCGGACCGCTTCGCCCGCGTCGAGGAGTTTTTCGACCTCCTCGGGGGAGATTTCGGCGTCCATCGACTCGTGGTTGGTCGCCGGGCCGAATAAGCCCCACGCTCGGTACGGGACCGAGTTACGACGGCGACTGCCGGAATCGTCGGTGCAATCGTCACGGAAACTGCTCGCTTTGGCTCCGCACCGTTACCGCGGCCCCAGAAACTGCGACCGAGAAGTCCCCGAAAGGGACCGCCTGAACCGGCGGATGGACAGTCGAGCGTTCGGTGGCGACCTCTTATCTTCCGCGGTCCGACGCCGCGAAAACTCGCAGTTAAGCCTTCGTTACTTTCGCCGCGTCGTCCCGCGAAACTGTCGTGCAGTTGACCAAAAACCGCAAGTAATCCCGGCACGTGAGTCCGAGTATGTGGGGCACCCGGAGCAACCGGGGAAGCAACTCGGTCGATTGCATCGCCTGCGGCGAGACCGTTCGCCGGTCCGACGCCCGCGAGTACGACAAGGAGGGCGACCGCTGGGACCGGAAGGGCAAGCAGTTCGAGTTCCTCTGTAAGGAGTGTCACACCGGTCTCTGTCACCAACCGCGGGACGAACTCGAAGAACTGCTGGTAGACATCGACGCCGGGGGACTCACCGAAATCGAGTTTCTGACTCGGTACTGTCAGGCCGTCGAGGACCGCTACGGACCCCTCGACCACGAACGGTAAGCCGGGGATACATCCCGGAGCGACGTGCGACGGGCCGACGACGAGTCACAAACGGCGTCCGTATTCCTCCGACACGACTAACTACTCGACTCCGTTAGTCAACAGTATGACGAACGACGCGCAGGCCGAGGCTGGCACTCCCGAAGGGCAAGGTCCGGTCGAGATTTCGCCGGAACTGGCCGACAAACTCGAAGACAAGCGCGAGGAACTCTTCGAGAAGTTCGAGATTCGAGACGAGTTTCCCCAAGCGGTGCTGACCGAGGCCGAGAAGCGCACCGAAGACATTCAGTCCGAGATTAGCGAAGAGGTAGAAGAGCGCCGCGACCTCCGCGATATGACGACGTGGACGACCGACCCCATCGACGCTCAGGACTTCGACGACGCCCTCTCGGTCGAGGAACGAGACGACGAGTACGTCCTCTGGGTCCACATCGCCGACGTGACTCACTACGTCAACCCCGAGACCAACATGTGGGACGAGGCGGTCGAACGGGCCAACACCGTCTACCTGCCCGCTTACACCATCCACATGCTCCCGCCGGTGCTGGCAGAGACCGTCTGTTCGCTGGTTCCCAACGAGGACCGCCTCGCCCACACCGTCGAGATGCACCTCGACAAGGAGAACCTGAGTTTCGAGACCATCGAAATCTACAAGTCGGTCATCGAGAGCGACGCCCGCCTGACCTACACCGAGGCCGAGCGACTGTTAGACGACCCCGAGTCCGCCGACGACCACCTCGAAGACCCGGAAGTGGACCTCGCGGAGAAGACCGAACTCGTCTGGACGCTCGCCGACCGGATGCACGAACAGCGAAAGGAGGACGGCAGTCTCGTCCTCAACCCTCGGCGGGACCGCGCCCACACCATCATCGAGGAGTGCATGCTGAAGGCGAACAAGGCCGTCACGCACAAACTCATGTGGGACCGCGGCGTCGAGGCGATGTATCGGGTCCACCCGCAACCGAGTCCCGACGAGTGGGGCGAGGCCCTCCGAGAGATTCAGGACCTCGATGGCGTCTCGATTCCGGGGTCGAAGTGGGACGACCCCCGGATGGCCGTCAACGCCACCCTCGAAGAGGCACCCGAGCGCCAACTCGACAAGATTCAGTGGGCCGTGATGAAGGTGATGCCGCGCGCGAAGTACATGAACGACCCGTTCGGTGGCCACCACGCGCTCAACTTCGAAATCTACGGCCACTTCACCAGTCCCATCCGGCGACTCAGTGACCTCATCAACCACTGGATTGTCTACAGCAACGACGTGCCCGAGGACCTCGTGGCGCTCTGTGACCGCGCCAGCGACAAGCAGGCCGATGCCGAGACCTGCGAACGCGAGTACAAGCAGTTCCTCGAAGAGGTGGGTCTCGACGCCGCGGCGGTCAACAACCGTGGTCTCGAAGTCACCGACGAGTCCTGACCACCGATTCGAAGGTCTTCCGACTATTTTCCCAATCAAATCCGCAGATATTACTCGGAAAATTTATATCCGTGTGCTAGCCTTTACCCATCATGACTCCCTCTGGCAAGAAGATTCTCGTCGTCGACGACGAACCGGGGTTGGCCGATTTAGCGGCCGAGTACCTCCGGCGAATCGACGACGAGATGTCGATTACGACGGCGACTTCCGCGAGCGAGGGTCTCTCGTATCTCGGGGACGACGACGAATTCGACTGCGTAGTCTCGGACTACAACATGCCCGAGATGAACGGACTGGAGTTTCTGGAGGCGGTACGCGACGACTACCCCTCGCTCCCGTTCATCCTCTACACCGGCAAGGGGAGCGAGGAAATCGCCTCGGAAGCGATTTCGGCGGGCGTCACCGACTACCTCCAGAAGGAGTCGGGCACCGACCACTACGAGGTGTTGGCCAACCGCATCGAGAACGCGATTTCGGAGAACCGGGCCAAGGTGCAACTCCGTCGGACCGGGGAGAAAATCGAGGCGCTTCACGAAACCGCCGCCCGCGCCGCGACCTGCACCCACCGGACCGAACTCTGCCAACTCGCGGTCGATGCCGCCGAGGACATTCTGGCGTTCGACATCTGCGACATCAGTCTCTGCGAAGGGTCCCACCTCGTCCCCGCGGCAGTCTCGAAGGGCGTCCCGTCAGACGGTTACTACTGGTCTACCCCAGTGGATGCCGAGGACAACTTCGCGGCCCGAGCCTACAGACAGGGCGAGACGATTCGCATCGACGACCTGCGCGACCACGGGGTCGCCCCGGCCGAGTCCGACTATCGCTCGACGCTGACCGTCCCCATCGACGACCACGGCGTCTTTCAGGCGGTTTCGCGCGACGTGGAGGGGTTCAGCGACAGGGACCTCGAACTCGCCGAACTCCTGTTGGCCCACGTCTCGGCCGCGCTGGACCGCATCCAGTCCGAAGAGCAACTCCGCGACGAACGCGACAAGTTCGCCGCGCTATTCCACAACATTCCGCACGCCATCGGCGTCGGGTCGTTCGAGGACGGCGAACCCGTCATCACCGAGGCCAACCCGACCTTCGAGGAGGTGTTCGGGTGGGACATCGAGGACATCGCCGGGCGACCGATAGACGACCTCATCGTCCCCGAGAGCGACTCGGCCGAGGACGAGGCGGCCGAAATCAACGAGCGAATGCGGGACGGCGAACACGTCTCGGGGTGGGAGGTCCGGCGCATCACCGCCGACGGTCCCCGTGACTTCCTGCTTCACACCGTCCTCGCGCCCGAAGAGGACGCGGACGGGTTCGTCGTCTACACGGACATCACCGAGCAGAAGCGCCGGGAGCGCGAACTCCAGCGCCAGAACCAACACCTCGACGAGTTCGTGAGCGTCCTCCGCCACGAGGTTCGGGATTCGCTCGCCACCGCCGACGACATCGCCGGACGACTCGACGCGGAAGACGCCGACCGACTCGACCGACTCCGGACCGCGCTGGACCGAATCGAACGCCGCGTGGACGAGGCGGTCGAACTCGCCGAACGCGGCCGGATTCTCTCGGAGTCGGCAACCGCGTCGATTCCCGCGGTGGTCGAAGAGGCGTGGGAAGCAGTCGAGACGGGCGAAGCGACCCTCACGACCGACGACCCGCCGTCGGAGGTGTCCGGCGACGAGTCGCGCCTCGGAAGACTGTTCGAGACGCTGTTCCGGAACGTTCTCCGGTCGGCCGCGAGCGCTCGGGCGTCGGGCGACGATTCGGTCGAATCGTCGCCCGACGCGGCCGTCACCGTCGAAGTAGGCGCTCTCGACGGGCGAGACGGTCTCTACGTCGCCGTCGAGGGTGGTCGCGGCGGCGACACCGACGATGGCCTCGGGTGCGAGGGCGAGACTGGTTGCTCGCAGGCCGACGACGGACTCCGCGTCGTGGAAGACATCGCGCGAGTCCACGGGTGGACGGTCCGGACCGCCGACGGACCCTCGGACGACCGGCCGCCGGACGACGCCGGGGCCGACACCTGCCGAGTCGAACTGTGCTTTCCGAGCGCGGATGTCTGACTACACTTCTCTCTCCCGGACGTACTCGGCGAACGTCTCGCCCTCCAACTCGGATTCGCGCGTGCCGACCCTCCGGTAGCCCCGGTTCTCGTAGAAGTCGTTGCCGATTTCGTTGTCGGCCAGCACTATCAGTCGGAGTCGCTCGGTCCCGTGTTCGGCGACCCACGTCTCGATGCGGTCGATGAGCGCGGACCCGATTCCCTCGCCCCAGTGGTCGGGGTGGACGTAGAGTCGGGCGAGTTCGGCCGCGGCGTCTTCCTCGCCGAGGACGCCCTCGCCGAATCCGACGATTCGCTGGTCTGCCGGTTCGTCGTCGGTCGCCCGTTCGTCTTTCCGTTCGTCTCCCGCTTCTCGCGGACGTTCCGCGACCAGAAACGCGCTGTCCTCGCGTTCGACCGACTGGCGAAGGTCGTAGAGGTCGTACCAGTCGTTCGAGACCGCTTCGACGGTTTCGGCACCCAGAACGTCGTCGTACGCGGCGTGCCACGACTCGCGGGCGACGCGCCGAACGTCGGCCACGTCGCTCGTGGTCGCCGGGCGGACGGTCAGGTCGTCCATGCGTTGTAGGTGTGTAACCGGCGACAAATAGCTTCCGCGAGCGAGCATTTGAGTAATGAGGACCGCCAACTCCGACCATGGCCGACTCCTCCGACCCCGAGTCGCGCAACGTCTCCGCTCCCGAGTCGCGCAACGTCTCCGCTCCCGAGTCGCGCAACGTCCTCGAACCGGGATGTTCGCGGTGTCCCGCGCTGGTCGAGTCCCGCGAGCGCATCTCGTGGGGCAACGGGTCGGTAGACGCCGAAGTTGTCGTCGTGGGCGAAGCGCCCGCGTTCGGCGACCCGGAGGCCGAGACGTGGCGCGGGGGCAACTGGACCGGGATGGCCTACACCTCTCGACACTCCGGTCGGGCGGTCCGGGACCTGTTCGCCGACGCCGGACTCGCCGACGGGGACCTCTACTTCACGAACGCCGTCAAGTGCTTTCCGAAGGAGGCCGACAGCGACCCCAATCCCACCAACCGCGAACCAACCGCCGAGGAACGAGCGAACTGCCGGGACCACCTCGCGGCCGAAATCGAGCAGGTGAACCCCGCGGTGGTGGCGACCACCGGCAAGCACGCCACCCTGTCGGTACTCGGCGACCTTTCGGGTGGGTTTCTCGACGCGGTTCTCGAACCGCGCGAGTCTGCCGAGTTCGGGACCACCGTCCTCCCTCTGTTGCACCCGTCGTACCAGAACGTCTGGTTGCCCCGAATCGGTCGCTCCCGCGAGGAGTACGTCGCCGAGATTCGAGCGGTCGTCGCCGCGCGGCGATGAGAGGTTGGCCGCCTATTTCAATGTCTGGCAATCATCTTTTAATGAAGCATGCCGATGTACGACGCGATGAGTATCATCGCGGAGTTCACCACGCCCGCCGAGGAGTTCGCGCTGGGGGACGCGCTCGCCGCACACCCGGGGGTCCACGTCGAACTCGAAAAGGTCGTCCCGACCCGGATGCAGATTCTCCCCTTCTTTTGGGCGTGGGGTGAAAACTTAGACGCGTTCGCCGAGACGGTACGCGACCAGTCGCTCGTGGAGTCGCTGGAGGTGGTCGATTGCGTAGACGACCAGATACTCTACCGGGTCGAGTGGACCGACGTACTGACCGACCTCGGACGCATCATCCGGGAGACCGACGCCACCGTGTTGGAGGCCAGCGGTCAGTGCGACACGTGGCGGTTCGAACTCCGGTTCGCGTCCAACGAGGACGTGCGGTCGTTTCAGGCCGACTGCACCGACCACGACATCTCGCTGGAACTCCGGCGACTCCACTCGCTGACCGAAATCGACACCGACGACAAGTACGGCTTGACGCCCGAGCAACGCGAGACCCTGCTGACGGCGCTCGAACACGGCTACTTCGAGGAACCGCGCGACGTTACGCTCGAAGAACTCGCCGACCTGCTCGGTCTCTCGCCGACGGCGGTGTCGGGGCGGATGCGCCGGGCCGAGGCGAAACTCATCACCCGGACGCTCGTCACGGAGACCTGACGGGACCGACCTACAGCAGTCCCTCCTGCTCGGCGAGTAGGAGCGCCTCGATGGTGGCGTCGTTGGCGGGGTCCGCGCGCGCGGCGTCGAGGGCGTCCTCGACCGGCATCGTCCGGACCGAGAGGAACTCGTTGCTGTCGAGTTCGCGCTCGACGGGGGTCAGGCTCTCGGCGAAGACGATGCCTCGTTCGTGGCGCAGGACGCCGGTCGCACAGTAGAAGTCCTCCAGCAGGCTGACGCCCGCGGGGTCGAAGCCGGTCTCCTCGCGGAGTTCGCGCGCTCCGGCCTGCGTGTAGGACTCGCCGTCCTCCACGATTCCGGCCGGGCATTCGAGGCACTGCTCGCGGATGGCCGGTCGGTACTGCTCGACGAAGACGACTTCGCCGTCGGTGACCGCCAGAATCACGACCGCGGGCGGGAGTTCGGCCCAGTAGTACTTCTTGGTCGAACCGTCGGGTTGCTCCACGAGGTCGTAGCCGCCGGTGTACCACCCGGTTTCGTACTCCACGACCGACTCGATGACGCGCCAGTCGTCGCTCATGTGGAGTCGGTCGCCGTCCGGCGGCTAAAGCGTGACTACTCGGCGTCGAACCCGGCTTTCGGACGAGCCTCGGATTTCCAATCTACTACAGTCGGCGCGCGCTGGCGAACCCAGCGAAGTGGGCGTGCGCTGACCGACCTGCCGACCGGCGCGTGCGGGCACGACCGCAAGCGTGTCGCGCCCACTCGCGCGAGATGAGGACCGCAGGCCGGAGCGAAGCGGAGGCCGAGGACCGAAATCGGTTGGGGAGGGTGTGGTCCGCGGTCGCGGTGCGGTTGCGGTCCTCATTGGCTCAAGCCTGAAGTTAGCTCTTCTCGACCCTGCCGCCGACTCTTCTCGACTCTTCTTCGGTTGTCGAACGCTTCTCAGACGCTTTCTCTTGTCACTACACGCCCGAACCTCACGTCTCCGGGAACAAACTTATACTCGCTCACGCCTACCACCCACGTAGCATGAGCGAGGTTTCCGAGAGCGTCGGCCGGTACCTCAGCGCCATCTACCTGCTGACCGCCGACGCCGACCGGCGGGCGCGGACCAGCGAACTCGCCGAAATTCTCGACGTGAGCGCCGCGAGCGTCACCGGGATGGTCACGTCGCTGGACGACCGGGGTCTCGCGGTCTACGAGAAGTACGAGGGCGTCACCCTCACCGACGAGGGCGAGACGGCGGCCCGCGAGTTCACGTGGCGGCGGTGCGTCACCGAGAACTTCCTCGAAGACGACCTCGGTCTCGACCCGGCCGCGCTCCGGGACGACGACGCCGCGGACGGACCGCTCGCCATCGGTCGAGTACTCTCCGAGGAGGCCGTCCACCGCCTCAAGGACCTCGTGGACCACCCCTGCGACGGGAAGTGTAGCGGCCCGAGCGCCGAGTACAGCGCGTGTCTGGACGACGCCGGAGAGTCGGACGAGAGCGCCGACGCCGACCGAACCGGTCTCGACGCCGACAACGTTGACGCCGAGTCGTAGCGCGAAGGCTGAAAGCAACGGAAAATATTGCTTAAGAAAACTAAAATCGTTTCTTCGGGAATAATTTCGTCTGTTTACACTAACTCGCGGTAGACGCGACCGAACGCCTGCCGTCGGAGGGTCGCCACCGCCGCGCGCGGTTCGCGCTCGTAGGTCGCGGCCACGACGGTTTCGCCGAGCGCGTCGTGCCACGCGACGTTGCCGACGTTCTCGCTCCCGTGTTCGATGACTTCCCGGTCGCGGTCGGCCAGCCACTCGTCGTACTCCTCGCGCGTGCCGGTCCGGACTTCGAGCAACGAAGCGAAGAGGGCGTCGCGGGCCGTCTCGACCACTTCACCGGTCACGCGCTCGTCGTACTCGTCGGCGTCGAACGCCATCGCCTTCGCGGTCTCCTTGACGACCGTCTGGGCCGCGGGACCGACCGCCTCGTAGCGCTCTCGGGCGTCCGATTCGTCCTCGGGCGCGAGAAAGCCGTGGGTCTCCATGGCCGGAGATTCGGAGTCGGGGGACTACTGGTTTTCGTCTACGCGTTAGCGCCGGAGAATCGGTGACCAGCACTGCGGGCGCTCCTGTTACCGTGTCGTCTTTTCGAGGGCCTGCTCGTTCTCTCCGCAACAGCACAGTAACCGCCGGAACTGCCGTGACGAATGCCTCGAAAGCCCCCGCCCGCTCGCGGTCTCTCCGCGGGATATTCCCGCTCGCTCACTCCGTTCACTCGCTCGAATAGTTGCCCGCGGAGACGACCACGGGCCTGCGGCCCGCGAGCGGACGGCCCCTTTATCCGCCCCTGTCGGTTGGTGGGGCGGGCGTTCGCTGGCGGATGGTCGGTCGAGCGCCCGCGTTCGGCGGGTCGGCCGAGCGCGTCCCGTCGGCGGGTCGGCCGAGCGCGTCCCGTCGGCGGGCCGAGAGATTCCGTGGCGTCGAACGTGGCGCTTTTCGGCGCGGGCGACCAACTGGGCGACATGGGATACGCCTGTCCGGTGTGCGAGACGCCCCAATCCGACGCCGAACACCTCGCCAATCACCTCGCGTTCACGGCGATGCTCGGCGACGAGGGCCACGAGGCGTGGCTAGACGACCACGCGCCGGGGTGGAACGAGCAGGGCGAGGACGAACTCGCGGCGCGCGTCGAGGAGTACGCCAAGGAAGTCGGCTTCCCGCAGGTCTTCGAGGACACGACGGGCCACGACCACGGCGACGAACCGCGCGGCGGCGACCTGTTCGAAGACGAGTTAGAGCGTGCGAACGGCCGCGGTCGGGGGTCGATGGCAAGCGGCACGGGCGGGCGCGGCGCGGGCGGCGCGGGCGCGCTCGACGGCGAGGCACAGGAGATTCTACAGGAGGCCCAGCAGATGACCGAGGAGATGCTGGACGACGAGGACACCGAGAGCGACGGCGACGACGAAGCGGAGTGAGCGACCGCCGAGCCACAGACTGCGAACGCTCGACTGACCATCCGCCGCGGTCCGGGTGGGTAACGGGGTCGCCCTAGCGGTACCGTTGCGAAGCGAGAAACCCGACCCTCACGCGTCCAAGTCCACGACCAGAATCAGCGCGTCCTCGCCGTCGTCGTAGTACCGGGGGATGGTCCGGAGGTACTGGAAGCCAAAGCCCCGGTACAGCGACAGCGCCGTCTCGTTGCTCGCGCGCACCTCTAACTTGACGCTCTGTGCGCCCTGCACCTCCAGCACGCGGAGCGAATGCTCCAGCAGGTCCGCGCCGACGCCCTCGCCGCGGTGGTCGGGATGCACCGCGATGTCCTTGACGTGGCCGAACGACCGACCGTGGTTCGGCACGAGGTTGGCGACGACGTAGCCCACGACGTTCTCGTCCGCCCGCGGTTCGCCCTGCTCGTCGGCCGGAGACGGCCCGCCGCCGGTGACGGCCACCAGAAAGCCCGGTTCGCCCAGATAGCGCTCGAACGCGGAGAACGGCCACGGCTGGTCGAACGAGGCCCGCTCGATACGTAGTACGGCGAGCAGGTCGGCCTGCACTGCCTGCCGGACTCGCACGTCGCCCTCGTCTTCCGCGTGAGTCGTTGTCACTGACCGCGATTTCTCGCCCGACCCTTATGAGTGTCATGCCCGAGACCGACCCCGCAATTCTTTAGTAGGATGAATCATAAGAAGTAAATGCACTCTCCGGCCGGAGGTGCAAGCTCCCGAAATCTCCCCCACCCACCCCCCACCTTTTGCGTACGACACTACGAGCTTTTTATCGAGCGCAGTCGGCGACTGCGCTCGATAAAAAGCTCGACCAAAAACACCGGAAGACAAACCGTGTCTTCCGAGCAGTCGGTCGCTCCGCTACTCGCTCGCGGTACAGACGCTAGCCCGCTGTTCCATACCGACCCTTGCGACACAGTAACCACTACTCAGAACGCGAAAAAACGGAAAAATTCGGCGTGCGATTTAGTCGTCTGCCGGAGCGGGCGAGTCGCCGCCTTCGGCGTGCTTCTTCGTGTGCGAGAGCTTGCCACCGTCGGCGAGAATCTCGCGCTCGCGCTCGGAGGCGTCGAGGTGGGCCGTCGCTTCCCAGTCGTCGTTGACGCGAACCGTGAACTCTTCCTGACCGGAGCGGACCGCCTCGGCCACGTCGTCCACGATTTCGATGTTGTCGCCCTGCTCGATGTTCTCGTAGGTCTCCTCGTCGATGGTCAGCGGGATGAGACCGAAGTTGAAGAGGTTCGCCTTGTGGATGCGGGCGAAACTCTGGGCGAGGACGCCCTCGACGCCGAGGTACATCGGGCACAGCGCCGCGTGTTCACGGGAACTACCCTGACCGTAGTTCTCGCCAGCCACGAGGAAGCCACCGTCGGCGTCCAGCGCGCGGTCGGCGAAGTCTTGGTCCACGCGCGAGAGCGTGAACTCCGAGAGCTTCGGGATGTTCGACCGGAACTTCAGGATGTCCGAAGTCGCCGGGATGATGTGGTCGGTCGTGATGTTGTCCTCCATCTTCAGGAGGTTCGGGCCTTCGAGGTCCGCGTCGAGTTCGTCCTTCAGGGGCACGTCGCCGATGTTCGGACCCTTGATGAGTTCGTCGTCGGGTGCCTCGTCGGGCGCGATGAGGTCGGCCTTGCTACCCGTGTACTCGTCGGGCATCTCGAATCCGGGGTCTTCGAGGTCGCCGAGTTCGTCGGCGAGGTTGCGCGGGTCCACGATTTCGCCCTTGATGGCGGCCGCGGTTGCGACTTCCGGCGAGCAGAGGTACACGTTGTCGTCCTCGATTCCCGACCGTCCCTCGAAGTTGCGGTTGAACGTCCGGAGCGACACGGAGTCGCTTGCCGGAACGTGACCGATGCCGATACAGGCACCGCACGTCGCCTCGGAGAAGTTGACGCCAGCGGCCATCATCTCGGAGACCCAACCCTCGCGGGCGAGCATCTCGGAGGCCTGCTTGGAACCGGGCGCGACAATCATCTCGGTCGTCTTGTTCGTCTCGCGGCCTTCGAGCATCTTAGCGGCCGGGAGGATGTCCTCGTAGGCACCGTTGGTACAGGAGCCAATCATCACTTGGTCGACTTCCGTGCCCTCGACTTCGCTGACGGGCACCACGTTGTCGGGCATCGACGGCTTGGCGATGAGCGGTTCGAGGTCGCTCAGGTCGATGACGATTTCGTCGTCGTAGTCGGCGTCCTCGTCGGCCGAGAGTTCGACGTACTCGTCGCCGCGGCCGAGGCGTTCGAGGTAGTCCTTCGTGTTCTCGTCGGTCGGGAAGATGGAAGAGGTCGCGCCGAGTTCCGTCCCCATGTTGGTGATGGTCGTCCGCTCGGGGACCGAGAGGCTCTCGACGCCCGGACCGGTGTACTCGAAGATTTTGCCGACGCCGCCCTTCACGCTGAGGCGTCGGAGCATCTCGAGGATAACGTCCTTCGCGGTGGCCCACTCGGGAAGTTCACCTTCGAGTCGGACGCTGACGACTTCGGGCATCTCGATGTAGTACGGGCCGCCACCCATGGCGACCGCAACGTCGAGACCGCCCGAACCGATGGCGAGTTCGCCCATCCCGCCGGGAGTCGGCGTGTGGGAGTCCGACCCGAGCATCGTCTTGCCGGGCGCGGCGAAGTTCTCCTTGTGGACGTTGTGGCAGATTCCGTTACCGGGTCGGGAGAAGTGCGCGCCGAAGGTACCGGCGGCCGACCGCAGGAAGCGGTGGTCGTCGGTGTTCTTGAAGTCGAACTGGTAGGTCTGGTGGTCGCAGTACTGCGCGGCCAGCTCGGTCTGCACCTCGTCGAGGTCCAGCGCCTCGAACTGGAGCCAGACGAGTGTTCCAGTCGTGTCCTGTGCGAGGACTTGGTCAATCTCGATTCCGATTTCCTCGCCGGTCGTGAGGTCACCCTCGACGAGGTGGTCCTCGAGGATTTTCTCCGTTAGCGTCTGTCCCATATCGACCGAATATCGACTCTCCTTGGTTATAAATCCCGCGCGTTTCTGTTCATGATGATTATTGACAATCCGGGAGCCGGGCGGCAATTCTTACGGGAATTCCTGACCGTTCGTGGTGAACCGACTCCGATACCGATATACGTCACCGATAGCTCTTCCAGAATATGTTCGAGAGCGGTCCCTTCGTGGCCGAACACGTTTCCGAAACCGACGACGAGCAAGTCCAACCAAACGGCGTGGACCTCACGTTGGAAGCGGTGTACGAACAGCGCGAACCCGGCCGAATCGGTCGGGAGACGAAAGAAGTCGGCGAGCGCCAGCAACTCGAAACCGAACAGGTCGCCGACGACGCACCCGAGACCTACTACCTCACGTCCGGCGGCTACGTCGTCCAGTACGCCGAGACGGTTGAGATTCCCGAGAACCACGTCGGGTACGTCTACCCCCGGTCGTCGCTCCTCCGGAACTCCTGTATGCTGAACACTGCCGTCTGGGACGCTGGCTACGAGGGCAAGGGCGAGGGTCTGCTGGAAGTCCACCACGACATCGAAATCGAGACCGGCGCGCGCATCGCCCAACTCGTCCTCGCGGAGGCCGACCACGACGGCACCTACGCCGGGTCGTATCAGGGCGAGAACGTCGGACTGGACGAGTTCTGAACCGGCCTCTCGCGTCTTCGCACGCTGGCCGCACGACCGCGGCGAGTTTATTTTCCCCCCGGTAGTCGGTACCTTCGGGTGGGGACGTTGACACACGACAGACGTGAATTTCTGCAACTCGGCGCGCTCGCCGGAGTCGGCGCGCTCGGGGGAGACGTACCGATTCGATTCGAACAGGACGACGGACAGCGTGCCGACACCGGATGGCCCGGCGTCCGAGTCCGCGTCGCCCAAGACCGGGGGAAGACGGCCCACTGGGTTCTGCCGGGCAGACGCCGAATCAGCGAGTACGTCTTCGGCACGCCCGAGAACCCCCGACGGACCGGCCAGCACTGGGTGAACGTCGCCGAGGGGCCGGTGAAGCGACTCTTACAGGAACAGACGTATCAGGTCGGCCTGCCGGTCGAACAGCGCCAGACCAACGCGGACGGGTCGGCGTACACTATCACCGACATCCTCACGGGGTACAGCGACTCCGCGCAGGAGACCGAGGGCGAACTCGACGTGACCTACGTGGACCGCCAGCCGAGCGACACGCCCGGCGAACCGGGCGACACCCGCGACACCGCCGAGGTCACGGCGCGATTCGCCGACCCCGCGGGCAACGAGTACGAAGTCGTCCTCGACCACATCGTCCAACCGCCGTTCCCGCCGTGGGAGACCGGTGGCGGCGTCGTCACGGGGACGTGGCTCCACGGCGTCACCGGGACGGGGACGCCGCTGATGCCCAGACTGTTCAACTACGGCGCGCTCTGGGGCGTGGGTGCGCTCAGGGTCAACGGCGAGATGGCCGCCACGGGACGAGTGATTCACTTCATGTCCACCGAGAACGTCCGGAAGGCCGACAGCTACGCGCTGGCGCTGGACGAGGAACTGCCGCTGAGCGAGGACGAGACCTACCTCGGCCGACCGCACCACACGCACCTCTTCCTGCCGCCCATCGAGGCGACGCCGGAGGGACCGCGGCCGAGTCCGGTGCCGACGGCGTTCGAGTTGTCCGACGGCGAGACCCAACCGTTCGTCCACTACATGTGGGACGAGGACACCATCGAGGAAGTTGCGGTTCTCGGAAGCGGTGGGGGTGAGACGACGACCGATTCGGAGTAGCGACGGAGGTGACGACCTACCCCAACTCGAACATCTCGGCGGCCTGCTCCATGTCCTTGTCGCCACGGCCGCTGAGGTTCACCAGAATCACGTCGTCTTCGTCCATCTCCGCGGCGATTTCTTTCGCCAGCGCGACGGCGTGGCTGGATTCGAGCGCCGGGATGATGCCCTCCAACTCCGCGAGTTCGCGGAAGGCGTCGAGGGCGTCGTCGTCCTCGACCGCGCGGTAGTCACACCGGCCGACGGCTCGGAACATGGCGTGTTCGGGACCCACCGCGGGGTAGTCCAGACCGGCCGACACCGAGTGGACTTCCGTGTCGTCGTCCAGCGTCCGGGTCTTCATGCCGTGCATCACGCCTTCCTCGCCCTCCGCGAGCGGTGCGGCGTGCTGGCCCGACCCCTCGCCCTTTCCGCCGCCTTCCGCGCCGTAGAAGTCCACGTCGTCGTCCCGGAAGGCGTGGAACAGGCCGATGGCGTTCGACCCGCCGCCGACGCAGGCGACGGCGGCGTCGGGGAGTCGGCCGGTCTCGTCTCGAATCTGGTCGCGGGCCTCGCGGCCGATGACCGACTGGAACTCCCGGACCATCCGCGGGAAGGGGTCCGGGCCGACGACGGACCCGACCATGTAGTGGGTGTCTTCGACGTTCGCCGCGAAGTCTTCGAGTGCAACGTCCACCGCGTCGGCGAGTCCGGACCGGCCGCGCGTGACCTCGTTGACCTCCGCGCCCATGAGTCGCATCCGGAAGACGTTCATCGTCTGGCGCTCGGCGTCTTTCTTCCCCATGTAAATCTCGGTCTGCAACCCGACGAGCGCGCCGACCATCGCGGTAGCGACCCCGTGCTGGCCCGCGCCGGTTTCGGCGATGAGTCGGGTCTTTCCGGCCTCCTCCGCGAGGATGGCCTGTCCGAGGCAGTTGTTTATCTTGTGCGCGCCGCCGTGGAGCAGGTCCTCGCGCTTGAGGTAGATTTGCGCGCCGTACTCCTCGGAGAGTCGCTCGGCGTGGAAGACGGGCGTGGGTCGCCCCGCGAAGTCCCGGAGGTAGCCTCGAAATCGCTCCCGAAACTCGTCGGTGTCGTGAATCTCGTCGAAGGAACTGGCTAACTGGGCGAGCGGTTCTTCGAGCGATTCGGGGACGTGACGACCGCCGAATCCTTCGAAATCGCCGGACGGAGCGTCGTGAGACATGAGCCAACGTTGTCCGTCACCGTATATAAATATACAAGCCACGTTATCACGACCCGAAGTCGCCGACTCGCTCACGCCACGTTTCGCTCTTCGAGAACTCCAACGCTCGGCGAGGGAGTACGCACTGGCGAGTCCGACGATTCCCCCGCCGACGATGGCGACGTTCACGTCCTCCCGGACGGTCCGCGTGGGAGTTACTCGTTCTCCCCCATCGCATATCGGACGTTCGGGAGAGTCGCGTGGTGGCGCGACTTCCGCCCCGAAACGTGGTAGCGGGACTTTTCCGGCCCGGCGCGCGCTGGCGGACCCTCGTGGTCCGCCGACGGTGAGCGAGGGATGAGGTCCGCAAGGAGGAGCGACCGACGGGAGCGACGACCGAGGCTTGCGAGGCGCGAAACGCCTCGCTGACCTGTGACCGCCGGTCGCAGAAGCCGCAGTCGGTTGGGGAGTCGCGTGGTTCGCGGTCGGCGGTGGCGGTGCTGTGCGGTTTTGATAGTTCGAGTCTGAAGCTAGCGTCTCCGATTCGCCGTCGTCCGCGATGCCGTCTACGGTCGCTACGCAGTCGGCGGTGGCAGTCCGAGCGATTCGAGTCTGAAGCGCCCCCACCTTTCAACCAACTCCAGATACAGTAAACAAACAAAAACAAGTCTCAAAGAAATCTAAACACGTCTCGAAGCGGCCACCGAGGTTATCCCCGCGAGTCTCGAACCGACGGCGATGACAGACACCCACCGCGAGCAAGGCGTCGAGTTCGGCGAACTGGCCGGGCACTTGGACGGCCACGACTACCCCGCGACCACCCGCGAACTCGCCGATACCTTCGGCGAGTTCGAGATTACCTACGCTGGCGGGTCCGAGACGCTGGCCGCGCTACTGGCACCGATAGACGACACCTGCGACTCGGCGGCCGAGGTCCGGCAGGTCGTCCTGAACACCGTCGCTGGCGAGGCCGTCGGCCGGAAGGGGTACACCGACCGCGGCGCGTTCGCGTCCGCGCCTAACGACGTGTCGTTCTGAGCGTCGTGGTTCTTCTTTTCGCGGCCGTCTTTCCGGCAGTTGACCGTTCGAGCGACGGACGGGGTGCGTAAGCGAATCGAAGCTACGACTGCACCGCCGACCGCACGGTACGCCGACTACACTGCCGACCGCACGGTACGGCGACTACACCGCCGACTGCACGGCACGACAACTACACCGCCGACCGTGGACAGCAGAGAATCGAGGGACTAGCTTCGGGCTTGAACCAATCATACCGCACAGCACCGCCGACCGCGGACCACGCGCCTCTCCAACCGACTGCGCGTCGCGCTCCCTCCAGTCGCTCGATGCTGCGAACGACGTTCGCAAATCAGCGAGACGCGAAGCGTCTCGCAAGCCTCATCCCTCGCGCGGTCTGGCGCGAGATGAAACTCGCGCCAGACCACACCGGGAGTGGAGTCTGTGTCACGTATCATCCGAGTTCACGTCGGAGAAGAAACTTCCAACGTCCGTGCCGACTTCTCCGGCGGAAGTCCTTTCGACATTTCGGGCTACCGTGGGCGCGTCCGAAGTCGCTCGCACGTCTCCAACTGTCGTGCGCTGTCTGAAACTGCGGACTGCCGCCTTCGAGAACGACGCTTCAGACGACCGAATTCCCCCGGTAATCGCGGCTTACTCCGTCGCAAACGCGGCCTGAACTCGCCCGGCGAACGCTCCCGCGAGAGTAGGCGGTCGTTCCCCGCGCCGAACGTTCGTAAACGGACCTGAACGGACGACTACATTATCAAGGCGTGTCGGCAATGCTCCGATAGCAGAATTCGCCGACGGCGGGCGTCCGGCCCGCCGAGGGAGACGGGAGACACACTTTCAGGATGACAGCGAACACGACAGGGGCGACAGCACAAGCGGCCGCCGAAACCGTCGCAGACCTCTGCGAGGACCGCGAACTCGTCGTGGTATCGAACCGCCAACCGTACAGTCACGACTACGCCGACGGTGCGCAATCGACCGCGAGCGACGACCGCATAACCGTGGACCGCCCGGCGGGGGGTCTCACCGCGGCGCTCGACCCGGTGATGCAGGCCGCGGAAGGGACGTGGGTCGCGTGGGGCGACGGCGACGCCGACCGGGAAGTCGCGGACGACGACGGACGGGTCGGTGTCCCGCCCGAGGACCCGGCCTACGACCTCCGGCGCGTCTGGTTGTCCGACGAGCAGGTCGAAGGCTACTACCGCGGGTACAGCAATCGGGTCCTCTGGCCGCTGTGTCACCTCGACACCGCGAAGATGAAGCCCCGCGAGGAGTTCTGGCAGGCGTACCGCGAGACCAACGACGACTTCGCCGACGCAATCGTGGCCGCCACCGACGGCGCGGCCCCCGACCCCGTGGTGTGGTTTCAGGACTACCACCTCGCGCTGGCCCCGCGAGCGGTCCGGGAAGAGCGACCCGACGCCTTCCTCGCGCACTTCTGGCACGTCCCGTGGCCGTCCCGCGACGTGTTCCGGGCGTGCCCCCAGTACGAGACGCTTCTCGACGGCTTGCTCGCGAACGACCTCGTGGGCTTTCACACCGACGACTACTGCCGGAACTTCCTCGACTGCGTGGAGGCCGCCACCGACGCCCGCGTGGACCGCGCCAGCGCAAGCGTCTCGTACCGCGACCACCGGACGTTCGTGCGGTCGTTCCCCCTCGGCATCGACGCCAGTAGGCAGGCCGAACTCGCCGAGTCCGACGCCGCCGACCGGTGGTGGGCCGACTTCCGCGAGAGCCACGGTATCGACCCCGACGACGCCATCGCGGTGGGGGTCGAGCGCCTCGACTACACCAAGGGCATCGAACCCCGTCTCGCCGCCCTCGAACGCTTCTGGGCCGAAAATCCGGAGTGGCGCGGCGAGTTGACCTACGTCCAGAAGGGAACCGAGAGCAGGGCGGGCATCCCGGCCTACGACGACCTCCGAAATCGCGTGGCCGCCGAAGTCGAGCGCATCAACGACCGCTTGGGCACCGACGACTGGACGCCCGTGGTCTACACCACCGACCACCTGCCCGAGGAAGGAATCGCCGCGCTCTACCGGGAGGCCGACCTCGGTCTCGTCACGCCGGTCCGCGACGGGATGAACCTCGTCGCCAAGGAGTTCGTCGCGGCCCAGACCCGCGAACCCGGCGTCCTCGTCCTGAGCGAACTCGCGGGCGCGACCGAGCAGTTGGGCGACGAGGCCGTCGTCGTCCACCCACACGACACCGCGAACTTCGCCGACGCCATCGCCGACTCGCTGGCGCTCTCGCGGGTCGAACGCCGAAAGCGCGCCGCGGACCTCCAGCGCGAGGTCCACGCCGAAGACGTGTACGAGTGGTTGGAATCGACCTTCGAGACCGCCGCCGCCATCCAGCGCGGGCGTCGCTCGATTCGGCCGGACCGCCCGAGTCGCCCCGCGCCCGACGGCGACTGAGACCGACGACGCTCCGAATCGAGACAGCACTCCGACGACACCCGAACGATAACGACCCGAACGACGACGCATCCAACGATGCCAGACACCCCCGACATCCCCGACTCGCTTCGGGAGAACCTCTACGTCGCAGTGGAAGCACTGGTCGAACACGACGGCCTGTTGGTCGCCCTCGACTTCGACGGCACCTTGGCCGCCATCGAGAACCGGCCCGAGGACGCCACGATTCCCGGCCCGGCTCGGGAGGCAATCGTGGCGCTGGCCGCCGAACCGAACGTGGAAGTCGCGGTGGTCAGCGGCCGGGAACTCGCCGACGTGCGCGAACGCGTCGGCGTCCCGGACATCTCCTACGCCGGGAACCACGGCCTCGAAATCCACGCCGACGAGTACGAGGTCCACCCGACCGCGAGCGAGGCCGAGGAAACAATCGCACACCTCTGTGACCTACTGGCCCACCAACTCGCCGACGTGGACGGCGTCATCGTGGAGAACAAGGGCGTGACCGCGACGGTTCACTACCGACTCGTGGCCGACGACGCCGTGCCGACGGTCGTCAACGCCGTCGAGACGCTGGCGACGCCCCGCGACGACGTGCGCCTGACCACCGGCAAGAACGTGCTGGAACTCCGGCCCGCCGTCGAGTGGGACAAGGGCGAGGCCGTCCGGGAACTCTACGACCGACTCGTCCCCGACGACCGGCAGTGGCTTCCGGTCTACGTCGGCGACGACACCACCGACGAGGCGGCCTTCAGTCTCTTGGACGACCGGGGTCTCGGCGTCAAGGTCGGCGACGACCCCGGCACCGAAGCGCCGTACCGCGTCGCCGACCCGGAGGCGGTCCGGGCGATACTCTCGTGGCTGAGCGAGTACGGCGTCGAGTTCCTGCAGACCGACCACCACGCCGTCCCGGTCGGTGGGGCTTGACACCGCCCGGTCTCGTCTCTCCCCGCCCGTAACGCCGCGTTGAATCGGCGAGCGCCGACGCGAACGATGTGAACGGTCGCACCGGTTTATCCACCGAATCGGTCAATCCTCCAACGAACCATGGCAACTGACGACCGCGACACCGACGACGAGTACGGCGAAGAGCGCGCCGGGTCGGACGAAAGCCACGAAATCTACAGCAACGCAGGCCGGGATGTGGGCCGAGAGCCTGCCCGACCGAATCGGCGACGGTCGAACGCTGGACGCGGCGAGTTCGGGCCACAGGCGGGCGAGTCCGGTCGGCCGACGGACGAGTCCGGACCGCAGACGGGCGGACCGCAGACGGGCGGGTCCGGACGACGGTACGGCACTCGTCCCGACCAGACAGGACGACCCGACCCGACGGGTCGCTCCGAGGAGACGGGACGACCCGAAGAGATGCGACCACAGACGCGACGATACGGGTCTCGACCACCGGGAGAGACCCGCACGTCCGAAGGCAACGACGGACCGCCCCGGAGCGAATCCACCGGAGACCGAGGCGACGACCGAAGCGAATCCACCGGAGACCGGGACGTGTCCGAGCGACACGAATCCACGACCGGAGAACGTCCCGACCGGTCCGCGGAGAACCGCCGACCGCCTGCCGACGAGACGCCCAAGCGCCAGCAACCCCCGAAAGAGCCGTCTGAACCGAAGACGAGCGAGCGAAGCGAGCGCGAAGGCGGTCGTTCGGAGTCCGGCGACCGGGGAACCGAGACCGGCGAATCGTCCGACGAGACGCCCGGAGTCCCGAAGTACGGCGGGCCGCGGGACCCCGACTGGGAGCGGACCCGCGCCGAGGCGAGAGGTCGGGCAGGTACACGCGGCGGTCGGGCAGGTACACGCGGCGGTCGGGCGGGGTCACGCGACCCCGCCCGACCGCCCGAACGCGAGGGTCGCTCCGCGAGTACGAGCGACGACTCGACCGCCAGCGCGACCGGCAACGCGACTTCCAGCGGGACAAGAGCGGCGGAAAGTATCGGCGTCGATAATCGACGCTCTCGGCGGGGTCGGCGTCCGTCCTAATCGTCGGCGTCGGTCTCGACGCTGGCGGTCCGTCGGGCCGCGCGCTCGATGAACTCCTGTGGCAACTCGTCGATTTCTCCGGCTTGCACGCCCCAGAGGTGGGCGTAGAGACCGTCTTCGCCCAAGAGTTCGTCGTGGCTCCCGCGCTCCACGATTTCGCCGTCTTCGAGGACGACGATTTTGTCCGCGTCCTTGATGGTCGAGAGGCGGTGGGCGATGGCGAAGGTGGTCCGGTCTTCGGTGAGTTCGTCCAGACTCCGCTGGATGAGCATCTCCGTCTCGGTGTCCACGTCGCTGGTGGCCTCGTCCAGCACCAGAATCTCGGGGTCTTTCAGGACCGCGCGGGCGATGGAGATGCGCTGGCGCTGACCGCCCGACAACTTCACGCCGCGCTCGCCGACTTCGGTGTCGTAGCCCTCGGGCAGGTTCGTGATGAACTCGTGGGCTTCGGCGGCTTTCGCGGCCTCCACGATGTCCTCGTCGTCAACGTCGAAGGTGCCGTAGGCGATGTTCTCCTTGACCGTCCCGTAGAACATGAACGTGTCTTGGCTGACGTAGCCGACGGCTTGGCGGAGACTCGGCAGACTCACGTCCCGGAGGTCGGTGCCGTCGATGCGAATCGCGCCGTCGTCCACGTCGTACATCCGGAGCAGGAGCTTCAGGACCGTGGACTTTCCGGCCCCGGTCGGACCCACCAGCGCGAGGGTGTCGCCGCCCGCCACGTCGAAACTGATGTCGTCCACGATAGTCTCCTCGTCGTCGTAGCCGAAGGTCACGTCCTCGTAGACGACTTCGCCGTCCTCGACGGTGAGGTCCTCGGCGTCGGGGTCTTCCCGAATCCGACTCGGTTCGTCCATCAGTCCGAAGATGCGGGAACTCGACGCGTACGCGCGTTGATACATATTGATGATGGAACCGAACTGGGCCATCGGCCAGATGAACCGCTGGGTCAGCAGGATGAAGACGACGAACTCACCGCGACTGAGGTTCCCCGTGAAGAACCACGGCCCTTCGCCGTTGAGGACCCAGAGACCGCCGACGACGAACGTCAGTGCGAACCCAAGACCCGAGAGAATCTGCAAGGACGGGAAGAACTTGATGCGGGTGACGATAGCGCCCCAGTTCGAGTCGAAGTAGTTGTTCGACACGTCCTCGACCCGGTCGGACTCGTAGCTCTCGGTGTTGGATGTCTTGATGACCTGAATCCCGCCGAGGTTGTTCTCCAGTCGGGAGTTGACCTTCCCGACCGCAGAGCGCACGTCGGCGTACTTCGGCTGGATAATCTCCACGAACTTGTAGGTGAACGCCGCGATGAGCGGTACCGGCACCATCGCCACCAGCGCGAGTTGCCAGTTCATGCTGAACAGGATGACCGCGATGGCGACGACCATTACCGACAGGCGGAACGCCGAGTTCATCCCGTCGTTGAGAAAGCGCTCCAGTCGGTTCACGTCATTCGAGAGGATGGACATCATCTCGCCGGTCTGCTTGTCGGCGAAGAAGTCCATGTTCAGTCGCTGCATCTTGTCGTACGTGTCGGTCCGAATCGAGTGCTGGATGTTCTGGGCGAAGGAGTTCCACCCCCAGTTTCGTGCCCAGTGGAACGCCGCTCCGAATCCGAACGCCCCCGCGACGATAGCGACCGAGAACCAGAACTGGTCGGTCGTCGTGGCTGGCGCGATTTCGGCCGCGAAGCTCTCGGACATCAGCGGGAGTTGCCCCGCGAGCGCCTCCGGGTACGGAATCTTGGCCGCGTCCTCGGAGAAGAGCGCGTCGATAGCGACCCCGAGGATGATGGGCGGGAGGAGGTTCAGCACCCGCGCGAAGACGCTCGCCACGACGCCGGTGACGAACGCGGAGGTGTTCTCGGACCCGTATTCGAGGAATAGCCGTTTCATCGGATTCTCGGCCTGCTCCCGTTGTTCCTCGAACGGGTCGTCGTCCTCGTCAATGAAACTCATTATCACTGTGGAAAGGTTCGGGTGTTGAAAAACTTTCCTTCGAATCGAAATACCGGTGTCGGAGAGTCGAGCGTTCTCATCGGACTTCGAAGTGAAGCGCAGGCCGACCTTATGGATGACGGTAGTGTGAGGCGGTGACGGACAGGTCTCGTCTACAACGACCGGCTTTCGACTTCCGGGTCCACCTCTGCCGCGGCCAAATCCTGCCGGATGCGCTCGCGTAGGGGGTCCGGGACGGTGTTCCGGCCGACCGGAACCGCGGTTTCGCCGTCGCCTTTCACCTTCCAGTAGACGACGCACTCGCTCGGCGCGTAGAACTCGATGCTGTAGTAGTCGTCGCCGCCCTGATAGTGGACGCGGGCGGCGAAGCCTTCGGCCTGCCAACCGTCCTGTTCGGCGAGGGCCGCGACTCGTTCGTCCATACCCGGAGGTGGTCGGCGTCCGTGGTAGTGGTTACGAAAGCCGACCGAGAAGGTAACAGTTATTTCCGGCGAGCGATTTAGGTCGGATACCGGGTCCGTGGTCTAGTTGGTTATGACGCGGCCTTTACAAGGCTGAGGCCGGTGGTTCGAATCCGCCCGGACCCACTCGATTTTCCGACGAGTACGCGACGAGCGCCTCGTGCGCTCGTCACCCCGCGAGTCGTGAATCGGGGGAGGAAGGGCGATTCGTAACCCTGCAAGTCGCACGCTCGCGGAGGGAGCGAAAGCGACCGAGCGAGAACGTCTTGCTCCGGTTCGAATCCGCCCGGACCCACTCGATTTTCCGACGAGTACGCGACGAGCGCCTCGTGCGCTCGTCACCCCGCGAGTCGTAGCACGTTCACGAACTAACGTCGTCGAACGCGGTAAACCGTACATCCGAATCGAGATACGCCTCGAAGTTCTCCTGAAACCACTCTTCTACGATTCCAACTCCTCCTAAATCGTACCCGCAGTACCAGCCTACTCCTTGGGCGTACATCAGAACGCCCTCCTGCTTCTCACTGTCGTTCTCATCCGCGTAGTTCGACTCCGGGCAGGGATAGAACGCCGCGTCCCCCTCGACCTCCTCGAAATAATGAAAATCTCCTAACGTGATTCCGAGCGCCTGCACGTTCACCAATCCGACATCGGTTTCAAAATATTCCATTTCTTCGAGGGGTTCGACGAAATATCGTATCGGTTGCGGTACGTCTTCGTCCATGCAATCGGACACGAAGTAGCACGTGAAAACTATTCTGGACGATGAAGTTGTAGTCTCGTTAATTATCTCCTCCGGTTAACTAAAAGATAATATCGAGCGAATCACGCAGACGATTCGCGCGCTTCTGGCGATGTCGCTCCCGTCGTCGTGGCAACCTTCTCGCACCCGACGCGCTCGGGGCGTCGCCGCGGAGTTGGCACGTGTGGCGAAGCCGGATTGTCATCCCGTCGTGGACGACTATGCGCCGTTGCCCGACGAGATCGGTGACGAGACAGTCGGCGAGATGTACGGCGTCGCCGTGGACTGTCGAAGCAGTAGGATTATCACGATTCCGAACCTCGGGAATCCCACGCTATGAACGAGACCGACCTCGACGAACTGATTTCGTCACTGACGCCCCACGAATCGGCGGACAGCGTAAAGACCTACCGCAACACCGTCAGCATCTCTTGTCCGGCCTGCGAGGACCCCTTCGACGATTTGGTCGTCTGTTCGGGCGAGTACGACAGCCTCGAACTGAGCAAGGTGCTCGACCTCTGCGTGACGACTGTGGACGACGACGTGCTTCTGTTTACGCACCAGCACTGACTCGGCGAATCGTCGGAACGGGTCTCGAAGCCCGGCCGTCCCGACCACGGGGAGAGGAGGTTTCGTCTGTTCTCGTCGGCGAACGAACTCCCCTTCGCTCGGAGATGTAGAACGGTGAGAGGGGATTTCGTCTGTTCCGTCCGAGTCGCTACCACGTCGGCTCGCGTGTCGGAGAGAGTACGTTTCGTCTGTTCTTGGGAGTCGTTCTCGCGGTTGCGGTTCGCGGTCGCGTCGTCTCGGCGAGGAGGGAGAGTGGCTTTCGTCTGTTTTATTGGGCGGCCAGCGAATGCTGGAGTGTCGATGCACTCGTCGGTGTGGCCGGAACAGTTGGGGCAATCGTCGGAGCGACCGGAGAAGCCGAGAGAACTATCGGCGTCGCCCGAGAAGTCGAAGTACCCTTCGGAACCGTGGCCGAAACTGGCCGACACACAGAGAGTACGTTTCGTCTGTTTTCGTGTGAGACACTGGTCCCCTCGTTTCGAGTCCGAAATTCCAGCTAGCAATTTATATCTTTGTATAGCGGCAAGCGGCTTCTCGAACTCTCTCCCTCCACTCGAACGACGTATTTCTCACGAAATCTACTCTCTCATATCTACTTAAAAGATTCAAAACTCACGAAACAGGAGAACAGTGGTTTTATATATCTTCCTTCAGAGTTCAGACCGAGAACAATGGGCGGGCTGTTCAGCGACGTTACAGACACTATCTTCCTCGACAAGGAAGTCCTCGAAGAGGAGTACCAACCGGACGAAATCCTCGAACGCGAGGAAGAGATAGACGAGTACAAATCCGCGTTCAAAGACGTTCTCTTCGGCCGCAACCCGTCGAACGTCATGCTCTACGGAAAGGCTGGCGTCGGAAAGACCGCGGTCACGCGCTACGTTCTCGACGAACTCGAAGCCGAGACCGACCAGCGCGAGGAAGCGGACGACCTGTACGTCCACCGCCACAACTGTAACGGTGACACGATGTTCAGCGCCGTCCGAACTCTCGTGAACGGACTCCTGCCCGAGGGGAGCGCGCCGTTCCCGAAGAAGGGTCTCTCGACGGCCGACGCCCTCGAAGAGTTCTACAGCCAACTCGACCGCCTCGGCGGGACCCATCTGGTCGTCTTGGACGAAATCGACCACCTACAGGACGCGAACGAACTGCTCTACGAACTCCCTCGCGCCCGCGCGAACAACCACATTATAGAAGCCCGAATCGGCGTCATCGGCATCAGCAACAACTACACCTTTCGACAGCGCCTCTCGGCGAAAGTACAGGACGCGCTGAAAGAAGAGGAAATCTCGTTCAGCACCTACGACGCCAACGAACTCCGGGCGATTCTCCACGACCGGGCCGAAAAAGCTCTCTCGGACGATAGCTACTCGAACAGCGCCATCGCCAAGGCCGCCGCCGTCGCGGGACGCGACACGGGGAGTGCCCGACAAGCAATCGACCTCCTCCGAAAGGGCGCGGAAATCGCCGAGCAGAACGACGAACCGATGGTCGAAGACGACCACATCGGTCTCGCCCGCGAAGCGGTCAAGCGCGGCCGCCTACAGGACAAAATCGAAGACCAGTCGCTCCACGCCCGCCTCGTCCTCGAAGCAGTGGCCCAACTCGACCACGTGGGCGAGACGCCCGCTCGCTCGAAGGAGATTATGAAGATGTACCGCCGCGTGGCCGCCAAGCGCGCCGAGGAACCGCTGACGACGCTCAAGAGCATCCAGAACCACCTCAGCGACCTCTACATGCTCGGGTTCCTGCTCCGTCACGAGGAGAACGAGGGACGGAAGGGCGGGTCGTACCACGAGTACGACCTCGACATGGACGCCGACGTAGTGTTCGAGGTCTGTGACGAACTCGACAGGGAAGAGGCGGTGTAGCGTCGCTATACCCTACTTCGCGGCGTCCGAACTTTCAGCTACAACCACCCCAACTCGGCGTTCCGCTCTTCCAGATACTCCGCTCCGATTCGCGCCGTCTCCGGCAACGACACCCGGTCGCCGCGTCGCTCTGCGACGCTCTCGCGGAGGAACGGGTGGCCGGGGTCGAACTCCGGACTGACCCGAATCCGGCGCTCGGCGTCGAGGGTGAACAGGTCGGCGTCGAACGCGCGGTGGTGGAGCGCGTTCAACACGAGGGCGTTCTCCGGGTCTTCGGCGGACTCCGGGGAGTCGCTTCGCGGAACGACGTGCGCGAGGTCCAGCAGGGACGCCTCCCGAACGTCCGTCATCGCGCACCGATGGTCGTAGCGGTCCAGTACCTCGCTCCGGAACCGGGCGCTGACGGTGACTCGCTCGCGTTCGTCCCGTCGGCGGGTCCCGCCGGTGTCGCTCACGACTTCGCCCGTCGGCCACTGGCGGACCTCGCCCGTCCGAACCCAGTCGCGCCACACCGACGGTGCCCGCTCGTCGCTGTTCGTCCGCACGCGGTCGTGAAGCCACGTCGGAGCGACCGCATCCGCGTTCAGCACCGTGAAGTGAAAGAGGTAGTTCGGGATTCGGTTTCCGTCGTCGTCCCGGTAGTTCTTCACCTCGAAGTAGTCGGGCACGCAGAGGCCGCAGAACTCCACGATTCCCGGCCGCGGCTTTCGGAAAACCAGTACCGGCGGAACTCGCTCGCGGTTGCCTCTGGCGGCGTGGTCGAACGCGCGCTTGATTTTCCCGTTCCGGTGGGACTCGTCGTAGGGGTTGCCGTGTTTGGCGTCGCCCCAGTAGTCGATTCGGCCGCGGGAAGTCGAGAGCGCGTCTCGCCACGGGTCGGCGTGCTGTGACACGCCGTCGTCGTTGGAGACGAGGACGATGGCCGCGGGGTCGTCGGCCACGTCAGAACTCAACTCGCGGATGCCGCCCGTGTTCTTGATGCCGGTGTCCAACGACCCGCGAATCCAGTTCAGAAACTGGTCTTCGGGATGTTTGGCGCTCCCTTTGTCCCGGTACTCGACGCCGATACGAAACAGGTCTTTCATAAACGAGACGAGAGAATCGAGCGGTATAGCTCCCTCGAGTCCGGTCGGGCGAGGGCAGACTGCCCTCGCCCGACCGGAGTCAGATTGCGCCTTCGTTCGACGCCCACTCCACGAGTGCGACGAGTTCCACGAGGACGAACAGGCCGACTCCGAACTTTACCGCCGTCGATAGTTTCCCACGCATCGTGCAAGACTACGGCCGAGGCGTAGTTACGCTTGTCGGAGTCGGGCGACTCGCTCGGCGCTCGCGGTCACTTGCGGTTGCTCGCGGTCACTCGCGTCTGCCGTCCACGAGCCATCAAAGCTATACCAACCTGCGAGAAACGCCACGGCCATGCACTGGCACGCCAGTAGGGTGGTGTGGTGAATCGTAGCGTGCTGGTCGCAGTCGTCGTTCTACTCGGCGTCGGCGGCGGCGTCCTGTACGTCAACGGCTCTGGTCCCGGCGGGACGCTCGACTCTCCCGACGGCGATGGAACGACTGGGGCGGAGACTGCGACGGCGACGACGACCGACGACGGAGCGGAGGGTCCGGCGACCGAGACGGTCGCAGACGGCGGTGACGCCGACCGAACGGGGACAGCGACGACCGGCGACTCGAACTACGCCTTCTCCATCCTGCGGGTCGAGAAGTGCGGGAACACCTGCCGGAACGTGACGGCGCGCCTGTCGAACACGGGCGCGACGGCCCGCGAGAACGTACGGGTCACGACCGAGATGTACGCCGACGACCAACTGCTCTGGTCGGGCAACGAGAGTGTGGGTACGCTCTCTGTCGGCGAGTCTCACACCTCCACCGAGCGTGTAGACGTGGGTTTCACCGGCGGCTTGGCAATCAGCGCCAACGACGGCTACGTCACCATCGTCACCGTGGTCGAGTCCGACGGCGGGACCACGCGATTCTCCGACCGCCGGAAAGTCGCCTGAGGCCGCAGGTCGCCTGCGGCCGCGTCAGTCGAGTTCGCCCCCGCAGTCCGGGCACTCGTCGTCGGCGATAGTCACCTGTGCGTCGCACTCCGGACAGAATTCGAGGTAGCAGGCCGGGTCGCCCATCTCGTCTGTGGTTCGGTACCGCTACTCAAAGAGTTTGTCCCGCTCCCGTCGTGGTGTTTCGAAACGCTTTTCTCTCTCATGTGCCTCGTTTCGAGTGCGCCGCCTTAGCTCAGACTGGGAGAGCACTCGACTGAAGATCGAGCTGTCCCCGGTTCAAATCCGGGAGGCGGCATTTTCCTGCGAACGAAGTGAGCAGTGAAAATGCTCACGACCGATTTGAACCCTGCCAGTCACAGCCCGGAACGACCCGAAGGGTCGCACGCCCGGAACGTCTGGCTCTGGTTCAAATCCGGGAGGCGGCATGATTTTGCGATTCGCAACACGGCGAGCGACTTCTAGGTCGCTCGTTTTCCTGCGAATCACAAATCTGGTTTCTCGGACGAATTCGAACTCTGCCAGTCACAGCCCGGAACGACCCGAAGGGTCGCACGCCCGGAACGTCTGGCTCCGGTTCGAATCCGGGAGGCGGCATCCGGCGACGCGACGGAATCCGGGGAAGGGCTATCAGACGGTTCATCACGAAGATTTATCGGAGGAACGACTCGTTTCGTGCGTATGGGGTATCGAGAAGACGCAATCCCGGAGGAGTTGCCGCAACACCCGTCCCGAGACGGGACGCTCGGCGACGACGTGACTATCGGTCAGTTGAACGACGGCGACGGAATCGCTGGCGAACTACTGATGCGGTGGAGCGGAGTCGTAAACGAGTACGCCCACGCCCTGTCGTCGTCTCCGGAACCACCGTCTCGGTTCGAAGATTCGAGCGTCGAGGAGGTGAGGGACGTACCAATCGGGGAGTGTTCGACGGACGAACTCGTCGCGCTAATCGCGTGGTACTGGTACCAATCGGGCGAGCGAGAATCGTTGTTCGACGGAGAAAGCGAGCCTTCGGCGTGACGAGCCAAGGTTTATACTTCGGATTTCGCTAGAAAGGGGTGATGGAGTCCCCGTTCGACGTGTTACTCGTCGATGCCGACGCCGACGACGAGGAGATAGAGCAGGCGTACAGAGAGCGGATTAAGGAGGCCCATCCGGACCAAGGCGGGTCGGTCGAGGAGTTCAAAGCGGTCCGGCGGGCCTACGAGCGAATCAAAGCGGGGTACGAGGAGCAGACGGAGGTCACGGCGGCCGACTTCGCGGACGAAGACGACTCGGACGACGAACGGGAGCAAGAACGCGCCTACTCCGAGGTGACGTATCTCAACTACGACGTTCTCTCGGACTTCGGGTGGCAGACCGACGACGAGCGACTGTTTCGGAAGGCGGCCGACGAGGACTTCGGGGAAGTGGACTACGGGCAGTTCCGGGTTCGGCCCGGCGAGTCACTGCTCGAAGCCGCGGAGGAACGCGGGTTCGCGTGGCCGTTCGCCTGCCGCGGCGGAGCCTGCGCCAACTGCGCGATTCTGCTCCTCGAAGGCGAGTTGTCGATGCCCTCCAGTCACGTCCTCCCGGCGGAACTGATGGAGCGCGGGTTTCGGCTATCTTGCAACGGGATGCCCATCACCGACGAGTTGAAAGTCGTCTACAACGTCAAGCACATGCCCGAACTCGACGACTTGCTGTTGCCGCCGCGCCCGTTCGAACAGGCGTACGCGAACGACTAGGCGTACGCCAACGACTAGGCGTACGCCAACGACCAGGCGTACGCCAACGACTGAGGCCTACGCCAACGACTGAGGACGATTGGACCGAGAACGATTGGAGCGTCCGGCGTCCGGACCGTCGGTCCGGACGCCGTGAGCAACTTTCACAGTTCTTTTAGAAATAGAAATAATTGCTTGAGCTTTATATGCCATTTCTTTAGAAACAGTATTGTACTTCACACCTCCCTCTCTCCGTGCGGGTGGCATTTGATAAGGTCGCGCGTCGAACGACGAGGCATGGTGGGGGACGCGATAGCGTACGACGACATCCTCGTGCCGACCGACGGGAGCAAAGCGGCCGAGCGAGCGGTCGAACAGGCCGTCGAACTCGCGGCCGAGAGCGGCGGAACCGTCCACGCCCTCTACGTGATGAACGTCGGGGACGCCGACTTCATGGTGACGCCCAGCGACATCGCCGAGACCAAAGAGCGCCTGCAAAAGAAGGGAGCGCGCTTCCTCGACGCGGCGACGGACCGCGCCGAGCAAGCGGGCGTCGAGTGCGTCACGGCGACCAAATCCGGCATTCCCGAAGACGAGATACTCGACTACGCCCGCGAACACGGCGTGGACCTCGTGGTGATGGGGCGGCGGGGCCGGTCGGACCCCGACAAACCCCTCATCGGGTCCACAACCAAGCGGGTTCTCGGGAAGACGGACGTGCCGGTCCGCGTCGTGTAGGTTCGACGCGTCCCGGAGGCGCGCCGCGAGTGACGCGCCTTCGGGACGCATTTAACCTCCGAAATCGGTGTATCACATATGACCGACCAGACGCTCGTCGACCTGTTGGAGGGGAACCGCGAACACGTCGAATCGCTCCCGTCGGACCACTTCGCCGACGTGCAGGACGAACAGCGACCGAGCGTCGTCTCCGTCTGCTGTTCGGACTCGCGGGTCTCCCAAGAGGGGATGTGGAACGTCACGGAACCGGGGCAGTTGTTCGCGCCGAGCAACATCGGCAATCAGGCGTGGGACGACTACGACGGCGAACGCGTCGTCAACGGCAACCTGCTCTATCCCGTCGCCCACACCGGCACCGAGACGATTGCGGTCGTCGGTCACACGGGTTGTGGCGCGGTCACGGCGGCCTACCGCGCGGTCACCGAGGGCGAGGGTGCCGACTACCCCGGTATCGAGAAGTGGGTCCTGAGTCTCGTCCCGGTGGTCGAGGACGGCCTCGAAGACGACGCGATTGACGCCGCCGACGACGAGTCGGCGGTCGTCAACCGGCTCGTGGAGTACAACGTCAACCGGCAGGTCGCGTTCCTCCGGGAGGCCGACGCGATTCCGGACTCGGCGTCGGTTTACGGGTTCGTCTACGACTTCCAGCGCGTCTACGGCGACGTTCCCGGTCGAACCTACCTCGTCAACGACGACGGCGAGACCGACCCGGACGCCATCGCCGACCGACTCCCCTCGGAGTACGCCGACAACGTGGCGAGTCTGCTCCACTGACGCTCGGCCCTCGTGGCGTCTCCGCCTCCGATACCGAATCCGTGGTATCGATTCTCTCGGAAGTCTTATCCGTAACCCGGCCCTTGCTATAGTTGCAATGGCGAAAGGTACGGTCGACTTCTTCAACGACACCGGCGGTTACGGCTTTATTGACACTGAGGACGCGGACGAGGACGTTTTCTTCCACATGGAGGACGTTGGCGGCCCGGACCTCGAAGAGGGAACGGAAATCGAGTTCGACATCGAGCAGGCTGACAAGGGTCCACGAGCGACCAACGTCCAGCGACTGTAATTCGGTCGGACTTTTGCAATAACTAATTACTTCGTTTTTTTGACCGGGTAGCGACGGCGTTCGCGCCCGTAGCGACCGAATCGGCGTAGCGAGCCACTCGTCCGAATCGTAGCGACCGAACGGGAGAGTCGTGAGACTTCGGTCCGGCGTGCTTACTCGCCGAGTCGGTTCATCTCGTCGTCGGAGAGTTCGAGCGCCGACGCCGCGACGTTCTGTTCGAGGTGGTCCACGCTGGAGGTGCCCGGAATCGGTATCGTCACCGGCGAGTGCTGGAGCAACCACGCCAGCGCGACCTGTCGCGGCGTCGCGTCGTGGTTCCCGGCCACGTCCTCCAGTACCGACTTCTTCTCGCCGAGTTCGCCGCCGCCGATAGGGAAGTAGGAGATGAAGCCGATTCCGGCGTCCTCACACGCTTCCAGCACGTCCTCGTGGTCGCGGTTGCCGACGTTGTACTCGTTTTGAACCGTCGCCACCTCGACCATCTCGCGGGCCTCGTCCAACTGCTCGACGCTGACGTTGCTCAGGCCCACGTGGTCCACGAGTCCGTCGTCTTTCAACTCCGCGAAGGTGTTCACCGCGTCCTCGAACGAGCAGTCCACGTCGGGCGTGTGCAACTGGTAGAGGTCGATGCTCTTGACGCCGAGTCGGTCGAGGCTACAGAGGACCTGATTCCGGAAGAAGTCGGGGCCGCCGTGGGGTATCCAGTCGCCCGACCGGTTCCGGAGGAGTCCGGCCTTGGTCCCCACCACGGCGTCGTCGGCGTCGATGGCCTCGCGGACGATGCGCTCGCTGACCCCCGGTCCGTAGGAGTCGGCGGTGTCCACGAAATCGACGTTCATCTCGACCGCGCGCCGGAGAACTTCGCGGGCCTCGGTCTCGTCGTCAGGCGGGCCGATGATGTCCTCGCCGGTCAACCGCATCGCGCCGAACGCGAGGCGATTGACCGTCAGTTCGCCGCCGATGTCGAACGTATCGCTCTGATTTTCGCTGACTTCGACCATACACCCCGTGCGTCTGTGGCCTCAATAGTCGTTCTGGCGGAACTCGTCTCGCAGAACCCGGTGAGAATCGTGCCCGTGGGAGAGGACGAGAAGCTAGCGACGGGCTTGAACCAATCAGACCGCACAGCACCGCAACCGCCCCGCACCGCCGCCGCGGGCCTCACGCCTCCCCAGCCTCGCGGCCGCCTGAACGCGGCCGCTCCCTCGCGCGGACGGGCGCGACCGCTTGCGGGTCGCGCCCGCGCGCCGGGATGTCGGACGGTCACCAGTCGTCGGCTCTGACCACTGGTCGTCGCTCACCGCCACTGGTCGTCGCTCACCGCCATGGTCGTCGGCTACAGCCACCGATTGTCGGTGAGTAGAGTCTCCCTTCCGAACTCGTACGAGGGCGACTCTTTTGGGGGTTGCTCCCGAACGTCACCCAGCAATGAGTGACGCCCCTGCGAGGTTCGACCTGTCCGCCGAGTCCGAGGCGTTCGGCTACCCGCGGTCGGCAGTCGCGGCCGACCTCGCGGCCATCGGCGTCGTCGGCGTCGTCCTCGTCGCGGTCCAGTTTCTGCTTCCCGCGGCGGTCCACGACCGCCTCGCGTTCGACCACGCCGCGTTCGCGCCCGCGACCCTGCTGACGGCGGCGTACGTCCACGCCGGGACCGACCACCTGCTCAGCAACCTCGGCGGCTACGTCTCGCTGTCGCTGGTGACGTACCTCGTCTGCCTCCACGCCGACCACCGGGCGTGGTTCCGCCGGACGTTCCTCGCGTTGCTCGCCGTCCTCCCCGTCGCGGTCAACCTCACGAGTTACGCCATCCTCGAAACCCGGTTCCCCGGCGCTACCCCCGTCTCGCGGGGGTTCTCGGGCGTGGTCGCGGGGTTCGGCGGGTTCCTGCTGGTCGCGGTAGCGGTCCACCTCCGGCGGTCGTACTCGCGCGAGACAGTCTTCTTCGTCGGCCAGTTCGCGGTCCTGCTCTTGCTCGGGGAACTGCTCTGGATTTACGCCGCGCGCGTCACCCTCCTCGAAGGCGCGGCCGTGACCGGCGGGTTGGCACTGGCGGTTTCGGGTATCGTCTCGCGGGCGCGCGGGCGAACCTTCGGCGGCGACCACTACCAGCAGGTCGGAGTGGACCTGCTGTACGTCGGTCTCGTCTTCGCGTTGCTCGTCTGGTTGATTTACGGTCTCTTCCCGGCCGACCCCGTGAACCACGGGCGGTTCACGAACGTCTTCGCCCACGGCGCGGGGTTCGTCGAGGGCGGCGTGCTGTCGGCGCTCGCGCTCGCCGTATTCCGTCCTTGAGTCGGCAACAGGTTTGAGTAGTCGGGGTGCCTACTCACGGCTACGATGATGGCGACTACTCACGCCCTGTTCGGAATGGCGCTCGGAGCGGTGGCGCTGTTCGTCGCGCCCGAGTACGCCACCGTCGCAATCGCGGCGGGCGGGGCGGGCGGTCTGTTCCCGGACTTGGACCTCGCGGGTGACCACCGGAAGGACCTCCACTTCCCGGTGTACTTCTCGCTCGCGGCGATTCCGGCGCTCGCGCTCGCCGCGCTCGCGCCCTCGACGGTCACGGTAGCGGCTGGGGCCTTCCTCGCGTCGGCGGCGCTTCACTCCGCCAGCGACGCCCTCGGCGGCGGTCTGGAACTCCGGCCGTGGGAAGCCACCTCCGACGAGGCCGTCTACGACCACTTCAACGGCCGGTGGGTCGCCCCGCGCCGGTGGATTCGCTACGACGGCGCGCCCGAGGACCTGCTGGCGGCCGCCGCGTTCGCGGTGCCGGGCGTCCTCTACGCCGAACCGCTCCAGCAGGCCGTCCTCGCGCTCCTCGGGGTTTCGACGGTCTACGCTCTCGTCCGGAAGCGCCTCGTGGACTTCGGCGAGGAAGTCGCGGAGCGACTTCCGGCCGGACTCGCCGCCCACCTAATCGACGAGTGACGGGACCGTCGCCGTGTGAGCCGTTCTCGATGGTCTCGGGCGCGAGCGACGCCGAACCGCCCTACCGCGCATCGAAGGGTTTATCCGCCGCGTGACCCTCAGACTCCAGTAATAACCATGTCGGACAAACCCGCCTCGATGTACCGGGAAATCAGCAAGCCGCCGTACACCCGACGCGAGTACATCACCGGCATCCCCGGTTCGAAGATCGCACAGCACCAGATGGGCGACCTCAAGGCCAACAAGGACGACTACCCCGTCCAAATCAGCCTCGTCACCGAGGAAGAGTGCCAGATTCGACACGGCGCGCTCGAAGCCTCGCGCCTCTCGGCCAACCGCCACCTCCTGAAGGAACTCGGCGAGAAGAACTACAAGATGATGCTCCGCAAGTTCCCCCACCACGTCATCCGAGAGAACAAGCAGGCGACCGGTGCGGGTGCGGACCGTGTTTCCGACGGGATGCGACAGGCGTTCGGTAAGGTCGTCGGCACCGCCGCCCGCATCCAGCGCAACGACCGCATCTTCACCGCGTGGTGCCACCCCGAGCAGGCACCCGTCGTGAAGGACGCGCTCCGGCGCGCCTACAACAAGATTTCGCCGCCGTGCCGCGTCAAGGTCGAGAAGGGCGAGAAGCTTCTGGTCGCGTAACCCGACTCCCACTTTTTCGACTTCGGTACTGACCGCCGGTGACAGTCCGACCGAGAGCGGTCGCGTTACGTCGCCGGGACCGACGCGGACGCCGGACGGTCGAACTCGGCGCGTTCCTGTTCATCGAAATTAACTTACCGATTTGTGAGAGGGGTAGCGTATGGAACTACGTGAGGTCGCTATCTTCACCGACGACGTGCAGACGACGGCGAAGTTCTACGAACACGCCGTCGGCGAACCGGTGTTCGCTGAGGAGTCGAAGGTACTCTTCGACGTGGAGGGCGTCGAAGTCCTCGTCCACGAGACCTACGACCCGGCGGACGGCGACCTGCCGTGCGAAGACCACTACACGTTCGCCGTCGAGGACGTGGACGAGGCGTTCGCCCGCCTCTCCGGGAAGAACCTCAGCGTCTACCGCGAACCGGCGGACTACGACTGGGGGCGGTCGGCGTACTTCAGGGCCTCGGACGGACGAATCGTGGAGATTACCTCGGCGTAGCGTCCGGTCGAAATCGATAGAAAGTGGCCCGTCTCGGCGCGCCTTCGCTACGATTTCCCGTCCTCGATTTCGTTTAGCGGTGCTATTCTACCAGTTAGTTAGATTTCGAATGCCGAAATGTAGCTACTAGACGTAGTTCACGGTCTCCGCTACACTCAGAACACTGCACGAAGCTTCCGATGGAATGTCCATAGACGCACTTTTCATCGACTGATTCCTCCGACTGGGGACGCCGGACCGATACGTCCGTCAGTACGTCGAAGGCGGTCGTTCTAGAATCTCGAAAATCTTGGTCGCTCTGTACTCCTCGTTCCGTCGCTTGCCGGTGACTCCTTCTAAGATGCTACTCTCGACGGAATTCCACGCCAACACGTTACTCGTAGGGCGCTTTTCACCTCGTTAGTCGCGGTTCAGGACTCCACAGTTCATACTGCGACCGTCTCGTTTTGTCACGTCCACCGCCGCGAAACGCATCTTTTTACCGCCCGACTCCTACCGTCCGGATATGCTGGACCTCGCGGTCGCCTACCGAGAGGAGACGTTCGAGCGCATGCGCGACCCCCTCGCCGAGCGCGGAATCGCGGTCCACCACGTCACCGCGGAAGGCCGGTCTCTCTCGCTCGCGGACCCGCCGTGGTCGCCCGACGAGTTCGACGCCGGGTTCGTCTACCCTTCGCGGGCGATGGAGGGCGGGGTGGTGGACGCGCTTCTCGACGTGCCGTGGGTCAACGGCCGCGAGTCGATTCTGACCTCGCGGAACAAGGCGGGCGCGATTGCGCGACTCGGACGCGCCGGGGTTCCGGTGCCCGACAGCGTCCTCGTCTCGAACCCCTCCGACGAGTCGGACCTGCTGGCGGCCTTCGACCGATTCGACCCGCCGGTCGTTGTCAAACCCAACTCCACGACGCGCGGCGTCGGCGTGGCGAAGGTCGGCGACGCCGACTCGTTTCTCGGCGTGACCGACTACCTCGATTTGGTCCACGACTACCGCGCGACCGGCGACAAGTCCTTCCTCGTACAGGAGTACCTCCCCGACGCCACCGACTACCGCGCGATGGTCGTGGACGGCGAGTGCGTCGGCGGCGTCGAGCGCCGGATTCCCGACGACGCCGACAGCGAACGCTGGAAGCACAACGTCCACCGCGGCGCGGTGGCGACCGGCGTGGACCTCCCCGCGGACCTCCGGACCCTCGCCGAGCGAACGGCCGACGCCCTCGGCATCGACTTCCTCGGCGTTGACATCCTCGTGACCGACGGCCGCGCGGTGGTCAACGAGACCAACGCCCGCCCGACCATCGACGCCGAGACCAAGTACGACGAGGGATTCTACGACCGACTCGCCGGACTGGTTCGGGAGACGGCCCAAGAGTGAGACGGCGGTTTCGGGGCTTTCGGCAACTTCTCCGAGTGTTAAAGACACTTGTATATTCTCCAAAGAAATATTTTCCAGTCTTGGACTCGTCGGCGCGGACCACAGCGGATGCTCTCGGCGGGATAGCCGACGGGGGTGCGCTCGGTCGACCGACCGCGAGCGGGCGGGGGCGTTCGTCGCGGTCTCTATCGGGTCGTTTACGGTATAGAGCGGGTACAATCACCGACCCCCCGAGAAAATCGAAGAGAGACGAACCTCCGAGCGCGTCTACTGCACGTCGATGTCCGCCGAGTCCTCGGCCTTGTCGAAGTTGACTTCGAGGACGCCGTTGTTGTACGTCGCCGTCGCGGAGTGTTCGTCGACTTGCGCGGGCAGACGGACTCGTTCGTCGTACTCGCGGTGGTCGCTGACCGCGCTGATGGTCAGCATCTCGCCGTCGCACTTGAGGTCGATGTCGTCTTTCTCGACGCCGGGGAGGTCGGCGATGACGCGCACCACGTCGTCGGCCTCGTGAATATCGACGTGTGTCTCGGTGCCGAACCCGGTCTGGCCGCCGGTCCCGCCGCGTTCGACGTGCATGTCGAAGTCGTCACCCATCATCTCGTTCATCATGCGCTCGATTTCGCGGAAGAGGTCGTCGAAAGGGTCGTCGCGGTCGTCTCGTCTCATGTACGAGAGTAGGAGGCATGCAAGCAAAAGCCTTTGGCACTCGGAACCCCCCGACGGATTGTGAATTCGGCAAGAAAATATAAATGTTATCGAGGCATAATTTTGGCCGGGGAACTATGAGTCCGATAACCTACTAACCCCAGTCTGTGGAATCGTCCCCGCTAACCAATCTTCGACTTTTTTGAGAACCGCTTGAGACGCCGGTTAGATGCCCATCCCGAGCGCCTCGTTCGTCGTCTCGATGCTCTCGGCGGCGTCGGCGGCGTTCGTGACCGCGCGAATCGCGTCCACGTTCTCGGGCACCACGTCGCTCTCCTGATGGATGGCTTGGAAGAGGTAGAGGTCATCGCCCTCCATCGTCACCGACTCGCCCCAGACGCAGTTCTCCCAGATGTCGGCCCGCGGGCGACCAACGTCTTGGGCGTACTCCTTCAACTTGCCCGCGCCGTCGATGTCGAAGTGTTCGGGGATGACGAACAGGCGCGACTCGCCTTCGAGCAACTCCCGAACGTCCGCGGCGTCGGGTTCGGATTCGAGCGTGACGTTGACGCTGTGCATGTGCATCAGCGTCGCGGGCACCTTCAGGCCGAGGGTGTCGATGTCGAGGTCCGGGAAGATGGTGTTCACGTCCGGACCGTGGTGGGAGGGAAGCGTGACCGGGTTCGGAACGATGTCGTTGATGGGACCCCGGCTGGTCTGGGCGGGGTCGCCGCCGCGCCGGACCAGCGTCGTTCGGACCTTCTCGACGCCGTACTCCTCTCGGAGCGGCGCGACCAGACGCGAGAGACCGGTCGTGTTACACGAGACGACCCGAACGTGGTCGGCACCGTTAGCGTCCGAGAAGTTCGACCGGGCGTTGAAACTGGTGTCCACGAAGTCCGCGGACTCGCCGCCCTGATACAGCGCGGGCGTGTCGTACTCGGCGTACATCTCCGAGTTCTGCTCGCCGATTCCGGAGGGGCAGGCGTCCACCACCACGTCGCTCTCCTCAACGAGTTCCTCGACCATCCCGGAGAGTTCGATGCCCGCCTCGTCGAATCGGTTCACCCGTTCCTCGACGGCGGCGTAGAGGGGATAGCCCTTCTCGATAGCTTGCTCGGCCTCGAAGTTGGGGCGCGTCTTGGCGACGCCGACGACTTCCATGTCCGGTTGCGCGCGTACTGCGTCCGCGACGCGCTTGCCAATCGTCCCGTAGCCGTTGATTCCGACCCGTAGCATGTACTTCGGATTCCAACGCCGACGCGCATAATGGTTTCGAGGGAGGTCGATGAGAATGTAACTACAGGGCGAGTAAGTCCTGTTCTCGGCGCTCCGCTCGCCTCGGTCTCGGTCGCGGAAATCGGAAATCGTTGGAGTCTCCGGTCCACGGTCCGCGAAGACGCCGGAAGACGACCGTGGCTTCCGAGCCTTCGTTCGCTACGCTCACGAAGACAAGACCTAACCTCTCCCCGGACCACCTGCCGAACATGAGCCTCCGAGACGCGGCCGAGACCGCCATCACGCAGTGTCTCGCCCTCGAAGAAACCGAGTCCTGTTGCATCGTCACCGACGACAAGCGCGAGGAAATCGGCGAAGCCCTCTACGACGTGGCCAGCGAAGTCACCGACGACGCGACGATTATCCGGTTCCCGCCGGGAGCTGCCACGGCGCGGAACCGCCCGAACCCGTCTCGGCGGCGATGGCCGCCAGCGACGTGTTCCTCGCGCCGACGACCAAGAGTCTGAGCCACACCCGCGCCCGAGGGGACGCGAACGAGGCGGGCGCGCGCGGCGCGACCCTGCCGGGCATCACCGAAGAGGTGTTCACGACCGGGCTACGGGCCGACTACGACGCCATCGCCGACCACTGCGAGGACGTGCTTGCGCAGGTCGAAGGTGCCGACGAGATTCGCGTCACCTCGCCGCAGGGCACCGACGTTACCTTCCGACCGGGCGACCGGGAGTGGTTGGACGACACCGGCATCGTCCACGAACCGGGCGAGTTCTCGAACCTCCCCGCGGGCGAGGTGTTCGTCAGCCCCGAGACGGCCGACGGCACCTACGTCGTGGACGGGACGATGATGCCCCACGGCCTGCTGGAGGAGGGCCAGACGCTCGAATTCGACGTGGAGGACGGGCAGGTCACGCGCATCTCCGACGACGAGATTCGCGGACTGGTCGAGGACGCCGCCGAGGAAGTCGGCGACGCGGCCTACAACCTCGCTGAACTCGGCATCGGGACCAACGTCGCGGTCACGGAACTGGTCGGGTCGGTCCTGTTGGACGAGAAGGCGGGCGGCACGGTCCACATCGCCATCGGCGACGACGCGGGCATCGGCGGCGACACCGAGGCCCCCATCCACTTCGACGGCATCCTGCGGGAACCGACGGTGTACGCCGACGGTGAGGAAATCGAACTGCCCCAGCCCTGACGATGGACGAAGCGGGGGCGGAACGCGAGATTCACGGCGAGCGAGTCCGCGGCGTCGGCGTCGGACCGGGGACGCGGTGCGCCCACTACGATTCGGAGCGAGACGTGGTGGCCCTGCGGTTCGCCTGCTGTGAGTCGTACTTCCCCTGTTTCCGGTGTCACGACGCCGCGGCGGACCACGACGCCGAGCGCCTGCCAGTCGAGAGCGACGAGTCGGCGGTGCTGTGCGGCGTCTGCGGTGCGGAACTGACGCCGCGGGAGTTCGTGGACGGCGAACATCGGTGTCCCGAGTGCGGTGTCGCGTTCAATCCGGGATGTGGGGACCACTACGACCGCTACTTCGACTTTGGGGAGTAGTCGGGATTTCGGAACTTTGCGGTTTCGGGTTCGGATTTTCGGGCGGCTACAGCGTCTTAGTCGGCTATATTCGGGATTTGCGATGGTTCGTGGGAGTCGGGAGGGAGCTTAGCCTCGAGCCAATCAGAACCGCATAGCACCGCGCCTCGTCCTCTCCAACCGCCTGCGTTGCTCGGGGCTCGCATTCGCTCACACCCTGCGCTACTCAGCCCTCGCGCGGATGGGCGCGGCCACTCGCGGGCCGCGCCCGCACGCGCCGACCGTAAAGGAAATTATATATAATTCTCAAGTATATAAATATATTGCTAAGGGAATCAAATATCGTTCCTCACTTTCGGCTCGCGTTCGGGTCCGTCCGACTCCGTGAATCACGAACGGCCGACCACCGAACCACGAACGCCCAACTCCACGCGCTTTTACGCGCGGACTACGTAGACGACCACAGTATGAGCGAAACCGCAGAGCGCGTCGCGGTGACTTGCCCGTCCTGCTCGCCCGACGTGGAGACGGTCCACGAGGTACTCAAAGAGGGGAGCGGGCAGTTTACCGTGCGCTGTACGGAGTGCAGTCACGTCCACAAGACGGCGATAGAGCGAGAAGAAGACGTAGAGCGCGACGTAATCGTCTCCCAAGACGGCGAGTCGTTCACCGCCACCGCGGACGCCCCGCCCGAGGAAACCGTCGCGGTCGGCGAGGAGTTCGTCCTCGAAACGCCCGAGGCAATCATGGTCGTGCGCATCACCGACCTCCAGTTGGGCGACGAGAAGCGCACCGACGAGGCGAAGGTCGAGGACGTGGAGACGTTCTGGACCCGCGCCGTGGACAACGTTCGAGTCAACGTCACCATCAACCCGACCGACGGCCGCCGCGACGACTCTCGGGGCGTCAAAATCGACGTGCCGGGCGACTACGAGTTCGAGGTCGGCGAAGTCGAGGAGTTCGGCGACGAGAAGTTCGAAGTCAAGTCCATCGCGGTCCGCGACGACGCGACGGGCTACGACTTCAACCCTCTCGGCGAGAAAGGCGACACCGCGGTCGCAAAGGACGTAAAGCGCGTCTACGGCGACGACGAAACGTCGTCGGCGTGGTCGGCGTGGTAACGCGGTGAGCTAGCATGTTCGGGGGAGGGGAAGACGAACACGACCGGGACGCCGACGACCGAAATCGAGACGCCGACGACTACCGGACCGCCCGCGAGCGGATGGTTGCGCGACTCGCCGAGCGCGAGAGCCTCGGCGAATCGACTCTTGCGGCGATGCGTGCGGTCCCGCGCCACGAGTTCGTTCCGGCGACCAGTCGGGACCGGGCCTACGAGGACCGACCGCTCCCCATCGGGAGCGACCAGACCATCAGCGCGCCCCACATGGTTGCGTCGATGGTCGATTCGCTCGACCTCGATTCGGGCGAGCGCGTCCTCGAAATCGGGACCGGATGCGGCTACCACGCCGCGGTCACGGCCGAGGTGGTCGGGCCAGAGAACGTCCACAGTGTCGAGTACCACGAATCGCTTGCACGAGAGACCCGCGAACGACTCGACCGCCTCGGCTACGGCGCGATTTCGGTCCGGGTCGGCGACGGTCACGAGGGATGGCCCGAGTTCGCGCCCTACGACGCCGCGTACCTGACCTGCGCCGCGACCGACTTCCCGACCGCGGTGGTCGAACAGGTCCGGCCCGAAGGGAGACTACTCGGTCCCATCAACGCTCCCGCCGGTCGCTCGGCGGGCCAGCATCTCGTCTTCGCGCGCCGTCGCGCCGACGGAAGCCTCGACCGCGAGACCCGCGGCGGGGTCCGGTTCGTCCCGATGCAGGAGGACTAAGCCGACGCCGCCGCATCGTTCGGACATGGACTACCGCGAAGCTCTACTCCTGTGGGCCGCCCGCGAGACGGGGGTCCTCGAAGCCGTCACGACCGACGCCGAGACGCCCGCGGAAGTCGCCGACGAGACGGGCGTCACCGAACGCGCCGCCCGCATCGTCCTCGAAGCGATGGCCGAGTTGGGCTATCTGGAAGCCGTCGGCGGCAGAGCCGCCGACGGCGACGACCGAACCGACATCCGCTACGAGATTACGAACCGCGCGCTCGGGTTCGTCGCCAAGGCCGACGTGCGCTCGGTCGGGCCGGTGCCCCACGCTCTCGACTGCGTGGACCGCTGGATTCGACTCCCGGAGACGATGAAGTCCGGCGAACCGCCCGCTCCGGAGGCGACTTCCGAGGACTGGACCACCAACTTCGTGGGCGCGATGGCCACCGTGGACGACGCCGCAGTCCGTGCCAGCGTCACCGCCGCGGTCCACCGGAACCCCGACGCAGAGCGCGTGCTGGACGCGGGAGGCGGACCGGGGGTCTTCTCGAAGGAGTTCGTCCGGCGGGGGTTCGACGTGACGCTCGTGGACCGACCCGACGTAATCGACATCGACCGGCAGTTTCTCGAACACGAACCCATCGAACTGGTCGAGGGCGACATCACCGACGAACTCCCCGAGGGTCGGTTCGGTCTCGTGTTCTGCTCGCGGGTCGCTCACGCGCTGAGTCCCGACGCGAACCGCCAGTTTCTCGCCGAGGCGTTCGACGCCCTCGAACCCGGCGGTTCGGTCGTGCTGACCGACAAGGTACGGGACCGGGCCGACGACGCGGCGCTGTTCGGCGCGCACATGCTCGCCCAGACCGACGCGGGCGACACCTACACCGAAGACGAGTTCTCGGGATGGCTTCGGAACGCCGGGTTCGTGGACGTGGAAGTCCGGGACGTGCCGGGTCTCGACCAGCAAATCATCGCGGGACGGCGGCCGGGCGATTGAAGTTCTCTCGTCACCACGGGGGACGTATGGACCTCGCGGTGCTGTGCGACGACATGGTCGATAGCCTCGAACACCCCTCGAAAGGGGTCGTCTCCAGCGAGAGCGTCAGCGCCGCGATGCGTGCGGTCCCGCGCCACGAGTTCGTCGAGGACGACCGACTGGCTTACGCCGACCGGTCTTTCGAGCATCGGGGCACCCGCGTCCTCGCGCCGAGTACCGCGGCCCGACTGCTGGAAGCCCTCGACGCCGGTGAGGGCGATTCGGTCCTCGTCGTCGGCGCTGGCGTGGGCTACACCGCCGCGGTCCTCGCGGAAATCGTCGGCGAACACAACGTCCACGCGGTGGACATCACCCGAAGCGTGGTGCTTGACGCCCGGCGCACCCTCGCGTCTGCGGGCTACGACGGCGTCTTCGTGGACTGTCGGGACGGGTCGGGCGGACTGCCGGAGTACGCGCCGTTCGACCGAATCCTCGTGGAAGCGGCCGCGGCCGACCCACCGCGACCGCTCGTGGAGCAACTCGCCTCGGACGGTAGACTGGTCATCCCGGTCGGGGTCGGCGAGCAGTCGCTGACCGCGATAGAGGGCGACGAGGTGGGCGACCAGAAGGGTCGTCCGCTCGGCACCGTGGCGTTCGCGCCGCTTCTCGTGGCGGGCGAGGAAGCCGACTCCATCGAGCGCAACCGGACCGTCCGCGAGGACCGCGAACGGGCCGAGCGTGCCCTCGAGCGCCGGACCGGGTGGGAGCGCGACTGGATAGACTGGGACGGCGACGAGGGCCTGTCGGACTGATTCGCTCGGCCCTCAGTCCCGAATTACGAGTATCGCGGTGTTCTCGCGCTCGTCGGCGTAGTCGCTTCCGGCGGGCGGTTTGATGCGCACCTCCAGCGTGCCCTCCTGCTGGTTCGGACCGAGTTCGGGGGCGACGTGGACGCTGACTTCGCCGTCCTCGTCGGTGGTCTCGGTCTCAACGTCGTCGAGGGTCGCCGTGCCACCGGTGACGACCACCGTCGCGTCCTCGACCGGTTCGCCGTCGGGGTCCACGACCACGATGTCGATGTCCTCGCTCTCGGGACCGATTACCGCGGGGTCGGGTTTCGCGTCGAGTTCAGCGACGGTGAGACCGCCGACGCCCGACAGCATGTTCATCATCACGCCGAGGCTGGCGACGCCGACCACGAGGGCGATGACGAGACGGATTGGCAGGCCTTCGATTGCGCGCGAGTCGGACCGGAATCGTCGGAAAGTTCGCATGGACGGGGTTCGTCCCGTTCTCCGATTTAAACCCTCGTCCGCTACGGTTCGTGTTGCCGTCGTCGCCGGTTCCGACCCTCACATCACCGCATCGACCTCCCGAAGGTTGAAGTACGGAGACGGGACGAACCCCGCCCGTGACCCACGTCCTCGGTCGCCGCGACCCCGAACCGTCCCGCGAAACCGCCGTCTCTGGCTCCCTCGGGACCTACCGCGCCCGCGACGGAAGCCCCGGCGCGCGGGTCCGCATCGACCTCGACGGTCCCCACGCCGGACTCGTCGTCGGCAAACGCGGCTACGGGAAATCGTACACGCTCGGCGTTCTCGCCGAAGAAATCGTCCGCGCCGAAGGGGTCGTCCCGGTCGTCGCCGACACGATGGGCGTCTTCTCGTCGCTCGCGGACCTCGGCGCGAACGTCGTCGCACGCCCCCGCGTCACCGCCGACTCGCTCGCGCCGCGGGCGTGGTGTGACCTGCTCGGACTCGCGCCGGACGCCGCGACGGGCGCGCTGGTGTGGCAGGCCGCCGCCGGGCGCTCTACTCTCGACGGGATGCGCGCGTTCGTCGCCGACGCCGACACTAAGGCCGACCGCGCGACCCGCCGGTCGGCCGACAACCACCTCGCGCTGGCCGAGTCGTGGGGCGTCTTCGCGCCGGAGGGCCTGACCGCGAGCGACTTCGCCGAAACCCCGGCGGGGACCGTGCTGGACCTCTCGGGTCTCGACCCCGCGCCCGCGAACGCGGTCCTGCACGCGGTCGCAAGTGGTCTCTACGACTACTGCGTCCGCGAGTTCCCTCCCCGCCTCCCGTGGCTACTCGTGGACGAAGCCCACGCCTTCTTCGACGGCATCGCGGCCTCCGCGCTCCGGACTGCTCTCACGCGGGGCCGCCAGCCCGGTCTGAGCCTCGTCGCGGCGACTCAGCGACCGAGCGCGCTCCCGGCAGTCGCAGTCTCGCAGGCCGACCTCCTGCTGGCCCACCGCCTCACCTCGCGGGCCGACATCGACGCCCTCACGGAGGCCCGGCCGACCTACCTCACCTCGTTCGAAGCTCGCCTGCCCGACGCGCCCGGCGACGTTCTGCTCGTGGACGACGCCACCGAGAGCGTCCACGCGGTCCGGGTCCGCGAGCGCGAGACGCCCCACGGTGGCGACAATCCGAGCGCGAGCGACCGATGAAAGCCCGCACCGACCCGCTCCGAAAGCCGTTTGCCCGTCGCCGCGCTGGTCTCCGACGAGTATCGAATGTCGGAGACCGACGCTCACTCGGCGACCGAGGACCCGGGCGCTCGCTGGCTCGAACGACTCGAACCCCTTCTGCTCGTCGCGGTCGGCGGGTTCGCCGGGGCGATTCTCCGTCACGCCGTCGCCGCGGCGTTCCCCGGCGGCTTTCCGTGGGGCACGCTCGCGGTCAACGTCGCGGGAAGTTTCGCGCTCGGCGCTCTCCTCTACGAGGCCGAGTTATCGGGCCGACTCAGCGCCGAGACCCGACTCGTCCTCGGTACCGGATTCCTCTCGTCGTTCACGACCTACAGCACCTTCGCGGTCCAGACCGCCGCGCTCTCGCCGACGTTGGCCGTCGCCAACGTCGGCGCGAACTACGCGCTCGGGTTCGTCGCCGTCCTCGCGGGACGCGCCGCGGTCGGGGAGGTGACGGGATGAACCCCTTCCTGCTGGTCGGCGCGGGCGGCGTCCTCGGCGCTCTCTCGCGGTTCGCGGTCGGGTCGCGGATACCCGACCGCCAGCGCGACACGCTCGCGGTCAACGTCCTCGGAAGTTTCGCTCTCGGCGCGCTGACGGCCGGACTCGCCGCCGACGCCGCCCTGTTGACCCTGTTCGGCACCGGGTTCTGCGGCGCGTTCACGACGTTCTCCAGTTTCGCAGTCGAGACGGTCGAACTCTACGAAAGCGGCGCGCGACAGGAAGCAATCGGAAACGCGGCGCTGAACCTCGTCGGCGCACTGCTCGCGGTCGGACTCGGCGGATGGACGGCGACGGCGCTCGCCTGACTCCGACCGGCGACCCGTCCGCGGACTACCGAAGGAGGTCCCACACCCACAGGCCGACGCCGAGACTCACGAGAACGATGCCCAGCGTCGAAGTGACGGGTTCGGGAACGAGAAACAGCAGGACGCCCACGAGCAAGAGCGCCGGAATCAACTCCTCGTGCAGGAAGTTCCATCTGTCGGGAGGTTCGCCGTCGGCGTCCTCGCTCACGTCGAGGCGAACGACCGACTACCAGTTACGCTTTCGGGCGCGAGCGACTGACTCGTCGCTCACGAGTTGGCGTCGGAAGAAAGCGCCCGAGGCGGGATTTGAACCCGCGTCACAACCGTGACAGGGTTGTATGATGGGCCACTACACCACCCGGGCTTCCGAGTGCATACTATCCTTTCGCCGGGCTATATTAATGTATACCGATTTCTTTCTGTTTTGCCTTGTGTTATCACGGGCCGAAATCCGAACGCATCTTCTATCGAACGAGGAAGAGGCGACTGGAATATTCACGATAACTCGCCGTCAAACTCGTATTCTTCGGCCCAGTTAATCGATGGGTGGTCTACGTCTGCTTCGAACCGGAGTTCCATTTTCTGCTCAGTCGCTTCTTCGATATCTATCCAGTAGAGCGTCTCGTTTGCTGGATATCTGACGACAAACGCATCTACTTCACCGTAGTACGTGTCTTCGTGGTACTCTCCTTCTTTGGTGGTTTGCGAATGAGTGTTGAACCGCATCGTATTTTCTTTATTTCTCCATCCTGTTTTACACTGAATACGATACAAGTTCTTTCCGTCGTCCGCTATCAGGTCGTACTTGTCGTTATCTCCGAATGGGACCGAGACACTGTATCCGTTCGAAATTAACTCGTGGATGACTTTCGCTTCGGTTTCGTCACCTTTGTCCTTCGAGTTGATGGTGCCCATCGCTGTTTCAAGTAGCCCGGCCTCTTGTATAATATCGGCTATTTAGTCGAAAAGGTGGTGGTTATTTTACCTGTACTGCGCGAACGCGCGGCTAACAGAGTTCAGTCTCTTCGTGAGGTAATTACTGGTTATAGAGCTACGACTTGTCGGAAGATATTTCACGGAAGAAAGCGCCCGAGGCGGGATTTGAACCCGCGTCACAACCGTGACAGGGTTGTATGATGGGCCACTACACCACCCGGGCTTCCGAGTGCATCTCTTCGTTGTCCCCGGTTTAACTTAAGGCTTCTCAAACGAGTCGGCCGCGTCACCGCGTCCCGTGTTTCGACTCCCTGCGACACGTGCCCTTGCCCCAAACGATTTATACCTCCGTGAAGTCGGTGACATTTGTGGGTATTCCCCGCGGTCACGTCCCGGCGGGGTGGGTCGAACAGTCAGCCGTGCGCGGGCTACTTAGCAAGTCTTAAATGAATTCCCTGTGTAATGCCCTGTAGTATCTCGTGATAGCCATTTCTCCCTCTTGCCAGACAACCCACCACACATGGTAGACGTAAGCCAACACGACATGGTTCCGGACCACAGCGTCGTCGCCGACGAGGAGTTAGACGACGTGATGGAGGAGTACGACATCAAACCGACCGACCTGCCGAAAATCAAGCGCACCGACCCCGCACTGCCGGACGACGCGGAGGTCGGTGACGTAATCAAAATCGTGCGAGATTCCCGAACGACAGACACCGCGACGACCTACCGACTGGTGGTAGAATAATAATGAACCGAGAAGACAGACGTGCCATCTCCCGAGAGTACTTCTCGAAGGAACGGCTCGCAGAACACCACTACCGCTCGTTCAACAGCTTCCTGAACCGCGGCATGCAGGAAGTCGTAGACGAGAAAGGCACCATCGACACCGACATCGGTGACAAGGAAGACGAGGAGCCGGTCCACGTCGAGCTGGGCGACGTTCGAATCGTGACCCCGCGCGTGCGGGAGGCCGACGGGAGCGAAGAACTCCTCTACCCGCAGGAGGCCAGACTGCGAAACATCACCTACGCCGCGCCCGTGTTCATGGAGATGTCCATCGTCAAGGGCGAGGGCGAAGACGAACGCGTCGTGGACGCCACCGAGACCAAGGTGGGCCGGATGCCCATCATGGTCGGCTCCGAGAAGTGTAACATCTCGGGCTTCTCCGACGAGGAACTCGTCGAAATCGGCGAGGACCCCGCCGACCCCGGTGGCTACTTCATCGTCAACGGCTCCGAGCGAGTCCTGATGACGAGCGAGGACCTCGCGCCGAACAAGATTCTCGCGGAGTACGACACCAAGTACGGCGACGAGATTCAGGTCGCCAAGACGTTCAGCCAGCGCCGGGGCTACCGCGCGCTGGTGTTGGTCGAGCGCACCCGCGACGGCCTGCTCGAAGTGTCGTTCCCCTCGGTTTCGGGGAGCGTCAACTTCGTGACGCTGGTCCGGGCGCTCGGACTGGAGTCCGACGAGGAAATCGTCCACCGGGTGTCCGACGACCCCGAAATCGTGAAGTTCATGCTCGAAAATCTGGAGGCCGCCGACGTGCAGACCGAGGAGGAGGCCATCGAGTCCCTCGGCAAGCGCGTCGCCTCCGGGCAGGGCAAGAACTACCAACTCAAGCGCGCCAACTACGTCATCGACCGGTACCTCCTGCCCCACCTCCACGAGGAGGGCGTCGAGGAGGAGGACGTGCGCATCAACAAGGCCTACTACCTCTGTCGGATGGCCGAGGCGTGCTTCGAGTTGGCGCTCGAACGGCGCGAACCCGACGACAAGGACCACTACGCCAACAAGCGCCTGAAGGTCAGCGGCGACCTGATGAAAGACCTGTTCCGGACCGCGCTGAACAAGCTGGCTCGGGACGTGAAGTACCAGTTGGAGCGCGCCAACATGCGAAACCGCCAACTGTCGGTCAACACCGTGGTTCGGTCTGACGTGCTGACCGAGCGACTCGAACACCCGATTGCGACCGGCAACTGGGTCGGCGGGCGCTCGGGCGTCTCCCAACTGGTGGACCGCACCGACTTCATGGGGGTCCTCTCGCACCTCCGGCGACTCCGCTCGCCGCTCTCGCGGAGTCAGCCACACTTCGAGGCGCGGGACCTGCACGCGACCCAGTGGGGTCGCATCTGTCCCTCCGAGACCCCTGAGGGACCGAACTGTGGGCTGGTGAAGAACTTCGCGCAGGCGATGGAACTCTCCCAGAACATCGAGGACGAACAGGGCCTGAAACGAGAACTGACTTCGATGGGTGTCGAAGGCATCCCCGGTATCGAAGGCGTCGAACCAACTGCAAGCGCAGACGACTAACATGAGTCAGGGACGAGAAGCGAAAGTATACGTGAACGGTAGTCTGGTCGGTACCCACCCCGACCCCGAACAGCTCGCAGAACAGGTCCGCCACGCACGTCGCCGCGGCGACGTGTCCGAGATGGTCAACGTCTCGGTCAAAGAGCGGACCCGCGAAGTCATCATCAACGCCGACGCGGGCCGCGCCCGCCGACCGCTCCTCGTCATCGAGGACGGCGAACCCCTCGCAACCGAGGAAGAAGTCGAGGCGCTCAAGAACGGTGACCTCGACTTCGAGGACCTCGTCGAGCGCGGGAAAGTCGAGTTCATCGACGCCGAGGAGGAAGAGGACATCTACGTCGCGGTGGACGAAGAACACCTCACGCCAGACCACACCCACCTCGAAGTGGACCCGCAACTCATCTTCGGTATCGGTGCGGGCATGGTCCCGTACCCCGAACACAACGCCTCGCCCCGGATTACGATGGGGTCGGGGATGATAAAGCAGTCGCTCGGGCTTCCGGCGGCGAACTACCGCATCCGGCCTGACACGCGACAACACCTCCTACACTACCCGCAGCTCTCGATGGTCAAGACCCAGACCACCGAGCAAATCGGCTACGACGAGCGACCCGCGGCCCAGAACTTCACGGTCGCGGTCATGTCCTACGAAGGGTTCAACATCGAGGACGCGCTGGTCCTGAACGGCGGGTCGGTGGACCGCGCGCTCGCTCGCTCGCATTTCTTCCGGACCTACGAGGGCGAGGAACGGCGCTACCCCGGCGGTCAGGAGGACCGCTTCGAGATTCCGAGCGACGACGTGCGCGGCGCGCGCGGTGAGGACGCCTACACCCACCTCGACGAGGACGGACTCGTCAACCCCGAGACGCGGGTGGACGAGAACAGCGTCCTGCTCGGCAAGACCAGTCCGCCGCGGTTCCTCGAAGAACCCGACGACATGGGCGGTCTCTCCCCGCAGAAGCGCCGGGAGACCTCCGTCACGATGCGCTCCGGTGAATCGGGCGTCGTGGACACCGTGACCCTGATGGAGGGCGAGGACGGTTCGAAGCTCTCGAAGGTCTCGGTGCGCGACGAGCGCATCCCGGAACTCGGCGACAAGTTCGCGTCCCGGCACGGCCAGAAGGGTGTCGTGGGCCACATCGCGCCCCAAGAGGACATGCCGTTCACCGAGGGCGGCGTCGTCCCGGACCTCATCATCAACCCCCACGCCCTGCCGTCCCGGATGACGGTCGGCCACGTGCTGGAGATGATTGGCGGGAAGGTCGGTGCGCTCGAAGGCCGCCGCGTGGACGGGACGCCGTTCACCGGCGAGGACGAGGAGGAACTCCGCGGCGGACTCGAAGAACAGGGCTTCAAGTCCTCCGGGAAGGAAATCATGTACTCCGGCATCACCGGGGAGAAAATCGAGGCCGAAATCTTCATCGGGACGATTTTCTACCAGAAGCTCTACCACATGGTGAGCAACAAACTGCACGCCCGTTCCCGCGGGCCGGTGCAGGTGCTGACCCGCCAACCCACCGAGGGGCGCGCCCGCGAGGGTGGTCTCCGCGTGGGTGAGATGGAACGGATGGTCCTCGTCGCGCACGGTGCCGCGCTGACGCTGAAAGAGCGCCTGCTGGACGAGTCCGACCGCGAGTGGATATACGTCTGTGGCGAGTGTGGCATGAGCGCAGTTGAGAACGTCGAACAGAACCGGGTCTACTGTCCCAACTGTGACGAGGAGACCGACATCCACGAAGTCGAGATGTCCTACGCGTTCAAGCTTCTGCTCGACGAGATGAAAGCACTCGGCATCGCACCGCGACTCGAACTCGAAGACGCTGTTTAAAACAATGTCAACAGGACAAACACCCAAGGAAATCGGCGAAATTAGCTTCGGGCTGATGGACCCCGAGGAGTACCGAGAGATGTCGGCGACCAAAATCATCACCGCCGACACGTACGACGACGACGGCTTCCCCATCGACATGGGCCTGATGGACCCGCGACTGGGCGTCATCGACCCCGGACTGGAGTGCAAGACCTGCGGCAAGCACTCCGGGTCGTGTAACGGCCACTTCGGTCACATCGAACTCGCCGCGCCCGTCATCCACGTCGGGTTCACGAAGCTCATCCGACGACTCCTGCGTGGGACCTGTCGGAACTGCTCGCGCCTCCTGCTGACCGAGGACGAGAAGGAGAAGTACGAGTCGAAGCTCACCCGGACCAAGGAACTCGGCGACGACGTTACCGACGTGACCAAGGCCGCCATCCGGGAGGCCCGAAAGAAGGACCGATGCACCTACTGCGGCGAGGTCCAGTACGACATCAACCACGAGAAGCCGACCACCTACTACGAGGTCCAGCAGGTCCTCACCAGCGAGTACTCCGAGCAAATTGCGTCCGCGATGCAGGGCGACGAGGAGGAGGGCCGCGAACCGATGGCTCCCCAAGAACTCGCCGACGCGACGGACATCGACCTCTCGCGCATCAACGAAATCATGTCCGGCGAGTTCCGGCCCCGCGAGGACGACCGGAAGGCCATCGAGAAGGCGCTGGACATAGACCTCACCGAGGAGGACATGAACAAACTGATGCCCAGCGACATCCGGGACTGGTTCGAGGACATCCCGGACGAGGACGTGGGAACGCTCGGCATCGACCCCGACCGCTCGCGCCCCGAGTGGATGATTCTAACGGTCCTTCCGGTTCCGCCCGTGACCGCCCGGCCGTCCATCACGCTGGACAACGGCCAGCGCTCCGAGGACGACCTGACCCACAAACTGGTGGACATCATCCGCATCAACCAGCGGTTCATGGAGAACCGCGAGGCGGGTGCGCCCCAACTCATCATCGAGGACCTCTGGGAACTGCTCCAGTACCACGTCACCACCTTCATGGACAACGAGATTTCGGGCACGCCGCCCGCCCGACACCGGTCGGGCCGACCCCTCAAGACCCTCAGCCAGCGTCTGAAGGGCAAGGAAGGTCGCTTCCGCGGGTCGCTCTCGGGTAAGCGCGTCAACTTCTCGGCGCGTACCGTCATCTCGCCCGACCCGACGCTCTCGCTGAACGAGGTCGGCGTCCCCGAGCGAGTCGCCCAAGAGATGACCCAGACGATGAACGTCACCGACCGGAACGTAGAGGAGGCCCGGCGCTACGTCGCCAACGGTCCCGAGGCCCATCCGGGCGCGAACTACGTCAAGCGACCCGACGGTCGCCGCCTCAAAGTCACCGAGAAGAACTGCGAAGAACTCTCGACCAAGGTCGAACCCGGTTGGGAAGTCAACCGCCACATGGTCGACGGCGACATCGTTATCTTCAACCGCCAGCCGTCGCTCCACCGGATGTCCATCATGGCCCACGAAGTGGTCGTGATGCCGTACAAGACGTTCCGACTCAACACCGTCGTCTGTCCGCCGTACAACGCCGACTTCGACGGCGACGAGATGAACATGCACGCCCTCCAGAACGAGGAGGCCCGCGCGGAGGCGCGCGTCCTCATGCGCGTGCAGGAACAAATCCTGTCGCCGCGCTTCGGCGCGAACATCATCGGTGCGATTCAGGACCACATCTCGGGGACGTATCTGCTCACCAACGAGAACCCACACTTCAACGAGACGCAGGCGCTCGACCTCCTGCGGGCGACTCGAATCGACGAACTGCCCGACCCCTCGGGCACCGACGACGAGGACGAACCCTACTGGACCGGTCGAGACATCTTCTCGGAACTGCTCCCGAGCGACCTCAATCTCGAATTCACCGGCACGGTCGGCGACGACGTAATCATCGAGGACGGCCAACTCATAGAGGGCACCATCGCCGAGGACGAGGTGGGCGAGTTCGGCGGTGAAATCGTAGACACCATCACGAAGGTCTACGGTAACACTCGCTCGCGCGTCTTCATCAACGAGGTTGCCGCGCTTGCGATGCGCTCCATCATGCACTTCGGGTTCTCTATCGCAATCGACGACGAGTCGATTCCCGGAGAGGCCCAGAACCGAATCGACGAGGCCATCGACAACGCCTACGACCGAGTTGAAGAACTCATCGAGACGTACCAGAACGGCGACCTCGAATCCCTGCCCGGTCGGACCGTAGACGAGACGCTGGAGATGAAGATAATGCAGACGCTCGGCAAGGCCCGCGACTCCGCGGGTGACATCGCCGAGGAACACTTCGACGAGGACAACCCGGCCGTCGTGATGGCCAAGTCCGGCGCGCGTGGGTCGATGCTGAACCTGACCCAGATGGCGGGTTGCGTCGGCCAGCAGGCAGTCCGCGGCGAGCGAATCAACCGCGGGTACGAGAACCGGACGCTCAGCCACTTCAAGCAGAACGACCTCTCGGCGAAGGCCCACGGCTTCGTGGAACACTCCTACACGGGCGGACTCGACCCCCGCGAGTTCTTCTTCCACGCGATGGGTGGCCGCGAGGGTCTCGTGGACACGGCAGTCCGTACCTCCAAGTCCGGATACCTCCAGCGCCGTCTGATGAACGCGCTGAGCGAACTCGAAGCCCAGTACGACGGGACCGTGCGGGACACCAACGACCGCATCGTCCAGTTCGAGTTCGGCGAGGACAGCACGAGTCCGGTGAAGGTGTCTCACAACGCCGACAGCGAAATCGACGTGGACCAAATCGCCGACCGCGTTCTCGAAGAGGCCTTCGACAGCGAAGACCAGAAGATGGAGTTCCTCGGCGAGAAGGCCCGACCGACCAACCTCTCGGAACACACCGAGACGCGTAGTAGCACTCCCAGCACTCGGGAGGTGGAGTCCGATGACTGATTACGACGTATCCGAAGACGTAGCGGCCGTCGTCGAAGACACCGACCTCCCCCAACGACTGAAAAACGAGGTGTACGAGACGGTCGAAGCGCGCGACGGCGTGACCGTAGACCAAGCCGACCAAATCGCCCGCGCCGTCGAGAACCGCTATCTCGACACGCGAGTCGACCCGCTCGACCCCGTGGGCGTCGTCTCCGCCCAGTCCATCGGGGAACCCGGAACGCAGATGTCGATTCCTGCCGACGAGTCCGTACTCGTTCGGCGCGACGGCGAGACGCGAACGACCGAAATCGGTCCGCTCGTAGACAACCTGATGGCGAGTCGTGAAACGCGCGAACTCGACGGACACGAGGTCGCGCTTGCACCGGACGACTTGGAAGTCGTCAGCCTCCGCGACGACGAGCGCGTTTCGTGGAAGACCGTCGAGGAAATCAGCCGCCACGAAACCCCCGACGAACTGCTCGAAATCGAACTCGAATCGGGACGCTCGATTCGCGCCACGAAGTCACATTCGTTCGTCACCCGGCAGGACAACGAAGTCGTGCCCGTCACGGGTGACGACCTCGATGCAGGCGACTGGATTCCGGTCGTCGGCGACCTCCGAGTTGGTGACGGTAGCGAGACGGCCGACCTCCGGGAGTTCCTTCCGGCAGACGACTACTGGTACACGTCTACCCTCACCGACGGTGGCGTCGAAACGCTCCCCGGTGGCGATTCCCAGATTCGGAACAAGAGACAGGCTCTCGAAGACGGTGAGCTGAAAGAGCGCTTCGTCTATCCCGTTCAGGGAACGACGGGTCTCCCCGAACAGTTCCCGCTTGACGAGGAAACTGGTTTCTTCGTCGGGGCGTGGCTCGCCGAAGGGTCGCTTACTGACTACTATGTCTCCGTGTCGAACGTCGATTCGACGTTCCAGAATCGCGTTCGGACGTTCGCCGAGCGGTTCGGCCTCTCGGTCAACGAGTACGAGAACACGAGTGGGTTCGCCGACGGATACGACATCCGCGTCAACGGGAAAGTCCTCGCCGACTTCCTGCGGGTGGCTTGCACCGACGACGGCGAGAAAGTCGTTCCCGGATTCGCGTTCGGCGCGTCTTCGGAGTTCGTCCGTGGCCTGCTGACGGGTTACTTCAGCGGTGACGGCAACGTCGGGAAGAACTCGGTGCGAGCGAGTTCGACATCCGACCGGCTCACCGAAGGTGTCGCCTTCCTCCTCGCCCGATTCGGACTGTTCGCCACGCTCGGCGAACAGGACGACTCCAAGACGCTTCGCCTACCGAAAAAGCACGTTCCGGCGTTCGAGGACCGAATCGGCATGGTGGGCGAGCGTGGCGAGCAACTCGCCGAACTCGCGGCTACCATCGACGGCGACGGTCCTGACGCGACCGACATGATTCCGAACTTCGGAGACGCACTCGAAGACGCCGCGAGTGCCGCTGGAATCCCCCAGCGACAGGTCAACAGCGCGACGAAGCGCCAGCGAATCGGTCGGCGGACGCTCGCCGAGTTCGTCGCCCGCGTCGAGCGGAGGGCCGATGAACGACCGGACGCGCTGGACGACCTCGAGCAGGCAGTTTCGGGCGACGTGATTTGGGACCGCATCGAATCCATCGAGACGGTCGAAAGTGACCACGAGTACGTCTACGACTTCTCGGTCGAAGGACTGGAGACGTTCACCACCGCGTCCGGGGTCGTCACTCACAACACGATGAACACGTTCCACTACGCGGGGGTCGCGGAAATCGACGTGACGCAGGGTCTGCCGCGACTCATCGAGTTGGTGGACGCTCGGAAGACCCCGGACACGCCGATGATGACGGTCTACCTCGAAGACGAGTACGCGACCGACCGCGAACGCGCTCACGAGGTCGTCTGGCAAATCGAGGCGACGAAGATTCTGGCGCTCGGGGACATCTCGACCAACGTCGCCGACATGGTAGTCTCCATCGACCTGAATCCCGAGACGCTCGAAGAACGCTGGCCGCTCGTGACCGGCACCGAGGAAGTCGCCGCCGAAATCGCCGAAATCATCCAAGACGAACTCGGCGTGACGACGAAACAGCAGGGCGCACAAATCCAGTTCGGCCCGGACGAGCCGAGCTATCGTGACCTGCTCCAACTCGTCGAGGACCTCCGCGAGATTACCTTCAAGGGTATCGAGGACATCTCTCGCGTGGTCATCCGGAAAGAGCAACTCGACGACGGCGAGGAGTTCGTCCTCTACACCGAGGGGTCGGCGTTCGGCGACGTAATCGAAATCGAGGGCGTGGACGCGAGTCGGACCACCTCGAACAACATCCACGAGATTCACAAGAACCTCGGCATCGAGGCGGCCCGCGAAGCCATCATCGAGGAGACGAAAAACACCCTCGAAGAACAGGGGTTGGACGACGTGAACATCCGCCACCTGATGCTGGTGGCCGACATCATGACCAACCGCGGCACCATCGAGTCCATCGGTCGCCACGGCATCGCCGGGCAGAAAGACAGCGTGCTGGCGCGGGCGGCCTACGAGGTGACGGTCAACCACCTGCTCGACGCCGCCATCCACGGCGAGGTGGACGACCTGAACGGCGTCATCGAGAACGTCATCGCCGGAAAGCCGGTCCAAATCGGTACCGGCGACGTGGACCTCCGCATGGGTTCGCTGAGCGGCGACGAGGCCGCCGACTGATATGAGAGTCACGCTCTCCGACGAGGCCCGCCAGTACATCGCCCTCTTCGAGGACGAGACGGGTGCGACCGCCCGCGACTGCGTGGTCTTCGAGGGCGGCGACGACGGCGAGGAGCGCATCGTGTTCCTCGTCAAACCGGGCGATATGGCCAAGGCCATCGGCTCGGGCGGCGAGACGGTCCGAAATCTCGAATCGCAGTTGGACAAAGCCGTCGTGCTGGTAGAGGACGCCGACACGCCCGAGGCGTTCGTCGCCAACGCCCTCGCTCCGGCGGCGGTGTACAACGTCACCGTCAGCGAGGACGACGAGACGGTGGCCTACGCCGAGGTGGACTCGGAGGACACCGGTATCGCCATCGGCGAGGGCGGCCGGAACATCACGGCCGCCGAGAAGTTGGCGAAACGCCACTACGACATCGACGACATCCAACTGACCTGACCGGCTTTTTCGGGTTTCGGCCGTTTTTCTCCGGTTCTGGAGTTCCTTCTCGGTCGTGATGGGTTCCGAAGTCGCCGTACACTCTCGCAAGTCTCTCTTTGCTCTACAACGGCACAGTGACCGCTACCACAGGAACCGCCGCGACGAACGCCTCGAACGCTCCCGCCGGTCGCTCGCTCTGGCATAGGTATTTCTATGCAAAACAATCGAATACGAGTGTTTGACATGGGCAGATATTTCTCCGGGCCTTCGCCGACGGTCGCCGCGGTCGTGTCAACGGAATTAGCGACGCCCGGGCGAAATTTTAGGCGCGAGCGGCGCGTTTCCGAGGGAAAAGTAATTCCTCGCCAATCGTGACGTTCCCGTGGGGATGGGAATGGAAACGAACGACACGCTAACTGACGGCGTACCGGACGTGGACGAACGCGACCGGCGTAATTTCCTCAAGATACTCGGCGTGACGGGGAGTGTCGGCGCGGCCACGGAACTCTCGCTGGCGGACTTGCGCGAGGCGGTCGGCGCGGAGTCGGCCGACGAACTCGCCGCCGTCGGCGAGCGCATCCGTGCCGACCTCGCCGGTGGACTCGACGCCGGGCGACTCTCGGAGGCGGTCGGCGGCATCGAAGCGGGCATCGCCGAACTCCCGGCGCTCCGGGCGGCGGGGTTCCCCGACGACCCCGACGCGAGCGCCTATCGGGAGGTGGCCGCGCCCGCGTGGGACGCCTACGACCACCTCGCGGCGGTCGGGTTCTTCGAGTCGGCCGAGCGCCACCTGCCGGAGTTCTCGCCCGACCACGTTCGAGCGACCGCCGCCGAACTGATTCGGGCCGAACCGCTGACCGCCGCGCTCGCCGAGGCCGGATTCGAAGAGCGCGAGCGGACCGCGCTGGTCGCGGACGTGGTGAACCAGAACGCCCGCCTCGCCCAGTGGGTCTCGACCGCGAAGCTCCCGGCCGACCCCGAGGGCTACGACCCCGCGGACGTGGCTCCGCTCCACCAGCGCGCGCTCGGCGGCGCACTGCTCTGGATTGACGAACTCGACCATCACCTCTGGCAACGCGAGGCGATTCTGACCGACGAGATGCTCGACCGGGGAATCTGGGACGTGAAGGCGATGCTCGGGGGCGTCCACCTGTTTGCCTCGGCCGCCAGCGACCTCGCTGGACCGGAGGAGTTGGCCGACAGCCAACTGGCCGCGGCGCTCGCTGGCGGGTCGGCGATAGCGATTCGCGCACAGGAGGACGTGGCCGACGATCTCTTCAGAGTCACCGACGCCGAGCGCGCGCCGCGAGGAGGTGTCGGCCGATGAGCATCGACCGACCCCACGCCGAAATCGAGCGCACCGACGAGGGCATCGCCATCGAGTACCTCGCCGACGGGCCGACGACGGTTCGCCACAGCGCCCAACAGATTCCGCGCCTCGACGTGACGCCGGAGATGCTGGCCGACTCGGGCGACGACCCGGAGAGCTGGCTGATGTACGGCGGCGGCTACGCCCAACAGCGGTTCACCACCGCCGACACGATTACGCCCGAGAACGTCTCGCGCCTCTCGCTAGAGTACACCGTCGAAGCCACCGAGGACGTGGAGCGCGGGAAGTTCGAGGGCACCCCGGTCGTCGTCCCTTCGGACCCGCCAATCATGTACCAGACCAACGGCCCGGACGTGTTGCGGGCGGTCAACGCCCGGTCGGGCGACGTTCTCTGGACCTACCGCTACGCGCCGGAGGGCGACGACGGCCAACCGGCGCTCCTCTGTTGCGGGTCGAACAACCGCGGGGTGGCGGTTCTGGGCGACACGCTCTACATGACGACGCTCGACGCCAGCGTCGTCGCCATCGACCGCTACACCGGCCAACAGCAGTGGCGCTACGACTCGGCCCCGACCGACGAAGGCTACTCCGCGACGTGGGCACCCGTCGTCTACGACGGGAGCATCCTCAACGGGAGCGCGGGTGGAGAGTACGGCATCCGCGGATTCGTGGAGTCGATAAACGCCGACTCGGGCGAGCGAGAGTGGCGGACGTGGACGACGCCGAAAGACCAGTGGATAGGCGACTCGTGGCAACACGGCGCGGCACCCAACTGGATGACCGTCACGGTCGATTCGGAGACCGACACCCTCTACGCGAGCATCGGCAACGCCGGACCCGACGTGAACGGCATCGTCCGGCCGGGACCGAACGTCTACACCGTCGCCGTCCTCGCACTCGACACCGCCTCGGGCGACGTGCAGTGGTACTTCCAAGAGAGTCCCCACGGATGGTGGGACTGGGACGCCTCCGCGCCGCCGGTGCTGTTCGACGCCGAGGTGGACGGCGAGAGCCAGCGAGTCGTCAGCCACGCCGGAAAGACCGGATGGAACTACCTGCTCGGTGCCGAGGACGGCAAACTCCACGAGCGAAGCGACGAGTTCTGTCAACATCTCAATATGTGGTCGCTCCCGCAGGACAACCTCGAAGACACGCCGTGGATTATGCCCTCGGCCGACGGCGGGTCGGAGTGGAACCCGACTTCCTACAGTCGCCAGACCGGAAACGTCCACGTGAAGGCGATGAACTACCCGAGCAAGTTCCAGTGGGACGAGGACCCCGAGTGGAACCTCCCGGCCCAGTACCTCGGCGGAAGCTTCACGGTCTACCCGACGATGGACGACCCCGGCCCGGCACCCGACGAGTGGAACCGGCAACTCGCTATCTTCTCGGCGGTGGACCCGGTGAGCGGCGAAGTCGTCTGGCAGGACGAGTGGGACGAGTTCGCTATGGGCGGGTCGATGGCCACGACGACCGGTCTCACCTTCGCCGGGAACGGCGCGGGCGAGTTCATCGCATACGATTCGGAGACCGGCGAGCGACTCTGGCAGTACCAGTTCGACGCCTCGGTCAACGGGTCGCCGATGAGTTGGTACGACCCCGTGGTCGGCAAGCAGTACGTCGCGGTGCAGGCCGGTGGCGGGGGTCTCCGGTCGGCCACGGACGGGAACACGGTCGGCGTGTTCTCGCTGGAGGGATAGCCGTCTCCGCCCGATTTTCCGGGCGCGAACGAATCTGCTGTCAGAACCGAAGCTAAGCGGCGCGCAGAACTGTTCGCTGAAACGCGCTCAGATTCCGTAATCGACCCCTCTTGAGCGATTTGCGCCCGTTTCGCCCGCCTCGAAAGAGGGAGGCTTAAGTAGCTCGGACGGATAGCACACGGCATATGGCGAACGGCAAATACGCAGCGCGGAAGCTAAAGAAGGACCGCCAGAACCACCGGTGGTCCGACTCGAAGTACGCCCGACGCGAGCGCGGACTCGAGGAGAAGTCCGACCCCCTCGAAGGCGCGCCGCAGGGCCGTGGCATCGTTCTCGAAAAAGTCGGCGTCGAGGCCAAACAGCCCAACTCCGCGATTCGGAAGTGTGTCCGAGTCCAACTCATCAAGAACGGCAAGCAGGTCACCGCCTTCTGTCCCGGCGACGGCGCTATCTCGTTCATCGACGAACACGACGAGGTTACTATCGCGGGCATCGGTGGCGCGAAGGGTCGTGCGATGGGCGACCTCGGTGGCGTCAACTACAAGGTAGAGAAAGTCAACGGCGTGAGCCTCGAAGAACTGGTTCGCGGTAACGCGGAGAAACCGGTGCGATAACGATGGCGGCAGAAGACCAACCCGAACCCGACAAGCCCGCGGGCACGGACGAGGAGGGAACCGCCGTCGCCAAACTGTTCGGCGAGTGGGACATCACCAACATCGAGTACGACGACCCCTCGACCGAGCGTTACATCACGATTACGCCGGTCGCCCACACGATGGGTCGCCACGCCTCCAAGCAGTTCCAGAAGAGCGAGGTGTCCATCGTGGAGCGCCTCATCAACCGTCTGATGCAGACCGAGGAGAACACCGGCAAGAAGCAGAAGACGATGCAGATTACCCGCGAGGCGTTCGACGAGATTCACGACCGCACCGAACAGAACCCCGTGCAGGTTCTCGTGAGCGCGGTCGAGAACGCCGCCCCGCGCGAGGAGACCGTCCGCCTGAAGTACGGTGGCATCTCCGTCCCGAAGGCGGTCGACGTGGCACCCCAGCGCCGCGTGGACCAAGCCCTGAAGTTCATCGCCGAGGGCGTCCACAGTGCGTCGTTCAAGACGCCGACCGACGCTTCCGAGGCGCTGGCCGACCAACTCGTCGGCGCGGCCAACTACGACGTGCAGACCTACGCTATCAACCAGAAAGAAGAGAAAGAGCGCGTCGCGGCCGCGGCCCGCTAAGCGGTTTCTTCTCTCTCGCTTTTCGCGTAGTCACGACGTTCGACGTAGCCGCCGCGTTCGGCGAAGCTATCGCGTCCAGCGAGTCGTCCCGTTCCGACCGCGTACCGATGTTTTTAGGTTCACCTAAAATTACGCTCCGGTATGGGCGTAATTCCGTCCGGGCGAACGCGACGGCAGTTCCTCGCCGCCGTCGGTGCGGTCGGACTCGCAGGTTGTGGCAAACTGGCGGAACGACGCGGCAGACCCGAGAAGGAGTACGAACTCAACCACACCGCCGACGAGTGGTCGCGGTACGACCCCGAGTGGACCTCACCGTCGGACTCGCCGCTGTCGGCGTCGGTGCAACCGGAGGTACTGGTCGAGAATCTGGAGATTCCGTGGGACTTGGCGTTCGCGCGGACGGGCGAACTGTTCGTGACCGAGCGCACCGGGCGAATCCGGCGCTTCGACGGCGAGCGTCTCGAAACCGTGGCGGCACCCGACGCCGTCATCGACGCCGAGGCGATGGCCCCCGGTCCCGACGACGAACCCTTCTGGGAGACGTGGTTCGTCGAGGGCGGCGAGGGCGGGATGCTCGGCATCGCGGTCCACCCCAAGTACCCGGAGGCACCCTACGTCTTCGTCTACTTCACGGCGAAGACGGACGGCGGGAAGGTCAACCGCGTCGTCCGGTACGACGTGGACGCCGACGACCCGGCCAGTACGGGTCGCGTCGTCGTGGACGACATCCCCGCGGACAACGTTCACAACGGCGGGCGAATCGCGTTCGGTCCCGAGAACTACCTCTGGATTACGACGGGGGACGCTGGCGAGGGACCTCTCGCGCAGGACACGTCGTCGCTCGCAGGGAGCGTCCTCCGTGTGAACGCGGTGGGTGACCCCGCGCCGGGGAACCCGGACCTGCCGGGCGACGACGCCGACCCGCGCGTCTACACCTACGGCCACCGCAATCCCCAATGCATCACGTGGCTTCCGGACGCGACGCCGGTAGTCACCGAACACGGTCCCGACGGCAACGACGAGGTGAACCGCCTCGTCCCCGGCGGCAACTACGGGTGGCCCGAGGCGCGCAAAGCCGACGAGTACGAGGACGACCCGGCGTATCGCCGTCCGCTGGTGAACACGCCCGAGTCGTGGGCACCAAGCGGCGGCGTCTTCTACACCGGGGACGCGATTCCGGCGTGGCGCGACCGACTCGTCTTCGGGTCGCTGGTCGCACAGCGAATCAACGTCGTCACGCTGGCCGACGACGCCGGGGACCTCCCGCCGGTCGGCGACACGGCGCGAGGGATGGCGTTCGCCGAAGACTGGCACGACGACGCCTACGCCGCGACTGCACACTGGACGCTGGCCGACGTACTCGGCCGGGTTCGCCACGTCGAACAGGGTCCCGACGGCCACCTGTACGCGGTCACGTCGAACCGCGACGGCAGGCCGAAAGGCGACACGTTCCCGCGCGCCCGCGACGACGTGCTGGTTCGTCTGACGCCGACCGCGTAGCGAGTTCGGAAACCTCTACCTATCTCTTCGACAGGAAAATATTTGTTAGACGGATGTTCTGCTGTCTCTAACCGTTAGAAATATTTCCGGCCTCACTCCCCGTCCGACGCGCCGACGAGGACGAACGTGCTTTCGGCGTCGCCGTTGTGAATCTGGCGGGTCGCCTCGGGCGGAATCCGGAGGGCCTCGCCCGCCGTCAGGTCCACGTCCTCGCCATCGACGGTGACGGTGGCCGACCCGTCGAGCAGGACGTACACCTCCTCTTGGCCGTCCTCGGCGTGGTCGTGTTCCTTCCCGGTCCATCCGGGGTCGGCGTCGAGGACGGTCACGCCCAGTTTCTCGCAGTCCAGCGGGTCCCGGAGGAAGCGCATCCCCTCGGCTATCGGTTCCACGTCTCTGGAGTCTACTTTGGTGTAGGCCATCGTGGGATGTACGGCGTCGTCGGTGTTGAGTCTGGTGTCGGCTCTGCGGTCTTCGTTTTCGCTGTCGTCTCTATCTCGTCGTCGTCGGCCGTCGTTGCTGTTTTGGTGGTCGTTGCCGTCCCTGTCGTCGCTGTGGTCTTCGTTTTCGTTGTCGTCTCTGTTGTCTCTGTTACCGTCTCTACGGTCTTTGCCGTCTCCGGCGTCGGATTCGCCCGCCCGCCACGCCTCGTCACTGCGACCGCAGGAACTGCGACGAAGAGGTCCCAGAAATTCCCCGCCCGCGTTTCAGCAACTTCAAAGGAGGGAATCGAGTTGTAACGTCCTCTGAAGCCCCCGACCGCTCGCGGTCGCTGGCCGGTATATCTGGGCCTCTCCGCACTGCCCGGTCCGGATAGGGACCGACCAGCGACTGAAGTGAACGCGACCGGGCGGCCCCTTCATCCTCCCGTGGCGGTTGATTCGCCGGGCGTTTGCTGGTGGAAAGTTGCCTCCGAGCGCAGACCCCGCGCGACGTGGGCGCGACCGCGCAAGCGCGTCGCGCCCGGACGCGCCGGAGAGGAACGACGACTAAAACCGCCACATCGTTCAAGTGGTTGGCGTCTGCAGACCCACCTGTCATGGACGAAGCACTCGAAGTCGTGGACCTCGTTGCGGACTCCGGACTCGAAGGCGTCGTGACGTGGCTCCTGCGACTCGTCGGGTTACTCGCTCTCTTGGCAGGGGTCGGACTCTGGTTGTTCACCGAGATGGGACTGCTCGTCGTCCCCGCCCTCCTGATTGCCGGGGGTCTCGTCCTGCTGGTCGCGCCGAGCGTCCTGCTCGCGCTGGCCGAGTTCGCGTAGGTCGCGTCAGTCGCCGCTCTAATCGGCCGCCTGTTCTTTGCCGCCGACCGCGTACTCCCGTGCCGCATCGACCAGCGAGCGGCGGTACTCGCTCTCGCCGGGGTCCGGGCCGAGCGACTTGAACCGGTGTTTGAAACCGGCGAGACTGACCTCGCGCGCGTCGTTCGCGGCCGCGTGCGCGAGGTCGTAGAGTCGGTGGTCCTCGTCCACGAGGTCGTGGCGCTCGACCAACGCGAGCGCGAAGGCGGCGTTGACCGCGGTCATCTCCGGGTCGGCCGTGCCCGTGAGTCGCAGGCCGTCGCGCTTCCGGGCCGGGCCGCCTTCGGGTCTCGCCGGTCGGTCGGCCACCGCCGCCGCGAGTTCGGATTCGAGGAACGAGACGAGTTTGTCGGTCGGGCCGACCCGGAGGGTGATGTCGTCGGCGTAGATGTCCTTCATGTGGTTGGCAATCTGGTAGCAGTGGACCACCCGCCGACGCTCGACCGACTTGCCCGACAGCGCGAGGAACAGGACTTCCTCGGTGGACTGGGTGTGGGAGGGATGGGCCTGCTCGTGGCGCGCCATGTGCGCGAACTCGTGGAGCGCGAGTTCGCGGGCCATCGCGCTGGTCGCGGCCTGTCGGGAGATGTTGAGAACGTGGTCGTCGGGGTGGGCGGTCCACGTCCGCTCGTCGGGGTTCTCGCGGACGCGGACGTGGACTGGCGAGTCGAGGTCGTGTTCGGTCTCGAAGAGGTCGCGGGCGCGGAGGAATGGCGCGGCCGGACCGGGACCGTGGACGTGAACCTCCATGTGTATCCCTACCAAGGACTCCGACGGTATGACTCTTGCGCCGGTTGGTGGACGTTGACAGGGTTCTCGCGGAGCGTACGCCACTTTAGCCGTAGCGAAACACTACGCTTTTCAACTTCCTACGGGTAGAACATCCATAATGGGAAGACGAAAGAAGATCGTCGAACAGTGCGAGCGACTGATGGACAAGCCGGAGCATATCCGGAACATCGCCATCGCCGCACACGTAGACCACGGTAAGACGACGCTGACAGACAACCTTCTGGCCGGTGCGGGCATGATTGCCGACCAGGGTGAAGCGACGCAGTTGATGATGGACACCGAAGAGGACGAGCAGGAACGCGGCATCACTATCGACGCCGCGAACGTGTCCATGACTCACGAGTACGAGGACACCGAACACCTCATCAACCTCATCGACACGCCGGGCCACGTCGACTTCGGTGGCGACGTGACCCGAGCGATGCGCGCCGTCGACGGTGCGCTCGTGGTCGTGGACGCAGTCGAGGGCGCGATGCCCCAGACCGAAACCGTCCTCCGACAGGCGCTCCGCGAGGGCGTCAAGCCCACGCTGTTCATCAACAAGGTCGACCGCCTCATCTCCGAGCTTCAGGAAGGTCCCGAGGAGATGCAGCGCCGCCTCCTCAGCGTCATCGACGACGTGAACGAGCTGATTCGGGGCATGACCGAGGACATGGACGATGTCGAAGACTGGACCGTCTCCGTCGAAGACGGGACGGTCGGCTTCGGGTCGGCCCTCTACAAGTGGGGCGTCTCCATGCCCTCGATGCAGCGCACCGGGATGGACTTCGGCGACATCATGGAACTCGAACGCGCCGACAAGCGCAAAGAGCTTCACGAGCGCACGCCGCTGTCGGACGTTGTTCTCGACATGGTGTGTGAACACTTCCCGGACCCCATCGACGCTCAGCCCCGTCGTATCCCGCGCATCTGGCGCGGTGACGACACCTCCGAACTCGCCGAGCAGATGCGTCTCGTGGACGAGGACGGCGAAGTCGTCCTGATGGTCACCGACATCGGTATCGACCCCCACGCTGGCGAAATCGCCGCCGGACGTGTCTTCTCCGGTACGCTGGAGAAGGGCCAAGAACTCTACGTCTCCGGTACCGCCGGGAAGAACCGCATCCAGAGCGTCGGCATCTACATGGGCGGCGAACGCGAGGAAGTCGAGCGCGTCCCCGCGGGTAACATCGCGGCCGTCACCGGTCTGAAGGACGCTATCGCGGGTTCGACCGTCTCCAGCGTCGAGATGACGCCGTTCGAGTCCATCGAACACATCAGCGAACCGGTCATCACGAAGTCCGTCGAGGCCAAGAACATGGACGACCTGCCGAAGCTCATCGAGACGCTTCGCCAGCAGTCCAAAGAGGACCCGACGATTCAAATCGAAATCAACGAGGACACCGGCGAACACCTCATCTCCGGGCAGGGTGAACTTCACCTCGAAGTCATCACCCAGCGCATCGAGCGCAATCAGGGCATCCCGGTCAACACCGGCGAACCCATCGTCGTCTTCCGCGAGGCCATCCGGGAACCGACGGAGGTCATCGAGGGCATCTCCCCGAACCGCCACAACCGGTTCTACATTCAGGCCCAGCCCCTGACCGAGGAAATCATCGAGAAAATCAAGCTCGGCGACGTGTCGATGGACATGCCCGAACAGGAGCGCCGCGAGGCGCTTCAGGAAGCGGGCATGGAGAAGGACATGTCCCAGAACGTCGAACACATCCACGGGACCAACATCCTCATCGACGACACGAAGGGTATCCAGCACCTCAACGAGACGATGGAACTCGTCATCGAGGGTCTCGAAGAGGCGCTCGACGACGGTCCGCTCGCCGCCGAACCCGTGCAGGGCACCCTCCTCCGACTGGAGGACGCCAAGCTTCACGAGGACACCATCCACCGCGGTCCGGCGCAGGTCATCCCGGCCGTCCGCAACGCGGTCCACAACGCCCTCGTGCAGGGTAAGGTCGCGCTGTTGGAACCGATGCAGGACGTGCGCATCGACGTGCCCAACGAACACATGGGCGCGGCGTCCGGCGAGATTCAGGGTCGCCGTGGTCGCGTCGACGACATGTACCAGGAGGGCGACCTGATGGTCGTGGAAGGCATCGCGCCGGTCGACGAGATGATTGGGTTCTCCTCGGACATCCGGAGTGCCACCGAGGGTCGTGCCTCGTGGAACACCGAGAACGCCGGATTCGAGGTCATGGCCGACAACCTGCAGGAAGAGACCATCATGGAAATTCGCGAGCGCAAGGGCATGAAACTCGAACTGCCCGAGGCAATCGACTACTTCTAATCGGTCGCCGTCTTTCCTCTCTTCGTTCGTTTTTCTCCGTTCAATCCGACCCTGAGACTCGGGTCTCCGCGCTTACGACGACGTAGGTGGTGTATAACCAAATCATCCGTCGTGGTATCCGGCCCCATGCCTCCCGTGGTCGTCTTCCTCTGGATTGGTATCGTCGCGCTCCTGTGGGTCGGCGTCCTCGTCGGGGTCTGGGCGCTGGTGTCGGCGAGTCGCAGGCACTCGCCCGAAGTCTCGACGGCCTCCGCCAACGAGTAGTCGGTCCGTCTCGAACGAGCGACGGCGTTCGGTCTCTCTTCTGTATCGCTATCGCGTGCCACGCAGGACGACAGTCGCTTCGCACGACGGGCAAGTCGTTCGGTCGCCCACGTCGAACTTCTCGCCGCAGAACACGCAGACGTGGTTGGTCGCCTCGGTCCGTCTTCGCTCGGGAGCGTCGTCGCTCGCTTCCATGCCTCGGGTCTCGCCGTTCGGCGACATGGTTATATACCGTCTATAAGTGTGGTAATTGGTACCTTCCACCCGTGACAAATACGGCCTCCCGACCCGACTCCGACCGACGTGGGGTCGCTCGGCCAGTATTGTGACCGCCTGAAGCCTTATACCCGACGACGCGTGAGAGAGTACCACCATGAGTGACGACGCTACGACCGATTTGCGGGCGTACACCGTCCGCCTCGAACTGGTAGACGAACCCGGCGAACTGCTGGGTGCGCTCGAACCAATCGCGGACAACGGCGGCAATCTGCTCTCGGTGTTCCACGAACGCGGGTCACTGACCCCGCGAGGCCACATTCCGGTCGAGGTTGACCTCGAATGTCCGCCCGACCGGTTCGACTCTCTCGTCGCCGCCCTCCGGGACGCGGGCGTCAACGTGATTCAGGCGGGCGCGGAACGCTACGGCGAGGAAGTGTCGATTCTGCTGGTCGGCAACGTCATCGAGAGCGACTTCTCCGACACGCTCTCGTCCATCGAGTCGAAGGCCGACGCCTCCGTTTCGGACGTGTCCCTGTCCGCGCCCGGCGGCACCAGCGAGGTAGCCAGCGCCCGCCTCCGACTCGCGGCCGAGACCGGCGCGACCGGCGAGGTGGTCCGCGCGGTCCGCGAGGTGGCCGAACGCAAGGACCTCCGCGTGGTCGAACCCCTCACGGAACTGGAGGGGTCGGCGTGAGACTAGCAATCCTCGGCGCTGGCGCGGTCGGCCAATCGGTCGCGGACCTCGCGGGCGAGTACGGCCATCAGGTCACGGCACTCGCAGACTCGTCTACCGCGGCGGTTGACGAGGAGGGTATCGACGTGGCCGCCGCGCTCTCCGAGAAGGAAGAGGCGGGTCGCGTCGGGTCGGCCGACCCCGAAGACGCCCTCGACGCCGAGTACGACGTGCTGGTCGAGGCCACGCCGACGACGCTCGGTGACGCCCAACCCGGTTTCGACCACGTGCGGACTGCGCTCGAACGCGACCGGCACGTCGTGTTGGCGAACAAGGGACCGGTCGCCGAGCGATACGCCGACCTCCGGGAACTGGAACGCGACAGCGAGGGACGAGTCCGGTTCGAGGCCACGGTCGGCGGCGCGATTCCGGTCCTCTCGACCATCGAAAGCTACGGTCCCGACACCATCTCGGCCGCGCGCGGCGTCCTCAACGGGACCGCGAACTTCGTCCTCACGCGGATGGCCGCGGAGGGACTGGGCTATGAACACGTCCTCGCGGAGGCCCAAGACCTCGGGGTGGCGGAGGCCGACCCCTCTTTCGACGTGAACGGAACCGACGCGGCCCTGAAGTGCGTCATCTTGGCGAACGTCCTCGGGGACCGCGAGTACTCGCTCGACGACGCCGAAGTCGAGGGCATCGCGGACCTGCCGGGCAACGCGCTCGAACTCGCCGCCGAAGACGGCCGGACGATTCGACTCATCGGCGAGGCCACGCCCGCGGGCGTCCGGGTCGGGCCGCGACTCGTCCCGGAGAACGGGACGCTCGCGGTCTCTGGCACGCGAAACATCGTCCAACTGGAGACCGACCACGCGGGGCGTCTCAACCTGAGCGGCCGGGGCGCGGGCGGTCCCGAGACGGCGACTGCGGTCCTCGCGGACGTGAACCTTCTGGACCACTGAGTTCCGGACGACCGAGACGCCGGTCGCTTCGGCCGGTCGTTTCGACCACCCATTTCGACCATCGCTTCCGAACGACTTTTCGTCGCTCGGGGGAAATCGTGCGATAGTCTAGCAATAACCGCTGTCCGGCGGCGGGGTGGACAGCATAGCGTATCGAAATGGTTTTAACCGCTTCTGCCAAAAGATTCCGACAGAGCGCGTCTGCGCGTGAGATACAAATGAGCGAAGACAAACCGCACCAGAACTTGGCCATCATCGGCCACGTTGACCACGGAAAGAGTACGCTGGTCGGGCGACTCCTCTACGAGACGGGGAGCGTACCCGAGCACGTCATCGAACAGCACAAAGAAGAAGCCGAAGAGAAGGGCAAGGGCGGATTCGAGTTCGCCTACGTCATGGACAACCTCGCCGAAGAGCGAGAGCGTGGTGTCACCATCGACATCGCCCACCAGGAGTTCGACACCGACGAGTACTACTTCACTATCGTCGACTGTCCGGGCCACCGCGACTTCGTGAAGAACATGATTACGGGCGCATCTCAGGCCGACAACGCCGTCCTCGTCGTCGCCGCCGACGACGGTGTCGCGCCCCAGACTCAGGAACACGTCTTCCTGGCCCGTACGCTCGGTATCAACGAACTCATCGTCGGCATCAACAAGATGGACGTTGTGGACTACAAGGAGTCCACCTACAAGGAAGTCGTCGGCGAGGTTCAGGACCTGCTCAAGCAGGTTCAGTTCAACACCGAGGACGCGAGCTTCATCCCGATTTCCGCGTTCGAGGGCGACAACATCGCCGAGGAGTCCGACAACACGGACTGGTACGACGGCGAGATTCTCCTCGAGGCTCTCAACGGTCTCGAAGCGCCCGAACCGCCGACGGAGGCCGACCTCCGTCTGCCCATTCAGGACGTGTACACGATTTCCGGAATCGGTACTGTCCCCGTCGGACGTATCGAGACGGGTATCCTGAACACGGGCGACAACGTTTCGTTCCAGCCCAGCGACGTGGGCGGCGAGGTCAAGACCATCGAGATGCACCACGAAGAGGTGCCCAAGGCCGAACCCGGCGACAACGTTGGGTTCAACGTCCGCGGCATCGGCAAGGACGACATCCGTCGCGGTGACGTTTGTGGTCCCGCCGACGACCCGCCGTCCGTCGCCGAGACGTTCCAGGCCCAGATTGTCGTGATGCAGCACCCGAGCGTCATCACGGACGGTTACACGCCGGTCTTCCACGCTCACACGGCGCAGGTCGCGTGTACCATCGAATCCATCGACAAGAAGATGGACCCGGCCTCCGGAGAGGTCGCAGAGGAGAACCCCGACTTCATCCAGTCCGGCGACGCCGCGGTCGTCACGGTTCGACCGCAGAAGCCGCTCAGCATCGAGCCGTCGTCGGAGATTCCGGAACTCGGCAGCTTCGCCATCCGTGACATGGGTCAGACCATCGCGGCTGGCAAGGTCCTCAGCGTCAACGAGCCATAACGCATGCAGCAAGCACGCGTCCGACTGGCGGGAACCAGTCCCGAAGACTTAGACGACATCTGCGACGACGTTCGTGAGATTGCGAACAAGACGGGCGTCTCGCTCTCGGGACCCATCCCGCTTCCGACCAAGACGCTGGAGATTCCCACCCGCAAGTCCCCCGACGGTGAGGGGACCGCGACGTGGGAACACTGGGAGATGCGCGTCCACAAGCGTCTCATCGACATCGACGCCGACGAACGCGCGCTCCGTCAGCTCATGCGGATTCAGGTTCCGAACGACGTGAGCATCGAAATCGTCCTCGAGGACTGAGGGACGGTTCTCCGTTCCTGTCAGTTCGAGGAGTACGCGACCCCGCCGTTCGACCGGCGGACGTTTTTCCATTTCTTCGCTTCGATAGCCGCGCACGCGCGACGCTCCCCGGTCTTTTTGACCGCTCCCGACGAACGGACGTGCGTGCGACGGCCGACGCAGACGTTTCGACGGAGCGGAGGAACCGAGTCGTGAGCTACCAGTCGGACGAACTCGACTCGGGGTCCCTCCTCGCCGGAAGCCCGACGGTACAGACGCTCGCGGTGTTTCTGGTCGTCTTCGCGCTCCAGACGGCCGTGAGATTCGTCTCTCGGAGCCTCGCGTTCGGGCTGTTCGTCCTCGCGTCGCCGGTGTCGGTCCGGCCGTGGACCCTGCTGGCGAGCGTCTACGCCCACGCCAACGTCACGCATCTCGTCTCGAACGCTATCGTTCTCGTGTTGGTGGGGTTCGCCGTAGAGCGCGTGACGACGACGTGGCGCTATCACGCCTTCTTCGCCACCGTGGGGATGCTCGCGGGCGTCTCGCAGGTGGTCGTCTCGGGACTCGTCGGACCGGGAACGCCCGTCCTCGGCGCGAGCGGTGCCGTCTTCGGCCTGCTGGGGTACCTGATCGCGGGCAACCCCGTCACCGACGCGGTGATGGGGTGGCTTCCGCTCGGCGGACGCGCGCGGGTCGCGCTTCTGTTCGGACTGGCCGCGGGCGCGACCCTGCTCACGGCGTCACCGGGCGTGGCGCTGGTCGCTCACTTCACGGGGTTCGCGCTCGGTCTGGTCGCCGGGCGCGTTCGACTCCTCCGGGTGTGAGCTACGGGAGTGTCTAAACATTGCTTAGAGAATGCTAGAACTTTTCTAGACATATGAATATCTGTCCATGACGGAATTACGGCGGTCTCCCGCTCGACGGCCCAACCGACGAGCGGGAGTTTCGAGGCAGTCTGTTCCGGCGCTGTTCCCGTCGCGTAGTCGAGAGACGGCGACGGCTACGCCTTGCTGAACACTCTCCCCCACGCCCGCCGCGAAACATAAGGTTCTAATAAGTGGGCGCGTTACGAACTACTGCGTTCGCGGGCTCGTAGATCAGCGGTAGATCGCTTCCTTCGCAAGGAAGAGGCCCTGGGTTCAAATCCCAGCGAGTCCACTCGATTTTGCGGGAGCTAACTGGTGAGCGCCTCGTGCGCTCACCGCTTCGGCGAACCGACGCGACGGGCGGTCGCACCCCCGTCGTCACGAGCGCGTCGGTTCTCTGGGTTCGCCGAACCTTCTCGACGGACTCCGAGCGCCTCGACCTACGAAGGATTTATATAATGGTGGTCCACAGAATCAACCGATTCGGGTTTAGTAAGCGATTCTAAACCGGAACGGGTTGACTCGAACATTCATGGTACAAAAATATTGCGTCGTCCTCGGCGACGTGGTGGACTCGCGCCGAATCGAGGATAGAGAAGCGTTTCGGGACCGCCTCCAATCGACGCTTGCGACGATTAACGACGAGTTCGATGAGTCACTTCGGGCCCCGTTCGCGGTGTTGAAGGGCGTAGACGAAATCGGCGGCGTGTTGAACGCGGTCCCTCCCGTGGTGGAGATTCAGCGCCGCCTCGCGCTCGCGCTCCACCCCCAACAGATTCGCCTCGCGGCGGTCGTCGGCGAAATCGATGTCAACGCGGCGAGCGCCGATGTCGCCGCGATGGACGGCCCGGCGTTCGCCAGAGCCGACGCCTTGCTCGCGGAGTTGGAGGACGCCGACCTCACCTTCGAGTTGCGGGGGACGGTTCCGGTCGTGGACGACCTGCTGTCGGGCCAAATCAACTTGCTCGACATGTTCCGGGCGGAGTGGACCGAGCGACAGGTCGAGGTTCTCTCGAAGTACGAGGAACTCGATAGCCAGAAAGCGGTCGCCGACTCGCTCGCCGTCTCGCCGCAGGCGGTCTCGAACGTGCTGGCCAACACGAAGGGACCGAAGGTACTCGCCCTCGAACGGCGACTCGCCGGGACGGTGAGTGGCTATCCGAGTCTCGACGCCGACGAGGGAGAAGCATGAACGAGACGCAGGCGGCCACCGAACTCGCCGGAAACGCGCCGGTGTTGGTGGACGCCCTCGACTACAGCCTCTGGACGCTCGTCCTCGTCGTCGCCACGCTCGCGGTCCTGCTCCGGACGAGTACGTGGGTCGTGGATTGGACGCTGAACTACGCGGGCGTCGAACGACCTTCGGAAGGCGACGACGCGCGCGACGGCCGTGACGAGAGCGGCGAAGTCGTCGCTCCCGACGAGGACCCGGCGGGCGACACCAGCACCGAGACGGACGGCGGCACTACCGAGACGACCGACGAGGGACGCGACGCGGGGGACACCGGGAAAGCCATCGGCAAGGCGGAGAACGTCCTCGTCCTGTCGCTGATGCTCCTCGAAGCGTACACCGCGCTCGGCGTCATCTTCGCGGCGAAGTCCATCGTCCGGAAGTCGGACATGGACCAGCGCGACACCTCCTACTACCTGACCGGGACGATGGCGAACTTCACCTACTCGGTGGTCGTCGGGCTACTCCTTCACGTCGCGCTCCGCGGAATCGTGAAGGCGAACCTCTTCGGGTCGCTCGTCGGACTGATTTCGTAGCCGAGTCGTCCCCACTCGCCCACGCCGTCTGACGCCCGTCATACGCGGAAACACAGGGTTTACCATGCATGAACGTAAGGAAAAGTACAATGAGTCTCAGGTGTTCGCTCCTCGGCCACAGCTACGGGGAGGCAGAAATCGAACGTGAACGCGAGGAGCAGGGAAGCGAAGTCGTGGTCACGGTCCGGGAGTTCGAGGAGTGCGAGCGGTGTGGCGACCGAAAGGTCGTCACCGAGAACAAGGAAGTCACCGCCCTCGAATCGCCCGCCCCGGACCTCGAAGCCGCGGAGGAAGACCCCGCAGTGAGTCCCTCCTCGCGGGACGCGGGAACTGCCCCCGGCGCGAGCGCAGGCGCAGGCGCGGGCACGGACGCAGGCCCGGACACGGACGCAAGCGGGGGAACGAGTTCGGGCGTGAACGCGGGCGCTGGTGCGGGTGCGAACTCGGGCGTGGGCGCGAGCGCAGGCGTCGGCACGACCCCCGACGCAGGGGTAGACGCGAGCGGAGACGACGCCGAAATCCTGACCGACTCGTCGGGGTCGTCGGACTCGTCGTCCTCGGCCGACTCGCCGTCGTCCGCCTCGGCCGACGCGACCGGTGGCGCGACCCGGAGCGACACCGCCGCGGACGACTTCGAGCAGTCGCCCTCCGCCGCGGACGACGACGGCGTGATTCTGGACGACGACGGCGGGTCCGGCGACGACGGGCGCACGCCCGGCGAGTGGCCCGACGCCGAGACCACCCATCCGGCAGAGACCGACGAGAGCGGTCCCGGCGACTGGCCGGAAGTCGGCCGAGAGGACGAGGGATTCGACGCCGAACCCGACGACGGCGCCCGCTCGGACGTGGAGTTCGGCGGCGGTCTCACCCCGGAATCCTCACAGGGAGTGGCCGACGACGAGAGCGAGGAAGTCGAGTTCGTCAACGCGGACGGCGACACCTTGGAGGCCCGCGACGGCGGCGGAAACGACACCGAACTCTCCTCGGGCATCTCGGCCGGTGCGGAGGCACCGACGTTCTCCGGACCGTCCGAGGACCCCGACGTGGACGCCGAGTTCGTCTGCCCCGAGTGCGACTACCGTGAGACCGTCTCCGGGTCGTCGCTCCGCGCGGGCGACATCTGTCCCGAGTGCGCTCGGGGGTACCTCGCGCAGGAATAGAAAGGCAGATTAAAGCGAAGGGAACGCCGGATTCAAGAGGAAGAACGACGCGAAAAGGGTTTAGGACACCCTGACCAAAGGGAGATTACCATGAAGGAGTACAAGATGCGACGCGGCGAACATCTGGATGACCGCATCCCGGACATGAAGGCCAAAGTCGAGGAGTACTTCGGCGAAGTCACCGGCACCGAAGAACACAACGGCCACGAACTCTACGTCGTCGAGGACCCCGACAACCCCGTCTTCGACCGCATCCTCGCGGGCGCGGCCGAGTACAGCGGTAAGAAGGACAAACTCGCCGTCCACTTCGAGGAGCGAGACGCCGAGGAGGTCATCGCCGAGGGTCACGCCGACGCCGCCGCCGACGCCGTGGACAAGAAAAACGACTTCCTGCTGGAAGCCACGGGCCGTGACGCCAAGGCCCGCCGCGACTCGATGAAGCGGCAGGTCGAAGACGACGCCGAGAAACCCGACGGCGTCTCGTAACTCTATAGCTTTCTCTTCTTCGGGACTGGCCCCGCCGTAGCGACGGCGCTGTCCCCGGAATTAGAAGTGGTCGCTGTTGGGCGACCCCTCGCCTCGACCCCCGCGGCCGCCCTCGTTGCGGTCGATGCCCATGACGCTCTCGGGTTGGTCTACGTCCCATCCGCTCGTGCCGTCGTCGGCGACTCGGACGGTCACGTCCTCGACCTCCTCGAAGTCCTTGGCGAGGTCGAGTTTGATGTTCTGGGCGGTCCGAGGGCTGATAGCACACCCCGAGCAGGCACCGCCGAGTTCGACGACCACCTCGCCGCTTTCCGGGTCGGCCTTCCGGACGGCGCTCTCGCCGCCGTGCATGCTGATGATGGGCATCTGCCCGGTGAGCCACCGCTCGACGCGGGCCTGTAGGGAGTCGTCCTCGTCGGTCATTGTGAGTGAGTAGGGTGTGCGGGGGTGGTAGGACTTTGGGTTTATTTCCGAAGTCGTCGCCACGCGCCCGCCCCGACGAGTGCGGCGACGGCGGCCGGGACGCCGAACCCCGGCGTGCTTCCCGTGGCGGCGTCGGATTCGGACTGGGCGGTCGTGTCCCCCGCGAGGGCCGCCTGTTCGCTGGTCGTCTCGGCCGCGCTTCCGTCGGCCTCGGTCGTCAGCGACGGCGGGTCCTTCTGTGGTTTGTCGGTGGCGTCCTCTATCGGGAAGGTGTAGAGACCGCCCTTGCCGTTGCTCCGGCGACCCATGCTACTGGCGACGAAGAAGCCGTCGGTCGCGCGCTTGGCGGTCCAGAAGGAGGTCTCGTCGGGTTTTCGCCACCACGCCAACTCCTTTGGGTTCGCGGGGTCGGAGATGTCGTGTATCTTCACGCCGCCCTGATACCACGAGGTGAACAGGCGGTCGCCCACGATGTCGAAGTTGTGGGAGGTGGTCCACGTCCCGCCGATGGTGGGGTCGGACGTGGGCGGCGGGCCGATAGTCGAGAGCCGCTTCGGGTTCTTCACGTCGGAGATGTCCCAGAGTTCGACCGCACCGGGCGTCCCCTCTCCGCCCGCCTCCCACGCCTCTTGGTTGATTCCGAGGAGGGTGCCGTCGTCGTTGGTCGTCGCGTAGTGGGCGTTGCCCGGCAGGCGGATGCTCTCGGTCCGGGCGTTCTCGCTCGGGACGGACAGAAGCGCGTCGAGCGACCGGCCCTTGATTCGGTTGACGAACGAGACGTTCGCGGGGTCGCTCACGTCGAGGACGTAGGTTCCGGCGTCCCAGTAGGCGAGGTAGGCCCGGCCGTCTTGGACCCACACGTCGTGGATGGCCCAGAGTCCCGAGGGCACGTCGGTCCACCGCCCGTCGCGGTCGGCGAGCGACCAGCGCCCGACCTCCACGGGGTCGTCGCCGGTCACGTCTACCATCACGAGGGCGTTGGTCTCGACGCCGTTGCCGGTGAGATAGACGATTCCGTCCCGGACGAAGCAGTTGTGAATCGGGAACTCGGTTTCGTGGAACGCGACTCGCTGTGGGTTCGCGGGGTCGCTCACGTCGTAGAGCAAGAACCCCTGCAACACGTCGCCCTGAAGCGGGTTCGCGGGTCCGGCGACCACCAGTCGGTCGCCTTCGACCTTCACGTCCTGAACCAACCGGAGCGGACCCGTCTCGCGGTCGGCCAGTAGGTTCCGCTTCTCGAAGACGACCCGAGGGTCGCTCGGGACCTGCACGTCCACCGTGGCGAACCCGCCGGTCGCGGCGACGTAGGCGAAGTCCCCACTCGGGTCGGGGACGGTCTCCTTCGCGTTCGTGACCGGCACGTTCCCCAACGGTCGGTACGGTCCGGGATGGGCCGCCGCGGTTCCGACAGCGGTGACTCCGACCGACCCGAGTGCGACCGACCCCGTAACCCCCCGAAGAAAATCGCGGCGGTGCATGGCTGTATCAACGGGACGCAAGTGGATAAAAGGGAGGGCAGACGCCGCGTCAGACCACGGAATTCGTCCGGTCGCCAGTGCCCCCGGTCAGAGCGCTGGCGATGGCCCCCCTCAGAACCACGTCGTCGCCGAGCGTGGTCAACTGCACGTCGGGAACGTTGTTGAACACGAGGTCGTCGAGTCGCTCTCGAATCGGGTCCACGACGAGTTCTTCGTTCTGTAACGCCACCGCGCCGCCGACGTAGACGACCAGCGGCGCGTACGCCTGCGCGACGTTGGTCACGCCGAGCGTGTTCCAGTGGGCGAGTTGGTCGATTACGTGGTCTGCGAACTCGTCTTCGCCTGCGGCCTCGAACACGTCCACCGCGGAGAAGTCGGGGTCGTCCAGCGGGAGTTCGGTGTCGAGGTTCCCGGCGTCCTCGGCCAGCAGTTCGGCGTACTTGGGGATGTTCTCGCCCGAGCAGTACGCCTCCCAGTGACCTTCTCGGCCGCACCCGCAGGTGCGTCGGCCCCGCGGGTCCACGACCATGTGGCCCACCTCGCCCGCGTTGCCGTCCCATCCCGAGAGGACCTGTCCGTCCACGGCGACGCCAGCGCCGATACCCGACGAGATGGTCAGGTACACCATGTCGTCGGGGTTGCGGTCGCTGTAGAATCGCTCGCCGATGACGCCCGCGTTCGTGTCGTTGTGGAGGTAGACGCTCTCGCTGTCGATGAGTTGGCCGACGGGACCGGTCAGCGGGATTCGGTCGATAGTGTCCGGGAGGTTCGCCGGGTTATCGACCACGCCCTCCGCGAGGTCCAGCGGTCCGATAGAGCCGATGCCCGCCGCCCGTATCCGGGTCGGGTCGAGGTCAGCGGCGTCGCACGCTTCGCGGAGACACTCCAGCACGGCCTCCGTCACTGCGATGCCGGTCGGTCCGTTGGGTGTGTTCGAGCGGTGGACGCTCACCACGTCCCCCTCGTCGTCGGCGACTGCCGCCCTGACGTTCGTCGCACCGAGGTCAACGCCCGCGTAGTACGCCATTCACCCCGGTAGGACGGTCCGGCCGCACTTAACTACAAGCATTTACTCGGCGACGAGTATGACACTTCGTGGCGCTGTTCTGTCGGCGGCTCACCACGACGGCAGTCGAGGGACCGCGATAGGGTTAACAAACGGTGGGTGGTAACGAGGTACATGGGTTCAGACAGCGACGACGCGCCCGACGCCGACCCCGCTGGTCCCGACTCCGCAGGGTCGGACCTCTCGGACGCGGAAGTCGAGGCGCTCCACGAAGTCGAACTCGGCGTAGAGTGGCTACACCGGGCGCACGGCCACCTCGTCCAGTTCCACCACGCGACGGGCCACGCGATGGACCACCTCGCGGAGGCCGAAGACGCCCTGCGGGAGGCCGGATACGACGAACTCGCCGACGGCCTGCGCGACGACCTGCTCCCGCGCGGGGTGGTCGGCGACACGTGGTCCTACGGCGTGTTGGAGGCGTTTCAGGACGGGCCGCTGGCCCACGCCGAGCAATTCGGTACCGACGCCCGCGAGTCGGTGGCCGACGGCCGCCGCCACGTCGCCGAGCGCCGACAGGAGCGCGAGTGGAAGGCCCGGTCTCGGGAGTAGGACGCGCGAAACCCGGAGTTCGACGCCGCGACGCCCGGCCCGACCAACCACCGGCGAACGCTCGGTGCGACTTCCACCAGTAGCGCTCGGCCCACCAACCGCCAGTAGCGCTCGGCCCACCAACCGCCAGTAGCGCTCGGCCCACCAACCGCCAGTAGCGCCCGGCCCACCAACCGCCAGTAGCGCCCGGCCCACCAACGGCCGGTTTGGGTGTCTGCGCGAGCGGTGCGCGGCGCTCCGCGCCGCGACTGCGAACGGTGCAACCGCGAGTAAGCGAGTGTGACCTCGGCGGACGCGGTTCGTCCGCCGGTGGATGAAAGGGACGGTGGCTTCCGCTTCTCCGGTTCCGACGACAGAGACCGCAACCACAGCGACGACTCCGACGACAGCGACGACAGGAACAGCAATTCTAACACCGACGACAGAGACGACGCCGACGACACAGACTGCAACCACAGAAACCGCGACTACAGAGACCACAACAACACCGACCACAGAACCACCAGCGACGACTCCGATGACAGCGACTACAGAACTCGCAGACGACACCCGAAAAAACGCCCCGGAAAGTCAGTCGCCGCGGACGAACGTGACGGGGCAGGGCGCGTTGAGCATCACCTCTTGGGCCGTGCTTCCGAAGACGGCCTTCCCGGTGGGCGAGCGCTTGCGTCCGCCGACGACCACGCGGTCCGCGCCGACTTCGTTCGCCAACTCCACGATGGTCTCGCCGTGGTCGCCGACTCTGCCCCGGACGTGGTACGAGACGCCCGCGTCGTCGAAGGCGTCGGTGAGGTGCCGAACCGTGGCGTGGCGCGTGGCCACCTCGTCGGGGTCGATGTCGCCCGCCGGGTCGTAGTCGAGTTGACTCACCACGCCGTCGAACTCCTCGTCGGTGAAGACGTGGGCCAACACGACGTTCGCGCCCGACGGTCCCGCTACGTCTACGACCGCTCGGGCCAGTTCCTCGGTGCGGTCGGCGTCTCCCGGTCCGACCGCGAGCAGTATGGTTTCTAATGCCATACTGAATGGTGTACCGTCTCGATATTAATGGTATGTGGCCGCGACGATTTTTGATGGGCCAGTCGCCGCGGTCCGTCCCCGTCCGCCGGTCGCGGCCCTCCGGTCGGCCGTCGCTTCGTTTCAGAAGCGACGGCCGACCGGAATCCTGAACACGGGCGAAAGAAATGGAAATACATTCTGAGCAACGAATTTTAATTCTAAAGAAACGGATAATGTTACTCCGCGGCTCTCCGCGCCGAAGCCTCAACGCAGAAATACGCCGACGCCAAACTCCAAGCCATGATACGACCTGACCTGACCGGACGGACAGCGCTCGTGACCGGAAGCGCGAAGGGCGTCGGCCGGGAGTTGTTGCTCGCGCTCGCCGAGCGAGGCGCGTCGGCGGCGGTCCACTACCGTTCCAGCGCCGACGCCGCCGCGGAAGTCGCGGACGCCGCCCGCGAACGCGGCGCACCCGCGGCGACGACCGTACAGGGCGACGTGGCCGACCCCGACGACGTGGACGCGATGTTCGACGCCGTGGAAGACGAACTTGACGGCGTGGACGTGCTGGTCAACAACGTCGGTCCCTTCGCGCCGCGCCACTGGGAGGACATCTCCTTCGAGCAGTGGAACACCGTCCTCCAAGCCAACGTCAACGGAACCTACCTCTGCTGTAAGCGCGCCCTGCCGGAGATGCGCGAGGAGGCGTGGGGTCGCATCGTCAACGTCGGGTACGCCAGCGCGGAGAAGGGTCTCGTGAGTCCGAAGAACGCGCCGTACTTCATCGCCAAGCAGGGCGTGCTGATGTTCACCCGGATGCTCGCCAACGACACCCAGTACGAGGGCATCACGGTCAACGCCGTCTCGCCCTACGTGGTCGAGAACTCCGACGAGTTCCCCGACGAACTCCCGCGGGGCAGACCCGCCGACTTCGAGGACGTGATTCAGGCGATGCTGTTCTTCGTGGACGAGGACAGCGGGTACGTCAGCGGCGAGAACGTCGAGGTGGACGGCGGGTGGTTGCCAGAGCGGGTGTGACGACTCCCCGAGTTACCGACGAAAATCGAGCGGAGCCTATTCGTCTTCTACGTCTGCCGTCCCGAACATTCGGGCCCGGAGTTCTGCTACGTCTTCTTCCGACAGCGAGTACTCTTCGCGCCGTTCTTCCTCCGAGAGGTCCTCCGTGTACATTCTCGGCTTTATTTCCGTCACTCCACTCATGCTATCTCTCTGCGATTTCTTTTAGTCTATTTAATGTAGACGGTCACAAAACAGTGTTAGTTCTGATATAGCGTGAGTACACTACTCCGGTAAAAATAGTGAAAACACAGTTGGTCCACTTCAGTCGTCGTCCCCGCCCCACGACTTCCCCTCGCTCGTCCACCCCTGCCGTCGTTCCTCCAGTCGAACCGCCTCGTCTACGAGGTTCTCCTGTGCGCGCACCACGTCGGTCATCGTCAGCATCCCCACGATTTCCATCCCGTCCACCACCGGCAGCTTCTTCACGTCGTTCTCGCGCATCTGGCGGACCGCGCCGCGAATCGTCGTCCCCGGCGAGGTCGTCACCAGCGAGTCGGTCGCCGCCTTCGAGACCGGAATCTCGCCGAACGGCCGTTCCGCGTGATAGCCAGCCTTCAGCGCGTCGGTCTCGGTCAGAATCCCCGCCGGGTTCCCCTCGCGGGTGACGACGACGCTCCCGACGCCCGCGCGGAGCATCCGGCCGACCGCCTCGCGGACCGAGGCGTCGGCCGCCGCCGTCACCACGTCGGTCGTCATGGCGTCTCGAACGAGCATACCGGGAGGTGTCGCGGGCGGTACGTGTTTGTTGGGATTACCGTCGCGGCTTACGTGCCTACGGCGTGAAATTCCTCCAGAACTGTCTCTGGAACGGGATTGACGTACTCGAAGTCCTCGTCCTCACAGAGTTGCTCGAAGTCGCGGTCCGTGGTATTTCGAATCGCCGTTTCTCATGCTCGCGACAACAACTTCTTCAGATGCTCCTTCGAGAAGAACGAGGTCGGCTTGTCCATGTGGACGCCGATTTCGCCCTCGAACACCGCCAGTCCGGCGTGCTGGACCGGTTCCGGCAACGAGTAGGCCTTCCGTATCCAGTGGCCCAGTTTGATTTCGGTACTCAAGTCGTCGCGCCACGCGTCCTCGTAGGCGGCCAGCGTCCCCGGACGCTCGGGGTCGATTTCGCGGGCGGCGTGGTCCGCGGCGGTCATGCCGTAGAGGATGCCGCCGCCGGTGAACGGCTTGGTCTGAGCGGCGGCGTCGCCAATCAGGAACCCGCGGCGACTCGTCACCTTCTCGGCGGGACCGACCGGAATCATCCCGGCGCAGAAGTGAGTGGTTTCCACGTCGTACTCCGAGGTAAACTCCGAGAACAACTCCTTCGCGGTCGGGTCCGACCCCGGCGGGGCCGCGAGTCCGTACTCGACGCCCGAGTCCCCGCGCGGGATGCGCCACGCGAAAAAGCGCGGCGCGGTGAGGTGAACGTCCACGTAGTCGCCGGGGTCGTCTTCCTCCGAGAACGCCAGCACGCCCTGTAGTTTCTCGCCGGGGTCGGGCAGGCCGAGTTCCGACCGGACCCGCGAGACCGGACCGTCGCATCCGGCGACCATCCGGGCCTCGAACGTCTCGGTGCCGTCGGGCGCGTTGACCGTCACCTCCACGTGGTCGCGGTACTCCTCGACGCCCGAGACGCTGTGGTTCTCCCGGAGGTCCGCGCCCGCCTCCCGTGCGGTCTCGGCGAGTCGTCGGTCGAGTCCTACGCGGTCGATGACGTTCGAGACGACCTCGCGCTTGTAGAACTGGTAGTCGGCGCTCTCCGGTCCGCCGACGTGGAAGCGCGCGCCGTACACCTCGTTCTGGAGGAGGTCCTCGCGCGCACCCTCGGGTGTGAAATCCCAGATGTCGGTGCTGACGTGGCCCGAACAGGCAAGCGGCTTACCGACCTCGCCGCGTTCGAGTACCAGCACGTCGTACCCCCGTTCGGCCGCCCGTCGGGAGAACCGCGACCCGGCGGGACCCGCTCCGACGACTACGAAGTCGTACATCGCTCGGGCGTACTACCCTCCGGCCCAAGTATTCTCCGCTCTATGCTCCCTTCGACGTGTTAGGTCTACCCCTCGACGTTCGGGGGTGCCTCTTGCTGAGCGAGTTGTCGTCGTCGCAGGTAGTGAGTCGCCGCCGAAACCGCGAACGCGGCGACGATGAGAATGCCCCAAATCTCGTCCGGAATCGCGTCGAACGGCGGGACGCCGAGCAGGTCCCCGAGGACGAGAACCGCGCTCACGACCGCGAGACCGAGGTAGTACCGAATCCACGGAAAGTCGTCCTGCGGCCGGAGATACCCTTCCAGTTGGGCCGCGTTCTCCGATAGCTCTACTACCCCTCGGTTCTGGTTGTAATCTACGATACCCGCGTCCGCCAGTTTCGGGAGATGCGTCTGATACAGGGAGGTGTAGACCGATTTACGCTCGTTGGCCGACAACCCCTCGACGGTCGTGTCGTTCTCCCACGCCGCGACCTGTTCGGCGAGTTCGCTCAGCTCGACCGGACGGTCCTGCTGTTTGAGGTAATGCAGCGTGTATCGCCGTCGCCGGTTCTTCAACACGTCGAAGATGAGGTCTTCGGACAGTGTTTCTTGCCCCGGTGATTTATCAGCCGAACTCATACTACCGAAGTCGCTCAATCCCTTGTTGCGTCGGTGCCACCGCCACCCATCCCATCACGGTACGCCAGTTTCATCCGGCCCACACTTTGTTATCCAGTACTTAGCCCGCCTTGACTATAAACTAACTGTCATTTTTTGGTGGTAACAGACGAATTCCCGGAGTTAAGCCGACGATATTCGAGCTGAAACGGGCAAGTTAAGAACGAACCGTCAGTCGTCGGTGGCTGGCGCGGCCCGGCGGTCCGCCCGCGGTCCGTCCAGTTCCACGTCGGGGAGCATGTCCCGGAGGTATCGCCCGGTGTGCGAGTCCTCGTCGCGGGCGACTGCTTCGGGAGTTCCGGACGCGACGACTTCGCCGCCGTTCTCGCCGCCCTCGGGTCCGAGGTCGATTACGTGGTCGGCGTTCTTCACGAGGTCGAGTTCGTGTTCGATGACGACCACGGTGTTGCCCTTGTCGGCGAGTCGCTGGAGGACCTCGATGAGTTTTCGCTCGTCGGCCTTGTGGAGACCCGTGGTGGGTTCGTCCAACAGGTAGAGCGTGTCGCCGGTGTCCTTCTTCCCGAGTTCCTCGGCGAGTTTGACCCGCTGGGCCTCGCCGCCCGAGAGGGTCGTGGAGGGTTGGCCGAGGTTCATGTAGTCCAGCCCCACGTCCTTCAGCAGGCCGAGTCGTCGGGCGATGCGCTGGTCGTGTTCGAAGAAGTCGTAGGCCTCTTCGACGGACATGTCCAGCACGTCCGCGATGGTCGCGCCCTTGTAGGTCACGTCCAGCGTCTCGTCGTTGTACCGCGCCCCGTCGCACTCCTCGCAGGGGACGTACACGTCCGACAGGAAGTTCATCTCGATTTTGACGGTCCCCTGTCCGCCACACTCCTCACACCGGCCGCCCTTGACGTTGAACGAGAACCGACCCTTCTCGTAGCCGCGTTGTTTGGCGAGTTTCGTCTCGGCGAACAACTCGCGGATGTAGTCGAAGACGCCGGTGTACGTCGCGGGGTTCGACCGCGGGGTCCGGCCGATGGGCGACTGGTCGATGAGTCGGACTTTCTCGACGTTCTCGATTCCCTCGATGGCGTCGTGGTCGCCGGGGTCTACCGAGGTGTTGTCGTTCATCTCGCGGGCGAGTCCCTTGTAGAGGATGTCGTGCATCAGGGTGGACTTCCCGGACCCGGAGACCCCGGTAATCGCGGTGAACTGGCCGACGGGGAGGGCCACGTTCAGGTCCTTCAGGTTGTGCTGGCGCGCGCCGACGACCGTGAGACGCTCGTCGGTGTCCCGCCGGTCGTCTGGCACGGGAATCTCCTTTCGGCCCGTGAGGTAGTCGCCGGTCAGCGACTCCTCGCAGTCCATCACTTCGTCCACGTCGCCCTGCACGACGACTTCGCCGCCGCGCTTGCCCGGTCCCGGACCCATGTCGATTACGTTGTCGGCCCGGCGCATCGTCGCCTCGTCGTGTTCGACCACGAGCAGGGTGTTTCCGAGGTCCCGCAACTCTTCGAGCGTATTGAGAAGTCGGTCGTTGTCCCGCTGGTGAAGCCCGATAGATGGCTCGTCCAGTACGTAGAGGACGCCGACGAGACCCGACCCGATTTGGGTGGCGAGTCGGATGCGCTGGCTCTCGCCGCCCGAGAGGGTCGAAGCCTCGCGGTCCAGCGTCAGGTACTCCAGTCCGACCTCCTCCATGAAGCCGAGACGGGCGCGAATCTCCTTCAGAATCTCCTCGGCGATTTTGGTCTCGCGGTCGTCCAGCGTTTTCTCCAACCCCTCGAAGTGGTCCAAGGCGTCCCCGATGGACATCTCGTTGACCTCCGTAATCGAAGTGCCGTCCACGAGGACCGACCGGCTCTGGTCGTTGAGGCGGGTCCCCTCACACTCCGGACACTCCGTGACCGCCATGTACTCCTCTATGTGGTCGCGGGTGCTGTCCGAATCCGTCTCGACGTATCGACGTTCGAGGTTCGGGATGACCCCCTCGAATCGCTCGTCTTTCTCGCGGGTGCCGTTCTTGGTCGTCCACTCGAAGTGGACTTTCTCGTCGGTGCCCCAGACGAACGCCTCCCGCACGTCCTCGGGCAGGTTCTCGAAGGGAGTGTCCACGCTCACGCCGAAGTGGTCGGCCACGTTGTCGAGTTGCCTGCGGTAGTAAGTCCGGTTGTAGCTCCACGGCTCGAAGACGTGCTTGAGGGGTTTCGAGGGGTCTTGGACCACCAACTCCTCGTCCACCTCCTTGGTCTCGCCGATGCCCTCGCACTCCGGGCACGCGCCGTGGGGACTGTTGAACGAGAAGCTTCGGGTCTCTATCTCCCGGAAGTCGATGCCGCAGTGGGTGCAGGCCAACTCCTCGGAGAACTCCACGACGAGGCGGTCGTCGGACTCGCCAGCGAGGTCCCCCGTGGACCGAGCGGTCGCGCCGCCGAGTTCGGCCGCGGCCGAACTCGGCGGGTCGGGCAGGACGACCTTCAGCACGCCGTCGGCTTCCTCCAAGGCCGTCTCCACGCTGTCGGTGATTCGGCTTCGGGCCTCCGGAGAGACCTTCACCCGGTCCACGATTACGTCGATGTCGTGGTCGTAGTTCTTGTCGAGGTCGGGCCGGTCCATCGTGAGGTCGAACTCCTCGCCGTCCACCTCGACGCGGGAGTAGCCCTCCGAGACTAACTCGTCGAAGAGGTCCTCGAACGCGCCCTTCTGGTCGCGGACGACCGGCGCGGCGATTTTGGCGCGGGTACCCTCGGGGAGTTCGAGGACGCGCCGGACCATGTTCTGGGCGCTCTGCTCGCCGACTTCCCGACCGCACTCCGGGCAGTGGGGCGTCCCGATGCGGGCGTACAGCAGGCGGAAGTAGTCGTGGAGTTCCGTGACGGTGCCGACCGTCGAGCGGGGATTGTTGGCGGCGTTCTTCTGGTCGATGGAGATGGCGGGCGAGAGGCCCTCGACGTTCTCGACCTGCGGCTTGTCCATCTGGCCGAGGAAGTTGCGGGCGTAGGCCGACAGGCTCTCGATGTACCGGCGCTGGCCCTCGGCGTAGACGGTCTCGAACGCGAGCGACGACTTGCCCGACCCCGACAGTCCCGTCACCACGTTGAACTGCTCGCGCGGGATGGATACGTCGAGGTCCTTCAGGTTGTGTTCCTCCGCCCCCTTCACGTCGATGTAGTCTTTGCTCATCGTTTTCGTGTCCCCAGAGAATGCGTTTGCGTGCGCTGTGCCGTCTCGTTCATCAACAGGTAACAGGGATTGAGGGCACTTAACGGGAGTGTAATCGGAAAGACGGGTGACTACGCCGACCGACTCGCGGGGTCGCGCTCAGACGTTCGCGGCCGCTCGCTCCCCAGCGAACACCTCGATAATCGGGGCCGCGAATCCGCGCTTCGAGAAGACGGTCACGAGGTCCCCCGACCGGAGAACGGTGTCGCCCTTCGGCAGGACGACCGACTGGTTGCGCTCGATAGCGACCACGAGAACGCCGTCGGGAAGCACGTCGGCGTCGGTCGCTTCGGCGAGGGTGCGACCGGCCAGCGGACTCTCCTTCCCGACCGTAATCTCGAAAATTTCCGCGCCGTCGGCCAGATGCATGAAGTCCTGCACCGAGGGTCGCTGGACCGCCCGGTAGAGATACTCCGCGATGAGGTTCTGGGGGTTTTCGAGGACGTTGACACTCAGTTGCCGGAACAGGCTCTCGTGTTCGGGGTTGTGGACGACCGACACCTGCGAGGAAATCTCTAGCTCTTCGGCGAGCAACATCACCATGACGTTGGTGGCGTCGGACCCGGTGGTGCTGACGATGGCGTCGGCCTGTTCGCCGCCTGCCTCTCGGAGCGTCTCCATCGTGGTCGCGTCGTCGTTCAACACGAGACAGTCGTAGTTCTCGGCCGCCCTGTTCGCCACCGTTTCGTCTTTCTCTACGACGACCACGTCGTGGCGTTCGCGCGTGAGCAGTCCGAGCAGTTGGGAGCCGATGTCACCGGCCCCGACGACGATGATGTACATGGATGGTATTCGGATACCCAAATGGCTTAAAAATGTGGTTTTCGAATCGGTAACTGTAAGTGGATAAACTCGGCATAAGCGGGTATGTCACGAGACGACGACAGCTCTGACGACGCTCGGCGCGACCCGCCTTCGGACGTTCCGGCGGACCTCGCGTCCCGACTCGCCGCCCTCGACGGCCGCGAACTGCGGGCGGTCATCTCCTACGCACAGTCGCTCTCGACACCCGCCCCGTCGCCAGCGGCCCTCGTCGAGGAGCGTCCGGGCGAGCGGATTCTCGACGTGCGCGAACGCGACGGCCACACGGAAGTCCTCAAAGAACAACCCTGTCCGGAGGGGTGTGACGACTGCCCGCACGGTCCCTACCTCTATCGGATTCGGGTACGGCCACCGGTAGACGCCGACTCGGAACCGACGCTTCGGTGGGACTTCGTTGGTCCCGTCGACTCGTAACTGGCAGTCAGTCACGGTCGAGGTGATAGGTCCGTTTTCGGATTGCCCCGCAACTCGGACAGACGTGGGTGTACAGGACCTGTCCGCCCGTCGTCCGCGCCCGCCAACTGCCGTCTTCGTCGTCGTATCCGCACTCGGAGCAGACCAAATCCTCGTGTTCCATGTGCGACGCCATCCGGTCGAACGGCGTCGAACCGATGTCCTCTAGTTCGGACATAGGGCAACACACGAACCGTTATCGGATAAATCTGCCGCCGTCTATTTTCGATACCCAAATTATGGCCTCCTATATTTTCCATACCTGATTCGTACTCGCTCCCCGTCAGTTCGCACGAGACCGTTCCTCGGAGTGTGGACCCCGAAAGGCGGGGCTTTTATCGACTCCGGCAGTAGACGCGGACATGAGCTATCGCATAGACGAAATCGACAAACGCATCCTCTATCATCTGGCCGACGACGCGCGGAACACGACGGCCCCGACGATTGCCGAGGAAGTGGACGTGACCCCGGCCACGATTCGCCACCGAATCCGCCAGATGGAGGAGGCGGGCATCATCCAAGGCTACCACGCCGACATCGACTACGAGCGGACCGACAGCAGAATCGTCAACCAGTTCACCTGCACGGTGGCGGTCGCCGACCGCCACCGACTCGCACAGGAGGCCCTGCAAGTCTCGGGCGTCGTGAACGTCCGCAAACTGATGGCCGGACGCGAGAACCTCGTCGTCACCGCCGTCGGCACCGGAACCGACGACATCACTCGCATCGCGCGCGAACTGTCGAGTCTCGGTCTGGACCTCGAACGCGAGGACATCGTACAGGACGAGTTGTTCCACCCCTACCACCCCTTCGGGTCGGACGACGACGCCTCGCGCCAGTCGTTCGCCGACGTGCAGAGTCTGACCGGCGGTGCCGAAGTCATCGAGTTCACCGTCCCCGAAGACGCCGCCGTCACCGGAACGACGCTGGAAGCGGCCAACGACTCGGGTATCCTCGACGACGACTCGCTGGTCATCAGCATCGAACGCGGTGACGCGGTACTCACGCCGAAGGGCGATACCGTCATCGAAGCGGGCGATGTCGTCACCCTGTTCGCTCCCGAGACGGTCTCCTCGGAGACCGTCGAGGCCTTCGAGACCACCGAGTGACCGCCGGGGAACTTTTCTCGCCGGTCGTCGTACTCGTCGGGCATGGACGCCCAGAAAGCGTTCGCTCTCTTCTTGCTCACACTCTCCGTCTACCTCTCGCTCCTCGTCGTGCGACCGTTCTTCACCTACGTCGCGCTGGCGATTCTGCTGACCTACGCGCTCTATCCCCTCCAGCGCCGCCTCGCGCCGCGAATCGGTCCCCGGAAGTCGGCGGTGGTCCTCATGGTCGGGTCCACCGTGCTGTTCGTCCTGCCGTTCGTCCTGATGCTCCAAGTCGTCCTCCAACAGGCGCTGGCGGTGGTCGAGGCCGTCCAGTCGGGTGACATCGACGTGGGATTTCTACAGGAACTGCTCGCCAGCGACCTCGGTCAGGACCTCGTGGGTGCGGTCCGGTCGGGCGCGGGCCGGATTCTGGAGCAGTCGGTCGCCGTCGTCGGCGGGGCCTCTACCGCCGCGGTGGGCGTCACGATTCTGGGGTTCCTGCTCTACTATCTGCTGGTCGGAGGCGACTCGGCCGTGGCGTGGTTCCGCGAGGTGACGCCGCTTCCCGCCGACGTGCAGGACCGCCTACTCGCGGACTTGGACCGCCTGACCTACGCGGTCCTCATCACGCAGGGCGTCATCGCGGTCGTACAGGCGGTCCTCACTGGTCTCGCGCTACTCGTCCTCGGGTTCTCGAACGTCCTCTTCTGGACGGTGTTCGCCGTCGTCCTCGGTCTGCTCCCGTTCGTCGGGTCGATGTTCATCTGGATTCCCGCCGGGGTGTTTCTGCTCGCCACCGGCGACTTGCTCGGCGGGGTCGGACTGCTGGTCTACGGGTTCGGCGTCGTCAACCTCACCGACAACTACCTCCGCCCGGTCCTCGGCGGGCGAAGCGCGAACCTCAATCCCGCTATCCTCGTCGTGGGCATCTTCGGCGGACTGGTGGTGTTCGGATTCACGGGCATCTTCGTCGGTCCCATCGTCCTCGGGTTCACGAAGACAATCGTCGGCGTGGTCGCTCGGGAGTACGGTTGAGGTTTCTTTTAGACTGATAGTTCGTTCCTTAGGACGTATTTTTATTTCTTTAACGATGGCAAAGTCACTCACGACTGGACTGACGGACCGACGAACGGAGACGAAGAGACGGAGCAGGTCAAGTTACGGGTTCGCTCGAACCCGCGACGGATTTCGCTCGTCCTCGGCGAGACGTACTTCCTCGAACTTCCAGTCCGGTCTCGTTTCGTCTTCGCTCACGAGGACGGCTTCCACGATTTGCCCTTCGTCGAGACGTTTGACTTCCTCTCGAACGTCGTTGTCGTAAGTTTCGTCGCTGATTGGCACCGAGACCCGGATGCCTTGGTCGCCTCCCTCCAGCACTTCGAGCCAGAAGTAGTCGTTCTGCCGACGTGTAATCTCGTACGTGGCTCTCTCCGTCTCCAACATAGCGTATTCTGCGTGGCGTTTAGCGAATCAATAAATCTTACCCAATCGGGGTGGGAAGTAGCACGCCCGAACCGACGCCTCCCCAAGAAAGTATTTACCGCGAAACGCACAACTCCCGCGCATGGCCGCCGACATCGCCGCCCTCGACCTGACCGACGACGAGTACCGCGTCGTTCAATCGCTGATTCGCAACAAGTACGAGGCGTCCAACAGCGACGGCGAACTCGTCCTGAAGGGCAAACAGAAGATGTTCAAACTCAAAGAGGAGTTCCCCTTCGTGGACGCCGACGGGAATCCCGCGTTCACCGTCAAGGCTGGCGGCGTCCTCGACTTCAGCGGCGACTACGCGCTGATAGACGACGAAACCGACGAGACCGTCGTCGTGTTGGAACACCAGTTCACCCTGTTCGTGGACAAGTGGGCGCTTCGGGACCCCGACACCGGGAATCGAATCGCCGAAATCGCCTCCAAGAGCAAGGTGGTGTCGCTCCTGCGCGCCGTCCACGACCTGTTCAGTCTGATTCCCCACGAGTACGAGATTACCGACGACGACGGCCGCCACGTCGGGGCCATCGAGGGCCAGTTCTCGCTCAAGGACAAGTACGACGTGACCATCGACGACGCCGCCACCGTGCCGAAGGAGGCCGTCGTCGCCGCCGCGATGGTCGTGGACGCCATCGAGGGGAACTAGTACTCCGGAATCCGGGCCGACCGGTCGCTCCCCTCCACGAACGGGAGGGCCGCGAGTTCGGCGGCCACTTCCTCGCCGCCGACGCGGACCGAGAGCGCAGGGTCACTCTCACCGGTCTCGCCCACCTCGAAGTCCACGACGGCGAACGCGACGGGTCCGCCGTCGGTGGGACTCTCGACTGCCCGCGTCACCTCGCCGACCGCCTCGTCGCCGCGGAAGACGGCCGCGCCCGACTCGGGCACCGCCTCGGGACGCAGGCCCACGAGTCGCTGACTCGGTTGGCCGCGGTTCTCCACGCGCGAGACGACCTCTTGGCCGACGAAACATCCTTTCTCGAAATCCACCGCGTTCCGGAGACCGACGACGTTCGGAATCCGGCCCCGCAACTCGGTCTCGAACAGCGGCGTCCCCGCTTCCAGCGTCAGCGACTCCCACGTCCGCCTGCCGAACGGCGCGGCGTTCAATCCTTGGGTCAGGAGCGCGTCGAAGACGAGTTCGGCGTTCGCGCGCTCTTCGCCGGTTTCGTTGACCGTCGTGCCGGTGGCACACACCACCTCGAACCCCTCTTCGCCGGTCGGCGCGTCGGTCCGAATCACCGTGACGCCCACCTCCGACATCCGCCCGCGGACGAACGAGAGGTGTCGCTCCGGTGCGCTCGCGCCGTTGAGGACGCTGGCTATCTTCTCGGTCGCCTTCGGGCCGTGGACGCCGAACACGGCGAAGTCGTCGCTCGCAACGTCTATCTCCACGTCTTGGATGAACACCTTCTCGCGCCACTCCTCGGCGAGGTCGGTGGCCTCGCCCGGCGGGACGAACAACAGGAGTTGCTCGCCAGCGTCGTAGACGTACATGTCCAACTCCACGCCGCCTTGGGGGTCCAACAGGAGGGCGTAGGCACCCTCGCCGTCCTCGGTCGGCACGTCGTTGGACACCACGTTGTCCACGTACTCCACCCGGTCGTCGCCGCGGACGGCGACCACGCCGTAGGGCATCTCGGTGACGCCGACGACCCGCCGGACCGCGCCGTGGGCGCGGTCCGGTCGGCCGTAGTCGGCGGGGATTCGCCGGTCGCCGACTTCGGTCCACTCGGCCCCGAGGTCGGTCTGCTCGTCCTCGATGACAGTCATCTCTACGTCGGTTTCGGGCCGGGACGGGATTAAAAGGTCGGAATCCGGGAGCGCGGAGCATCCGTTCTCCGGCGCATTTCGAGGTCCGTTCCGTCGGCGAGCGCCCGGCGGATTTTCTGTTCGGCGCGTGCTGGCGCGGCGGCTCGTCGCCGCGCCAACCGCGCGAGGGGTGAGGACCGCAGGCCCGTGGCCGAGGACCGCAAGCGGCTGGGGAGGTGTGAGGCCCTCGCGGTGCGGAGCGGTTGCGGTAACTCCTTGGCTCAAGTCTGAAGCTAGCTTCTGGCCGACCGTTCTACTGTCGCCAGCAACTCGCCAAACGTCACCCTCCCGAGAATAGTCCTTCCTCTTCCGAAGAAATTTCACTAAAGCGGTAGTCGCTCGATAATCTTGTCCACGAACGACGGTTCCTCGACTTCCTCGTCGGGGTCCGGAATCACGCGCTCGTCGGGTTTGATGAGCGTCCGGTGGTCGCCGTCGTTGGCGGTGATGAGGTCGTCTTCTTTGAGATTGGCCAGCGCGGTCTCCAGTTCGTCGATGTCGGACTCGACGTGCGAGCGAATCTCGAACACCGTCATCCCCTCCTCGTTCCGGTCGACGAGGGCGTCGAGTACCGCGACTTCGACCTCCTCGCGGTCCCGGTACTCGCGCTTTGCCTTCATAGGTGGGAGTATGACCGGCGGGTTTTTACCTTTATCTGAAATCCGGGTTCGTACGAAAGGCGAGAGTATTAAGCCTTGAAGCGATACGTTGGAGTATGGAAGTCAAATCTCGTCACCACCTTCGGAGCGACGAGGTGGGCGACATCGAACAGCGACTCGCCGACCGACTCGGCGTCGAGTTGGACGCCGACACCTACGAACTCGTGGAGTTGGAGGACTCCGAGTTCGACCTCGTGTTGGTGGACGGCAACCCCGCGGTTCTCTACTACGAGGACGAACCCTTCCTGACGGTCCGGGGCGCGAACCAGTACCCGCCCGAGACCCACGTCGTCACCGTGGACGCGGGGGCGGTATCGTTCGTCAGCGACGGCGCGGACGTGATGCGCCCCGGCATCGTGGAGGCCGACGACGACATCTCGTCGGGCGACCTCGTGGTCATCGCCGAGGAGTCCCACGGCAAGGTGCTGGCCGTCGGCCGCGCCCAGACCGAAGGGTCGGACATGGTGGGTAGCGAGGGGAAAGTCGTCTCGTCGGTTCACTATGTCGGCGACGAACTGTACGAGTTCAACGTCTGAAACGTCGCCACCGTTCTATTGCGCTAGAAGTCGAGTTCGCCGATTGGTGACGGACTGACAATCCCGCGTCGCAATCGACGGCGCGGCAAAAAATGAGTCGTCCCGGCAGTCGGGACGGGTCGGAACCTGACTCCTCGCTCGTCGCGTTACGTCGGTGTCGTCGCTCTACTGGACTTCGACGGTGAAGTCGTTGACTTCGCCGTACTCGCCCGTTGCGGACGGGCCGTCGAAGGCGTTCCAACTGAGGCGGACGCGGACGAGCGTCTCGCCCGTCGGGGCGTCGCTGGGCACGTCGACCGTCGCGGTGTACGTGCTGGTGTCGTCGCTCACGTCCTGCATGACGACCGTCTCGGTCGCGGTGGACCAGTCTTTGTTCTGGTCCCAGTCCACGTAGACGTTCGCGTAGTGGCTGTCGAATCCGCCGTCGGAGTAGTCGAGCGAGATGTCGAACGACCCGCCGGGGCTGACCGTGACCGGACCCGCGCAGGTGAAGTCCTCGTAGGCGTTGTCCGCCGAACTCTTCGAGACATCTCCGCCGAGGGCAACGGTGTCGATGTTCTCGGCACCGCTGGAACCGGTTCCCGACGGCCACTGGGTGGCGTCGAGACAGTCGCCGCCGCCACCGCCGGTGTCGCCGTTGAGTGCGGCCTCAACGTCGAGGAGACCGTAGCCCTGCTCGTTACTGCCGAGACCGATGTCCTCGGCCGTACTCTGGAGCGTACTCCGGGCCTCGGTGTTCGTCTGCCCCTTGGCCATGAGCTGGGCACCCGCGCCCGAGACGTGCGGACAGGACATCGACGTGCCCGAGAGGGTGTCGTAGCCGCCACCCTGATACGTCGAGTAGATGCTTCCGCCGGGTGCGGCGAGTTCGACCTCGGAACCGGTCGAGGAGAAACTCGACAGGGTGTCGTCGCTGTCGGTCGAAGACACTGCGATGGCGTTGCTGTAGGCGGCCGGATAGCCCACACAGTCGCTACACGGTCCGGAGTTACCGGCCGAGGAGACGACGAGGACGCCGTTGTTGTAGGCGTAGTCCACGGCGTCTTTGACGGTGGACGACCCGGAACTCGCGCCGAGGCTCAGGCTGGCTACGTCGTAGCCTTGGTCGGCGGCCCATTCGAGACCGGCGGCAACGTCGGAGAACGACCCGCTTCCGTCGTCGCCAAGCACCTTGCCAGCGTGGAGAGTGGCCTCGGTCGAGACGCCGACGACGCCCTCGCTGTTGTTGACGGCGTTCGCAATCCCGGCGCAGTGGGTGCCGTGGCCGTCGCCGTCCTCCCACGTCCCTTTGCCCGAGAAGTCTTTCCCGGTGCCGAGGTTGGCCTGCAGGTCGGGGTGGTCGGAGTCGATACCGGTGTCGAGGATGGCGATGTCCGCGCCGCTACCGGTGTCGCCGTTGCTGTGTGCCACGTCCGCGTCCACGCGGTCGATGCCCCACGGCAGGGTCTGGGCCAGCGCTTCCACCGTGCCGTTCTTCTCGACGTAGCGCACGTTCTTGCGCTTTGCGAGACCCTTCACGGCCTTCGCCGACGCGCGGATAGTCATCACGTCGAGGGAGTCGAAGTCACGAACCACGTGGTCGGCCGCGTTCTCTGCGGCACGGCGGGCACGCTTGCCTCGGACCCCGACGTTGACTTCGACTTTGCCTTTCGCGCCAGCGAGACCGGCCACGCCCGTCGCGGCCATGGCTCCGCCAGCGACTTTCAGTACGTTACGCCTCGAAACACCCTTGTTTTTCTCTGACATCGATAATTTCATTATATCTCCATACACTTAATAATTTCTGTAATAGAATGAAATTAAGTCGTTCTATAGGGCTTGACGGCGAATTACGCCTCTTTTGATGTATCAGTACTCGTAGGAATCGGCGGCGCTCTCCTCCTCCTCCTCAACGTCGATGGACGCTCCGGCCTTCCTCGCGCGCAGGTCGGGAGCGCGCGACCGAGAGTCGCGCGCTCCCGAGACACATAATTCTGCGTTTTCACTACATAACTATATATTGCTAAAGAATGGGCAAATATGTCTGAATCCTCATCCTCGGCCGTCGGACTGATGCCGATAGCGTTCCGCAAAAAAGAACGACGCCGCGGCGTCGTGACGGTCCGGCGCTCGATTAGGCCGTGACGGTCGTCGTCTGGGTGGCGGTGTTGCCCTTCGAGTCCGTGACGGTGAGCGTCACGTCGTAGGTGCCACTGCCCTTCTTCTCCTGCAGTTTGTCCGACCCGGACGCGCTGGACCCGCTGACCGAGGTGGTCGCGGAATCGACCGTAGTGGACTGGGTGAGCGCGAGGTCCACCGACGCGAGGTCCCCGTCGGCGTCCGAGACGCTCCAACTGACCTCGAAGCGCGCCCAACCGCCGTTGCTCCGGTTGTTGACGCTGAGCGAATCGACCGACGGTGCGGTGTCGCCCGTGCCGCCACCGCCGCTGTCGCCGTTGAGCGCGGCCTCAACGTCGAGGAGACCGTAGCCCTGTTCGTTGCTCGACAGGCCGAGGTCCTCGGCGGTGTTCTGGAGCGTACTCCGGGCCTCGGTGTTGCTCGCGCCGTTGGCCATGAGTTGGGCACCCGCGCCCGAGACGTGCGGGCAGGACATCGACGTGCCCGAGAGGGTGTCGTAGCCGCCGCCCGCGTACGTCGAGTAGATGCTCCCGCCCGGTGCGGCGAGTTCGACCTCGGAACCGGTCGAGGAGAAACTCGACAGGGTGTCGTCGCTGTCGGTCGAAGACACTGCGACGGCGTTACTGTAGGCGGCCGGATAGCCGACGCACTCGTTACACGGACCGGAGTTGCCAGCGGAAGAGACCACCAGCACGCCGTTGTTGTAGGCGTAGTCCACGGCGTCTTTGACGGTGGTCGACCCGGAACTCGCGCCGAGGCTCAGGCTGGCTACGTCGTAGCCCTGATTGGCGGCCCATTCGAGACCGGCGGCAACGTCGGAGAACGACCCGCTTCCGTCGTCGCCAAGCACCTTGCCAGCGTGGAGAGTGGCCTCGGTCGAGACGCCGACGACGCCCTCGCTGTTGTTGACGGCGTTCGCAATCCCGGCGCAGTGGGTGCCGTGGCCGTCGCCGTCCTCCCACGTCCCTTTGCCCGAGAAGTCTTTCCCGGTGCCGAGGTTGGCCTGCAGGTCGGGGTGGTCGGAGTCGATACCGGTGTCGAGGATGGCGATGTCCGCGCCGCTACCGGTGTTACCGTTGCTGTGTGCCACGTCCGCGTCCACGCGGTCGATGCCCCACGGCAGGGTCTGGGCCAGCGCTTCCACCGTGCCGTTCTCTTCGACGTAGCGCACGTTGGGGTTGTTCTGGAGGCCCTTGGCCGCCACTGCGGGCATCTTGGCGGTCACGACATCGATGGAGTCGAACTCCCGGACCGTCTCGTTCGCCTTGTCGAGGGTCTCCTGTCGGCCGCGCTCGGACGAGAATCCGACGTTGACTTCGACTTCGCCGCTCGCACTCCCGAGTCCGGCGAGTCCGGCCGCCGCTATCGACCCGCCAGCGATTTTCAGCACGTTACGTCTCGAAACGCCGTTTCTATTATCAGCCATCTGGTAGTAAACTACGCCGAACCATGTTAAGTGTTTCCATAAGACGCATAATATAATTGATTCAGTGACGAATTTTACGGGTTCGGGCGTGACGACGACGGACTTCCGTCTGACGTAAGAACTATACCGCTTCGCTCGGCCCATATCCCTATGGGCTTCATGAACAAAATCCTCGGCGACCGGGACGCACACACTGCCGAGGACTACGTGGAACTCAATCTCGACGACTTCGACACGGCGTCTGGTGACGCCGCGATGCAGGTCCACATCGCCGAGATACAGGGCCAGCAGGACGTAATCGCCATCAAGGACGCTATCTACGACGGCGACCTCGTGGTCGCCGACATCACCCGCCTACGGACCGAAGACACGACCGTAGAGCGAATCACCAACGAACTCCAGCAGGTCGCCCGCGAGGTAGACGGCGACATCGTACAGAAAGGCGACGACCAGATTCTCGTCACCCCGACCGGCGTGAAGGTCAGTCGAGAGAAACTCACTCGCTGACGCTCCGACTTCTACTTCAGGGCGCGCTCGACCCTACCCGCCACGCTTCGGGCTTTCTCGGCCAACTCCGGAGCGACGTAACCGTCTTCGACCGCCTCGTCTAACTCGTCGTCGTCCACGCGTTCGACTTCGCCGTCGGGGAACTTCACTACGTCCACGTGGAGGTCCACGTAGCGCGCCGCGTCGGGGAACAGTTCGACGGGCGTGCAGACGTTGACGTAGGTTCCCTTCTTCGCGCCGTCCTCGCTCCGGTAGACCGTCGGATACCACCACCGGCCCTCGCGGAACTTCGTGACCGCCACGTCGCCGGACTCGCGCGTCGTGCCGAGTGCGTCGTAGGTCCCTCGGCCCGACATCTGTCTGCGGACCGTGACCTTCCCCTCGCCGGGGGAACACTGCGTGACCTCGCCGCGGCCGAGCGAGAAACACCGGCCGTCGGGCTTGCCGTGGCGGATTTCGAGGCGGTCGCCCTCGCTCGGCCCGAACTGCCGGAGGGCCGCGCCCGTCGGAAAGTCGTCGCCGTCGGCCGGACCCTCGGTCTCGGCCCAGAGGTCTTCCACGAAGTCCACCGCGGCGCTGGCCGAGGCGCGGGCGGCCTTCACCCGGTGGTGGCCCGGCATCGTGGTCGTGACCTCGCGGCGGGCCTCGTCCAAGCCGAATCTGGACTCGCGGCCGAACCAGCACCACGTCGTCGTCTCGGGCGCGGCGAGTCTCCGGGGCACGTCGCCGCCCTCGGCGTCCTCGGGCGAGTCGGGCGCGTCCGCGAGCGCGGCGTCGATGGTCTCGGCCTGCGCGACTGCCCGGCCGAGGGCGTCGTCCATCGCGTCCATGCCCGCGTCCTCGGCGGCGTACTCCCACCGGACGCCCCAGTCGTCGGGTACCTCGGTCGGGAGCATCTGGGTCGTCCGGGCGAGTTCGGTCCGGGTCGCCTCGTCGCCGGAGGCCACCACCTTGTCGATGCCCTTCGAGAGGCTGGCGACTCCGCCGAACGCCTGTATCTCGGTGCCGAGGTCGGGCCGGTGGTCGGCCCACGGCGGCGCGGCGTCGTGGACCTGCACCCGAACTCGGTCGCCCTCGTGGATTCGCCGGTCGATTCTGCCGAACGAGAGGTAGCCCTCTCGGTCGCCGAGGTCCACGACTGCGCCGCCACCGAGGGTGTCGCTCACCGCGGCGTCGAAGACCGCCCCGCGCGGGGCCGGGTCCGACCATCGGAAGGCGTCCACGCCGACTTCGGCGAGGTTCTCGGCGACCGCTTCGACCGCCTCGGGGTCGCCGGTCACGCCCGCGCCCTGCCGGTCGTCCGTGGTCCCGACGCTGGCGTCGTACTCCTTACTCGGGAAGTTCGCGTCGAAGCGCCGCCGGATGGGTGGCGAGGCCTGCACCACCTCGAACGACTCGCGGAGACGCTGGGTCAGCGCGGTGGTGTAGATACCGCGGATGCGGACGCCGGTCATAGTTCCTCGCGGTCGGTTGCGAACCGGACTCGCTCGTGGACCGTCGGGCCGAGGGTCAACTCGACCACCTCGTCGCTCAGCACCCGGCCGCCCTCGACGTAGACGCCCCACGAGTCGAACCGAAGCCACCCGCGTACGTCGGCGCTGTGGGTGAACAGGTCGGCGTACTCGACCGCGTGTTCGGGATACTCGGAAGTGCTGTGGGTCAGGTCCATGTCGGAGTAGACGACATCCCGGTCCTCGAAGAACGATTCAATCGTCCCGGCCGTTCGCTCGGCGTCGGACGCCGCGGCGTCCGACGCCTCTCGGAGAGCGTCTTCGGAGACGCCCGCCTCGCGTAGCGCGCGTCGCGTGCGGGGGTCGAAGCTCATATGAGAACGGTCGGGCGGCGGTGCCTTCGGTGTAGCGATTCGGGAGAGTCTCTCAGTCGTCGGCGGGGACGGTGCCGGTCCAGTTGGCGTCGGTGGTGGCGCTCGTCGTTCCGAGGTCGGGCATCTCGCGCTCTTCCTCGGCGGGTTCCTCTGCTTGCGCAATCTCGTCGTTCTCGTCGTTCTCGTCGCCGCTCGGCGGTGCTGTGTACAGGAGTCCTCGACTTTCGCTTCGGTACGTCATCTTGTCAAAATATCTGGCCGATTCTGGTTGTTAAGCGTTCCCCTGAGAGTCTTAATGGTGTATTATCACAATTAAGGAATCAAAGGTCCTTCGGGAGCCAGATAATTGGTTCTGGGATTCGTAACGTCGAGCGATGGAACGCGACCCGATAGAAGAAGGTGCGACCGACTCGGCGGACCTCTACGACATCGCCACGTGGGAGTCCCGGAGTTGGCTCGACAAGTTGTCAGGCGGGGTGTATCGCAGTTTACGTCGGTTGGGCCACGTAATCGTCGTCCTACTCGCGCTCGTCATCCTCGTCGCCCAGTTCGCGCTGACCGGACTGGCGGCCATCAGCGACCCGATAATCGGCGCGTTCGTCCTCATGTCGGTCGTCCCGGCGTTCGGTCTCGCCGCCTACATCTGGTACGCCGACGTGACGACTTCCGAACCGCTCTCGCTTCTGGTGGCGACGTTCCTGCTCGGCGTGCTGTTCGCGGGATTCGCCGCCATCATCAACACGCTGGCGGGCGCGATTACGCTCGTTCCGGTCGTCGGGATGGTGCTGTTCTTCTATCTAGTCGTCGCGCCGGTCGAAGAGGTGGTGAAGTGGCTGGCGATTCGGCTCTACGCCTTCCGGAGCGACCGATTCGACGCGGTTATCGACGGCGCGGTGTACGGCGCGATGGCTGGACTGGGCTTCGCCACCATCGAAAACGCCATCTACATCACCCAGAGCATCGCCGACGTGGGCACTATCGGCTCTCAGCAAATCGCGTCGGCGGGCCAGACCGCCGCGGTCCGCCTGCTGGCCGGTCCGGGTCACGTCATCTACTCGGCGTTCGCTGGCTACTATCTCGGTCTCGCCAAGTTCAACCGGGAGAACGCCGGTCCCATCGTGGTCAAGGGCCTGCTCATCGCGGCGTTCATCCACGGAACCTACAACTCGCTGGTGACGTACCTGAACCCGCTCCTCGACGCGTTGGGACTCGCTGTCGCACCGGGCGTGGCGTTCCTCGGGTTCGTCGTCGTCTACGACGGCGTGTTCGGCTACCTGCTCTACCGGAAACTCTCGCACTACCGGAACGCCTACCGGCAGGTGGACATGGGTACGAGCGTCAGTTTCGCGGACGAAAGCGTCGGACGCGACCGGGCCGACTTCGAGGAATCGACCGACGGCGCAGGGGACTACGAGACCTCCGAGGGGTACTCGGAGAGTCGGCGCGCCGCGGACGCCTCGGAGGGACGACGTACCGAAAGTCAGTATCCCGAAGGCGACTCCGAGTAGCCCCCTCTATCCCGATTCGTCACCGCTCGGGCGTCCCGAGGACTTCTGCGCCGCCGACTTCGAAGCCAGCGTCGTCGAGCAGTCGTTCGGCGTACTTTGCGATTACGTCCACCTCCAGATGAACCGGGTCGCCGGGTTCCTTCTCCGAGAGGTTGGTCACGCGGCGGGTCTCGGGGATGATGGCGACCGAGAAGGCGTCGTCACCGCGGTCGGCCACCGTGAGACTGATGCCGTCCACCGTCACCGACCCCTTGTCCACGACGTATCTGCCGAACCCCTCGGGGACGGCGAACTCGTACTCCCAGTCCTCGCCGACCTCGCGCACGGCCACGACCTCGGCGGTCGTATCGACGTGACCCTGCACTACGTGGCCGTCGAAGCGCCCGTCGGCGGGCATCGCGCGTTCGAGGTTCACCGGGTCGCCAGCCTCGACTTCGCCGAGGTAGGTCTTTGCGACGGTTTCGCTGGCGAGGAACACCTCGAACCAGTCGTCGCCGAACTCCTCGACGGTCAGGCAGACGCCGCTGACGCTGATGCTCTGGCCGCGTTCGAGGTCCCCGGTGACTTCCTCGCCCTCGATGCGGAGGCGACGGCCCTCGTCGGTCACGGTCACGTCCCGCACTGCGCCCGACTCCTCAACGATTCCGGTAAACATACCAGATTTGTGGGTCTCGTCGGGTGAAAAGGATTGCGGAGTCGGCGAGGGGTCGCGCGAGCGTTCGACGCTGGACGACGACCACCGCCGACGCTACGGACTTTCTCGGCGTCTCGTGCGGCGTATCGGGCCGTGAACGGCGGCCGGGGCGTGCCCCAATCTTACTCCACCCGGCGCGCGCGGGCGCGCCTCCGTGGCGCGCCCATCCGCGCGAGGGAGTCGGCCGCCTCCGGCGGCCGACGAGGTTGGGGAGGCGTGAGGTCCGTGCGGTGCGGTCTGATTGGCTCACGGAGTAGCTAGCTTCCCAGATACTCCTGCGGTCGCAGTCGCGGTGCCGTCGCAATGCGGTCGCGGTCGGTGGTCACGCAGTCCCGAACGAGGTGTTGCGCTGTCGCGGTCTCTGAACATCTCGCGAACCTCCGAACGACTACCTTTTCAATGCTTAAGGAATTATGTAGAGTTATCAAACAAATACTACTATTGCTTAGGGAAACATGAAGCCGTCTCGCGACGTTCGCCCGCGGGGTTTTTGACCGCCCGCCCGGAACCGACAGGTGATGAACAAACCGGGCATCATCGGTACGCTCCAACTCGCGGCGACGCTCGTCTTCGCGCTTCCGGTCGGTCTGCTCGGCGTCCAGTTCCTCCTTGATGGCGAGACCATCCTCGGCGGCGGATTCCTTGTCGTCGCGGTCATGATGGTCGTGTTAGAGGAGTACCTGACGACGCCGACCGACGTTCCCGGCGCGGTGGCGCGCAAGACGGTCGGGAAAGTGGCGAAGACGCCGGACGACGAGGAGTGAGTCACGCCGTTTCGGCGATTTTGTCGGTGGCTTCGACTGCTTGCGTCGGGATGGCTAGCGTTTCTCGAAGGGAAGCGACGGCAACGACAGAGGCGATTTAAAGAGAGCTAGCTACAGGCTTGAACCAATCAGACCGCACGGCACCGCAACCGCGAACCTCACACCTCCCCAACCGCCTGCGTTGCTCGGCCTACGGCCTGCGCTACTCGTCCCTCGCGCGGATGGGCGCGACCACTCGCGGGTCGCGCTCGCGCGCGCCGGGTGGTCGGTCGAAGTAGTTCGTGCGTCCGGTCGAAATCGAGAGAAAGGGGTCGCAGTGCGCTACGCTACCCGCGTCTCACTGCGGCGTCGCTTCCGAGACTTCCGCCAGCGCGTCTTCGAGGTCCTTCTCGTTTCGCTCGTTGTAGAGCAACACGTCGATTGGCAGGGTCGGCGCGCCGCCGACCAGATTCTCCATGATGACGAGACGTTCGCGCGCGCGAGACATCCCGACGTAGAACACCCGTCGCTCGTTGTCGGTCAGCACCGGCACCGGGTCGGTCGTGGAGGTGAACTCCTCGCCGTCCACTTCGCCGTCCACCGTGGCGGCCATCTGTTCTACCACCTTCTCGGTCAGGTCCGTAGCGACGAACACGTGGTCGGCCTCGCGGCCCTTCGCGGAGTGGATGGTGCCGAGGCGCACCCGGTCGGCGGCCATGCCCTGATAGTCGCTCTGGAAGTAGGCCCGCATCGAGTTCTTCTGGAAACTCGTGACCTTCCGCACCATGTCGGCGGCCGAGGCCGGACCCGGCATGAACGGCGCGAAGTCGGTCACGAAGTCGGGTTCGACCTCGATTTCCGCGAGGTCGTCCGTCTCCGCTTCCTCCTTTCGGTCGTCTATCGCGTCGAACAACTCGTCGCGTTCGTTGGTGCCGAACGCAGAGTCCTGAAGCATGTCGGCGAGGCGTCGGGCCTGAAGCGCCGTGATGGGGTCGTCGTTCTCGACCTTCTCGACGGCGTCCACGTACTGCTGGAGTCGGTCGGTCCACATCCGCTGGTCGGTCAGACACTTGAACGGGATGCCCTCGTCGATGAACTCGTCGATGAACCGGAACATCTGGTAGCGCGCCCGGAACAGAATCATCAGGGTGCCGTCGTGTTCCTCGATGGTGTACCTGACGTTCCGGACGAGCTCGAGCATCGACGGGCTATCGACCTGTTCGACCGTCCCGCCCTCCTTGCGCGGCGAGAGGTTCTTCTCTTGGCGCTCGTCTATGTGACGCACTTCCTGTTGGACGACTTGCAGAATCTCGGAGGGGAGGCGGTGGGACGTGTCGAGAATCACGTCGTTGCCTTCCTCTTCGAGCAGGAGTTTGGGGTCCGCGCCCTGCCACGCGTAGACCACTTGGTCGTCGTCGCCCGCGATGAGGACTTCCTCCATGTGGGGTTTCCACTCCTCGTACACGTCGTACTGGAGGCTGGTGATGTCCTGAAACTCGTCGATGACGAGGTAATCGACGTTCGGGAGGAGCGACCGCTGGCGGACCCGTTCGAGCATGTCTGCGAAGCCAACGAGGTCGTTCTCGCCCTTGTAGTTGCGCCACCCGCGGATGGCCTCGGGCACGTCGAGTCGGTCGTCGTCGCTGGGCCACGTCGGAGTGTACTTGTTGCCCTCTTGAGCGTTGGGGTCGATGTCCGGCGGCAGGCGAACCTCCTCGTCGTTCCACTGGAAGGGCACGTCGTACCAGTCGGACACGTCCCGGCGGGTCCGCTGAAGCCACTGGCTGGTGGCGATTATCTTGTTGCCGAGCGTGGTAGAGCGTGCGGTCCGACGACCTGCGCCACTGTACTCGTCTTCGAACTCGATGCCGAAGTCCTCGCAGAACTCCTTCTTGTCGGACTCGCCCACCACGTCGCTCCGCGAGAGGTCGAGCAGTTCGTAGGCTTTCGCGTGCATCGTGCAGACCGACCCCTGAAGCGAACGCGGGTTGAGGTCCCGGCGTTCGGCGAGACGCTCGCGGACCTCGTTAGCGGCCGCTCGGGTGTACGAGACCAGCAGAATGTCGTTGACGCCGACGCCGTCCTTGTCGAGTAGAGCTTCGACCCGGTCGAGCAGTTCGGTGGTTTTCCCGCTTCCGGGACCACCGAACAGTCGGGTCACACGTTCGTCCGTGTCCTGACTCATTACACCACCCCATGGTCCCCGCACTCATAAAACGATGTGAATCGGAGCGACCGTTCGACGGGAGGGTCGCGGGGCTACGCGGGGACTGCCGTTTCGGAAGGAGAACGGTGTCTACAGGGCGTTACGAAGTGTTTCTGGGCGACCGCGCCTCGCGCACTTCGCTTCCGTCTCGAATCTTGTCTTCGCATTCGGGGCACACTCGCGGGTTGTCTACCTCGCGCGGGGTGAATACTCGCGCGTAGGCGTCCGTCACGAACGACCCACAGTTCTGGCACTCAGGCATTTCTCTTGTGCCACTACGGAAATCTTACACTATATTTCTATCGACACTGACTCGAACGTCTCGAACGGCCGATTCTACCGGATACAACGCCTGAATACGGTTCCTGACTGTAAAAACAAATATTTTATAATTATGTCTTACTGATTACTTCGAGACCTTCCCCGCCGGGTGCATGAAGTCCGGAACCCCCCGATGGGGACGATGGCACCTGCTCTCGACGTGGGCGTTCGCCGAGCGAGCGTCACCCGAGCCATCGCATCAGGACGCCGACCGCAATCGTGACGATTCCGAGGATGGTCGCAATCGGCGGAATCGGCACGAACAACAGGACGACTCCGGCGAGGATGACGAGCGTCGAGAATCGGACCATACGTGCTGTAGGGTCCGTAGTCGGAAACCGATTGTCGCCGCTTGCGCCGCATCGAACGTCGAAAAAACGTGTTGCAGGTCAGATACTCGCGCGCTGTACGACAGCGAGAGTGACGCGACCGAAACTACGGTCGCCAACCGCATACCGAACATTCGCTCGCGGACGTATCGTGGAGTCCGCCGCACTCCGGACACTGTTTCTTGTTGTAGTCCTCCTGCCAGCCGACAGTCTCAGTTTCGTGGCCACGCTCGGACAGGAATTCGTCGAAAACGTCGTCGCCGGTCGGTGCGGTCGCCATACATGGTATGCTAATGCACACCACCCATATAACCGTGTCGGTGTAACAGGGTGCGTATCGAGGCGTCTCAACGCTTGATTTCTCGTGTGCGGGTTCCTATCGACCGGAGTAAGACCGGCTTAACCGCCGGTAGAGGCGGAGTGAGTTCAAAAAAGTCGGCCGCGCCGGTTCCGGCGCGCTACTCGAACGTCACGCCCACGTCGTGCATACCCTCGTTCTCTACCGCGATATTGATGAGAAGAGGAGTCATGCTCTCGACTTCCGCGGCGTTGGCCGTGCTACCCGCCCGAAGCGCCCGGAGGCCGTCGATTTGGTCGGCCAACTGGCGCACGGTCTCCACCGCGTCCTCGTCGTCGCCGACGACCAGCGTGTCGAGGTCGAGTTCCACGTCGAGGTTGGCGAGCCGGTCGGCCGAGAGGTTGTGGAAGGCACCGACGACCGGAACGCCCTCGGGCGCAACGTCGGCGACCAGTTCGGTGACGCTCCCGGCCTTCGGGGGCTTGTAGTGGAAGCCGTCCTCGTCGCGGTTCATCCCGACGGCAGGCGAGACCAGCACGTCGGCGTCCTCGATGCGGTCGGCGACGGCCTCTACGGTGTCTTTGACGTGGAACGCGGGCACCGCCAGCACCACCACGTCCGCCCGGTCGGCCGCCATCTCGTTGGCGAACCCCTTGATTTCGCGCTCGACGCCCAGACTGTCGAGTTCGGTCTCGTACTCGTCGGCCTTCCCGCGGGCCTTCTCGGGGTCTCGGGACCCGACGAGAATCTCGTGGTCGGTGTCTCGCGCCCACCGGAGCGCGAGGGCCTGTCCGATGTCGCCGGTCCCGCCGAGCAGTGCGATTCGCATACCCGCTACTCCGGGCGGACGGAAAGTAAGGTTTCCTGACTCCGGCAACGTGCGAGGTCACGGCGGGAAATTCTATAGAACTTTCTAAGACAACTATTTATTGCTTTTAGCAACGTACAGATATTCCGGCGCGCGTCGGGAACGACCGTCGGGCGCGAGCGGTCGTGGGCCTGCGTCCGCGGCCGTGCGGCCGCGGACGCTACGGGTCTCGACTCGTCAGCGCGGCCCATCCGCCGAAGTACGCCAGCCACGCGCCGAACCCGACCCCGGCCAGCGTGAACGCCGCGCGGACGCCCGAGGCGTCCGCGCGGCCGACCGCGAGCGCTAGCGCGCCCCCGGCGATTGCAACCACGACGGTACCGCCCACGAAGACGAGGTACCGACGCCACCACGGACCGACGGACCGCTGGCCGTACCGGGAGAGAGCCAGCAGTGCGACGACGAACGTCGGGCCGACGTACAGCAACTGGGTGAACGGGTCGGGCGGCGAGAGAATCGCACCGAGGACGAACGAAATCACGAGGGCGTCGGGAACCGCGCCCCCGAGTCGGGACCAATCCATGTCCGAAGTCAGCGTACGGCGGCCGGATAAAACCCTACTCCAGCAGGTCCGGGAGGTCGTTCACCGAGTCGAGTACGGCGTCCGCGCCCGCCTCGTCGTACTTCCGGCGGCCCTCCTCGCCGGTCAGTCCGCCGGTCAGCACCCCGACGCCGACGTACTCGCGGCCGGGGTCCTCGTCGTCGGCGTTTCGGGCGGTCTTCACGTCGTCTAAGGTGTCGCCGACGAAGACCACCGCGTCCGCGTCGAATCGCCCGGCTAGCGTGACCAGCGCGTGGGGATGGGGCTTGCCCTGCTCCCAGTCGTCCATCGTGAACCGCCGGTCGTCGGGCACGTCGAGATTCGCCCGTCGCTGGGCGATGTCGGCCTCGTCCGCGGGCCGTCCGGTGACGATGCCGAGCGGTCGGTCGCCGAGGGCGTCGAGCGTCTCGGATTCGAGCAGGACGGGTTCGTCGTGGATGAATCCCGGTGCGTCGAGTTCCGAGTCCGCGCCGCCGGGGTCGGAGTCCGCGCCCTCGATGTCGGCGTAGAGGTCCGCGCCGAGGTAGAGTCGCTGGAAGACATCGCGGAGTCGCTCGGGGTCCCAGTCGGCCCGTGCGCGCTCGCTTGCCTCCGGCGACAGCGCGTCGTCCACGACCGCTTCGGCGGCGTCGAGTCCGTCAGCGGATTCGGCGTCGTCGCTGGCGGCCCGGCGCGCCGCGATTCGGTCGGTGAACGTTTCGAGGTCCGTCTCCAGTCCCTCGCGGCGCGCGAGGACGAACAGCGCCGCGGCGTAGGTGAGTTCCCAGTCGTTGTTGAACCCGCCAGCGTCTTTGAACGACTGGATGGCCTCCTTCTCGATGGTGTCGCCGTAGACGTGCGCGATGGACTCCACGATTGCCCGCCGGTAGGAGTCGGCCACGTCCACGACTACTCCGTCGATGTCCAGCACGACCGCGTCTGCTTGCATGCGAGGTGGTAGTGAATCGGCGCTCAAGGGTCTTCCGACGGAAACCGCAACACTTCTAGCTCGGTCGGTCGGAGTCGTCGCATGGACCACGACAGACTCGGCGAGTTGTACGGCCGAGACGACTACTACTGGGGGACGGAACCCAACGACCTCGCGGAGACGGCGCTCGGCCACCTCGCCGACCCCGAGGAAGCAGTCGTCGCGGACGTGGGCGCGGGCGAGGGGAGAGACGCGGTGTTCTTCGCCGAGCGAGGCGCGACGGTCTACGCCATCGACCCAATCGCGGAAGGACTGGAGAAGGCCGAGCGACTCGCCGCCGACCGGGATGTCGAGGTCCGGACCCGAGTCGGCGACGTGAACGACCTCGAACTCCCCGAGACGGTGGACCTGTTCTACTCCATCGGGACCGTCCAGTATCTCCAGCCCGAGAACCGCGCCGCGCAGTTCGACCACTTCCACGAGGCGACCCGACCGGGGGGCGTCCACGCCGTCTTCGCGTTCGTGGACCATCCCGAGGTTCCGACGCCGCCGGACTGGGGCGACAACGAACACTTCTACGAGCAGGGCGAACTCCGGGGCTACTACGACGACTGGGACGTGTTGGACGAGTCGGCGCTCGTCTTCGACGACGACTCCGGCGGCGAACCCCACCGGCACGCCGCCGAAATCGTGACCGCTCGAAAATCCTGAGTCGTCCGTCGCGGCGGGTCGCGGTGGGAAGCTAGTCGTCGGACTTGCCGAATCCGCTGTCGAAGCGCTCGCCCTCGGTGTCCCAGTTTTTGACGCCCGAACAGTCGTGTTTCTCGGGCAGTTGATGTTCCGGGCAGTAGGTGTTGCCGCAGTACGAGCAACTTCGGTCGCCCGTCATTCTCTCGCCACATCGCTTGCAGGTGCCCATGAGATGACTACACGGTTCGAGAGTATAAGGTTAGGGTCGTGTTGACGTATCACTTACCCGGCGATGTCGCGCGGTACCGGACGACGCCGGTTCGCTCGGTCGTCACCCGTCGGACTCGCGGGCACCCTTCCACTGGGCGACGTGCGTGAGCGTCACCAACCCGAGACCCCCGACGAGGTTTCCGGCCGTGACGACGGCCGTCGTCACGGCCAACTCGCCGAGACCGATGCTCGCGCCGAGGAACATGCCGAAGACGACGTGGAGCATCGTGACGATAACGTGGTCGAAGACGCCGAGCGTCAGGAGAACGCCGACGACGTAGGCCAAGGCGATTCGACTCCCCACGCTGTCGACCGCTTCGAGGAGGTACGACAGCAGAGTGACCAGCGTCCCGCCGACGATGCCCTTCACGAACTCGGCCTGCGTCCGGCGGTGGACGAACTCGTGGGCGAAACCGACGAGGGCGTCCGGCGTCCCGGTCGGAAGCGCGCCCTCGACGGACAGGACGGCGACGAAGAGACTACCGCCGACGAAGTTGAGCGCGAACGTGACGGTCCACAGGCGGACGAGCGGGCCGACCAGCCACGAGTCGTCGGCCGCGACTGCCTTCGCAACCGGGTCGAAGAAGTTCTCGTTGAAGAGTTCGGTCCGGCCGACGACGAGGAAGACCAGCGCGACACCGAACGCGAGCGACCCCGCGAGTTTGGCGGCACCGTGGCCGTAGCGCGGTTCGACGAGCGCCTCCACGATGCCGAGCGCCACGACGCCGAAGACGACGGTGAACCCGGCGATGAAACTGGTCGCGACGAGTTCGAGTAGCGACTGGTCGAGGCGGCGCTCGCCCTCCTCGACCGCCCGGTCGAAAATCTCTGCGGGGTCGGGAGCGACGGTCACGCCCCGATTTGAACTGGTTCGGCAATAAGCGGTGTGGCGGGTGAATGGTCCCGCCGGTCGTTTTCGAGTCTTGAGTACGAATGTCAACCTATTTCACTCTATAGGAGGTATTCGTGAACACGAATGAGCGAAATCGAAAGCGAAGACGACAGACGGAAACGGGTCTCACGCATCGTCTTCGACGGCCAAGTCGTCTCGAAGGGCCGCCGTCCGGGCGACGAAGACGAGTAACCCTCGTCCCGGTTACGTTCTGTTTTGCCGTTCCAGACAGTTCTCACTCCGTTACTCCCGCGCGATGAAAACCGTCTCGCCCGGAATCGTCTCGCGGGAGACCGGAATCGCGGGTTGGTCGCCGCCGAGCGTCGTGAACAGGAAGGCGGCGTCCGTGCGTCGGGCGACTTCCAGCGTCGGCCGGTGGAGTTCCGGCGGGAGGTTCAGCGCGTAGACCGCCTCGGCGTCCCGGTAGACCGCCGGGTCGGGGTCGAACACGTCGTCACGCTCGAAGCGGACGCCATCGGGCACTTCGCGGGGGTGTACGTCGGTCGCAACGACTCGTTTCCCGGCGTCTGCGAGTCCGGCCGCCACGTCGGTCCGGTTTCCGACGCCCACCTCCACGAGGCGTTCGAACTCCGAGAGACGACCGATGAGCGCCCGATTGGTCCGGTGTCGCATGGCGGGAAGTTTATGGGCCGCTCCCGCATAGTGTTTCCCATGCTCGTTGATGTCGTCCCGGTCGGGGACGTGTCCGCGCAGGTCAAGCGGCAAGCCTCGACTGCTCTGCGTTCCGTCTACGATTGCGAAGTCACGATTCACGACTCCCAGTCGGTCCCCACCGGGGCACACGACGAGAAACGCGACCAGTACCGCGCCGAGGAGTTCATCGAACTCGCGGGCCGCATCGGTTCCGGCGAGAAGAACATCGCTATCACGCCGAAAGACCTCTTCTACCGCCGCCGAAACTACGTCTTCGGTCTGGCGTACCTCGACGGCAACGGAAGTGTCATCTCGACCTACCGACTCCAGACTTCGAGCGACGGCGGATTCTCGAACCAGAGCGCCACCGAAATCTTCTCCGACCGGGTTCGCAAGGAGGTCGTCCACGAAATAGGTCACACGCTCGGTCTCGAACACTGCGACAACAAGCGGTGCGTGATGAACTTCTCGCCGACCGTCCGCGAAGTGGACGTGAAAGAAGAGAACCTCTGTGGCACCTGTCAGAGACAAGTTTTGTAGTCTTAGACGTGGGTAGTCATTTCTCTTAGCAGTATATCTCTATCTCAAACGTTTAGAAAACAGTCTCCAGCGCCGAGCGTGCGAGCGTCGTTCCGAGCAGTGGCCCCAGAGCCACCGGTGAGCGCTCGGCCGAACGACCGCCGTGGGTGGAAAAAGCCCGCCCGCTCGCGGAACCGCGAGCGGGCGGCCCTTTCGAGACCGAACCCGTGGCACCGACGACCAGATGCTCTTGCTGTACCACGGCCCCGCAAGCGAGCCGAAAAATTTCGTCCCCTGCCCTACCCCCGAATTCCGCGCCACCGGACGCCCTCAATCGCCGCGCCGAGAAGCGAGACGACCGCCAACACGAGGGGGACGACCTGTCCGCCCATCCCGGTCGGGAGGACGTACTTCGAGATGGCGACGGCGTAGCCGAGGTAGCGTTCCACGACGGACTCCCGGCCGCCGTCGGCGAGGTCCGCGTCGGTGGCCGTCGGTCGGTCGCTACTCCCCTCGCCGGGGAGTCGGTCGGCCTCGTAGGGGAGTCCGCCGGTCTCGACGGCCCACACGATGTCGCCGTTCTCGTCCACTTCGACCACCCGGTCGTTGTAGGAGTCGGTGACGAGCGTGTGGCCGTTCGAGAAGCGGTCGGCGTCCCGCGGCCAGTTCAGGGTGGCGCTCCCGCCGAACTCCCAGACGATTTCGCCCGACCGGTTCAGTTCGACCACTCGGTCGTGTTCGCTGTCGGCGACCAGCAAGTGACCGTCGGCGAGTCGGTCGGGGTTGTGCTGTTCGTAGAGTACGTCGCCCTTCCCGGCGAACTGGTTCGGGCCGACGACCGGTTTCACCGTCACGTCGCGTTCGTCCGGACTCGACCCGTTCTCGACGTGGAGTTCGATGACGGTATCGAAGTTCCGGAGGCTGACCTGAAAGACGCCCGGACGGAGGCGGTCAACGTCGTTCATGTGGGTCCAGTCGCTCTCCGGACCCATCCTGTCGGGCATCTCGTAGGTGTCGGTGGCGTTCCACTCCCAGAGGATTTCGTGTTGGCGGTTCACCGCGAACACGCGGTCGTTGCCCATGTCCACCAAGACCCACCGGTCCGTGCCGTTCGCCACGGTGTAGTGGTCGGCGTCGTGGAGTTCGTGTTCGTGGAGTTCCGCGTCGTACCACGAGTAGTTCCAGACGACTTCGTTGTTCGACTGCTCTACGACCCGGAGACTGTTCAGGACGCAGTTCTCGAACCCGTCGTTGCGGTAGCGCGCCGGACACTCGGCGTCCGGTCGCTCGTCGGCGGTCGAGACCTGCACTCGGTCGGGACCGAGCGCTTCCACGTCGAACACGTCGTCGGGGTCGTCGTACTCCCAGACGACTGCCCCCTCGGGCGAGAGTTCGACCGCTCTCCCCTCGTTTTTGTACCCCTGCAACGCGACGAGAGTGTTGTTCTCGGGCGATTCGTCGGCGACGGTTACGCGCGGTTGGTCCGGGGCCGCGAGAACGCCGACGGTCGCAACTGCGAGACTGACGACCGCGAAGCACGCGAACAGTTTAGCGCGGCGCTCGTGCCCGGTTCCGAGCCAGTCTGGGAGGCGTGTCACTGATTGGGCCTATGAGTTCGCTGACGAAAATCATTCGGTTCCGAGACGGAGACGACGGCTGTCACACTTTCCGGCCCGACGGTCCTCGCCAGCGGCGGCCGTTCCGCCATCGTTCCGAACAACTCTCGTCGCGGGGGACATCACGTGACGAAACAGGTAGAGTATGTAATATTTTATGGTTCCAGTAGATTTAAATATGCTAACGAGAGCATAGTCGGATAATTAGGGCCTGATAAACGTTGGATGCCATTTGTAATAAAATCAATATTTTTCGGGCGGGCACGACCGGGGGTCTGCTCACGCCCGGAGCTAGTCGGGTCGGCGAGCAACCACCAGCAGGTGTCGAGATAGAGAACCGAACATGACCGACCAGATGCAAGCGAACCGCACCGCGAACCCGTCTACGACCGACACGGAACGCGACGCGCCGGGCACGGCCACGGCCGACGAACTTCTCGTGTCTTCGGAGAACGGACCGCGGCCGACTCTCAGCGTCGTCATGCCCACGCTGAACGAGGAGGCCGGGGTCCGAAAGTGTATCGAGCAGGTGAAGTCCGCGCTAGTCGAACTCGACGTTACGGGCGAGATAATAGTCAGCGACAGTTCGTCCGACCGAACGCCCGAAATCGCGGCCGAACTCGGCGCGCGAGTCGTCACGCCCGACGGGATGGGTTACGGCTACGCGTACAAGTACGCCTTCGAGCGCGCACGAGGCGATTACGTCGTCATCGGCGACGCCGACACGACTTACGACTTCGAGGAACTCCCGAAACTGCTGGAACTCGTCCGGGAGGGAGACGCCGACATGGTTCTGGGAAGTCGTCTCGACGGCAAAATCAAGTCCGGCGCGATGCCCCCGCTCCACCAGTACGTCGGGAACCCGCTTCTCACCAAGTTCTTGAACGTCTTCTACGACGCGGGCGTCAGCGACGCTCACAGCGGTTTCCGCGTCATCGACCGCGAGGTACTGGACCGACTTGACCTCCGGAGCGACGGGATGGAGTTCGCCAGCGAGATGATTATGGAGGCCAGCGCCAAGGGCTTGCGAATCGAGGAGGTTCCGATAACCTACCACGAACGCGAGGGCGAGGCTACCCTCGACAGTTTCCGCGACGGGTGGCGACACGTCAAGTTCATGCTCATCAACGCGCCGAGCTATCTCTTCTCGGTGCCGGGTCTCGCGTTCTTCCTGTTCGGCGTCCTCACGATGGCGCTCACGCTGGCCGACGCCCGACTCGGGAACGCCACGCTGGGCATCAACTCCATGATTGCCGGGAGCCTGCTGACCATCATCGGCTTCCAGATTGCGACGCTCGCGGTGTTCAGTTCCATCGCGGCCGACCCCATCAAGCGCCCCCGCGACTTCATCACCAACTGGATTCGTGCCAAGTTCAAACTCGAACACGGGGCCAGCATGGGTCTCCTGCTGTACAGCATCGGCACCGTGTACGTGACCCTCGTCGTCGCGCAGTGGGCCACGAGTGGCTACGACACGGTTCCGTTCGCGGTCCGGAGCATGGTCGCGTTCACGGCCATCGTCCTCGGCACCCAGACCATCTTCAGTTCGTTCTTCTTCAGCATGCTCGCCCAAGCGCAGGACTGACGGTCCTCGCCGGGCGCGCTTCGTTCTCACACGACCGGGAGTAGCGGACCGTACAGCGGCACGATTGCGAACAGAAAGACGTTCGAGGTCCCGTGGATGGCCGTCGTGACGAGCAGACTCTCCGTCGCCTCGTAGACGAGGCTGAACACCAGACCGAGACCCGCCGCGAACGCGATGGTCGAGGGAGAGGCGTACGCCGAGTGCATCGCGCCGAACAACAGGTTCGTCACCGCCAGTCCCGGCCACGTACCGATTCGGTGGACCAGCGTCGGTTGGACGAGACCCCTGAAGACGAGTTCCTCCACCAGCGCGACGAACCCGACCATGACGACGGCCACCGCGACTGCGTTCGTCGGCGTCAGCGTAGCGACCAGCGGGGTGGGTTCCAGTAGCGCGTACTCGACGTGGCCGAGGACTCCGCCGAGGAAGACGCTCGGGAGGAGAAACGCGGCCGCGACCCGGACGTTCCACCCGAGCGTCGGCGTGTCCTCGGCGGTAGCGAGGACGTAGATACCGGGGTACAGCGACCCGTACACCAGCGGAAGCCAGTAGAGCGTGTCGGCGACGAATACCGGCATGCCGAGGTTCACGAGTCTGAACAGGGGGACGAGGACGAACGACCGAATCGCGGGGTCGTCGTCGTCCACGAGCAACGGCGCGAACAGGCAGGCGAAAAGCGCGAGGAAGTGGCCCCACAGCGCGTAGGTGATTCGGTCGGTGTACAGTAGCCACTCGCCCGCTCCGGCGGCGACGACCGCGAACGCGAGAGGGGACGACAGTAGATTTATTACCGACTGTTTCGACAACTTGGTACGAACGTCCCGGAGTATGTCGTCCCTTCGCATTATCGACCGACGCAGAGGATGTCCGAAGACCGGTCGCATAGTAGTTTCTGTCTGGATTGAGACGTTCGGTCGAACTGGAGGGTGACGACGTGGAAGGCCGCGGGTATCGCTTCGTCACGTGGTTACTCGCGCTGGCTCTCGTCGCGTCCGTTCTCGGCGCGATGGCCGTCGCCGTCTCGCCGCCGACCCCGACCGAACCGTACACCGAGTTCTACGTCCTCGACGACGACGGTGACGCCGAGGGCTATCCCACGAACCTGACCGTCGGCCAGTCCGGAACGGTCATCGTGGGCATCTCCAACCACGAACACCGCGACCGGACCTACACCGTCGCGCTGGCTCTGGAAAACCGGACGCTGACTTCGCGGACCGTCCCGGTCGAATCCGAGCGAACCAAGGAACTGTCGGTCTCGTTCTCGCCGACCGACCCCGGTCGGAAGACGCTGTACTTCCGCCTCTACCGCGGCGACAACGCGTCGGGGCCTCCCTACCGACGGCTTCGACTCCTGTTGAACGTCACCGAAACGTCGCGGTAGACCCCTTCGGTCTCGGCCGCGGCCGTCTCCCACGAGAACTCGCGGGCGCGTTCGGTCGCGGCGCGTCCGAGTTCCCGGCGCGCGTCGTCGTCGTCCAGCAGTCGGCGAATCTCGGCGAGGTGTTCGTCCACGTCGCGGGGGTCGGCGAGAACCGCGGCGTCGCCCGCGACTTCCGGGACCGCGTAGGCGTCGGACGTGACGACTCCGCACTCCGCGGCCATCGCTTCGAGGACCGGCAGGCCGAACCCCTCGTGGAACGTCGGGAAGTAGAACACCGCGGCGCGGTGGTACAACTCGACCAGTTCGGTCTCGGGGACGTACCCCCGGACCTCGACGTTCGCCTCGCGGAGTCGGTCGGGCACCTTCTCCTCCCACCCGCCGCCCGCGAGGACGAAGCGAGCGTCGAGTCGGTCGGCAACTTCGAGGACCGCTTCCGGGTTCTTGCGCTTGGAGGCGAGACTCGCGTGGAACACGAACGGCTCGGCGTCGCCCGGTCCGCTGGCGGGCGATTCGGCGGACGCCGAATCGCCGCCGCGGGACTCCGCTCTCGCCGAATCGCCGTCCGGCGATTCGGCGAAATACTCGTCGGTGACGCCGTGGCGGATTACGTCGGTGTGAGGGACGGGGAGCGCACGCTCGACGCTCTCGGAGATGGCGACCACGCGGTCGGCACGCTCGAACAACCACCGCTGAGTCCGGCGGTTGAGACCGTAGAGTCGCGGCCGGGCGGTCAGTTCCGGCCGGTCGATGAAGTAGAGGTCGTCGGTCGAGACCACGACCGGCGTGTCCGACCGGAGGATGCGCAGGAGGGTGGCGAGTTCCCCGCCGAGCAGGGCGTCGCGCGTGAAGAAGTTGACCTCGAAGAGGTGAACCACGTCGGCCTCGCGCCAGTCGTCTACCGCCACCACGTCGCGGTCTTCGAGCGCCCGCTTCAGGTTGCCCATGTAGATGTGTTCGGACGCCTGTGCGTCGGTCAGCGTGAAGAACCGGACGGCGAGGGTTTCGTCGGTCACGCGTACCCCAAGTGTTCGAGTCGGTCGGCTATCTCGTCGGTGACCTCTCGGCCCGCCTCGCCCGCGTAGTCGCCGCGCGCCGCGCGCAGACGCTCGGCGCGCTCGCGGAGGTCGGTTTTCCGGTCGGGCAACTCGGCGTCGGTCTCCGGGTCGAACGCGCGTTCCCCGTCCTTGTCCACCCGGAAGGCGGCGTCGTCGGTCCGGAGCAGGTAGTGGGGTTCGTCCCACGAGGCGGGAATCTTGGCGGCGACTCCGGTCGCGTCGGGCGAGTAGTGACCGCATCCGGAACTCTCGGCGTACGCCGCGCGGTCGGTCAGGTCGTCCTCGAAGAGGTTGCGCCCGCGAACGTCGTCTGGCACGTCCACGCCCGCGGTTTCGAGCAGGGTCCGATGCACGTCGAGCAGACTGGTGACGGCGCTCGTCGTCCCCTCTGGCACGGCGTCGCCGATTGCGATTGCGGGCACTCTGACCAACTCCTCGTAGACGCCGTACTCGTGGCCCCGAAGTCCGTGTTCGCCGAAGAGTTCGCCGTGGTCCGAGACGACGAACAGCAGGTCCCAGTCCACCGCGTCGAGCAGTCGGGGGAGTTCGTCGTCGAGGTACCGTGCCGCGCCGCGGTAACACTCCCACTGGCGGGCGTGTTCCTCGTCGCTGACGGGTTCCTCGCGGAGCGCCAACTCGTGGGGCCGGACATGGAGCGGTTCGCAGTCGGCGTACCCCTCCGGCGGGTCGTAGGGGTAGTGACACGCCATCAGGTTGGCGAACAGGAACTGGTCGTCGGCGTCCTCGACCGCATCCATCGCGTCGAAGGCCCAACTCACGTCGTTGGTGGCCCGATTCACCGGCGGCGACCGGAACATCTCGACGCCGGTCCGGAGCGTCGGCAGGGTGGGCGCGTCGCTCCGCAGAATCTCCCACACCGCCCGCGCCGGTCGGAACCGACTCCCGTCGAGTCGCGAAAAGAGCCCCTCCCAGTCGAACTCGCTCCGGTCGTCCTCCGGTCGGTCCCGGAGCGCGGGACCGCGGTGGAGCGTCTCGAACCCCCGGTCGAAGTCGAAAAACGAGTCGATGTGGACGTTGTTGCTCAGCGCCGCGGTGTCGTACCCCGCCGAGGAGAGTCGTTCGGCCAGCGTCCGGCGCGGCGTGGTGAGGTGGCGACTCCGCGCGCCCACCCCGACCTCCGAGGGGTACAGGCCGGTGAACAGCGAGGCGTGGGCGGGCACCGTCCACCGCGACGTGGAGTACGTCCGCTCGAAGGTGTGGTCGGCCAGCGACGACAGGTCGCCCATCACGTCGTCGTACACGTCGTGCCGGAGGGTGTCCAACACGACCAGACCCAAGTTCATCGTGTCCGAGGTGTGGCGGTCCGCTTATAGATTTTTAGATTTTGAGGGGTCGGGAGGTGGACGGTTTCGTCGTGAGTTGGTGTGGCGACTGCGGGTGAGTCGATGCGGCGACTGCGCACTTGGGACGTGACGCTGGCGGTCCGTTTTAGGATTGAGGCGACGGGACCCCACAGCAACCGCGAACCGTTAGAACGCGACCGAGTGGCTAGCTTCAGGCTTGAACCGATGAAGACCGCACCGCAACCGCGACAGCAGACACCGGAGTAACGCCAGAGACTAGCTTCAGGCTTGAACCGATGAAGACCGCACCGCACAGCACCGCGCCTCGTCCTCCCCAACCTCCTGCGCTTCTCGGTCGCTCCGCTCCCTGCGATGCTCGTCCCTCGCGCGACGATGGCGCGACACGCTTCGCGGTCGCGCCAGCGCGCGCCGGGTCTTTTGGACAACTTTAGCTATCTTTAAACATTGTATATAATCTCCAAACAACGATTTTCCTATTTCTAAAACAGAAATAAAATTCTGCCTTCGCGCACGTCGAACGGCCACGCGTCCGTCCCCGCCGCGAACCGAATCGGCAAACTACATAACAGTGGCCGGACCTGTCCCGGACGTGTTCGGACGAACGACTCGTCGCCTCGCCCGCCAGCCATGAGCGACGGCGGAGGGAACGACGCCGGAGGGAACGACGGCGACGGCGTGGCCGACTCGCTGGCCACCGTCGTCTCCGGCGGCGTGCTGGTCTCGGCGAGCAAGTTCGTGGCGCTCGGGTTCGGCTTTCTCACCCAAGTCGCCATGGCTCGCCTGCTCACGGAGGCGGCCTACGGCGACGTGGTTCTGGCGCTGACCGTCGTGAACGTCGCCACCCTCGTCGCCAAGTTGGGGATGGACGACGGCGTGATGCGCGAGATTCCCCACCACGAGGACACCCCGGCGAAGGCCCGCGGCGTGGTCCGGGCCTCCGTCGGCGTCGGCACCGTCTCGGGTCTGCTCGCGGGCGCGGCGGTGTTCGCGCTCGCGCCGACGATTGCGACCCGCGCGTTCCACGACCCGTCGCTGGCGGTTCTGCTCCGCATCGCGGCGGTCGGCGTCCCCTTCTCGGTCCTCGGGAGCATCGCGGTGTCGCTGGCCCGCGGCGCGCGCGACGCCCGCGCTCACGCCTACGTGAACCAGTTGCTCCGTCCGGCGGCCCGGTTCGGACTAATCGCGGCGCTGGTCGTCGCCGGGGCGGGCGCGGCCGGTGCGGTGGCCGGACAGACCGCCGCCATCGCGCTGGCGGGGGTCGCCGCGCTCTGGTTCGCCCGGCGCACGCTCCCCGACTTCGATGTCGCGCCGACCCCGATGTACCGGTCGGTGCTGGCGTTCTCGCTCCCGCTGGCGCTGTTCCAGAGCATGGGCTTTCTGGTCGCCAACGTGGACATCTACATGCTGGGCTACTTCGGGTCGAAGGCCGGTATCGGCGCGTACAACATCGCGTTCCAGTTGGCGAACCTCTTCAGTGCTGTCCTCGTCACCGTGGGCTTTCTGCTCCCGCCGGTCCTGACTCGACTCCAAGAGCAGGGCGAACGCGCCGAGATGCGCCGGACCTATCAGGCGATGACCAAGTGGATGGTGGTCGCGGGGGTCCCCCTGTTCGTCGTCCTGTTCGCGTTCCCCGAGTCGGTCATCGGTCTCGCGTTCGGTGATTCTTACCGCGACGGAGCGACCGCGCTCCGGATACTCGTGGTCGGCAACTTCCTCGCGGTCCTGTTCGGTCTCAACGCCCGGTCGCTGGTGGGTCTCGGCGCGAACCGGGTGGTCAACTACGTCCTCGTCGCCCAGACCGGGGTGAACGTCGCGCTCAACTACCTGCTCGTCCCGACCTACGGCATCGCGGGCGCGGCGATGGCTTCGACCGTCGCGGTCTTCGTCAGCGACGTTCTCGGCAGTGGGTTCCTCTACTCGCGGTTCGGTCTCCACCCGTTCACACGCGCGGTGTTCCGCCCCGCGACGTGGACGCTCGCGGTCGGATTCGGCGCGGCGGCCGCGACTGCCTCCACGGGACTCTCGGTCCCGGTCGGCGCAGTCGCCGCGGCGGTCACGTACCCGATTGCCGTCTTCGGCGCACTCGAACGACAGGACGCGCTCCTCGTCGCGGAACTCGAAGACAGGACCGGTCTCGACCTCGGCCCGGTGGTCCGACTGGTCCGGGCGGCCGACGACGACGTTTCGACCGTGATACAAAGATTGAAATAACGGAGTACGGAGATGATACCATGAACCAGTCGCCTCGCGTCGGATGGGTGTACCCCGCGTTCGGACACCCGGCCCACGACGAGGACGACGCCGCCTACGGCCACCCCGCTCACCGGGGGTTTCAGGACGCCATCGGTGCCGACCCGCTTCTGTTCTCCCCGGTCTCGGTCGGCCCGCTCTCGGGCACGCTAGTCGAGGACGCGGTGGCCGCGGTCCGGTCGTCGTTCCCCGAACGGGACGTGTACGTCTTGGAGAACGCCGACGCGGTGTACGCCGCGCCGGTCATCAAGTCGGCCCATCCCGACGCGGTGGTCGTGCTGTTGGCCGCCCACAACGTCTTCGGTCTCGAAAGCTACGACTTCGCCGCCGACCCACTGCCGAAGGCCCTCGCGCGCCGGGCCGACCGCTACCTCGACGCGACGGTGGTCCGGGCGCTCGTCCGGCGGTACGTGGACGGCTCGCTGGCGGTCTCGTCGTTCGTCGCCGACCACGTTCGGTCGTTCGCGCCCGAGACGCCGGTCCGCCCCGTCCACCCCTACGTCCAACCCGACGTTGCCGACCGACTCGACGAGGCGACCCCCGACCTCGGCGCGAACCGGGCGATTACGGTGTGCGAGGCCCGCGACCACAAGGGCGTGGACCTGCTGGTCGAGGCGTGGCCCGCGGTCCGCGGGCGGGTCCCCGACGCCACGCTTCACGTCGTCGGGACCGGCCACCCCGACGAGTACGAATCGACGCCCGGCGTGACGGTCCACGGCTACGTCGAGGACCTAACCGCGGAACTCGCGGCGTCGTCGCTGTACGTCCACCCGGCCCGCGTCGATGCCTTCGGCGTCAGCGTCACCGAAGCGATGCGGGCGGGCGTGGTTCCGCTCGTGACCGAGACCACGGGTTCGTTCCCGGTCGTCGGCGACATCGCCGACGACCTCGTGGTCGAACCGAACCCGGCGGCGCTGGCGGCCGGGATTTCGGGCTACTTCGAGCGAGAGGTGGTCGCGCGCGAGCGCCTGTCGGCGCGAGCGCGCGACCTCGCCGCACCCTTCGACGCCGAGACCCAACAGGACGAGTTCGTGGCGGCGTTCGAGGAACTGCTGGCCGCGATAGACGGTGCGAGCGACCGAAACGGAGCGCGAGACGGAGGTGGGTCGGCGTGAACCTCGACCCGACCGCGCACCTCTCGAACGTGCGCGAACACGTCGAACGCGCCGGAGTCGCGGGCTTCCGGGAGTTCTTCGCCAAACTCTACCTCCGGAAGTTCGGTTCCCACCCCGGCCGGTCGGTCTACGACGACGACTGGGACGTGTTGGTGGTGTTGGACGCCTGCCGGACCGACCTCATGCGGGAGGTCGCCGACGACTACCCCTTCCTCGGGGAAGTCGGGACCTTCGACTCGCCCGGAAGCCACAGCCAAGAGTGGATGGCGGCCAACTTCGGCGACGACCGCCGCGAGGAGATCAGAGACACCGCATACGTCACCGCCAACCCCTTCTCGGAGAAGATGCTCGACGCCGATTCGTTCGCGGTCTTGGACGAGGTGTGGCGCTACGCGTGGGACGACGAACTCGGGACGGTGCCGCCCCGCCCCGTCACCGACCGGGCAATCTCGGTCGCCCGCGAGCGGAGTCCCGACCGCCTCGTCGTCCACTACATGCAACCGCACGTTCCGTTCGTCGCCGAGGGACAGTCGGGCGACCTCACGCCCTCGACGTTCGGCGGCGGCGAGCGCTTCGACTCGACGTGGACCGACCTCCAGACCGGCGAACTCGACCGCGGGGAGGTGTGGGAGAGCTATCGCGCCAACCTCGAACTCGCGCTGGACGACGTGGCGCTTCTGGCGGAGAACGTCGATGCGGACCGACTGGTTGTGACCGCCGACCACGGCAACGCCCTCGGCGAGTGGGGCGTCTACGAACACCCCCAAGGCGTGCCCCTGTCGTGTCTGCGCCGGGTGCCGTGGTGCGTCACCGACGCCGAGGACCGCGGGGAGTACGACCCCGACAGCTATCGGCAACGCGGCCGAGACGACCCGAACGGAGACCCCGACGAGGACCGGAACGACCTCACCGACCGACTCGCGGCACTCGGCTACGCGGAGGGAGACTGAATGTCGGGACCCAACGTCGCGGTGGTCGTCCTCGACACGCTCCGGGCCGACGCCTTCGAAGACGAGTTCGACTGGCTGTCGGGCGTGCGGTTCGCCGACGCCTACTCGACCTCCCACTGGACGGTGCCCGCCCACGCCTCGCTGTTCACCGGCCGGTACGCCAGCGAAGTCGGCGTCCACGCCAAGTCGCCCGCGCTCGACTGCGAGGACCGGACGCTCGCCGAGGCGTTCCGGTCGGCGGGCTACACCACCCGCCTCTGGACCGCCAACCCGCAACTGTTCGAGTGGGACGAGTGGGACCGGGGCTTCGACCAGTACGTCGGTCCCTACGAACTCCCGCCGACCGCCGACGGTGCCTTCGACTGGCAGTCGTACGTCCAGTCGAGCGACCGTGACGGCGTGGGCTTTTACCTCGACGGACTCCGGCGGTGTCTCCGGTCGGAACACCCGACGCTCCGGTCGCTCCGACACGGCTACCGGGAGTTCCGACGGTCGGTCGCCGACGGCGGGACGCGGGCGCTCCACGACCGACTCCGGGCGACCGACTTCGGCGACCGGGAGTTGCTCGTCGTCAACCTGATGGAGGCTCACTCGCCGTGGGAACCCCCGGAACCGTACCGCACCGTAGCGGAGACGATGGACGTGACCATCGGCGAGGCGTTCGCTGGCGAGGTGTCGGACCCCGACCGAATCCGGCGGGCCTACCGCGACTCGGTTCGGTACCTCGCGGACGCCTACGCCGACCTGTTCGCGGACCTCCGCGAGCGGTTCGACTACGTGGTGACGCTCTCGGACCACGGCGAACTCCTCGGGGAGAGGGGTCTCTGGAACCACGGCTACGGTCTCGCGCCGGAACTCACCCGCGTTCCGCTCGTGGTCTCGGGCGAGGGCCTGCCCGACGAGACCCGCGACGACCCGGCGAGTCTGTTGGACGTGCATCGGACCGTCGCGGCCCTCGCTGGCGTCGAAGTCGAGTCGCGGGGCCGGGACCTTCTGAGCGACGACGCGGCGCGCGACCGCCTCGTGGAGTTTCACGGCTTCCTGCCGTGGCACCGCGACCAGTTCCGGCGCGAGGGCGTCGAAGATGTCTTCGACGCCCGCGACTCGCCGCTCGACGGAATCGTCACCGCAGGAGGCGGGTACGCCCACGAGACGCACGACGCGGCGGACGAGACGCGCGCAACGGGACCCAACGACGGGGCGGTCCGGGTCGCCCGCGGCGACCCGGACCGCCCGACGGCCCGACTCGCGTCCCTCCGCGAGTCGGTGGCCCGCCGGGAGGTGTCGGACGCGCCGACCGAAGTTTCGGACGACGTGCGCGACCGACTCGAAGAACTCGGCTACGCCTGAGCGTCTTCTGGCCGTTTTCACACGCCTTTCAGCAAGCTATAGCATTCTCTAAGAAATAGAAACACGTCCTAGAGACGGGGCTGGATGGTCGGCTCGCGGCGTTCGTCGCGTCGGCGACGCGACGAACGCCTCGGCGAAATCGGTGGCGGAGTCCTCGCGTGGGAGTCGGCGGTCGGAGTCCTCGCGTGGGAGTCGGCGGTCCGAGTCGGCGGAAGTGGTCGCGTCGGCCGTCGCTGTCGTGGTCTCGGTCGAGTTAATCGCCGTCGAGACGTTACCGTCCGTCCCGGACCCGTTCGCGTCGCCAGCGGTGACACCAGTCGCGTTGCCCGCGCCGGGTCCATCCGTGGCGTTGCCCGCGCCGACCTCGCCGGTCCGGTTTCCGTCGGTTCGGTTGTCGCTCCCGGCCGCGCCGTACCCGCCGGGACCACCGGCCGGGCCGTCGCCGCCGATTTCGTCGCTCGCGGGGCCGCCGAGTCCGGGGTCGCGGATGCGCTCGGACGCCTCGCCGATGTCGTCGAACGGGCCGTCGTCGCCGTCGAACTCCGACCCGGCCGCGAGGCGCTTGTACTCCGTGACGTTGGTGACGTTCGTCGGGACGGGCCGTTCGAAATCGAACGCCCGCTTGGTGGCCCGACCGGTCGAGCGGTAGATGGCCGTCTCGCCCGTCGTGTACACCCTGTGGGACCGGTTCGTCACCGGTTCGATGTACGCCATGTCCTTCCAGTAGTACTTCGACTCGATGAGCATGACGCCCGTGTCGGTGTTGTGGTCGAGGACCAACAACAGCGACTTGGTGTCGGTCCCGTTGGTCGCCGCCCACATCGAGCGATACGTCACCTTCTTGGGGTAGTAACTCAACCGCCCCGCTATGCTCCCCCGGTAGAAGTCCACCTGCGCCCACGCCATGAAGTCGCCGTAGGCGTGACTGCTCCGGTTGCGGTGGGAGAACAACCAGACGTGCGACTCGATGTCGCAGTTGACGCACCCTCTGGCCTTGAGTTGGACCTGCACCTGCTCGCTCTTCTCCAAGGTGTCTTGGGTGACGATGTTGCTCGGCGCGTAGTCGTGAGTGAAAAACACCGTGACGAACCCGGCGTTGAGGAGCAAGAAGACGCACAGCACCACCGACACCGCGGTCAACTCCGTCCGGAGTCCGCCGAACGCTCGTTCGAAGTCCACGCCGAGGAGGTCCCCGATTGCGCCCCGACCGTCTCGGGCGACGACTCGCCGGAGGACCCGGCGAGTCGTCAGCACCGCCTCCACGATACTGCCGAGACCGTACACCACGAAGACGGCGGTGAACGTGAACACTATCATCATGATACGGGCGACGTTGAACCCGACCACGAAGAAGGAGGCCCCGAGCATCGACATGAACCCGACCGCGAGCGCCAGAAACTCGTCGTCTACGTCCACGGTGTCTTTCCGGAACACCCGCGCGACCATCGTGGCGGCGAGTCCGATGCCCATCAGCGCGCCGATGAGGATGTAGAACTGCCGGGAGATGGCGACCGAAGTCGAACCGTACTCCTTGCTGACCGCGGACCCGGCGGTGCCCGACGCACTGGCCTCGAAGAACCGGTTCACGACGCTGAGAACTTTCCGGGGCAGGATGGCGAACTTGTCGCCGCCGGAGGTGTAGAAGTACCACTCCACGACGAACGCGACGTAGAACGTGACGAACCACGGCGAGAGCAACCGCGGCGTGAGTTCTCTGACGGTGGCCCTGACGTTCACGCTCCTGAGACGCTTCAGGGCCGTCCCCCGCGACAGCGGGATGCGGGCCTTGTCGATGACGCCCAACAGCAGGTAGGTGACGAACGCCGTCCCGAACGCGACCATGGCGACGTAGGCGGTCCCGTAGTGGGACACCGCCAACCCCATCCCGAACAAGACGCCGAGAATCCGCTTGCGGAGCAGGTCGATGTGGCTGTCGCTCAGGACCAACCCCTCCAGCGCGAGGAAGAACACTGGGGTCGCGACCCGCCCCGCCGAGGGGTAGAGGACGTAGAAGGGGAACGAGAACATGAACAAGCACGCCGACGAGAACGCCGCCCGGTCGCCGACCTGTTCGCGGTAACCCTCGAACAGGATGACCGGCAGGAACGACACCAGAAGCGGATTCACCGTAGAGGAGGTGATTCCGAGGCGCAGCCCCGTCAGAATCGTGTAGGCCGGGAACAGCACGCCGTTGGGTAGCACCGACTCCTCGCTGGCCGACCAGACGCCGGTTTCGAGCGTCTGGGCCGCCCCGGACGGGCCGCCGATGCTCGACCCGAACAGACTGTTGTGGTACAGAAGCGCCACCGCAGTCACCCACACCGCCAGCGAGAGCCACCGCGAGGGGATTCTGTCGGTCGCGTTCAACAACGGAAGCACCGACAGCAGGACCAGCATCGCGAGCAGTACCGAGTTGTTCCCCGTCGCGTTCTGGAACGTGATGCCGAAGATACTCAGAAACGGGACGAGCGCCAGCGCCAGCGGCGCGGGCGAGAACGCACCGTGAATCGGTATCCGTAGCTGTCGGTCCTCGTCGCGGGCCAGTATCGCCGCCGAGAGACCGAAGACGACGACGGTCAGCGTCCCGACGACCGTCCACTCCCTGTACGGCGCGTCGATTCCGACAGCGGGGTACGCGAGGCTGATGACCGCCCCGACAGCGAGTAACAGCACCGCACTTAGTCCGACCGAGTAGACGACTAACCGAGTGAACGTCCCCCGGTCGCGGTCCAACAGGACCGCAACCAGTAGGCCGGGGACGAACATCGCGTACACCGTGCCGAGAATCGGTCGAACCAGCGGTATCGGCGGGTCGGCACCCACCAGCGCGACGAGCAGAATCTGGACGGCGACGGCCACCGCGACGACCGCACGCCGCCCGACCGACAGGCCGCGCTGGGGGTCGTAGGACACCCGCGGCAACTCGATTGTCGCGTCCGGTCCGCCGAACGTGCGTTCCGAGAGCGCCGACAGCGACTCGTCTCGCCGTGCGCTCTCGGTGTCGGACGCTCGGTCGTCGGTTCCGGTTTCGGTCTCTACTGGCGCGTCCGTCGCCTCGACTCCGGGCATCGCCGCGGCCAACCGCCGGTAGGCCGCGGCGGACTCGCTGGCGGGATTGGCGGCCACGGCCGGAAGGGTCCCGTCCCCACCCCCGGTCTCCCCGTCGGCGTCCGACTCCCCGCCGACCGACTCCGGGTCGTCGGGACCTCCTGCGCTCGGGACCGTGACGACCGTCTCGCAGTCGCGTTCGAGTTGCTCGACCGTTCGCCCGGCGTCGAACGGCGTGGTCTCGGTCTTGGTGACGACGCCCCCGACGACCCGCCCGTCGAGTTGCTCGACGAACTCGCCGGTCCGTCGGGTGGACGCCACCGCCGTCGGGTCGGGGGTCGTCACCAGCACCGCGGCGTCGGCGGTTCGGAGGGCGGGTGCCGCGGTCCGGAGGTTCGAACTCGTGTCCAGCACCACGGCGTCGAACGCCGACCGGAGACCGTCGATGGCGTCCGCGAGCAACGACGGGTCGGTCTCGGCGAACCGGTCGAGTCGCGGGTCGCCCGTCACCGCCGCGACGCTCTCGGTCTCGACCACGGCGTCCTCGACGGCCGCGTCTCCGGCGAGAACGTCGTGGAGCGTCGTCTCGGGCGTGACGCCGAGAAACGACCCGAGGTCGGGCATGTCGAGGTCGCAGTCCACTACGACCGCCTCCGTGCCGCGTTCGACCAGCGCCGCCGCGAGTTCCACCGCCGCCGTCGTCTTCCCGACGCCACCTTTGCCACTGGCGACGGCGACGACGTTCCCGGAGGCGGATGGCTTGTCGGTCATGGCTATCGACTACTCGGTGCCCGCGGCGGTCCGGAAATCGACGCTTCGTCGGCGGAGTCGGCCCGACCGCAATCTACGTACTGTTCCTTACAACTCAAGGTATATATTTTCAAGCCGACCCGCGCGCGCAGTCCACTCGGTCCCCTCGGCGGCCTCGGCCGCGCGAGCGGCCATCTCCTCGCGCCGGTCGTCGTCGCGCAGGACCGCCGCCACTCGGTCGGCGAACGACTCGCCGGATTCGACGAGTTCGGCCCCGCCCGCCGCCGCGAACTGCTCGGCGGGGTCGGGACCCGCGGTCACGACCATCGGCACGCCGAGCGAGGCGTAGTAAAAGAGCTTGACGGGCGACGACGCGGCCTGAAGCGCCGACGGCTCTTGGGGGTTCACGACGACGGACGCGCTGGCCACGAGGTCGAACGCCTCCGCGTCGGGAAGCCGTCCCGTGGTCCGAAGCGCGTCCAACTCGTCGGCCGCGGCGTCGAGTTCCTCCCGAAGCGCGCCGTCGCCGACCACGACGAGTTCGTCCACCTCGTCCAAGCGGGCGGTCTCGCGGAGCGCGTCCACGTCCACCTTCGGGTGGAGCGTCCCGAGGAAGACGACCCGGCCGGGGACCGTCTCGGTGCCCGCGAACCGGTCGCGTCGCTCCTCGAAGAAGCCGTTTGGCAGGACCGACACCGACGAGTCGGGCACGCCCCACTGCTCGGTGACGAACTCGGCCATGTACTCCGAGACCACCACGACGTGGCGGGCCTTCCGGACCCCGCGGCGTTCGAGCCACGAGACGCCGCGTTCGAGCAGCGGCGCGAGCGCCGAGTCGGTGTGGTCGAACCGGGCGAACGCGAGGTCGTGCATGTCCAGCACGTACCCCTCACACCCGACCAGCGTGGCGAACCCCGCGAGCGAGGAGTGGGCGAACTGGACGATAGCGTCGCGCTCGGCCGCGACCCGTTTCGCGCGCCACGCCACCGCGAGCGCCCGACCCACGCCGGTCCCGCGGCCGAACCCGTCGGTTGCGACCGCCTCGATTCGGACCGAATCGAGACGGTCGGGGAACTCGCCTTCGCCCTCGGGGACGACCAGCGTCACGTCGTGGCCACGCTCGCTCAGGCCCGACGCCAGCGCAGTGATGCGGTCGGTCCCGCCGCTGGGTTCGGTCACGTCGCCGCCGTGGGCGACGCAGATTCTCACAGTCTCCCTCCCGCGATGTCGGCCGCGGCGTCGGCGACTCGCTGGCGTTCGCGCCCGTCTCCGAGTCGGCGAGCGACCAGTCGCTCGCCGACCTCCCGCAGGTCGGGCGAGTCGGTCTCGCCGTCCTCGTCGCCGACGTAGAGTTCGTCGCCGTCGGCCGAGTCGCCCCGGCCGTGCCGGAGGTAGGTCCAGTCCTTCCCTCGGACCGCGGTCCGGTCGCCCTGTTCGGTCTCCGAGAAGACCCAGTTCTCGCCGAGTTCCGAGAGGTCGGCGTCGGTCGCCACGCCCTCCACGAGGTCGGGGAGCGCCGACAGCGACACCGGGCGCGAGACCGTCTCGCGCCCGGTGTCGCGTTCGCTCCCGGCTTCGCTCTCGTCTCGCCCGCCAGCGACCACCAGCGGGACGTGGACGTTCTCGGCGTAGAGGTGTGGTTCGTGGCCGTAGGTGCCGTGTTCGCCGAACGCCTCGCCGTGGTCGCCCGTCACCACGAGGGTCGCGTCCAAGTCCTCGCGGAGTCGGGCGAGGCAGGCGTCTGCGTACCGAACCGAGTCGTCGTAGGCGGTCACGAGGCGGTCGTGGACCGCCGGGTCGAAGGGGGTGTCGTGGCTCTCGCGCCAGAACCGGTAGTTGGCGTGGAACGACTTCCACCGGGACTGACTCCGGTAGCCCTCGCCCGCCATGTAGGGGTTGTGAGCGTCCATCAGGAACACCCAGAGGAAGTACGGTTCGTCGGCGGACTCGGCCCACGACACCGCCTCGTCGTAGTAGGTCTCCCACGGCTTGAACACCTCCTCGCCCTGCCAGAAGTTGAGCAGGACCCGTGCGAGCGACGACGCGCCGCTCCCCTTGACGAACCCCTCGAAGATGCGCTCGTAGAGACCGCCGGTCGCCCGCGAGTCGCCCATGAAGTCCTCGAAGTGTTCGAATCCCGCGTCGAAACCGAAGTGCCGCGAGGTGAAGGGATTGGGCGTGAACGCCGCGGTCCGGTAGCCCAACGCCGACATGCGCTCGGCCAGCGTCTCGCGGGCCTCCATGTGCGCCCGGATGCGCTCGCGCCGCGCGGCGAGTCCCGATTCCGATTCGCCGTCGGCCTCGCCACCGCCTCCGCGCTCGACCGGCCAGTCGCCGGTGAACATCACGGGCATCGACTCGGGGGTGGCCGGGCCGGGCGCGACGGCGTTCTCGAACGACAGGCCCTCGTCGACCAGCGAGTCGAGCGTCGGCGTGGTGTCGCGGTCGTAGCCCGCGAACCCGCAGTGGTCGGCCCGGAGGCTGTCGATGGTGACGAGGACGATACTCTCCCGGTCGGTCATAGCTTCCCTCCCGCGGCCACGTCGTCGGCCGCCGACCGGAGCGCTCGCTTCTCTCGCTCGCTCGACACGTGGTGGGCCACCGCCGCCTCGAACGCGTCGGCGGCGTCGGGAGCGCGCTCGGCGAGGTCGGTCTGCTCGTCGGGGTCCGAATCGAGGTCGTACAGTTCCCGGCGGCCGGGTTCGGCGACGAACTTCGACCCGCGGGTCCGAATCGCGGTCCGGCGCTCGCCCTCGGCGAACACCTTCGAGGCGACCCACGGGCGCTTGGCGTCGGCGTCGTCCGCGAGGAGGCTGTCGGCCTCGAAACTGTGGGAGACTCCCGCGAGGTCCGCGATGGTCGGCGCGAGCGACCGGAGTTCGACCGGGCGCTCGACCCGACCCTCCGTGTCGGCGTTGCCGACGACGAGGGGGACGTGGGTCAGGTCCTCGGTCAGGTACGGCTGGTGGCCGTAGCGCTCGTGGGACCCGAACTCCTCGCCGTGGTCGGCGTGGACCACGATGGCGGGGTCGTCGTCGGCGAAGTCCTCTCGGAGTCGGGCCAGAAACTCGTCGCCGTACCGGATGGAGTCGTCGTAGAGGTTCAGGAGTCTCCGATGTTCGCGCGCCGAGAAGTCGGGGGTCCACCCGCTGTTGAGCATCTCCCAGTAGTGGTGGAACGACCGGTAGGCGTCCCACCGGGAACTCCACCGGCGGTACTCCTTGGGCGGGAGCCACGGGTGGTGAGGTTCGAGCAGGAGGACCCACAGGAAGTACGGCTCTTCGGCCTGCTCGCGCCACTGCCGGATGCGGTCGTAGTAGTCCTCCCACGGCCGCAGAACTTCTTCGCGCTGGACCACGTTCCGGAACAGTCGGAGGTAGGTCGCGGCCGCCCCGCCCTCGATGGACCGCTGGAAGACGCGGTTCCACGCGCGTTCGAGGATACCCTTGTCCTCCGCGAGGAAGTCCTCGAACCAGTCGAATCCCGAGTCGAACCCGAAGTAACTCGACGCCGGCGGGTTCGGCGAGAGCGCGCCCGTGGCGTAGCCCTCGTCGGACAGCACTTCCGCAATCGTGGGCCGGGACGTGACCTGCTCGCGCTGTTCGGTGTTGAAGCCGATTTCCGGACTCGCCAGCGAGTGTTCGCCGGTCATCACGCTCGTCATCGAGGCGATGGTCGGGACGCCCGACGCGGTGGCGTTCTCGAACACCAGTCCGTCGTCGGCGAGGGCGTCCAACGCTGGCGTGGTGTCGCGGTCGTAGCCCATGAATCCGCAGTGGTCGGCGCGCAAACTGTCGTACGTGACGAGTATGATGTTCTGACTCACTCTGTTACCTCCTGATAAATCGAACGCACGTCCTCGGTGACCCCCTCCCACGACACGTCCCGAGCGCGCTCACGTGCGCGCTCGGCCATCCGGTCGCGCTCGGCCGGGTCGTCCAACAGCTCCGACACCGCCGACGCGAACGCGTCGGCGTCACCCGGTTCGACCACCCGACCGCACCGCTCGTCGTCCAGCAACCACGGGACTCGGCCGACTCGGGTGCCGACGACCGGCGTCCCCGCCGCCATCGCCTCGGCGACGGTCATTCCGAACCCCTCTTCGAGCGAGGGCGCGACGAACACGTCGGCAAGCGCGTACAGCGCCGGGAGTTCCTCGCTCGGCACGAACCCGGTCAACTCGACGTGTTCTTCGAGACCCGCCTCCCGAATCAGCGACCGAACCCGGTCGGTGTACGCCGGGTCGAGGTCGTTCTCGCCCGCGACGACGAGGCGGGGGTCGTGGCCCGACGCCGCGACCTGCTCGACCGCGCGAACGAGGTCCACGACCCCCTTCCGGGGCATCACGGTGCCGACGAACAGCAGGGTCGGTCGGTCGCCGAGGTCGTACTTCGCTTCGACTTCGGTGACCACCTCGTGGTCGGGGTCGCCGAACCGGTTCAGGTCCACCCCGTTGGGGACGACCGAGAGTTTCGAGTCGGGCACGCCGCGGTCGGCGAACACCTCGCGTATCTCGGGGTTGAGGACCGCGGTCTTCTCTGCCCGGTTTGCGAGGTACACGTCGGGCGAGAGGCGCTTGACGATTTCGGGCACGGCGAGTCCGCCGTCCGCGGACTCGCCGTCTCCCCCGTCGGCGTCTCCGCGCCCGCCGTCGCCGCCCTTCTGGTCGTCGCTGAGCGCGTCCAACCGGAGTTCGCCGAGGTGGGCGGTGTACACCATCCGGTCGCGCAACCACGGGGCGACGGTGGCGAGGACGCTCGCCGCGAACGGGAGGTGGACGTGGAGCAGGTCGAAGTCCAGACTCCGGAGGTGCCGGAGGGCTTCGAGCGCGAAGTTGGTCCGGTCGCCCACGAGTCGCGCGAGTCCGACCGGCGACGTGACCATCTCGTAGGGCACCCGCGTCCACGGTTCGTCGGCCCCGGTAGCGAGGTCGAACCGGTGGAACGCGACCCCCTCGCGCTCCTCGGCCGCCGGGAGACCGGCCCACCGGCGTTCGAGGACCGTGACCTCGTGGCCCGCGGCGGCGGTCTCTCGCGCGAGGTGCCACACCACGTTCGGGACCGACCCCCGACCGTCGTAGACCTTCTCGTGGCCGTCGTAGAGGTGGACGACCCGCATCAGGCCACCTCCCGGTAGAGCGTCTCTGCGCGGTCGGCGAGGCGGTCCCAGTCGTACTCGCTGGCGGCGGCCACGCAGTCTTCGGGCGCACACGCTCGGGCCGCCAGAATCCCGTCGGCGACCGCTTCCGGCGTGGGGTCGCAGACCGCGCCGGTCTCGCCGTCGGCCACGAGTTCGGTCGCGGCGTTGCGCGGGTGGTCGATGGTCACGACCGGCGTCCCGCAGGCCATCGCCTCCAGTGCTGTGATGCCGAACCCCTCGCGCTCGGAGGGGAGCGCGAGGGCGTCGGCGGCCTTCATGAGGCCCAGCACGTCCTCGTACTCCTCGTAGAAGTCCCTGACCGTCACGGTGGCGTCGAGTCCCTCGTCGGCGACGAGGGACTCGATTCGGTCGCGCTCGGGTCCCTCGCCGACGACGGTACACTGCACGTCGGGGTTTCGCTCGCGGACCCGCGACATCGCCCGGACCAGCAGGTCGGCGTTCTTCTCGGGGATGAGTCGCCCGGCGAACAGCACGTCCACGTCGGCGTCGGCCTCGGGCGCGTCCTCGACTTCCGCCACCGAGATGCCGTTCGGCAGGTAGCGGGGGTCGGACGCGCCCAGACTCGCCACGTCCCGGCGGGTCCGGTCCGACACCGCGAGGTGGCAGTCCGGCACCGCGGCGGTCGCTCGCTCGACGAGTTTGCCACAGACGCCCTTCGCGCCGAGGTACTCGTACCAGTAGTCGCCCCACACCTCGTGCCACGTCAGGACGAGGGTCGCGCCGTGGCGAGCCGCGGACAACTTGCTCGTGAACGCCGGGAAGTACGGGAACTCCTGACAGTCGATTACGTCGAACGACTCCGAGAGGAGCGGTCGGGCGACCCGCGCGGCGAACGACAGCGCCTCGGGAATCGAGCGCCGCCCGTCCACGTAGAGGGTCTCGGGTTCGCCGACGCCGTGGAGCGTGACGCCCTCGCGTTCGATAACCGCCGGGCCGTCCCAGTAGTGGAGTCCGTACCAGTGAACGTCGTGGTCGTCAGCGAGTCTGCGCGCGAGTTCCCAGACGCGCTTCTGGACGCCGCCGGTCTCCCACGGGTACACCGCGTCGTAGACGTACGCGATTCTCATCTGTCGCCCCCGTCGCCTCGACTATCTAGATCATTCTTTCGGCCATCTTTATCGTTTCTTTGCAATTCTACTCCGTTCTCTCGGCTCCCGGAATCGTTCTCCCGTGACGCGGACTCCGTTCCGAGGTACACCGCGGCGAACGTCAGCGCCGAGGCGATGCCGAACCCGTTGAGGAACCCGTAGGCGTTGAACCCGGCCCGCGGCGCGGTGGTCCGAAGCGCGACCATCGGCCCGCGGACGGCGATGCCGAACGGGTCCGCGCCGAACACCACCCGCGCGGGGTAGGTGAGACCGACGCCCGACTCGACCAACGGGAACAACACCGGAACCGGCCCGCCGTCTATCACGTCGAGAACGAGGTGACTCCACGCGAACGCGACCGCGAGTCTGCTCGCGCCGAGTTCGCCGGTGAGCGACTTGTCGGTCCCGACCAGCGCCAGCGACACCGGCAGGAGCGCCACCGCCGAGTGGAGCAGTCCCGGCACGCCGAGGAACTTGTCGAAGTCCGACAGCAGGCCGAACCCGGCCAGCGCGAACCACCACGGCGACTCGAAGTACTCCCGGCGAACCGCGTACGCCACAGTCAGCGGAAGGAACAGGTGGGTGAGTACGTCCATCAGTCGCCTCCACGGGGATTGTGACGGACCACGCTACTCGTCGAGATAGCCAAGCGACTTGAGTCTGTCCTCGACCTCCGCCTCGTCCACGGCCCCCTCGTCCCCGTCGGTGTCGTCCTCGACGCGGTAGAGGACTTCCTCCATGGCGAACGCGACGTACTCCGACGCCGTGTCGAACTCCGTCCGGGGCAGGCGCTTTTCGACTCGGGACACGATTCGTTCCGGCAACTCGACCGTCTGGGTCTGGTCTTCGTCCATGAATTAGTCCTTCCGAGCAGGTTTATAAGTTGAAAATTACTTTCGTTTTATATTCCTTTCTATTCTCGCCGGGTTCCGGTCCCACCGACAACGTAGATTTTTCACTCTGCGCCCGCAACTATCCTCCGATGGGGCTCACTGCGGTCGTGGCGAGTACGGCGGAAGAGGTTTCCGCGGCGACCACGCCGTCCGTCCCGGTCGGACTGGCGAGCGGGGGCATCTTCGCGGCCGTCGCGCTCGTCATCGTCCTCGTCTACGTGGACCTCCTCGACGCGTCCGACATCGAACACGAGGGCCTGCGACGACTGCTGGTCGCCACTATCCTCCCGCTCTTGCTCACGTTCGGCGTCATCGTGCTCTACGAGTCGCTGAGCGTCGTGTAGCGCCGGGTACGAGTCGCTGAGCGTCGTGTAGCGCCGGGTACGAGTCCCGCCCGCGACTCGTCGCGGACGGGACGACCGAAGGGTCCGAAAACAGGTTCTGAGCGACCGACCCGTCAGGGCGCGTAGTAGTACTCGCCTTCCTTCTTCTGCTCGCGGTCCAGTTGGCTCCCCGGCTTGTTGATGCGCGGGCGTCCAACGTTCTCGTCGCGCCGGAAGGTGATGTCGAGGTTGGCGAGGAAGTCGTTCATGCCCTCGCGCATCCCCTTGGGTTCGCTGGCGTGGCCGTGGACCGCGGGTTCGCCGTCGAACACCATCAAGCGGTCGGCCAGCAGGTCAATCATGTAGATGTCGTGGTCGATGACCATCACGGTGGCGTCCTGCTGTTCGGCGAATCGCCGGATGGCGTTGGTCGCGCGAACCCGCTGTTCCACGTCGAGGTACGCCGACGGTTCGTCGAGCAGGTAGAGGTCGGCCGTCTCCGACAGACAGGCCGCGATAGCGACTCGCTGGCGCTCGCCGCCCGAGAGGTCTGTGAGCTGTTGCTCCATGATGCGGTCGAGTTGGAGCGGTTGGGCGATTTCGGTGTTCCAGTACGACGACCCCACGCGGTCGGTGATAGAGCGCAGGAAACTGTCGGTCCGCATCGGTTGGTCGATTTCGATGTACTGGGGCTTGTACGCGATGTCGAGTTCGAAGTCGAGTTCGCCCTCGTCGGGTTCGAGTCGCCCGGCGAGCAGTTCGGCGAACGTCGATTTCCCGATACCGTTCGGGCCGACGATGCCAAGCACCTCGTTCTCGTGAATCGTGCCGCCCTCCACGTCGAGTCCGAACTCGCCCTCGCCGTAGGACTTCGTGAGGTCCGGGTAGTTCACCAGCGCGTCGGACCGACTCGCCACCCGCGGAGCGTGTTCCTCGAACTCGATGGCGTTGGGCCGGATGCGCATGTTCTCGTTCTGGAGATACCCCTTGAGGTACTCGTTGATGCCGTTCCGGACCGACTTCGGGGACGTGATGACACCGTACGCGCCGGGTTCACCGTACGCGACGTGGAGGTTGTCGGCCACCAAGTCGAGGATTGCGAGGTCGTGTTCCACGACGAGCATCGACTTGCCCTCCTCCTCGGCCATCTCCTGAATCAGGCGCGCGGCCTTGACTCGTTGGCTGATGTCGAGGTAGGGCGTAATCTCGTCCACGAAGTAGAAGTCCACGTCGCGGGCCAGACACGCCACCAGCGCGACTCGCTGGAGTTCGCCGCCCGAGAGACTGTCGATGTCTTGGTCGCGGACGTGTTCGATTTCGAGTCGTTCGAGCAAGTCGTCCAACACGCCGCGCTCGTCCACGTTCTCCAGCAGTTGCTCGGTAGAGCCGTCGAAGCGGTCGGGAATCTTGTCCACGTACTGGGGCTTGCGCGCGACGCTCACGTCGCCGTCCCGGACCGCGCCGAGGTAGTCCTGCAGTTCGGTGCCGCGGTAGGCTTCGAGTACGGCCTCCCACCCCGGCGGTTCGGCGTGTCGGCCGAGGTTCGGCGCGAGTTCGCCAGCCAGAATCCTGACCGCGGTGGTCTTCCCGATACCGTTCGGGCCGAGGATGCCCGTGACCTGCCCCTCCAGCGGGACCGGCAGGCCGTAGAGCGAGAAAGCGTTCTCGCCGTACCGGTGAACCGGGTCGTCTTCGAGTTCTTGCGGGAGGTTGATAATCTCGATAGCGTCGAACGGACACTTCTCGACGCAGATACCGCAGGTCTCGCCGAGGCAAATCTCTTCGCTGATGTGAACTTGGTCGGGGTCGCCCTCGTCGGCGTCGTCGCCGCGCAACGTGATGCACTCCTTGCCCGTCCGGTTGGGCGGACAGTAGTTCTTACACTCGTAGTTGCACCGGTCTGGTTGACATCGTTCGAGGTCCACGACTGCGATACTGTCGTCCGCCATGGTTAGAAGGTGACTCCGTTCGTCAGCAGGATAGTCCACGTGACGAACCACAGCGAGAAGGTCATGAACAGCACGTAGAGGTGGTCCTTCGTGGAGAAGTCTTCGACATCGATACCGAGTACTTGCAGGACGGGCAGCTGCACGAAGACGAACGCGGCCACGACAGCAAGTCCTAACTGGTCTTTCGCCGCCGTTCCGAGGAACGCGGACGAGACGAGCGCCGCGGCGACGCCCGCTAACGTGGCGACGGACGTTACCGTAATACCCCTGACGTGGGATGACCGTCGCTCGGATACCTGTTCGGTCGCCATACCTGTTCGTCGGGGCCGCTCCCTCAAAAACCCCAACCTTTCGTCGCGCGCCGAATCGCGGCGCAACCGGGATTCGCTCCCCGCGAGACGGCCGGTCCGGAACGTCGGACGGGAAATAGCTCCGGCCGGGTCGTGACCCAAAGGTTGTACTTTTATGCCGATGGCGTGTTTCGATTCGTAGCGATGGCAACTCAGTCCGAGTTAGAGGACATCGACGACCTGCCGCCGAGCGCGAAACTCGTTTTCAAGGTACTCGAATACAAAGGCTCGCTGACCCAGAAACAGATAGTCGAAGAGTCGATGCTCTCGGCGCGCACGGTCCGGTACGCCCTCGAACGACTGGAAGAACTGGACGTGGTGACCGAAGACGTGTACTTCGCGGACGCTCGCCAGAACCTCTACGAGATAGACGTTGCCTGCGACACCTCGGCCGACTGCGCCGACGCGCAGAAGTGCGCCGAGTAATCGCCTAAGCCCGTCTCGTTGGCGAGTCGTCGAAACGCGGATGTCTACAACCCTTTATGCCGTGGCTCCGAAGGCTTCGAAAGAACATGGGCTTCGCCGACAGATACGCCGACGTACTCACGACGTACAGCAAGGTGGTGTTGGCGCTCCTGCTCGTTTCGACCGCGGTGGTCGGATACGGCGCGGGGAGCGTCGATTCCGGCCTGACAATCGCCAGTTTCGGCAGTGACTCGACCGAAGCCCAGAAGTTAGACTACGTGGAGGCGAACTTCAGCGACGACGACGAGAACACCTCGGTGATGCAAATCGTCGTCCGCGGCGACGACGTACTCTCGAAGGAGTCGCTTGTCGAGACGCTCCGACTCCAGCAACGGCTCCGTGAGAACCGGACCGTGAACGCGACTCTCAGCGAGGGCCAACCCACCGTCGGTCTCTCGAACCTCGTGGCGACTGCCGCGATGCGCGAGTCCCAGTCGCCGAACGGCACCCAACCTTCGAACGCCACCGCGGGCGGACCGCCACAGCGCCCGCCGTCGCTGGACGCCCAAATCGCTCAACTGGAGTCGATGTCCCAGTCGGAAATCGACCGGGTGGTTCTGCGAGTGCTGGACCCCGAGGAGTCTTCGGCCGGGCCGGTTGACCCCTTCACCCTGCTGGCGACCGACTACGAACCAGGGAGTACGACCGCCTCGGCCCGCGTGGTCCTCGTCTTCCAGCAGTCCGACACCGCGGGTGATTCGCTCCCCGACGACGTGGTGGCGGCCCAACTCGCCACCAGCGACATCGCCGACCGGACCGTCGAATCGACCGACGCGTTCGTCTTCGGCGCGGGCATCGTCAACGAGCGGTCCGGACAGGCAACCGGCGAGAGTTTCGCGGTCATCACGCCGTTCGCGCTCCTGCTAATCGTCGGCGTCCTGTTCGTCGCCTACCGGGACCTCTTCGACGTTGCGCTCGGACTGCTGGGCACGCTCTTGGTCCTCGTCTGGATGGGCGGGTTCATGGGGTGGGCCGGTATCGGCGTGACCCAAATCATCATCGCCGTGCCGTTCCTGTTGGTGGGTCTCTCCATCGACTACGCCCTCCACGTCGTCATGCGCTACCGCGAGGCCAGAGCCGACGACCCCGACAGGTCGCCGCGCGAGGCGATGCGCGCGGGTCTCGCGGGCGTGACCGTCGCGCTCGCGGCGACCACGTTCACCACCGCGGTCGGGTTCACCTCGAACCTCGTCAGTTCCATCGCGTCCATCCGGCAGTTCGGTCTCGTCTCGGCGTTCGGCATCGTCTCGGCGTTCGTCGTGTTCGCGGGTCTCCTGCCCGCGCTCAAACTCGAACTCGACGGCCTGCTCGAACGCCTCGGGTTCGACCGCCGGAAGCGAGCGTTCGGGACCGGCACGAGCGCGGTCAACCGACTGCTCGGGGTCGGCGCGACCGCGGCGCGTCGGGTTCCGGTCGCCATCGTCCTCGTCGCGTTGGTCGTGAGCGCGGGCGGTGGATACGCCGCCACCGACATCGACACCTCCATCAATCAGGTGGACTTCCTGCCGCGGGACTCGCCCGACTGGATGGACTCGCTCCCCGGACCGCTCCGACCCGGCGACTACGAACTCCGGGAGAACGTCGTCTTCCTCAACGACAAGTTCGTCCAGTCGCGGGACCGCTCGGAGGTCCAGATACTCGTCGAAGGCCCGGTCACGTCGCCCGATACGTTGGACCGACTCGCGGCGGCTCGCGAGTCGGTCGGCGAGAGTTCGACCCCCATCACGCTCGCCAGCGGTCGGCCCTCGGTCGACGGCCCGCTGTCGGTGATTCGGCGGGTCTCGGCCCGAAACGAGACGGTCGCGCAGGTCGTCGCCGAACGAGACGCCGACGGCGACGGGATTCCGGACCGCGACCTCCGGGCGGTCTACGACGCGGTGTACGCCGCGGCACCCGACGAGGCGGCGGGCGTCGTCTACCGCGAGGGCGGCGAGTACCGCGCGGTCCGCCTCTCTGTCGCCATCCGCGGCGGGTCCGACACCGGCACCGTCACTAGCGAGATGCGCGCAGTCGCGGCGTCCATCGAGGACGGGAGCGACCTGACGGCGACGGCGACGGGCCAACCCGTCATCAACGAACTCGTCCAGCGGGAACTGCTCACGACGCTGGTCGAGACGTTCCTCGTCACGCTCGGGGTCATCGTCTCGTTCCTGACGGTCATCTTCTACCGGCGCTACGGCACCCTCTCGCTCGGCGCGGTGACGATGGTGCCGGTCGTGTTCGCGCTGAGTTGGATTCTCGGCGCGATGTACCTGCTCGGGATTCCGTTCAACACCGAGACGGCTATCATCGCCAGCATCGCCATCGGCATCGGCGTGGACTACGCCATCCACATCAGCGAGCGCTTCGTGGAAGAACTGTCGGACGGCGGCGACCCGGTGGCGGCGCTGGAGACGACGCTGGCGGGAACCGGCGGCGCGTTGCTGGCGAGTGCGACCACGACGGCGGGCGGGTTCGGCGTCCTACTGTTCGCGTTGGTCCCGTCGCTCCAGCGGTTCGGACTCGTCACGGGGAGTGCCATCGTCTTCGCGTTCGCGTCGAGCGTGGTGGTCCTGCCGAGTCTGCTCGTCCTCTGGTGGCGGTACCTCGGTACCGACGCGGCGGTAGACGACTCGACGGCCGGAACGACCGGCGACTGACTGGTCACAGCATCGACGTGCGACCCGTCACGTCGTCGGCGTCGAGTTTATAAAAGGCGAGTTCGGAGGGGTCTTTCTCGGGCACCCACGGACACATCGGGAACCACGCGTTGTCGGCGAACGCGGCGTACGCCTCGGGAGTCTCGTCGTCCGGGACGCGGGTGACTGCCCCGCGAAGCATGACGCTGGTCCACTCGGGCGGTTGCACGTCGGCGACGAGGAACGTCGCCGTCGCGGTGGCGTCGAGGTAGCGCATCTTCTCCCCGTCGTCGTCGGTGTGGACGTGGAAGTAGACCGTCCCGTCGCCGTCGTACCCGAACGAGATGGGTATCGAGTAGGCCGACCCGCCGTCGGCCAGCGTCAGGCATCCCCACCCTTGCTGTTCGAGGAACGCGGCGACCGCGTCGGGATGCATCCGTAGGTCGGTTGGTTCCTCGACCGATGCGCCTCCGTCCGTCCCATCGCGTTGTACGTGCATCGACATCTTCGACAACGAGAACCTACCGACGCCGGACACATTTAATGGGCGTCTGATTCCAGCACACTGAAAACAGAGCGAAGCCCCGTCCGGAGTTGTCCGATTTGCGGTAATTACGGGATGAGAGAAGAGATTTATGGATAGAGGCCGCCCTATAGTTGAACATCTTCGGAGGTTCGGGAACGTATGTCACAGCTATTCGCCGGGCGACGGCGACGACGCGTCGTCGCCGTCGCCCGTTCCGTCGCTCCGTCGTCACGGCGTCGGACGAACGGGACAAAATAGATGATGGCTTTAGCCGTGTAAAAATTTCTTTAGCAATGAAAAACAAGTCTAAAGCAAATCTGTAGGATGAGAAAACGTAGATGGATTGGCGACCGGGCCTCTGTGGTCGAACCCCCATAGTTATGGTCGTAGGCTCACAACGTACACACATGAGTGCCGACAAGAGGCGGGTCCAGTTCCGCGCTCCCTCACGGCTCATCGACCGCACGGACTCGCTCGCGGACGTGTTCGGGTCCGACCGGACCGACGTTCTCATCGACGCCCTTCGCCAGTTCCTCAGAGACGCCGCTCACGACGACGAAATCAAACAGGAAATCGCGGGCGCGTACTACGACGACGAAATCACGTTCGAGCAGTTGAAACTGCTCGTCGGGAAGGAGGAAGCCGCCAACTTCCGCGTGCTGAAACGACAGTTGGACGAGGACCTGACCGACGAACTCGCCGAACTATAGATGACGGTCGTCGCCGACACGTCGGCGCTGGTGAGTCTCGGATGTGCGACGGACCCTCCGCTTCTGGACCTCGTTCTCTCGGAGTACCACGTCGCCGTTCCCGAAGTAGTCGTCACCGAACTCCGAGAAGTCGCCGCCTACGACGACGCCCAAGCGCGAAGTGCGGGACGCCTGTTGGACCGAACCGACGAACTCTCGACTGCAGACGTTTCGCTCGACGCCGACTTCCCCTTGGACGACGGGGAGAACGCCGCAGTCGAGTTGGCCAACGACCGAAACGCCGGGATGTTGCTCTGCGACGAGTTCAACCAACTCGGTCTGATTCACGCCTCGCTGGACGACGTGCAACTCGTCACGACGCCGAAGTTCCTGCTCGTCCTCGACGCGAAGAATCTGGTCTCGGCGTCGGACGTGGAGTCGCTACTGGACGACATCGGCGCGGTCCGAAGTTGGGACGGAAATAGCTACGTCGGGCGCGTCCGAAACCGGCTCTGAGTCCGGACTGCGCGCCCCTCTACGCTCCGACGACCGTAATCGCCTGCTCGCGGTCTATCGCTCGCTCCAACTCCTCGGCGATGGCGCTCCCGCGCGAGACCTGAATGTCGCCGCCGCGACCCACCGTCGCGGTGAAGAGGTACTCGCCGTCGGCCTGCACTTCGACCGTCTCGCCCGCGTGCCCGTCGGTCGGGAGGACGATGTGCCGGGAGGTGATGTCCGGCGTCACCGTCTCGCCGCGCGTGGCCGCGCCTGCGCCGCCCGCGCTCCCGCCACCGGACGCGCCCGAGACCGACTGTGGTTTCTCGCTGTGGGTCCGCACGTCGATGTCGATGCCCAAGCGATTCTCGATGTCCTCGATTCGGCCGCCGCCCTTCCCGATGACGTAGGAGATGTCGTCGTCGGTGACGTACACCGTCGCGCGGTTCTGGCCCTGCACTTCCACGTCCACCGCGCCGCGGGCGACCGACTGAATCTCGCGCTCTATCTCCTGTTTCGCCAACTTCGAGACGCCGCTCTCCTCGCGTTCGCCCTCGTTCAGGGGAACGGTGACGACCTGCCGGTTGAAGGTGTAAATCTCGTACTCGGGGCGACCCGTCTCGAAGTCCTGAATCATGATGACCGGGCGCGCGAGGTCCTCCTCCATCAGGCCCTCGGGCACCTTGACCTGCGTGGACACGTCGTAGACCTTCGCTACCTTCCCGGCCTCGATGTAGACTACGGTGTCCACGATTTGGGGAATCATGCCGAGTTCGACCCGGCCGACGAGTCGCTGGAGGGCGTCGATGGCGCGGGTCGCGTGGACGACGCCAATCATGCCGACGCCCGCGAGTCGCATGTCGGCGAACACCTCGAAGTCGTCGGTCTTGCGCACCTCGTCGTAGATGGTGTAGTCGGGCCGGACCATCAACAGCGAGTCGGCGGTCTTCTCCATCTCGCCGCCCAACTCGGTGTACTGGGTGATTTCCGGGCCGACCTGTAGGTCGCGGGGCTTCTCCATCGTCTTGACCGCGAAGTCGTTGTGCGCGAGGAACTCGCCGACCGCTTGGGCGAAGGTGGACTTCCCGGCACCGGGCGACCCGGCGATGAGGACGCCGCGCTGACGTTCGAGCAGGCGGTCTTTGAGTTCGTCGGCGTACTCGTAGTCCTCCATGTCGGTCTTGACGATGGGCCGGACCGCGGTAATCTCCCACCCGTCGGCGAACGGCGGTTCCGCGATGGCGATGCGGTAGTCGCGGAACTGGACGATGGTCATGCCGGGTTCGTCCAACTCGATGAACCCCTCGTTGCTCTCTTTCGCGCCGTCGATAATCTCGCTGGCTATCTCGCGGACCTCCTCCTCGTCGGTCGGGTCCTCGCCGATGGTCTGGTAGTGCATATCGCCCACGTCGCCGCGCTTTGCCATCGGTTCGACTCCGGCCTTGAGGTGGACGCTCATCGTCTGGTCGTCGAAGTAGTCCTCGATGGAGAGGCGACCGACTTCGGTCTCCTCGACCCGCGGCGAGACGTACTCGACTTCGACGCCCTTCGCCTGTGCGACTTCGCTCTGCACCACGTCGCTGGTGACGAACACCGCGTCGTGTTCGGCCGCGAGGTCCCGGATGAGGGCGTCGATTTCGCCCTCGCTCGCCAGTCCTTTCTCGGTAGCGTCGGGTCGTTCGCCGACGTACTCCAGTTCGATGGACCCCTCGTCCGCGAGGTCGGCGAGTCGCTGAAGTTCCGACAGGCCGTCCCACCCGCTCTCGGCACCGCTGTTGGCCTGCGCTTCGAGTTCGGCCACCACCGCCTCGGGCACCAGTACTGTCGCGCCCTCGAAGTCGCCGTCTTCGACGCGCTCGGAGACCCGGCCGTCGATGACGACGCTCGTGTCCGGTAGAACGTTCATGGGTGTCCGTTCGGACGGAGCGCCCATAAGGGTGTCTTTGACGCCTCCCGCGACGGCGAAAAGGTTCAATCGCGTGGACGCCTTGCCTCGGGTATGGACGCGGCCGGGTCGCCGACCGGCGACGACGCCCCCCGACTCAGTTGGGTGTTCGTCGGTCTCCTCGCGGCGTCGATAGCCGAGAACCTCGTCAGCGGCGACCTAATCTGGACGGTCTTTCTCGCGGCGGCGCTGGTGGTTCTCGTTCTCCCTGCGGTCGCGGCCCGCGATTCGGCGGCGATGCTCCCGCCCGAGGTGACGGCGCTGGCGGTCCTCCCGGCGGTGACGCGGGCGCTCGGACCGGCGTGGGCCACCGAGTACGCGACGTACCTCTCGGTGGCCGCCCTCGCTCTCGCGGTGGTGGCCGAACTTTCGCTGTTCACCAGCGTCGAGATGGCTCCGTGGCTAGCCAACGCGATGGTCGTGTTGACAACGATGGCCGCTATCGGCGTCTGGGCCGTTCTCCAGTTCTACTCCGACGCGTTCCTCGGCACCCACCTCGTCGGGTCGGCCGACGACGTGAACGTGGCGTTCGTCAGGGCTACCGTCGCGGGTCTCGCGGCCGCGGTCGTCTTCGAGCGCTACTTCGCGGACCACGCGGACGCCGAGAGCGCGTCCGACCTTCCGGAAGGTGAGACCGGATGACGGACCCGCTACGCGACAGTCACGAGAGGTGGCTGGTTCGGGCGCTACAGGTCGGACTGGCCGTCGTCGCTGGCTACGGACTCTACCGGGGCGAGACTGCCGTCTTCGTCAACGGACTCGTCTCGCTCGGGGTCACGTTCGTCCCGGCGTTGGTCCGGCGTGACCTCGGCATCTCGATGGACACGAGTTACGTGCTGGTGATTTCGGTCGCCGTGTTCGTCCACGCCGTGGGGTTGCTGGGACCCTACCGGACGCTCCCGTGGTACGACTCGGTGGCCCACGCGCTCTCGGCGACCGTCGTCGCGGGCGCTGGCTACGTGACGGTCAAAGCTGTCGAACGGAACTCCGAGCGGACGACTCTGCCTCCGGAAGCCGAGTTCGTCTTCATTCTCGTCTTCGTGATGGCGTTCGGGGTCCTCTGGGAGATTGTCGAGTTCGGCGCGGAACTGGCGTCTGCCGCGGTGGGCGGAACGGCGGTGTTGGTCCAGTACGGACTCGACGACATCATCAACGACCTGCTGTTCAATCAGGTGGGCGCGCTCGTCGTCGCCGGGTGGGACGCCGCTCGGCCAGAGAAAGCCGCGGACGAGGCGGCCGAGGCGATGGACGACTAGCTTTTCCCTGCCCGTCCCGTACCGCGGTCCATGCGTCACGAACACCTCGTCGTCACCATCGAGGCCGGGACCAAGGAGCGAATCGACGCCGACTTGGACGCGGGCGAGTCGCTCGAAGCGTGGGTCGCCGACGCGGTGGAACGGAAGTTGGACGGCGGAGAAACCGACGCCTCCGACGTGACCGACGAAGCGTCCGACGCCTCCGACGTGACCGACGAAGCGTCCGACGCGGACGACTACGAGGAAGGATTCGAGTACGTGGACGACTGCGCTATCTGATTACTCCGACCACGTTACGTTCCGGGTGAGGACGAACACGAGCAGTGCCATCAGGAGTTGCCCGAGCAGGGCTTCGAGGGCCGCGAGCGCCCGCGCCCACCCGTGGAGCGGTTGCATGTCGCCGTAGCCGAGCGTGGCGAACGTCACCGTGCTGAAATAAACTGTCTTCAGTATGTAGACGAAGTTGAGGTAGATACCCTGCGACGGCTTGATTTGGTACGTCACGGTGGTCTCGGCGGTGGGTTCGATGACGCCGCTGGTCAATGGGTAGATTACCCCGCAGAGCAGGATGACCACGATGGACGTTGCGATTACTCGCCACGGGTTCGAACCGTACCCGGTCGTCCACCGCCACGCTTCTTTTGCGAGCGCCTGCGGGTACGACCGGAACTCCCACGCCTCCCGTCGCCGGATGTTCTTCCGCTTGCGGTAGTACTCCCGCGACGCCGCGGTCAGGCCGTTGTCCTCTGCGAGTCGCTGGAGTTCGCTGTACGTCCAGTGGGCCGCTTCGTACCTGTCGAGTCGGTTGTCGTCGGGGTGTTTCGGCCCGACCACGTCGAGCGCCGAGATTCGCCGGTCGTCGTCGGTGTCGAGCAGTTCCTCCTCGTAGACGACGTTCTTCCCGAACGTCGTCTCCTCGGCGATGCGGGCGTTGTCGAAGACGGCGTAGTGCAGGCGCGCGCCGCAGAGGTCGGCCCCGCGGAGGTCGGTGCGGTCGAACTCGGCGTGTTCGAGGTTCGCGCCCCGGAGGTTGACGCCCTGCGCGTCCACGCCCTCGAATTGGGAGTATCGGAGGTCGGTACCGCTCAGGTCGGTCCCTTCGAGGTTGCAGTTGACGAATCGCGCGTCGGTGATGGTCAGTCCCGAGGGCCAGTCGGCGTCGGACAGTTCCACGTCCCGGAAGATGGCCCCGTCGAGACGCTCGCCGACGGTCGGCGCGGTTTCCTCCAGTTGGCGCGAGGGCTTCTGGGCTACGTCGGCGTGCCAGATGCATCGGTCCGTGTCGCCCCAGACGGGCCGCCAGCAACAGACGCCGCCGAGTCCCGTGACGGCGCTGGCCTCGTGAGTGTGGCCGCACCGCTCGTCCGCAACCGAACGCCGGTTCCCGGTCGCACCCACCATTTCCCCCGGTGTAGACTGCAGCTCTTCAGACATAGACGCTGTAGTAGGCCGACGCTCTTTCCGTTTGTGCCCGACCACTCATGCGGTCGCCGCCCCGCACGTAGTTCTACCGGCGCTCGCGCGAAGGCCACTACGCCTTTTCTCGCGTCCCGTGGGTCCGGTATGGCCGACCTCCGAGCGATTCACGAGGAAGTCCGCCGCGTCCGAGAGGACACCGACGCCGACCGCGAGGTTCGCCTGACGCCCCAGTCCATCGAGGAGTCGCTGTCGGGGATGCAGTCGGACGCGAACGACCCGCGCCCGACCGACTCAAGGAGGTCCGGGCGGAAATCGACCGCCTCGCGGACGACGCCGCGCCCGAAGTCGCGGACGAACTCGACCGACTGCGCCGACAGGTCCGGGAGTACGAACGAGAGAACCTGTAGCGGGGTGCGCGCCGGTCGTGGAATTCCTTCCCGTTCTTTGAAGCGCAATTTTATTGCCTTTAGACAGGATATTATTTGTCTACTATCGCTCTACATCCGTCTATCGCGGCTCACCGCGGGTGTCCGTGACTGCGACCGCACGGACGATAACGGCGACGAAGGGACTAGCTACTGCTTGAGCCAATCAGACCGCGACCGCCCAGCACGGCACCGCGACGGCGGACCTCGCCCGGTATCGAATCCTCGAAACCCACCGATTTCAAGCCGCTCGCGCCCCACGTCCAACCCATGACCGAAGTCGCCGAGTTGACCCGCGAACTCGTCTCGATTCCGAGTCACGACGACGAGACCGAGGCGGGCGACTACGTGGAAAACTGGCTCCGCGAGGAGACCGACGCCGACGTGACCCGCGACGGGGCGGGCAACGTCGTCGCCAGACGCGACCCGGAGGGGGACGCCGCCGCCTCCGTCGCCGACGACACCTCCGAATCCGCCGAGTCGCTCGCGCTCGTCGGCCACCACGACGTGGTGCCGCCGGACGACTCCCAGACGACCGACGACGGAAGCTACGTCGTCTCAGAGCGCGACGGCCGCCTCTACGGTCGGGGCACCGCCGACATGAAGGGCGCAGTCGCCGCCGCGATGCTGGCGTTCCGCGATGCCGACCTCGGGGACACCGCCGCAGACTCGCCCCGCGAACTCGTCTTCGCCAGTTTCGTCGGCGAGGAGCAGGGCGGTATCGGAGCGCGCGCGGCCATCGAAGACGGGTTCGCGCCGGACTACGCCGTCGTCGGCGAGGGTTCGACGGGCTACTCCGCCGAGGGCGTGACCGACGTGGCAGTCGCGCACAAGGGTCGGCGCGGAAGCACCGTCGTCGCCCGCGGCACGTCCGCCCACGCCAGCGAACCCGAGGCGGGCGAGAACGCGGTCTACCGGGCCTGTGACGCCGTGGACGTGGTTCGTGACCTCGACTTCCCCGCGACCGAAGTTCTCGGCGAGGAAGTCCGGGGGAGCGTGGCCGTCACCGAAATCGACGGCGGGAGCGCGTGGAACGTGATTCCCGAGGAGTGTACGGTGACGATAGACGAGCGGACCGTCCCCGGCGAGCGCGCCGACCTCGAACGCGTCGAGACCGTCGAGGGCGTCGAGTGGCGCGTGGACCAAGACCTGCCGCCGATGCGGTGCGACGACGAGGACTTCGCCGAGACGGTGCTGACCGCCGCGAGCGAGACCCAAGACTCCGACCCGCGACTCGTCTCGAAACCCCACGCCACCGACGCCGGGTGGTTGGCCGAGGCGGGAACGACCTGCGTGGTCTGCGGTCCGGCCGAACCCGGCGAGGCCCACACCGACGACGAGAGCGCGAGTCTCGCGGTGCTGGAGCGATGCTACGAGATTTACCGCGGCGCGGCCGAGCGGTTCTGAGTACCCTCCGTTTCGTTCCGAAACCCTCCTTTTGATATTGTGTCACACCTAACGCACTCCCGATGGCAAGCGAAGCCGCCACCGACGAGGCGTCCGACGCGTACTCGAAGTTCATTCGGAAAGTGAAGCGACTGGAGAACCTCGGCCAAGCCGAGACGGTCCTGAGTTGGGACCAGGAGGTAATGATGCCCGAGGGCGGCACGCCCGCGCGGTCGAAACAGCGGTCGGCGCTCTCTACGGTGACTCACGAGATACTCACCTCCGACGAGATGGCCGAACTGCTGGACGAACTCGAGGGCGAGGACCTGACCGACGAACAGGAGGCGGTCGTCCGCGAGGTTCGTCGCGCACACGACCGGAAGTCGAGAGTTCCGGAGGACCTCGTGGAAGAACTTTCGGAAGTCTCCTCGGAGGCGATGCCCGTGTGGAAAGAGGCCAAGGCCGAAGACGACTTCTCGAAGTTCGCACCCACGCTGGAGAGACTGGTCGAACTCCGCCGGGAGTACGCCGAACACATCGACCCGGACCGCGACCCCTACGAAGTCCTGTTCGAGAAGTACGAACCGTATCTGGGCGTCGATACCGCCGAAGAGATTCTCCAGCGCCTGCGCGACGAACTCGTCCCCCTCGTGGACGCGATTCGGGAGAGTGACGCCGAACTCGCCACTGACACCTTCACCGGCGAGTTCGACACCGACACGCAGGAGGAACTCGCCCGCGACGTACTCGACGAGTTGGGTTACGACTGGGAACACGGTCGCCTCGACACCGCGCCCCACCCGTTCTCGGCGGGCAACCAGTTCGACGCTCGCGTCACGACCCGGTTCAACCCCGAGGAACCCCTCGGTGCGCTGATGGCGACGGTCCACGAGTTCGGCCACGCCACCTACACCCTCGGTCTGCCCCGCGACCACTACGCGACGCCGCTTGGCGACTCGCGGGACATGACGGTCCACGAGTCCCAGTCGCGCCTCTGGGAGAACCACGTCGGGCGGTCCCGAGCGTTCTGGGAGCGGTTCCTGCCGACGATGCAGGACCGCTTCCCCGAGAAACTCGCCGACGCCTCGGTCGAAGACGCGTTCGAGGCCGCCAACGAGGTGTACGAGGACAACCTCATCCGCGTGGAGGCCGACGAACTCACCTACCACATGCACATCGTGGTCCGGTTCGAAATCGAACGCGACCTGATTCGGGGCGACCTCGATGTCGAAGACGTGCCGGAAGTCTGGAACGACAAGTACGAGGAGTATCTGGGTATCCGCCCCGACTCCGACGCCGAGGGCTGTCTACAGGACATCCACTGGAGTCACGGCGACTTCGGCTACTTCCCGACCTACTCGCTCGGGAGCGTCCTCGCGGCTCAACTGTTCGCCAGCGCCGAGGACGACATCGAGAATCTGGACGACAAAATCGCCGCGGGCGACTTCGAACCGCTCCACGAGTGGCTGACCGAGAGCGTTCACCGCCACGGGAGTCGCTACACCACCGACGACCTGATTCGGGAGGCCACCGGCGAGGACTACACCGCCGACTACTTCCTCGACTACGTGAAGTCGAAGTACGGCGACCTCTACGAGTTGGACGACTACCAGTAGCGACCACTCACGCGCTTTCGAGCGCCTCTCTCACCTCTTGTGCGGTCTCGCGGTCGGTCACGTGAAACAGGAACCGCGCTTCCCACTCGCCCGACTGGATGGTCTCGGCCAACCCCGGACCGAGTTTCGCCTCCGAGAGCAGTTCGCCCTCGAAGTACGTCCGGAGTCGGTGGGGGTCGGGGTCTTCGAGCGCACCCGCCTCGCGGAGTCCGTCGGCGAACGAGTCGGCTCCGTCGTCGGTGAGCGTTATCGGCAGTCGGTAGGCGTCGGCGGTTCTGGCGGGTTCGACTTCGCCGACCGTCGCCACGTCCGCGCCGGTGAGCAGTTCGACTTCTCGGTCGCCGTCCGTGACCGTAATCCGGAACTCGCTGGCGTCGTCGGTGTCGGTTCCGCCGCTGGTCGTCTCGCCGCCGGTACCACCGGCGGCGAGCGACTCCCGAACTTGACTACAACCGCTACCGCCCGCTAGTGCGAGACACCCCGCCGCGAGAACCTGTCTTCGAGAGGGCATGGCAACACGTTGTCTCATCGCGCTGTTAAGCGTTCGGTGCGCGAGGGCCGTGGCGAATCTTCCCAGCCTCGCCGAGACCCGTATTTTGATACGTCGGCACGCCAACTCGACGGTATGGCCGACGCCTACGACGACTTACTCGACCGATACGAGCGACTCACCGCGCTGGAAGACGGACGCGAGTACCTCTACTGGGACCAACAGGTGACGATGCCCGAGGGCGGGACGCCCGCCCGGTCGCGCCAACTCTCGACGCTCTCTGCGCTCGAACACCAGCGACTGACCGCCGACGAGACCGGCCGACTGCTCGACGCCGCCGAGGGCGAGGACCTGACCGACGAGCAGGAAGCGGTCGTCCGCGAGATTCGCCGCGAGTACGAACGGGCGGCCGAGGTTCCGGAGGAACTCGTAGAGGAACACACTCGCGTCCGGTCGGAGGCCCAAGACGACTGGCAGGAGGCGAAGGCGAACGACGACTTCTCGGCGTTCGAGACCACGCTGGAGCGACTCCTCGACCTGCGGGTCCGGAAGGCCGAACACATCGACCCGGACCGCGACCCCTACGAAGTGATGTTCGAGGGGGGCGAACCCTACCTCGGACTCGACACCGTAGAGCGAATCTTCGAGGAACTGAAAGACGGGTTGGTCCCGCTCATCGAGGACATCCGGGCGAGCGAGGACGTGCCGCCCGCCTTCGAAGGGACGTTCGACGCAGACACCCAGATGGCGCTCTCGGAAGACGTGTTGGACCTGCTCGGCTACGACTGGGACCGGGGCCGTCTCGACACCTCCGCCCACCCCTTCACGCTCGGCACCCAGTTCGACGCTCGGGTCACGACCCGGTTCGACGAGTCTGACCTCCTCGGCGCTATCGGTTCGACCATTCACGAGTTCGGCCACGCCACCTACGCGCTCGGACTCCCCGACGACGCTTACGGGTCGCCGCTCGGGGAATCGCGTTCCCACGGCGTCCACGAGTCCCAGTCGCGGTTCTGGGAGAACCACGTCGGGCGGACCAAGGAGTTCTGGGAGTTGTTCCTGCCGACCGTGAAAGAACACTTCCCGCAGGTCTCGGACGTGACGCCTGAGGAGGCGTACCGGGCCGCCAACCGGGTGAAAGCGGACAACGTGATTCGGGTCGAGGCCGACGAACTCACCTACCACATGCACATCGTCCTCCGGTCGGAGATAGAACGCGAGTTCGTCTCGGGCGACCTCGCCGTGAGCGAGATTCCGGCCGCGTGGGACGACAAGATGGAGCAGTACCTCGGGGTCCGGCCCGACACCGACGCCGAGGGGTGTTTGCAGGACATCCACTGGACCGGCGGCTTTGCCAACTTCCAGAACTACACGGTCGGGAGCGTCCTCGCGGCCCAACTCTGGGCGACCATCGAGGACGAACTCGACGGCCCCCGCGGCCTGATTCGGGACGGCGACTTCGACCCGCTCCACGACTGGTTCCGCGAGAACGTCCACCGCCACGGGAGTCGCTACACCACCGACGAACTGATTCGGGAGGCAACCGGCGAGGACCTGACGGCCGAGTACTTCTTGGACTACGCCCGAGAGAAGTTCGGCGACATCTACGACCTGTAGGGAGAGTCGCTCCGGGGCCCCAATCCCGCCCGAACGGTCCAGAGAACCCGGCAAAGTCGGGGCGGTGGGAAACCCTTATGCGCGCGGCGAAGATAGTTCCGGCAGAACACCAATGACTGTCACCTTGAAGGACTTCTACGCCGACTGGTGCGGCCCGTGCAAGACCCAAGACCCCATCCTCGAAGAGATGGAGGCCGACTGGGATGGCGTCGAGTTCGAGAAGATCGACGTAGACGAGCATCAGGACGTGGCCAACGAGTATCAGGTCCGGTCCATCCCGACCATCGTGGTCGAGAACGACGACGGCGTCGTGGAGCGATTCGTCGGCGTCACTCAGCGCGACGAACTCGAAGACGCGCTCGAAGAGGCGGGCGCGTAACCGTCCCGAGGGTCCGTCGTTCGCGGGCCTCGAACCGTTTCCTTATCCGTAGAAGTGGCGAGATGTAGGTCGTTAGCTATCTTTCTGCGAGGAGAGACCCCGCCGTTCGCGCACGCCGAGACCCCGCGACGCTCCGAAAGGTTTAGGCGAGCGGCGAACGCACCGACGGACATGAGCAGTGGCCAGAACTCCGGCGGCCTGATGTCCAGTGCCGGACTCGTCCGGTACTTCGACGCCGAGGACCGCAACGCGATACGCATCGACCCCAAGACCATCGTCGCCTTCGGCGTCCTCTTCGGCGTTCTCATCGAAGTCCTGAACATCCTCGGACTGTAGTCGGTTCCGAATCGCGTTCTTCTCGCCTCGCCGACGGCCGCCAGTCCTATCTCCGTCCCCGTCGGCGGGACCGTCTTCGGCGCGCTCACGCCGTTCGACTCGCCGCGCGGGTCGCGGGGCTTTCGGCGTTCGAGGGAGGATTCGAGAGGAGACGACTCCGGCGAGACGGCCGTCCGGGAGGCCCTCGGGCTGGTGTGGGGTAGCGTCTACGCGCTGGCGCTCTCGGTCTTCGGCGAGCGAATCGTGTTGGGGCGTCTCCTCGGATTGGACCTCGACGTGGACGAGCGTCTGGTCTTCCACGCGGGCCACCTTATCTACGGTCTCGGTTTGGGCACGCTGTTCGGGTCGCGGGCGAGCGACGACGGGTAGGTGGCGGCGAACGAGTAGGTGACGGCGAGGGGTCGCACTCCGAGACGCGCCACTTTTGGACTCCGAATCCCTACTCGCGGGCATGACTCTCACAGCGGGCGTCGTCGCGGTGCAGGGCGACGTGAGCGAACACGCCGAGGCGGTCCGACGCGCGGGCGAGGTCCACGGCCGCGAGACCGAAGTCCGCGAAATCCGGACCAGCGGGACGGTCCCCGACTGCGACCTCCTGTTGCTTCCCGGCGGCGAATCGACCACCATCTCGCGGTTGCTCCACGACGAGGGCATCGCCGAGGAAATCGTCGCGCACGTCGAGGCCGGAAAGCCGGTGCTGGCGACCTGCGCGGGCCTCATCGTGGCCGCGACCGACGCGGGCGACGACCGAGTTCGGAACCTCGGCGTCGCGGACGTGACGGTCGAACGCAACGCCTTCGGCAGGCAGAAAGACAGCTTCGAGGCCCCGCTGGACGTGGCGGGTCTCGACGACCCGTTCCCGGCGGTTTTCATCCGCGCACCACTCATCGGCGACGTGGGCGAGGGCGTGGAGGTTCTCGCGGAGTGGGACGGCCGCCCGGTCGCGGTCCGGGACGGTCCGGTCGTCGGCACCTCGTTCCACCCCGAACTCACGCCCGACTCGCGGATTCACGGTCTCGGTCTCTTCGACAACGACGGCCGAGCGGTCGCCGAGGACGGCGCGGAGCCGACCCCCGACCGGTGACTCCCGGCCAGAAACCCCCGTTTCTCCTCGCCTTCCGGAATGCGCTCGGCCCAACAGACCACCGGAATGCGCTCGGCCCAACAGACTACGGTTTGGGTAGATAAAAGGGGCCGCCCGCTCGCGGTCACGCGAGCGGGCGGGGCTTTCTGGGCGTTCGACCCGACGATGCTTGCGGTCGCGTCGTCTGCGTTCGAGTCATGGTTTCCAGTAAGGCAGACTTTTCTTTCTGGCTCCCGTCGGTCCGGCCATGGACGCCGACATCGACGCGGTGCGCGTGGCGATGACCGACGACGGGCCGGTTCCGGTCATCGTACTCGCACCCAACGACGAGGAGGGCGTACTCCCGATATTCATCGGCTTCGAGGAGGCCGTCAGCATCGCTCGCGGAATGGAGGCCGAGGACATCGGCAGGCCGATGACCCACGACCTGACGCTCGACCTCGTGGAGGAGCTGGGCGGGCGCGTCACTCGCGTCGTGGTCTCGGCGCTGGAAGACAACACCTACATCGCGGACCTCCACGTCGATACGCCCCGCGGCGAGGCGGTGGTGGACGCCCGGCCGAGCGATTCGCTGGCGCTGGCCGCCCGGACCAACGCCCCGGTCGAAGTCGAAGACGACGTGTTCGAGTCGGGCCGCCGGGACCGCGACGAGTTCGACCAGTTGCAGGACATCAAAGAGGTCGTGGACCTCGAACCATGAGCGACCAATCGGCCTCCGGCGAATCCCCGACCCACGCCGAAGACGCGACCGACGCCGTGCTTGAGGAGTTGTTCGCGGTCGTAGAGGACCGCAAGGAGACTCTCCCCGAGGACTCCTACACCGCCTCGCTGTTCACCCACGAGAAAGGCGAGAACGCGGTGCTGGAGAAGTTGGGCGAGGAGACCACCGAACTCCTACTGGCGGCGAAAGACGACGACCGCGAGGAAATCGCCCACGAGAGCGCCGACATCGTGTATCACCTCCTCGTCCTGCTGTCGATGAAGGAGATGGACGTGGCGGACCTGCGGGCGGAACTGCGCGACCGGCGCTGAAAGATTTCTCTCTCTTTCTCTGAGAAATGTTTTGCATCACGAGGTATTCCTATATCTTCGTTCGACAAACCAAAATCTGTCTTTGCTCTCGGTGGGCACGTGCGGGAGCGGCACGCGCGCGCCGCGCCCGAACACGCGGTGACGCACCGTCGTTCGCGCAGTAGCGACTCGCCGCGTAGCGCCTGTGAAACGATTCGCTCCACTGCGGAACCGCTACGCCACCTTCTCGACGCGGTGCATCACGACTTCGCTGTCGGGGTCCCACTCGAAGTCGTCGTGCGCCCGGTTCAGCATCTCGCGGTACTGTTCCATGTCCGACATCCCCTCGGCGCGGGCGTCCTCGTCGGTCAAGTCGCCGAGCGTCCGCTCTCGGATTTCGACGACCTCGAACTGGTCGCCGTCCAACTCGAACCGGTCGCCCTCGTCGGCGTAGTGGTCGCCGCGGTGAATCTGAGTGATTTCGCCCGCGCTGACTCCGCGTTGCATGTGTTCGCTCGGGAACAGGTCTCCGGCGTCGATAGTTGCCATACCACGGGGTTCGGACCGAGCGCAAAAAATCCTTATCTCTTTGACTCGACACCTCGAAGGCGCGCGTTGCACTTCTCCGCGCGCCTCGCGTCACTCCTCGGCGACCCACCCGCCGACTGCACCGGCGAGCGCACTTTCGAGACCCATGAGGAGCGCGATGACGACGCCGACGAGGAAGACGCCGCCGCCGAGCAGGGGACCGAACGGGCCGAGTCCGACCGCACCGAGGACGCTCACCGCGACGCTGAATATCAACGCGACGAAGATGCCGCCGAGCGACCCGGCGAGCAGGCCGTGCCACCCTCCCCGTCGTGGGCCGCCAGCGGCCACGTACCCGGCGACGAACCCGCCGACCAGTCCCGCGGTGAGTTGGCCGAGACCGGGGATAGCGAGACCGACGACCCCGACGACGGTCATGACGACGAACCCGAGCGTGACTGCGTACCAGTTGGTCATCTTGGCCCTCTGTACGCCGTGAGGCGGGTTAAGGGTTCGTCGTCGCGGGCGTCGGGGAAGCGACGGCGTTACTCCAGTCCCACCCGCTCGGCGTACTCCTCGAAGACTTCCCACGTCGGGTCCACCTCGGGGTGGGACACCTCTTCGCCGTCTACGACGACGCCTTCGCCCTCGCGGACCCGGCCGATTTCGGCCGCCGGGATGTTCTCGGACTCCAGCGCGGCGAGTACGTCGTCCACGCCGCCGGACTCGACGGTCAGGACCAGCGTCCCCTCGCTGGTCGCGGTCCACGGGTCGATGCCGAAGTACTCGCAGGACTCCGCGACGCCGGGGAGGACCGGCACCGCGCCGGAGTCCACGTCGAGGCGGACGCCTCCGGCGCGGGCGAGTTCGACCAGCGCGCCCTGCAACCCGCCTTCGGTCGCGTCGTGCATCGCGGTGACCGGCCCTGCGGCCGCGGCGGTCAGCGCGTCCCGGACCGGACTCATGTCCCAGAACCGCTCTTTCGCCTCGGCGAGGGTCGAGTCGGGCAGGTCGATTTCGTCCTCGAACAGCGTCACGAGGAAACCGGGGACTTCGATTGCGGGTCCCTTCGTGACGAGCAGGTGGTCGCCGGGAGTCGCGCCGTCGGGTCGCACGAGGTCCGCGGGGTCGCCGACCGCGAGGGTGGTCGCGCCCCCGACCCACGGGTACTGACACCCGCCGTAGCGGGCGGTGTGGCCCGTGACGATGGCGACGCCCAACTCGGTGGCTTCGCGGTCGAACGTCTCCCAAACCGTGGCGAACTCGTCGTCGGTCATCTCCGGCGGGAGGGTGAACGTGACCGCGAGGTGCGAGGGCGGGATGCCCGACACCGCGGCGTCCGAGAGCGCGACGTGGACCGCGAACCACGCCGCCTTCTCGAACCCGAGCGCCGGGGTCAGCGAGAGTGGGTCGCTGGCGAGGACGACTGCTTCGCCGCCGACCTCCACGACGCCGAAGTCGACGCCGTGTTGCGGTCCGAGGCGAACGTCTCCGCGGTCGGCCCCGAGGTGCGGGTAGATGTGCCGGTCGAAGAAGTCGCGGTCCACCTTGCCGAGGTCAGTCATTGGCGACGGTTGGGGCGGTGCGGCCAAATCGGTGGTGGTTCGCGGGGACGGTAGTACCCTGTTCGGCAGAGCTGACGACTGTGGCGAATTAGGTAGAACCGACGGCGACGGCGAGACGGTAGCTTCAGGGCTGAGCACGGGAGTTTACCGAACCGCAGACCGCCACCGCAACCGCGACCACACGGCACCGCGCCCCGGACCTCCCGCCGCGGGCGCGCAGTTCTGCGCGCCCGCGGCGCGTCCCGTGGCTTGCCACGCCGGTCGCGCTCGGTTTACGTTTCAGATGCGCGATGGCAGGACAATCGGCCGCCGTCGTGATGAATAAAGCCCCCGCCCGCTCGCGGTCTCGTCCCGAACTAAGCAAACAAATACGCCCACTAAGAAAATGAAAATGAGTCTAAGACAAATACAAAAGCACCTCTTCCTACAGGCCGCCTCGCCTAACGGCCAAAACGTAATGACGGTCGCCGTGTTCGTAGGCCCACGGAATGAGGGGGAGCGAGCTATCGTCGTCCACGGAGAGTCCGACCGCCCGCCTGCTGGCTACGTTCGCGGTCTCGTACGGGTTCTACCTCGCGCTGGGTAACGCCGCCGACCCGTTCGACCTCGTTACCGGCGCGGTCAGCGCCGGAGTCGTCGCCGTCGCGTTCGCGGGGTTCGCGTTCCCCGAGTCGCCGTCGGTGCGTCGGACCGGCGGGCGACTCGTCCGGGCGCTGGCGGCACTGCCCGTCCTGCTCTGGGAGATTCTGAAGGCCAACGTCGCGCTGGCGGCGATTCTGCTCGACCCGCGACTCCCCATCGACCCCTCGGTCGTCCGGGTGGAATCGGCGGCCGAGTCGGACCTCGAACGCACCGCCTTCGCCAGCGCGGTCACGCTCACGCCCGGCACGGTGGTCCTCGACGTGACCGACGACGCCTATCACGTCCACGCGCTGACCGCCGCCTCTCGGGAGTCGCTCCGCGAGGGGTCGCTCTCGCGCGTCGTGGCCTCCGTCTTCCGGGACCGTGAGGACCTCGAGCGCCGGGAAGGGGACGGAGGGCGAGAATGACGGACGCGCCGACCGACTTTCTGCTCGGGGTCGCGGTGGTGCTGGTCGCGCTGGCGGGGGTCGTCGGCTATCGCGTCGTGGTCGGGCCGACCCTCCAAGACCGGGTGGTCGCGGTCAACGCCCTCGGAACCACTGCCGTCGTCGTCCTCGCTCTGCTCGCCGCGGCGTTAGACGACCCCGGCTTGCTCGACGTGGCGCTGGCCTACGGCCTGCTCAACTTCCTGCTGAGCGTCGGTCTCGCTCGGGTCCTCGGCGAGCAGAACGCGCCCACCGCGGGGAAGTCGCCGGACGCGGACGGAGGCCCGCGATGACCCCGCGGGAGGCCGTCGTCGCCCTGCTCGCGGTCGGGAGCGTGGCGTTCACCGGTCTCGCGGCCGTGGGTCTGCTCCGCCTGCCCGAGGTGTACTCGCGCGCCCACGCCGCCTCGAAAGCCGACACCCTCGGTGCGCTCTCGGCGTTCGCGGCGGTCGGAGTCGCGTTCGGCGTCGATTCGGCCACGCTGAAGACGATTTTCCTCTTCGTCTTCGTGCTGGCGACGACTCCCGCCGCGACCCACGCAGTGGTTCGGACCGCCTACCGTGCCGAGAGCGAGCGCGGAGCGAGACCCGTCGAATCCGCCGACTCAGCGGGCGACGACCGGGGTGAGCGCGATGACTGACCCCCTCGTGGTCGCGCTTCTCGCGCTCGCGGTCCTGCTGGCGGTCGGGATTGCGGTCCTCGCCGACGCGGTGGCCACGGTGGTCGTCTTCGGCGCGTACGGTCTCTCGCTCGCCCTGCTCTGGGCCGCCCTGCGCGCGCCGGACGTGGCGCTGACCGAGGCCGCGGTCGGGGCCGGTATCTCGACCGCGCTGTTTCTGGCGGTCTTGGGGCGCTCTCCGGCCGAGTTCGCGGTCTCGCTCTCCCGACCCCGGTTTCGGGTCCGGCCCGCGACTGCGCTCACGGCGGTCGGCACGGCGCTCGCGCTCGGGGTCACGGTCCCGGCGCTCCCGGCGTTCGGCGACCCGAGCGCGCCGCCGTTCGGCCGGGTGGTCCCGTTCTACCTCGCCGACGCGCCGACGCTCGGCGTCGAGAACGTCGTGACCGCGATTCTGGTGGTCTATCGCGGGTTCGACACCTTCGGCGAGGTGGTCGTGGTGTTCACCGCGGGCGTGGCGGCCGCGGCGGTCCTCCGGGAGGTGTCGGCGTGAGCGACACCGAGGACGGGACGCCCGGCGATGACGCCCGCGGCGTCGTCGCCGACGCGACCGCCAGACTGGTCGCGCCGTTCGCGGCTACCTTCGGCCTGTTCACGACGTTCCACGGCACGTCGTCTGTCGGCGGTGGCTTTCAGGGCGGCGTCGTGCTGGCGGCCACGGTCATCCTGTTGGCGTTCGCGGTCGGCCCGCCGCGGGTGCGCGCGGCGCTCGCGGTTCCGCGCACGTCCGCGCTCGCGGCCGGTGGCGTCCTCGGGTTCGCGGCGGTCGGGGTCGGGCCGGTCGCGTTCGGCGGCGCGGTCCTCGAACTCGCGGCGTACCCGATTCCGAAGCCAGCGGTCTACGCGACCGAACTCGCGGAGGTCGCCATCGCCGCCACCGTCGCGGCCACACTCGTCGGACTCTTCTTCGTCCTCGCGGGGGAGACCGATGCTTGAAGCGTACCTCGCTCGCCTGCCCTATCTCGCGGCCGTCGCGCTGGTCGGGGTCGGACTCGGCGTGCTGGTCGGCGAACCGAGTCGCCTCAAGAAGGTGGTGGGTCTCAACGTCTTCCAGACCGGCGTCCTCCTCTTTTTCGTCGCGGCGGCCTACCGGTCCGGCGGGCGCTCGCCGCTGGTTCGGGACGCGACGCGGGACGCGCCGTCGGTCAACCCGCTCCCCCACGTCCTCGTGCTGACAGCCATCGTGGTCGGGGTGAGTCTGACCGCGCTAGCGTTGGCGCTCGTGGTGCGAGTCCGGGCGGAGGAACGGGGAGGTGGCGCGTGACCGCACTCTTGCTCCCCGCGCTGGTCGCGCTCCCGGTCGTCGGCGCGGCGCTGGCAGTCCTCGCGGGCGACCGACTCGGCCGGTGGGTCACGGCGGGGACGCTCGCGCTCCAGACTGGTCTCGCGGCCGCGCTCGTGGGCCGAGTCGCCGACGACGGTCCGACTCGGACCGTCGTCGGCGGGTTTCGCCCGGCGGTGGGCGTCGAGTTACGCGCCGACCCGCTTGCCGCGCTGATAGTCGCGCTGGTGGCCGCCGTCGCTGGCGGCGCGGCGTGGTACGCGGGAGCGGTCGGCGCGCGGTCGGCCCACGCAGACGCCTTGGTCCTCTTGCTGGCGGCCGGTCTCTCGGGCGTCGGACTGACCGCAGACCTGTTCAACCTCTACGTCGTCCTCGAAATCACGGGGCTGGCGGCCTACGCGCTGGTCGCGCTGGGCGAACGCGGGTCGGCGCGCGCGGCCCTGCGCTACCTCTTTGCCGGAACGGTCGGCGCGACCCTCTATCTGCTCGGTGTCGGCTATCTATACGTTGCTACGGGGCATCTAAACATTGATAAGAGCAGTGTATTCGTTTCCGGACTCGCTCCGTCCTCGACGCTCGCGCTCGCGGCGTTCGCGTTCGTCTTCGCGGGACTGGCGGTTAAGATTCCGCTCGTGCCCGTCCACACGTGGCTTCCGGACGCCCACGCGCAGGCATCGGTGTCGGCCAGCGTCGTCCTCTCGGCGCTGGTAACGACCGCGGGCGTCTACGCCCTCGTGAAGGTTCTCTACGGCGTCTTCGGCGTCGAGTTCCTGACCGCGGTTCCGGCGGTCGGCGCGCTCGTCTCGGGTCTCGGTGCGGTCAGCGTCCTCGTCGGCGGCGCGCTGGCGCTCCGGGAGTCGAAGGTCAAGCGCGTGCTGGCCTACTCGACCGTCTCGCAACTCGGCGTCGTGGTGGTCGGCGCGGGTCTTGGCACCCGCCTCGGACTGACCGGCGCGGCGGTCCACCTGTTGGGCCACGCGATTACGAAGGCGGGCCTGTTCTTCGCGGCGGGACTGCTCTCGCTCTCGACCGGAGCCAAGACCGTAGAGGAGTGCGCGGGCGTCGGGAAGCGCGCGCCGGTGGTCGGCGCGGCGTTCGCGGTCCTCTCGCTCGGGATGGTCGGCGTCCCCCCGACGGTCGGGTTCGCCGGGAAGTGGTACGTCCTCGTCGCGGCCGCGAGCGCGGAGGCGTGGCCGCTCGTCGCCGCCGTCCTCGCCAGCTCCCTGCTCTCGCTCGCCTACTTCGGGCGGATTCTGGCCCGGATGTTCTTCGCGCCACCGGCCGACGGACTTCCCGCGGACGCCGGAGAACCGTCGGTCGGTGGCGGTACCCCGGCGAACGCGGACGCGCCGACCGAATCGGTCGGCGCGTCCGTCCTCCCGATTTTGGCCGCGCTCGCGACGCTCGCGCTCGGTCTGTCGGCGGCGACCCTCGCACAGTTCCTCGAACCGGCGGTTTCGAGTCTCCTGACATGACCGGCGCGCTGGCGCTCCGTCCGGCGCTCGCGGTCGCAGTTCCGGCGCTGGCCTCGGCGCTCGTCCTCGCCTCTCGCGGGCGGCCGACCATCCGCGAGTCGTGGACCCTGCTCGCGGTCGGCGTCGAACTCGCGGTGGTCGGGAGCCTCGTCCCCGACGTGCTGGCGGGCCGAATCCCGACCGCCTCGCTCGGCACCTTCGCCACGGGCGTCCCGCTGGCGTTCCGGGCCGACGCGCTCGGGACGCTGTTCGCGTCGGTCGTCGCGGTCCTGTGGGGGGCCGCCAGCGTCTACAGCGTCGGCTACATGCGCAAGCTCGACGAACACGACCAGACGCGCTTTTTCGCGGCGTTCGCCGCCAGCATCGCGGCCACGCTCGGGGTCGCGTTCGCCGCGAACCTGCTGACTCTCTTCGTCGCCTACGAACTCCTGACGGTCGGGACCTACCCCCTCGTGGCCCACGCCGGAACCGACGAGGCCCGCCGCGCCGGGCGCAAGTACGCCCTCTACGCCTTCGGCGGCGGCGTCGCGGTCCTCGGCGGGACCGTCCTCGTCTACGCGCTCGCCGGAACCCTCGCGTTCGCGCCCGGCGGACTCCGCGCCCTCGGGACCGCAGACCCCCTGCTCGCCCACGCCGCGTTCGGCCTGCTCGCTGGCGGGTTCGGCGTCAAGGCCGCGGTGATACCTCTTCACGGTTGGCTCCCGAACGCGATGGTCGCGCCGACGCCCGTCTCTGCGCTCCTCCACGCCGTCGCCGTCGTCAAGAGCGGCGTGTTCGGCATCGCTCGCGTGGTCCTGTTCGTCTTCGGTCCGGAGGCGGTCCGCGGGTCGGCGCTCCGGTGGCCTCTCGCTGGCGCGGCGGCCGCGACGATGGTGCTGGCCGGGTTCCTCGCGCTCCGGCAGGACAAACTCAAGCGCGTGCTGGCCTACTCGACCGCCAGCCAACTCTCGTTTATCGTCCTCGGCCTGACGATACTCACCCCCACGGCGGTCCTCGGGGCGTTGTTCCACCTCGTGACCCACGCCTTCATGAAGATTACCGCCTTTTTCTGCGCCGGGACCGTCTACGTCGAGACGAAGGCCGAGTACGTCTCGGAGATGGCCGGAATCGCGCGCCGACTCCCGACCACGCTCGCCGCGTTCTCGGTCGCCGCCGCCGGACTCGTCGGCATCCCCCTCGTGGGCGGATTCGTCAGCGAGTGGTACCTCGCCTTGGGGACTCTCGCCGGGCCGATTCCGGCGCTCGCGGCGGCCTACTGGTTGGCGGCGTTCGTGAAACTGCTCTTCTTCTGGCCCATCGTCTCGACGGCGGTCTTCGCGGACCCGACCGACGGAGACCGCCAGCAGTGGGCCGGTCCCGACCCCGGTGGCCTCCTCTCGGAGGCGTCGTGGGCCATGCTCGGACCCCTTCTTTTCACCGCCGGGGTCGCGGTCCTGCTCGGGGTCGTCCCGACCGCCACGCCCTACTTCTCGTTGGCCGAGGCGGTCGTCGCGGAGGTGTTCGGGGCGTGACCCTCCCGTGGTCGATTCCCCCGGCGCTCTTCCTGTTGGCCGCCGCGGTCGTCTGTTCCCTCGCCGAGCGCAGAGTCGGCCACGCCGCGGGCGTCCTCGCGGGCCTGCTCGCGCTCGCGTGGTCGCTCGCGGCCCCGACGGGCGGCCACCTCCCGGCCCGACTCTTCGGCTTCGAGGCGATGCCGGTCGCAGTCGACCCCCTCTCGCGCACGATGGGAGTCGCGCTCGGGTTCGTCGCGGCCGCGGACGCGGCCTACGCCTACGCCACCGACGCCGACGCCACGATGACGGCTTACGCGCTGGCCTACGCTGGCGTCTGCCTCGGCGCGGTGTTCGCGGGCGATTGGCTCACGCTCGTCGTCTGCTGGGAACTGATGGCAATCGGGGCCACCCTGCTGGTCTGGCACCGCGGCGGCCCGGCGCTCCGCGCGGGGTTCCGATACGCGATTTACCACGAAATCGGCGGCGCGTTCCTCATCGCGGGCGTCCTGCTTCACTACCTCCGAGTCGGGAGTTTCGTCTTCGGCGCGGGCGGTGTGGGGGGATTCTCGCCCGGTCTCCCGGCCCTGCTCGCGGTGGTCGGCATCGGCCTGAACGTCGGCTTTCTCGGTCTCCACCCGTGGCTGGTGGACTCGTACCCTCGCCCGCACGTCGCCGCGAGCGTCGTCCTCTGCGGGTTCACCACGAAGGTCGGCGTCTACGCCCTCGCCAGAGCCTTCCCCGGCGGCCACGACGCAATCGCGGCGATGGGTGGCGCGATGGTGCTGGTCGGGGTCACGCTCGCCATCCTCCAGACCGAAGTCCGTCGCCTCCTGACCTACCACATCGTCTCGCAGGTCGGCTACATGGTCGCGGGGGTCGGCGTCGGGTCGGCGCTCGGTCGGGCGGGCGGGATGGCCCACCTGCTCAACAACGTCCTCTACAAGTCCCTGCTGTTCATGGTCGGCGGGTGGCTGATACTCAGGACCGACTCGGAGAAGCTCAAGCGGATAGGCGGACTGGCCCGCGAGACGCCGGTCCTGTTCGCCACCTACGCGGTCGCCGCGTTCGCCATCGCGGGCGTGCCGGGGTTCAACGGCTTCGTGAGCAAGGGGATGGTCATCGACAGCGCGGACGCCGCGGACCTCGACCTGCTCTGGTGGGCGCTGGTCGTCGGCGGGGTCGGCACCGTCGTCTCGTTCGCCAAGTTCGGCTACTACGCCTTCCTCGGGGAGCGCCGCGGCGAGTCGGACAGCACGGTCGCCCGCCTCTCGCCGGTGGAGGCCGCGCCGCTGGTCGCGGTGGCGCTGGCCTGCGTTCTCCTCGGTCTCTTCCCAGACCTGCTGTTCGCGCTCGTCCCGCCGGGCACCGACGCCGCGAAGGTGTTCGTCGTCTCCCAGTTCACGAAGGCCGGTGCGGTTCTCGTCGCGGGTCTGGCGGCGTTCGCCCTGCTGAAGCGCCCCCTCTCGCGTCTCGGTGCCGTTCCGGACCTCGATTCGGTCTACCACCCGGCGGGCCGCGCGGCCCTCGACGCCGCAGTCGAGGCGACGACCCGGATCGCCCGCGCTCTCGACTCGCTGGCGAGCGCCGGGGACGCGGCGGTCGAACGCTGGCGGACCGCGGGGTTCCCCGAGGGCCGCCTCGACCCCATCGGCGTCAGCGTCCTGCTGGTCGTTCTCGTCCTCGCGGCCGCGCTGTTCGTGGTGTTCGCGGCGTGAAGCCGCCGAAACGCAGTTTCGGCGGGCGGAGGCTTTCTGGGCGTTCGTCGCACGACACCGGGACTTTTCGTCTCGATTCGCGCAGTCGCTACGACGACTTGCGCCCCGAACCGTCCGACGAGACGACGCCCCCACGAACCCTTTTGCCCGCCCGCGTCGTGGACGACTCCATGTCGAAACCACAGTACGACCGCCTCGCCGCCGACCTCGAAGCCGAGTTCGGCGACCGCCTGCGGTGGGTCGCGTCGTTCGACAGTGACGACTACACCTACGACGTTCGGTACGTCCGGGAGGACCTCAAGTCCGACCTCTCGGGGTTGGAACTCGACACCATCATCCACCGCTCTATGGCGGTGTTCAACCGCGAACACGTCGAAGACGTGTACTTCCACCTCGGAGACGCCGAGTCCCTGCTGGTCCGCCACGAGCGAGCGACGGCGCTCCACCTCTACCTCTCGCGGAACCGCGGCGTCGTGGTCAAACTCGAAGCGGACGCGAGCTTTCGGTACCCCGACTTTCTGGACGAGTGCGTCGGGACGCTCCGGGGGGAGTGACCGCTTCCGGAGGTCGGGCTCCCTACGGATGGGTTACCTACGGTAACTAGATGGTTGGAGGTAACTTTTTACGGGTAGCCGGAGTAACCCCGTCCATGACCGACGCGGACGAGCGACTACCAATCTGGTGCGCCGGGAAGGAATGGTGTCCGATTACCGCGACTGCGACGCTCATCGGTAAGAAGTGGCATCCGGTGGTCATCCACCGACTGCTCGACGGCGGGCCGATGGGGTTCAACGAACTCAAAGACGAGGTAGACGGCATCTCCAGTAAGGTCCTCTCGGACAGTCTGGAGGACCTCGAAGAGAAGCGACTGGTGAACCGGGAAATCGTGAGCGAGAAGCCGGTTCGGGTGAGTTACTCGCTGACCGAACGGGGCGAGTCGCTCGAAACGCTCATCTTCGAGATGCGCGATTGGGGTCAGGAACACCTCACGCCCGCAAACGACAAGGAAGGCGCTATCTCGTAGTCCGACCACTGACGGGGTTCGACCCGACACTCTTCCCGGACGGTAGCTCGTACATGACGCCGGGCCGCTCGTAGGCCACGTTCGGAGTCCCCGAGGTGGCGGTCGCCCGGTCGGCATCGAAACCGTTCTTCGGGAGCGCGAGCCCGAGAGTGTGCTGGCCCAATCGGGACCCGACCCGCAACGCTTCTGGTCTGGCGCGCCTCTCGTAAACGTCCCGCCCGCCCAAACTAGTCAATTCGCCATAAGATTTAATATGTAATCGAGCTATCTATATGGCTGAGATAATAAAATGAACAGAAGAAGTGTACTTAAGAAGATTGGCGGTACTGCGACCGTACTGACCGTAGCGACCCAACCCGCCCTCGGCGGCGAGCCGGCCGTGGCACAGATGAAAGAACTCGACACCTCTGACCACTCCAACCTCGACGGCGTCACGGTGACGCTGTTCGAGAACGGTCACGCGAAGGTCGAGATGTCGGGCACCCGTCCCGCCGACCCGAGCGAGGCGACGGGGTACAGCGTCCGACTCGGCGAACTCGGACAGAATCCGGGCGCACGTGCGCTCGACCGTGCAAACGCCCGCGTCGAGTCACTGCCGGCCGACGAGGTCCTCGCGCAGGACGGTGTCAGCACGGAGACGACCACGGGCAAGACCGGCTCCGGCTCGGACACGGCGTCGAGTTCGGACATCGGGACCATGGACCACGGAGGCAACGACGGCGAGGACAACTACGAGGGTGGTCTCTGGGTTCGCTCCGAGGACTCCGCCGACTTCACGCTGGCCATCACCGAAGGCTGGATCGACTGGACCACCAGCGGCGGCGAAGCCGACTACGTCGACTGGCTGTGGCACGCCACCGCCTGCGCACCCGGACTGGCGGACTGGAACATCGACGACGCTGGCCACAGCTACACCGACTGGAGCGGCGACGACGTTGAGGTCAAGTTCTACGGCGATTACTACGACTACGCCTCGGGCGACGACAGCAAGCGAACTGACTCTTACCACCGGCTGTACGCGTACGGGAACCCCGACGGGTCGATGGACTGGGACACCACTCACTGGTACACCGGTGAGGACGCCAGCGGATACCGCTTCGACGCCGGGTACTTCTCGGGGTACGACCAGCACGCTGCCGGTCACTGCTAGCCCCCGAACCAGCCTCCAGCCCCTCGAACCTGCTTCGGGCCGATAGTTCCACCGATGCACATCTTTAGTGAGGGCTAAAAATCTATAATTTATTATTGCCACAAAGTTTAATATATGGGGGTCTTATTAATTAATTGAGGTGAAAAACCTTGAAAAGACGAAACTTACTCAAGAAACTCGGTGGTAGCGCGACAGCAGTGACTCTGGCGACCCAGTCGGTACTCGGCGACGAACCCGAGGTGGCACGGACGATAGACTTGGACACGTCCAGTAATCCGCACCTCGACAGCGTCACGGTGACCCTCTACGCGGACGGTCGGAAGAACGTCCGGATGTCGGGAACCGCGCCGGCGGAGGCGACCGAAATCAGCGGATACAGCGTCCGACTGCTCGGCCTCTCGAACGCTCAGGGTGAGTACACGCCCTCGCAGGCGAGCGCCCGAGTCCAGGCGGTCCCGGCCAGCGAGGTCATCTCGTCGAACGACTCCGGCGGTACGGTGAACGGTGAGAACTCCGGGTCGGGCTCGGACGGCACGTCCAGCGACTCGGACTTCGGCACTGCGAGTCACGGCGGTAATGACGGTCAGAGCGACTACGAAGGTGGTATCTGGGTCCGCTCGGAGGACTCGGTGGACCTCGACCTCGCCTACACCGAGGGCTGGATCGACTGGACCACCAGCGGCGGTGAAGTCGACTACGTCGACTGGAAGTGGCACGCCGTTCCGTGTGACACCGGCTGTTCGACGTGGTACATCGAGGATGCCGGCCACAACTACTCGGACTTCGCGGGCGACACCGTCGAAGTAAAGTTCCACGGCGACTTCTACAATTACGACTTCCCGAGCGACGGCGGGCGGACGGAGGCTCATCACCGACTCTGGACCACGGGTAACCCCGACGGCTCGATGGACTGGACGACCGACCACTGGCACAGCGGCGAGCACGCGTGGTCGCTACGCACCGACGCGGGCTGGTTCGACAAGTACGACGAGCACGCGAACCACTGTGCGCAGGGCTGCTGAGCCTCGCCGTCCGGACTGTCGGCTCCGGCCGGTCGTCCCGACTCGAACTTCCGACTCGTTTTCTTTAGGTGTGCTCCCGTCGACGCGTTGGTTCCTCACGTCCGTACTTGGTGAGCGACTGCGCTCGCGAGGGCGTTCCGAGGAAGTCGACCGGGGAGCGGCGACGCGCCGAGACGGTCACACGGCGACGCGAACGTGCCTACCGTGAGAAGGAGTCCGAAGGGTGAAACGACGGCGAAATCCCGAGCGAATCGAAGGTTCGGGTCAGCCGAGTTGCTTCGACGTGAGGACGCGAGCGACGTATATCTGCTTCCACAGCAGCCAGCCACCGACACCGACCGCGAGTAATCCGAGGACGCTGCCACCGACCGCGAACCAGTGGGTGTTCTCGAGGGCGCAGGCCAGCGTCTCGTTCGCACACGCATCGAACAGACCGCTTCCGGTAACGGCGCTGACGTAGACGAGTACCGCCCCGAGAACTATCGAGCCGAGGCCTGCGCCCGTCTTCAGTACAGTCTCTCGCACGGACGGCGGGTTCGCGGCGATGGTTTTGCGGGCGTTCCCGCGGGGACCGGTCCGGTGGGAGAGTAGGGCGGCACCGAGCAAACACACTGCTGCGGGTGCGACGTACGGGCCGAACGACAGCATCGCCGTTATCGAGAGTCCCGTCAACAGGACGGCGGCGACCCACGCGAGCGGGGTTCGGTTCGTCCACGCGGCGATTCCGCCGACGAGGGCGATGAGGACGCTTCCCACGACCCACGCGGCAAAGAACGCGTCTGCGAGCGGATTCGGGAGGAGGACGACGGCTGCTGCTACGACCGCGAACAGGACCGCGAGGCTACCGAGCAGTCGACGGCCCGTCCCAGTCGAGTTGGCTGTGGAAACCACGTCTCATAGTTCGCTAGTAGACAACAAAAACATTTTGGCTGTCTGAACAGTTTCCCGGCGTTCTCGCCGGTCCGACACCGTTTGCGTCGCGAAGCGGGCAGTCTCGTGGCCTCCAAGAACCTCGGCAGCGTCTACGACCTGCCGGTGTTGAACCACCTCAGCAAGGTGTTCATCTTCGGGTCGGCCCTACAGGACAGCGGCACGGTAGTGTGGGCCAGCGTCGAGTGCTTGCGCGAGGACGAGATGGGCGACGCCTCGGCGGCCGATTGACCCGGTGAGCGTGCGGTCCTCGCGCCGCTGCCCGTACTTTTAAATCGGAGGGCGGGACGAACCCCGCCGATGGGACACCGTGCACTCGTCGCGTACCGCCGCGACCCGACGCTCCTGAAGACAGTGCCGAGCAGACGCCCTCCGACGCCCGATACGATCTCCACCGGACCCACTTGGGGCGGTGTCGGGTTCGCGCTCCTCGACCGCCACTCTGTCGACCTCGCGCATCTAGTCGGCGGTGACCGCGGGCACTGCGGTCCCGGCCGCCGTCCGGAAGGCGTCGCGGGGCATCGTCCCCACTTCGGCCCGGAGTGACTTCGGTCGTTCGGGTGTGCTGGCGACCGTCGCACGTGTCGACGCCGCTCGGGGGCGTCCTTCCACACCTCGGTCGTCGGAAGTCGCCGCTCGATTCGGGCAGGGCGGGACCGATGTCCGGCGGTGCGCGCGAGGAGTCGTGTGGTGTATTCCCAAAGACGCACATTTAAATCCCGTCGGAAAGCCGGTGTCGTTTCCGGAATATCGCTCCCGTATTCGAAATCCGATAAGTTATGACTATGCAACGTGACGTGATTCCAATCCTACGGATATTCTATCTTGTTCGATATACACAAGACTATTAAACGGCAATGGCCTGAGCACTGACTGTCGATGAACGCGACACGCGCGAACGGGAACGCGGTGATGGAGCGATGGTAGGGTTCGAAACGCTGGGCCAGAACGGACGGGCCGTCGCGGACGTCGGGACGGTCCTCGCGGAGGCGACGGTGCTGTACGTCGGCTACGGCGCGCTCACGGCGGCCCTCCGCGAGAAGGTAGAACGCGCGCTCGGAGGTGAGTAGCCGTGGCCGCGGAACTGTTCGGCATCGCGGCGACCCAACTCGGCCTGTTCGTCGGGTTCGGCCTGCTCGTCGGCATCCTGTTCGGGTTCTTCGGGATGGGCGGGTCGTTCCTCGTCACGCCCGCACTGCTCGTGATGGGCTACGACTCGACGACCGCGGTCGGAAGCGGTCTCGCGTTCGTGTTCGGCACCTCGGTCATCGCGGCGCTCCGACACCGCGACCACGGGCAGGTGGACTACAAACTCGGCCTGCTGTTCATCGTGGGGATGACCGCGGGCATCGAAGTCGGCAAGGAAGTCGTCTACTACCTGCAAGAACTCGGGTCGGCCGACCTCGTGGTCAGCCTCTCGTACATCGGCCTGCTCTCGACCGTCGGCCTATTCATGCTCCGAGACGCCCGCAAGGACGCCGACGCGGACGGAGACGACGAGTCTCCCGTCGTCCGGAAACTCCAGTCGGTCCGAATCCCGCCGATGGTCTCCATCAAGGGCGGCGCGGAGGTGTCGCTGTGGCTGACCCTCGCCATCGCCGCGTTCATCGGCGTTCTCTCGGGCTTTCTCGGCGTCGGCGGCGGCTTCCTGCTCATGCCCGCGATGATGTACGGACTGGGCGTCCCGGCCGCCGTCGCGGTCGGAACCGACGTGTTCCAGATTACGGCCTCGGGCGCGTTCGGCGCGTTCACCTACGCCAAGTCCGGCGCGGTGGACCTCACCATCGTCCTGCCTCTGCTTGCCGGGTCCGCGATGGGTGCCCGCGTCGGCGCGGCCGCGACCGCACTCGTGGACGAGGACGACATCACGGAGTACTTCGCCGCGATGCTGTTGGCGGGTGGGGCCGCCGTCGCCAGCAAGAACCTCGGCAACGCCTACGGCGTCGAACTCCTGAATCAGGTCAGCATGGCGCTCATCTTCGGGTCGGCGCTACTGGTCAGCGGTGCCGTCGTCTGGGCGAGCGTCCGAAGCCTACAGGACGGCGAGACGGCCGCGACTTCGAGCGCCGACTGACCGCCGTCCCGAAGGCTCACAAGCCGATGGACTTCTCGTCGGCCTCCCCCGCTGGCGGCAGTGACCGAAGCGCGGGGTGAGCGAGGAAGTAGAGACCGAACAGCGGCAACGCCGCCCCGAAGAGGTACAGCACCGTCTCGGTGCCGACGTACCCGCCCATCGTCCCGCCGAACAGCGCACCGGTGGGTGCCATAATCGAAGTCGCGCCCTTCACGAGCGAACTGACCCGGCCCAAAAGCGACTCGTCTACGGCCGACTGGACCAACGTGAACACCATCACGTTGAACGTCCCCGGAAAGACGGCGGTGGCGAACAACAGGGCCGCAGTGGGCCACGTCCCCGGAACGGTGACGGCACCTGCCAGCGTCACCCCGGCTATCGGATAGCCGACGATGGTGACGCGACTGACCGAGCGCTCCTCGACGAGGAACGCCCCGGCGCTTCCGACGAACGTCCCGGCACCGATGGCCGCGAGCAACACGCCGTAGGCGTCGGGACCGCCCAGCGACTCGGCGAACGCCGGAAGCACCGCGTCGGCCGCCATGAAGCCGAAGTTGATGACCATCGCGCTGAAGATTATCGGGACGAGCGCCGACCCTCGGACGTAGTCGATGCCGTCACGGAGTTCCGAGAGGTACGACTCGACGGCCCCGCCGTCGGTCTCTCGGGACGACTCGCTTGGCCCGCCGTCGCTCTCCTGCGGCGACCCGTCCGGTCCGTCGTCGTCCCGTTCGTCGCCGGTCTTCGTGCCGCCGTCGCTCGCGGCTTCTACGTCTCGCTCGCGGCCGTCAGACCTCTCGCGTTCGGTCTCGTCGCTCTCGCTCGTCTCGCCCGACTTCGGAACGCTGACGCCGAGAAACAGCACCGCGGCGACGGCAAACGTCACCGAGTCCACGACGAACAGCGAAGTCGCGCTGACGAGCGCAATCAGCGCACCGCCGATGCCCTTGCTCACCGTGTCGATTGCCCGGACGGAAGTCGAGAACAGCGAGTTGGCCTTCGTCAGTTGCGCCTTCTCCACGACTCGGGGGAGCGCGGCGTTCTGGGCGGGGTAGACGAACCCGTTGACGAACGTCAGCAACGGCACGAGGACGACGAGCAACCATATCGAGAGATGGCCCAGCGCCGCCGCCGCGGGGACGACCAACACCCCGACGCCGTTGAGAACCTGCGTGGCGACGAGGACCCGCCGCAACTCCCACCGGTCTACGAGCGGACCGACCAAGAAGTTGAGCGCGGTCGGAATCTGGACGAGTGCGACCGCCAGTCCCGTGTAGAACGTGGAGTTCGTCAGTTCCCACACCAGCCACATCGTGGCGACGAAGTAGAGCGAGTCGCCGGTGTCGGTGATGACTCGCCCGCCGAAGAGTCTCAGGAAGGTGGCGTTTCGGAGCAACTCGCGATAGCCACCGGCCCTTTCATACAGTCCCATGCGGAGGGAATTTTTAACCCTGTAACAAGTATTTTGCTCTCCAATCGGTTTTCCGCGCGGTTCGAGATGGACAAAGTATTTTTCCGGTAGCCTTCGTCCACGAATTATGAGCGACGAGGCTTCGACGGACGACGTTCGGGAGGCGTTCGACCCGACGCCCCGAGTTCCGGACCGAGACGTACCCGCGATGGCCCGACGACTCGAAGCGACGACCACCTCGTGGGTAGAAGGCCACGCCGACCGCTTCGACCCCTTCCGGTGGGAGGACAAACGCGAGCAGAACCTGCGTCGGAAGGCGTTCGGCGAGGCGGGTCTCTACCTCCTGCACGCCCACGAACTCGGCGGCGGCGACGACCTGCAATCGCTTTCGAGCGTCGTCGCCGACCACGCCAACGACGAGCGATACTTCCGCCTCCTCCAGCGCCGTCCCACGATGGTCCGGAAGTTCGCGTACCCCGCGCTCTACGCCGACCGGTCCGGAAACCTGCGCGACGACCGACTCTCGGGCCGCCTCACCGAACTCCTGAACGACGAGGCGGTGTGGGCGAAACAGCGCACCTCCTTCGAGCGGTTCGACCTCTGGCACGTCGCCAAACTCTCGGGCGTCGAACCGCCCTTCTCGACCGACGGACTGCTCGCAGGGTCGCCCCTCGCCCACCGACCCGACCCGTTCCGCGCGACGGCCAAGGACGTGAACGGACTCGTCCACGAACTCATGTTCTGGCGCAATCTCGGCATGGACGCCGCGGGCGCGTCGTTCCCGGACGAACCCGCACCCGGCGGCGACCTGCGCGAAGTTCTCACCCTGCTTCTGTTCCGGTACGTGGCCGAACAGAACTACGACGTGGGCCTCGAAGTGGTCATGTCGGCCGTCCTGCAACGGACGGTCGCCCCCGACTTGGTGCGGACGTTCGTCGGCCACGCCCTGTCTCGCGCGGAAGAACTCGGCTACCTGCCCAAGAGCGAGTCGAGTCTCGACTCGGACCCCCGGTTCGAGCGCTTCTCGGCGTCGGCCTCCGAGTGGGCCACCCACTACCACGCCAATCTGGTCGCGGGGTTCGCAAGCCGGGTCCTCTGCGACCACTGGGACGAGTTCGTCGCCGAGTCCGCGCCCGCCGAGAATCACGACTACGACCACGAGGACCTCCTGAAGATGGGCCGGATGGTCGAAGCCCTGATGGACTACGACCTGCAGTCGGGCGCTCGCCGACTCCGTGACCTCGCCGGAACGTCCGTGGCCGCGGCGTATCCCGAGGCGTTCGACGCCGCCGTCCGGTTCCTCCGGAACCAGCGCCGCCCGGACGGGACGTTCGGCTACTGGACCGACGTGCGCTCGAAGTACGTCTCGCTGACCGGCGACGGCGAGCGCTTCGACGAGGAAATCGTCGAATCGACGACCGAGGCGTGTTCGGCGGCGCTGGCGGAAATCGACCAACTGGCGTCCGAGTAGGCCCCCTCACTCGAACCGCGTCACCGACGGCAACTCGTCGGGGCGGACCAACCGCAAGAGCGCGTAGCCGATTCCGGCGGTTCCGGCGAAGAAGGTGGGGTCGTACAGTCCGCGCGAGCGATGGGCTAACTCGTAGTGGCCCTGCGACTCCTTGCGCTCGATTGCTCGGTCGGCCAAGCGCCGCGCTTGCTCGGCGTACTCGCCGTCCCCCGTGTGGCGCGACAGGTCCACGAGGAGGTTGACTTGGGCGAAGGTGCCGTCGCAGACGGCGTCCGACCGACCCAACTCGGGGTCGAAGGCGTCGAGTCGGTCCACGTCCCGCGCCACGGCGTCGGACTCGCAGTACTCCGCGCTCCCGAGTCGCGCGCTCCCGACGCCAGCGAGTCCGAACCGCCACCCGAGTTGGTAGTGTGGCAGGAAGACCCAGTTGCTCCGCCAGTTTCGCTCGCGGTCCGAGTAGAAGGCGTTCTCGAACGCAATCGCGTCGTCGGCCGCCCGCCGGAACTCGTCTCTGCCGGTGTGGTCGGAGAGGCGGTAGAGCGCGTAGGCGATTCCCGCCGCGCCGTGGCCCATCCCGGTCGAAAAGCTTCGGACGCCCTCGTCCCAACTCGTGTCCCACACGCGATACCCCCACTTGTCGTACCGGTCGTCCAACAGGTGTTCCCCGCACCGAACTGCGCGCTCCTTCGCAACCGACGCGCCCGACCGCTCGTAGAGTCCCAACAGTCCCGTCAGCGCGCCCGCCGCGCCGGTCAGCACGTCGTAGCGTTCGTCGCCGCGAATCGCCTCGGCGGTTATCTCGCGGGCGAACTCGACCGCCAACTCCTCGTACCGGGTTTCCCCCGTCAGTTCGTGCATCACCGAGAGACCGTAGACGAGCGCGCCGGTCCCGGTGCCCGCTCCGAGACCGACGCCCTTGACCAGTTCCCCGGTCTCCTCCTCGAACAGGTAGCGAACCGCGTCGTAGGCCGACTCTCCGTAGGACTCGCCCGGAAAGCAACGGTGCATCGCGGCGAAGTACGTGGCCACCCCCAACTGTCCGGAGTACAGTCCCTTCTGGCCTCGCAGGGAAGGTTTCCCCTTTGAGGACCCGTAGCCGACCCACCCGGCGTCGCCGCCCGGCAGGTCGAACCGGGCGTCCGCCACGTCGTCGGCTATCGCTTCGGCCTCCTCGCGCAGTGTCTCGTTCGGTATCATCACAATCTGTTTCCGGGTAGCTCTCGCTCGCTCTCGGGCACGTCGGAACCGCGGAGACACGACTCTATCAGTCCGGTCTGGAAGGTTCGGTCCTCGGCGGACAACCGGTCGATTCGACGCTGGACGCGTTCGAGACCCGCCGCCGCCGACCGGCACACCGTCTCATCCTCGAAGGTAATCGCCTCCGCGTCGGCCGAGGTGTGGAACTTCGGCACGTCCCGCCGGAGCAACGCTTCGCGCTCCGCCGCGACGATTTCCGAGACCGACTCCGGCGTGGTCGTGGAGTACTCGGCCCACGTCTTCGAGAGGGTGTCGCGTATCTCGTTCCCGAAGACGACGCCGTTTCGCAGGGGCGTGGGGTTCGTCAGCGTGTTCAGAAGCGACTCGTACTGGGCCGTGTCTTGGAGGACGCATCTGAGTCGTACCCCGTCGAACCGGTCGGTCACGTCGTCTTTCACCTCGTCCGGGGCGCTCGCAACCGCGTCGTAGGCCGCCTCGAATCCCTCGACTATCCGGTCTGCGAACAACTCCGGCGGCGCGGGGTCGCCCTCGTAGAGCGGGTAGTTCTCGTCGTCCTCGACTCCGGGTCGCCGGTACTCGAAGTCCATCGCGTCCGTGTTGACGTGCGTCCAGACGAGCGTCCGGGTCGTCGCTCGCTCGGCGTCGTTCACGCCGAGTCCGGACTTGTCGGTCTCGCTTCGCGCGTCGTGCAGTTGTACCATCTGGGTCTTGAGGACGCTCGACTCGTGGACTTCCTTTCGCAACTTGTCGAACAACTCCGTCCGGGGCACCTCGTACAGCGACGGTGCCAGCACGGTTTCGGCGTCTACCAGCACCGCCGACTCGTCGCTGGCTAGCAGGTTCTCGCCGTGGCAGTCCGAGACGTTCAACAGGTACAGCACGAACGACAGCGCCCCCGTCTTCCGGTAGTACCGCTCGACATCCGACTTGCTCGTCAGGGTCGCCCGTTCGACGCTCTCCATCCACCCGTAGTCCCCGCGAGTTCGCAGGGCCGGAGTCGGGAGCGTCGGAAACGCGTCGAACCGGTCGGCCAACCAGTTCAAAAAGCCGTAAAACTCCCTCTCGGCGTCGAGTTCGCGGGGTTTGTAGAACACCTCGCCGCGCTCGAACTCGACGCGAAACACCGACCTCCCGCGCTCGTGTGGGTCACCGTTGGATTCGACGCGCGCCACGTCGCCGACGGTCCCCTCGCCGACCATCCCGCAGATGTCGTCGTAGTCGGCGTGCAGTCGCTCGGCGAACTCCGCGACCGATTCGCGCCACTGGGTCGTGACGACCGAGAGCAGTCGGGCCACCATCGCGTACTCCTCGAAGAACGACTCCATCCGACCGTCGTAGAACGCCCGGACGTAGCTCTCGTACCACTCTCTGGAGTCGGGGGACCGCCGCTCGTCCGCGATAACCTCCGGGTCTCGCTCGACGATGAACCTGATAAAATCGAGGTGAAGCGGCTGTGCGCAGAGGTCGGTCAACCGGTCGAGCAACTGGGCTTCGAGACTCGCTATCGCGTCGTCGGATAGTCTCGCCGTTGGTGCCGAGTCGAGGACACTCTCGACGCAGTGGTCGGCAATCGGAGCGACGATTTCCCGAAAGGGAACCTCGCGGCGCTCCCCGCCCGAGAGGGGTTCCCGAACCGACTTCAGGCGGTCGTAAACGTCGCCGAACGCTTCGACCCAGTCGGGCAACTTCTCGTTGGGCCACGTTTCGAGGTTCGCGTACTCGACGGCGTCGCTCCCGAAGTTCTCCCGGAGTTCCTCGGCGAGCGACTCGTCTACGTAGTCGAACGCTTCGAGCGTGGTTCCGTCTTCGGTCGGCGCGCGGTGGCCGTCGTCGATTCGCTCCTGAATCAGTTCCGCGGACGCCGCGAGGTTCCTGACATCCATCTTGCGCTCACACCTGCCGATAAACTTGGCTCGGTATCGGCTAAAATATCCGGTGATAAAAAACTGCGGCGTCTGACTACGCGGTGATGGAACACCAGTTGTCGGCTAACTGCTGTTCGGGGGCGTCTTCGTCGCTGTGGTCCTCTTCGAATTGTTCGATGAGTTCGTCCGGACTGATGTTTTCAGCGGACATGTGACACACTAAAACAATATGCTCATTAAAACTTTTGGCTGATGTGGAGCATCTTGGTTCTCCGGTTCGTCGGCGGTGCCGGAACCGAAGAATCGACAGCTAACCGCTACTCTTTGGACGGCTCTTGGGCGGTGATGGCGCACCACGCGTCGTGGGTCGGCGGGTTGTCGTCCTCGCCGTGGCCTTCTTCGAGCTGTTCGATGAATTCATCCGGACTGACATCTTCTGCGAATATAAATCAGAATACTAACTGCCCTGTCCACATTAAAGCTTTCCGAGAAAAATGCGCCGCTACTGCGCCTTATTCCTTGGTCGCGGTGATGGTACACCAAGCGTCGTGGGTCGGCGGGCTGTCGTCTTCGCCGCTGTGGTCGTTTTCGAACTGTTCGATCATTTCGTCGGGGCTAATGTCTTCAGCAGACATGCATTGCTTTAATTCCGGCCCATGCTTTATCAAACTTTTCCAAGAGAAAGTACCGACGTAACTGCTATTCTCCGGCGGGGGGCATCCGAATACGCTACTTTCACGCACCGAACGCACCATTTATTGGAATAATTCAGAAGGATAAAAACAACTAAGTGAGGAGAATATCTGAAAGCAAGTATGGAAATCGGCTACGTAGACTACGGGTATCCGAGCTATCCGTTAAAAAAGTTGGACAACGGTTACGTAATCGCCGACGTTTCTATGGACGAAGTTCACCGGAACCATCAGAAACAGGTGGAAAATCAAGTGGAGGTCGCCGTTACCGCCGACGAACTCGGGTACGACTACGCTCTCCATCCGGAACACCACTTCCTGATGCAGAACGGGTCTGCCAACAATCCCCTGTTCACGCAGTCCGCGGTCGCTTCCCGGACCGAGGACATCCGCTTGCTCCAGACCGCCATCATCCTCCCGTGGAACGAACCGATTCGCATCGCGGAACAGGCCGCGATGCTCGACATCCTCAGCGACGGCCGCGTTGACATCGGCATCGGCATCGGGACGAGAACGCTGGAGAACGAACCGCTCGGACAGTACTGGGGCGCGTCGTCGCAAAACCGGGCGGAGGCGTGGGAGTCGTTCGAGGAGAAGTACGAGATACTGGTTCAGGCGTGGACCGAGAACTTCGTGGACCACCACGGCACCTTCCACGACGTTCCCCCGAAACACACCATCTGGGAGAACAAACACGACTACTACTACCTGAAACACACCGAGGACAGTCCCGCGCCGACGGAATTCATGTCCGCGGAAGGCGACGAGGTTACGCTGAACTCTCTGCCTATCTTCCCCCAACCGAAACAGGACCCGCACCCGATGATGTGGCGTCCCACCATGTCCGAGGGGTCGGTGAAGTGGGCGGCAGAGCGCGGCATCAACGGGGCCGTCCTCCCCGGCACGATTTCGCAGGCGAAGAACCTGATAGACACCTACTACGAAGTCGCGGAGGAAGCGGACTGGCCCGACCACCGACCCGAACACGACGGCGAACCGTTCAAGTTCGGTTGGGACGCCGACCGACGCCGCGGCGTCGCCTGTTGCGTGACGGTGTTCAACACCGATGTCGCAGACGACGAGACGCTCGAACGCTGGCGACTCGGCCAAGAGTTCGTCCAGAGTAACAACATCGGCGCGAAACCCGACGTTAGCGGGGCCGCAATCGACGCGACGCCGCAAATTGAGTCCGACGAGACGCTCCCGATGGTGACGGACACCGAGGGAATCATCGAGAGAATCACCGAACTTAAAGAGGCCATCGGCTACGAGGACTTCATCCTGTTCGTGAAGGCGAGCAACCCCGGCCTGTCCCGTGAGGAGACCGAGGCACAACTCCGAGCGTTCTCCGAGGAAGTCGCGCCGCACTTCGAGGAGTAACCAGCGGTTCCGACTCCGTTTCAACTCTCTCATGTTGAGTCCCGTCGCCACCGTCGCCTCCGAAGACGCCTCGGTCGAAGTCGCCGTCGAATCGAAGACGCTGACCGTCGGCGGGACCGACGAGGTCGAAATCGGCGTCAGCGACACGTCCGGCGAGTTCCGCGTCGAGTCGCTGGACCTCGAAATCGGCACGTACTGCCGCACCTCCGGCGGGTACGAGCGCGTTCCCGTCGAACGCTTCGCGTTGGCCGACGGGCTTTCGGCCGATTCCGGATTCACCACCACTCGCGTCGAATCGGTCTCGCTCCCCCACACCGCGCCGACCTCCATCGGGTCGGTCGATGCGTGGGCGCGGACGACGATAGCGACCGCCGACTCCACTGAGACCCGAGAGACCTACGTCAACCTCCACCCGAGTCCGACGTTTCTGGCGGTCTTCGACGCCGTAATCGACGCGGGATTCGCGTTCCGGGACATCGAGTGCTATCGGCGTCCGGACACCGACCGGCGTCGGTTCGACCAAGCGTTGGCGTTTGTCCCGCGGTCCGGCCCCTACGAGCGAGCGATGGACGAACTCCTGCTGGTCGTCCACGCGGAACCCGACACGTTAGAGGTGTATGCGGCCGCCGACGCCACCTACGACGAACTCCGGCCGGTCGGCGAGACGACGCCGACCGTCTTACCGGCCGACGCGGACGAAAAGCGGTGCGCCGCCGAACTCGACTCGCTCCTCGGCGAGCGATTCGGATGACCGGTCGGTAGCGCGAGCAAGTGAACTGCGAACTCCGGCGCGTCTCGCCGCGTCCGCGGCGAGACGCGCGATGAACGACTACCCGTAGAACTCGTCGTACGACAGGTACTCCTCGACCGATTTCTGTATCTCCTCGTAGGATTCGTCTATCGCGCTCGCGATTTCGGGTCGCACGTCGAGGTCGAGGTTTTGATAGAACTCCGACTCGACGCCGAACCCTCGCAACACCCGGAAGTACGCCCAGTGGGGGAAGCGGAACGGTCCGAGCGGAACTTCGAGACCCTTGTCCAATTCCTGATGGAGGTGGAAGCCGTTCTGCTGGTAGTGGGTGTACTGGGGCACCGTCTTCTCGCTGTTGACCGACTGCACGTCCTCCCAGAACTCGGTGCCACCGGGCGCGTGCTTGTAGTGGATGCTGATGTACTCGTACACGTCCCGCCACGCGCGCGAGGTGAAGGTGTTGTAGAGGCTACGCACGCCCTGATTGTTGAGTTGGTAGCCTTTCTCGACCAACTCGGCGAACTTTTTGGCGAACAGCGCGCTCTGGGTCAGCGCGGTCGATTGCAGGGGTTCGATGAATCCCAGCGCGTTCCCGACGGCCACGCAGTTGCCCACCCACGCCTTCTCGTAGTATCCCGACTCGAACTCGTACTCTTGGATGTCGGCTTCCGAGATGTCCTCCTTGCGGGTCTCCATCATCTCGGCCTTGGCTTCCTCGGCCGACATGTGCGACGACGAGTAGACGTACCCGAGGTCCCGGCAGTCGTAGGTGTCGATTTGCCAGAACCACCCCGCCTCGCCCGACTCGATGACCGTCGCGGGGACGACTTCCGACAGCGGAAGGTCGGTCTGGGCGACGACGGCGGCGTCGATGGGCAGGTCGAAGTGGTTGTACTCGTTGTCCAGATTCCGCATCAGGAGTCGCTTGAATCCCGTCGCGTCCACGTAGAGGTCGGCGTCGTACTCCGTGGCGTCGCTGGCGATGGTCGCTATCTCCTCGTCCTCGACGCGGACCTCCTCGATTCGGTCGTCTATCAACTCAATTTCCCGCTCCTCGCACAGGTCTTCGAGCAGGTCGTTGAACCGCTTGAGACTCAGGTGATAGGAGATGTGGGGGTAGCGGTCGCCGTCCTTCGACTTGAAGGGGGTCTTGCCCTGCTCCACGAACTCCGTGTTCGGCGTCCGGTACTCGTGGTTCCGGTACCGGTAGTACATCTCTTCGAGTTGCTGGTCGGACTTCTCGGTCAGGGGAAAGAGGTCGTCGTCGAACGGCAGGTGGAACGAGTCGCGGCCACACCAGTCCTCGAAGTGTATCGACGCCTTCCAGACGGGTTTGGCTTCCTCGATGAACCGGTCCTCGTCGATGTCGAGTACGCCGTGGAGTATCGTCCGGAGGTGGTTGATGGTACTCTTTCCGGTCTCCGGGGGGTCCTCGTCGAAGTCGTCGACGACCGTGACGCGGAACCCCGGATTTATCTCCTTCACGAGCAGTGCTGTGAGAAGACCGACATCCCCGCCACCGACGATAGCTACCTCGTCAACGTCGTAGCTCGTGGCTGTCATTGTTGGTTCCCTATGCGCTATTAAAATAAATTTTCCGGCTTTTACAACGATACATAGTCGGTCGGCCGAGCGATTCCGGCGACCGCTTCGGGCCGAGGTTCCTCCGAACGGAGTCCCGCGCGCGCCTTCGCAATCCACAAGGTGGCTTCGCGCCAACGGTTCTCCATGGCGCTGTCCGACCGCGAGTGGCGGCTGATTCGAGAGGAGTCCCGACCCGGCCAGCTCAACATGGCTTTGGACGAAATCGCGGCCGAGACCGCCGCTAACGGCGGTCCTCGGACGGTCCGGGTCTACCAGTGGGACCCCAGCACGCTGTCGCTGGGCTACCGGCAGGCGACCGACACCGTGGCGTGGGACTACTGCGACCGCGAGGGCATCACCGTGACTCGCCGACCCACGGGCGGGGGCGGCATCTACCACGACCGCCACGGCGACATCTCCTACTCCATCGTCGCGCCCGCCGAGGAACTGCCGGGAGACCTGATGGACACCTACGAATTGCTCTGCGAACCGGTCTTCGACGCCTTCGACCGACTCGGCATCGACGCCCGCTTCACCGACGAGAAACTCCCCGAAATCCACCAACCGGCCTGCTACCTCCGGGAACTCCACCCGGCCCACGACGTGGTGGCCGGAGCGGACGGACGAAAGATTTCGGGCAACGCCCAGTACCGCCGGAAGGACGCAATCATCCAGCACGGGTCGCTCAAGTTCGACGCGGACGCCGAGCGTCACCTCGCCACGTTCGCCGACCCCGAGACGACCCCCGAGGAGTTCCGCGAGCGCGTGACCACGATGCGCGAGCAGTCGGGCGCGAGTAGGGGCGAAGCGGTCGAGGCCGTCGAGGAAGCACTCGGCGAGTGGGCCGACGCTGGGGAGGGGAGTTGGACCGACGAGGAACTGCGGCGCGCCCGAGAGCGCGCCGAAGAGAAGTTCGAGAGCGGGGCGTGGGTCCGAGAGCGAGAGGACCCCACGGAGTAACGCCATCCGGGACGCGAGTGTTCGCGCTACCCCGTCCGGCCGTGGTAGTAACTCTGTTCGCCAGCGCCCGTATCCACGACGCGGCGGTCCAGCGCGCCGTTGTCCACGAGTCGGTCCAGAATCGCGCTCACCGTCGCCACGTCCAGCACCCACCCGACGTGTTCGTCGTCTTCGAAGGGGTGTTCGACGTTCGACTCCGACCACCCGATGTCCATGACCGCCTCGGTGACTTCCTGAACGTTGTACGCCTGCTGGTCGTTCTCCTGTAGGAACGACAGGACTCGCTCCTCGATGGAGTATCGCTCCCCGCCTCGTTCGAAGGTGTCGAGGCTGATAGGCACACGTCGGCTAGGTCCCGAAGTCCAATAAGCGTGTGGTCCGGTAGAACACTGCAAGGGTCGGTCGGCGGCGTCGGGGAGTCCGACCCCGGTTCCGAAGCGCCTTTCACCCCTCCATCCCTGCCCGAACACATGAGAGTTGGCGCGCACGAATCCATCGCTGGCGGCGTCTACAACGCCGTGGACGCCCAAATCGAGGACGGGGGAAACTGCGGACAGATATTCACACACTCCCCGCAGGTGTGGCAGGACCCGAACATCGGCGACGACGAGGCCGAGCGGTTCCGGTCGCTGTCGGCCGAGAACGACGTGGGTCCGTGGGTCATCCACTCGTCGTACCTCGTGAACCTCTGTACGCCGAAAGACGACCTGCGCGAGAAGTCCATCGACTCGATGCAGAAGGAAGTCGAGGCCGCCGACAAGTTGGACATCCCCTACGTCAACGTCCACCTCGGCGCGCACACCGGCGCGGGCGTGGACGGGGGTCTCGACAACGCCGCGAGCGCGCTGGACGAGTTGGAGATTCCCGAGGGCGTGACGGTCCTCATCGAGAGCGACGCCGGGTCCGGCACGAAATTGGGCGGCGACTTCGAACACCTCGCGGAGGTCCTCGCGCGCTCCGAACAGGACCTCGACGTGTGCATCGATACGGCCCACGCCTTCGCCGCGGGCTACGACCTCTCCAGCGAGCAAGCGGTCCACGACGCCATCGCGGAGTTCGACGACGTGGTGGGACTGGAGCATCTGGAGTGCGTCCACCTCAACGACTCCAAACACGAGTGCGGCACGAACAAGGACGAACACGCCCACATCGGCGAGGGACTCATCGGCGAGGAAGGGATGCGGGCCTTTATAAATCATCCCGACCTCGCGGACGTACCGCTGGTGCTGGAGACGCCCCACGAGGACGGCAAGGGCTTCGCGTGGAACATCGAGCGCGTTCGGGAACTGCGAAAAAAATGAGTCTCGGGAACGACGATGGTCGTCGCTGACTCGACCTCTCGGCGCTCTCTCCTCCGTGCGTTCGGCGGTGTCGGTACCGGAGTACTCGCCGGATGCAGTAGACTCGGTTCGGACTCCCGACTGACCGTCGATGCGGCACCAGCGCCCGACGCACTCGAGGCGGACCTCGGCGTATCGGTCGCCGACGGAATCTCGGCCGAGAGTCCCGCGATGCTCCGTATCAAGTGTGAACCCCACGGCAACTTTGCTACTCGCCTCGTCTTCGGTCCGTTGCCGCCGTTCTCGGGACTAGTCGGCGAAGGTCCCGATAGCGCGGCGCTGTGGCTCTATCCGATGGGTCCGGGGGAGAATCTGCCGACGGCGAACGACGATACCGGTGCGTGCTGGCGGGGCGGACCCTACGAGCCAGAGTCGTCCGAAAACAGCATCTCCGTCGGTCCGGGCGGATTCGAGCGTCGGTATCTCGTCTACGCGACCCCCGACAACGAGCCGTGTATCCCGACCGACACCTACCGGTTCGTTTCAACCGAGTACGGCGTTCCGGGCGGACCGACCGGGTTGGAGTGGTCGTTCGAGGTGACTGTAACCGAGTCCGTTCGGACGTAGAGCTTCGCTTTCCGACGACGGTCGGCGGCCCTTTCCCGGATGATTGGGCGAGACCGCCCCGCTTTTCACCGCCCGCCCCCAACGCCGAGTCACCGTGCGACAGTTCTCCGCCGACTACCTCCGGGACACGCGCCGCGGGATGTGGGACGACCGTTCTGCGCTCGCGGACCTCGAACTCGAAACGCGTGAGCGCGTCCTCGACGTGGGATGCGGCACCGGCGAACTCTCCAAAATCCTCGCCGAGGAGACGCCCGGCGAGGTGGTCGGCGCGGACGCCGCCCCCGACTTGCTCGCGGTCGCCAGCGAAGTCGTCCCCGTGGTCGCGGGCGACGCGCTCCGCCTCCCGTTTCCGGACGACGCCTTCGACCTCGTGGTGTGTCAGGCCCTGCTCATCAACCTGCCCGACCCCGCCGCCGCGGTGCGGGAGTTCCGGCGGGTCTCCTCGGACCTCGTGGCGGCAGTCGAACCCGACAACGCCGCGGTGTCGGTCGAATCGACGGTCGAGGCGGAGAGTTCCCTCGCGGCGCGAGCGCGCCGGGCGTACCTGCGCGGGGTCGAGACCGACGTGACGTTGGGCGGCGAGGGCACCCGCGAGGCGTTCGAGACCGCCGGACTCGCGGACGTGGCGACCCGCCGCCACTACCACTCGCGGACGATTGAACCGCCCTACGCCGACCGCGACCTGCGCTCGGCCCGCCGAAAGGTCAGCGGCGAGGGACTGGCCGACGACCGGGCGACCCTGCTCGCGGGCGACCTCTCGGTCGAGGAGTACGACGACCTCCGGAGCGACTGGCGCGAGATGGGACGCAACGTGGTCGAACAGATGAGCGCGGGCGAGTACCGACGCGCCGAAGTCGTCCCCTTCTACGTCACGGTCGGGTCGGTGTGAGCGCGGCGAATCTTCCTCTCTCTGGCGCGCGCAGTCCTGCGCGCGCCGGAGAGGGCGGCGAGCGAGCGCGAGCAGAACAGTTAAGTAGTTTAGGCTGGCCTAAACTAGATATGGGACTCGACCGACTCGGCGGGAAGCGGACGAAGCGAACGCGAACGTGGGCCGCGGTGTGCGCCGGACTGTTCGGCGGGTCCGCGTCGGACGAACGCGACGAGACCCAGTAGCCGTCACCGCTTTTGACGCGGACGACGAGGTTCGGACGGGAGAGCCATGTCCGAACTCTCGATTCGAACCTCGGCGTTCACTCACGGAGAGTCGATACCCGAGACGTACACCTGCGAGGGCGACGACGCGTCGCCGGAACTGACCGTCGCGGACGTACCCGACGACGCCGCGGCGCTGGCGGTAGTCGTGGACGACCCGGACGCGCCTGCGGGCACGTTCACCCACTGGTTGCTCTGGAACCTGCCCGCCGACACCGTGGAGGTTCCCGAAGGCGTGGTCCGACGCGAGCGACTCCCGGACCTCGGCGGTGCCGCGCAGGGCGAGAACGACTTCGGCGAGGTGGGCTACCGCGGTCCCTGCCCGCCGGAGGGCGACGGTCCGCACGAGTATCGGTTCACGCTCTACGCGCTGGACGAACGACTCGACGTGGAGGCCGGTGGGACTCGTCCGGAGGTCCAAGACGAACTCGACGCGAAGACGCTCGACTCCGACCAGTTCACCGGGACGTTCGCCCGGACGTGACGACTCCGGCACGTCCTCGGAAGCGGTCCGGCACGTCTGCAGGGTCGAGTTCCGGTTCGGGTCGGTATTTCGATATAGGGACAAGACTAGTTAGACTCCGTGTACCGACTCGTGGGGTAGCCATTACTTTGATAAGGGGTACCGGAAATGGCAGGTTGCCAACTCCTCAGGCGGGAATCGAGCGGAACGCCGGAGAGAACCGGAAAGCGGGTTTCTCTGACGTGGACTCTCGGCATTACCGGCCGGAAATCCGTATTATCGCCGCCAAACGCTTTCTTTCAGCGTTGAACGATTGGACCGTTATAATATACCCTCCGGCGATTTGTCGGATGGTGCCATGGGAGAAAAGACACCAGATACAGACGAGAGTGGAATCGAGCGACGAGACGTGATGAAAGGCCTCGGATTCGGGGCCATGAGTGCGGTCGGTGTGAGCGCGCTCGCAGGGAACGTCGTTGCCCAACAAGAACCCGACGGACGGGAAGCCGACATCCAAGCGTCGTGCAACCCCGGAATAATCGACTACGCCCACCTCGTTCCGCCGGGTGAAGACCCCGACAACCCCAGCGGGTCGTACGCCGACGCACCCGACGGCGGGATGGACCTCGTTTTCCAACTCGACGAAGACGGGATGCCCGAAAACGGGTCGAAGCCAATCGGGTACCAAGTCGTCCTCGTCCGCGACAACAACCAACCGGCAACAAAGTCCGTCGAAGAGGGTCGCACGCGAGGGTTCGCGGGAACCGTCCACACGACTCCCGGCGGCGAAACCCAACGCCGCGAAGAGTTCAGCACGTCCGGCCTACAGACCGGAGACGGACCGACTCGCTACTGGACCGTTCTGACCGTCGCCGACTACTCGCAACTTCCCGAGGGAATCCCGCTGGAGGCCGCCGTCGTCCCGGTCGACATCACCTCTCAGTAACTCGGCCAACCATGACCGACAAACGAGACGACGAGAGCGGAGTCGAACGCCGCGACCTACTGAAGGGTCTCGGCGTCGGCGCGGTCGGCAGTAGTCTGCTGGCAGGACGAGCGGCGGCGCGCCAAGCGCAGGCGGAGGGGACGGACCTCATCGACTACGCCGCCCTCGTCGCGCCGGGGGACGACCCCGACGAACCGAAGTCGGACGTTCAGGACAGACCGGACGAGGGGCTAGACCTCGTGTTCCAATTGGACGCACCCGGGATGGAAAAGAGCGGGACTCACACCATCGCCTACGAGATGGTTCTCGTCAAAGATGAGGGGAGGGTCGTGACCGACGCGTTCGAGGAGGGCCGCACGCGGGCGTTCGCCGGGACAGTCCGAACCACGCCCGGCGGCGAGACCCAGCGACGAGAATCGTTCAGCGTCTCCGGACTAGGACCGGACAACCCTATCAAACGGTCGTACCACTACTGGGCCGTTCTGTTGGTCAGCGACCTGTCTGGACTGGCTGACGGGGATGGTACTTGTCGGACGGACTGCAAGGTTAACCAGTTCACCGTCGAAAAACCGATGTAGAGCCGGTAGTAGCCGAACACCACGACCGACCTCACCTTTTCGGCTTCCGTCCCCGCCACAGAACGAATCAGAACTGGCAGACATTCTTTCATCCACTCTTAAGCAAGATATACGTTTCCAAGAGCAACGTCTACGTGTCTAACACCGTCGTCCGAGGTGCGAGCGAATCGCGGACGCGATTCGCTCGCGTCCGACAGTTATGCACACCTATCCCACGGCCGCGCGGTCACAACGTGCGGTTGCGCTCAGACGGTGAAAGCGGACAGAAGTACCTTTCTGTCGCGTTCGAGAGAGCGGCGAGGGCGGTCCTCCGGTTTCGGCCCGAGTCAGTTTCCGCCGCCACCGCTACCGCGCCCGCCGCCACCGCCGCCCGGCCGGTTCAGCGACACGTCGTTGAACATCTGACGACTCGTGCCCGCCGCGCCGAACTTCGGAGTCCGGGCGCGGTCGTACCGGAACCGCTGTTCGAGTCGATGGTGGACGCCGAGCATCGCCGTCGGCAACACCGACCGAAAACCCCGGTCCGCCCCGAACACCACATTTTGTATCGCTTTTGTTGGTTTACAACTACCTGCCGAGCGTATCTGGCCCCGATACCGAAGTGTGGAATCCGGCACCTACCAGCGTCGTCGCGCCGGTCGGCGTCCCGCGGGGCTTTTATCCGGCGGGCGTCTACGTGGCGGTGATGGTCCAGAACGTCGCGGGCATGCTGGCCGAGTTGGAAGCCGAGGACTTCCACTTGCTGTCGGGCGTAGAGCAAGGGATGCGCTTCTCGGAGTGGGTCGCCCGCGAGAAGATTCCCGAGTTCTCGCGGCTAACTCCCGAAGAGGTCGATTACCGGCTCGACAGATGTCTCGACCGGGAACTCATCGAACGCAAGACGATACAGTACGAGGGCTACCGACTCAAGTTCGAGGGCTACGACGCGCTGGCGCTGCACACCTTCGCGGAACGCGAGTCCATCGAGGGGTTCGGCGCGCCCCTCGGCGTCGGCAAGGAGAGCGACGTGTACGAGGTCCAATCGTACAAACCGCTGGCGCTGAAGTACCACCGCGAGGGCTACACCAACTTCCGCGAGGTGATGAAAGAGCGCGATTACACCTCGGACCGCGAACACGTCTCGTGGTTCTACACCGCCCGGAAAGCCGCCGAGCGCGAGTACGACGCCCTCGAAGCCCTCTACCCCGACGTGAAGGTGCCCCGGCCGATAGACCACAACCGTCACGCCATCGTGATGGAGAAGATAGACGGCGTGGAACTCTCGCGGACCAAACTCGAAGACGAGCAGGTGGTGCCCATCCTCGACCTGATTCTCGCCGAGATGGGCGACGCCTACGAGAAGGGCTACGTCCACGCCGACATGAGCGAGTACAACGTCTTCGTCAACACCGAGGGCATCACCATCTTCGACTGGCCCCAAGCCACCCCGACCGACCACGAGAACGCCGACGAGTTCCTCGAACGCGACGTGGACAACGTGGTCGGCTACTTCCGCCGGAAGTACCCCCGACTCGTCCCCGACGACGTTGACACCGCGGCACTCGCCTCGGCCCTCGCCGCCGGGGAGTTCGAGACGGTCCGCGAGTACGGGTCCGGAGAATAACGCTTCTCTCGCCGGGTCGCTGGCGTTCGTTCGCCGCAACCGTAATTATTTAGTCACGTCAGAAGCCTGTAAAATACAGGTGAATATCGGTGAAAGATAACGGCGCAGGTGTGAACAGACGGCGATTCCTCCAGACGACCGCGGCCGTCTTCGGGACGGCAGTCGTCGGCGCGGGCGCGGCGGCCGCAACCGGCGAAGGTCCGATAACCGCGACCGGACGGCGCATCCACCGGTTCGTCCCGGACGGCGACACCTACCGACACGAAGACCAGTTCGTGAGTTCGGACCTCGTGGGTCGGTACGGCGACGAAGCGGTCTCGTTCGAGACCGAACGAGTCCCCCGGAAGGCGGTTCCGGGCAAGCACAAGAACCCCGACCGCGCGTTCACGCGGACCTACCGGGAGACCGTCGTCGTGGGCGCTCCCGAAGAACACGCCGCGGCCGAACGAGCGGAACGCGAGCGGTTGCAGTCCGACGACGTGTCTACCTCCGGCGTCAGCACCGACAGCCAACCGTACTACTACGGACCGCTGTACGTCTACAAGGACGGCGACCAACTCGTCCGCACCGGCCCCATCAACGTCGGGTGGCGGCGCTACCTCGGCATGGACGCGGGCGAAGTGGACTCGAAGATGTACAATCAGGCCGACTGGAACGGCTACTGGGAAGGGTTCGCCGGGGACCGTTACGTCCTCCTCGACAACGGCACGACGATGAAGAAACAGGACGTTCACGCCTCGAAACCCACGGGACTGTCCTCGCAGTGGCACGGCCGACTGTACAATCTACCGACGGACGAGAGCGACGACTACGCCGTCGTCTGTCAGGCCCACCACGACCCCGAGTGTCACTGCTACAGCGACTGGGACTTCGCCGACTCGCGCCGGAAGTTCCTCGACGTGTGGGACAGCAACATCGACGACGGCTACTACCTGACCGACAACGTGGACGTGTACAACGGAACCGGCTACTCCGACGACGAATCGTCGAACGGCCTGTTCGGTGTCGTCTACTGACGGTCCCGGACTGACCGGCCGTCACAACACGAGCGAGACCACCGCGAGTACGAGGAACGCGATTACCAGCCACTTCGCGATGTCCATCGACAGGCCCGCGACGCCGCCCGCTCCGAGCGCTCCCGCGATGATTGCGAGGACGGCGAACGCGATGGCGAGTTCGAGGATTGCCACGCTATCGACCCCCCGCGAGTCGCGTCTGTCGTGCGCCGAACCGTGCGTCGAGTCTCTCGTGTGCCATGCTCGGCCGTAGCGCGTCGAGGCTCTTTGTTATCCGGCGACTAACCGGTCGAGCGTCAGATACGCCCAGAACGGGACGTATGGAACGGTTTGCAACCGAAATCGGTCGCACGGAACGGAGTCCGAAGACGAAGGCCTTAAACCCGAACGACGTGAAATTCGGCCTAACTCGCTGGCAGACGGGCACCAGCGGGCACCTGTGGGCCGCGCGGGACTGCTCGCGGTTTCACCGCCCCAACTCGCGGCGCTTCGCGTCGCGCACCCTCGCGCGCGGCCGCAGGACGGAATGTGGCCCGCGAGACGCGACGCGTCTCGCGGGCTGAACCACCCAACGCCCGTGGTGATAACCATGGCAAAAAGCTTCTACTCCCACATCAAGGAAGCGTGGAAAGACCCGGACGACGGCGACCTCGCCGAACTCCAGTGGCAACGAAAGCAGGACTGGCGCGACCAAGGCGCTATCGAGCGCATCGAACGCCCGACCCGCCTCGACAAGGCCCGTGAACTGGGCTACAAGGCAAAGCAGGGCGTCGTCGTCGCCCGCGTCAGCGTCCGCAAGGGGTCGGCCCGCAAACAGCGGTTCACCGCTGGCCGACGCACCAAGCGACAGGGTGTCAACCGCATCTACCGACGCAAGAACCTCCAGCGCATCGCCGAGGAGCGTTCGAGTCGGAAGTTCAAGAACCTGCGCGTGCTGAACTCCTACTGGGTCGGCGAGGACGGCAGTCAGAAGTGGTTCGAGACGATTCTGCTCGACCCCGAGCATCCGGCCATCGAGAACGACGACGACCTCAACTGGATTTGCGACGACTCCCACAAGGGCCGGGCCTTCCGCGGCCTGACCAGCGCCGGTCAGAGCAACCGGGGTCTCCAGCAGAAGGGGAAGGGTAGCGAACACAACCGCCCGAGCAACAACGGCGGTCAGGGTCGCGCGAAGTAAGCGGACTGCACGCTCCGCGCCCGACCGAACTCGATTTTTTATCCGACGACCACTGCCAGAGCCGACAGGCCGACCAGCACGACGTGGAACGTGGCGTGCGACACCATCGCGGCCTCCAGACTGTCGCGCCAGTAGAGCCACCCGAACCCGATTCCCGCGACGGCGTTGAGCGCCACGGTCCGGACGACCAGCTCAGTCGTCGGCTCTGTGACCGTCGCCAGCGCGGGCAGGTGGCCGACGCCGAACAGCACCGCCGACAGCAGGATGGCCGTCCACGCGGACGAGCGCGCGAGCGTCGCGCGCTCGTCGCCGACGCGAGCGCGCACGGCGTGGATTGTCCACGCGAACAGCGTCAGCAGACCCCAGCGCAACAGGATTTCCTCGGTGACGCCCCCGTAGAGCAGTCGGACCGGGAGGCTGGCGAGGAGCGCCGAGAGCGTCCCGGCGTCGGGCGCGGGCGTGGCGGCCGCGAGGTCGGCGGCGGTGAAGGGCGCGAAGAGGGCGTCGAGCGCAATCGTGGCGAAGAAGGCCGCCGCACCCACTCCGACCGCCCGGCGGAGTTCGGGCCGGAGCGCGGTCGAAACCGGCGGTCCACCGCGGACGCGCGCCTCGACGTGCGACCGGAGGCCCACTCGCGGCGCGAGCAGGACCCCGACGAGGGTAGCGACCGCGAGCAGAATCGTCGGCTGAATCGTCACCAGTAGTGCTAGCTCGGGCGCGGACGCCGCCGGGAGACCCGGAACGCCTCCCTCGCCGGTCGCGGTCACGACGCCGACGGCGACGACCCCGACCATCCCGAGGGCGAACAGCGCGGCGAATCGCTTCGGCAGGGAAGCGTCGGCAGAGTGTTCGGCGGGCGAGCGTTCGGCGGATGGACGGTCGGACGACGAGCGTTCGGAGGTCGCCGTCTCGTCGGTCGGAGACACGTCGTCGTCCGACGCCGGGAGGCCCCAAAACGTCGTCGGTCGTTCGACCGCGGATTTATACCCGAAAGCGTCCAACCTCCGGCCATGAGTCTCTCGCTCGACCCGACCCAACTCGACCGCTACTCGCGGCACATCATCATGGACGAGGTGGGACCCGAGGGCCAGCAGTCGCTACTCGACGCCGCGGTGCTGGTCGTCGGCGCGGGCGGTCTCGGTTCGCCGGTCGTCCAGTACCTCGCGGCTGCGGGCGTCGGGGAGTTGGGCATCGCCGACGACGACGACGTGGAGTTGAGCAACCTCCAGCGCCAGATTATCCACGGAAACGACGACGTGGGCCGACCCAAAGTCGAGTCGGCGGCCGAGTACGTCGCGGACCTCAACCCGGACGTGGACGTGCGAACCCACCAGATTCGCGTCGAACCCGACAACGTGGAGGACCTCATCGCGGACTACGACTTCGTGGTGGACGCGACCGACAATTTCCGGACGCGCTACCTCGTCAACGACGCCTGCACGCTCTCGGGGACGCCCTTTTCCCACGGCGCGATTTACAAGTTCGAGGGGCAGGTCACGACCTTCACCACGGAGGGGCCGTGTTATCGGTGTCTGTTCCCCGAAGCGCCGCCGGAGGGGATGGTCGCAGACTGCGCGAGTACCGGCGTGCTGGGCGTCCTGCCGGGGACGGTCGGATGCATTCAGGCCACCGAGACGGTGAAGTACCTGCTCGGCGCGGGCGAGTTGCTCGACGGTCGGATGGTGTTCTACGACGCGATGGCGATGTCCTTCGAGGAAGTCGAGTTCCGACGGAATCCCGACTGTCCAGTCTGCGGCGACAATCCCATCGACTCGCTGGCCGAAGTCGAGTACGCCGAGGACTCCTGTCCGGTGAACGCCGACTGACGACTCCGGACCGAACACGTTCGGCGCGAGATTCACCATTCTACGGAACTGGGAACCACGCTCTATTTATATACCCTATCGGTGCGTCTGTCCAACTGTAAGGTGAACTCCGATGGCAACTAACGAAATCAACACCCGAGCGAACGAGTTCGAGAGTACGATTGGCGGCGTCACGGTCCACGGGAAGGCCCACAGTCTGAGCGCGTGGTTCGTCCTCGCGTTGCGTCTCATGATGGGCTACGCCTTCCTCTACTCCGGATGGACGAAGATTACGGCGGCCGAACCGTTCAGTGCGACTGGCTACCTGATGAACGCGGTCCCGGCCGAGAGTCCGCTACTCGGCCTGTTCCACTGGATGGGAAGCACGCCGTGGTTCGCTGACTTCCTCAGCGTCGCCGTGCCGTGGGGCGAACTCCTCATCGGACTCGCCCTGCTCGCGGGCATCCTGACCCGCCTCGCGGCGTTCTTCGGCGCGTTCATGATGCTGATGTTCTACTTCAGCAACTGGGATGTCGCACACGGCTTCATCAACGGGGACTTCGCGTACATGCTCGTCTTCCTCGCAGTCGCGGCGTTCGGCGCGGGCCGCATCCTCGGACTGGACGCCATCGTGGAGCAGTACGACCTCGGCGGCGAGACGCTGGTCGAGAAGTACCCGAAACTGCGCTACGTCCTCGGCTGAACGCTTTTTTATCGCGGTAGTTACTCGTCCTGTTCACGGTGCTTGCGACGGGCCGACTCGATGACGGTGTCTTCCAACTACGCCCGATAGATTCGAGCGCGTTCGGCGTCTGTCGGTTTTCCTCGATACTCCGTGACGCTGTACGTCCCGACTCCTGCGAGAACAGTCACAGTCAGAATATCACGCCGATGGCGGCAAACCCTCGCGTGGGAGACGGCGATAAGCCCGGAGACCTACAACTCCATGACCGACCCCTCGTCGGCGCTCTCGTAGATGGCGGCCATCGCCTCGATGTCCGCGAGTCCGTGACGGCCGTCGGGGTAGATGTCGCCGTCGGTTCGGAGTTGGTGGGCGAAGTAGTCGAACTCTTCGAGCATCTGGTCAACCTGCTTGTAGTCGAGGCTCATCCGGTTCCCGTCGACTTCGAGCGCGAACTTCCGGTTCTGGCGGTCGAAGAACGCGGGTTCGACGCTCACCTCGCCCTCGGTGCCGACGACTTTGAGGTGGCTGGACTGGGAGGCGTTCTGGCTCGCCGAACACGCCGCCAGCGTGCCGTCGTCGAACTCGACTTGGAAGGTCGCCACCTCGTCGGGCACGTCCGAAAACGCGTCGCCGGTCGAGCGAGCGAACGACGAGACCGCCGTCGGGTCGGCGTCGAGGACGAACCGGGCGGTGTTCAGCGGGTAGATGCCGAGGTCCATCACCGAGGTTCCGGGACCCGAGAGGTCGGGATTCAGACGCCACTGGTCGGGATTCGGAATCATCTCCAGCAGGTCTTGGGACATGCTCCCGTGGACCACCATCGGGTCGCCGATGGCTCCTTCGCGGACGAGTTCGCGCGCCCGGCGGACCGCGGGTTCGGTCTGCATCCGGTAGGCGACCATCAGCGTCACGTCGGCGTCCTCGCAGGTCTCGACCATCCGGCGGGCGCGCTCGGGGGTCGCCTCCATCGGTTTCTCGCAGAGGACCGCCTTTCCGAACTCGGCGGCCGACTCCGCGAATTCGAGGTGCTTGGCGTTCGGGGTGGCGACGTAGACGGCGTCGTACTCGTCGGTGGCCGCGCCGTCGTGGAACTCGTCGTAGGTGATGGCCGTCGCGGTGTCGTCGGCGATTTCGGCCACGTCCTCGGCCTTGTCGTGGTGGCCGCTGACGACCACCGTCGTCTCGCACCGGTCGCTCTGTTCGGTCGCGGGGATAGCTTCCTCGCGGGTCCACCATCCCAGTCCGACCATGGCGAACCGAACTGATTCGAGGTCGGTCTCGGTCTCCCAGTCGCGGCGTCCGAACTCCGAGAGGGCGTCGTCCATAGCGAACGCTCGACGCCCATCCGGACGTAACTTTCGGCGCGGTCGAACACCACAGAAAATATATAAAATTATACTAGTACTATATGAAAACTTAATCGAGCGTGAGATAATGTTATACTATTTCATCACACATTCAGGGATGGATGGCGAGAAAGACCAAGGGAGACAGTCTCTCACGGCGCAACGTGTTGAAAGGAATCGGCGGACTCGGCGCGGCCGCCGCGGGCGCGCAGTTCCTCACCGGCAACGCGGCGGCACTCGGTTCGGGCGCGGTGTACCAGTACTACCACACCGACTGGTCCACCATCGAGAGCGACCTCTCGACGATTGCGAACCAAGGCTACGACGCGATTCAGGTTCCCCCCGCGCAGTTCAGTCGGGTCTACAAGTACGAGCGCGAGTACACCGGCGAGAAGTACGACCCGCCGCTGGGCTACCAACCCATCGACCTGCTGGACTTCGACAGCGAGTTCGGGACCGAAGCGGAGTACCGGTCCATGGTGGACGAGGCTCACAACCAAGGCCTTGAGGTCATCGCCGATGCGGTCATCAATCACATGGCCGCTGGCGGCGACACGTTCGACCGGAAGGTGACGTTGGACGACCTGCCCCAGTTCGACAGTGACGACTTCCACCCCGAGTGCGACATCGACTACTCCAGCGACTACTCCGTCGAGGGGTGTTGGCTCGTCGGCCTGCGCGACCTGAAACAGGAGTCGTCGTACGTCCGGAGTGAACTCAAGAAGTACGTGGACAAGTACCGCAACATCGGCGTGGACGGCATCCGCTGGGACGCCGCCAAACACGTCCCCGAATCGTTCTTCGCCGACTACGCCAACCAGTGGGCCAGCGACATCTACACCGTCGGCGAGGTCATCCCCGAATCCTACGACGGCAAGTCGAAGCTCGACTACCTGCAAGGGTACGCTGACACCGGCATGTCCGTCACCGACTACAGACTCTACAACGTGATGAAGTATCAGGTGTTCTACGGTCCCGGCGGCGACATGAGCGCGCTGGCCGGTGCCGGGTTCGTCAACCGCGACCCGTTCGCGGCCCTGACGTTCGCGGGCAACCACGACAGCCCCGACCCCGCCCAGTCGTTGCTCGCACACGCGTTCATCCTCACCTACGAGGGCTACCCGCGCGTCTACAGCGAGGACTACGGCGTCAGCGACGACGCGATTGCGAACCTCCTGTGGATTCGCAACAACCTCGCCAGCGGCACGGCCTACGACCGCGTGACCGACTCGGACGTGTACGCCTTCGAGCGGTACAACAACCTCCTCGTCGCCATCAACAACTCCACGAGCTGGCAGAACCGCACCGCGTACACCAGTTGGCGCAATCAGGACCTCAACGACTACACCGGCGACCAGAACAGTCGCGCCGACGGCAACGGCTACGTCGATTTGTCGATTCCGCCCGAGGGCTACGTCGCACTCGCACCGTAGCCGTCGGTTCGCCGTCGTCGCAGGGTTTCGCCGCTCGACCGGACGCACCAGCAACTTCTACCGTTGCTTGAGCCACTTCTTTCTTTCTTTCCCGATATTATAGGTCGCCCTAATGCCGCGGTACCGAGTACCCTATTTGGGAGCGTCACCGAGGGGGACGCATGGCACACGACACGTACGACGTGGTGGTCGTCGGCGGCGGCATCGCGGGGCGCTCTGCGGGCATCTACGCCGCGCGCCACGGTCTCGAAACGGCGATTCTGGACGCTGGCGGGTCGATTCTCCGGCGCAACGCCAGTCTGGAGAACTACCCCGGATTCCCGTCGGGCGTGGACGCCCGACTCCTACTGGAGATGATGGGAGACCAAGCCGAACGCGCCGGATGCGAGTTCCGCGAGACCGAGGTGACGGCGGTCCGTCGTCCCGAGGATGGCGAAGCGACAGACCACGGGAACGAGACCGAAGACGGCCACGGCTTCGTGACCGAAACCGACGAGGGCGGGCGCTACCTCTCTCGGTACGTCGTCGCCGCGACGAAGAACGCGACCGACTTCCTCGAACCGCTCGACGGCGTGGAGTTGACCGACCGCGGGAAGTCGTTCGTCTCGACCGACGAGCGCGGTCGGACCGGCGTCGAGGGCCTGTACGCGGCGGGCCGACTCGCCGGGAAACCCCACCAAGCGGTCGTCAGCGCCGGGCACGGCGCGGAGGTGGCGGTGACGCTCCTCGAAGACGACGACCGGCCGTTCTACCACGACTGGGTGGCCCCCGAGGGGTACTTCACCGGCCGCGGCCGGGAGGTACCGCCCGGATGCGAGGAAATCGACGACGACGAGCGCCGAACGCGCGAGGACGAGTCGCTGGCCGCGATGCGGGAGTACTTCGCCGAACCGCGCGCCGAGGACCCGGAGATGCACCCGAGCGTGGCGAGCGACGACGAATAGCGACGGGCCGACACCCAATCACGCCGCGCCCGCCAACAGGTCGCCGACGACGAACGCGACGACGGCCGCGAGCATTCCGATGGCGAACATCTCCGCGCCGCTTCGCACCCACCCGCGGGCGGTCACGAGACTCCTGCTCGCGCCGACGGCGAAGAAGGTGACGCCGGTAACTGCGACCGCGGCCGGGAACAGCGGCCGGATGCCGAACGCGTAAGGGACCAGCGGCATCACGCCCGCGAGGACGAACGCGACGAACGTCGCCAGCGCGGTGCTGGCGGGGGACTTGCCGTCGGGGTCGGCGTCGTCGCCCTGACTCTCCCGGTATGCGAGTTCGGACTGCCTGCTCAGGTAGTTGCTCATCCCCATCGAGAAGCCGTCGGCGAAGAGGTTGGCCGCGCCGAGGACGAGGACGATGGACGGCGACAGCGACGCGCCCGCGACTCCGGCCACGACCGCGAAGGTCGTCACGATGCCGTCGTTCGCGCCGTAGACGAACTCCGCGAGGTACGCGCCCGACGAGCGAGCGTCGTCGCCGAGCAGGACTTCGAGCATGGCCTCGGTTACGTCGCCGACGGTGAAAGAGTCTGTCCGTAGCGTGGTGACGGGGAGTTTCACTCCGCCGTCGGCGACGCCGGGCGGATGCAACGGATACAAATCGCCGCGAACCCGATACGCGGCCATGAACACTCGTTCGGTGGCGCGGGGAACTACGCTTCTGACCGCGCTCGGGGCGGTGCCGGTCGCTTCGGCCCACGGCGGCGAGGCGACACCGCCGATGCCCCAGTGGTTGGCGCTCGCGGTCCTCCTCGTCGGGGTCGTGGGCGCGGTCGGGAGCGCGTACGCGCGGCGGCGAACCACCGCGACGACGGCGCTCGGGGGAACGTTCGCCGGTCTCGTCGTGGCGGCAGTCGGCGCGGTCGGACTGGTCCAACTCTCGCCGGTCGAGACGCTGGCGACCAGCCAACCCGCCATCGCGCGAGCGTGGTTCGGTCCGCTGACGCTCGGTATCGGTCTCGCAATCGTGGTCGGGAGCCTCGCCGTCGGTCGGATGCGCTGGCCCGACCGACCGCGGTACGCCGCGCTCGGGATGTTGCTCGGCTTGTGGGTCGCCTACCCCGTCCTCGTTCCGGGGTCGCTGACGAACCCGGTCGGCTACCTGCTCGCCGTGGCCGTCCCCGCGACGGTCGGGTACGTCGTCTGGCGCGACAGCAGGGACCTGCTCGCGCGGGCGCTGGCCGACCGGCCGAGCAGGTGGTTCGGGACCGGTACGGGCGTCGTGGCCGCTCTGTTTTTCATGTTCTCGATGGGCATGCTGACCTTCGTGCCGGAGGCGGGCGGCGGCGTGGACCTGACCCGGAGTTTCGTCACGACGGCGCAGGTCACGAACCCGCTGGTCTACTGGCCCGCCGTGGAGTTCCACTTCCACGACGCATTCGGCACGACGCCGCTCAGCGGCGTCGTCTCGCTCGGGATGGCGCTCCTCGTGGGTCTGGTCGCGGTGCTGGTCGGCCTGAACGCCGCGCTCCTCGCCTTCCAGTGGCGCGCGAACGACGCCGCCAGCGACCCGGAAGCGAGCGGCAGTGCGGAGGCGACTGTCGGGTCTGCGGCCGTGGCCGCGCCGAACGCCTGCTGTTGCTGTGGCCCGGTCGTCGCGGAGTTGGCAGTCGTGTCGGTGGGTCCGGCCGCGGCCGCGCCGCTCTACTGGTTGTTCGTGGACCTCGCTTCGCCCGTCGGCGCGCTGTTCTTCGTGGTGAGCGTCGGCCTGTTGGCCGGGAATCTGGTGCGGTCGGGGAGTCGCTCGCGGTGACGTAGTTGACGATTCGTCACTAAGTTGCTCTCTCGCTTTGGTATCCGGAACAAACATATACCCGCAAATAGAGAGTGCATTGTACGATGAGTCACGAGGTTACTTCACGCTACAGGGTGAAAGAAATAGTCGAATCTCAGGGAGACGTTTGGCTCGAAGACCTTCACCCCCAACGCTCCGGTTTCCTCGTGGCCGTAGAGATGAACGCCCAGTACGACCGAGAACTGGATAATCGAGTCCAAGGGTTAGACGAGGGCGATACAGTCATAGCGACCCTGAAAAGCCAAGACAAACGTCACACCGTGTGGCACTTCTCGAATATCGACGATGAACCGAGCAAGCAGTCGAGTCAGGCAGTCGCCCAGTCCTAACTCAACTCTTCGGATTGCGACGTAACGTAGTCGGTGAAGAGATACTCGATAAACTCCTCTTCGTATTTCTCTTTGAGTTCCCAGAAGGAGTACGAGACGAGTCCAGTCAGCACCGATAGCGTCCAGACGGGACTCCAGATGTCGATTATCGCGGGAGTCCACGGTCTGATGCCGACGAGAGAGAAGGGTTGGTAAAACCACGCCGGTAACACGCCCGAAAACGCTACCCAAAAATAGAGAACGGAAGCGTAGAAACACGCAATCCACATCCCGCGTTGAAAGTTCCGAATCGCCTGAAATCGCAACGCGCGGGACGTTCCATGATTTTCCAAGTCGCTCGAAATGAGGTGGAGAAGGTCGCCGTAGTTGTCGTAGTTCTTGTCTAGTCGGTACTTCTTCTTGCAAATCATCCAGACTTTACTGGCTAACCGATTGTCCGGCAACGGTTCGTCTTTTTTCACTTTCACCAGTAGTATCGCTTCGACGACCGAGCGGTAGAGGCGGGCGGGAAACACGACCATTCGACCGACGAGAGAACGACCGACGTAGTTACGGAGTCGAGTAGTGACGTACTCGTTCCAAGCGTAGTACGGGAGGTAGAGACGCTTTCGATTGCCTTCGTAGTCTTCTAACTCGGTGGACGGAGACTGGTCGTACGACCGGGCGGAGAGTATCGTGTACTTGAACGTCTCGCGTTGACCGGCGGCCTCGGATGCGTGTTGCTGGATTACGTGTCCGAGAGAAAAAGCGATAATCCCGAGTAAAAACTGCGTTCCGAGCGGCGCAGACGCGATATTCGTTACGTCTTCCATCGGAGAGATAGAGACGAAGGCCGCCAGTACGATAGTTCCCGGAATGAGATTGCCAAAAATATCGAATAGAGTGAATTTATTGAATATTCGACTAACGGCCATTTGGCCTGTGGTAATTTCTACCTCCAATTATGCTTTGTCTTTCTACTCCCCGCCTTCGACCAGTCGCTCGAACTGCGCGGGCGGAATCGCGCCGCGCGCGGCGTGGCCCTCGTAGACGAACGTCGGGATACCCGAGACACCGGCTTGCTGGGCCTGCTCGAACCGCTCGCGGAGGTCGGCCGCGAGTTCCTCGTCTTCGGTCGCGGCCCGAACCTCGTCGGGGTCGAGACCCGCGTCCGCCGCAATCGCGGCCAGCACGTCGGGGTCGCCAACGTCCCGGCCGTCCTGCCAGAGCGCGTCGAAGACTGCCTCGTGGAAGGTCAGAAAGGTCTCTTCGTCTTCGCTCTTCCGGACGAAGAGCGCGGCCTGTTGTGCGTTCCACGAGTCCACGTCTTCCGAGAAGTCGAGGGTCATCTCCACGTCGAAGCGCTCCTTGAGGCGTTCGACGTTCTCGCGGACCTGCGCGAAGTAGTCGTCGTCCTTGCCGTCGTCTACGTCGTCGCGGATGTCGCCCGATTCGTCGCGTTTGTAGCCTCTGAGGTCGTAGAAACGCCACTCGACTTCCGGCGGGTCGTCGGCGCGTTCGCGGTACTGGTCCATCGCGGCCTTGCCGAGGTAGCAGAACGGGCATACGTAGTCGGAGTAGACGGTCAGCGCGTCGTCGGCCGATTGCTGGCTCATGGGTTCGATTGGGTCCGGAGACTCAAAAGCGGCCCACCGACGGCCGGGATTTCCGCAACTCGGTTCGTCGCGCCGAACCGAACTCCGACCCGCGTCGTGCAGGCCGGGGAAACTTGAACCTCCTCGCGGTCGTATCTGTCCTATGGCCCGACATCACCGATTGAAGTCCGCGCTCGCAGTCCTCGGACTCGCGGGAATCGCCGCGCTCGCGGTTCGTCGTCGCCGGGGTCGGGGAGCGACCGACGCCGCCGAATCTTCGACGGCCCGCCAACCGCCAGTCGCACCTGCGGAACCGCCAGCGCCCGACTGGGCCTACGACGTTATCAACCCCGTGATGGAGCGACTCCTGCGGTCGCCGCTCCACGGACTCGTCAGCGACTCGCTGATGCTACTCACCTTTACCGGGCGCAAGTCGGGCGACGAGTACACCACGCCGGTCGGCTATCGGCAGGAGGGCGACGCCCTGACCGTGTTCACCCAGAGCGACTGGTGGAAGAACCTCCGCGGGGGTCAGCAGGTGCGGGTCTACCTCCGCGGCGAAGAGCGGTCGGGCGTGGCCGACGCGACGGCGGACCCGAAAGAAGTCGCCGAACACGTGCGGCGGTTCGTCGCAGAGCAAGGAGTCGAGAGCGCCCGACGGATTGGCTTGCGGGTGGAAGGCGAGCGACTGCCAGACGACGAGCGACTGGCGGCGGGCGTCGAGGGGATGGTCGCCATCGAAATCGAGTTGGACGAGTGAGATTGAGTTAGGCTAAAAATAGAAAAATATTGCTAAAGAAAATAGAGATATTTCCCTAAGAATCCGCTACCGTGCTACGTCTCGCCGCCCGACTCCACGAACTCCACGACTGCATCGGTCCCCTGAAAGCCCTCGGCCATCCTGCCGACGAGTTCGCCGTCCTCGAACAGGAGCAGTGTCGGCACGCTCCGCACGTCGAACCGCTCGACCAGCGGCGGGTCGTCGCGGGGGTTGCAGAGCGCGACAGCGGCGTCGGTCGCGCGGGCGACGTTGCCCACCACGGGTTCGATGGCCTGACAGAGCGAACACCCCTTCGTGTAGAAGTCCACGAGCGCGAGGTCGTGGTCGGCGACGAAGGCGTCCAACTCGTCGGCGTCGGCGAGGTGGACGGGTTTATCGGAACGGTCGGAGAACGCGGGGTCGTCGGTGGTCTCGGTCATGCCCGGTCGTAGCCGTCGGCGACGGTTAGCCCTTCTGCTCGTCGGTGTTCTGGTGTGTTGTCGGTCTGGAGTTGGTGTTTCTGTCAGCTCTGTGTCTGTACTTCTGTCTGTTCTGCGTCCGAACTGTAGTTGCACTCGGGTGAGAGCGAGCGACTGCTTGAACCGATGACCAGTTCCACCGGCCGGACACTCGTGGACTGGTCCACCGAGCGCGTGCCTCACGCCTCCCCAACCTCCTGCGTTGCCTGCGACCGAGGGTCGCAGGTCAGCGAGACGCGTCGCGTCTCGCAAGCCTCGGTCGTCGCTCCCTACGGTCGCTCCTTCCTGTGCTACTCGTCCCTCGCGCGGACGGCCGCGACACGCTCCGCGGTTGCGCCCGCACGCGCCGGGATGGGGAAGTCGTGGTCTCGGAACTCCGGGGCGGTCGAATCAGTCGCCGTCCCGACCCACGCCCACCGTCCCCTCGCCGCCTTCCGATTCCTATTTTTGGCTTCGGTTCCTCTACTTTCACTCATGGACGCGGCGCTGGGGCCACCCGAGAAGATGGCCGAGAACGAGGACGACCTGACGCCGATGATGAGTCAGTACTTCGAACTCTGCGGCGAGTACGACGACTCGCTCGTGCTGTTTCAGGTGGGCGACTTCTACGAGACCTTCTGCGAGGCGGCCGAGCGCACCGCCCGACTGCTCGAAATCGCGCTGACTCAGCGCGAGGACTCGACCGGCACCTACCCGATGGCTGGCATCCCCATCGACAACGCCGAGTCGTACATCGAGACCCTGCTCGACGCTGGCTACCGGGTCGCGGTCGCCGACCAAGTGCAGGAACCCGAGGAGGCCTCGGGCGTGGTGGACCGCGCGGTCACGCGCATCGTCACGCCCGGCACGCTGACCGAGGACGAACTGCTCGACACCGACGACAACAACTTCGTCGCCTGCCTCACCGAGGACCCCGACCGCTACGGACTCGCCTTCCTCGACGTTTCGACCGGCGACTTCTACGCGACCAGCGCCCGCCGCGAGGGGGCCGTCGCCGACGAGGTGAGTCGGTTCGCCCCCGCGGAGGCCATCGCGGAACCCGACGCCGCCATCGACCCCTTCGACGCCGACTGCATGGTCTCGCCCTACGACGCCGCGGCGTTCGACTACGAGGCGGCCCGCGAGCGAGTCGAGGCGTACTTCGGGTCGCCGGACGCCCTGCTCGCGGCCGACGCGGAAGTCCGGGCCTGCGGTGCCTTGCTCGCCTACGCCGAGTACACCCGCGGGGGAGAGAACGACCACCTCGACTACCTCAATCACCTCACGCGCTACGAACCCCACGAGTACATGCTGTTGGACCGGGTGGCCCTCTCCAGTCTCGAACTGTTCGAGCGCCGGACGGTCCACGGCGACGCCGACGTGACCCTGCTGGGCGTGCTGGACGAAACGTCGTGCGCGCTCGGAAGCCGGAAGTTGAAAGACTGGCTCCGCCGACCCCTACTCGACCCCGACCGAATCGAGGCCCGACTCGATGCGGTCGAAGCGTGGACCCACGACGTGCAGGCCCGCGAGCAGGCCCGGAACCTGCTCCGAGACGTGTACGACATCGAGCGTCTCATCGCCCGCATCTCGCGGGGCCGGGCCAACGCCCGCGACCTGCGCTCGCTGAAGGCCACCCTCGACGTGGTGCCCGAGCTGAAGACCGCGCTCGCCGACTTCGAGGCCGAGAAACTGGTCGAACTCCGGGCGGAGTTGGACGAACTCGCCGACGTTCGTGACCTCGTGGGCCGGGCCATCCGGGAGGACCCTTCGCGGGAAATCACCGAGGGCGACGTGATTCGGCCGGGCTACGACGACGAACTCGACGAACTCCGCGAGACCGAACGCGAGGGCAAGGCGTGGATAGACGACCTCGAAGCCAAAGAGCGCGAGCGGACCGGTATCGACTCGCTGAAGGTCGGTCACAACTCGGTCCACGGCTACTACATCGAGGTGACGAACCCCAACCTCGATTCGGTGCCCGACGACTACAACCGCAGACAGACGCTGAAGAACTCCGAGCGGTTCTACACGCCCGAACTCAAGGAGCGCGAGGACGAGATTCTGCGCGCGGAGAACCGTGCCGACGACCTCGAACACGAGTTGTTCCGCGACGTGCGCGCGACGGTCGCGGCCGAGTCCGAGCGCGTACAGGCGGTCGCGGACGCGCTCGCGGAACTCGACGTGTTGGCCGCCCTCGGAGAAGTCGCGGCCACGCGGGACTACGCCCGCCCGGAAATCGGCGGTGAGGGCATCCACGTCGAGGGCGGACGCCACCCGGTCGTCGAGCGCACCCAGCAGTCGTTCGTGCCCAACGACGCCCATCTGGACCCCGACGACGCCTTCGCGGTCGTCACCGGCCCGAACATGTCGGGGAAATCGACCTACATGCGGCAGGTCGCGCTCATCACGGTCCTCGCACAGACCGGAAGCTTCGTCCCGGCCGCCAGCGCCCGCATCGCCCCCGTGGACCGCATCTTCACCCGCGTCGGCGCGAGCGACGACATCGCCGGGGGTCGCTCTACCTTCATGGTCGAGATGACGGAACTCGCCTCGATTCTGGAGAGCGCCACTGGGGACTCGCTAGTCCTGCTGGACGAGGTTGGCCGGGGCACCAGCACCACGGACGGTCTCGCCATCGCCCGCGCCGTGACCGAATTCGTCCACGACGAGATTGGCGCGCTGACGCTGTTCGCCACTCACCACCACGAACTCACTGAGACCGCAGAAGACCTCCCCTACGCCTTCAACCTCCACTTCGCGGCCGAGGGGACCGACGAGGAAGTTGTCTTCGACCACGACGTGCGCCGCGGCGCGGCCACCGCCTCCTACGGCGTGCAGGTCGCCCGCGAAGCGGGCGTCCCCGACGAGGTTGTCGAACGAGCGCGCGACCTGTTGGCCGAGGCGGAGTCCGCGGACGTGGAAGTCGGCGAGTCGGACGCGGAGTCCTCCGCGTCCGACTCGCCAGCACCTGATTCGCCAGCACCCGACTCGCCGCCGCAGGCCATCGCGGACGGTCCCGAGGACGAACTCGCCGCGCGCCTCCGCGAAGTTGACGTGGCGACGATGACGCCGCTGGAGGCGATGAACGAGTTGGCCGAGTTGAAGCGCGAAGTGGAGTAATTATCAGCCGAGATATAAATAATAGAGGTATTTGAGTCGCATTATATCCCAATGAAGGTTTCAAGTATCAGTAGTACTAATTACAGCCTGATGAACACCCTTACACAGTTTTTTCAAAAATCTAATTTTTCATCAAACAGGGAAAAGGTGGGTCTAGCAATTTACTATATGCAGACGTATTGTGGCGAAGATCATGTCACAGCACAAGAAATAGGTGATTTGTTTTCTATAAATGAGATTTCGATGAGCCAGTCTGCAATTGTAGCCTACCTTTCAAATATGAAAGAAGAAGGTACAGTACTAACAATAGAAAGGAGACATTCAAGGGAGTATTTTTTATCTCCAGAAGGAATCAATGAGTTTGGGCAATTAGTTAACGATGAAAGGTTGGGAGACGAACCAAAATATAGAAAAGAGAAAAACGGTATAAACCTTGTTCCTTATATTATGGGATTAGATGATATGGTAGAAAGTATGGTATCCAAGCTCGTAAGCCGTAGAAAAGGGATTTGGATTATTAGTAGCGTTATAATTCTCTTGCTAGCCGGAATCTCAGCGATGATAATAGCAAAGCTTCTCAAACCGATTAGCGGTATTATTATTTTCCTAACTGTATCCATAATTGGATTTATGAAGGCGATCAATACTGTATTCGCTTTCATAGAGAATCTTGAAACTCGATTTACAAATGAAAAACAACAGAAAACAGACATCGAAAAAATAGAAAGTCCAGAAATCGGAGGACAAAATGTATCAAAGCGTGAGGACTTGATAAACAGTGAATTAAAACGTTTAGATGATTGGTATTTCATCATCGAAAACGAGGATTGGGGAATCAATCCACAGAAATCAATCAGCGATGACCCAAAATTCCTCCTGTATATACTCGCTGCAAAGGTGGCAAGTAAACATGGGAGTCGAGATTCTGAAAAAGTGTCGTTAACAGAACTTGAAAACGAAGTTGAAACAAGATTCCCGGTAGAGCCGTTTATAAATAAGGCAAGAGAATTCCTAATCCTTCACTACGATTTCGAAGAGGAAATTTTAGGCCATACTATTGAAAAAGAAACAGCGATGGTGGAGTTCGATTTTGATACCATAAGCAAAGGAGTGGACTGGATCTTATCAGGGGATAGAGATCCACCTCAAAATTAAAATACTAACTTATGCCATCAAACGGGTCCATTTATTCCGGAGGTCCTAGCGAGACGAACTCCAGTCCCTTCTCGGCCAGCAACCCCCGCGCTCGCTCCGTCACCGAGGGCGCGACCAGAAAGCCCCGAATCTCGGCGTCGGCGTGGAGTTCCCGGTCCAGCGTCTCGACGTACCGCGAGAGTTGGCCCACCGCGTCCGGGCCGACCCGCTTGCGCTTGAGTTCCACCACGACCGTCGCGCCCTCGCGGTCCTCGCCGTAGATGTCCACTGCTCCGGCGGGCGTCTCGCGTTCGATGGCGAGCGGTCGAAAGCCCGCTTCCACGAGGTCCGGGTCGTCGAGGATGCGCTGGCGGAGGTCCTCCTCGGTGCCGGTCAGCGCGAGGTCGTGGCGGTCGGTCACGTCGAAGGTCGAGACCTGTTCGACCTGCTCGAACGCGACCACCAGTCGCTCGTCGGGCGCGGTTCGGCGGCTTACGATTCGGAACTCGCCGTCCGCGAGGGTCGCCTCGTGGGTGCATCCCGGCGGTTGCCAGTTGACCGGCTTCTGGCCCTCGTCGGTGTGGACCAGCGCGGTGCCGTCGGGTTTGAGGACGACCAGTCGGTCGCCCGGGCCGAGCGTGCTGGCCGCTCGCCCCTCGTACTCGACCGTACACCGGCCGAAGACGGTTATCATGGCTCCGCGGTCGATTGCCGCGCCGACGCGTTCGCGGGCCGTCTCGGGGTCCGGGCGGTGGAGGACGCCGCTCGCCGAATCGCCGTCTGCGCTCGTCACGGGTCGGCGTAGGCGGCGAGCGTACTAAAGCGGCCCGCGTCGGTCGGGGAGTATCACCTCCCGGTCGTCGGCCCACGCCTCCGCGCGGTCGGCGAGGTAGTCGGTGGCCTCCTCGGGAGTCAGCGCACCCCAGTCCACCCCGTCACCGACGACGGCCTTCGTGGCGCGCAACCATCCCCGGAGGAAGTCGTCGTCGGGACGCGCCTCGACCGCCGCGCCGTGACCGACCGTCTCGCTCCGCTCGACGGTCTCGGACTCGGTGTCGAGACCGAACCACCAGACGTGGAACGGCGTGGTCTCGTAGTCGGTGCCGACGCGGTAGAACGCCTCGTGGTGGAGGAAGTCGAGGCGGTCCGCGACGATTTCGGCCAGCGAGCAGTCGGTCGCCACGGGGTCGGGGTCCACGGCGAACGCGGTGTCGGTGGCGAAGGGCGTCTCGGCCGAGAGGCGGTCCGCGAGCGCGAAGTCGGCCCCGCCCCAGTGCGAGCGGTGGAGGTCGTAGGTGGCGTCGGCCCGAGAGCAGTCCGGGTCGTCGGCGTCGGTGGCGTCCGGGCCGGTAGAGTCGTCGCGGCGGTACGCGAGGAGTGCGCGGTGTCCCATCCCGCCGAGTTCGTCTCCCTCCGGGATTTAAACGTTCGGCCGCGGTCGGCCGGACGTTCGGACAGGTTTCAAAATGTTTAGAACGTGTAAATATTGCTATAAGACGTGAAAAGAATGCTATAGTCGGTGGCGAATCGCCCGAGACTCGGAATTACTTGCCGTCACCTCTGACGGGTCGGACTCCGGTATTCCGTCGCTCGGGCGGCGTCCAGTCGCTGTGTACCCGAAGCGCGGCGATTCCGTCGTAATCGGTCTCGGTGAGGGTTTCCGACGGGTACGGCCCTTTTCGTGTGCGGTGCGTAGCCGTGGGTAACTAACCATGTCTACGGCCACGACTGCCGAGCGATTCGTCGGGAATCTCGCCGATTTCCGGTATCGGGAAGTCCTGATGACCGGGGCGACGGCCGCCGTCCTCCTCGGTTCGGTGGCGCTGTTTCCCGGCGTCGAGAACGTCTCGAAGGGCATCGACGGGAACCTGACCGCGTGGCAACTCGCGCTGTTCCTCCTGCTCCCGATTGCGGCGGGCGCTATCAAGGGGACTATCGGCTTCGGCTACGCCCTCATCACGACGCCAATCTTCGCCACGGTCATCGACCCGACGATGGCAGTGGTGGTGCTTGCCATCCCGCCGTGGATGATTAACGTATTTCAGGTGGGCGAAACCGACACCGGACTCGGCTACGTCCGCGAGCGGTGGTCGCTCATCCTGCTCGCGCTGGTCGGGTCCATCGTCGGCGTGTTCTTCCTCGACACCTTCAGCACGCATCCGGTGGTTCCGTTCCTCATCGGCTTGCTCATCCTCGGCTACGTCCTCTTCGAGGTCGTGCAGAACTTCGTCACGGTCGAGGAGGCGCACAATCCGCTCGCACTCGGCGGCGTCGGCCTGCTGGAGGGTTTCCTACTCGCGGCGGCCAACCTCGGCCCGCTCCTGCCCGCGTACCTCCACACCTTCGAGCGCGACACCGAGCAGTACGTCGGCGGTCTCTCGATGGTGTTCACGTTCGTCTTCACCGCCCGCATCGTCCAGATGGCGCTGTTCACCGACCTGTTGACGACCTATCGGCTCTGGCTGGGGTGCGCGCTCGCGGTCGTGACCCTCGTCGGCCTCTTCGCGGGGACGTACCTCCGTCGCGCGGGCGTGGACGAGGACCGCTTCAACTGGCTCGTGGTCGGTCTCCTGTTCGTCATCTCGCTCAACATCTTCTACAAGACCGGTCCCGCCGTACTGAACTCGATTCAGAACGTCGCGCTGACCCTCGGAATCTGAGTCGTCAGGCCTTTCTCACCCGCCTCCGCCGCTCCCGCGTGCCAACCTCTTTGTCGTCGCTCGCCCACCCTTCGAACGTCATGTTCGAGGACATCCTCGTTCCAGTCGATGAAGGCGACGGGACCGACGCCGCAATCGGTCACGCCGCCGACCTCGCCGACCGCTTCGGCGCGACCGTTCACGTCCTGTTCGTCGCCGACACGAACCGCGATAGCGTGACGCTCGTCGGAACCGACGTGGTGGACGCCTTGGAGCGCGAGGGGGCCGACATCGTGGAACCCGTCGCCGACGACGTGCGAGCGCGCGGCGTCGAGTGCGAGTCGGAAATCGCGCAGGGCGACCCCGCGACGACCATCGCCGACTACGCCGAGTCGCGGGGGATGGACCTCGTGGTGATGCCGACCCGCGGCCGGACGGGTCTCTCGCGCTACCTGCTCGGGAGCGTCACCGAGAAGGTCGTCCGACTCTCCGAGGTGCCCGTCCTCACGATTCGGACCCACGACGACGCCCGCACGTCGTTCCCCTACGAGAACGTCCTGATTCCGACCGACGGGAGCGAGGCCGCGAGCGGAGCCATCGACCGGGCCGTCGATTTCGCGTCCGCCTTCGACGCGACCCTTCACGCCGTCTCGGTGATAGACGACACCTCGCTCGGATTCGACGTGCGCTCGGCGTCGGCCTCCGGCGAACTCGAAGCCACCGCCGATGCCGCCCTCGCCGATGCCGCCGCCAGAGCGAGCGACGCCGGGGTCGAAGCCGTGGTCGAGGAAGTCCTGCGCGGTGAAGTCGCTCGAACCATCCGGGAGTACGCCGAGGACAACGACATCGACGTAGTGGTGATGGGGACCGCCGGACGCGGCGGCGCGGACAGAGTTCTCCTCGGAAGCGTAACCGAGCGACTCGTCCGCACGTCGCCGGTGCCGGTCGTGACCGTGCGACGATAGTCGAACCATCTCCCGCGACCCGAACGCTCGCCCGACCTCGACGCACGAGAATTTAAACCCGAAGACGAGACGAACCCCGCCCGTGACCTGAGTGTCGCCGCGCGGGGAGTCGAGGCGGGTGCGCCGTGTGCCCCCGCGCGGAACCGAAACGCGGCCTGTTCGCCACCCGAATCGGCCTGTCCGTCATCCGAACCGACCTGTTCGCCACCCAGTCGAACTGACGGAGCGACGGCGTAGCCGTCGCTCCAGACAGTCGTTCCGTCGCGTCCGGCCGGACGCGACGGATTCGACGGTCCCTTCGGTACTCCGGAAGCGACGCCCGCACCGACAGTGACGGCGACCGGGGTAGCTCTTCGGCCGGGTCAAACTACGTCGCCGCGGACGGTCGCACCTTCCTGTCGCTTCCGGTAGGACTCGACGGCTCGGGCGGCCTCGTCCGTCTCGTCTTCGTCCATGCCGAGCATCTCCAGCGCGTCGGGGAGCGTCGGGAACGCGAGTTCGCTCTCGCGGAGTTTGCGCAGTGCCTCGTCGCTTCGCTGGCCCTCGGCCCAGAGGCAGACGCCCCGCGGGTCCAGAATCTGCTCGTAGGCCTCCCGCTCTATCGCGCCCTTGAGACGCTGAGTCACGTTGTCCTCGAAACTGGAGTTACAGACTTCGAGGTGGACCGGTTCGTCCTCCGGCAGGAGGTGGGCGGCCAGACACTTCTCCGGCGCGACGTGGCCGCTGTCGTTCGCGCGGATGAACTCGGGGTACTCCTCGGCCCACGCCGCCCGGACGGTCTTGCCGACGCCTTCGACGCCGTGGGACTTCCGAAATCGCTCGGCGGCGTCGCCGTCGTCGCCGCGTAGGAGGATGTCCTTGGTGACGTACACGTCCAGTCGCTCCACCGGGTCGAGTCCCAGTGCCACGTCGCCGTACACCCACAACTCGCGGACCGGCACGGGCATCGTCTCGTCCTCGACGGCGGCCAAAATCTCCTCGACGCGCTCGATAGCCTCGTCTCGGTTCATTACCCGTCGGTTGGGGTTCGGGCGGGTTAACGGTGCTGTGTTCGTGGTCGTCGCTCGCGTAGCGATGCGACTGGCCGATTCCGGACGAGTTCGCACCCGAGCGCCGCGTTCGCGCGGTTCCGCGCGAACGCGGCGCTCGTCCCGTGGACTGTGACAGTCCGCGAATCAGGGAACGTAACTGCACTTCCGAGAAAACGACTCGCTTCGGGAAATCCGGACGCTCGTCGTCAGTTCTCGGCCGCGACCGGTTGCTGGTCGTACTTGTCGCGGAACTCCTGAAGCAACTGGCCCATCTTGGCGTACCAGTCGTTGAGCATCCGTTGCATGTCGTCGGCCACCTCGTCGGGGTCGGTCGGCCGGTAGACGTGGTAGTAGCCGCCCTGTTCGTAGTTGACCTGCTCTTTCTGGACGAATCCGGACTGGAGAAGTCGCTGGATGGACCGGTACGCGGTCGAGCGCTCGCGGTCTACTCGGTCGGCAACCTCGTCGATAGTCAACGGCTCTTCGGTCTCTACGAGCGCCTGAAAGCACTCCCGGTCGAGTTCCTTCAGCCCGTGGATGCACTCTAACAGCCCCTCACACTCCATGTCCTTCTGAAGGTATTCAGCCATCGAGTCAGCCATTATAGCCGTGGGTAGGAACCAAGCACGTAAAAGGTTTTGCATAGCTCGTACAACACTGCGCCGCGCGGTCGCGTCGGCTTAGTCGCTGGCCGACGCGACGGGTTCGCTGGTCTCGGCGCGGAGTTCCCGGACGGAACTCACGACGACTGCACCGCTGACGAGCAGTGCGGCACCGACGATGATAGCGAGGCTAACCGTGTCCAGCACGGGCATCTCGAAGACGCCGCCGACCTTCCGGACGGCGACGGCGATAGCGCCCAGCAACAGCATCACGCCGAAGTACACCTTGATGTCGTCCTCCTCGACGAGACCGGTCGCGGCGGCACCGAGTCGCGCCCCGAGCGCGCTCCCGGCGAGAAGCGGCACTACGATAGAGAGGTTGACCGCGCCGTCCATCGCGTACAGGAAGCTCCCGAGACCGCCCGAGAACACGATTTCGAAGAGGTCGGTCCCGACTGCGACCGGCACCGGGACGCCGATGAGGTAGAACAGGGCGGGCATCCGGATGAACCCGCCGCCGACGCCGAGGAACCCCGACAGCAGGCCCGTGGCGAACGCGACGCCGAGAATCATCCAGAGCGAGACCGTCACGCCGCCCCGGAGCGTCATCATCGGGGGGACGTGGTAGGACTGAATAGTCTCGGCGATGTCCGGGATGTCGTCGGCGTCGAGTTCGTCGTCGCCGTCGGCGTCGTGGCTGACGCCGCCACCGCCACCCGTGACGGCTCTGTGGGTGATGAACACGCCGATACCGCCGAGGAGCGCGACGTAGGCTACGCTGACCACCGTGTCGGCCAGACCGGCGTGCTGGAGCCAGTGGAGTCCGATTTTCCCGACTTCGATGCCCGCGGTCGTCCCGGCAATCATCAGCACGCCGAGTTTGTAATCGACCTGTCCGAGGTCGCGGTGCTTGAGCGTGGCGATGACGGAGGTACCGAACACGAACGCGAGTCCGGACGCGACGGCCACGTCGGTCTCGTAGCCCATCACGAGCAACGCGGGCGTGACGAGAAACGACCCGCCCATCCCGAAGAACCCGAACAGGAGTCCGATGAGTAGCCCGAACCCGGCGAACATGCCCAGCAGGGACGCGGCGATACCGAATATCTCCATCGTCAGTCACCCCGGAGGAGTTCCGTGACGGTCGGTCCGAGCAGTCGCTCTGCGGCCCCGTAGCCGACGTACAGCACGATTGCTTCGAGTAGCACGACGCCTATCAGGAGCGCGGCCCCGACCGGACCCGTTACGCTTTCAAGCCCGAACATGATTCGTCCACCCCAGTAGTCTTGTATGCTTCATGGATTTCTGTACAACCGTACCTAACTGACTACTCCACTTAACAGTTTTGGATGGTTTGCACAATACCATATTCCGGTATCCTACGCATGGTTAGGTATAGGTTATGCGTGGCTACGGGTCGGGAATGACGCAAACTGGGCGGGTGTCGTCCGCACGTGACGAGACGCTTCCGTTCGTCGCGTCGGAGGCGCTCGTCGCGGCCGCTCTCTGCGCGAAGTATATTTCAAAATATAACAATACTACCATCGGCTATCCGTCACTCGCCGTTCCGTGACTGTCCGCTCGCGGGGCGGTCGCTCGGTGAGCGTGTGTTTCCCGTTCGAGAACGTCAGCGTCGGTCGGGCGAATTCGGTCGCAGTGAAGTCGGTCGAAAGTCGATTCAGTCGCTGGTCGGGGTCGCGGCGGCGGCGTCGTCGGTGCGAGCGCGCCAGAGTCCCTGCGCGTACGCGCCGAGGAACATCCCGGCGATGGCCAGCAGGATGGGGTAGTTCCCGACGCCGACGCTCGCGTAGGCCGCACCCGGACAGATGCCCGAGATTCCCCACCCGACGCCGAAGATGACGCCGCCGGTGAGGACGTTCCGGTCGAACGACTTCAACCGTCGTGCGTAGGGTCGCCCCGTCAGCGGCGCGCGGTCGAGGACGTGGACGCCAACTGCGAACGCGGTGCCCGCGACCACCGACCCGACGCCGAGTACGAACAGCAGGCCGAAGTCCTCGAACTGGAGGAAGTCCAGCACGACTTCGGGCCGGGCCATGTGGCTCAGTCCGAGTCCAAATCCGAACACCAGTCCGCCGACCACGATGAGCGGCATGAACAGCGGATGGCGCCCCCGTCCGCCGTCTGCACCTCCGGTCGGGTCGCTCACGGCGACACCCCCGCGGCCTGCATCAGTTGGGCGGTCACGATTGCGACTCCGAGGAACGTCGCCACGTTGACCAGCGAGGTGGGAGCCACCGACCCGACGCCGCAGATGCCGTGGCCGGAGGTACACCCCTTTCCGATTCGAGTGCCGACGCCGACGAGGACGCCGCCGACGAAGAGGCGCGGCCACGAGACCGAAGTGGTCCAACCGAAGTCGCCGAACGCGAAGGCGTAGATGGCCGCGCCAGCGACGATGCTGAGCGTGAACGCGACCCGCCAGTCGCGGGAGGCGACGTACTTCGCGCGGTTGAACCGCGGTACGTCGGAGACGTACGACAGCGTCGATTCGAAGAACGTACTCGCTCCGGCCGGAATCGCGGTGCCGAGGTAGATGGCGGCGGTGCCCAAGCCGATGAGTGCCCCGCCAGCGGCGTACCGCCAGATTCCGTTCGGAAACAAGTCCGCGAACGTTACGAGTGGTTCCATGGTAGTGTGTCAGTCCTCGATGGTTTAGTCGCTAGTCATCGCGTCGGAACTCGCCGCGCAGTTGTTCGGGCCGAGTTCCAACTCGAAGGCTTCTTCGTCGGTCTGGTCCGCCTGTCCGAGGTTGGTGGCGATGACCTCCTCGTAGTTGGCGGGACGCGGGGGCATGTCAGAGAGGACGAGTTCCACGAACTCGTCTTCGTCCATCGTGAGCGCGTCCATCTTCTCTTTCAGGTTGCCGATGGTCTCGGTGTAGGTGCCGTCCTCGCGGGTGTCAGCCGCGTCGCTGAAGTGGGCACCGCCCACGATAACGTCGTCGTCCAGCGAGAGGACCCGCTCCTGCAACGACTCGTAGAGTTGGCGGGCCGCGTCGGGCGCGCCCTCGTCGCCGCCTTCGAGGTCCGGTCGGGCCACGCTCTCGGCGAACAGGCCGTCACCGGTCAGGAGAACGGCGTCGTCCACGAGATAGGAGGTCATGCCCGAGGTGTGACCGGGCGTGAAGACCGTCTCGATTTCCACGTCGCCGACCGCGAAGGTGTCGCCGTCCTCGGCGTGGGTCACCGCGTCGTCGTAGGTGACGCCGCGGTCGATTGCCGCCGCCGGGAGGACACCCTCGACGCCCTCGTCGGCGAGGGCGCGGACGCCCGACACGTGGTCGGCGTGGACGTGCGTGTCGATTGCGTACGTCAGGTCCGCCCCGAGCGCCTTGGCGTCCTGCTGGTAGGTGCCGGTGAACGCTCGCAGGGGGTCGATAACCGCGGCCTCGTCGCCGGAGACGACGAGGTAGCTCATACACCCGCTGGAGGGGCGCTGGTACTGCGCGACGGTGGCGTCGGTGTCGGCGTCTATCTCCACGTACTCGAAGATGCGCGCCCAGCCTTTCATGCCGTCCGCGAGGTTCTTGGCGTCGTAGCCGCGTTCGATTAGTTCGCCAGCGACGTACTCGCTCGACCCGCCCTTCGCGCAGACGACCGTAATCTCGCGGTCGTCTGGCAACTGCTCGAAGACTTCCTCGTCGGGTTCGCCCGCGAGGAACTCGAAGTACGGGACGTTGAGGCTCTCGACGTTCTCGCCGTCGATGGCCCACTCTTCTACGTCGTCGGGGACGCGCGTATCGAGGACGAACACGTCCTCTCCGGCGTCGATTCGCTCTTTCAGCGTCTCGGGTTCGATGCTTCCGACCTCCACGTCCGGGGTCGGGAACTCTGGTTCGCTCATTACGAGTTAACCTAATCGGACGCTCGCACATAAGGCTTTGCATAGTATTGCGTTAACTGCACAACATAGATTTGCGGCGGTCTCGTCGGGTCTCGAACCGGAATACGCTTTATTCGGGGACGAAAACCCGTATTCAACGACTCTATCGTTTCATCGTGCGCGTCAACCGTGGCGGCTTGGCGTCTGGAACTTGTTCGTCACACCCAAGAACCAACAACCTTATATCCTGCCAGCCGGTATTGCTCGGTACACACAAGATAGACCACTGGTGTTACCAATGAGTGAAACATACGACGTTACCGAGACGCTAGACGTGAAAGGACAGTCCTGCCCGATGCCCGTCGTCAAGTCCAAGCAAGCGACCGACGACCTCTCGGAGGGCGACGTGCTGGAAGTCGTCGCCACCGACTCCGGGAGCATGAGCGACATCGAAGGGTGGGCGAACACGACCGACGGCGTGGAACTGCTTGACCAAGCCGAGTCCGACGAGGGCGGCGAAGCAGTGTTCAAACACTACGTGCGCAAGACCGAATAACATGAGTACGGACACCCCACAGAGTCCCGACCCCGCGGCGAACGCCGAGGAGGTCGCGGACCTGCAGGCGCGAATCGACGAACTGGAGGAGGAGCTATCGGCGGTCAAGTCCGAGGTGGGCGACGGCCAGAAGAAGATGACCATCATCGCCACGAAGGGCACCTTCGACATGGCGTACCCACCGCTCATCCTCGCCAGCACCGCCGCCGCGTTCGGGTGGGACGTTGTGGTCTTCCACACGTTCTGGGGACTCGACATCCTCCACGAGGAGAAGTCCAAGAACCTCAAGATGAGCGCGGTCGGCAACCCGAGCATGCCGATGCCCAACGCCATCGCCTCGCTCCCGTTCATGGACTCGATGGCGACCAAGATGATGGAGAAGAAGATAGACGAGCAGGGCACCGCGACCATCGAGGAACTCATCGAGATGTCGCTGGACACCGGCGTCGATTTGCAGGCCTGCCAGATGACGATGGAACTGATGGACTACGACGAAGCCGAGATGTACGACGACGTGACGACGGGCGTCGGCGCGGCCACCGCGCTCGAACACATGGCCGACGCCGACATCCAGTTGCTCGTCTGATTTTTCGGCCACAGAGTAGCACTCATCCAATTTTAGTGGAGTTCTGTGCCTGATTGTCCGCGATAGCGTCGTACCGCCCGCTACTATTTTGTCGATTTCGGTACTTGTACTGACCCTGCAAGTCGTTAAACTAAATATCGATATAGGAAACCGCCTTCATAGGCGAGGAAACTTCGAGTGACTTGAACTGTCCCGGTCTCACTGTCTGAAGGTGGTGAACCCGCCCATCGGAAAAATACTATCAGAAATACAAACTTTACGCGCCAATCTGAAGACGTAGAAGAGTGGTCTATTGTTCCGGTGCCGTGAGCGTCACTTCGAGGTTGTTGTTCGCTTTGAAGTTGCTGTAGGCGTCGTACGCGTTCGCGTCCACGTCGAACGACAGAGTACAACTGCTTCCGGCTTTTTGCCGGATGTCTACACGGCCGAATCGATTCGTCTCGTGCTTGTAGTCTGCATCCCCTCCCCAGTCGTACGACCAAGACTGCGAGGTCGAATCGCCGCCCGAGGTAATGAAGGCCGCTACCATTGAGGTTCCGACGGCGACGGGTGCACTCGCACTGACGGTCGCCAGTGCGATAGCACCGCTAATCACGCTGTTGGCGATTTGGTTGAAATCGTTCTGATCTTTCTGATCTTTCAGTTCTTCGTTCTCGTACGTACCGACATACGGGTAGCTGTCTTCGTCCGTAGTAACGCTGATCAGATCGTTTTCGTTCCAATCGACGGAGAGGCTGTCGTTTACGAGCCTGCTTTCTTCCTGACTCTTGTCTCCGAGTTCGGAGCCTTGGTAGACGATGCTGTGGGAGGAGACTTGAATTCTATGTACGAACACGTCGCTGAAGTCCTCGTCCCAGTAGCTATTGTACTGTTCGACGTACGCACCGTTTTCGAGCCAGTATTGCTCGCCGAACGTTCCGGACCCTTCTCCATAGTCGTGTGACGATGCCAGTTCGCCGTCCGATGTCGCTGCCGCTGCCGTCTGACTACCGAGACCTGCGCCAAGCCCGACCACTGTAGCGCCGCCGATTTTCTTGAGGGCTGAACGTCGGTCCACCGATAGCGGGGTATTTTCGCGCATCGTGTAAATACAACATATAGGAATACTAAAATATATCTTAGGGCATAATATATAATTAATATTTTGCAATAGTAATTTTATCGATGCAACGTCCCAAGCAACAAGACGCCCGAGATGTGGGTAAGACTACTGCAGTCAACGTAACCAAGCGGTTGCGAGCGGACGATAGTGGGGAACTTACGGCCACCAAGATGCGGACACGAAAAGTAAAACGAGGGCCAGTCGAGACCGGTCTATCGGTACGAACGGTACTCGCCCGATGCGCCCGCTTACCGCGCCAACACGTCGAGTTGGTGGGCGACGTACACCAGTTCCCCGCGGTCGATTTGGTCGCGCCGCCGGGCGACCCACGCCGAGAGTCGGTCGTCGTCGATTGCCGACTCCGCGCGGACCGCGCTCTCGACCATCTCCACGATGCACTGGAGGAAGTAGCCCTCATCGGCGGGGTAGTCGCCGTCGCGCGGGTGGACCACCCAGTCGGACCCGCCCGCCGCGAGGAGTCCGCCGCTGCCGGACGCCCCGCCGTCGCCCGCGTCGGTGTCTCCGTCGCTTCCGCTACCTCCGTCTCCGTCGCGTCCGCCGCTCTGCTCTCGGCCGCCGACTGCGGCCGAGAGCAGGCGACGGCCCGCTCTGCTGTCGCCCGTCCGGTCGAGGTGACGGTGGAAGGCCTCGGTGAGGCGTGCCTCGAACTCGGGGTCGGCCACGGGTTGGAAAATCGTTCCGCGGTCGAAGGTGATTGGGCAGTACGCGAGACCGTCGGGCGCGAGCGCGTCCCGGAACACCGAGAGCGCGCGGTCGGGGTCCACGAGGTCCACGAAGGCGTGGGCGACCAGCAGGTCCACCGCCTCGTCGGTCGCCGCGAGGTAGTCGAACGCGTCGGCGGTCCGGAACTCGACTTCGACCCGGCGGCGACCCCGCGAGCAGACGAATCGGCCGTCCGCGCTCGCGTGCTGGTCGTTCGCATCCGCGGCCGCGCTCGCTCTCGCACGCTCGTCGCTCGCGCGCCCGACCGCGTACCCGAGCGCGCTCGCACGCGTGGGCAGGCGCTCGCGTGCGCACGCGACGTTTTCGCGTTTCACGTCGAGCGCGGTGTACGTCACCCGGTTCGGAAGCCACGACCGGCCGAGCAGTCGGACGACGGACGCGCCGATACCCGCCCCGACTTCGAGGACCCGGAGGGGGTCGTCGCGGGCATCCCGGCCGTCGAGTTCCGCGGCGAGTCGGTCCTCGACGCGGGGGTTGAGCGCCCGTTCGTCCACGGTCCGCTTGGCCGAGAGGTACCGCTGGAAGTTCACGGCCGGACCTCCTCGGCGGGGTCGCTCGTCGCTCCGACCGCTTCGAGGAAGCGCCGGGCCGTCGCCATCGACTCGTCCCACCCGGGATGGCGCTCGAACCGGCGTCGGGCGGCCAGACTCGCCTCTCGGAGTCGGTCGCGGTCCGAGCGGAGAGTTTCGACCGCGGCGGCAATCGCTTCGGGGTCGTCCGGCGGGACCAGAAAGCCGTCCTCGCCGTGGGTGACGAGTTCGGCCGCGCCGCCAGCGGCGGTGGCGAGCGCGGGTAGGCCGAAGCCCATCCCCTCCAGATAGACGATACCGTAGCCCTCGTAGGCGGAGGGGACCGCGAGCAGGTGGCTCTCGCCGAGTCGGTCCGCGAGCGCGCGGTCGGGGACTCGGCCCTCGAACCGGACCGACTCGGCGAGACCGAGGTCTCGGGCGCGTTCGCGGACCCGCCGGGCGTACTCGGGGTCGGCGGACTCGCTCCCGACAACCGAGAGGTGCCAGTCGCCCGAGACGCGGGCGAGACCGTCGAGTAAGACGCCGAGACCCTTCCGCGGAACCACGTTGCCGACGAAGACGACGCGGAACGGGTCGCGGTCGGCGCGCGCCGCGATGGTCTCGCGGTCGATGTCCGGGTCGAATCGGTCGCCCGCGGGCCGAGCGACCACCGAGGGCCGGGGTCCGGCGAGTTCCTCGGCGGCGCGTCGGGTCGCGTCGCTGGCGTAGACGGCGGCGTCGGTGGTCCGGAGGTAGCGACGTTCGACCGCGCGGTAGAGTCGCTTTCGCCACGCGGACCACCGTTCGCTGGCCCGGAGGTGGTGGACGACGGCGACGACGGGCGCGTCCACGGCGCGGTTGTGGCCCACCAGCGAGGGGTGACAGAGTTCGTCCTCGACCAGCAGGTCGAACCCCCGGAGTCGGTGCCGGACTCGGGGGTCGAAGCCGTCGGCCAGCGCGCGAAGGTATCCGCGCTCCGGGAGCGAGACGACCGAGACGCGATGGCCCGCCTCCCGGAGCGAGGCGGCGAGTCTCCGGTCGTAGAGGAACCCGCCGCTGGTGGTCGATAGTTCGCCGTAGACCACGAGTCCGACGTGTATCGTCCGGTCGTCGCGCTCCCGGCCGCCGATGGTCGCTCGGTCCTCGCGCGTCTTCCTCCCCGCGCGCATTTCCCTCCCGGCGCGCATCTCACACCTCGCGCTCGTGAGACGCCCACGCCACGTCGTCCTCGCGGAGTTTGACCGTTACGGACTCGACTTCCGGGGCGTCCAAACCCTCCCAGAACCGCTCGCCGAACAGCCGTGCGAAGTGTTCGACGCTCGGGTTCAGGCCCTCGAACTCCGGCAACTCGTTGAGGGTCGCGTCCCGGTAGCGGTCCACCGTCGCGTCGATTCGGTCGTTCAGGGCGTCGATGTCCGTGAGGTAGCCGTACTCGTTCAACTCCCCGCCCGCGAGTTGGACCTTCGCGGCGTAGCGGTGTGAGTGCAGGTCGCCCTCGGGTCCGGGGTTCGGGACGGTCAGGAAGTGCTGTGCCACGAAATCGCGCTGGACCGTGACGGTGTACATTCCACTACCGGCACGACGGGCAGGGGCTTGAAAGTCGGGGCTAGAAACGACGACGTTCCCAGAGTCCTCGAAAGCCCCCGCCCGGTCGCGGCTCCGCGACCGGGCGGGGCTTCGTCCACCCCTCTCGGCTGGTTCGCCGAGCGCGTTCCGGTGGACTGGCCGTCCGAGCGTTCGCTGGCGGTTGGTCGGCCCGTCGTCGCGCTCGAACATCGGTCGTCTCCGAGAGACGTGTAAAACTTCGCTTAGCAACGCTATAGATTTTCTTAAGAATGGTATAGATTGCTAATCGACGCCCGGCGCGCGGGGTCGTCGGGAGCGAAGAAGTCGGTTGGGGAGGTCGTGGCCCGCGGTGGCGATGCGGTCGCGGTCTGATTGATTCAAGCCTGAAGCGCGTTTTCGCTACACGAACTCGCGTTCGCGGTGGCGATGCGGTCGCGGTGCGGTCGTCCGACCGACGGCCTCCGTTCGTCTTCGACCGATAACGAATCTCCCACTTTCAGTACCGAAACACCACGCCGAGAGCGTCTTCCGGACGCTCGTCCAGCAGTCGGTACGCCTCGCCCGCGTCCCCGATTTCGAACTCGTGGGTCACGAACCGCTCGGGACCCACCTCCCGCAGTCGGTTCCACGCCACGCTCAATCGGCGGTCCTTCGACCACCGGCCCCGCAGGTCCGGGTCGATGGTGCTGACCTGACTGCTCTCGACGCTGACTCGACTCCGGTGGAACCGCCCGCCGAGGTCGAGTTCCGTCGGCTTGGTGCCGTACCACGACCCGACGACGACCCGGCCGTCGTACCCCGTCGCGGAGATAGCCGAATCGAGCGCGTCCGGACAGCCCGAGAGTTCGTAGGTCAGGTCCGCGCCCGCGGCGGCGTCGCCCGACTCGGCGACGCCGCCGCTCGCTTGCCCGCCGTCGCCGGTCCCCACGCCCTCCCCGCCCAGTCGCTCCCGGATGCGCTCGCCGACCGACTCCGCGTCGGCGTCGAGCGCCGCGTCCGCGCCGAGCGAGCGCGACCGGTCGCGGCGCGCGGCGTGGCGGTCCACCGTCACCACGTCGGCCAGCGGGCACTCCGCCAGCAACGCGGTGGTCAGCAGGCCGACTACGCCCTGTCCGAAGACGGCCACTCGCTCGCCGAGGCGCGGCGCGCCGTCGTGCAGGAAGTTGACCGCCGTCTCGACGTTCGGCAGGAAGGTCGCGGCCGTCGCCGAGCAGTCGTCGGGCACCGCCAGCACCTCCGACACCGGCGCGCAGAAGTGGCTCTCGTGGGGGTTGAACCCGAACACGCGCCGGTCGGCCCACCGCTCGCCGACGCCCGGTCCGGTCGCAGTCACCCGGCCCACTGCCGCGTAGCCGTACCGGAGCGGAAACTCGAAGGTGCCCGTCAGGGCGTCGAGTTCCGCGTCGGTCGCCATCTCGGAGGGCACCTCCCCGCGGTAGACCAGTAGCTCCGTTCCGGGGCTGACCGCCGACCGCTCGGTCCGGACCCGGACCTCGCCCTCGCCGGGTTCGGGTATCTCGCGCTCGCGTACCTCCACCGACCGCTCGCCCGTGAAGTAGAGTGACCGTGCTGGCATGTTCCCCCATTCCGACCGCGCTCGGCCGTCCGACAGGGGTACGGCGGGGTGGATTATCGTTCTTTGGCCCGAAATCGCTGGCGCTATCGGCCGCCTCAACCGTTCGGGAGTGAACCCCCGCCGAACACCCCCCGAACCGCCCCGCAGACCCGCTCTGACAGCGGTTTGGCAACGCGGTTCCTGCCGACGCCGAGGTACGCGCACTGGGGCGAGAACTCCCCCGAGCGCATCCGGAGCGACAGCGCCACCGCGCGGTGGTTGCCGTCGGCGACGTACCGCGGGACGCACCCCTCTCGCGTCGAGACGACCAGCGGACCCTCGGGCATCTCCTCGACGAACTCCAGAACCGTCCGTACGTCCACGTCCGTCTCGGCCGCCAACTCGTCGGGGTCGCCGCGAGCGATTCGGTCGGCGGCGGCACACACCGTCCCGTCCGGCGAGAGCGCGCGCCACCGGAGACTCGGCGGTCCCTCGACCAACTGGAGTCCCTCGAAGTCCGCCCGGTGGAGCGTCGTCTCGTACCATCGGACGGGGGCGTCCCGCCAGACGAACGCCGCCGCGCCGGGCTTGCGGTCCAGCAGTTCGTCCAGCGCCTCGCGTTCGGACAGCGATTCGATTGGGAACCAGTCCACTTCGGGGTGACTGCGCTCCACCCGAAGCCACTCCCGGAGGACTTCGACCTGACTCACGTGGCGCATTCGCCGAGGCTACGTGCCCAAGTCACTCAATTCCGTTCCCCGGACCGCCGCGCTCGCGGGTTCAATAGTTGTCTCGCATGCGCGTGACGCGCACGCGCTACCCGCGTGCCGCCGACGCCGAGGCGTCGATTCGACCTCGCTCGCGCGGAATTAACAGATAATTTACCTGATGGTGGCCGCGTCTCACCGCGGAGTTACTCGCCGTTTCGCTGTCTCTTGGTTGCGTCCGGGAGTTCGACGGTCTCCGGGTATTAAGTCCGGTACATCCTAAGCCTCGCCCCGGTATGGTATCACTCGACACGTTCGACGCGCTGACGTACTGGACGCTCTGGATGACCGTGATTGCGATGGCGGCGGGCGCAGTCGTCCTCTACGTCGAAGGCCGAGGCATGGACGGAGAGGGCCGGGAACACGCGGTCGTGACCGTCTTCGTCCCGGTCGTCGCCGCCACGATGTACCTCGCCATGGCGCTCGGGTTCGGAGTATCCTGAATCTCGCTTACGGGCGAGGAGCAACTCGTGTTCTGGGGGCGGTACGCCGACTGAGTGGTGACGACGCCGCTGTTGTTGCTGGACCTCGCGCTGTTCGCGGGCGCGGACCGCGAGACCGTCGTCACCTTGCTCGGTCTCGACGTGTTCATGATAGTCACCGGCTTCTTCGCGGCGATTTCGGGCCACCCCGTCAACCGATACGTCTGGTGGGCCGTGAGTTCCGGCGCGTTCGTCGTCATCCTCTACGTCATCTTCGCCGAACTGCCGGGGTTCGCCAGCAGTTACGGCGACGACCGGGCCAGCAGTTTCGGCACGCTCCGGAACCTGCTGGCGGTGCTGTGGTTCGCCTACCACCTGCTGTGGCTCGTCGGCACCGAAGGAGCGAGCGTGATTCCGCCCGGCGTCGAGACGGTGGGCTACGCCGTCCTCGACATCACCGCCAAGGTCGTGTTCGGTTACGCTCTGCTGAGTAGCGTCGGGTCGCTCGCTCCGCGCCACCGTGGGGCCGAGACTGGCGCTGGCGTCACCGCGGACGACTGAGCGGGTCGTCCCGCCGACTCTCCGCGCCGGTCGGAACCCCCGGATACCGACGACCATTCTCTCGTACAAAAGTAATAGCGCGTATCGGGCCAGCGGTTACGAATATCGACAGCTCGCCCCGCTAAACCGTCCGAACGAAGGATTTATCACCGGAAGACCGATTAGTAATATAAAATGTCGGTCCGATACCTCCTCCTCTTGGTGGGTCTCGCGCTTCTGGCTCTCGCGTGGGTCGGTGCCGGGTCCGCCGTCTACCTCGTGTACGGCGTCAGATGGGCTGGCGTCTTGCTCGCCGGGTTCGGGGTCGCCCTCGCGCTGGCACTGGTGTACAAAATAGTCGGTCAGAAGAGCGCCGCAGTCGAGAGCTGAATCTCAGCCCTCTAGAAGTTCCACCACGTGTCCATCCAGCACGACCAGTTGACCCGGTTGAGAGTAACGTCGTTCTGGAACTGCCCCTTCGTCTTGAGACGAACGATGTCGAGTTGCGTGCCCGAGGACTTCTCGTCCACGCGGCACGTGCTACCCGGTTCGATTTCGTTGGGGTTGTGGCGGTTGGTGTAGCCCCAGATGTCGTACTTCCACTCGCCCTGCCCTTCGGACGGTTCGCCTTGCTCCACGATGTCGGTGTCCGACGGGAAGTCGTAGCTGAACTCGAAGCTCGGAAGCCCAATCGAGACGTTGTAGGGCGACTCCTGAACGACCGGACCGCGCGAGTGGAGTTGTCGGCCGCTCGCGTTGCCGTGGTTCCAGTCGTGGTACGCCCACCCGACTTGGTTCATCCAATCGCTGCCGTCGTACTCCGACCCGTCTTTGCTGGTGCCGGGCACCATTCCGGAGTACTGGTGGAATCCATGCATGTCCTCGTCGTAGTCGTCGTTGCTCTCCTTGAGCTTTCGCCAGTCGTAGTTCGAGTAGATGACGCCGTACGGTGCGTTCTCGCTGTAGTACTCGTCGCTCGTCTCGTACTCCCAGCCACTGATTGCCTGCGTCGAGAGGTCACCCTGCGTCGAGAGTTTCCCGGACTGCTCGAAGCGCTTTTGGGCGTTCGCGGCTCGTGCGCGAGCGTTCTCGACGCTCTGTCCGGTCGCCACCGACTCGATGTGCTGTCGGGGCTTGCCGTTCGGACCGAGCGTGACAACGTAGTCCACGATGTCGAAACCGTCCTCGACACCGGGGTCGCTCATCGGGAGGGGTCGCTCGACCGACCCGCCTCGGCGCTCGAACTCGTGAACGAGACTCATCCGTAGCCTGTGGATGTCTTCGACGCTGACTGGGTTGTTGGCGTCTCCGCGCAGACGCCGCGTCCCGGGTCCTTTCTTCGCAGTCGCAAGGTTCGGGCTGAACGCCGCCGCGGTAGCGATTCCGGCCGTCTTCAAGAAGTTTCGTCGTTTCATCTTTTTCTCTGGTTGTTGCAACCAAATATACGTAAGTCGCGCCACTAAATATTATTAATTATCTAAGAAAAGTAAAAGCGTGACCGAGTGGCCACTGACGAACCATCGTTCAATTGTCGCAAGTAGAACATGCGCTAATTATTAGTTGAATAGAAAAATAAAAGCACTTCCCTAATAATTCAAATCTATGGGAACCGTCCACGAACGACCCTCCCTCGAACTAATCGTCAAACGTTCACACATCCTCGAACACGTTATCGACGGCACGACGAGAAAAAGTGAGATTCAAAAACGTTGTAGTGAATCGCGCTCAACCGTCTATCGCGCGCTGGAGCAACTGACCGAACAGGGAATCCTCGCGGAGCGCGGTCGGGGGTACGTCCCCACCTCGTTCGGAAAACGGCTATTTCGGGAGTACGAGCAGTATCACCGACGGGCGACCGACGTGTCCGATGCGAAGGACATCCTCGAAACGCTTCCAGACTCGGGAGTTCCGAACGAAGTGTTCATCGACGCCGACATCGAGTACCCGAATCCCTATTCGCCGACGACGATGCTGACGTGTTTCACCGACGTTCTCCACACCTCCTCGCGGGTAGCGTGGTTGTCCCCCGTCCTGTACCCCCAATACGTCGATATTTGGACCGAACTCACCGACGACGAGACGGTTCGCACGCTCCTGCTCCTCCAATCGGAAGCGATGACCTATCTCGAACGTGAGGACCCCGACGCGAGCGACACGCTCGCGGACGCGAGTCACGTCTCCCTCGAACAGAACGACGCGGAACTCCCGTTCGGACTCGTCGTCACCGATAGCTCCGACCCCGTGATGATACTCATCGCTCACGGCGACGACGGAGGATTTCGCGGAATCGTCCGGAACTCCGCCGACGCCGCCGTCGAGTGGGCGCGCGGCGTCTTCGCAGACTACTGGACGGGGCCCGAACTTTGACCGCTGAGGTCGGGAACGGAACCGGTAGGCCGCTCCGGACTCTCTCCCCGGTCTAACTCACGGGTCCTCCTCGCTGGTCTCACCGTCTTTCTGGAGCAACTCGTGGATGTCCTCTTCGTCCAACAGGTCCACGAGACTCTCACCGTCTTCCCACGCCGCGAGTTCCTCGTCGGTCAACCAGTTCGAGGGGTCCCGGCCCGTCGCGTCCATCAGCGATTCGAGTCGGTCGTCTACGTCTTCGGGGTCGTACCCACCCACGGGCATGTTCCGCGGTACGCGCTCAGTGGACTTAGCCCTCGGGGGCGTTCTCGTTTCCCACGTTCCGGCTCAAGCCGCCGCGCGCTCGCGAATGCGAGCGCGCGGCCCTTTCCTCGGGTACTCGTTCAGTCGTCCCGCTCTCGTGGAGCGGTCGGCACGCGAGAGGGACAGTAGAAAAATAAAACTCTGCCTTTGAGAATTCTGTAGTTGGTTCTCGACGCCTAACGGCGCTCCCGAACGTCGAAGCGAGAGCTCCGACTTCTCGACAGGCTCGCCGATTTGATATATCGAAATATAGTTTACGAACTCGAGGCGAAACCGACAAACGCCCGGAACCGAAAGCGATACGCGATGGACTGCGACAAATGCGGCCGGGAGGCGGTGATGCACGCCGCCTATTCGGGGTTGCACCTCTGCGAGGACCACTTCGTCGCTTCCGTGGACAAGCGCGTCCGGCGTCGCATCCGGGAAGACGACCTCGTGCCCAGCGACGCCACCCCGGAGAATCCCCAGACGTGGGTGGTCGGCCTGTCCGGTGGCAAAGACAGCATCGTCCTCACCGACATCCTCCACCGGACCTTCGAGAAGGACCCGCGCATCGAACTCGTCGCGCTCACGATTCACGAGGGCATCGAGGGCTACCGCGACGAGAGCGTCGAGGCCTGCGTGGAGTTGACCGACGAGTTGGACATCCGCCACGAACTCGTCACCTACGAGGAGGAGTTCGACGTGCGGATGGACGACGTGGTGGAGAAAGACCCCGAGGGGATGGCCGCCTGCGCGTACTGCGGGGTGTTCCGCAGAGACTTGCTCTCGAAGTACGCCGAGAAGTACGACGCGGACAAACTCCTGACAGGCCACAACCTCGACGACGAGGCAGAGACCGCGCTGATGAACTTTCTGGAGGGCGACGTGGCCCAAATCGCCAAGCACTTCGACGCCAGTCTCGGTAGCTTCGAGGAGCGCGAGTCGCCGGGCGACTCGGACGCGAGCGGGGGACCGCGAGCGCGCGGCGAACAGGACGACTTCGTGCCGCGTGCGAAACCGCTCCGGGACGTGCCCGAGAAGGAAGTCGCGCTCTACGCCCACCTCGAAGACCTTCCGGCCCACATCACGGAATGTCCCCACGCCAGCGAAGCCTACCGCGGCGAGATTCAGGAACTGCTCCACGGACTCGAAGAGAACCACCCCGGCACTCGCCACTCGATTATGGCGGGCTACGAGGAACTCGCCGCCCTCGCCGCCGAGGAGTTCGGCGCGCGCGAGGAGGGCGACACCGACCTCGGCGAGTGCGACCGGTGTGGCGCGTCCACGACCCGAAACATCTGTCGGAAGTGTTCGCTCCTCGACTCGATTCACGCGGTCTGACCCTTCTCTTCGACTCCGATTTACACGTTCGAGAAAAGAGCGAAAACACGCGATTCGACGGCACTGACCGAAACGCGGTGCCCGTCAGCGAATTACGTCGAGTCCGTTGTTCTGCTCTACTTCGTTGCGGCCGCCGTCGCTCTGGGCACCCCACGAGTCGTTCGACCCGCCCGTGGTCTCTCGGGAGTCGCGGGAGTTGCCGCCGGTGTTGCCCGTTCGGCCGAGACCACCGAGGTCATCGACGTTCTGGCTGGCGTCGAACGACTGGGCGTCCACGTCGCGCATCTTCTGGCGCGAGCGGTCGGCCTGCTTTTGCGTACTCGGGCCGAGGACCTGCGCGCTCTGGACCCCGGTCATGATAGCCATGACGCGGACCTTGCCCTTGTAGTTGTCCTGAATGCGCGCGCCCCAGATGACGTTCGCGCTGGCTTCGAGTCGCTCGGTGATGTTGCTGGCGATTGACTCGGCCTCCTTGAGCGTGAGGTCCGGGCCGCCCGTGATGTGGACCAGTCCGCCCGACGCGCCCCTGTAATCCACGTCGAGTAGCGGGTGGTTCATCGCGTCTCGGACGACCTCCTCGGTCTTGTTCTTGTCTTGGGTCTCGCCGACCAGCATCACCGCGACTCCGCCCTGATTCATGATAGATGTCATGTCGGCGTAGTCGAGGTTGATGAGCGAGGGCTGAGTGATGGTCTCGGAGATGCCCTTGACCGTCTCGGCGATGATTTGGTCCATCACCGAGAACGCCTTGCCGATGGGCAGGTTCGGGACGTAATCGAGCAGTCGGTTGTTGTCCAGCACGATGATGGAGTCGGCCTCGTTGCGGAGTTTTTCGAGACCCTCTTCTGCCTTCACCGTGCGGGCGCGCTCGACGTTGAACGGCGTCGAGACCATCCCGACGACGATTGCACCCTGCTCTTTGGCGATTTTGGAGACGACGGGTGCCGCGCCGGTGCCGGTACCGCCGCCCATCCCGGCGGTGACGAACACGAGGTCCGCGTCGCCGAGTACCTCCTTGATGGTTCCCTGCGCCATCTCGGTGGCGCGCTCGCCCATCGAGGGGTCGCCGCCAGCGCCGAGTCCGTTGGTCAGGGACTTGCCGACCAGAATCTTCGTGTCGGCCTCTATCATCTTGAGGTGCTGTTTGTCGGTGTTGATAGCGACCGTATCCGCTCCTTCGACGCCGATGTTGTAGAGTCGGTTGACGGTGTTGTTACCGGCACCGCCACAGCCGACGATGACGATTCGGGGGTCCCCGAACTCGTCGCCGTTTACCGAGGCGTCCATCTCGCGGCTCTCCTCTTCGGCGTTCTCCAACGCGTCTTGAACGATGTCCTGCATGTTCTACACCTTCGCCCACGAACGCTTGTTCGTCGTCTGCTCTGTCGTGTCGTCTTGTTCGTTCAACATGTCTCGAACAGCGGCCCGAATCGCTTCGCTCCGGTTCGGGAACTCGCCCGTCTCGACCATCTGTTCGACCTCTTCTATCTGCTGTTTCGGAATGCGGAGTGTCACACGCTCCATAGTTTGTAATTTCCCCTGTTGTAGTAAGACGGCACGCGACTTCCCGCACGTTCTGTCTTACACCGTGTAACCGCCGAATGCGGTCGTTTTACCAGCTTCCGGTCACGGTGTAAGACAACCGTCTTACGCGAACGTATGAACATAGCCAAAACTTAAATAATTAACGCCGGGAGTAAAACGATGTCTTACGACCGGTCGAGAACGTCGGCCGCGGGGGTTCGGCGGCCGCAACTCGGGCAGAATCCCCAGTCCGACCGTACCTCGTCGCCGCACTCACAGAAGACCCGCCGAGACGCCTTCTCGCCGCAGTTGGGGCAGTAAACGTGGTCGTCCGACAGCGACTCGCCGCACTGTCCGCAGGCGTTCTCGGTCTCGGGCGGTGGGTCGCTCGCTCCGGCGTCGGACGGCCGGTCGGACGCGGCGTCGTCAGACGGCGTGTCGGACACGGGTGCGCGTCGGTCCGCCGCTCGGTCGGACCGAACTGCGTCGCTTTCGAGCGTGACGTTGACGTTTACGTCCTGTGCGCGCTCGGTGCCACGGGTCCGTGGCTCCCGCGCGGCGAGTCGCTCGGCGACCAACTCGTCCACGCGTTCGGCGAGCATCGCGTCGAGGGTGTCGTCGCTCCGACGCTCGTCGCGTCCCGCGCTTGGGGTCCCCCGCGCTCGCCGCTCGCAGGCGCGCGGCGAGAGCGCCGCGCGCCTGCACCGCGCTCGGAAGCGTCGAGGTACGTCCGGAGGGCCTCGCGCATGATTTCGCTCTTCGAGGCGTCGCGGGCCTCGATGCGCTCGACCAGTTCCTCGTCCGCGCGGAAGGTTATCTTACTCATGTGGCAGTTCGACTTACACTATCACGGCCGCCCTATTTCAATCTTCTCCAGATGTCTGACGACGGGAGACGCGGAGCGACGAGGCGTCTCGTCGCGGTTCTCGGACGATTGCGTTCGCGCTCGGACTGTGGAATTCGGGCCGTCGCGCTCGCCGACCGGCGAACTCGCCGGTCGGCGAGCGTACGCTACCCCGGCCTTCCTCGAAAAATAGCTACACAGTTCTCAGACAATTGTAAACACATTGTAAAAATATGTGTAGATTGTTAAAGGACTGCTAGAGGAGTCCGAGCGCGCCGGTCGTCTCGACGCCGACCGGCCGCGAGCGGACGCTCGCGGCCGTGACTCGGGCTTTAGGCGGCGACGTGCCCGTTCGTGTGACTCGCTGGAAGGGGACACGGTACCGATGAATAATAACCCTTAAGTCCGGCAGGGCACCTACGTGAAACTGCGTGCCCGCCCTTAGCTCAGACTGGTAGAGCAGTCGACTGTAGATCGACTTGCCCCCCGTTCAAATCGGGGAGGGCGGACTTTTTCTGCGAAATTCCGACCGACACGATTTGAGCAGACGAGTCGCACGCCCGGAATGGCGCGGAGCGCCACATGCCCGGACCGTCTCGGCGAGTTCAAATCGGGGAGAGCGGACTACTTTTCACGGCGTAACACGAAGGAGCGAAGCGACTGAACCGCGCCGTGAGACTCGAAGTCTCGACACCAGTTCCTTTTTGTTAGTCGGCCGAACGTCTCATCTCACATGCAAGTCTCGGGAGCGAAATCGCTGGCGACGACACTGTTCGACGTTTCGGTCTTCGGGTTCTCTCTCGTCGCGGGCGCGTTTTGGCTCGCCGTCCGAGCGTCGTCGGTCGCGTGTTCGTCTCGGTTGTCGGTCGCGGTCTTGTGCGATAGCTACGGCGTCGATACCTTGTTCGTCGGAATCCACGCGGTGCTGTTAGCGATAGCCGGGTGCGTCGTCTACCGGACGGCCGGTTCGCTCTACGTCTCCGGCGTCACTCTCACGTTTGGTCTGCTGGGAAGTTTCATCAGTTCGTTCGTCCTGACCACGACGCTCGGGGAGTTCCGGCCACCGACGACCGTCCTCTCGTTCGCAGATACAGTCGCCATTACGGCAGTGGCGTATCTCACCTACGTGATTCTGATAGTGGTGGCGATGGCGAAATCCCGCCCCCGAGTGCGTATAACGCGGTGAAACCTCGGCATCTGGAAACGGAACCCGTTCGCCGGATTCGGCGCACCGACCCGGAGCTATTTACCGAACCTGTTCGTAGCGTGTCGTATGGACTACCGGCAGAACGTCGGCGGTATCGACCGCATCGTCCGCGGCGTACTGGGAATCTGGCTCGTCGCCGTCGCCATCAGCGCACTGCTCGACGAGAAGCGCGTGACGGCGGCGACGGCGGCCATCGCGGGGGCCGGACTGCTCCGCAACGCCCAGAGCCAGCACTGCGGTGGCAACGCGCTGTTGGGAATCGACACGACTTCGGACGACTCGCCGGAGTGAACTGACGAGACGAACCGACCGGAACTTCAGGGGTTCCGGTCCTGCACTTCGATAATCTCGGCGTTGTCAACGTACTCCTCGCCGCCGCCCTTCCGGACCTGAATCGTCTTGCCCGGCAGGTCCTCGTGGGTCTCCTCTTGGGGAACCGACACCGCCGTCACCTCCTCCAGCGTCACCGACCGCCGGAGTAGGGTCTCGCCGTCCTCGGTCACGCGCTCCCATTCGTCGGCGTCCCCGTCGAAGTCGTCAGCCATCTCACACGCCCCAAATCGCCGCGATGCCGAGCGTCGTGACCACCGTCAGGAGCAGTTGCAGGGGCGCACCAACCCGCACGTAGTCGGTGAACCGGTACCCGCCGGGACTGTAGACCATCAGGTTCGTCTGGTAGCCCATCGGCGTCATAAACGCCGTCGAAGCCGCGAACGTGACCGCGAGCGTGAACGCCAAGGCGTTCGCACCCGCCTCGCCCGCGGTGCTGACCGCGATAGGGAGGACGAGCGCCACGCTTGCGACCGGCGTGATGAGGTTCGCCAGCAGTCCGGTCAGCAGGTAGAACAGCGCGAGCGTAGCGATTACTGGCAGGAACGCCGACGCCTCGGTCACGTACGACGCGAGCAGTCGCGCGGCCCCCGTCTGGTCCATCGCCAGTCCGAGCGGAATGACGCCAGCCAGCAGGAAGACGACCTCCCAGTTCACCGCGTCGTAGGCGTCCGCGGGCCGAACGACGTTGCCGACGACCATCGCCACGACGCCACCGAGCGCCGCGATAGCGATGTGGAGCAGGTCCGCGGCGGCGGCCCCGATGACGGCGACGACGATGCCGATTGCGAGCGTGACCTCTCGGCGGTCGATTGGTTCGGGGTCGATGTCGAGACTCCCGCCGACGCGTTCGGTGACCACGCAGTCGCCGGTCTCTTCGAGGTGGTCGAGACCGCTCTGGGTCGCGTGGACCAGCAGGCCGTCGCCCTCTCCCAGCACCGTGTCGGCCACGTCTTCGACGACGAGTTCGCTCCCGCGCCGGACCGCCAACACCGTCGCGTCGAAGCGTTCGCCCAACTGCGTCTCGCCGACCGCCTGCCCGAGCAGTCCCGAGCCTTCGGAGACGATGACCGCCGCGAGTGTCCCCCTGCCTTCGCCGAGTGCGAGTTCCTCTTCGGTCACTTCGGCCCGCGGGAGTCGGCGGAGTCCGGTCTCGTCCACGAACGCTCGGACGTTCTCGTCTTCGGCCCGGACGGTCAGCACGTCGCCCGCCTCGATTTCCCGGTCGGTCCGGGACGCGACGAGCGTCTGGTCGCCGCGGACGATTTGGAGGATTTTCACGTCGCCGTTCCGGGCCTCGGCGACGGTCTGTCCCACCAGCGACGACGACGCCGGGACGTATACCCGCGCGAGTCGCCCCCGGAGACCGAACTCCTCGGTCAGGTCGTAGGGCGCGATGCGCGCGGGCAGAAGCCACTGGCCGACCGTCAGCAGATAGAGCGACCCGACGACCAACACGAGGACGCCCAGCGGCGTGAACTGGAACATCGAGAAGGGCGCGCCCGCCACCCCGAGGTCTGCCGCGACCGAACTCGCCACCAGATTCGTCGCGGTCCCGACCAACGTCAGCGTCCCGCCGAGCATCGCGGCGTACGACAGCGGAATCAGCAGTTTCGAGGGCGAGGTATGGGTCCGGTCGGCGAGGTCGGTTATCATCGGGATGAACAGCGCGACGACCGGCGTGTTGTTGACGACGCCCGCGAGCGGTCCCGTGATGCCCACCGTCGCGGTCAGGAGTCGCCCGCGGTCCCCGCCAGTGAACCGGGCGACCGCGACCTCCAGTCGCTTGACCGCGCCGGTCTCCTCGACGCCCGCGCTCAGGATGTACATCGCCAGAATCGTCACGGTCGCGGGACTGGCGAACCCAGAGATGGCTTCTTCCGCCGAGATGTGCGTGAACTCCTGAAGGACGACCAACGAGACGAGAACCGCCAGCGCCGTCGTGTCGGTCGGAATCGCCTCGGTGACGAACAGCGCCACCGCGACGACGACGATGGCGAAGACGACGAGTACGTCCGCAGTCAACGCTGGCGACCCCTGAATCATCGTCCGGGGTATCGGCGAACGGGGAAGTTAGCGTTGCGGTGGCGCGAGTTCGGATTGGTCGCCGACGGTCGGCGCTTCATGCGAACCCGAAACTCTCGGTTTCAGGTCTTCCGATAACGTCCATCACGACTTCGTAGAGGTCGTGAATCTGGTGACGGGCGCGGCTACTCCGGTCGAGGTCGGCCATCCAGCGATACCGGACGATGCCGTCCTCGTCCACGAAGAAACAGGCTCGGCGCGCCCGCAGAGCGAGTCCGAACGCCCGGTAGGTCAGGCCGTAGGACTTGGCTATCGAGAGGTCGCGGTCCGAACAGAACGGGAAGGTCACGTCTAGGTAGTCCACGAACTCCTGATTGGTCCGCGGTCTGGCGCGGTTGACGCCGACGACTCGAAGTCGGTCGTCGGCCGAGAACCAGTCGTACTTGCCGAGGGCGTGGCGCTCGGCGAACGTCTCCAACTCGAAGTCGGTGGGTTGGAACACCAGCAGGACCGCGCCGTCCGACAGGAGCGACGACAGAGACACCTCCGACACCGACCCGTCAGGTGCCGCTAACGGCGCGGTGAACGCCGGGGCCTGCGAACCGACCGTCGGACCGCCCGAATCTTCCATCGTTTCCTCTTTCAACCGGAACGGGTTTAAATTTTCGCCATATCCGCCCTATCCGACTAGTTTATGACCGGGGACCGACAACGCGGTTCCCATGACGCCGCTGTTCGCCGACACGCTGGTCGTCGTGGCGTTGGTCGGCTTCTACGGGGGACTCGCGCGGGACCTCGGCGCGACTACCGAGTTTCTGGACCGGCGACTCGGGGTGGGACTCTCGCTGGGGGCCTACGTCGCGGGAGGTATCGGGACACTGTTAGCGCTGGCGACGATGGCAGTCGAAATTTCGCGGGTCGAGTCGGGTGTCGTCGTCGCGGCGGCGACGGCGGTCGGACTAGGCGCGTCGTTCGCGGTCGTGTTCGGCCTGTTCTTCCGGTTCGGCATCGCGGTGTACGCCATCCTGCTCCGGATGGGGCTGAACCTCTCGGGAAGCTGAGGCGGGCGTGACCGCGACGGGTTGCCCCCACGTCAATATTTAACCGCACGGGTTTCGTGGGTCGGAGCATGCCGACGCGCGTACCCGACGCCGAGTTTCAGGACCGACTCGACGCCGCTCGCGGCCGACTCGCCGAGACCGGAGCGGACGCCGGAGTCTGGTTCGGCGCGACCAGCATCGAGTACCTGACCGGCTTCGACCACGTTCAGACCGAGCGACCGGTCGTCCTCGCGGTGACCGACGACCGGGTGGCGGTGACGGTGCCCCGCCTCGAAGTCGAGCGAGTCGAACCGAACCCGCGAATCGACGCGGTTCACCACTACTTCGACTACCCCGGCGGGAAACCGCTCGAAGCCGCGGCGGAGATGCTCTCGGACCTCGGCGTCGAATCGGTCGCCGCCGACGCCGACGGCGCGCCCGGCGTGATGGGTTACGAGGGGCCGAAACTCTCGGCGTTCGTGGACGTAGAGACCCAGAACTGGGTCCAACGGATGCGGTGGGCCAAGTCCGACGCGGAAGTCGAGTTGATTCGGGAGTCAGCGCGGTGGGGCAACCTCGCCCACCGCTACCTCGCGGACTTCACCGAAGTCGGCGAACACCCCGCGACGGTGAGCCAGCGCGCCTCGCTGGAGGCGTCGCGGGCGATGCTCGACGCGCTGGGCGACCAGTACGTCCCGCGGACCCGCGGCGACGGCCCGGCCCACGCCGGATTCATCACCGGCGAGCAGACCGCCCTGCCCCACGGCCACACCGCCAACCGGCGCTTGCAGGAGGGCGACGTGTTGGTGACGGGCGCGAGCGCCGAGGTGGACGGCTACCACTCCGAGTTAGAGCGGACGATGTTCCTCGGCGAACCCACCGACGAGCAGGCCCACTACTTCGAACTCATGCTGGAGGCCCAGACCATCGCCATCGACGCGCTCGGGCCGGGCGTCGAGGTGTCTTACGTGGACGAGCAGGTGTGGGACTTCTTCGAAGAGCAGGGCGTGGCGGACCTCGCACAGCACCACGTCGGCCACAACATCGGACTGGGGATACACGAACCGCCGTACATCGACCGCGGGTGGACCGACCACTGCGAGGACCGCCCCGGCCGGGACGACGCGGACGCCGAGATGGAACCCGGCCACGTCTACACCATCGAACCGGGAATCTACACCGACGAGTACGGCTATCGACACTCCGACACGATTGCGATTACCGAGGACGGCGTGGACTGGTTGACCTACTTCCCGCGGGACTTGGAGTCGAACGTCATCAGCGTGGAGTAGTCGGTCCGCGCGGAGTAGTCGGTCGCTGGCGGTGCGGTCGCGGTCCGGCGTAGAACAATCTATAAATTTCTAAAACAAAGAATTTTATGTCTTAAGAAAACACAAAAATCCTCCCTAAGAACGAAGACTCACATCCGACCGATTCAAGTCCACTTGCACTAACACCGACGTAGTGGCAGTCTCGTTCGACCTCTTCGGAACGCTCGTCACGGCCGACAGGCCCGACGACCCCGCCAGCGCCGTCGCCGCGGAACTCCGCGAGCGCGGGGTGGCGGTCCCCGACGACTGGGACCGGGCCTACCGCGAGGTCCACGTCGACGCGCCCGAGGGCGCGGAGGTGCCGCTGATGGCCCACGTCAGCGCCGCCCTCGCCAGTCGCGGCGTCGATGCGCCCGGCAACGCCGCGCGCCGGGCCGTCGTCGCGGCGTTCGACCCCGATGTCGAAACCCGCGAGGGCGCGGTCGAAGCCATCGAGTCTGCCAGCGACCGCGGACCGGTCGCAGTTCTCTCGAACTGCGCGGTCCCGCAACTCGCCCGCAAAGCCCTGATTCGGTCGGCCCTCGACCGCGAGGCGTTCGACGCCGTCGTCACCAGCGTCGCCTGCGGGTGGCGCAAGCCCGACGCGCGGGCGTTCGAGACCTGCGCCGACCGACTCGGCGTCCCCGTCTCGGAACTCGTCCACGTCGGCGACGACCCGCGGACCGACGGCGGCGCGGCCGACGCGGGACTCACCGACGACGGCGGCACCGCGGTCCTCCTGTCGGAGGTGCCCCTCGCGGCGTTCCCCGACTGGTTGGAGGGGCGGCGATGACCTCGGCGTCCGCCCTCGCGCTCCCCATCGCGTTCGCCCTCCTGCTCGACGCCGCAGTCGCCGAACCCCCGAATCGCTTCCACCCCGTGGCGTGGTTCGGGTCGCTGGTCGCCGCCTTCGACCGGGAGTGGTCCCGGCCTCGACTCGCGGGTCTCGCCGTCGCCGCCGCGCTCCCGGTGGTCGCGGCCGGACTCGTCGTACTCGCCGTCTTCGCCGCGACTCGGCTCCACCCCGTCGCTGGCACCGTCGCCGCGGGACTCGCCGTCTTCGCTACGACGAGTGTCCGGATGCTCTCGGCGAAGGCCGCCGAGGTGGTCGCCGCGACCGAGACCGACCTGCCGACCGCCCGCGAGCGACTGCGGTGGTTGGCCGGTCGGGACGCCGCCGACCTCTCGCCGGGCGAGGTCCGGAGCGCCGCGGTCGAGAGCGCCGCCGAGAACCTCGCCGACGGCGTGGTGGCCCCACTGCTCGCGTTCGCGCTTCTCGCGCCCGTCTCGCCGTCGCTCGGGGCCGGGGCCGCGGCGTGGGTCAAAGCGGTCAACACCCTCGACTCGATGCTGGGCTACCGCGAGACGCCCCACGGCACCGCCAGCGCCCGCCTCGACGACCTCGTAATGTGGATTCCCGCTCGCGCGAGCGCGCTCCTGCTCGCGCTCGCGGCGCTCGCGCCCGGCGCGCTCCCCGACGGCGCGCGGTGGGCCGACGCCCCGCCCTCGCCGAACTCCGGGTGGCCGATGGCGACGCTGGCGGCGGTCGTGGACGCCAGACTGGAAAAGCCCGGCGTCTACGTCCTGAACTCCGACGCCGCGCTCCCCTCGGTCGAGTCCTCGCGCGAGGGCGTCCGGGTCGTCTCGGCCGCGGGCGTGCTGGCGTTCGTCCTCGCGGGCGCTCTCGCCGTCCTGTTGACCCAGTTTCTCGCCTCCGGCGAGAGTGTCTCGCTCGCCACCTTCGCGGGCGTCGGCGCGATGACCGCGCCGACGCCCGCCCGGGAGGTGGTGGCGTGGTCCTGACCGCGGTCCGCGGCGCGCTGGGCTTTCTCACCCGGATTCCGACCGGCCGGACCGACGAGGCGTGGACCGCCTTCCGCGAGACCCCGGCGGCGTTCCCGCTGGCCGGGTGGGTCGTGGGTGCGCTGGCCGCGCTTCCGCTCGCGGCACCGGCCGTCGTACCGGCCGCGCCGGTTCCGGTCCCGACGGTCGCGTTCGGCTACCTGCTCGCGGTCTACGCCGTCACCGGCGTCAACCACGCCGACGGGGTGGCCGACCTCGGTGACGCCGCGGTGGTCCACGGCGACCCCGAGAGACGCCGGGCCGTGCTGAAAGACACCGAGGTCGGCGTCGGCGCGGTGCTGGCGCTCGGTCTCGCGCTCGCCGGTCTCGCGCTCGGCGCGCTCTCGCTGGCCCGACTCCCGCCGGTCGCGCCCTCGTCGGCGGCGGTCGGCGTCCCGACTGCGGTCGGGGTCGCCCTCGCCGCCGAAGTCGGCGCGAAGGTCGGGATGGCCGCGCTCGCTTGCCTCGGGACGCCCGCGTTCGAGGGACTGGGGTCCGCGTTCACCGACAACTCGCCGACTTCGCTGGTCGCGCCGGGCCTCGTCGCGGTCCCCGTCGCTCTGCTCGGCGTCCCCGCCCTCGCCGCCCTCGCCGGAGGGGTCGCCGTCGCGCTCGCGCTCCTGTCGTGGTCCCGGTCGGCTCTCGGCGGCGTCAACGGCGACGTGTTCGGCGCGGCCAACGAACTCGCCCGACTCGCTGGTCTCCACGCGGGGGTGGTCGCGTGGACGCTATCGTGATGTGCGGCGGCCGGGGCACCCGCCTCGACAGCGAGACCGAGAAACCCCTCTTCGAGGTCGGCGGCCGACCGATGCTCGCGCGCGTCGCCGACGCCCTCGCCGGAAGTCGAGCCGAGACCGCTCACGCTGTCGTCTCGCCCCACGCGCCCGAGACCCGCGAATTCGCCGCCGAGCGCGCCGACCTCGCCCCCGTCGAGACGCCCGGCGAGGGCTACGTCGAGGACCTGCGGGCCGCCCTGCGAGCGGTCGAACCGCCGGTTCTCACGGTCGCCGCGGACCTGCCCCTCCTCGACGCGGACGCCGTGAACGCGGTCCTCGACGCCTACGACGAGGCTCGCCGCGGGGTCCCCGAACCACCCTCGAAGACGGTCTGCGTCCCGGCCGCGCTCAAGCGTGAACTCGGCGCGAGCATCGACACCGCCTTCGAGCGCGACGGTCGGGAAGTGGCCCCCGCGGGCGTCAATATCGTCGCCCAGACGGATACGGAAACCATGTACGAGACCTACGACGCACGACTGGCAGTGAACGTGAATCGACTCCCGGACGCCGACCTCGCGGAGGCGTTGCTGTGAGACTCGTCGTCTTCGCCGGGACGACCCGGACCGCCGAAATCGACGGCCTGAGCGCCGCGGGTGCCGACCCGGAGGCGATGGTCCACACCCCGAGCGCCGACGCCGAGATTCTCGAATACGGCGCACCGGTCCGCGCGCCCGTCGTCCCGGTCAGTCCCACGGGGTGTCCGACTCCGGCGGTCGTGACTCGCGCGGTCCGCGAACTCGCCGACTTCGAGACGACCGTGGTGGACGCCGGACTCGCCGAACCCACCGCCGCGCCGACCGTCACGGTCGGCGCGCGCCCCGGCGAGGACGTGCGCGAGGAGGACCCCGTGCCGACCGCGCCCGGTGCCTTCGCCGCCGCCCGGCAGTTCGGCCGCCGACTCCCCGACGACGAGGTGGTCGTCGCCGAGACGATTCCCGGCGGGACCACGACCGCACTCGGCGTCCTGACCGCACTCGGCGAAGAGCGCGGCGTCTCGTCGTCGCTCCCCGACAACCCAATCGAGCGAAAGCGCGAGGTGGTCGCCGACGCCCTCGACGCCAGCGGACTCGACCCCGGCGACGCGGCGGGCGACCCCCGACTCGCGCTCCGGAAGGTCGGCGACCCCGTGCTGGCGAGCGCCGCGGGGTTCGTCGCCGGGGCCGCCCGGTCGGGCACCCGCGTCACGCTCGCTGGCGGGACCCAACTCGTGGCTGTCGCGGCGCTGGCGCGCCACGCGGGACTCGACTCGGCGCTCTCGCTCGCCACGACTCGGTTCGTCGCCGACGACCCGGCCGTGGACCTCCGGAGCGCGGGCGCGGACTTCGACCTCGACGTGACCGTCACCGACCCCGGATTCGACGGGACCGACCACCCCGCGACGGCCCGGTACGCCGCCGGAGAAGCCAAGGAGGGCGTCGGCATGGGCGGCGCGTTGGCGCTGGCCGACCGCGAGGGCGTCCCGATGGCTCGGGTCCGCGAGGAGGTTCGGTCGGTGTACGACGAACTGGTGGAGGGAGAGGATGGACCCGGATAGCGTCCGCGGGGCCGAGCGGGTGCCCCACGGCGGGCGCGACGACCCCGACCTGTTGGAGTTCAGCGCGAACACCAACCCCCGGACGCCGCCGGGAACCCGCGAGGTCTACGCCGAGTCGTTCGACCCCTCTCGGTCGTATCCCGACGACGACTACCCCGCGTTCCGGCGGGCCGCGGCCGACTTCGCGGACTGCGACCCGGAGGCGGTCGTTCCGACTGCCGGGGGTCTGGCGGCGCTCCGCCTCGCGTTCGCCGTCGGCGTCTCGCCCGGCGACTCCGTGCTGGTCCCGTACCCGAGTTTCGGCGAGTACGCCCGCGAGGTGCGCTTGCAGGGCGGCGACCCCGCGTTCGTGCCCCACGACGAACTCCTCGACGCCGACCCCGCGGGCCACGCCGCGGCGGTCGTCTGCAACCCCAACAACCCGACCGGGGACGCCTACGACGCCGACGCCCTCCGGGAGTTCGCGGCCCGGTGTCGGGACGCCGGGACGCTTCTGGTCGCCGACGAGGCCTTCCTCGGGTTCACCGACCGACCGTCGCTGGCCGGGCGCTCGGGGGTCGTGGTCGCTCGCTCGCTGACCAAACTCTTCGGCCTGCCGGGTCTCCGGGCCGGGTTCGCGGCGGCGACCGGCGAACTCGGCGCGGACCTCGCTACCGCCCGGCGCGCGTGGAGTCTCGGAACGCCCGCGGCCCGCGTCGGTGCCCACTGCCTGTGCCAGTCGGCGTTCGTCGCCGAGACCCGCCAGCGCGTCCGCCGGGAACGAAACCGGATGGCCGACGCCCTCCGCGGGGAGTTCGGCGTCCATCCCTCGGATGCGCCCTTCCTCCTGCTGGACGTTGGCGAGCGCGACCCCGCAGAAATCGTCGCGTCGGCCCGCGAGCAGGGGGTCGCGCTCCGGGACGCCACCACTTTCCGGGGGTTGGATTCGCACGTCAGGGTCGCGGTCCGGACTCCCGACGAGAACGACCGTCTGCTGGAGGTGCTGGCAGGTGGTTGAGTTCGAGACCACCGTCCGCGAGGGCGTCCTCAGGGTGCGCCGCGAGGGAGCGCGGTGGCTCTCGACCGGGTGGGGAGGGGGTGAGCGCCGGGGCGACGCCGCCTACAACGTCTCGGTGCCCGAGGGGTTCGACCGGACCGACCTCGACGCCTACCTCGCCGAGCGCCGCCAGCGGGCCGGATTCGGCGAATCCGGCCCGTGTCTGCTCACGGGCGTCGAACTCCGCCACGCTCGCGGCGCGCGGTGCGGACCGGTCTCGGCGATTGGGACCGCTGGCGTCTCGAACCCGGCCGCGCTCCCGATGGTCGCCGCGAGCGAGTCCGCCGACGCGTCGGCGGACTCGGGCGCTGGCGGCGAGCGCGCGGAATCGGCGTCCGACGCCGATTCCGCGCCCGAAATCGGCACCGTCAACGTCCTCGTCGGCACCCACCGGGCGCTGGCCGACGGCGCGCTGGCGAACCTGCTGGCGGTCGCAGTCGAGACCAAGACCGCGACTCTGCTCGCCGAGACCGGGTTTCCGGGCACCACGTCCGACGCCGTGGTCGCGGCGTGCGACCCGGCGGGCGAGGAAGTCGCCTTCACGGGGTCCGCGACCGAAGTCGGGGCCTGCGCCCGGGCTTGCGTCCGCGAGGCGGTGCGAGCGGCCCTCGACTCCCGGTACGGGGACCGGACCGACGATACGATTCCCGCGTCGGTCGCCGACGCCGACCACGGCGTCGTGACCGACCGGCGCGCAGTAGTGTTTAAACCATGACTAACGATACAGAATCCAGCTCCGGCGGCATCGACCCATCGACCCCCGACGAGTTCGGTCTCGTGCAGGCGTGGTGGGGCGACGGGAAGGGCAAGACCACCGCGGCGCTCGGCATGGGCTTTCGGGCCGCGGGTCACGGCTACCGCGTCCACCTGCTCCAGTTCATGAAGGGCGGCGCGAACAGCGTCGAGGACGCTCGCGGGGAGTACGCCGCCATCGACGCCCTTCCGACGTTCACCTACGAGACCACCGGCGAGTACGGGTGGCACGGCTTCGCGGACGGGAGCGACGACGACCAACACGCCGCCCGCGCGAAGGCGGCGCTGGCCCGCGCCCGCGACGCCGCCGACGAGGGCTACCACATGCTGATTTTGGACGAAGTGCTGTACGCCGCCAACCGGGGTCTCGTCGAACCCGAGGCGGTCCGGGAGTTCGTCGCGTCGAAACCCGACGGTCTCGAACTCGTCCTGACCGGCGGCCACCGGCGTCCCGAGTACGTCGCGGACCTCGCGGACCTCGTGACCCACGTCGAGAAGGAACGCCACCCCATCGAGGACGGGCAGGGCGCGCGGAAGGGCACCGAGTACTGAAAATCTGCCTCTCGGAAATGTAAAACTTGCTCTAAGAAATGTTTCTCTATCTTTAGCGATTGTATAATTTTCTCGCGCTCGGTCGCCGCCGCTCGCCGTCGAACGGCACCGTTGACTGTCCGACGCGCCAAGCGCCGGGTATGGTCCGCTCGAACCGCCCGGCGCGACGCTGGCGCGTCGCGCTTCTCGCTCTCGCCGCTCTCGCAGTGACGCTCGTCGCACGCCGTCTCCGGCGCGCGGTCGCTCGCGCCCGAGACGTACCGCTGAGTCCGCTCACCGCCGGATGGCGCGTCGGTGCGGACTACCCGGAGCGCCGCGGCATCGTCGCCGACGGCGAAGTCGCGGGGGAGATGGACGACGTGGCCGACTACGCCAGTCCCACCTTCGACCCTACGGCGCTCGCGCCCGCAGTCCGGGACTTCTACGAACGCACTGCCGACTACGGACTCGCCTACCGCGTCCGGTGGCACCCCCGTTCCGCCTCGGCGCGGCCCTCGCCAGCGGCGTCACCAGTCGAATCGAGCAGTTGAACCTCCCCGGACCGGGCGAGTCTGGCGTCCGGGACCTCGACAGTCGATTCGCGCGCGTGGACCCGGACGCCGACCCACGGCCGGGCGCTCGGGCGTGGGTCCGGACGCGCGCGGACCGCGAGGCGCGGGGCGGTGACGCCGCCTCGCGCCTCGAACCGGCGGACCGGACGGCCGTCTTCGTGGCGGTCTACGCCCACCACGAGCGGGATTCCGGCGACTCCGAGCGCGACCGAGCGACCCGGTACGTCAACGTCGCGGTCCCTCTGCCGTGGTCGAACCTGAGTACGGTCCTCAGGCCGGAGAACCGCGGCGACGGTCTCGAACTCACGACGCTCGACGCCGCGGGCGACGAGGGACTGTATCTGGCGACTCCGCTGGGGTCGGTTGCGCTCCCACTGGACCAGCGGTTTCGGGTTCGGCCCGCCGACGAACGGGACGCGGGGAGTTCGGCGCGCGCGCCGAACTCCCCGAGGGCATCGTCGCCACTCACGAGATGTGGGTGTTCGGCCGTCGGTTTCTCACGATACGCTACGCGGGTCGCCCCGAGGAGACGTGAGAGCGCGCGGTGACGAAAAGAGCGACCGACACGGCGGGTGGAGGGCCGATGCGGTCGAACGGGGAGAAAGCGGAACTTCGGACCTTACCTGATGTGGTGAACGTGGACTGTACTTGCGAGCGTGATAGATGTGGTGAGAGTGGAACTTCGGACCTTACCGAGAGTGTGGTAGATAGGGTGGAACTTCGGACCTTACCTGATGTGGTGAGTGTTCAATCCTGATGACCCGCGGGCGTGGCCCCCGACTGGGCGTCGCCCTCGGGCATCGTGTGGACGTAGCGCGTCCAGACGACCAGCAGACTCGGCAGGACGAAGATGCTCACGACGAACGAGAGCGTCAGCGCGAGGACGACGAGTTTCCCGAAGCTCTGGAGCGCCGGGGACGACGCCAGCAGGAGCGCGCTGAACGCGCCGGTCGAAGTGAGCGTGCTACCGAGGAGCGCGCCGCCGGTGCCGGTGACGGCCTCGCGGAGCGCCAAGTAGGAGTCACCGGTGCGTTCGAGTTCCTCGGCGAATCGGTCGGTGATGTGGATGTTGTAGTCGATACCGAGACCGATGACGAGGCTCATCAACAGCGACGTGAACAGCGTCAGGGGAACGTCGAGGAGATACATGCCACCGACCACGAGCGCGGTGACGAGGACGATGGGAATCACCGTGACTGCGCCGAGCGTGGCGCTTCCCTGCGTGAGTCGGTAGACGAGCATCAGCATGACGAACACCGCGATGAGCGCGACGATGAGCGTGGTCAGGATGTTCTCGGCCGTCTGCTCGGACTCGGCCGCACTCACCGTCGCGCGTCCGACTGCCGTCGCGGTGAGCGTCTCGTCGTCTCCGACGGTATCGGCGACGGCTCGCATCTGTTCGGTCTGGGTCTCGTAACTCGCGCTCGGTTCGATGGGGACGACGAGTCGGACCGACCGGAACTCGCCGTCGGTGCGCTCGACGACCTGCGCGGCCTTCTCGGGGGCCGCGTCGTAGAGCGCCGTGTACACCTGTTCGAGGTTCTGGTCGGGCACGCCGTTACCGTCGGTGTCGGCCTCCCGGAACACGCTGGCGAACTCCTCGTCTTCGGCCGCCACGGACTCCATGACCGAGACGGGACCGACGAACGGAACCGTCCCGGACTGCTCGAAGACGATGCCGCTCTCGGCGGCGCGTTCGCGGCCGTCGGCGAGTCGTTCGAGCGTCTTCGGGTCCGTCACGTCGCCTTCCACGAGGACCTGTGACTTGCGCCGGTCGCTCTGGTCGGCCGACCGGTAGCGTTCGTTGACGAACTGGCTGTGTTGGTTGAACTCGGTAACGTCCCACGCGAGGGGTTCGGGGAGATTCTGTTTCCACTCGGCGATGTCGCCGTCGTCGCGCTGAATCGACTGGCGGTCCAAGTCGTTCCACATGACGCCGCCAGCGGTACCGGCCACGAGTGCGGCGACGATGACGACCGGCGCGGCCTTCCGCGCGAGGTCGGCACCGCTTCCGAGAATCGGTTCGAGCAGTCGGGTCTTCCCGAGGGGTTGCTTGCGTCGGTCGAAGCCGAACCCTTCGAGGAAGCCGTCGATGCTCACCTTCATGGCCGGAACGATGGTCACGAAGATGACGAACGCCGAGATGACGCCGAGAGTGATGCCGATAGAGAGGTCGCGGATGACGCCGAAGTCGCTCGTGACGTTCGACATGAACCCGACCCCGGTAGTGATAGTGACGAGACCGATTGCGACCGCCACCGACGACAGCGCCCGGTTCATCGGCCCGCGGATGTCGTCGCCCTCCTTGCGTTCCTCGCGGTAGCGCATGAACACGTGGAGACCGTAGTCAACGCTGAGTCCGACGATGAGGACCGGACCGATGACGAGCGTCATCCCGGCCGGAACCTGTAGCCAGCCGAGGATGCCGAACATCCAGACGACCGACAGCAGGACGCCGATGAGTCCGACCACCACGTCGACGATGTCGCGGTAGGAGAACACGAGAACCGCGAGGATGGCCGCGAGCGCGGCCGGAAGGACCAACTCGAACGTGTCCTGTTGGGTCTGTCGGAGCGAGTCAGACTGGGCGTGTGCGCCGAGGGTGAAGTACCCGGTCGTGTCCTTCGCGCGGTCGTACAGCGCGTGGGTCTCGGTTCGTCCCTCCAGACTACTGCCGTCGGCCTCCGTCTCGAACTGGAAGACCATCCGGCGACTCGTCGCGCTCGCGGTGCCCGGTTCGTAGTCCTTGGGCATCAGTTGGCGCGCCGCCGCGCCCGAGAGCGCCTTCTTGACGGACTGCTCGACCTCGGAGTCGCTCGCCGATTCGAGCGCCGAGAGTTGCTCGTCGAGAGTCGCGTCCGGGCTTCCGGCCAACTGCTTGGCGACGAGGTTCGAGACACCGACGACGCCGCCCTTCTCGGGGAGCGCCGCGGCGACCGTCTCGTTCTCTCGGACCGCCTGCTGGTACCGGAGCGATTCGAGCAACGACTCCTTCGAGAGGACGTTGCCGCCGTCGTCCCTGACGTAGACGGCCGCTGGCGTCCCCGCCGAGTCGTTCTGGTCGCCGTAGTGGTTCTGGATGTAGTTCTGTTTCTGTGCGACTTCGGTGTCGCCGGTACTCGCGTCGGCCGCGCTTCCGACTTGAAGGTTCGTCACGCCAGCGCCCACGCCCGCCGTCAGCAGGAGCATCACGACGACGACGAGGCGGTTGTGGTCCGTGACGAACTGAGCCATCTTCGAGAACAGTTCTCTCATCTCGAAGCGCCCCCGTTAGTGCCGGTAATCGGGCCGTCTGGCCCGGCGAGCGGGCCTGATTTCCGCACTGTGCCGTCGCGTATCGAATCGACGAAGCGATGCTTTGGTTGGTTCATCTCGCTCTATTCGAACCGTCGAACCCTTACTCCATATAAGGGGAAGCGTAGTTGTGAACGACGCAACTGTGGGAAAGATTTATATGTTATCTCGTATTCACGACGCGCTCGCACGGAACAAACAGTAGTTCTCCGACGGTGAGACTTTTAACACGTCGGGCGCAACTCCGGAGTAATGGTCGAGGCGTTCGCGGTAGCCAGCGGGAAAGGCGGAACCGGCAAGACCACGACGACGGTTGCGCTGGGCATGGCGCTGGCCGACGAGTACGACGTGACGATAGTGGACGCCGACACGGGAATGGCGAACCTGCTGTTCCACACCGGCCTGACCGACGCCGACGCGACCCTCCACGACCTGCTGGTCGCGGACGCCGACGCCGAAGTCGCCGACGCGGTGTACGACCGGTTCGGCATGTCGGTGGTTCCCTGCGGAACGAGTCTCGCCGCGTTTGAGGACGCCGACCCAGACAGACTCCGAGAGGTGGTCGCCGAACTCGCCGCGGACACCGACGTTCTCCTGTTGGACTCGCCCGCGGCGCTCGGGTCCAAGAGCGCCGTCCTTCCCATCGTCCTCGCCGACCGCGTGGTCGTCGTCCTCCAACCGACGGTTCCGGCGCTCAGCGACGGCCTGAAGGTCCAAGAGTACGCCCACTCCTACGGCACCGACACCGCAGGCGTCCTGTTCAACAAGGTCCACGACCCGACGGGCGCGGCGGGCGTCACCGAGAAGGCCGAACGCTACTTCGACGGGCCGACGCTGGCGACGGTGCCCGACTCCGACGCCGCCCGAGACGCCCGGCGCGCGGGCGAACCCTTGCTCGCCCACGACCCCGACAGCGACGCCGCCCGCGCGTACCGCGAGGCCGCGGCGAACCTCGACGTTCGGGCGGGCGAGTCTGGCGAGGTGGCCGACCGCTTCCGGAGCGCCGTCGTCCCCGACTCGCCATGACGCCCGCCGAACCCACCGACCCGGCCCTGCCCGACGGAACTCTGCTTCGCTCCCGAGTGGAGTCGGACCCGGCCGACCCCCTCGAAACCGCGCTTGACCGCGCGCTGACGGGGTACGCCGTCTTCGAACCGCAGGGGTCGCTCTTGCTCGGCGGCGACGACGCCCGCGCGGGCGTCGTCGCCTTCGAAGAGGGCGTGCCCCGGTTCGCGTACCACACCGGAACCGGCCGCGGCGGACCGGCGGCGCTGGCGGACCTCGCCGCGCCGGGACCCTACGACGTGGAACTCCGGGACCTCTCGGCCGACGAGTTCGCCGAGTACGACCGACCCGACCTGCGGGTCCCGCCCGGACTGGTCGCCGACCGACTCGCGGGCGACCCGGCCCTCGCCGAGCGAACCCGCGAGGCGGCACCGCCCGAGTGGACCGAGGACGCCGCCGACGGCGACGAGGGGTCGCTGGACGCGGTGGAGGCGTTCTTGGACGACGAGGAGAAAATCGACGCGATTCGGGACCGTGCCCGCGAGGAGGCCAGAGAGCGCGCCAGCCGGTGGGGACTCGACGGGGAATTAGAATAATTGATGTGTGGGCCGTCTCGTTTTCCTACTGTCATGGCAGACCAAGTATCCAGCACGCAAGGGATGACACAACATAGAGAGATTGGGACCATCGGGTACATCGTCGGAACCGGCGCGTCGGTGCTGTTGCTTCCCGTACTCCCGTTCCTGATTGCGCTGTACCTCTTCCAGCGAGCGACCGGCGGGCGCGGCGAACCGGGTTCGAACTGACGCTTCGAGACTGGCGGATTTCCGACACTATTCCGGGTCGGAACGACCCTCCGTGGGCCGATTACTTTTGAAGAGAAAGAATTATCAATTTAGTGTTTGTTTTCCCGATAAATGGTATTCGAGCTTACCGATTCGGGGGGCAAGATTTTCGCCGCCCTCTCCGTCGTGTTACTCGGGTTCTCTGTGGTCGGCGCGCCGGTCGGAGTCGCCGACGTTGCAACTGCGGGGAACACCGGAAACACGGGTGGGACAGTCTCGAACGACGACTGGCCGACGTTCCGACACGGTCCCACGCGGTCGGGATACAGTCAGAACGCTTTGCCGCCCGTCGAGAACGTCACGGAAGCGTGGGCGTTTCAGGGAGACGACAGGGCGACTTCCACGCCCGCCGTGGTCGGCGACACGGTGTACTTCGCCGGGAGCGAGGAGAATCAAGTGTACGCGATACGCGCCTCGGACGGAACCGTCCGGTGGACCTTCGTTCTCGACTACTCCGTCGCCGACATCGCGGTTGACGACGGGACGGTCTACTTCGTGGAGGGCGGCCAAGACGACCTCCTCTACGCGGTGAACGCGACCACCGGCGAGAAGGAGTGGGACGCGACCCTCGCTTACGACACGGCCGTCGCACCCACCGTTGCGAACGGGACGGTCTACGTCGGCACGACGGACACGTACAGTTCCAGTACGACGTATGCCTTCGACGCCGAGACGGGGACCGAACGATGGACGTATCAGGAGTCGGCGAACCTCGAAACCGCACTCGCGTTCGCGGACGGGACCGTCTACGCTGGGTACAAAGACGGCTATCTCCGGGCGATAGACGCCGAGAACGGTACGCTCGACTGGAGCGAACGTCTCCCCGGCGGTGCGCTCACGGCACCCTCCGTCGTCGGTGACAGGATATACGTCAGCTCGAACAACCAGTCTGCGTCCGAAGGAAGTGTGTACGCCGTGGACGTGGCCGGGAACAGTGGCACCGTCGAGTGGAACTACACCGCGAGTCTCGACGCACTCGGCTCGCCGGTCGTAGTGGACGGGACGGCGGTCTTCCCGATTTCCGGCCCGACGACCACAGAGGGTATCGTTCGACTTCGCGCCAGCGACGGGAGCCACCTCAGGACGACGTGGACGACGCGGGACCTCTCGACCGCCGCCGTCGCCGGAGGCGACACCGTGGTCGTCGGAACTAACCGCGGTCCGTTGGCGGTAGACACCGCCGGGAACGTCCGCTGGTTCCGCAACCTCAGCGTCGGCAGTGACCGCCCCTACATGTACGACCCGCCGTCGGTCGGCGACGGGGCCGTCTACGCCGGACTCGGGCACAACGACGATTCGCTCGTCAAACTCACGGGCAACGTCGTCGGCACGCCGAACCTCACCCTCGTCAACTACACCGTCTCGGACACGAACGTCACCGTCGGCGAGACGATAGTCGTGAACGCGACTGTCCGGAACACGGGCGAGGCCGGTGGGAACCTCTCGGTCGAACTCCACCGGGACGGAACGCTGTCCTCCGAGAAACTCGTTTGGGCTAGCGCACACTCGGTGACGACCTCGCCGCTCTCCACGTCGTTCTCGTCGTCCGGAAATCACTCGCTGGCAGTCGGGTCGCTCGCTTCGACCGACGTGACGGTCCGCGACGAGACGCCGCCGACCGCACCCGACGCGGTGTCCGTCCCCGAGTGGGTCAACGACACCGCTCCCGTGTCGTGGTCTGGCGTGACCGACAACGGCATCATCGACCACTACGAGATGCAGGTTGACGACGGTCCGTGGCAGTCGGTCGGAAACGACGCGGAGACCATCAACCTCACCAACGGGACTCACGAGATTTCGGTCCGGGCGGTCGATACCGGCGGTAACGTCGGCCCGGCGACCAACGCGACGACGCACGCCGACACGATTCCGCCGTCCGCGCCGAACGTCTCGGTCCCGGAGGGGTGGACCGACGGCGACGTGACGGTCTCGTGGAGCAACGTCACCGACGGCGAGAGCGGACTCGACTCCTACGAGTTCCGCGCCGACGGCCAAGCGTGGTCCTACCCCACGATACAGACGAGCGGTGAGTTCGATTTCAACACGAGTGGAAACCACACCGTCTCGGTCCGCGGCATCGACGCGGTTGACAACCGAGGACCGGCGACGAACGAGACGGTCCGCGTGGACGCGATGGGTCCGAACCTCACCATCGAATCGCGGTCCGTGAACTACACCGACAAACCGGTCGTCTTCGTCAACGTCACCGACGTTCGGTCCGGCGTCGTGCCCTCGGACGTGAACGTCACCGTAGACAACCAGAACGTCACGAACTACTCGGTCGTCGGCGACAGCGTGGTCTACCGGAAGAACGTCAGTCACGGTCTCCACACGGTGAAAGTCACTTCGACTGACGGCGTGGGGAACACGGCGTGGTCGCTCTACACGGTTGCGACCGGCGGCGACGGGTCGGGCGGAAACAGCGGCGGCGGTGGCGGAGGCGGCGGCGGGAGCGTCCCGCCGCCGCCGGTGCTGGTCGAAGTCGTCGAGCAGACCGACGATTCCCTCCGTGCCGAAGTCACCGGCGTCCGCGCAGACGCCGCCGCCGACGTGTCGCTGTCGGGTCTCGGGAACGAGCGCGTGGCCTTCCAGAAGGTGAGCGTCACGCCCGGAACCGACGACGCAGGGCCTCGGTTCTCTATCGAAGCGACGAGCGTAGACGACTCGGGCGTGGCCCCACTCCCCGCCGACGAGACGCTCGGAGTCCTGCGGGTCGAACCGACGAACGTCGAGAGCGACCAGTTCACCCGGTCGAAAGTCCGGTTCCGAGTCCCGACCGGCGGCGTCTCGCCCGAGGAAGTCACGGCGTACCGCTACCGCGACGGCGAGTGGCAGGCGCTCGAAACCGAGTTCGTCGGCGAGCGCGAGGGGGCCTACGCCTTCCGCGCGAAGTCGGATGGGGTCTCGCTGTTCGGCGTCGGCGTGACCGAAGTCGCCGGGACTTCGACCACCGAACCGACGACGACTCGGACGACGCGGGCGACCACGACGGTCTCGTCCGGCGACGCGACTGCGACGACGCGGGCCACGACCGACGACGGGTCGGGGTCGGTCCCCGGATTCGGCCCGGTCGTCGCGCTGGTCGCACTCGCAATCACGTTCGCGGCCGCGAGTCGCCGCACGTAGCGCGCTCGCGGGCAGAACGCCTTTGACCGTCGGAGTCGTATTCGTTCCGCCATGACCGGCCAAGTGTCCAGAATGGAGGGTCAGACCGCCAACGGACAGATGGGGGCAGTGGGGTACGTCGTGGCCGCGGGAGTCGCAGTGATACTCCTGCCGGTGTTGCCGTTCGTCGCGGTGCTGTGGGTGGTGTCGGAACTCGGCGGGAGCGACGAGCGCGAAGAAGGGTACTCGGGGGAGAACGCGGCGTAGGGGTCGTCAGTACGACTTCGAGTTGACGTACTCGCCGCCGTCGGTGTAGAGATAGCCCGTGTCGCCGTCGTTGTTCCACACCGCGTAGTCGGTTCGGCCCCAGTAGAGGTGGCTGGCGGTGTCGCTTCCGGTGCCGGTGTGGAGCGTCACCGTCTGGCCCGAGTCGAGACTGAAGCTACCGGGGAAGTCGTACTGGTTGCCGTACTCGTCTTCCATCTCCCACCCACCGAGGTCCGCGCTCGCGCTCCGGCGGTTCTGGAGGACGACGAACTCCTCGTTCATGTTGGCGTAGTCGTCGCCCACCGGGTCGGGGTGGAACCGCTCGATGGTGACTTCGCCGAGTTCGCTGGCGGGGTCCTCGCAGGCCCACACGCCGATACCGGCGCTCTGAGCGTCGCTCTCGGCCGCGTAGAACTCGTCGCTCATGCTGAAGGTGCTGTCGTAGACGCGGGCGTGGCCGTGGTCGATGAGTTGGTAGTTGAAGTTCTCGCCGTCGATGTAGACGTACGCGAGCAGTCGGCCGTAGTAGCCCCGCCGGTCGGCCTCCGAGTCGAACTTGAGGGTGACGCGCTCGCCGAGCAGGCGGTTTTTCGCCATCGCGCTGGCGACTTCGCCCTCGTAGCCGAGACAGGTCTCGCCGTCGCCGGTGTCGGGCACGCCCTCGAACTCGCTCGGGGAGGTACTGCCGTACACCTCCGGCGTATCGACGCCGAGCAGTCGCACCTCGTCGGTGCTTCCGTTGTCGTACTCGACGGTGACGGTATCGCCGTCGGTCACGTCGATGACCGTGACCTCTTCGGTGCCGCTGATTGACTGGGTGGAGTAATCGGTTGCCTGTACGCCCGCCGCACCGCCGGACCGCAGGTCCGTCGGACCTGCGGTCGCTCGGGTCGCGGAGACACCGCTCGCGGGGGCCGCCACGCTGACGACGAGCAGTGCGACGAGAAGCGCCGTGAGACCGTGCTTGTCGAGTTGCACAGGGTGCTAGAAGCGCGTTCATTTTTTTATTCTTTTCTAAGAAATAAATATGCGTCTGCGGTCGGCAATGGATTGTTTTGTATTGCTATTGGCTTGGTAAATATATCTTAGAAAAACATTTTTGTTGCTTTAGGCGGTGCGTTCGCCTTTCGCGCGGCGCACGCGACACTCACTGCGAGTGAGGACCACCACGCCGTAGACGGTGTGGAATCCGGGCGATGGGAGTTTCAGATTCGCAGTTCAATCATCGAACTGCCACATCCCGGCGGGACGAGTCGTCCCGTGGGTATCGGTGTGGCGGACCGCTGGCGGGACAAAACCGCCGTTGCTCTCGTTCTCGACCGGTTTGGATTCCCTGCGTCGTTTTTGCCACCGAGAGTTCACCGGTCGGGTTGTGCTGTTTGGCGAGGGTCGGCGGGGTTAGTTGGATAGCGTGATTGTGGTTCCCTCGCTGGTTTCGACCGTCTGGTTCGCGGTCGAACGCAGTTCGATGGTTTCGTTTCCGTCGTCGAACGCGAGTCGGACGTTGTCGTCGGAACTCGCGTCGTGTTCGAGGACGAGTCGGTCGTCATCGGTGTTGACCGTCACGTCGTCGTCGCTCGTCTCTCCGACGGAAAGTCCGGTCGAGGCGTTCAGGGTGACCGGTTCTTTCACCGTCACGACTTCACCGCGTTCGGGGGTGACGTGGGCGACGACGCGCGTCTCTTGGGGTGCGTCGGCGGGGGCAACGGAGACGTACACCAGTCGTTCGTCGGGGTTGCCGGTCCACACGTCGAAGTGGATTGCTCGTCCGGAGTCGAACGCGCGTCGCACTTCGTCGTTGGCCCACGCCGCTTTAACGACGCTTTCGACGGCTTGCGGACTCAGGGTTCCGTTCGAGTCGGTAACGTCGATGGTATGGTTTTCGGGCAGTTCGGTTTCCGGCGTCTCGTCCGGGTTCAGGGCGACTACGACGCCACTCGCGCCGAGTACGACTGTGAGAGTCAGCGCGAGTACTCCAAGTTTGTATTTCATAGTTTCTATCACTGTTTCCTGAGAGCGACTCGGGAAGTGCGGCGTTGGTTGGTACGCGGGGTCGCCGCTACGACGGTCCCGAATCGCTCTCGTTTCCCCCTACGATGAAACGCCTTAAAGTGTTTGATTGGAAACTGGTTTTGGCGGGGCTTTTCACCGATTACAGGCCGCTAGCGGAGGGGTTATCTCCCTCCTACCGTCCCGGCCCCGACCGCAACTCCACGATATTTCCCATTCCGTGTCGCTTGCGCTCGACGAGGTTCTTACTTTCCAACGTATCCAGCGTCCGACTCACCGTCGCCTTCGAGAGGTCCGTCTCCGTCACGATTTCACGCTGAGCAATCTCCCCTCCCGAGTCCAGAACCAAATCGTAAACCGTCTCCTCGCTGTCCTTGAGTCGCTTCACCGGCTTGTTCTTCGCTTTCTGCTGGAGACCCTCCTCGCCGTGGGCCTTCGCGGTGGGGGTCTCCTCGGAGTCGCTCGATTCTGTCGGTGGTCGACTTACGTGGTCGTTCGTCGGTCGAGCGTCAGTTTCGGGGGACGCGTTCGTCCGCTGGCGTTGCGAACGGTCGTTCGGCGTTCGGTTCCGGTCGCCGAGAACGAGCAGGGTTCCGCTGACGCTGAGAATACACGTCGATACCACGATTACGGCGATGTCGCTGTAGGTGAAATACTCCCCTAACTTGGTTGCCTCCGTCCCGTTTCCAGCCATCGACACCATGACTGGCGACGGTGTAATCAGTTGCACCGCGAGAACTACTGTTGAAGCGACGAATACGACTGCAGTGAGAAGTTGGTTGTGCTGGAGGGCACGAACGTTCATAGCCCAGTGTCTCTGGTAAGCCGCCCTAATTCTTGTTGTTCCACTGTCGTAATTCGGCGGCGAAAGGCGTTCCGAAGTGGTTTCCAACCCGTTTCACCCCAGCATTCATCCGGCGTTTCAACCAACAGTACAACCGATGACCGCCGATGTCCGTTCCCGCCTCGTCGTCCTGTTGGTCCTCGCCGTCGTCGGCGTCGGATTGGCTGGTGTCGGAACGACGTTCGGAGTGGCGGACCCGATTACCGAGACTGGTCCCCGCACCGAATTCGTCGTGTCCGAACGGAACATCACGTTCTCACAGGGCGACCGAAACCGGACCGTAATCGACAACACCTCGCACGCGACCGAAATCAAAATAACGGAGGTGGACTCCGGTCGCTTCTTAGTCAATAAGACGGCCACCCCATTCACGAGCACCGAACGACGACGTGCAAAAGCAATCGTCCGACGGAACGCAACCGTGGACACCCGGCTTCAGGCCCTCGACGGATACCGACTCACCGTCACGCCCGTATACACGCTCAACGTGAGCGCCGAGACGATTGCCGCCGGGACCGACCGCACGAACACGACCGGAACGAGCGTCTACGCGGTCGAACCCGCCGAGACCGACGACCGAGCGGGAACCGTCGTCGTCCAACGAACCACGCGGTACGCTCCCGACGAGGCCGTGGTCGAAGTCCGACGACGCGACTCGTCGGAACTCCAGTACGCGATTCGCGTCGACCTGACGAACGAAACCGTCGTCGATGTCACCGACTGGACGGCGGTTCGTCGGTCCTCGGTCGAGTAACTGGTTGGTGATACACTCGGTGGCGGCGGGGTCCGCGATAAAACGTAAAAAGGGTCGGGTCGAACGGGCTACTCTTCGACGTTGCCGCTGTAGTCAACCGCTTCCGTGTTGGCGTCGGGTGCGGCGATGAACGCGGCCCAGTCGTCGCTGTACCACGGTACGTCGACGTTGACCGTCGCGGCACCGCCGGTGACTTCGACGGCAGCGCCTTCGCCCTTGTTTCGGTCGAACACGCCGACGAGAAGGTTCTCGTAGTCGGGGCCCCAGTCGACGTTGACGGTGACTTGCTTGCCCTCGTTCCAGACGAACGACCCGTGGAGATTGTACGTTCCGGGGGTGACCGTTCCGCTGAAACTGAGTGCCTGAATCGACGGGCCGGACGACTCGCCGGTCTCGATGTAGTCCGGGTCGTACGTGATGTCCATCGAGTCGGTCGACGGCGAGTCGGCGGTGGCGAGCGTGGAGATGCTACCGAGTCCGCCAGCGAATGCACCGATGCCAGCCGCTGTCTTGAGGACGCTACGACGAGTCGAGTTCGTTCCGGAGTTGCTTCCGGTGGGGTCTTCGGTCATTTTGTGACTCCGCACTCGGAGATTATCGGGGTAAAACGATTACTCAAACGGTTGGGACGATTACAATAATTACGTTCGGCTACGAGAAGTAGCCACCCCCTGCCGGAACTTCGCACTGGTGCGATTCGGGCGATTCAACCACTCGCATACTAGTTAGAATTAAAACATTAGCGGGAATTAGATAGAACGATGGTTCCCGACCCAACCGACCTCGTCTCTCTCGTCAACCGTCGGTACGATTACCTCCAAACGCTCAGCGACACCCCTCGGTCGAAACGAGACCTCGTAGACACGCTCGACACTCCACGCTCGACCTTGGACGATATTGTCCGCGAACTCGACGAGAACGGTCTCGTCGAATACCACAATGGTACATGGCAACTCACCACATTTGGTCGCTGTGCCCTCGACCTCCACACCGAATACGAAGACGACCTCGAAAGCCTCCTCTCGACGCCTCCCGTCATCGAGGACCTCCCCAACGACACACCCGTCGGAAACCGACTCCTCGTCGGTGCAGAAACCAACGTTTCGACGGCGGCCATCCCCGACGCGGTGATGGAAGTGTTCTTCGAGTCGCTCAAGTCAGCGACTCGAATCCGATGTTTCACTCCGACGGTGATGGCCGGACACTACGAATCGGTCTATCAATCGGCGACGACGGGAGGAGAATCCCGACTCGACCTCATCTTCTCGGCCAACGTGTTCGACCACCTCCAACGATTCTACCCCGAACGAATAGACGAGATGCTCGCCGACGAGAACATTACTTGCTACGTTGGCGATGTCCCAGTGACCTTCTCGCTGTGGATTGCCGATGACGACCACGTCGGAATCATCGTCTACACCGAACAAGGCATCCGCGGCATCGTGAAAAACGACACCGACGATGCTCTAGCGTGGGGTATCGAGCAGTACAACCGGATTCAGCGGGACGCGAGACGGGTTTCTCGCGCCGAGGTGGACTCCACTCCCCGCTAGCCACGAAGACCCATCTCCCGAGTACGACGATTGGAAGCGCACACGCCGAGAAGATACCCCCGACGGAAATCCGAATACTTGAACGAGAGTATACGTGGAAGTTATTGAGGGGGCAGAACAAGAAACCGGTATGGACTCGACCGAACTCGTGGACATTCTGGAGCGATACGGTCTCTCCCCGTATCAAGCGACCGCGTACGTCACCGTGTTGGAGCGGGGAACCCTCGCCGCCCAAGAAGTCGCCAACCTCAGTTCCGTCCCCCAACCGCGCGTCTACGACATCCTGCGGGACCTCGAAGAGGAGGGGTTCGTCACGACCTACGAACAGGACAAACTCTACGTGCAGGCGCTCAATCCCGACGACGCTCTCGACGTGGTGAGAGAGCGCGCGGCCGAACTCGAAGCGGCCGTCGAGGAGATTACCGACCGGTGGCAACAACCCGCGGTCAAAGAACACACCATCAGTCTGGTCCAGCGGGGCCAGACGGTCTTCGAGAAGGCCCGCGAGGAACTCGACCACGCCGTGGACCACGCCCAACTCGTCTGTAAGACCGACCACCTCGAGGCGTTGTGGCCGACGCTCGTCGCCGCCCACGACCGGAACGTCTTCGTGGACGTATCGCTGTACGACGTGGAAGACCGCGAGTCGCTGGCCGAGTACGACTTCTCGGAACTCTGTACTCACGCCCGCGTCCTCCGGCGTCCGCTTCGGTCCGACCCCTTCGGCGCGCTCATCGACCGCGAGCGGGCCTGTTACTCGTGGTACCCCGCGACCGACGACGAGTACGGCATCTACATCGACGACAGCGCCCACGAGAACATGGTGTGGAACTTCATGATGAACCTCCGGGACGCCGCCGAGGAACACTACATCGCCACGCCCTACGACCCGCCGCTCCGGTTCGGCGCGCTTCGGGACTGCCTGCACGTCGTCGAACCGCTCGTCCGCGAGGGTCGGACGCTCACCGCCGAAATCGAGGGGACGTGGGTCGATAGCGGCCGCCGGTGTGAGGTCGCCGGGACGGTCCTGAACATCGACTATCCGGGGTTCGAGGCGGGCGAGACGGCCACGCCCCTCCAGATGTTCACCGACGCTCGCCTCACCCTCGACACCGGCGACGAGACGTACACCGTCGGCGGGTTCGACGCTCTCATCGAGGACATCGAGGCGACCCGCGTCGTCGTGACGGGCATCGAGTGACGACGCCCCCTCTGTCACCCGACTCGCCGCTCACGCCGTCCGGACGTTCAGCACGCCGGGGTCGGTCTCGACTTCCACGACTGCGACGCCGGGCGCACCCGCGTTGACGACGTACCGGTCGCCACTGTCGGTCGCCACGGTGTCGATGCCGTACTGGTGGGTGTGGCCGCCGAACGCCGCGTGGGGGCTGGCGCGGCGAATCGCGTGCTTGAGCGCGAGCGACCCGCTCCGGACCCGTCCGTAGAGACCGGACCCGGAGTGGTGGTGGTCGAACGCCACGTCGAACGGCGGGACGTGCGCGAACAGCAGGACTCGTTCGTCGGCGGTCGCAAGCGAGTACAGCGTCTCGTAGCGGTCTTCGAGTGTCTCCAACTGGTCGACCAGACGCGCCTTCGCCCGGCCAGCGACGCCGAGTGCGTCCGCCACGTCGTCGCCGTCGGCGTCACCGTCGAGGTACCGGCCAGCGACCGATTCGACCTCGTTCGCGCGCTCGGCCGCGAGGTGGTCGATGGTCGCCGTGGTCGCGTCTTCGACGGGGTTGGTCGCGGAGAACTCGGTGTACCGAATCTCGGGCGCTTGGTCGAACTGCTCGCACCCCCACCCGGCGAACGCGAACCCGTCGAGGTCCGATAGCCCGAGTTCCGCGGCGTCCACCGCTCGCTCGTGGAGGACGACCGCCCGGTCGAGTCCCTCGGTGAGGCGCTCGGCGCAGTCCAGCGGGTCGTGGTTGCCGGGCACGACCAGAATCGGGAGGTCGTACTCGTCGTGGAGGAACTCGTAGAACGCCCGGCCGACGCGCTCGTAGCGTTCGCCCGCCGCCGCGGACTTGGCGTGGTCGCGGTTCTCGTCGATGACATCCCCGACGGTCACGACGGCGTCGAACTTCGCTTCCTCGATTGCGGGCCGGGCGTACGCCGGTCGGTCGTCTCCCGGTCCGAGATGTAGGTCGTTGAGGAGGAGGAGTCGCACGCTACTCACTTCCCCTCGCGTCGGCCATCCGGTCCCGAAGCGCCGTGACGCGCCGCCGCAACTCGTCGGAGTCGGCCAGCAGGTCCGCGCTCGGTTCGACCACGACCTGCGCTCCGAGGTCCGGAACCGTCGCCAGCGCCCGGTCGAGAACCGGGTCCTCGTGGTGGGCGTCGAAGCGCGGCACGCCGTCGGTGGTCGGGTCGTTCAGGTGGACGCTCCCGACCGCTCGGCCGCCCAACCGGAGCGACTTCAGAAGCGGCAGGTACGGACTGTCGGCGTCCGTCGGCGGCCACGCATCGGGCGTCCGGTCGTCGAGTTCGGACTCGAAGTCGCGGGCCGCGGGCGGGACGCCCGGCCCGAGTCGCGTCCGAATCGCCTCGACGTTCTCCGGGTCGAGACGGCGGCCCGCCCCTTCGCGGGGGAGGTGGGCGCTATCGACCGTGAGTCGGAGGTCCGACAGCGGCCGGTACCGGCGCGCGAGCGAGGCGACGAACCCGAGGTCTTCGGGGGTGTGCCACGGCGACTCGACGGCGGTGTTCTCGACCGAAATCTCCCGGTTGGTTAGTTCGAGCAAGTTCGACAACAGCGGTATCGCGTCGTCGTACCCCGACTTCTTCGGCGGATGCGCGACCAGCGTGGCCGCCCGGAGACGGTCCAACTGCCCGTGAACGAAGTCCACAATCGTCCCGCGGTTCGCGGCCGTGAGCGCCATCCCCACCTCGTCGCCGCGGGTCTCGGTGCCCGGCGGGAGGTGGACGCTGGCGATGCGGTGAGCCTCGACGCCGCTGGCGTCGAGGCGGGCGTCGAGGTCGGATTCGCCGACCAACAGGTCGCGGTGGTCCCAACTGAACTTGAGTTCGACCGCACCGGGAACTCGCGCGGCGACCGAGAGTCGGTCGGGCGGGAGCGACACCGCAATCGGCGGGTCTAACACGCGCCTCCCTCCCGAACGGCGTCCGAAATCCGGGCCACCGCCTCGGCGGTCTCGAACGCCGACCGAAGTTCGACCACGACCGGACAGTCGATGTCGCGGGCGTCGAGCGCGTCGGCCACGCGGCCGAGCGACGGCGCGCCGACGGTCGGCGGCAGGTGGTGGTACTCGCCGACCGACTCCTCGACCGCGAGTGCGTCCGACGACTCGACGCCGAACGTCTCGCACACGCTCCCGAGTTCGTCGGTCGCACTCGCCGGGAGCGTCCCGTGGAGGTGGACGCTCGCGGGCGACTCCACGGCGTCTAGCAACTCGAAGGGGTCGCGCGCGTGCCCGAGGTCGCAGGTGAACGCGAGGGCGTCCCGTCGCCCGAGGCGGTCGGCCGTCGCCCGCAACGCCGTCACGTCCTCGGGCGTCGTCAGGAGGTAGTCGAACGGCCCACGCGGGCAGACGTTCTCCAGTGCGACCGGGCCGCGGTACCGGCGTTCGGCCCGTCGGTGGTCTCTCGACGCCGCGAGGGTCCGGACGAGTCGCTCGCGCCGCGCTTCGAGGTCGGCGCTCTCGGCCGCCGGAAACCGCGGCGGGTGGACCGTCGTGAGTTCCGGCGCGAGGTTGCGGACTCGCTCGACGTTTCCGTCGTCGTCGTGTTCGTAGACCATCTGGCTCTCCTTGAGGTGGGTGTTGAGTTCCACGTCGCCGTCGTCTTCCGCGCCCCGAACCAGCGGCGGGAGGTGGACGGTCCGCACGTCGAGACCGAACGACTCGGCCTTCGACACGTCGTGTTCGACGTAGGACATCGCGTTGACCGTGACGAACAGTTCGACGGGTATCCTCCGGTCGGCGAGTTCGGCGAGAAAGTCGCGGAGTCGCTGGTCGCCGCGGGAGGCCTGCGAGAGTTCGTCCTGCGTCACGCTGAAACGGAGGTCGGTCACGGTTCCGCTCGCTACTCCTGCAACTCCTGTAACCCCTCTCGAACCGCCGAGCGGGGCATCTCGGTGTCGGACGCGATTCGTCCGACGTGTCGGGCGGTCAGGTCCTCCACGAAGAAGTCGTTCTTGAGCGCCCAGTTGCGAATCGCGTCGGCGATGCTCGGCGTGTAGAGGACGGTCCGTCCGTCGCGGTACCGCCCGAGTTCGCCCGCGTCCACTAGCGCGTTCAGTTGGTTCGACATCCACGGCCGGTGTTTGGCCGACTGGTACTCCTCGAAGAACGACGGATGCTGTTCGCCGATGAGGTCGATAATCTGGGTCGTGCTTCGGGGACTGCCCATCGACGTGAGGAGTTCGCCGAGTCGTTCCTGTGCGGGCGTGACCTCGATTGCCTCCCGGTTCTCGGCGGTCTCGACCGATTCCGAGTCGGCACCGAGGTAGCCGAGGTCCGAGAGCGTCTCGCGCAACAGCGCCGGGTCGTTCTCCGCGAGTCGTCGCAGTGCCGTCTTCGTCTCCGAGTCGAGCGTCTCGAAAACGGCTTGGAGTTCTCCGTCGGTGGCGTCACGAACCATCGGCTATCACCACGTCCCGCGAGTTTCTGAACCGCGGGCCGAACAGCGCGAGTTCGTGCCGGTACTGGTCGCCGCGCCACGAGATACCGCTATTGAGGGCGGTCGGGTCGTGGCGCTCTTCGACCGACGGGACGCCCGACTGTTCGACGTAGGCGTGGATGCCGTGGAAGAACTCGAAGTCGTCGGTGCCGAACGCGTCTTCGTAGCAACTCTTGACGCTCTCTGCGCTCTTTCGGTCCACATCGCTCGGCGTCGTCGTCCCGCCGGGATGGGTGTGGAACCGGGCGATGACGTTTGGCGTCTCGCCGTCGGGGTACGACGCGGCCACGCGCCGCGCGACCTTCCCTTCGAGCGTGGTGACGCTACTGCGGGTCGCCGACTTGTAGTACTCGGGTTTGTCGAGACCGAACAGTTCGGTCGGCGTCGTCGGCGACTGGCCCGTCAGGACGTACACCGTCTCGACGCGTTCGTGGGCACCGTTCTTGCCACGGGTTTCGAGCGCCTGCATGAACGGCTTCGAGTCGGGGAACGCGAACGTCCCGCGCGAGTAGGTTCCGACAGGGGAGTCTCGCGGCGAGACCTTCGGTTGCGGGTCCGTCTGCGGTCGCGTCTTGGTCGAACTCTTCTCGGAGGACACGTCGAACGTGTGGGTGTCGAACCACGAGTCACCGTCCAGTATGCCCGAGGGGTCACCTGACCCGACGTTCACGTCGGTTCCCCACGCGCCAGCGTTGGTTCGGACTTCCACGTCGGGGTCGTCGGCGGAATCGTCGTCGTCGTCTCCGAAGAAGCGGTCGAACATTGGGGATTACCTCGTTGCTGGCCCGAGACGGACCGTCACTTTTTGACTCCGATGTTGATGTCCCGCGGACTCATCTTGGTCATCGCCAGCACCGCGACCAGCAGGATGAACATGAGACCGCCGATAATCAGCAGGTTCTGGGAGACGGGCAGACTGCTCTCGGACTCCTCCGGTGCCGGTCCCGAAGTCGTCTGAGTCTGCTCGCTTCCGGTGTTCTCGGTCGCCTCGACGGGTTCTTTCACGTCGAAGGTGAACGACATGCCGTCGATTTCCTGCGCGAGGTCCTTGTGGCCCTTGGGCCAGTAGGTGATGTCGGCGGTGACGGTGCGCTTGCCGGTGTTGGTGCTGTAGACGTTCGCGCGGATGTCCTTGATGCCGCCCTGCGGTCGGACCTCGAAGCTACCCGAAACCATGCCAGCACCGCCCGAGAGGATGTCGGACGAACCCTGGATGGTCATCCCGCTCGGGACGCTCATCGTGATTTGGACGACGACGGGACAGGTCGCCGTCGGTGAGACTTGGAAGCCCCCCGAGATTTCACCGGGCTGGGACGCCTTGACGGTCTTCTGAGGCGCGTACAGTCGGGCTTGGTCCATGCTCGGCGGCGAGGACAGGTCGCCACACTCGCCTTGGGTGGTGGCGGGTGCCGCCGCGGTGGTGGTAGTCTGGGTCGTGTTCTGAGCCGTGGTGTTACTCTGGAGCTGTGCGGCCGCTGGAGCGGCGACTCCCGCCCCGAGGACGAGAAGCGCCGTCATTGCGACGAACGCGCGCTGAAGTTTGGTATCTTTCATCTCTCGTCTCCGATATAACACTCCTTGTATATATATCTTTACGAGTAAAGTTACGAGTAATGCATTACGAATAAAGGGGGCGTAATTGGCCTGAAACGCGTGAATATCCGAGATTTGCTCGATGAGTCACCGCACCGAATCGTACTGTTTCGGTGATAGCACCTCCGAAGTGTAATTTTTCTTTAATAGGTGGCCCGACGACGGGCCGCTATCGGCGACGAGCGAGGAGGACGAACCCTGCGAGCGCCAACGCCGCCGCTCCGACGCCGAATCCGGGCGTCTCCGTGGAACTCGTGGTTTCGGTGCTCTCGTCGCCGGTCTGGGCCTCGGAGAGGACCTGTAGCGGAATCGTGACCGATTTGCTCGTGGCGTTGTCCTTGTCCTCGCCTAAGTAGTACACCGCGTGACCGGTGATGCCGAACCGTCCCGGTTCGTTCGCCGAGAGTTCGATTTCGAGTCCCTTCGTGCCGCCGGGCGAGAGCGTCATCGTCCGGACGTACTGGCCGCTTCCGCTGTCCACGAACCCGGTTCCCTCCACGGAGACGCCGCTGGGCGTCTCGATGATGAGTTGGACGTGCATCTGGCCGTCGTTGGAGATGAGATTCGACGCGCTGAACGTCAAAATCGCGGGTTCGTCCCGGCCCACGATGGTCTTCTCTCCGCGCAACAGGAGGTTCACCCGGTCGCTGGCGACGTTGAGCGACTTCTGTTCGACTACATTCTCGCCACCGCCGCCACTGCCCCGGACCGTGGCCGATTCGGTTTCCGGGTTGCTCTCTACGGGGTCGAGACCCTTCCGGACCTCGCTGGCGTCCGACCGACCGTCGCCGTCGGTGTCGGCGTCCGTCGGGTCCGTGCCGAGTTCGGCCTCCTTGTCGTCGGGCAACCCGTCGCCGTCGGTGTCGGCTTTCGTCGGGTCGCTCCCGGTGGACAGTTCCTCTTGGTCGGTCAGGCCGTCGCCGTCGGTGTCGGCGTTCGTCGGGTCGGTTCCCTCCTCGACTTCCGTGCCGTCGTCCAGACCGTCGCCGTCCGTATCGACCGCGAGCGGGTCGGAACCGGCGTCCGACTCGTCCCCGTCGTCGAGTCCGTCGCCGTCGGAGTCGGCGGTCAGCGGGTCGGTTCCGGCGTCGAGTTCCGCGCCGTCGTCGAGTCCGTCGCCGTCGGTGTCCGCTTCCAGCGGGTCCGTCTCGCCCTCGACTTCTTCGGCGTCGGTCAGGCCGTCGCCGTCGGTGTCCTCGTTTCGTGGGTCGGTCCCGAGTTCTTCCTCGCGGCTGTCGATGAGTCCGTCGCCGTCCAAATCGTTGAGTTCGACCCCGACCTGCTTGGTCTCGGTACTCCCGGACTCGGCCCACGTCGGGACGACTTCCGCCGTGACCGAAACGTCACCCGACTCGTCGGGGGCGAACGTGTACGAGAACTCCACGTCCGTGGACTCGTCTTCGGCGAGCGACACCTGCTTCGTGCCGACGACGCGGGACCCGACTTCGAGGGTGACGGTGGCGTTGTCCCGGAAGTCACCCGCCTTCTCCTCGTTGTAGTCGAGTCCCGCGTTCGTGTTCGACACCGTGAGTCTCGTTGTGACTTCTTCGCCGACCGTCGGCGACGACGGGAACAGCTCGAAGGTGTCCACCTCGAACTTCTCGGAACTCGACTGCTGGACCTCGAACTGGACGTGGGTGTCCTCGGCGCTGTACCGCCGGTAGAAATCGACGTAGATGTAGTACCATCCCGACTCCTCTACGGTCGGGTAACTCTGTCGTTCGTACTCCTCGCTGAAGTCGTCCCATCCCCAGATGCCGATGCGCTCGGTTCCGCTCGCCGTCTCTCTGTGCAGGTAGAAGGTGTACGACTCGTCGGTCTTGATACACCAGTCCTCGGGGACGATTGCGCTCCCCGGTTTTTCGACGTATATTTTGAACCAGCGTCCCGAGTCGGTGTTCGAACCCAACTCCACGTAGTCGCCGCTCTTTATGGTCTGGGCCGCCGACTGCTCGGTCCCGCCGTCCTCGAACTGGTAGTCCTCCGAAATCTCCTCGCAGTGGGCGCTCGCTGGCGCGGGGGCGAACGCCAACGCCCCGACCAGTAGTATCACGACCAATAGGAATTCCGTTCGAAATGTCATTATTCGGTTCTGCGAATGCAGAATATATGAGTGTTGCCGTCTAAAAAGTTAGAAATATAAACTATCTCGCCGAGACACTGCGAGCGAGTCGGCGGTCTTAACCGCCGACTCGCTCGCAGTGTGGCGCTCAGACGAGCGTCCCGGCTATCAACACGTCGCGGTCGTCGTAGAGCAACGCCGCGTCGCCGTCGTTGTTCCAGACGGGTTTGTCCGCGCCCCAGTAGAGAACCGGGTCGCTGTCGGTTCCGTCGCCGGTCACGACGACGCACCAGTCGCTCGCGTCCACGACGAACTCGTCGGGGAACTCGTAGCGCCGACCCGACAGGTCCTCGACGCGCCACCCGGTGAGGTCCACCGGGTCGTCGCCGACGTTCCGGAAGGCGACGAACTCGCCGGTCAGGTTCTCGAAGTCGTCGCCCGGCGCGTCGGGTTCGACCAGACACTCGAACGGCGAGTCGTCCGGAACCGACCCGAGGTCCGGATAGCTCTGGGTCGTGACGGGAGCGCCCTCCTCGTCGTAGACGTGAATCTCGTCCACGGCGTCGTTCCACACCGGCGCGCCGCTATTCCAGTAGAGGTCCGACTCGTCGTCGTCTCCCTCGCCGGTCCGGAGGCGCACCACGTCGCCCGCGTCGATGGTGAACCCCTCGGGGAAGGCGTACTCGTGGCCCGCGCGGTCCGCGACGGTCCACCCGGTGAGGTCGAGCGTCCGCCCGGCGGCGTTCCGGAACGCGACGTACTCCTCGTCGAGGTTCTCGAAGGTGCCGCCCGCCGACCGTTGGCTGACGACCGCGACCGACAGCGCCCCGGTCTCGCCCGGCGGTCGCTCGGCGATAACGTCGAACTGGAGGTCACTGGACACCTCACCCGTGCCGACCGTCGCCTCGCGGCTACTCCAGAGGTGGGTCGAACCGTCGGTCCACCGGGCGTGACGGTAGCGGCGGGTGACGCGCTTGCCGGTTCTGGGCACCTCTTCCTCGGGGATGGACGCGTCTCGCTCGTCCAGAATCGCGCCCTTCGGGTCGGTGTCGTGGTCGCGGTCCGCGACCAGCATCTCGCCGCGTTCGAGGTCCGTCGCCCGGCGACCCCGCCGGACCGGAACCAGCGGATGCCAGTAGTCGGGCACGCCGGTCGAGAGTCGATAGGCCCAGTCCGCGTCGGTCGTCGGTTGGACCGGCGCGTCGGCCGCTTTCCCGGCGGCCTGCTGGCTCTGTTCGTGGCGGTCGAGTCGCGTTCCGAGCGGTCCTTCGACGGCTTCCTCCAGCGCCCACGCCACGTTCGCGCCCTCGTCGCGGGCGAACGTCACCGTCTCCACCGGGTCGGTCTCCAGCGACTCCGTGACGGTCGGCGGCAAAAAGAGGCTTCGCTCCACGTCGTTGCCCGCTTGGAAGGTGAAGTCGAACAGTCGCCACGAGTCGCCGATGCCCGCGGTCGGACGCACCTCGGTCTCCCGGCCGAAGGTGTCGGTCACGGTCAGGTCCTCGACGGTCGCCAGCGTCCCGACGGGCAACTCGACGGGGACCCGGAACCAGTCGGCACCCGACACCAGCGCGTACTCCGCCAGCAGGAGCCGCGAGATGTCCTCCGCGGCGGCATCGACGTTCGGGACGTTGACCTCGCCGTCCTCGAACGCCCACCAGCGACGGGCGGGCATCCCGCCGAACCGGACCGGCGTCGGCCGGGTCGCGGTCGTCACCGTCTCGGTCTCGGGGACCGCGGCGTCCTCGGGCGGTTCGGGCGGCGACCCCTTCCGGGCCGCGAAGTCGTACCAGTCGAGTCCGCCGCCCTCGTAGGCTTCGACCGAGAGACTCCGCCGGTCGCTGTCGCTCCCGGCGGCTACCTCGAACTCGTACTCCAGTCGTTCGGGGTCCCACGCGTCGGCCTCGCCGTCGGGTTCGGAGTACACCTCGCCGTACCACTCCCGGAACTCGCTCACGGCGTCGAGGTACGACTGGTCGTAGCCGTCGTCGGTCTCCAGCGACTCGTTGGGGAGCGGAAGCGGCCCGCTCAGGCCCATCTCGGCCTTCGTGAGGACGTGATAGAGTCGGTCGCCGTCGAGCGCCCGACCCGAGACGACCGCGGCGAACCGCTCGCCCTCGGCGTCCAAGTCCTCGTCGGGTACGTCGAGCAACAGGCTGTCCACCTCGTCGTAGGCGTCGAGCGCCGGTGCGTCCGCGAAGTCGGCCGCCGCGTAGTCGAACGACTCGTCGTGGGTCGCCAGCAGGCGCAGGAACTGCGCGCCCGCGTCGGCGGCGTCCCGGAGGTTCCGGTCGGGGTCGTCGAACCGGCGACTCACTCGCTCGCGCTCGGCCAGCACCTCCAGCGGCGGCGACTCCGGCGTGTACGCGCCGGAGTCGCGCCCGCGTTCGTCGCCGAAGCCGTAGGCCGTGACCGGCCGTCGGCGGACCGAGAGGTCCACCCGTATCGGCGACCCGGCGTCAACGCCGTCGAACTCGCCGAGTTGCCACTGTCTCGCCAGCGACCACGCCGGGTCGTGGACCGACGCCCGGAGGCTACCGGCGAGTCGTTCGTCTCGGGTGCGAGGCTCCAGTCGTCGCCACGTCGTCGTAGATTCCATCTCAGTTACCTCCTAGCAGGTCGGTCAGGTCGACCGAAACCGTCCGCGGGTCGGCGGGACCGTCCACGCCGTCGCGGGCGTAGGTCAGCGCGGGCAGGACGTGCCCGAGGTCCCGCAACGTCGCGGCGTCCACCGCGCGGGACCGCGCCAGCGCCATGGTCTCGGACACCACGTCGGCGAGCGCGTCCACCGACCATCCGTCGCGGTTCGGCGGTGCCGCCAGTAGCATCGACTGGGGCGCTTGGTTCGTCGGCCGGTCGTGCTGGAAGGCCACGCCGGTCGTCTCGGACTCGTCGGGCACCGACTCGACCCACTCGTCCACGAACAGTCCGGCCACCGGACGCCCCCCGTGGCCGGTCGCGGCGTGGGTCACGAGCGACAACCGACCCGCCGGTCGCCGGTCGTCCCACGCCTCGGGCAGGCCCACCCAGTCGTCGTCCTTGACGTAGGGGAGTTGGCCGACCCGAAGCCGGGAACCGCGCTGTTCGGCGTCGAAAGTGGCCGACGGCCCGGCGAGGGCCTCGGCGCTGGCGAACGCCCGGCCCAGCGTCTCCGGAGCGTCCCGGACGGTGGCGTTTCGCCGGAACCACGTCTCGACCGCTAGCGGGTTCCGCTCGCGGTTCTGGAGCGAGTCGCTGTGGGACACCGACAGCGCCGACCCGAGTTCGGTCGGGTTCGTCGGCGCGAACGGCGCGAGGACGGTGAACGACTCCTCGAAGACGGTCTCGATGCGCGCGAGTTCGGTCTCGGCGTCCGGGTCGGCCGCTCCGCTGTCGGCGGGCGCGTCGGCCAGTCGCGCCGACACCTCGTCGGCCACCGCCGCGGCCTGCCGCGTCAGCGTCTCTCGGGCGTCCTCGCCGTAGCCGGTGGCGACCTGCGGAACGCTCGCGCCGACGCCGAAGTGCGACGCCGCCATCAGCGCGTCCCGGACGGTCTCGAACGTCCCGAGTCGGAACCCGGAGACCGCGGCGCTGGCGGTCCCGGTCAGGGCGTCGAGGTCCCGGAGCGACGACGCCGCACTGCCCAGTGCGGCGTCCAGTGTCTGCTCGACCGCGGCGTCCTCTCGGTCGGCAACTCGGCCGAGCGCGTCCCCGAGTTCGCTCAGTTCCTCGCTCTCGTAGGCCAGCAGGTCAGTTCCCGCGCCGGACGCGAGCGCTTCGACCGCATCCAGCAGGTCCCGCCACGCTCCGGCCGAGAGGTCCTCGTGGTCGAACCCCGGCAGTGCGACCGGCGGGAGCGCCAGCAGGTCGTCCACGTCGTCGGTCAGGTCGGCGGGCCACGCGTCGTCCCAGTCGTCGCGCTGGCGGACCGCCGACCAGTCGATTTCGGCGTCGAGAGTCCGCAGAGGTCCGAAGTCGGTCCGGGCCAGCGCCTCCCGGAGCGGTCGGGCGGCGTCTCCGACTCGCCGGAGCGTCCGGGCCGTCTCGGCGAACGCCGTCAGCGCCGGGACCGACACCGGGCCGACGCCCGGCGCGACCGAGGGCGTCTCTTCGACCGACGAGACGACGGTCCCGGACTGCTGGCCGACGGTCCCGTTCGGGCCGTGGACCGTCACCGAGAACGCGGTTCCTTCCGGCACCGCGCTCAGGTCGAAGTCGGCGGCGAACCTGCCGCCCCGTTCGACCGTCACGTCCGCCGACAGGAGCAGTGGCTGACTTCCCGACGCCCGGAGACGGACGCCCAGTTCGGTGCCCTGCTCGGCCGCGACCACGCCCTCGACGGTGGCGTCGGCGGTCGGTTCGAGTCGGACCTCGCCATCGACCGTCGCCAGCGAGACCAGTCCGGCCGCCAGCGCGTCGGCGAGGCGACCGACCGCCGCCCGGACCGCCGCCGAGTCCACGCCGTCGAGGTCGGCCGCGAGTCCGTCGAGGGTCACGTCGCTCGGCGGGAGCGCGGCCACCGCATCGCCGACCGCATCCAACCCGGTCAGGTCGTCGCGGCCGTCCTCGTCCGGTTCGAGGACCGCCAGCGTCCGCCCGAGGTCGGCGTCCGCCCCGGCGAGTTTCCCGACGACGGCGTTCGCCCGCGTCCGGAGCGCGTCGGCGTCCCGGTTCCGTCCGCCCGCCGACGCCGGTTCCCGGAGGTCGCGGGCGTCGGCGGGTCGTCCGGTCGAAACGAGGTCGCTCGCGGGTTCGACGGCCGCCAGCACCTCGCCGAAACTCACGAGACCGTCGAGCGAAGACAGGCCGTCGAGGGTCCTAACGTCGTGGTCCCACTCCGAGACCGCCCGGAAGGTGAGTTCGACCGTCGCGTTCTCGGGCAGTCCGCGCTCGCGGGCGAGGTGATAGCGGACGCGCTGTTCGAGTTCCGACTGCTGTGCCTCGACGCCGCCCTCCACGACCGCGAGCAGGTCCAGCGGCGACAGGCCGAGGTCGGCCAGCGTGACGCCGTATCCGCCCTCCGAGACGACAGCGCCCTCGTCGTCGCGGACCTCGTAGGTGCAGGCACAGGCGACCGTCGCGGGGTCGGGGAGCAGGTCGGCGACCCACGCGTCCAGATTCGGTTCCGCCGTCGCCCGGACCTGCCGGTGGGTCGTCGGCCACGCCTCGGGCGACTCGGGGTCGCTGTCGCCGAACAGCACCAGCATTCGGTGGGTGACGCCGGTGGCGCTCCGGGGCGTCTCCACCACGTCTATCTCCGGGGGCGCTTCGCCGCGGGCCAGCGCGTCGAGCGAGGCCCCCGAGCGCATCGACCGGCCCTGAAGCAACTGGTGGACGCTCTCTGCTGTCAGCAGGTCTTTCACGGCGTCGATGGTGTCGTGGATGTCGTCCAGAATTAGCTGGACTGCGTTGTACGCCGCGGGGTCGGACTCCTCGTCGGGAAGCGTCTGACCGGTCGGCGACCCATCGACGCTCCGGCCCCACGGAATCCCGTCGTCGCGCCACGTCCGATAGAGCGCGAGTCCGTCCACGACATCTCGGGACGCCGCTTCGGTCGGCGTCCCGCCGTCGCCCTCGCGGGCTTGCTTGCCAGCGACCGGAGGTTCGAGTGCCCGGAACTCCCGGAGGTACTTGTCGAGGTCCGGCGGGGAGTCGGTCTCTCGGAGTCGGCGCTCGAAGCGATAGCCCAGTAGCGTCCCGAGGGGTTCGCCCGCCCGGACCGTCTCGACGACCTCCATCGCGGCCCGGACTCGCTCGGGAGAGAGGTCGAGGTCCAGCAAGTCCGCGCGCTCGTCCTCGAAGGCCAGACTCCCGTTCCGCAGGACCGCGCCGGTCGTCGCGTGTTCTATCGAGGGCGCGTGGAGGTAACCCTCCGAGTCGGGGTCGTCGGTCTTGGCGATGTCGGTGACGTACCCCCACCCGCCGACGTAGAGACCGGAGTCGCCCTCGGCGGTCTGGTGGTCGCGAACGTCGTCCAGACGCCGGGTCGCTATCGAGGTGGCCCACGCGTCGAGTCGGTTGCTCGCCAAGTCCAGCGTCTCGGTCAGCAGTCGCTCGGCGGTCTCCGGGTCGAAGTCGCGCTTTTGGATGTACCGGAGGCTGTCGGTGTGGGCCTGCAACTGCGGCGAGACGGCGGATTCGGGGTCGCTGGCCCGAACCCGGTCGAGGGCTTCGACGTAGTTATCGTCCTCCGACACCGCCGGATGCTCGGCGAGCGTCGAGGGAACCGGGTCGTAGAGTCGCTGGACGATGCCCTCGTCGCCGTGGCCGTAGCGTTCTGGTTCGGGGACGAGTCTCCAGACCTCGCCCGACAGCAGGCGGTCGATGTCGGTCCGGCCGTCGTCGTAGAGGTGGCCGAGTCGGACCCGAGCGGCCGCGTACTCCTGTAGCGTGGCGTAGTAGAGCAACGCCTGCAGGAGCGACCCGAACTCCTGCCCGACGAACTCGAACCGGTCGCGGGCGTCGCCGAGCGGCGACTCGTCGATAACGTCCACGAGTTCCGGGCCGGGGTCGGCGACGGCGAGCGACTCGAACGACGACCCCAGAAGCGCGTCGAGAAAGGGGTCCAAGTCGTCGCTCACCAGCGGGTCGATGGGTTCGCTCTCCGGCCCCCACAGCAGAGTCTCGGCGACTCGCGGGACCGTCGTCTGCGACCCGCCGAGCGCCTTCTCCACGTAGTCGATTCCGACCGACTGCTTCACGCTCCGGATTGCCTTCTCGATGTCGGCGGCGAGTCCGTGGTCCTCGGTGGCGTCGGTGAGCAGTTCGCTCCCGTACTGCGCGCGGGTCCGGTAGCCGACGCTCGTGGCGTCGAGGCTCAGTATCTCGAGCAGGTCCTCGACGGGAGACCACCCGTCGGCCACGTCGTCCAAGACGGTCACGTCGTCGCTCGACCGCTCCCACACCGGCCGGAGCGCGCGAACGATGTCCACGAGGTCCGAAAGCACGTCGAGGTCCGGGAAGCGCCGGGAGTCGCCCGCCCCGAGAAGTTCGTCGTCGCCGTCGCCCGCCAGCGACAGCTCCCGCCAGCGAGACCCGTCGAGGCTCGTCGCCGGGAGGACGCCGTAGGGTTGGTCGCCGACGCGGAGCGTCGGCAGGGGTCCCCGGCCCCGGACGTACTCCACGAAGTGGTCGCGGTAGGCTCCGAGCCACGTCAGCAGTGCCTCGTAGTCGAGGTTGCCGCCGTTGCCCTCGGCCACCGCGGGAGCCAGCATGTGCGGGACGTAGTAGCCCCACGTCGCCGACCAGAGCGCCTGATTGAACTGTCTGGCGTCGCGTTGCTCAATGGCGTCGGCACCCGGAACGTGACCGAAGACGTGTTCGCGCGACTCGTCGCCGAGTTGCTCGGGGTCGAGTCCGAGCAGTCTGGCGGCCTTCGCGCCGTCGGTGCCCGGCCGGGCGAGCGACGGGCCACACTCGACGGCCACCCCGTCCGACCGGGTTCCGCTCGCGCTGGGCGAACTCCCGGCGCTCGCTTCGCCCGTGTTGTTGGTCGCCGTTCCCTGTTCGAGAAACGACAGGCCGTCGGTGAACCGGTGGGCGTCGAGCAGGTCGCCGACCGACTCCGCGGACGCCGCGGCGGTCATCGAGGACTTCACGCCGACCACGACGATGGAGTCGATTCCGTCTCGGGCCTCCTGCTCGGAGAGTTCGGTTTCGAGGGCCATGCCGATTCGCTCGGCCGCCTCGAAGTCCACGGTCCAGTCGGGCGCACCCGTGGCGTCCGCGCCGTCCGTGTCGGTCCTCGGGTCGGGTCCCGGACCGACCGGGAGCGGTTCCCGAATGGCCTCTCCCTCGACGGTTCGCACTTCGTCGCCGAGGTCCACGACGGCGACCCAGCGGTCCGGCAGGAGTCGGGCGCGCGGCGGTCTGGTCCACGCCGCGGGCAGGGTCGGCACGTCGTCGCCGAGCGCCGAGAACGCGACCGAATCGAGGTGCGCCGGGGCTATCGGGCCGCCGAGCAGGTCGTCGGCCTGCGGCGGTGCTGTCGCTCGCTTCACCCACGCCGCGCGGTTCTCGTCGAACCGCTCGACCAGCGCGTTCCACGCCCGGCGCAGGACCGCCTCGTGTCGGTCGTCGGCGCTCTCGGGGAGCGACGACAGGTCCACGTCGTCAAGCAGGTCGGACTCGCCGACGTTGCCGAGTTCGGCGTCGAGGAGACTCGTCGGCACATCGTGGGCGGCCCACCAGACGCGCTCCCAGAATCGCCTGCCCGCCGCGCGTTCGGCCGCCGTGAGACCGCGCTCGTGGGTATCGACGTGAACGTCGTCGGGGTAGACCCGAATCTGGAGTCGGCAGTCGCCCCACGAGTCGGCCGGAGTGAATCGCGTTTCCAGTTGCACCGGGAGCATCAACACCGGTTGGAGCGGGTCGGCCAGTGTCGCGAGCGCAGTCGTCGCGTCGTCGGGGTAGGACTCGACCGTCGCCGAGAGGTCGGCGTTGAGTCGGTAGGTCAGGTCGTCGGCGAGCGACTGGGCGGCCGACACGTCGGCCCGGAACGCCGCGACCTGCTCGCGGGCCGACGAAACGGGACCGTCGTTCAGTCCGGACCCGAGGGTCGCCGCCCGCTCGCCGATGGCCTCGTCGTGGTCGCTCTCGAAGGCCGACTCCACCCCTCGGAGTTCGGTCTCGAACGCCTCGCCGTCGTCGGTCTCGAAGGCGTCCTCCAGCGCGGCCACGCCGTCGGCCGCCCCGTCTCGGTACGTGGTCCCGAACAGTCGCGGCAGGTGGGCGGTGTACTGCTCGATTGCCTCCCGGCGGTCGGCGGGGTAGTCGTCGAGTCGGTCCACGGCGTCCTCGTAGGCGTCCCGGTCGTCGGCCTCGAACGCGTCCCGGACGGCCGCGGCCGCCTCCCTCGGGTCGGCGTCCCGGACCTGCCAGCGGGCGTCGAGCGCGGCGTCGAGTCGTCGCTCGACCGTCGCCGCCGCGAGGTCCGCGAAGGGTTTCCGGAGGTCGGCGAGGGCGGCGTCGAACGCCGCCCGGTTGTAGGTCCCGAAGGCGACCCGCATCTCGGCGCACAGCCAGTCGAACTCCGCGAGCTGGAACTGCTCGAACGTCGCGCGAGCGCGGTCGGCTACGTGGCTCGGTTGGGGTGCGTCCGCTTCCGGGTCGCTCGCTGACCGTTCTACGGCGTCGGTCAGGTCGGCGAGGACCGCCGCCCCGGACCGGACTTCGGTCTCGACGCGGGCCAGTCGCTCGCGGGTCTCGGCGAGTCGGGACTGTCGGTCGGTACTCATCTGCTGTGCCTCCGGCGAAGTGGTGTCTCTGCTGTCATCTGTCGTGTAGTCGTGGCTGTTCGCGGTTCGTCTCGTCCGGCCGCGAGCGGCGTCACGCGGCCCCTCCGTCCTCGTCTGCCGGGAGCATGTCGTCGGCGTGGATGGCGATGCGGACCGGTTTCTGCCACGTAATCGCCGCCATGTGCGCGCCGTTCTTGCCCCATTCCGCGGGGTCCTCGGTTGACTCCCACCCGGACGCGCCGGGCACCGCGGTTTCGGTGTCGATGTAGCGCAACTCCGAGAGGGGGTCCTCGCCCGCGCCCCCGACGACGTGGCCCCACGAGAGCGCGGCCCACCCGGACTCGGCGTCGATACCGCCCGACCCGCCGCCTCCGGTGGACCCGTCGCCCGTCCGGATGCCGTCGGGGACGGTCCCCACGTCGCCGTCGCTCACGTCGAGTCCGAGTCGGGGTTCGCCCGGCGCTTCCTCGACGACGAAGAACCAGCCGAGTTCGTCGTCGCTCCCCGGCGTGCCTCTGGCCTCGTCCACGCCGAGGTCGAACCCGAAGAACGTCACGTCCGAGTCGAGGTGCCCCCGGAACATCGGGAACGCCACGTCGTCGGCCGTCGGGTCGGGGGCCTCGTCGTTCGTCCCGGTCGGGAGGTCGGGCACGCGCCCGGTCTGGGTCTGGTCGTCGCCGTCGTCGCCCTCCTCCCCGGGCGCGGCTTTCACGGCGTAAATCGTCGTGTTCGGGTATCTCCGGAGGAGTTCCCCGCGAATCAGCAGGACGACGTTGCCCTCGCCGCCACCCACTCCGTCACTGGACTCGTCGCCGTCCTCGTCGCGCGCAAGCGGTGCGTCGAGTCGCTTCGGGTCGCTCCCGACGCCCCACGTGTGGATGGCCTCGATGTCGGCGGGGTCGTCCGGGACCGGGACCGCGCCCTCCGCGCCCCAGAACCGGTCGAAGTAGGTCCCGCGCATGTCGGTGGGGTACTCGCGCCACCGGAACTCGCGGGCCATCTCGTGGTTCAACCCGACCATGTACGACCGGACGAACTCGGGGTTGGTTTCGAGGACGCCGATGGAGTCTCGGGGCACGTCGCCGACCCCCGGCAGGAGGTAGTCCTGCGAGAGGTCGGCCAGCGGTTCGTACATCGGCTCGTCGAACGTCGGTGCCGCCAGAATCTCGTCGAGGGGGTCCTCGCGGCCGCCGGTCGCGCCGCCGAGCCGTCGGCTGATTCGGCGGGGAACCGCCCGCTCGGGGTCGGTCGCGTCGAGGAGTGCGGCCTTCGCGCGCCCGAGGTCTATCGGTTCGCCCGCAGACGGTTCGTCGTCGTACGGCGGACAGACGGTCTCGGCCACGCGGGACCGGACCGCGTTCCGCCCGGAGTGGCCCATCGTCGCCGCGAGCAGGTCGAAGACGGCGTTCACGTCCCGCCAACTCGTCACGGCCGACTCCACGGGCGCACCCGACTCGCGGAGTTCGGCGAGTCGGTCGCCGGTCACGGCGACGAGTCGGCGAATCTCCGCCATCACGTCGGTCGCTCGGGCGTGGGACGACTGGCCGACCAGCGTCTTCAAGTCCGCTACGAGTCCGCCCGGACTGCTCGCGGACTCCCCACAGACCGCCCGGCACGCGACTCGCACGTCTTCGACTCCGGTTCCGTCCGCGGGCAGGTCGTCGGGGACGCCGACGACGACGGCGCAGACCGCGCGGAGTTGCCGGAACGCTCGGGCCGCGAGCGCGACTTCGAAGGTTCTGCACGCCGCCCGGTAGTCGCCGAAGTTGCCCCTGACGACCGCGGCGTCGTCGGGCGACAGGTCGTCGGCCAGTCGCTCCACGCCGTCGGCGGCGTCCGAGACGGTCTCGAAGGCCCGAGCGACCGCACCCAAGAAGGCGACGACGCGAGTCGCGTCGTCGCCGTCCTCGACAGTCTCGTCCACGCCAGCGAGCAGGTTGTTCGACCCGTCGAACTCGCCGCCCTCCTCGCGGCCGACGACTGCGAGTTCGGCCGCGAGGTCGGCGAGAATCGCTCGGAGGCGGGGGTCCTCGACCCCTTCGCGGGTCTTCTGGACTACCCCTCTGGCGTCTTCGAGCGCCGACCAGCACTCCTCGCGGAGTTCGTCGCCGTCGGTCTTCGCCTCGTCGTGGAGGACCGGGCCGGGCGACGACGGGCCGGACTGCCCTCCGACGACTTCGCAGAGTTCGGCGAACCCGCCGTACTCGTAGCCGTCGCGCTTCTCGGGCGTCAGCAGTCTCGCGCCGTCCGGGAACCCCTCGCGCTCGATGCGGACCGGAGAGGTGCCCTCGCTCGCCGGGTCGAAGGCGTCCACTATCTCCGACTGGTCGGGCGCGGCGTCGCCGATTCGCCCGGCTATCGGGCCGTCGGGCCGGAGCAGTCGCCGGAGTTCCCGCGAGACGGTGGCCGCGGGGAGTTTGCTGTCCTCGATGGCCCGCCGGAACGTCGTCGCCTTCTCGTTCCAGCGCGCTCGGTCGTGCATCCCGGCCGTCGCCGACACCGCCTCGGCCGGGGACAGGTCGGTCAACTCGTCGTGCGCGCGGTTGCTGGCTTCGCGGGCGAGTCGCGCCCGCCGGAGCAGTCGGTTGGCGGCCCGAATCTCGCCCACTTGGTCCCACGCCGACCCGAGCAACTGCTCTTGCTGGTCGCGGACCACCTCGGCACCGAACCCGGCCGCGATGCGGTGGCGCGGGTCCACGTTGAGTTCGCGAACCCACGACGACCCCGAGTCGGGAATCTCGCTCACGTCGGCGTGGTACTTGCCGTAGGTCGGCGGGCCGAACGTCGGCGTGCCGTCGCCGTCGGGGTCGTCGGCGTTGGCGAGCGCGGTCAGTTCCGCGCGCATCTCGTCGGGGTAGCGCAGTCGGTCGAGTTCCGCCGACTTGAGCGCGCCTTCGAGTCGAACGTCGGTCGGCGTCCGGCGAGTCGAGAGGGCTTCGACGCCGGGGTCGCTGGCGTCCACGTCGCGGTAGCCGAGTCCGGCGAGGACCTCGGGTTCGAGTTCCCGGACCAGCGACTCGAAGTCCCCCTCCCGGCCCGTGCTGAACTCCCAACTGTGGTACACCGGGAGTTCGATGCGGTCGCCGAGACCGTCGAGGCTCCACGCCATCGCCACGTCGTCCGAGCGACGGGTTCCGTCGCTCTCGCCGCCGGAGTCGCTTCCGCCCGAGTCATCTCCACTCCCGGAGTCGCTACCTCCCCCGGAGTCGCCGCCCGACTCCGGGTACGGTTCCTCGCCGAGACCCGCGAGTTTGCCGGGTTCGAACGTCGGTACGACGCAGGCGTGGTAGGACTTCCCCGGTTCGAGTCGCCGCGGCGCGACCAGTCTGGCGACGGTCTTGGTGGAGTTGGCTTCGAGTTCGTCGCGCACCGGGTCGCCCCCGGAACTCCCCGCGCCGACGACTTGGGCGTGCGCCCACGCCCACGAGTTCGTCGGGTCGGGGAGTTCCCGCGCGGGGTCGGCCGGACCGCCGATGGTCAGCGTCGGGAGCGGTTTCTCGCCGGACGCCGACAGCTCGACGCCCTCCTGCTGTTCGACCACGACGAGGCAGAACCACGGCCGGAGTTTCCCCTCGCCGTCGGCCGACACCGGACTGAAAAGCCACGGCAGGTCGGGCCGGTCGAACTCCACCATCGGGAAGTAGTTCGGCGCGAAGTCGCCGGTGTCGGGTTCGGGTTCCATCCGGACGACCTGTCGGCCGTCGATGCCGACCACGTCTCCGGGACCGTACATGTCAACGTCGAGCGAGACGGTCTCCTCGCGCGAGTCGCCCTTGCCCTCGCCGCGGAGGGTGAGCGACACCGACAGCGCGCCGGGGTCCGGAATCGGGTCCGCCAGCGTCTCGGCGTCGGGCGGTTGGTACCCCTCCCGAACCCACGGCAGGAACTCGTAGCGGGCGGCGTCGTCGCTCACGCCGACCCTCCCCGACCCGCCGCGTCGAGTTCGTGGACGCCGACCACCCGGAGCGACCCGGCCTTCCGGGGGTTGGACTCGACGTAGGCCCGCATCGCTTGCTCGGCCTCGACGTAGGTGGTCCCGCCGTCCGGGACGCCCTCTACCTGCTCGTTTCGGGTCATGTCGTCGTCGGCGACGACGTACTTCGCGTCCTCGACAGTGACCTGCTGGGCGTTCTCGTCGGCGAACTTGGCTCGCCCGGTGGTTCTGGCGTCGCTCTTTGCGACCGCGCTCGCGTCGGCTAGTTGCGCTGCTGTGTCGATTGTCATTGTTCCGAGTCCCTGCTCGACGCGGTAGGCGTCCCGCGAGCGGTCCACGTAGCTACACTCGAAAGTGAGCGTCTGTGTGGCGGACACCGAGTCGTCGGTCGCACCGCCGTAGTCGAGTCGGTCGTTGGTCACGTCCCGGCCCGCCTCGTACTTCTCGAAGGAGGGTCGCGAGAGCTTCTCGTCTCCGCTCATCTCGAAGTACTGGGCGGGCGCGAACTTCTCGCGCAGTGGGTCGGGACCGCTCCGGCCCCCGGCCGGTTCGCCGTCCACGCTGACCGCGGTCACGTCGAACCGGGTGAAGTCGGCGGGTTCGTTCTCGCCGAACTTCTCGATGGCGACGCCGAGCGGAACGACCTGCTGGCGCACCTGCACGTGACCCAGCGGGTGGGCCAACAGTCGCTTCTCGTCGTCGGGAATCTCGCGCAGGCCGACCAGCGACTCGCCGCCCTCGGGTATCTGGGTGGCCCAGTTTCGGTTGTCGGCCAGCGCGGACTTCACCTTCGGCATGAGGTTGGCTGGCGGGAGTTGCGACCCGCTACCGTCGTCGCCGACCGTGATGTCCACCGACACCGACGGCGACAGCAGGCCGAGGTCGAGCGTGACCTTCCCCCAGATGCGCCACGGCGACGGTCCCGAGAGCGTCCCGTCGAGCGAGACGCCGAGGTCCCCGATGGGCGTCGAGAAGATGAGATGGGCCGCGATGTCGAGGTAGAACTTGAACGGGTCGAACTGGACCAGTGCGTCGAACCCGAGGTGACCGTCCACGCCGAACCCGCCCGCAGAGGCGTGGAGGTCGATGGCCGCGCCCGCTTGGACCGTGTTCGAGGTGATGGCGAAGTACGCCGAGGCGCGCAGGGTGGGGTTGTCGCCCTCCACGAGGTCGATGGCGAGACGTTTCACGTCGGGGAACGCGTCCGGCGGGTCGAACCGCGGGTTGAACCCGCCGACCGACAGCAGGAACGCCGAGTCGTCGCCCCACCGCGACCGCATCGCCATCCCGCCGGTCATCGGGAAGGTGACGACCCGCGAGTCGTAGAGCGAGGCGTCTAACCCCGCCTTCTTCTCGGTGAAGTTTATCGACCCCAGCACGTTCATCTGGATGAACACCAGCGCGGCCTCCTCGTCGGGCAACACCGCGCGCAGTCGTCCGAGGAGAATCACCCGGAGCGGGTCGGGCAGTTCCAGAATCACGCCGAGCGAGGCGGTGACGATGGTCGGCGACCCCCATCCGGCCTTCAGCATCGGGCCGAAGACGTGCTGGCCGCGGGTCGGCGGGAAGATTTCCCGCAGGTCGCTCACGATTCGCTGAGCGTTCGCCACCGGGTCCTTCGGGAAGAGGACCGAGTTCATCCCGCCGTTCCGGACGCCCTTGCGAAGCACGTCGATTTGGGTCGAGCGGTTGACGCCGAGCAAGCCCCCGACGCCGTTGAGCGTGAACCCGAACCCGAGTTGGACCGGCGGGAACTCCCCGGAGACGATGAGCAACATAGAGAAGCCGTCGGACCCGTCGGGGAGTTCGGTCGTGACCAACCCGATTGCGTTCAGCGTGAGTTTGCCGACCTGTAACTGGACGGCCCCCGCGTACCGCTCGTTCTCCGAGTCGAAGTAGAGGTAGCCGCCACCGGTCACGCCGCCAGCGTCGATGGAGACGCCGATGCCGTCCGGCGGTTTGAACCCGAGACCGAGGTCCACCGGACCGAGGTTGCCCGCCGACCCGCCGGGGAAGCCAACGTCGGTCTCGATGCCCAACTTCTCGACGTTGCCCGAGATTGGGCCGAGTTCGACGCCCGCGGACGCCGACGCCGACGCGGAGAGTCCGGTCTCGCCGGGACCGAGCGAGAGGTGGATGGCGTTCAGCACCGCGGGTCCGAGGTCTGCGTGTTGGGCGAGCGACACCTCTAGACTCCCGCCGCGCTCGAAGTAGAGACCGCTCTTCGAGGACCAACCGACTTCGGTGTCGAAGTCGTAGCTGATGCCGTCCTCGGGCAGGACTTTTCGGAGGAAGCCGTCGCCCTCCTCGGGGTCGATTGCGAGTCTCCCCCGCGCGGGAAGCCCGATTTCGTAACTGAACGACGGGTCGCCGCCCGACCCGAGTTCCGCGTCTATCCGCGCCCGGACCGCTATCGACCCGACAGACACGCGGGTCCCGCCGGGCGCTTCGAGCAAGGTCGTGTCGTCTCCCTCGGCGTTCGACGGCGAGTACTCGATGCCCGCCTCGCCGTGGAGCGACCCCAACGGGTCGCCGTCGTCTATCGCCTCGAACGACACGTCGTCGGGTCTGAGGACCACTCCCTGATTGTCCACCTTCCCGGACACGTTCGTCTCGAACGACCACCCGTCGCCAAGGTCGATGGACTCGGAGAGACCCGCCGTGCCGTAGGGGACGACGCCGAGTCCGGGAACGCCGCCTTTCGGGACGGGGAGGACTCGGACGCCCGCCTCGCTCGTCCCCGAATCGAGTATCAACACCGGGACGCGGAGTTGCGGGAGGTCGGCGTCGTCGCCGCCGAGGGCGGTTCGTGCCGTCTCGTCCGGGATTTCGAGACCCGCGGGGACGCCCAACCCTTGCAGGAGTCCACGGAACAGTTCGAGCGCCCGCGCCTCGGTGAACTCGCCGTCGCCCCAGTTCGCCAGCAGGACGGGGATACTGCCGGGGTCGGCGAACACGTCGCCGACGGCCGAGAAGTCGAGTTCTCGCTCGTCGCCCTCGCCGGTGTACTTCACGACGCCGAGCATCGCCAGCACGTTGTGGACGACGGGGTGGTAATCGTCGAGGTACGTCAACAGGAGGTAGTCAAGCAGTCGCTCGCCCGCGTCGGCGGCGTCCGCGGCGTCGGTGTCCTGTGCCACCTCGCCGAACGCCTCGACGGACTCGACCACCGCGACCAACCCGTCCATCAGGTCGGGCACGTCGCCGATGTCCGGCGGGCCGTTCTCCACGACCCGTTCGTACAGTTTCGTGGCCGACGAGACGATTTCCTCGACCTCTTTCTCGACCGTCTCGAAGTCGTCGCCGAACAGTTCCCGACCGACACCGGCCTCCCGCATGAGGAAGGCCACACCGTCGAAGCCCGCCTGCTGGTCTTCGCCCGCTCTCACGAGGGGTTCGACCGTCCGGGTCAGTTCCGTGAGCAGGACTGCCGCGGTGTCCTGCCGATTTTGCTCGTCGCTCATGGGAAATCTATAACCTTCCTTTCACGAACCATCGTCGGTAGTCGGTTGTACGCCCGCGAGTACTGGTCGGCGGTACTCGCACGAATCATCGGACCTATCGAGTCCGACTCGGTGTCTTTCAGCGAACTCGGGACGATTCCAATCTCCAGATAGTGTTTCCTGTCTTTTTCGAGCAACGAGCGCTCGATGCCCAGCAGGTCCTTGATACTGAACGGGTTCTCGCTGGGGTCCTCGAAGATTTCGATGGCCCACTTCGACGGCTTCGTCGGTGTCGCGTACGCCCCCGGACTCAGTTTCGTACTGAGCGGCGGCGGGTCCGCCGTATTGCTCACGTGGGCGGTGTTCGCGAGGTGAACGATATGCTGGAACGGCCTGACTTCGTACTCGTTGCCCAAATCGACTATCGGCTGAACGAACACGTCCGTCGCGGAGGCGACGACCACCTCGTCTAGTGTAATCTTGAGCATCGACGCGATTCCCTCTCCATCTAGCACGTTGATACTGACCACCTTCTCGTCGGACTGAAAGCCGTAGTACGTCCCAGTCATCCGGGCGTCGGCGGTTTGGTCGTCATCGTCAGCGCTGTCGTACCCGTAGTAGAACTTGGACGGCTCCGGCGAGTCGATGTCGCCGTGGTTCCGACCGAATGCGGACCGCCGGACCCACTGAAGGAGCGCCGAGTCCGCGGTCAGTGCCGCGACCGACTCCCCGCTGATGAACATGATGGCACTGGTGATACCGGCAATCGTCCATCCGACGGGGTTCGAGGTCCCGGCTAGCAACACGGTCCCGCTGACGATACCGCCGATTGCCCCTAACCCCGCGATGCCGTGTCCGACTGCCACCGAAAGGTCGTTACGCTCGTAGGCCTCGACCGACTTGTAGAGGGTCATCCCCGCGTCGTAACAGTCCGCCAAGAGACCGACGACGCCCAGTATCTTGTCCGCTATCTCGTTTACGGCGACGCTGAAGACGACCTTTGCGACCGACACCGAATCGACCATCATCTTCCCGAGGGTGACGATGTTCTTCCCGAAGTCCTTCAATTCGTAGTTACCCGACTGATACTCGGAGACGGTCCCGTAGAAGTGGACTGCGCCACCCATGAGAGTGAACAACCCTTTCAGCGCGACTGCACGGCGTTGGATGATGTTTCCCGAGTCCGCCCACTCGGTCTCCTCGCTAATCGTGTGGATGACTTTCGCGTTCTTCCCCACGTACGCAGGGACCAGTCCGCCCACCTCCGACCACGGAACGTCGCCCGACGCGAGGTCTCCGAGGACCGCGTTCGGCGACGTGGACGGAAGGTGCTTTTTCACCGCCTCCTCGTCGAATACGTTCTCACTCTCGAAGAGGGGATAGAAGATGGTTCCGAGGGCTTCGAGCGCCTGATTCCGGGTAGTCTCGCGTTCGTAATCTCGGGTCAGTCTGTGGATTACACCGGGAATCAACTGCTGGGCGAGTCGGATGAGGTCGTCGACTACGGGGTCGAACTCCTTTTTCAGCTTTCCGGGGGCGTCCGACTGGACGTAACTTTCGTCCAGCGGTTTGACGAGACCGAAGTTTTCGCCCGAGAGTTTGTTCGCCGGGTCGTCGAAGAAGTCGAGGAACCGGAACGGCAACGAGAACACGAGTTCGGCCAAGAGTTCCTTTCCGACTCGCGTGTAGTGGAGACCGTTCGTCAACTGGACCGCAACTCGGAGTTGGCTTCTGTAGCTGAGGTCCCTGAACGCGGTAAAGAACGGTTGGTCGAGCAGGTTCTTCGCGTCGGCAGGCGTCTCAACGTCCGTGCCGCCGTACAGGACGAACTTCCGGAGGTCGTTGGCCTTCTCCTCCACCCTTCGGCGGCGACGGTCCACGTCGCGCCCGTGTTGTACGAACGGCGATTGCGAGTTGCCCTGCCCGCTGGCCAGTATCTTCTCGATGTCGTCGCTCCCCTGAATCTTCAGGGCCGACCGGAGGTCCGAATTGGTCGGGAGTCCATCCTTGTTCTTCCACTCGTCGGTGCGACTCTGAACGAGCAGGTTCTCGATGATTTTCCACAGTAGGTTTCGATTCCCCTCGACGGCCTGTTTTCGGTTCCATTCGACTACGCTCCTCGCGTATCTCGTGTAGAAACCGTTAGTCGCTTCGAGACCGGACTTCCGGGCGACGGACTTCCCGTCGGCTTTCTCCTTCGCCTGCTGGGTCTCCTTTTCGCCGGTCATCCGGAATCGTCTCCGGCGGATTTGCTCCCGGCTAGCGAACCACGACGCCGGTACGGGATTCTCAACCGCGCCACGCGTAAAATTCCTATACCCGGTACCATGATACCAGACAAACCTACCAGTTTAAATATTTTACTGACGTTACGAGAATGCTCGGTTCCCGTCTTCGACGGCGGTCCGACCGAGACAGCGCCCGGTGGTGTCGCGGGAGCGTCGCACTCACTCGACGCCCTCGACCACCAGCGTCAGCGCCATCTCCGACTCCTCGCTCACCACCCGAACGTCGAACGCGACGGCGAGGACGTGGGTCCGGCCCGCCCGATTCTGGACGACCACGCCGCGCCGCGCCTCGCAGGGACCGAACTGCCGGTTCGGTCCGCCGGGACAACTCGAATCGCGCCACGCCTCGGCCGCCGACCGGTTGTACGAGACCTGATAGACCGTCCCCGATTCGACCCGCGAGGACCGCAGGGCGTCGAGTCTGGGCCGCAGGTCGGCGCGAACGGCGGCCACGGCCGCCGTTCGCTCGCCCCACGCGAAGTCGGCGGGCACGTCGCGGGTGGCGTCGTGGACCGCCCGCCCGAGGAGTCGCTCGGCGTTCCTGCCGGGGGAGTCGTACTCCGCGCTCGCGGTCACGTCGGCGTGGTAACCCAACTGGAGGTACGCGACCACGACCGGCGCGAGGGCGACGGCGACCAGCGCCGCCGCCGCGAGGACGAGTTGGGCGCGCTCTCCGGCGGGCGGGCGGTCGGCCCCCGGCGCACGCCGGGTCACGCGTACCACACCCGAATCGTCACGTCGCCGTGAGCGGTGGTCACGCTGGCCGTCCCAATCGCCACGCCCGCGGGTTTCCGGAATCCGACCGCGCCGTGGGGCGTCCGGACCCGGAACATGAGGTTGTCGGGCAGGATGCGCGCGACCCGCCGACGCAGGGCCGACCGCTCGCGGTCGAAGGCGTCGGGCGAGCGCACGACCTCCGAGAGTCGGGTCGCGCCGCCGTGTCGCGGCGGTTCGCCCGCGAGGACGGTGGCGGCGTCCTCGGCGTAGAGGTCCAACTGGGCGGCCCTGCCGTCGGGCGGCGAGACGCCGAGCGCGAACCCCATCGCCACCGCCAGAATCAGGACGACGCCGATTCCGGCCTCCACCACCGACAGCGAGAGTTGGCCACGCGGCGTCCGCGCGCGGACGCCGCGGGCGCGTTCGTCACTCATCCACCGTCACCGCCAGCACCGCCTTGGTCGTCTCGGCCGGGTAGTAGGTCACTTCGACGCTCCCCGCGGGAAGCGGGCCGTCCGTCTCGAAGGTCAGCGTCGTGGTCTCGAACCGCGAGAGTTCGACCGCGAACGTCCCCCGAAGCCCCGACTCGTTCCGCAAAACCACTTTTTCATTTGTTTTAACAATCTTTACGTTTCTTTCGGACGGCGGAGTCAGTGCGAGTTCGACCCGCGGCGAGCGCCGCGGCAGGGTCACGGCCGGGTCGCTCGCCGAGAGATTCGGCGTCAACGTCGTTTCCGTCCGGTTCTCGACCAGCACGAGTCGCCGAACCGTCGTCCCGCCGGTCGGGTCGCCCGCGGACGCGAGCGTCCGGTCGCCGAGTCGGACCCGCACGTCGTAGCCCTCGGCCACGGGAAACAGCGTTCGGAGTCGGGGGGCGTTCAGGTCCGCGAGCGCGTCGTCTTCGAGGACGTTCGCCCGAGTCGTGACCGCCGCGTCGGGTGCGACGAGTCGCTCCGAGAGCGCGACGGCGACCCGGCGCTGGTCGGCGTCCCGTTCGGCGCTCAGGTACGCGCGGTCGGCCATCCCGAGGCTCACGACCGTCACCGTTGTCACGACCAGAAGCGCGACTGCCAGCGCGGGCAGGTTCATCTGGGCGCGCATCAGTCGCCGCCTCCGTCGCCCGACTCCAGTCTGACCGCCAGACCGCCCGCGCCGTCGCTCCGGACCGCGACGAACGCGGGGTCCCGACTCGACCAGTTGCCCCGGACCGAATCGACCGTCTCGGGGAGCGCGAGCGTGACTCGGCCGTCTATTCTCTCGTCGGGGTGGTCCAGCACCAGCGTCCGATTCTCGGTCCGAATCGCGTACGCCCGTCCCCGGAGCGTCCGTGGGAGCGACACCTCCGCTCGGACGCGGACCGCTCGGGCGTCGGTCGGCACGGCCTGCTGGACGCGTTCGGCGGACTGGGCCAGCACGCGCTCGCCGACCTCAGCGCCCGCCGCGGTCCGGTACTCGGGGACGACGCCGCCGTAGAGCGTTGCGGTCAGAACCCCGACGTAGAGGACGACGACGCTCGCCTCCATCGCCTTCCCGACGACCGGCGAGACGGCGCGATTTCCGTCCGAACGTCCCCCGCAAGCGCAGCGCGGGTGCGCTCGCACCCGCGCTGGCCGCGTTCGCTACCCACGGCGCACCTCCAGTCGTAGGTCGTGGACCACGAGATAGGCCACGCGCTCGCCGGGGTAGGCGGCCACGACGCTCGTCACGCCGTCGCCGTCGAAGTCCCGCGTCGTCGCCGTCGCGTTCTGTCGCTCGACGTGTCGCCGCCACGCCTCGGTGTTCGCGGTCTCGACCGCGACCCGGTAGGTGCCGTTCCCGAGGCGCGTCCGGTGGTGGGACACCGTGGTCCGGAGGACGACCGACCCGCCGCCGCTCGCCGACACCGAAACGGACCCGTTCAACCTCGGCGCACCGACCACGAGGACGCCGAGGTCGCTCCCGGTGTCTGCGCCGCCTCCACCGGCCCTCGCGCCGCCGCCCCGCGAGGCCGTAATCGGCGGCGCGGTCCGCATCCGGGCGTTGCCGGGCGGTCCGCGGACGACGGCCCCGGCGAGGAACGCCACCCGGCGGTCGCCCGCGGTGAACACGAGCGCGTCGGTCCGAATCGTCCGAATCGTCCCCGACTCGTTCAGCACTCGCATCTCTCGCTCGACGGTGCGCAACTCGCCGTCGGTGAACGAGACCCGACCGCGGCGGGCACCCGTTGCCGCCACGGGGTCGAGCGCCGCGTCGAAGTCGGCGGCCACGCGAGCGGAGTCGGCGGCCGCGGCGTTCTCCTCGACCACGGTGCCGACGGCGGCGGTCAGCGACCCGAGCGCGACCACGACCACGCCGAGCAGAATGGCGACGCCGACGACGTTCGACTGGGCGCGCCGCCCGAGGAGTCGCCGCTTCCGTGTCCGGCGCGACTGCGACGCGCCGGAGCGCAACCGCCGACTCACACCATCCCGACCCCCGCGAAGACGAAGTACGCGACCCCGACCAACGCCGCCGAGTGGAGCAGTGCCTCGTAGCGCCCGCGACTCGCGTACCCGGCGAACCACCCGCAGGCCAGCATCGTCGCCTGCGTCACGACGTAGAACCGCCGCCGGTCGCGGGCGGGTTGCACGGCGTCGGCGTCGAGCGCGATTCCCGCGTCGGCCGTCGAGATGGACGAGAGTTGCGCGAAACTGTCGAGGACGTAGCCGTTGACCGCGACCATGATGCCGACCACCAGCAGGGCCGTGGTCCATCCGACGGCGACGTAGACTAACATGTTCGAGCGAAGCGCCTTCTTCTGGTGGTAGAGCTGTCCGATTTCGACCTGTAGCGTCTCGAAGACGGCTTCGGCGTCCCCTCCCGCGTCGAGTGCGCCCGTGACGAGTCCGACGGTCTGGTCGGCCAGCGGCGTCCCGACTCGGCTGACGAACTGCGAGAGGGCCGACGCTTGCAGGTCGCCGCCGCGAGTGGTCAGGTTCGCGTTGAACGCGAGGTCCGCCACGTCGTCGTTCAGCGCGCCGAGGTCCACGTCGCGGGCGACTCGTTCGACCGCCGCCGAGAACGGGCGGCCGAGGCTGACGTGACCCGAGACGGCGTGAACGAAGTCCTTGATTTCGCGGTCCTTCGCGTCGTCGATGTTGGCCCGCCGGAGCGCGACCAGTCCGACCGGGAGCGCGAACGCGACGTACCCGAGGAGGACGACGTTCGCGGGGTGATAGCCGAGCGCTCGGAGCGCGCCGCCGACGAGGAGACCGACCGGCGCGAAGACGACCAGCGCGCTCGCCGGGTTCCGGAGCGTGCTGGCGAGCGTGGCGAGCGGGTCGCCCGGACGCCGATAGGTCCGTCCCGACTGGTCTGGCGGGCGGAGCGCGGCGACGACGAGGGCCGCGCCCGCGCCGACGACGAGGATGAACCCGGCGCTCCCGTAGACCAGCATCGCGCGGGCCGAAATCGGCCCGACCGGCGTCGCAGTCTCGGCGCTCAGACCGGGCGCGAGGACGCTCATCACGGTCACGACGATGACCAGCAGGGCCGGGAGGACGAGCAGGACGACGAACGTCTCGGCGAGCAGTTCGAGGAAGTCGCTCGCTTGGTCGCGGCTTCTGGACTGGCGGTTCGAGAGCATCCGACTCTCCATCCGGAGGTACTGGGCCAGCGCGTCGGGTCCCTGCTCGGCGTGTTCGCGGAACTTCACGAGGAAAGGCGCGAGCGCGTTCCGCGAGGGCGTGTCGCGGGCTACGATTCGCAGGCCCTCGGCCAAACTTCCGGTCAGGGTCGCCTTGTTCAGCGCCTTTCGGAACGCCACGGCCGTCTCGCCGTAGGCTTCCTCGCGGTCGGCGACCTTCCGGAGCATGGCCGCGCCGTCCTCGCTTCCCGACGAGAGGGCGTGGAGATACCGGACCGCACCGGGCAGGGTCGCCTCGATGTTCGACCGGCGGGCGCTCGCGGTCCACTTCAGGTACTGGCCGCCGAGCGCCACCGTCGCGCGCTTGGCCGCGAGACCGACCGCGAGTCCCGCGGCGGCGGCCACGCCGCCGCGGGAGACGGCCGGGACGCCGACGGTTTCGAGACCCGGAATCCCGCGCCGGAGGAAGTCGGCCGCCGCCGCGAGGGTGGCGTCGGGGAGCGCGACCACCACGACGAACGTCCACCCAGAGACGACCGCGAACGCGAGCCACGACAGGCCGTAGGCCCGCGAGAGGTACACGTCGAAACTCGTGGTCACGTCGGTCGCGCGGTAGTGCTTGCGGTCGGCGTCGTGGCGCGAGGCGTCGGCGTGCCGGGAGAACAGCGCGTAGAGCGCGCGGTCCAAGACCGAGAGGGTCGGCGTCGCTTGGGTGGCGTTAGCGGACCGGTCCACTCGGTCGTCCTCCTCGAATCGAGTTCATGGCCGTTCTTCTATTCTTTCTGGTATTTAAGGGCTAGTACTATCGCGCGACCGGTGGCCCTCTCGACGCCCCGACGCCGATTTCGGATTGTTCGTCCGCTTCACGGTTCTCTTCCGGTGCTCACACCGGAGCGGCTATATCGGGGTACTCCGTGTATCACAGTACCGTGGCGTACATTGTCAAGATGCCAAAGCTGGGGTTGGAGATGGACACCGGGACCGTCAACGAGTGGTTCGTGACGGAGGGAGAGGCGGTTTCGGAGGGGAGCGTCATCGCCGAAATCGAGTCGGCGAAGACGACCGCCGAGGTCGAGGCGCGCGAGGACGGCGTACTACGACGCGTGTTACTCGACGTGGGCGAGGAGACCGAACCCGGCGGACCGATGGCTATCGTCGCACCGGCCGACGCCGACATCGCCGACCTCGTGGCCGAGGCTGGCGGTGAGTCCGCCGCATCCGACGCGGAAGAGTCCGAACCGGAGACCGCCGAAGCCGCGACAGCCACCGCGAGCGCGGGAAGCCAGACGGCGACGGAATCCTCCGGGACCGAGGAGGTCACGGCGTCTCCCCGAGCGAGGAGACGCGCCGAGGAGTTGGGCATCGACCTCGCCGTCGCCGAGGGGACCGGGCCGCAGGGTGCAGTCACCGAGGGAGACGTGGAAGCGGCGGCGGACGAACGCGACGACTCGTCCGAACCGGTCAAGGCCTCGCCGCGCGCCGAAAAGCGCGCCGACGAACTCGACGTTGCGCTCTCGACGGTGGACGGGACGGGACCGCAGGGGGCAGTCACTGAAACGGACGTGGAGAGTGCCGCCGAGTCGGTTTCCGAGTCAGCGTCGGCGGGTTCCGAGTCGGAGTCGCCAGCGTCACCCTCGGACGCGGAGTCGGCCGCCGACCCCGAGACGCCGACCGAGCGCGTCTTCGCCGCGCCGAGCGCGCGCCGACTCGCGCGCGAACTCGGCGTGAACGTCGGCCGAATCTCCGGTAGCGGGCCGGGCGGTCGAATCACCGAGACTGACGTGCGGGCCGCGACCGACTCGGAGGCCGGGACCGCCGAGGTTCCGGGGACCCGAACGGAGGACCGCCCGCTCTCGGAGATGCGGCGCACCATCGCCGAGCGACTCGGGCAGAGCTACCGGGAGGCCGTCCACGTCACCGAACACCGCGGGGCGGACGCCGAGGAGTTGCTCGCGGCGGCGTCGGCGTCCGACGAGGCACTGGACCCGGACGTGTCGGTGACGGACATCTTGTTGGTCGCGCTCTCGGCGGCCCTCGACGAGAACCCGGAGTTCAACGCGACCTTCGAGGACGACGTTCACCGTCTCCGGGAGGCACACGACGTTTGCGTCGCCGTGGACATCGACGCGGGGTTGATAGCCCCGGTCGTCCGCGGCATCGACTCGCTGTCGCTCTCGGAAATCGCCGCGGAGCGCGCGCGGGTGACTCAGCGCGCGCTCTCGGGGGAGTACTCGATGGAAGACCTCTCGGGCGGGACGATAACCGTCTCGAATCTCGGCGTGCTGGGCGTCGAGTCGTTCGACCCAGTTATCAACCCGCCGCAAGTGGCCATCCTCGGCGTCAACGCCATTCGACCCGAGGTGGTGCCCACCGAGGGCGGTGAGGTCGCCGTCCGCAAGCGAATCTCGTTCTCGCTGTCGTTCGACCACCGGGTCGTGGACGGGGCGGACGCCGCGCGCTTCCTCGGGTCGCTGGTCGAACACGTCGAAAATCCGTGGCCGCTCGTCGTCGCGGCCGGTGAGCGTTGAGACGGTCGGGGGACGCCCCTCGATTAGTTCGTCCGAAACGGCTCTTCTCCGCGAAAATACCCGTCGGCCGCGGCGCGTTCGAACGCGTCCTCGACGCGGACGATTCGGGGACCGTCGGCGACCGGACGCACGGAGACGACGGCGTCTCGCACTTCGAGGTCGCGTTCCCCGTCGGCGCTGACCACGCCCGAGGAGACCTCGAACGCGAACGCCTCGCCGTCGTCGAGGACGCGGTGTTCGCCGACCGCGACCCGCGAGAGGACGCCGGGCACGGTGACGGCCCGCACGGTCCGGGCGGAGTCGCCGGGACCGAGGCGGAACCCGACGCCGCCGGGGTCGTCGGGCCGGTGGGTGACGAGACCGCCCGCGATACCGGAGAGACCGATTTCGTCGGACGCGGCCCGCGAGACCACGCCGCCGACGACGTTCGACGGGTCGAGAATCGCCCGCGTCCCGACGAACGACCGGTCCAGTATCCCGAGGGTTGCGAGTCCGCGAATCCGGCGAGTGCCGGATTCGCGGTCGTCGGTGGCGTCGCCTTCCACGACCGCTTCGACGGTGCCGTGGCGCGTCGTCACCTCGTCGGCCGGAACTGCGCCGCTCCCGACGAGTGCCGCGGCCATCCCGGCGACGGTGCCGTCAACCGTCGTCGGAACGACGTTGTTCGTCCCGGTCGAGACGCTGACGACCGGTACGTCGCCGATTGCGTGAGCGACATCGCGGTTCGTCCCGTCACCGCCGAGAACGACCGCGATGTCCGTCTCGGCGGCGAAGTGCTTCGCCGCAGTGCGCGTGTCTTCCCCGGACGCCGTCACCGTCATGTCGAGACTGCCGACCGAGAGCGCGTCGGGAGCGTCGGCGACGATGCCCTCGGCGAGACCCGTCGCGTCGGGCATGACCAGCACCTCGGCGTCGTCCAGTAGCGTGAGTCCTTCGAGGACGCACTCGGCGGTGCGGCGCTTCGCGTAGTTGTTACTGACGCTGGCACCGCCGGTGAGGCGTCTGATGTCGCGCCCGGCGGCCGGGTTCACGACGAGACCGATTGTCGTCGTCACTTATACGATGCGGTCGATTGCCGCCTTCACGTCGTCGCCGTGGGGCAACACTTCGTCTTCGAGCGCCGGACTGAAGGGGATGTGAACGTCGGCGACCCCGACGCGCTGAATCGGCGCGTCGAGGCTGTAGAATGCGTTCTCCATGACGCGAGAGGCTACTTCGGCGTGGGTCCCGTACGACAGGGGACTCTCGTCGGCGACCACGAGGCGTCCCGTCTTGTTCACGCTCTCGACCAGCGTGTCGGTGTCCAGCGGGTAGAGCGACTGGAGGTCGATGACTTCGACGCTCGTCTCCCCGGCGAGTTCCTCGGCGAGTTCGAGCGACTCGCCGACCATCCGCTGGGTCGCCACGACGGTCACGTCCTCGCCCTCGCGCTCGACGCTCGCCTCGCCGAGCGGAATCGTGAAGTTCTCGTCCAGCGGCACCTCGCCCGTCTGCTCGTACATCATCTTGTTCTCGAACACGAACACCGGGTCGTCGGACCGAATCGCGGTCTTGAGCAGTCCCTTCGCCGAGGCTGGCGACCCCGGTGCGACCGCCATCACGCCGGGGAAGTGGGCGAACCACGTGTGGAGCGTGCCCGAGTGTTGGCTGGCGGCACCCATCCCGCCGCCCTCGGTCGTTCTGACGGTGACGGGCATCTCCGTCTTCCCGCCGAACATGTACCGGTTTTTCGCCATCTGGTTGATTATCTGCTCGGCGCAGACGCCGAGGAAGTCGGCGAACATGATTTCGACGACCGGCCGCGTTCCGGTCGCCGCCGCGCCGACCGCCGCCCCCATGAACCCGGCCTCGCTGATGGGGGTGTCGCGGATGCGGTCTTCGCCGAAATCGTCGACCAGTCCGCTCGTCACCTCGAAGACGCCGCCGAACTCGCCCACGTCCTCGCCGACGACGAACACGTCGTCGTCCTGTTCCAGTTCCTCTCGCATGGCGAGGCGAATCGCCTCGCGGACCGTCATCTCCTCGGTGTCCGCCGGTCCGGACCCGGCCGCGGTGTCGGTACTCATCGGTCCTCACCCCCGTCGGTCCGCATTCGGTCGGCAAACGCACTAATCTCCGGGACGGTCTGGTTGAACATGTCGTCGTACGCCTCGCTCGGGTCGGGGTAGTCGGCTTCTTTCGCTTTCGCGGCCGCCGCTTCGATTTCGTCTCGGGCCGTCGCTTCCATCTCGTCGAACTCCGATTCGGTGAGCGTCCCGGCCTCGACCAGTCGCCCTTTGAACGACTCGATGGCGTCGCGGTCCTGCCAGATTGCGACATCCTCGTCGGTCCGGTAGGGTTGCTGGTCGCCCTCGAAGTGGCCGCGGTAGCGGTACGTCTCCGCTTCGATAAACGTCGGTCCCTCGCCGTCGGCGGCGCGCTTGCGGGCCTCGCGTACCGCCTCGTAGACGGCCGTCACGTCCATCCCATCGACCGTGAAGCCGGGGATGTTGTACGCCTCGGCCGTCTCGCTGAGATTCTGGACGTTGTGTTGCTTCTCGACGGGCGTCCCCTCGCCGAACTGGTTGTTCTCGACCAAGAACACCGCCGGGAGGTCCCACGTCGCGGCGATGTTGATAGCCTCGTGAATCTGGCCCTGTGCGACGGCCCCGTCGCCGAAGAACGCGAGCGCGACGGTCCCCTCGTCGTTGTATTGGGACGTGAGGGCGGCACCCGTCGCCAGCGGCGGTCCCGCGCCGACGATGCCGTTCGCGCCCAACATTCCGGCGTCCACGTCCGCGATGTGCATCGACCCGCCCTTCCCGTTGCAGTAGCCGTCGGCTTTGCCGTACAGTTCCGCCATCATCTCCTCGGGGTCGAGTCCCTTCGCGATGCAGTGGCCGTGACCGCGGTGGGTACTCGTGATGTAGTCGTCGTCTTCCAGCGCGGCACAGGCCCCGACGCCGACGGCCTCCTCGCCGATGTAGAGGTGGACGAATCCGGGAAGTTCCCCGTCGCCGAACAGTTCCCCCGCTTTGCTGTCGAACGCGCGGATGGTCAGCATCCGGCGCATCGCTTCTCTCTGGCCGTCCTCCGTTTCGAGGTCGATTACTACCATGCGATGCACGTCACTCGGTGCCAATACTCAAAGACTGTTGCGCAAACTGACGGAAAAATTTGTACAAAATATGGGTTATTCGGCCTGAGACTCGGGAAAATCGCCTCGGAACCCGGACCGATTCGGACATGCGTATAATGTCTAAAGCAATGAAAAAATTTGGTAAACGGTGAGAGATAATTGCGACGTTCGAGACCGACGCCGCGAGCGCCTCCGTCGTCGGTCTCCCGCCGGAGAGCATCCGCCGAACCGCGAGTTTCAGTACGTGAGGCTAAACCACTCCGTGTCGTTCGCCCCGCCGTTCTTCTCGTACGTGAAGTAGTACTCGACGTTGTCGCCCGAACTGAAGTCGCCGACCACGTAGTCCGGACTCGTGTCGAGCGTGTGCGTGTCGCCGCTCGGGTTGTTCATCCGGTAGTTGTACTGCGTGCCTCCGTTGACGGTGTAGTGAACGTCCACCCAGTCCGAACCGACGTTCGAGACGAACTCGAACAGCAGTTCGTCGATGGCGGTATCGCCGTCGGAGCCGTCGATTCGGGTGGCACTCTGGCTGTAGTCACTGTTCCCCGACGAGTCGGTGGTGACGCTGACGGTGTTGGACGCGCCGGATTCGTTGCCCGCGCCGTCCACGGCGGTGACGTAGAAGTCGTACGTCGTACCGCTGGCGAGACCGGAGACGGTCGTCATGGTCGTCCCCGCCGAGACCTGCTGGCTCCGTGTCCCGTCGACGTAGACGTTGTAGTGGTCAACGCCCGAACCGCTGTCGCTCGCGGCGTCCCACGCGAGACTGACCGACGAACTGGTGTGACCGGTCGAACTGAGGTTCGACGGCGTGGTCGGGGCCGTCGTGTCGGATGGGTCGCTGCTGTCGCCCGTACTCGTCGCCATCGAGTTGGCCGGAACCGAGAGCGACGTGCCGTCCGAGAAGGTCACCGTGATGGACGCGTCTTCGCCGTTGTAGGCCACGTAGGTCGTCTCGGTTCCGTCGTCGAACGCGTAGGCGAGCGGATAGTCCGCGGTCACCGACGGGTCCGGGTTCCCCATCGCGTCGATGTTGTAAATCCAGTGGTAGGTGTGGGCCTTCGTCTCGCCAGCCTCCGGCGTGTAGTTTTTCGCCGACTGGAACATGTCCTTGGCGTCGCTCACGTTCGAGAACGCCCGGTAGTTCCACATGATGTCCGGCCAGTAGTCCCACGCGCCGCCGTTGTCGTCGTTGGCAACCGCTTCGCTGTAGTTGCGTTCGGCCAAGTCGGCGTCCCACCCGAGGTACAGCGAGTGACCGCCGAACGGCAGGTAGTTGATGCCGTGAATCGCCTCGGAATCGCTGGAGAACCACGTCCCGTAGGCGTACTTGTCACCCCACACGATGCCCGCGGTGTCGTGGTCCCAGCCGTCGGGTTGGTTCTGGTTGTCCACGTCGAACCAGTATTCCATCGAGGCGAGCATCTCGTGAGTGTAGAGATACGCCGCCCAGTTCAGCATCTCGTCGTTGCCCGTGAAGACGGCCCACTGGACCATCGCGCCGTAAGCGTGGATGGCTTCCGAGGACGACTCTTGGTTGTTGCCATCCGCGAACTCCGCGGTGCCCGCGGCCCACGAGTGGCCGCCGAACGGACTGAAGTTCCGCAGGAACGGGAACGAGTCGGCGGGGTTGTCCGCCGGTTCTTGGGTATTCGCGCCGTTCGGTCGTTCCCAGTTCGCGTAGTCGCGGACGAGCAGGTCGACCATCCCGCCCCAGTTGCTGTCCGCGCTCCACGACTCGTCGTTGCGGGCGAGTTCGGCCGCGCCCCGAACGAAGTAGCCGTAGTGGAAGTGGTGGTCGTTGAGACTGCTGGCCGCGCCGAACGAGTCCGGGTAGCCCAGTAGCGTGCCCCACTGGTCGTTGTAATAGAAGAGGTTCTCGCTCTCGCCGTTGCTGGCGGTGAGCCAGTCCTCCAGTTCCGTCCGGATGGCGTCGTGCAGGGCGTCTCGCTTGCTCGTGTTGCCGACTTGGTCGGCGATTGGTGCCGCCTCGGCCATCCGACCGTAGTCCTTCCCGGTCCAGTAGGTTCCGCTTCCTTGACTGTCGTCGTAGCTCGCCGACACCTCGTTGACGTAGCTCGATAGCTCCGAACTGTCGTAAGACCCTTCGTCGGGCAGGAACGGGAGGATGCCGCGGAAGGGGTGGGTCGTCGTGAACGACGACCCGCTGGTCGTCTTCATCGTACCGCGCGGGCACTCGTAGGTGTAGGCCAGCGTCGAGTCGTCGAGATACTTGTGTTGGTGGGGATACAGTCCCGTAATCGTTCCGCTGGCCTGACTCTCGGGCTTGGTCGTCGTGTTGAACGAGTAGGTCGTCCGGACCTCGCCAGCGGCTTGGTCGTAGGTCGGACTGACACGGGTCGCATCGCCCGCGCCAGTGTCGGTGATGAAGTTGTACGCGTACTGCTCGAAGGTGTCGAGGGTCGAAGACGTGCCGTCGGGGAGGACGGCAATCGTCACGTATCCACCCGTGAGGTCGTTGGTCAGCGTGGCCGACCCGACGCCAGACCAGTCGTCGCCCGAGGGCGCGAACAGTCCGTAGTGTTTGCCGTCGTGGGTCAGTCCGAGGACGTTCCCCCGGTCGTCCCAGACGGTGGGAGCCGTCCGGAATTCGAGTTCGGCACCGCCGCCGTCGTACTCACAGAAGATGTACGGTGAACCCTTCGTCAACGAGGCGGTGAGGGTCGTCCCGGTGCCGGTGTCCCACTTCAGCGTCACCGACCAGTCGCTGTACCCATCGACTCGCGTATCGGCGAACGTGGTCGCGGTGTGGCCCAGCGTGAAGTCGCGCTCGACGTTCATCTTCGCGTCCGCTCCGGGGTAGTTCCACGTCGTCGGATGGCCGACCTGCAAACCGGTCCCGTCGGCCAGTGCGAACCCCGGATGGAAGAAGAGGTTCTCCGAGTACCCGGTGACGAGCGCAGACGACCACCAGTCGTTGGACGGCATCGGTCCCCCGACGTTTCCGGTCGTGTACAGCGTCGTCGGCGGTTCGTCCTCGCCCGATGGCTTCGCGTGGGTGTAGCTTCCGTTGCCGACGCTGTGAATTCCGCTCGCGGCCGTGACCGGTTCCGGTATCGACGCCGACCCGGCTAACCCGACGGCACCGAGCGCCTTGCAGTAGGTTCGCCGCGACAGCGACGGCGTGTCGTTCGATTCGTCTCGTTCGTTCGACTGACTCCGCCAGTCGGATTCCGTTTCGTCGGTGTGTTCGTCCATCGTGTTCGACCGGAACTACGATTCGAGATGTAGAAATATATAAATTATTTAGAATTAATTTAGTTTTATGTTGTTACTAAATGATTTTTATTGGCTATGGCCAGTCTCACCTGATGAAACCGAGGGAACGCATGAGCTGACGGAGCAGAGAGAACTGTTCGCCAACGGTTCCGGCGAACACGGGACCGAAAGACGTGAGCGAGCGAAGTACCCACGACTCGGAGTCGGTCAGTACACCCCGAAGTTGGCGAACTCGGCGATGCCTTCGCCCGAGGCGTGCGAGCAGGTGAACATCGCGGCGTCCTGCGTACTCGCGGCCGACCCGAGGTCCACGCTCCCGATTTGGGTCCAGTCGCCGTCGGACTTGTCCTTCGTGTAGTAGGCCGTGAACGTCGTGCCCGACTTCTCGATGGCGAGCCAGACCGGTTGGTAGGTGTTCGACGCGCGGGCGTCGGTGTCGAGGTGGCCGTCGCCGTCGGCGTCCCACGCGAACTGGACGCCGTTCTGGGGCGTGGCGTGGAGCGCGACGTAACCGGTGGCGCTCCCCGGGTCCGTCGCGTCGTTGCGAATCATGATGCCGGACTTGGCCCAGCCGTCGGTGTCCTCTTGGCCCTTGAGCTGGACCTCCACCCAGTCGTCGGTCCCCACGGCGTCGCGGTCCACGAGCGCGCCGTAGGCGTCAGCGCCGGTCCACATGTCCTCGCCAGCGGCGTTGACGTGGAGGTCGGTGCCGTTCTGGTCGAGACCGAACTCGGCGGCGTTCGTGGCGAACGTCTCGTACTGGCTCGGGACGGGGCGCGTCATCGGGATGCGGTCGTCCACGCGGAAGTCGGCGAACGTGGCGACGCCGCGAGCGTCGCTGTGCGAGCAGTGGACCATCGCGGCGTCCTGCGCGCTCGCGGCCGACCCGACCGTACAGGTGCCGACCTGCGTCCACGTCGAACCGCCGTCGGTGCTGTAGTAGCCGGTGAAGTCGCTTCCCGACCGGTCGAGTCGCAGGCGGACGCCAGCAGAGACGCCGCTCGCTTGGGTCCCGGTGTCGAGGTAGCCGTCGTCGTCGCTGTCCCACGCCAACTGAACGCCGTTGTTCGGCGTGACGAACAGGCCGACGTAGCCTGTCGAACTTCCCGCGGCCGTCACGTCGTTGCGGACGACGATGCCGGATTTCGCCCACCCGTCGGTGTCCTCCTGATACGGGACCTCGACTCGGACGCGGCCGTCGGTGCCGACGGCGTCGGCCTCGTAGACGGCGGTGTAGTCGTCGGCACCGGTCCACACGTCCTGTCCGGTCGAGACGATGTTGAACTCGGTCGCGTCGTGGCCGGGTTCGCCGTAGGAGGCCGACGAGTAGGTTTCGTAGTGGCCCGGAACCGGGTCTTCGTTCCCCGTCGCGGGCGTCAGGTGGACCGCCTGCCCGCCGCCCTCGGGCAGGTCGGCGACCAGCGAGTCGGTGTCCTCGATTTCGAAGTGGCGGACCTCGACGGCCGACTCGTAGCCGTAGGTCCTCGCTTTGTAGCCGTCCTGATAGACGTGGGCGTCGTAGGTGCCCGAGTCGAGGAAGTCCAGCGGAAGGCGAAGTCGGTCGGGGTCGGCGACGGCGGAGCCGACCCACCAGTCGTCGCCGTCGCGTCTGGCGATGGAGACGTGCTGGCCGATGTCGCCCGCCAGCACCTTCGTCTCGTCCCAATCGACAGGCACGTCTTTGACGAACTGGAAGGCTTCGAGGTCGTAGTCGTAGTTGACGGGCCGGTCCGTCACCATCTGGACGCCGCTGTGGAAGACGACCAGTTGGGCGAGTTCGCGCGCTCTGGTGTTGTGGACGCGGGTGTCCTTGTACGCGCGGTAGGTCAGGTCGAACAGACCGGTGTTGTAGTCGGTCGGCCCCGCCAGCATCCGGGTGAACGCCAACTCGGGCGTGTGTTCCGGCGGGTTGCCCTGCCCGCGGAAGTTCTGGTACTCCATGCCCGAGACGCCCTCACGGGACATGAAGTTGGGGTAGGTCCGGCGCTTGCCCGTCGGCTTGATTGGTTCGTGGGCGTTGACCATAATCCCGTACTCGGCGGCGGTTTCGACCACCTTCTGGTAGTGGTTGACCATCGCCTGACAGTGGTGGTTGTACCGGGTCTCGGAGGCGTCCATCAGGACGCCGTTCTCGTTGACGTACCCCGACTTGATGGCCTCGACGCCCGCCGACTGGTACATCGAGAACGCGTCGTGGAGTTGCCCCTCGTAGGAGTACTGGTCATGGTCTTTGACGTTCGAACCGGTCTCGTTGTGGGCCATGAAGTGGACGCCGTTGTTCGTCGCGTAGTCCGTGACCTCCTGCCAGTCGAACTGGGAGTGGGTCTCGGTGAAGTTCATATCCTCCCAGTTGAACGGGCCGTCCTCGTCGGCGGGCGCGTTGTCGCCGTCGCCCCACCCGGTGTTCCACCCCTCGGCCATCACGTTCGGAATCCCGTGTTCGCTGGCGAAGTCGATGTAGTCTTTGACGTTCTCGGTGTTAGCCCCCACGTCGGGACCGGGTGCCCACGTCGATTTGCCGATGTGCAACTCCCACCAGACGCCGCAGTACTTCTGGGGTTCTATCCACGAGGTGTCGCTGTACGCGCAGGGGTCGTTGAGGTTCAGCACGATGTCGGATTCGAGCAAGTCGCCGGGCGTCTCGCCGAGCATGAACACCCGCCACGGCGAGGCGTGGGGTGCCGACCCCTTGACCCGCGTGCCGTCGGGCAGGGGAACCAAGTCCGACTCGAAGCGGGTCGCCCGGCCGTTCCACCGCGTGACGGTCATCCCGGCCCAGTCGGTGAGGTTGGCCTCGTGGATACTCATGTAGCAGTCGCTCGCTACCCGCATCGTGAACGGCGTGTTCACGCCGTCCACGGTCGATTTCCGGTCGTGATTGCCGTTCCCGTCGCCCTCGCCGCTGATTTGAGAGAGGGGGTCCTCGTTGTAGAGGTACTCGTAGTTGTTCCAATTGTTGGCAATCCACCAGCTGGTGTAGTCGCCCGCGAAGTCGAACCCGGTGTTCTCCTGCGTGACGGCGAAGTCGCCGACGCCCGAGTTCTCGGGGATGGTGTACCGGAACGCAACCCCGTCGTCGTACGCGCGGAAGGTGAGATTGAGGTTTCGGCCGGTCGCGGCGTGGCGCAGTCCGACCGTCAACTCCTCGTAGTTGTCCCGAACCGACGACTGCTCGCCCCACACCGGTTGCCACGTCGTGTCCGCGGAGTCGGTGGTGGTGCCGGTCACCTCGAAGCCATCGTCGAGGTTCTCCTGATTGGCGAACTCGAAGCCCAGCGTCGAGTCGTTCAGGGGTTGGGTCCCCTTGTAGGAGATATTGTAGTAGGGCGTCCCATCGACGAGTTTGAACGTCACTTGCGCGTCCCCGTTCGGAGAGACGACCGATTGAGTCGCGTCCGTCGAACCGGCGAGTACCCGCTCCGTCGCCGCGCCCGCCGGGACGGAAATCGCCGCGCCCGCTCCGACGAGTTGCCCAAGGAACTCCCGCCTGTCGTAGCCTTCGTCTGCTGACGTGTTCACATCTCTCATGTCTCGATTCGGCATGGCTTTTAGTGGGAAGAAAAAATAAATAAAAGTTTTCATTGGAATAAACCCGCGCCGCGTTCGGTCGCCGGTCGGATACCGTCTTGGCCGTTACAGATTTTAATTGTTAGCTCATTGGTGTTTGTGGCAGTGTGAAAGATGACAGGAAAGCAAACAGACGGCGAGCGACTGAATCGGAGACGGTTCCTCAAAAGCGCGACTGCGACGGCGGCGGGATTCGCGGCGACTGCGGCGTCGGGAACGGCCGCGGCGGGGGCGGTTCCGGCCGGAGAGCGCACCGCGAGCGTGCGCGAAGCTCGAAGCGCGCTCGACGCCCACGCTGGCGACGTTCTCGCGACGCTCGAAGACGACGGCGTCTTCGACGCCGCCGACGCGACCCGACTCGCCAGCGCCGGTGACGCCTCGCTTCGCACGTTCGACGGCGACTACTCCGAGGAACTCCGGGTGAAACTCGACGTGGACGGCGGGTTCCTCGACGTGGCCGTCGAACGCGACGACGGCCGGGCCTACGCGTTCTACTACCCGGACGACGAGGACACCCGGTACCTCTACCGGACCGACGGCGAGCGATTCGACGTTGGCACCGACAACTGCTGTAAGACCGACTGCTACTGCACTCACACGGTGTGTAGCGCGGCGTGCTACGAGCGATGCAACGTCTGCTGTCTGTGCGGGCAGGACAACTGCTCGTGGGAGGAGTACTGCGACGAGTGCATCTGCTGACCTGACGCGTCTCGAAGTACGTCGATACCGACGGCACCCGACGCCGACGCGCAACTGTCCCGAGAGTCGCGCCACCGGTAAGTACCCCGGCGACATGGGATACGAACCATTCGATTCGTGCTGATATTTCAGGCCTCGCGGTGGGATGTGTCTCCGGTGAGGGTGTCGTCCGCGTCCGGCCCTCCCCCGCTGTCGGCTTCCGCACGGAAATTACGGGAGACACGTCAGAATTATGTGCAACGTTATCAATAAGCAACCTTTCTACGTGGGGACGCCGAACCCCGTTCCATGACTCACCAGTCCGACGACCCGAACCGACCGCCCAAGTACGGCGGACCGAGAGACCCCTCCGACGAGCGCGCCGGAGTTCGAATCGGCACCCGGTCGGACCCGAACCACGCGCCGGACGGCCGTCGATACGGTAGTGCGTTCCGGTCTCTCGGGGACGCCCCCGACGGTCAATCCGCCAGCGCCGCCCCCGGTTCGGAGGTGGGCCAGCGCGAACGGCCGTCGCCCCCCGATTCGCCGGTTCCCAACGACCTCCTCGAAGCGTTCGCGGCACTCGACTTCGAGACCGACGCCCAGAAGCGCGTCTACCGCTACGTCGAACGGCAAGGCGTCGCGTCCGACGAAGAAGTCCACGAGCAAATCGACTTGCCCACCGAGGACCTCGCCATCGCAATCCAGTGGCTCGTCAAGCAGAACTACCTCGAAGCGGACGACGGGATACTCCGCGCCGTCCGCGGTACGGATGTCGAGATGACGTACGCGATGGGGGGCCTCGACGTGACCATTCGCCCGGCCGGACAGGAGGACCTCGCGGACCTCGTGACGCTCATCCGCGACGTGACCGACGGGCGGACGTACGTCGTCGCCGAGAGCATCGCCGCGCAACTCGCCTCCCAGGGGACCGTCATCCGCCACACGGACACCCGCTCGCGTCTGTTCTTCGTCGCCACGGTGGACGACGCGACGACGGGCGACTCGCAACTCGTCGGGTGGGCGCATCTCACCCTCCCCGGCATCGAGTACCTCGACCACACCGCCGAACTGACCGTTGGCGTGCGGTCGGACTTGCGTCGGCGGGGTATCGGAAGCCAACTCTCACGGACCGCGCTCGCTTGGGCCGCCGCCAACGGCTACCACAAGGTGTACCAGAGCCTCCCCGGTACGAACCGGGCGGCCATCGACTTCCTCGGGAATCACGGGTGGACAGTCGAGGCGGTTCGTCGGGACCACTACCGCATCGACGGTGAGTTCGTGGACGAGGTGATGATGGCAGTTGGGTTGTAGGTCGGTCGAGGGACGTGAGACGACCGAACGGGGTCGGTCGTCCGATTTGTGGCGATTTTCCGGGTACCCGGCTGCGGACGCAAACATATAAAATCAGAACAATGATTAAATTAATGTGTGTTGGGCGACTATTTTGAGGCGGTCGTTCATGAAACGACGCACCGCACTCAAGCGACTCGCCGCTGGCGCGGGCTCGACCTTCGCGCTGGTCAGCACTGCAACTGCCGAATCGTACCCCGAACCAGAGAACCTAGACGACGTCACACCCCAGTACCGCGTCACCAAGGCTGGCGTCGAAGAAATCGACTCAGACGAGTCACTCGACTCCGAAGGCGATTGTACCGTCTACTATTGCTGTAACTGTCCGTACGACTGTTACGACGGTTGCGAGTGCGCGGCGATGTGCTGAACGCCCCATTCGTATTTTTAGTGGCGTGGTCACAACGGTAGCGGCGGTGCGCACTCGTCACCGGTCGAACGACGTCGTGATTATTGACTACTCTCGGTGGACGAACTACGCCCCCTCCCGCTTGACCCGTTCGACCGTCGCCGCCTCGTCGTTGCGCAAGTCGGCGAGGAACGCGAACAGTTCTTCGAAGTCGTCCATTCCCTCCTGTTCGAGATACTGGACGTACCGGTGCTTGCGGTGGAACTCCGCTTCGACTTTTGCGACGGGGCGGTCGGTCCGGTCGGCGAGGCGGTCGAAGAACCGCAGACGACGCTCTTCGTTGCTATCACCTAACTGTGGGTGGTCGTAAGCAATAGAAAAGTTGCCGTCAGTGTCCCGGCGGGCGACCGTGTTCCAGTAGACCGTCGCGTCGTCTTTCTCGATTGCGCCGCACCGCGCCCGCGAGTCGAGTTCCTCGAACGCCGACTGCGAGAGCAGTTCGACCACCTCGCCGACGTACCGGTCGCCGTCCACCTTCCGGGGGAACACCACGAGGTCCAACTCCCGCAGGAGATAGGGTGGCAGGCCCTGCTCGACGACCCGATTCACCAGTTTCTCCACGTCCTCGGCGTGTGTGGTGCCGATGATGCCGTGACCGGTGTTCAAACTCTCGGCGAACGTACGGAAACTCGCGGGCGTGTTGATTTCCGCGATGACCTCCACGTCCGGATTCAGGTAGTTGCACTCGGTCATCAGGTCGGCCATCGTCACGCGCTTGTAGTCGCTCTCGTGGTCGCGCGTCGTGAGCGAGACGCCCGTCTCGTGGGGCAGACGGACCTCCCGCGAGCCTTCGTCTATCGAAATCGGCCGGTCGCGGTACGGGATGAACGGCATGTGCGAATTCATCAAGGTCGTCTTTCCCGTGCCGGTCGGCCCGGAGAACAGCACGACCCCGTGATGCTCGTAGGCCTGCCAGAGCAGGGTCACGATTTCGGTCGAGAGACTGCCCGACTCCAGCAAGTCCACGGGCGTCATCGCCTCGGGCGCTTGCTTGCGGATGGAGATGTGGGGACCGTCCTCGCTGATGACGCCGAGGGCGACGGCGGCCCGAATCGTGACCGATTCGGGCACGCCTTCGGGTCGGAGGTTGACCTTCGCGCTCGGGTTCGAGGCGTTCAACTCCGTGCCGTCGCTGGCGGCCATCTGCGTGACGACGTTGGCGAACGTCTCTTCGTCCTCGAACGTGAGGTTCGTCGGCGCGCGCTCGCCGTGACCGATTTCCCGGCCCCGCGGCACCACCTTGATGCGCTCGCCGACCCGGTTGGCCTCGATGTCCTCCAACAGGTCGTCCCGAATCGGGACCGTCAGCTTTCCGTGCCCGACGAAATCGCGCATCACGTAGTACACCAAGTCAGAGAGCCTGTCGGTCGAGAACCGGTGGTTCACCGGCGGCACGGCCAAGTCGTACTCCGCGAGGGCGGTCCGGACCCGATACTTCGCGGCGTCGAACCATGCTCTGGTGTTTCGCGCCGTCAATCGCCGCGAGAGGAAGGTCCGGGCGCGCTCGCGGACGAACCCCGCCCGGTCTTCGACCACGCCATCGACGTTGGTCTCCCAAATCCTATCCTTACACTCCTGAATCAACTCCTCGTCGCCCGGCAGGAGGTCGGGTTCCAGCACGGCGTACTTGGTCGTAAAGGAGTCGTTGGCGAGCAGATGCTCCCGATAGACCACGACCGGCACCCGAAACTCGCGGAAATCGACGGTGTGGGTCTCGACTCGCTCGCTGGCGAACCGCTCCAGATACTCGGCGTCGGCCGGGAACGCGGTGTCGGCGGGCGCGTAGTCGTCGGTGTGGACCACCAACCGCTCGCCCGCGGTGTCGGCCACGTCGATGCCGTCGTCCAACGCCAGCGGCGTCAGCGCGCCGAGACACCGCAGGTCGCGGAGCGCGAAGTACTCGACGCGCCGCCGGGCGTCGGGCGGCAGGTCGGTCAGGCGGTCCACGATGCGCCGGTACTTCGGTTCGAACCCGGCGGCCATGCGCTCGCTCGCGCCCTCGCGGGTCAGCGGACGCGCGAGGTTGGCGTCGGCGAAGTGGTCGGCCACGCGTTCGAGAGCGTCCTCGCCCGCGGGCGAGAGGCCGGGTTCCCGGACCCGGTAGTCGAACCCCTCGTCGGACTCGGCGATGGTGGCGACGACGCCGGGGTGGAGTTCGTACTGGGTTCGGACCTCGGGCGCGTACCACGCCTCGGGGTCGTCGGGTGGCTTGGGCGGTGGGACGACCGAAGGGTCCTCGCCCGTCGTCGGGCCTCCGCTCGCGGCCGCGGTATCGCTCATGGGGACTATTCGTCCCGCCATCGGGTTTAAATTTTGAGATGGAGGTGGAGAGCGGGTCGGACGACGCGAGGAGTTCGACAGTCGCTAAAATTATTGATTGGTTTCGGAGGAAGTCACTGGCCGCGTGCGTATCATGAGAGTCACCACCTCGCCAACACTAAAGCGCCGCCGCATCGACTATCGAAGCATGCCAGCGATACGAACGGACGACCTGACCAAGCGCTTCGGCGACGGCGTGGTCGCCGTTGAGGACCTGAATCTCGTGGTCGAGGAGGGGGAGGTGTTCGGCTACCTCGGGCCGAACGGCGCGGGCAAGTCCACGACCATCAACGTCCTGCTCGATTACCTCCGACCGACCGAGGGGACCGCCACCGTCCTCGGACACGACGCCCAAGACGAGACCCAAGCGATTCACCGGCGAATCGGCATCCTGCCCGAGGGCTTCGACCTCTACGACCGACTCACCGGGCGCAAGCACGTCGAGTTCGCGGTGGACTCGAAGGGGACCAACGACGACCCCGCCGAGATTCTGGAGCGGGTGGGTCTCTCGCCGGAGGCCGCGGACCGGAAGGCCGGGGGCTACTCCACCGGGATGGCCCAGCGCCTCGCGTTGGGGATGGCGCTGGTCGGCGACCCGGACCTGCTGATTCTGGACGAACCGTCGTCGGGACTCGACCCCAACGGCGCGCGCCAGATGCGCGAGTTGGTCCGCGAGGAGGCGAGTCGGGGCACCACCGTCTTCTTCTCCAGTCACATCCTCGGGCAGGTCGAGGCGGTGTGCGACCGCGTGGGCATCATGAACGACGGCCGACTCGTCGCCGAGGACACCATCGAGGGCCTCCGGGAGTCGGTCGGAACGAGTTCGACGCTCGAACTCACGGTGGACCGGATGCCCGACGAGTTCGGACTCGACGACCTGCCCGGGGTCACGGAGGCGACGGTGGACGGCAACGTCCTCCGGGTCGCGGTCAGCGACCCCGGCGTCAAGTCCGAGGTGATAAACCGGGTCGAGGCGCAGGGCGCGACCGTCACCGACATCACGACCCGACAGGCGTCGCTCGAAGACCTGTTCGCGGCCTACACCGCCGAGGAGGTGACGGCATGAGTTGGCTGGTGGTCGCCCGGAAGGACTTCGAGGACGCGGTGCGCTCGCGGATGCTGTGGGCCATCACCGCGGTCTTCCTGCTGTTCACCGCCGGGGCGGTGTACATCCGGAAGGCCGTCCTCGCCGACGCCCCCGGCCTGCCCGACGCCACCCAGTTTCTGACCGCGCCCTCGGGTCTCATCATCCCCCTCACGGCGCTCGTGGTCGCGTACCTCGCCATCGCGGGCGAGCGAGAGTCGGGGAGCATCAAGATTCTGCTCGGCCTGCCCCACACCCGCGGGGACGTGGTGTTGGGCAAGTTGGTCGGTCGAACGCTGGTCGTGACCGCGGGCATCCTCGTCGCGTTCGCGGGCGCGGCCCTCACCCTCTTCGCCCTGTTCGGCGGACTCGCGGTGGTCGATTTCCTGCTGTTGACGCTCCTGACGGTCCTGTTCGGTCTCACGTTCGTCGGCATCGCCATCGGCGCGTCGGCGTTCGCGGCAACCCGCTCGCGGGCGATGGCGCTGGCTATCGGCGCGTTCTTCCTGTTTCAGGTCCTCTGGGACTTCGTTCCGCTCGGAGTCTACTACCTCGTGGAGGGTACCCTACCGGGTCCGGGGACCCTGCTCCCGTCGTGGTTCTACCTCGTGCAGGTTCTCAACCCGCGCAACGCCTACACGCAGGCCTCGGACATCGTGTTCTCGGGGGCCGGGCCAATCGTCCCCGCCGAGGCGTTGGCGGGGTCGTCGGTGCCCTTCTACGTCCAGAACTGGTTCGGACTCGTGATTCTGGTGGTCTGGCTGGTCGTGCCGGTCGCGCTGGGCTACTGGCGGTTCGAGCGCGCGGACATCGGGTGAGTCGGTCCGGTCGTCGCCGCCTTCCGCAAGCGCCAACTATTCGGACGTTCGGCGACACTCGAACCGCATGACCGACGAAATCCGCGTCGGCGCGGACGTGGGCGGCACCTTCACCGATGTCGCTCTCTCGACGCCCGACGGCGAACTCGTCACCGCGAAAGTTCCCTCGACCGACGACCAGAGCGAGGGCGTGCTGGCGGGCGTCGAGAAGGCCTGCGAGAAGGCCGACCTCGACCCCCGAGAAATCGACGCCTTCTCGCACGCGATGACGGTTTCCACGAACGCCCTGCTCGAAGGGACGGGCGCGAGGACCGCGCTCGTCACCACCGAGGGATTCCGCGACGTGCTGGAAATCGGCCGACAGGACCGGCCCGCGCTCTACGATTTGGACGCCGAGAAACCCGACCCTCTCGTCCCTCGGCACAGGCGCTTCGAGATTGCGGAGCGTTCGACGCCCTCGGGCGTCGAACGCGAACCCGACCCGGATTCGGTCCGCGAACTCGCGGACCGAATCCGGGACTCCGACGCCGAGAGCGTGGCGGTCTGCCTGCTTCACGCCTACGCCGACCCCGGAAACGAGCGGACCGTCGCCGAGGTTCTGCGCGAGGAGTTGGACGCGCCCGTCTCGGCGTCCCACGAGGTGCTGGCGGCGTTCCGGGAGTACGAGCGCACCGCGACGACGGTCGTGGACGCCTACGTGACCCCGAAAATCGACGCCTACCTCGGCCGACTCGTGGAGCGCGCGGAGGACGCCGGAGTCCCGGCACCGCTGGTGATGCAGTCGAACGGCGGCATCGCCGACGCGGAGACGGTCCGGGACCACGCCGTGACGACCTGCCTGTCCGGTCCCGCGGCGGGGGTGGTCGGCGCGAGCGCGACCGCCGAGTCCGCGACCGACGCCGCGGGTCTCGTCACCTTCGACATGGGCGGGACCTCCAGCGACGTGAGCCTCGTCCGGGACGGCGAGGTCGAACGCACCACCGAGGCAGAAATCGGGGGTCGGCCCGTCGGCGTTCCGATGGTGGACGTGACGACCGTCGGCGCTGGCGGCGGGAGCGTCGCGTGGGTGGACGCCGGGGGTGCGCTCCGCGTGGGTCCGGAGTCGGCGGGCGCGGACCCCGGCCCAGCGTGCTACGGGCGCGGTGGGAAGCGACCCACCGTCACCGACGCGAACGTCGTCCTCGGCTATCTCGGCGGCGACACGGCCTTGGGCGGCGAACTCTCGTTGGACGTGGGGGCCGCGCGCGATGTCCTCGCCGACCTCGCCGACGAAGCGGACCTGTCGGGTCCCGTCGAGGCCGCCCGCGGCGTCTACCGCGTGGCGAACGCTAACATGACTCGCGCGGTCCGGGCGGTCACGGTCGAGCGCGGCCACGACCCCCGGGAGTTCGCGCTGGCGGCGTTCGGCGGCGCGGGACCGATGCACGCCGCGGCGCTGGCCGACCGCCTCGGCGTGGGCCGGGTCGTCGTCCCGCGGGCCTGCGGGGTCCTCTCGGCGTTCGGCCTGCTCGCGGCCGACGAGACGAGGGACGCGGTTCGGACCTACCGCAGGACGCTCGCAGAAGCGGACGCGGAGGAGGTCGAGGCGGTTCTCTCGGACCTCGCCGACGAAGCGCGCGCCGACCTGCGCGACCCGGGGTCCGCCGCGATTTCCCGGCAGGCGGACCTTCGATACGCGGGCCAGAGCTACGAGTTGTCGGTCGAAGTCGGCGCGTCGTTCGACCCCGAGGCGGTCGAAGCGCGCTTCCACGAGACCCACGAGACGGCATCGGGCTACCGGATGGACGAGGCGGTCGAACTCGTCGGCCTGCGCGCGCAGGCGACCGTCGCGCGCGAGACGCCCGCGGTCGCATACGAGGGCGCAGGCGAGAGCGCGGACGACGCCCGCGTCGGTGCGCGCGAGGCCACCTTCGGCGGGGAGGTCCGCGAGACGCCGGTCTACCGCAGGGAGTCGCTCCCGGCGGGCGAGTCGTTCGACGGTCCCGCCGTCTGCGAACAGGCCGACAGCACGCTGGTCGTCCCGCCGGGGTGGTCGGCCGGGGTCGAACCCGACGGGACGCTGGTGCTGGAAGGCGACGAGGGAGGGCGACGATGAGCGACGACGACATCGACCCGGTGGAACTCGAAATCCTCCGGAACCAACTGGAGAGCGTGGCCGAGGAGATGGGGCAGGTCCTGATTCGCGGGGCGTACTCGCCGAACATAAAGGAGCGCCGGGACTGCTCGACGGCGCTGTTCGACGCCGAGGGCCGGATGGTCGCGCAGGCCGAACACATCCCGGTCCACCTCGGCGCGATGCCCGAGGCGGTCCGAGCGGTGCTGGAACGCGACCCCGAACCGGGCGACACCTTCGTCGTCAACGACCCCTTCGCTGGCGGGACTCACCTACCGGACGTGACGCTCGTCTCGGCGCTCGCGCCCTCCCCGCCCGCGTCGGCGTCCGCCGACGCGGGCGGAGAGGGCGAGATTCTGGGCTACGCGGTCTCTCGCGCCCACCACGCCGACGTAGGGGGGATGAGTCCCGGGAGCATGCCCGCGGGTGCGCGAGAGATTTATCAGGAGGGCCTGCGCCTGCCGCCGGTCAGACTCGTCGCGGGCGGGGAGGTACGCGAGGACGTGCGCGACCTGTTGCTCGCCAACGTCCGGACGCCCGACGAGCGACGGGCCGACCTCCGGGCGCAGATGGCGGCCAACGACCGGGCCGAAGAGCGCCTCGGCGAACTGCTAGCCGACCACGGCGACCGACTGCTGGCGGCGTTCGACGCCGTGATAGAGTACTCCCGCGAGCGAGTCGAGTCGGAACTGGCCGACCTGCCCGACGGCGAGTACGGCGCGCGGGACTTCTTGGAGGGCGACGGAATTTCCGACGACGACGTGCCGATAGAGACCACCGTGACCATCGACGGGTCGTCGCTCGCGGTGGACTTCGCGGGCACCGCCGAGCAGGTGGCGGGCAACCTCAACGCGCCGCTCTCGGTCGCCAAGAGCGCGGTCTACTTCGTCGTTCGGTGCGTGACCGACCCCGAGATTCCACCGAACCACGGGTGTTACGCGCCGGTCTCGGTCAGCGCGCCCGAGGGGAGTCTGCTGAACCCGAACCCGCCGGCCGCGGTGGTCGGGGGGAACGTCGAGACGAGTCAGCGCGTGACGGACGCGGTGTTTCGGGCGCTGGCCGACGCGGTGCCAGACCGGGTGCCCGCCGAGGGGCAGGGCACGATGAACAACCTGATAATCGGGAGCAGAGACGGCGGGTTCACCTACTACGAGACCATCGGCGGCGGGTTCGGCGCGCGCCCGACCAAGGACGGCATGGACGGCGTGCAGGTCGGGATGACCAACACGCTGAACACGCCGGTCGAAGCGCTGGAAGCGGAGTACCCGCTCCGGGTCGAACGCTACGCGCTCCGCCCGGACAGCGGCGGCGACGGGCGCTACCGCGGCGGTCTCGGACTGGAGCGAAGCGTCACGGTCGAACGGGACGCGACGGTCTCGCTGTTGACCGAGCGCCGACGCCACGCGCCGAAGGGTCTCGACGGCGGCGAGTCGGGTACGCTCGGCGAGAACCGCATCGACGGCGAGCGGGTCGGCGCGAAGACGACCCGAGACGTGTCGGCCGGAACGACCGTGACGGTGCTGACGCCCGGTGGCGGGGGCCACGGCGACCCGACCGACCGGGACGCCGACGCGCGGGAGCGCGACAGAGCGGACGGAAAGGTGAGCGACGGGGAGTGAGCTGAGCAATCTCTAAAATTCTTTCGTATTTATATATCATTAGTGCAGACTTATTTAGATTGTTCATAGAATTGTATACCGTTCCGAGTCGGCGCGCTGGCGTCGTCGGGCGCGGTGCGGTTGCGGTCCTGATTTGCTCGAGTCTGAAGCTAGCTCTCTGTTTCCTCTCACGTCCACCGCCCTCGCGCTCGAAGCGTCCCTCGCGTCCCCACCGGCAAAACCGAGAAAATCGTTCTTCCACCGCAAAAACGCAAGCAAGAAACGCCGTGCTTCGCGGACGAGGCAGAACCTCTAAGTTATCAATCCCGCTACCTACGTCCGTGGACCGTGATACCGTACGCCCTGTCGCGCTCGCGCTGTTGGCAGTCGTCGCCATCGGGTTCGCCGCCGCGACGTTAGACTCGGCCGTCACGACCGACTCGTCCGGCGGGTTCGGCATCGGGTCGCCGAGTTCGGACGTGGGCGCGCAGAACGGCAGCCAGCCCAGTCTGGAACTCGGCAACCAGTCGTCGGGTCCCGCCTCCGGCGCGGTGGACCTGCCCTGCTACCCGTTCCTCGACGAGTGGTGGGCCATCGCGGCCATCCTCGCCGGATTCGCGCTCGGCGGGTACGTCGCCTACCGTCGCCTCGGCGGACTCGGCGTCATCGCGTACGCCGGGCCGGTGGGAATCCCGCTTCTGTTCGCCCACGCCATGCTCACGATTTGCACCGAACCGCTCCCCAAAACGCAGTCCTCGCTGTTCGAGCAGGGTAACGTCTCCATCGTGCCCGAGGGCGGGAGCGGCGCGCCCGGCGGCGGTGCCGGGACGAGTTTCACCGACCCGTCCTTCCTCCTGATGGCCGGACTCGGCGTCGCGTTGCTGGCGGCCGTCGCCCTCCTGTTCGTCTCCTCCAGCGGCGACGACCCCGAAGACGAGGAGACCGTCGCGGAACCCGACGACACCGAGGACGTGCGCGCGGTGGGTCGGGCCGCGGGCGAGGCCGCCGACCGCATCGAGGGGACGACCGACGTGGACAACGAAGTGTACCGCGCGTGGAGCGAGATGACCGACCACCTCGACGTTGCCAACCCCGCGTCCAGCACGCCCGCGGAGTTCACCGCGGCCGCGGTCGATGCGGGCATCGACCGCGACGACGTGGCCGAACTCACTTCGCTGTTCGAGGAAGTCCGGTACGGCGGCGAGTCGCCGACCGAAGAGCGCGAACAGCAGGCGGTTGAGGCGCTCCGGCGCATCGAGCGCGAGTACGCGGGAGGGAAGCGATGACCGACCGCGGCGACCACCCGATTCTGACCGCTGTCGGCGTCGTCGCGGTCGCACTCGGTCTCCTGATGGCAGTCCAACCTCGACTCGCGTCGGCCGTCGGCACCGGATACGCCGCGGTGACGGTCGTGGGCCTGCTCGCGCTGGTCCAAGGAATCCGGGTCGCCCGGTCCCGGCAGGCCACCGACTTGCAGGCCACGACGACCCCCGACGTGGAGACGGTCGAGACGGTGCCGACCCCCGGCGACGAGTTCGACCGGACCGTCGCCGAACTCCGGTCCGGACCGCGCCGGGTCCTCATCCGCGAGCGGGCCGACCTCCGAGAAACGCTCGAAGCGGCCGCGCTCACTGCCGTCGCCGACCGAGAGAACTGCTCGCGCCAGCAGGCCCGCGAGCGCATCGACGCCGGGACGTGGACCGACGACGTTCACGCCGCGTCGTTCCTCGGCGGGACCGACGCGCCCTCGCCGCCGGTGTTCGACCGACTCAGACTCGCGGTCAGCACCGAGTCGCCCTTCCAGTACCGGATTCGCCGGACCGCCGACGCGGTGGCGCGGACGGCCGGGGTCGACCCGAGTGACGACGCCGGGGACGAACCGGACGCCATCGGCGACTCGGACGCCCGGAACGACTCCGAGAGCGCCCGGAACGACTCCGAGAACGACCACCGGGAGGCCGAAGCGTGAAGTCGATTCGCCGGACGAACCGATGGCGCGGCGTCAGCGCCGTCGCCCTGCTCGCGGGGTCGCTCGGCGTGCTGTTCAGTCGCCCGCTGGTCCTGCTGTCGGGCGTCGTCGGGGTCGCGTTCGCGGCCTACGCCCGGACCGCGGGCACGCCCGAAGTCGAACTCGACGTGACCCGGAGCGTCAGCGACGACGAACCCCTGCCGGGCGACGAAGTTCGGGTCCGCCTCACCGTCGAGAACGTCGGCGACTCGACGCTTGCGGACCTCCGAGTCGTGGACGGCGTGCCCGACGCCCTGCCCGTGACCGACGGGTCGGCGCGTCTCGGGACCTCGCTCCGACCCGGCAAGTCCGCCACGCTCTCCTACACCGTCGAGGCAGAGCGCGGCGACCACGAGTTCGACCCCGTGACCGCCATCGTCCGGGACTTCAGCGGCGCGATAGAGGTCGAGAGCGAAATCGAGTGCGAGACCATACTCCGGTGCGTGCCCAAACTCGGGACCACCGTGGACGTGCCCCTCCGCGCCCAGACCACCCAGTACACCGGCCGGGTCACGACCGACGTGGGCGGGTCGGGCGTCGAGTTCCACGCGACCCGCGAGTACCGGCCGGGCGACCCCCTCTCGCGGGTGGACTGGAACCGCCTCGCTCGCACGGGCGAACTCACCACCATCGAGTTCCGCGAGGAACGAGCGGCCAGCGTGGTCGTCCTCGTGGACACCCGCGAGAAGGCCTACCTCTCGCGGGGCGACGGCGAGCGCAACGCGGTCCAGTACGGCGTGGACGCCGCGGGCAAAATCGTCACGAAACTGCTCGACGGCGGCGACCGGGTGGGACTGGCCTCGCTCGGTCCCGAGACCTGCTGGCTCGCGCCCGGCGCGGGACACGACCATCAGGCCCGCGCTCGGGACCTGCTGGCGACTCACGAGGCGTTCTCGCCGACGCCCTCCGAGGAGATGTTCTACCCGACGACCCGACTCAAGCAACTCCGCAAGCGACTCCCCGCCTCCTCGCAGGTCGTGTTCGTCACGCCGCTTTGCGACGACTTCGGGCCGGAAGTCGCCCGGAGACTCGACGCCGAGGACCACCTCGTGACCGTCGTCAGCCCCGACCCCACGGCGACGGCCACCGCGGGCCAGCGGTTCGCCCGCACCCAGCGCAAGCACCGCGTCTCGGAACTCCGCGAGGCCGGGGTTCACGTCGTGGACTGGGACACCGACGAGATGCTCGGGGTCGCGCTCGCTCGGATGGCCCGCGTCGGAGGTGGGTTCGCGTGACCCGCGAAATCGACCGCTCGCCCGCACGCCTCTCGTCTGCGCTCGCGGTGACTGCCGCCGCGCTATCGGCGGGAACGAGCGCACTCGCCTCCACGCTCGCGCTCGCGGGCGGCGCGGCGGGCCTGCTTGCGGTCACGCTCGGGGTCGTCCGCGGGTCCCGGCGCGCGGTTACGCTCGGCGCGGCGGCCCTGCTGGTCGGCGCGCTGGTCGGCGGTCTGCTGTCTGGCGCGCCCCTCCTGCTCCTGCCGGGTGTCATCGCCACGGTGCTGGCGTGGGACCTCGGCGAGCAGGCCATCAACGTCGGCGAGCAGTTGGGCCGGGAGGCAGAGACGACCCAACTGGAGGCGACCCACGCCGCCGGGAGTACGGTGGTCGCGGTGGGCGCTGGCGGTCTGGGCTACGGCATCTTTCTGGTCTCGTCGGGGGGTCAGCCAGTGACCGCGCTGGTGTTCCTGCTGTTGGCCGCGGTGGTCCTCACCTCGGCGCTCCGGAACTGACTTCTTTCCGAACAGCCGACTTCTTCCCGAACCGACCTTTCCGGCGTGCGCTCGACTCTACTTGAATCCCCGGCGCGCGCGGGCGCGACCGCGGAGCGTGTCGCGCCCATCCGCGCGAGGGACGAGTATCGCAGGGAGAAGCGACCGGAGGGAGCGACGACCGAGAAACGCAGGAGGTTGGGGAGGTGTGAGGCACGCGGTTGCGGTGCGGTGGCGGTGCTGTGCGGTTTGATTGGCTCAAGCCTGAAGCTAGCTCCTTCTCGTCTCACCGACTTCCGCGAGTTCTCGTCTCACCGACTTCCGCGAGTTCTCGTCTCACCGACTTCCGCGAGTTCTCGTCTCACCGACTTCCGCGAGTTCTCGTCTCACCGACTTCCGCGAGTTCTCGTCTCACCGACTTCCGCGAGTTCTCACGACACTCCCGACAACGCGAAATCCGAAACTCGAAACCCGAAGAACGACACCCCCAAAATCCCCTTACGACGACGCGAGGAAGAAGATGAGCAGACTCACCGCCATCGCCGCTAGCACCACCGTCGCGGCCAGCGCCGCGCCCATCGAGATGACCGCGTTGGCGTGGCTGGCGAGCGTCTCGGTCCGGTCGTTACCGAACACCGTCACCTCGGCGCGCTCGCTGGCCATGCCCGCCTCGACGGGTTCGAGGTCCCCGACCGCCTCCGCGACGAGGCGGTCCACGACTGCGACGAGTTCGTCCCGGTCGATGGCCTCGCCGACCTGATTCGACGCCTCGACCTGATTGACGACGTGTGTGTCGGTGGTCATGACCTCCGCTTCGTCGGCGGTCAGCGTCGGCGCGCCGTCGGCGGCCACCGCGTTCGACCCTGTGGTCGCGCCGCCGGACTCCTCGCTCGCGCTCTTGCCCGTCAGTCGAGCGACGATGCGGTCGCGCAGGCCCGGTTCCATGTTGTTGCCGTCCACGAGGACGTAGACCGTGCGGTGGTCGCCGACCTCCAGCACCGAGACCCGGACCCCCAGCGGACCGATGCCGTCGAGGGGTTCCCAGTCGGTCTCGTCCCACGCGACTCCCATCCGGATGGGGGCTTGGTCGGACTCGGCGAGGCGGTCGCCCGCCTCGCCTGCGGCCTGCATCATGTCGAACGAGCGTTCGCTTCCGGGGTAGACGTGGCCGAGGTCCGGGCCTTCGAGTCCGTTGTTGCAGTTGTGGGCGTCCACGAGCATCACGTCCTCGACGCCCGCGGACCGGGCTTCCGCCGCCGCGGAGAGACCCACCGCGTACTCCACGTCGTCGGCGAACTCCGGCGAGTAGGTCGCCACCAGCAGGGCGTCGTCGCCGAACGCCTGCCCGACCATCTTGGCCTCGCCCTCTTGGACCCGGACCGCCGGAGTCCCGGTGTCGTGGTACTCGATGTCCTCGAAGGCGCTGGCGGCGGTTTCGACCAGCGTCTCCACCTCGCGCTCGGTGACGAGGTTGAAGTCGTGGCCCGCGGTGGCGTGGGGCGGGAACGCGACGCCCTCGGCCGACTGCGCCACGCGCTTGGGGAGGTTGCCGCCGCCGATTTCGCCCATCGGACCGGGGTGAATCATCGGCAGGACGAACCGGGCCTTCTCGGTGCCGTCCTCGCGGCGGAACGCCAGCACCGTCACGGGAACGACGGCTTCCTCGCCGATGTCCTCGAAGAAGTCTTCGAGTTCGTTGGTCCCCTCGGCGATGTGTCCGATGAACCCCCGGAGGAAGTCCAGCACGCTCACGCCGAGACTCCGCTTCCACGGCCGGTCGATGAACTTCACGAACGCCCACACTGCGAGACCGTAGACCAGACAGATGAGTCCGAGCAGGGCGAAGTCTTGCGCTTCGACGACGTTGAGCGCGCGCGGGGCCTCCTCGACCCGGTTGAAGAACACGTCGATTATCGGGCCGCCCCCGACGTAGAGGTACTTCATGGTCCCGCTGTAGATGAAAAACAGCACGGCGGCCGTGCCGGTCTGGAGGCTAGCCGGGATAGCGGCCACGAGGACCGACTTGCCCGAGACGGCCATCACGACCAGTAGGCGGAGCGCGAACACCGAGGCCATACCGACGATGAGCGCGTCGAAGACGAACTGCTGGCCCAGTTGCCGCGAGAGGACGGCCACGGCACCCGCCGCCGCCATGATGGCGACGATGATGGCCTCGCAGGTCAGCGCCAGTAGCGACGACCGGTTGTAGGTCAACTGCCCCCCTAACCGGCGGTCCACCGGCGTCGTCAGGAGACTGGCGACGACCGTCGGGACGCCGATGAAGAACACGCCCTGCCACGCGTCCTCCAGCACGAATCCGGCGTCGAACGCGCCGACACCAGCGACTGCGGCGATGAGGAGCGCGAACGTCACGCTGGCGTACCACCGCGGCGCGCGGAAGATGTACCGCGACAGACTGGCGAGGTCGCCCTGCGTCGCTGTCATACTCGGGAGTTTCGTCCGGGAAGGATAAAAGGTGGTAGTCCGTGCCCGGCGTAATTCGTCGCTGTCTGGCAGGAACCGCCGGAGAGCGTGGGGTTCGGTGGCATCCCGACGGCGTACGCTCGGTGGAACAGACCACGAGGACGCGCTCGGTGAATCAATGAACCGTGGGGTAGGATGGAGGGGCCGGGGGCTTCAGACAACACAGTTACACCTTTTCCGCTGTTCGCAGTTGCATCGACAGGAGTTCACCGAAAAGAGCGGAAGTTACGCTTCGCAGATGGCCCGGAAGTTCTCGAACACCTCTTCGCCTTCCTCGGTGTGGGCCACCTCCGGGTGCCACTGGACGCCGTAGAGGTCTCGGTTGGGGTCGGCCATCGCCTCGACGCCGCACACGTCGCTGGTCGCGGTGCGCGCGAAGTCCTCGGGGACCTCCTTCACCTCGTCGGCGTGACTCGCCCAGACGCGGGTCTCGGGCGCGAGCGACCCGACCAGCGGGTCGTCGTCGTCCAGAATATCGACGGTCACGTCGGCGTACCCGCCGTACTCTCCCTCGCCGACTTCGCCGCCGAGGACGTGCGCGATGGCCTGCATGCCGAGACAGATGCCGAGGACGGGCACGTCGAGTTCGAGGTAGTCGGCGCAGTTGCCGATGTCGTCCATGCTCGGCCCGCCCGAGAGAACGAGTCCGTCGGCGTCGATTTCCTCCGGCGGCGTCGTGTTGTCTACGATTTCGGTATCGACGCCCATGTCGCGGAGCGCCCGGTGTTCGAGGTGCGTGAACTGCCCGTGGTTGTCAACCACGACGATACGAGTCATTGCCCGAGCGTAGTGAGTTGGCCTACTAAAGGGGTTCGAAGATACGGAGGCGTCGAACGGACTCTTCGACTTCCGAGTCTCACCCGAAGACTTGCCGAAGCGCGACGACGACGCCGATTCCGGCCAACATAGCGAACAGGATGTTCCCCGTCCGAATCGAGACGACCAACGCGGCGAGTGCGGCACCCGCTTCGGCCGGGCCGCCTTTGGCGACGCTGGGTGCGACGAGCGACACTAATACTGCGCCGGGGATGTACTCCAGCCACGCGTGAAAGCGGTCCGAGAGGTCGAACTGACCGACCATCCAGAACCCACCGATTCGGGTGACGTAGGTGACTGCCGCCATCCCGACGATGGTCGCTACGACTAGCGGGTTCTCAAACATAGCTATCCCTCACGACGCCGACGACGCTTCCGACGAGTCCGCCCAAGATGATGTGCCACTCTCCGGGGAGGAGATACGCGGCCCCGACCGCGACTACGGCCGCAGTCCCGACCGGGAGCGCGTCCCCGCGGTCGTCCCAGACCCCGACGAGCAAGGCGATGTAGACCGCGATAAACGCGAAGTCGAGTCCGTAGCGCGCGGGATTCCTGATGAGCGACCCTGCGGTGACGCCGAGCAGACTCGCGCCGACCCACGCGACGAAGACGATGAGACCGCTTCCGAGCAGGAACGCGCCGTCTCGCTCGCCGTCGGCGTGTTCGCTCATCGTGATACCCCAACTCTCGTCGTTGAGGAAAAACAGCATCCCGTACACTTTCCCCGACGAGAGCCGAGAGAGCCACGGACGTAACGACGCGCCCATCAACAGGTGGCGGAGGTTCACGAGGAACGTCGTCACGACGATAGTGACCGACGGAAGGTTGCGTCCCCACAAATCGAGCGCGACGAACTGTGCGGACGCCGCGAAGACAGTCGCGCTCATCAACAAGGTCTCAGCAGGACCAAGCGTCGTCTGGCGCGCTAGAACCCCGAAGACCAGCCCGTAAGTAGCGACGCTGACGGCGATGGGGAGACTGGATTTTACTCCCGAGGTGACGCCCGCGACGCTGAATCGAATACGCTCGTCGCTCATGTTCGTTCCGAACGCATCGGAGTATCAAACACTTTTTATCTCCGGTCGTCCTCACGTAGTCTTCCGGGCGTAGACGAGGACGTTAGCGTGGTCGTGTTCCTGCATCCGGTAGGGCGGGTGTGGCGGGTCACGCCACTCGTACTCGTCGGTAGCGACGATTTCGAGACCGTAACTCTCCAAGAGTGTCTCGAAGTCGTCCTCGTCGCCGACGAACGTGTAGACCACTTCGTCGTCGAACTCGTCGTATCGGTACTCCTCGATGACGCCGTGGTCGTGAGTCAGGCGTCCGACTTCGGCGGCGTCGTCACCCTCGATAGGCATGTTGAACACGACGTATCCGCCGGGTTCGGTGACACGGGCGAGTTCCCGAAGGACGAGTTCGACTTCCCGGAGGTGGGTCAGGGCGTCGAGCATCACGGTGGTTTCGAAGTCGCCGTCGTCGTAAGGCAGGTCCCGAACGTCGGCGTGACGGGTCGTCATCGCGTCGCCGCAACGTTCCTCGCAGGTCTCCAAGGCGTCTTCGCTGAGGTCACAGCCTTCGAGGTCCGGGACGACCTCTACGAACCGCTGGCTGTTTCGCCCTTCGCCGCAGGCGACTTCCAACACTCGTTCGCAGTCTTCTTCGTCGAGGAACTCAACGAGGTCCCCGAGGAACGGTAACGGTTGGTCGGGCATCACGAGGTCGTCGGACTCCGACGCTGTCTCGTAGAGGTCTGGCCACGTGTTTTCGGACATTCTCTACCAGTCATTTCATACTACTACAATTTAATATTTTTCAAGTAATAGATATAACATTATAGTCTATGAATTAATCTCGCTCGGGTCGAACCGCTCGCTCTTCCCGCGCCACTCCTCGCGGTCGTTCGCGGCGCGGGTGTCGAGGTACGCTTCCAGTCCGTTGCCGTCCGGGTCCGCGAAGTACAGGGCCTTGCTGATACCGTGGTCCACCGGCGACACCTCGACCTCGCGGTCTCGGAGTCGCCGGTAGGTCCCCCGGAGGGCCTCGGCGTCCTCGACTTCGAAGGCGGCGTGGTACATTCCGACCCCACGGCCGGGACCCGGCGCGTCGGGGCCGACGCCCTGTAGCGCCACGTCGTGGTGGTGTGTGCCATACGAGAGGAAGGCGTAATCGCCGACGCGTTCGGTCACGTCGAGACCGAAAACGTCCCGGTAGAACTCGACGGCTCGGTCCACGTCGCGGACCTTGAGGTGGACGTGCCCGAGTTCGGTCGCGTGGTTCATGCCAGCGGGTTCGGGCGCGAGGCGGAAATACGCGCGGGGTCGGCGGACCACGGACCTGCGGTCCGTGGCCGCCTCCGGGGTGCTTGTCCGACGCGGCGAGCGACCGCAGGGGAACGGGGTACCGCCGGTCGTTCGACCCACTCCGGACCGCTCTCGCGCCCGAACTCGCGCCAGACGCAATGTTTAAAAAGTGGTATTTTAAAGAATGAGTAACGTGAGTATGACATCCGCGGGTTCTGGGAACACGCTCGTCGTGGCGTTGGTCGTCGGGTTGCTACTGCTCTCGGGCAGTGTCCCGTCCGGCGCACTCGCCTCGAACGACCCGGCGCGCCCGTCGTCTGCGCTCTCGCCCGACGACGGGCAGACGCGGGCGACGGACGCTTCGGCGCTTCAGGCGTCCGGGACGTACACGTACCGACTACCGTTCTCGCTCAGCGAACAGAAGTTGTCCGGTGCGATGCACTCGAAACTTCGGGTCACCGCGGCGGAGGCGACCACGGTCCAAATCGACGCGAACGCCGACGGCACCTTCGAGGAGACCAAGACCGTCTCGGCGGGCGAGGGATTCGGGGTGACGAAACCGGCGAAGGGAGCGGTCCTGAAGGCCGACAAGCCCCTCGACGCCAGATACAGTTACGGGTCGGCCGACTTCGGCGCGTACGAGGACGGCCGCTTTCGCTACCGACTCCCGGCCGCGCGGAAACTCGGACAGGAGTACTACGCGCCGCTGGACGCCGGTTCGCTGTGGATTGGGGCCGCCAGCGACGTGACCGTCCGAATCGACAGGGACGGCGACGGCCAGTTCGACGCCACGAAGTCGCTCGCCGAAAACGAGGTCACGAGCGTCTCGGAAGTATCGGCGGGCGCTCACGTCGAAGCGACCGGTCCCGTCCACGTCGTCGCCAAACGCGCACGCTGGAACAACATGGACTACACCTACCTCGTGAGTCTGTTGCCCGTCGCCTACGCGAAGTCCAGTTACCAGTTGCCGGGCGAACCCGACTACAACGCCAACAATCCGACGAGCAAGAGCGGCGTCTACCTCGCGGCGACCACCGACGGGACGGCGGTTTCGCTTGACGTGGGCGGTGACGGCACCGACCGACAGGTGACGCTGAACGCCGGTGAGGTGACGAAGTTCGAGTTCGCCCGAGCGAGTACGGTGTCCGCCAGCGCGCCCGTGGTTCCGGTCTACACCTACCACGTCCGGGCCACGGACTGGTGGGGGTCCGAGACACGCGACTACATCGGCGCGTTCACCCCCGGCGGCGACACCGACATCAGTCAGGGCGAGTGGAGCGGCAAGCACTGGGACGGCGGCATCGACGGCCTGAGCGCGTTCGACTACGAACCCAATCGGGCACCCTCGGCCGCAGTCGCCTACGGGCCGACGGCCCCCGCGGTCGGCCAACAGGTGACGTTCGACGCCTCTCGGTCGAGTGACGCCGACGGGACCGTCGCGGAGTACCGGTGGGACTTCGGCGGCGGCGCGACCGCCCGCGGCGAACGCGTCTCGCACGCGTTCGCCGCGGCGGGGACGCACACGGTGGAGTTGACCGTCGTGGACGACGACGGTGCGACGGTCACGACCACCAAGTCCGTCGCGGTGTCGCCGCCGGTCACGACCACCGTGCCGATTACGACCACGACGACCACAGCCACGACCACCACGTCCGTCGGCGCACCGACGACGACTACCACTCCGCCGCCTTCGGGCGGATGTCGGGCCGCACCGCCAAAGATGCAGGCGGTCCAGTTGCACACCGAGGACACCCGCATCGAGACGGGCGACCCCGGACGCATCTCGGGGTCGATTGCGACCGACATCACCAACGACTGCCCCATCAAGGTGCAGTTGACGCTGAAAGTCCCCAACGGCGTCCGAATCGAGGGCGGGAGCGACATCCAGAGCGGCGGCGGCGGACTCGTCACCTCGACGTTCACTGTCGAACCCGGCGAGGTAAAGAGCATCGACGCGGACGTGTACGGGTCGAGCGCCGGGCGGAAGGTCGTCCACTCCTCGATTACGTACTTCCCGGTCGGACGGAAGGACCTCGCGCGGGAAGCGGACACCGGGTCGTTGCAGTTCGTGATTCGGCCCGACTCGGGCGGGACCACTACCGACGCCGCGATGGGCGACTCCTCGGAGAAGAAAACCGAACGGGACACCGACGGCGACGGCATCCCCGACAGCGAGGACTACGCGCCCAAGGACCCCGACGTGCAGGTGAAAAGTGACCTCGGCGACGACGGCGACTCGACCAGCGTCCCCGGATTCACGCCGGTCACCACCGTCGCCGCTCTCGTAAGCGCGGCGCTACTCCTGCTCCGTCGCCGGTAGCGCGGACGGAGACGAACGGATTTCTTTCTCACTCTCACTCGTCGTCCAAGTCGAACCGCTCGGCGGCCGACTCGAAACTGGTTTCGGACTGCTCGCGCGACCGTCGACCCTCCTTCTCGGCGATGGCTTCGGGGTCGGGAGCGGCGTCGTCGTCGATTCGCGCCCACGACTTGTGGACCTTCGCGTGGCACCACCGACAGAGGTAGACCGTTATCTCGTGGCTCAGGTTCTCACCCGACCCGGCGTACGAGAGGTGATGCTCTTCGAGCAGAGGTCGCTCGTCGGAGTGGGCCATCCGGCGCTCTTCGAGTCCGCACCGGACGCACTCGCGGTCCCGATTCCGGCATCGGAAGTGGGGACACGACTTCCAGCCCCAATCTCCTTCCGGATTTGCGACTGGACACCGCAGGTCGTCGCGCCGACGCTGGCGGGCGAACTCGGGGTCTTGCTCGGGGTTGTCGAAGGCGAACCGGCACTTGCCCTCGTCGGTGAGGTGGTCGCACACTCCGGCGTGGTCGTAGGGGTCGTCCACGCCGACCGGGGTTCCGGCGGGCGTCTCTTTCATCGGGCGCTCGTTGGTCGTCGTCGGACAAAAGGCTACGGCGTGGGACGAGTCGGCGTCGTTTGGTTCCTGCCTCCGGCGGACGAAAACGCTTTTCCCGGCGGTGGGAACACGTCAACTCATGCGACTGGTACACGAGTCCGACCGCGAGCGTCGGACCCTCGCCACCGAAGTCGAGACGGCCGACTCGTTCCTCTCGAAGGCCCGCGGCCTGATGTTCCGGCGGTCGATTCCCGACGACTACGCGCTGGTCTTCCGGTTCGACGGCGTGGCGACTCGGGACGTTCACATGGTGTTCGTCCCCTTTCCCCTCGACGTGCTGTGGCTTCGGGACGGCGAAGTCGTCCGGAAAGAACGCCTCTCGCCGTGGACCGGCATCGCGAAGGCCGAGGCCGACCGGCTAATCGAACTCCCGGCGGGGAGCGCCGACGCGGTGGCGGTCGGCGACGAGGTGCGAGTGGTGGCCTGACCGGAGTGCCGAGACCTCTCTTTTTCACTTCCTGTCGTATTACGATTTACCCGATTCCGTCTTAACAATAGGTTTCAGGCGTCGGGCACATCGTCTCGCGTGATGAACGAGGGAGACTCCGGCGGCGTTCCCACCGCCCCGGTTCTCAAGTACTACACCTACAAGGCCACGAAAGCGGTCGAGTTCTATCGGCCCGTGATGTACCTCTACTTCCTCTCGCAGGGCCTGTCGTTCACCCAAATCGCGGTCCTCGAAGCCGCGTACAACGTCACCACGGTTCTGGGCGAGGTGCCGACCGGGTACGTCGGCGACCGAATCGGCCGCCGGAACAGTCTGTTGGTCGGCACGGGTCTCATCGCGGCGACGCTGGTGGGCATCGGTCTCGCGGGGTCGTTCCTCGCGCTCGTCGCCCTCTACGTCTGCTGGTCGATGGGCTACAACTTCCGGTCGGGGAGCGAAGACGCGTGGCTCTACGACACCCTCACCGACGACCTGTCGGAAGACCAGTTCTCCCGCGTGCGCGGGCGCGGCGAGTCGGTCTCGCTCCTGACCGGCGTCGTCGCGGCCGTCGTCGGCGGCTACCTCGGCAACATCGACCTCTCGTATCCCTTCTTCGTCGCCGCTGGCGTCACTGCGCTCGGTCTCGTCGCCCTGCTCTCGTTGTCGGAACCCGACACCTACGAGTCGGCAGACACCGACGACCTCTCGCTTCGGCGAAGCCTCGGCATCGTCCGGGACGCAGTGACCAACCGCCGGATTCGTGCGTTCGTCGTCTACTACTACGTCCTGTTCGCCGCGGTCCTCTATCTGGTGTTTATGTTCGTCCAACCGGTCTTCGAGTCGGTCGTCGTGGACCTCGGGGTCTCGTCGTCTCGCGTGGAGTCGCTTCTGGGGTGGTACTACGCCGCGATAAGCCTCGTCGGGGCGGGATTCAGCTACTACGCCGGGGCCATCAAGGACCGAATCGGGCTTCGGACGTGGTTCCTCGTCCTCCCGTTCGGGGTCGGCGCGGCGCTGGTCGGGATGTACCTCGTCCCGGTGCTGGCGCTTCCGGTCCTCCTGCTCGCGCGCGGGACCGCGGACGTGACGCGGGCGCTCGCCAGCCAGTACGTCAACGACCGCATCGAGTCGGTCGGCCGGGCGACCGTTCTGAGCGCGATGGCGATGGTCAGCGGCCTGACCGTGATTCCGTTCCAACTCGGGAGCGGCGCGGTGTCCGACGTTTCCTCGCCGTTGCTCGCGCTGGCGATAGCCGGTGGCGTCCTGATAGCCGGGTCGCTGGCGGTGCTGGCGTGGGAGGTTCCGGTCTCGGCGGGCGAGTCGGCGGCCGAAGTGGGCGAGTAAACTCCGGACTACTCGGCGGTCCCGCGCATCCCGACCTCGCCGTGCTGGTACTTTTCGAGGGCGACGCGGACGAGTTTCTCGCGCGCTCCGGCCCGAATCGCGGCCCGAATCGCGTCGCTCCGACTCCCGTCGTGTTGCTCGGCGAGTCGGTCCACGAGGTCCAACTCCTCGCCGCTCATCCGAGTCGTGACGTTCTCCATTCGTCGTGCAACGCAATGCATCGTAATATGCTTGGCGGGAATTTCGTGGTCCGACAGGCCCACCTGTCACAAAGGCCCGCTTAACTGGGTCGGCGGGAAACGTGTGGTGTGGTCAAGCATGGCCAGTGAACGATTTATTCGGGGGCTTCCCCGATAACACATCTCCCTCGAACCGCGGCGTACAGCTCTCAGAACGCGACGTAGAACTTCTCGACACCACGCTCCGCGACGGCGAGCAGGCACCGGGCGTCTCACTCACGCCCGACGAGAAGGCCGGGATAGCCGAGGCGCTAGACCGCGCCGGAGTCGCGGTCGTCGAGGCCGGGAGCGCCTGCACCGGCGACGGCGAGCGCGAGACCATCGAGCGCGTCACCGACCTCGGACTCGACGCCACGGTGACGAGTTTCGCCCGCGGGGTCCGGGCCGACGTGGACCTCGCGCTCGACTGCGGCGTGGACGGCGTGAACCTCGTCGTCCCCGCCAGCGACCGCCACGTCGAACAGAAGGTCGGTAGCTCGCGCGAGGAGGTCGTCGAGACGACCGCCGACCTCGTGGCGCACGCCCGCGACCACGGTCTCTGGGTCGAGGTCATCGGCGAGGACGGCTCTCGGGCCGACTTGGACTTCCTCGAACGCCTCGCCGAGACCGCCCACGACGCGGGTGCCGACCGCTTTTGCTTCGCCGACACGGTGGGCCACACCGGACCCGACCGGGCGTACGAGGCGGTCTCTCGGCTCTCGGAACTCGGGCCGACCAGCACCCACACCCACGACGACCTCGGACTCGCCGTGACCAACGCTCTCGCCAGCGTCGCGGCGGGCGCGGACCTCGTTCACGCCACCGTCAACGGCGTCGGCGAGCGCGCGGGCAACGTCGCGCTCGAAGAGGTCGCCATCGCGCTCAACCACTGGTACGGCGTCGAGACGGTCGAGACGACCGAACTCTACGACCTCGCCCGGACGGTGGCCGACGCGACCGACGTGGCGCTCGCGCCGAACAAAGCGGTGGTCGGCGAGAACGCCTTCGCCCACGAGTCGGGCATCCACACCGACGGCACCCTGAAGGACGAGCGGATGTACGAACCCTACCCGCCCGAGAAGGTGGGCCGGGAGCGCCGCCTCGTCCTCGGCAAGCACACCGGGCGGGCGGGCGCGAAGGCCGCGCTCGCCGAACACGGCGTGGACGTGACCGACGACGAACTGGCGGAGGTGGTCGCCAGAGTACAGGACCTCGCCGAGCGGAACAAGCGCGTGACCGACGCCGACCTGCTCGCAATCGCCGAGGACGTGCAGGGCCGCGAGCGCGACCGACGCATCGAACTCCGGGAACTCACCGCCACCAGCGGCGGGGCCATTCCGACCGCGAGCGTCAGACTCGACGTGGACGGCGACGAACGGGTCGCCAGCGGCACCGGCGACGGCCCGGTGGACGCCGCGGTCAGCGCGGTCCGCGAGGCGGTCTCGGACCCGAACGGGCCGGACGGCGTGGCCGACGCCCAACTCGACTCCTACCACGTGGACGCCATCACCGGCGGCACCGACGCCGTGGTGACGGTCGAAGTCGAGATGCGCCGCGACGACCGGTCGGTGACCGTCGCGTCCAGCGACGGCGACATCACCCGCGCGAGCGTCACCGCGATGGTGGACGCGCTCGACCGCCTGCTGGCCGCCGAGAGCGACCCCGACCCCGCGACCGCGAACGACTGAGCCAAAAGCAATCTATCGGTTTGAGAAAGAAATAATATCACTTCTTTCGGCATTGATTAGTTGTCTCGAACGCCGAGCGACGACGCCGAATCTCCGGTCGCGCCCGGCCGACCAGCCGCCAGCGAACGCTCGGCGCATCGACCGACAGCGAAAGCTCCGGCCCACCAACCGACAGGAGTGCGCTTGGCTGACCAACCGACAGGGTGGATAAAGGGGCCGCGCGCTCGGCGAACCCCGGCGACGGAAGGACCGCAGGGAGGAACGCAGTGACGACCGAGGACCGCACCGAGCCGCGGGAGCCGAGCGCGCGGGGGCTTTTTAAGCGTTCGTCGGGAGAGTTTCTGAGGTTGCGCGTCGAGTTCGTCGGGGTGTGGTCGCGCGTCGAGTTAGTCCGGGTGGTTTCTGTGGTCTCCGACGATGGACGACGAGTGACTCACCCCATCGACCCTTCATCTCTTTGCCCGTCGCCGTCTTACTCCCCGTATGACCGTCCTCGACAGCATCCGTAGCTCCCGCGGCGAGACCGGTATCGACTGGGCGGTTCTCGTCGGAAGCGTTCTCCTCTGTGAACTCGCGGGAATCGTCCCGTCGATTCTGACCGCCGACGAGGTGGCGACGTGGTACCCGACGCTCGCCAAACCCGCGTTCACGCCGCCGAGTTGGGTGTTCGGGCCGGTCTGGACCACCCTCTATCTCCTGATGGGCGTGGCGCTGTACCTCGTCTGGCAGAGCGACCGGGGGCGACTCCGGCGGGTCGCGCTGGGGGTCTTCGGCGTCCAGTTGGTCCTCAACGCCGCGTGGACGATGGTCTTCTTCGGCGCGCAGGCCATCCTCGGCGGGTTGGTCGTCATCCTCGCCCTGCTTGCCACCATTCTCGCAACGATGGCGGCGTTCGCCCGCATCGACCGACGCGCGGTCGCTCTGCTCGTTCCGTATCTGCTCTGGGTCGGGTTCGCAACCGCGCTCAACGCCGCGATTTGGCAACTCAACTGAGGTCCGGTCGCGCCGAGTCCTCGGCGCGACCGGACGCCCGAAAGTATTCGGCCGTTACCGGACCGTCGTCCCGGACAACGACCGCCTGAAGTCGGGTTCGACGGTCGTTAACCCCGCTTTGCGGGCCTATAACAAAGGACGGAAGCGGCGTCGTCGGTGACGTGTCGAACAGTTCGGTTCCGGGTTCCTACGCGGTCGATGGAGGTCGGTTCGGTGTCGGGGCGAACCGCTACGCGCTGTTCGTGGTGGTGTTCGTCGGTAAAGCCCTCGACGCGATTAGCACCGTGACCGTCCTCTCGCTCCGCGAGAACGTCTACGAGTCGATGTGGCTCACTCGAACGCTGATGGCGGAGTTCGGGATGGTGACGGGCGTCCTCATCACCGTCGTCCTCGCCGTCGGCGGGGTCGTCTTGCTGGCCGAGAGCGGCGAACTCGTCGCCCGACTCGCGCCGGACGCGTGGGCACCCGACGACTACCCCGCCGCGTTCCGGGTCGTCACCTACTGCTCGGCGGGTCTCTGGTACGCGTTCCTCGGCGTCCACAACTTCATGTTCTTGTTCTGATAGCCTGCACCGACGCACCTGCGGGTCGGGAGCGACTCGGGTCCCGGCGGCGAAACCTCCTTACTTCGCCGACGAGTTACTACGACAATGGGTTTCATCGCCGAGTACACGCTGTCGAATCCGATTCTACAGGAGACGCGGCGACGAGTCCCCGAAGTCGAATTCGAAGTCGAGGACGAACAACCGGTTCCCGGCGACCGCTCACGACTCATCTTCTGGGTGAGGGGGAGCGAAGACTCCCTCGAACGAGTCTTCCGGGAACTCCCGAACGACCCGTCGCTCACCGACTTCGAGATTCTCTCGGACGTGCCCGAACGCTGTCTCCTGCGCGTCTCCCTCTCGTCTGAGGGCGAACGCGGTCTGACCTACATCGACGCTATCGAGTTCGGAATCACGCTCCTCAGTATCGAACTGTACAGCGAAGGCGTCGAGTACCGCGCCCAGTTTCCCAACCGCGAGGCGCTGGCGAACTACCGCAAGCGGTGTCAGGACCGAGGACTGTCGTTCACACTCCGTCGACTCTACCGAGGTGAGGACGACGAGGTGGCGGCCTACGGTGTGACTCCCCGCCAGCGGGAAGTGCTACTTCGCGCGTTGGAACGTGGCTACTACGAAGTTCCCCGCGGGACATCCACGGCAGAACTGGCCGATGAGTTCGGGATTTCGAGTCAAGCCCTCTCCGCGCTCCTCCGGCGCGGACAGGAGGCGCTCCTGCGGAGTACCATCGCCGACGAGACCGATACTTAAAACGTTGAGTGGCGAACCCGGAAGGACTCCCATCGAGACCACCTTCGTTCTCACATATCGATGGCAGCGAAGTCCAAACACGCCGACGAGACCGGACAGGAGATAGTCAGTTACACCGCCGCCGAAGACGAACTCCCGAGCGAGGCGGTAATCGCGGCGTTGCGAACGGCTACCGGACGTGCGGCGTCTCCGGGGCAGGTCGGCGACGAGCAGGGAAAACTCCTCGACCCGATTTTCCGGAGCGTCGACCTCGACGCGCTCGACGCCCTCTTTCGGTCGGTGTACGGCGAACCCGAGACAGCGAACACGGTGACGTTCACCTACTCGGAGTACGAAGTCACCGTGACTGCCGCGGGGGAAGTCGTCGTCAGGCGTCGATAGCGCAACGGAGGCACGGCTACGAAGTGTTGTAAGTTGGAAAAGCGCCGAGGAGGCGATTTGAACGCCTGTGTCCGTGAAGGACAGTTGCTCTCGAAGCAACCGCCTTGGCCAGGCTAGGCTACCTCGGCTCACCCCAATGTTCTGCCCTCTCCGTATTAGGGATTTCGATTCCCGTCGCACAGTTCAGGGGACCGTCACCTTCAAGCGGGTCCCCCGCCACGGGGTAGGGTATGGACGTAACCGAGGCGAACGAGCAGAGTGACGCCGTTCTCGATGCCGTCGGGAACTCGGTCATCGCCGACCGGGAGTTTCTCGAAACCGTGCTGTTGGGCGTGATGGCCAGCGGGCACGTCCTCCTCGAAGACGTGCCGGGAACCGGCAAGACCCTGACCGCGCGGGGGTTCGCGTCGGCGCTCGGCCTGTCGTTCTCCCGAGTCCAGTTCACGCCGGACCTCCTCCCCGCGGACGTGACCGGCACCCACGTCTTCAACGAGCAGAGCCGCGAGTTCGACTTCAACGAGGGTCCCATCTTCGCCAACGTGGTGCTGGCCGACGAAATCAACCGCGCGCCGCCCAAGACACAGGCCGCCCTCCTCGAAGCCATGGAGGAGGGTCAGGTCACGGTTGACGGCGACACCCACGAACTCCCCAAGCCCTTCTTCGTCATCGCCACCCAGAACCCCGTCGAACAGGAGGGGACCTTCCTCCTGCCCGAGGCGCAGGTGGACCGCTTCGCCGTCAAGTCCTCCATCGGCTATCCGGAACTCGACGGCGAGTACGAACTGCTCCGCAGGCGGGCGGGTCGCTCGACTCAGAGTCCGTCCGTCGAGACGGTGCTGGACGAACGCCTCGTGACCGAACTCCGCGAGGTGCCCGAGTCGGTCCGGGTGGACGACGACCTGCTCGAGTACATGGCGAACGTGGCCCGCGAGACCCGCGAGGACCGCCGCGTCGATGTCGGCGTCTCCCCGCGGGGGACTCAACGTCTCTTCGAGGCAACCCGCGCCTACGCCGCCATGCAGGGCCGGGAGTTCGTCACTCCCGACGACGTGAAGCGCGTTGCCCACCCGGTTCTCGCTCACCGCGTCGTCCTCACGCCCGACGCGCAGGTCAACAACGTCTCGAAGTCCGCCGTCGTGGACCGGGTGCTGGATAACGTGCCCGTGCCGACCGTGGAGTAGCGCCGCGTTCCCGACGTTTCCGTCGCTTGCGTTTGGATTTCACTTTCGCTCCGGTTTGCACGGATTTATATCAGTTCTCCGAGCAACGAGGAGCATGGACGACGACGAACCGGGGGACGGTTCGGAGACCGAAGAGACCGACGACGAGACCGAACTCGCGGACCTCGACCCCAACGCCGAGGAGCAGGCCCGCCGGGTCGAACGCCAGTTGCGGCGTCTCCACCGCGAGACCCGGTGACTCCGCGAGCGTCGGGGGCGAGAGCGTCCGGACGCTCTCGCCCCCCGACGCCCTCGCCCGATTCAGGGGTCCGGGTCGTAGTCGTCGCCGACTCTGACTCGGAGCGCGCCCGGCCGGGCGGCGAGGGTCACGCGCTCGAACTCCCGAATCTCGCCGTCGAGGCTGAAGGCGACCGGTTGCCCGACCGGACTCTCGAAGTCGAGTCGCCGGGCGTGGAGTTCCGTGACGTGTTCGGTCTCCCACTGGAAGGCGCGCTGTTCGACGTACTCCACGAGAGCGTCTCGGGCCGGGAGTCGCTCGACGACGGTGACTTCCAGCAGGCCGTCCTCGGCGTCGGCCTGCCCGCCCTCCGCGGCGAACTGCCGGACGTTCCCGACCAGAATCGCCGCCGCCTCGCCTGACCACTCGTAGTCGGCCCCGTCGTCGCTTACCGCGTCGATTTCGACCCGGAGACCGTCGAACGAGAGCGCCTCTTCGACGCCTGCGACGACGAACGCCACCGGGCCGAGACTGTTCTTTCGCTCGTGGGTCGCCGCGGCGCTCGCGTCGGCGGGCAGACCGGCGATGGCCGAGAGGACGAACGGTTCGTCGCCCGCCACCCCGAGGTCGAGTCGCCGGGACTCCCCCCGGTCGGCCACCGCGAACCCGGTTTCGAGCGACCGGACACCGAGGTCCTCGGCGAAGACGTTCTCGGTGCCCGCGGGGACGACGCTCAGCGTCACCGCGTCGAGGGCGTCGGCCCGGACCAGTCCCACCACCGCCTCGTGGAGGGTCCCGTCGCCGCCGCAGACCGCGAGCAGGTCCACGCCGTCGTCGGCGGCCTGCTCCGCGAGGTCGGCACCGTGGCCCGCGCGCTCGGTCTCCACGACCGGGAATCCGTACTCGTCGGCGAGTCGCCGGGTACGTTCGACGTGCGTGCCGCCGCCGCTCGTCGGGTTCAAAATCAGTCGGCGCAGTTCCGGGTCGTCGGCGTCCGTCGCGGCGTCGTCGGCCCTCTTTCGGCCGTCCATGTCCGCGTCTACGGGACCGGCGCGTAAATGCTCGGAGGCCGGAGATTCCCGCCAGACGACCGGTCGGGTCGCCGATACGTCGGCGACTCGTCGCCTCGTCGCCGCCGCGTTTCGGGGTGTCAGCCCACCCTCGATACGAGTTTATCCGCCCCTGAGTCGTACTCCTCTTCGGTGGGGGAGATGACAGTACACGCACTTTCCGAAGAGGGAGTCTCGGCGCTCGCGGCCGACTTCGCGGGCGAACTGGTCGCGCCCGGCGACGACGAGTACGAACAGGCCCGGCGAGTCTGGAACGGCATGATAAACGCGCGACCGGCGCTGGTCGCCTACTGCACCGGGGCCGCGGACGTGCGCGCGGCCGTCGCGTTCGCCCGCGAGCGAGGCGTTCCCGTCACGGTCCGGGGCGGCGGCCACGGCGTGGCCGGAAACGCGGTCGTAGACGGGGGTCTGGTCGTGGACCTCTCGGCGATGGACGACGTTCGGGTGGACCCAGACGAACGCCGTGTCAGGGTCGGCGGCGGCGCACAGTGGGCCGACGTGGACCGGGAGACCCAGCAGTTCGGTCTCGCGGTCCCCGGCGGCGTGGTCTCGGACACCGGAGTCGCCGGACTCACGTTGGGCGGCGGTCTCGGCCACTTGCGGCGGGCGTACGGCGCGTCCTGTGACAGTCTCCGGTCGGCCGACGTGGTGACCGCCGACGGGGACCTCGTGGTCGCCAGCGCCGAGCGAAACGCCGACCTGTTCTGGGCGCTCCGGGGCGGCGGCGGCAACTTCGGCGTCGTCACCTCCTTCGAGTTCGACTGCCACCCGGTGGGTCCGGAAGTCGAGACTGCGTTCGTCTGGTACCGCGGCGACGAGGCCCGCGAGGTGTTCGCCGCGTTCCGGGAGTACGCCGCCGACGCGCCGCGGGAGGTCAGCGCGCTCCCGTTCTACGCGTGGGTGCCCGACGAGGCGGACTTTCCGGAGTCGTCGTGGGGCGACCCTACGGTCGTGGTTCTCGGGTGCTACGCCGGGGACCCCGAGGAGGGCGAGGACGCGCTTCGGCCCGTCCGGGAGTTGGCCGACCCGCTGGCGGATTTCAGCGGGCGGATGGCCTACGCGGAACTCCAGACGATGCTCGACGCCGACTACCCTCACGGCCGGTACTACTACTGGAAGTCAGTCTACCTCGACGAACTCACCGACGACGTGCTGGACCGCGTTCTCGGCCACGCCGAGACCTGCCCCTCGAAACTCACGACCATCGACTTCTGGCAGTTGGGCGGCGCGATAGCCGAAGTCGGCGAGGACGAGACGGCGTTTCCGAACCGAGACGCCGCCTACCTCCTCAACTACGAGGCCAACTGGGACGACCCGCGCGAGACCGAGACCAACGTCCGGTGGGCGCGCGAGTGCGTCGAGGACGTGCGGGAACTCGACGCCGTGCGAGGACAGTACGTCAACTTCCCCGGCATGGGCGAGGACGCCGCCGAAGTCGCCTACGGCGAGAGCTACGGCCGACTCGCCGACGTGAAAGAGACCTACGACCCCGAGAACGTCTTCCGGGGCCATCAGAACGTCGGTCCTCGCTGACGCTCACTCGTCGTGAATCAGGGTGTTCTCCACGAGGTTGGCGTAGCCACGGTGGAGACGGGCCGACGCCGCGTTCTTCGAGATACCGAGTTCGTCGGCCAACTCCCCGAGCGACACCTCGCCGGGCACCTCGAAGTAGCCCTCCCGGTAGGCGGTCACGAGCGCTTCTCGCTGTTCGTCGGTGACCTCGAACTTGCCGAACGCCTCGGGGTGGGCCGACTGGTGGAACCACCGGAGGTCGAACGACAGGTCGTGGGCCGCGGCGTAGTCCTGAAACTCCGAGACGGTCTCGTCGTCGGGGAAGAGCAACTCGACCGACCAGTCGGTCCCCTCGCCGGTGGCCTGAAGAATCGTCGCGTCGGCCTCGGAGACGGCGTAGACGATGCCCTCGGTGTTGCGCTTCCACGCGACCTGATACAGTCGCTGGTCGTCGTGGTCTTCGATGGTGACGGTCTCTTCGACCGTCGGGTCGTCCGAGAGTGCGTTCTCGAACCGCTCGAAGTCGCCGCCCGCGGCCCAGAAGTACGGCGTCACGTTCTCGTCCTCGACGGCGACCCGTTCGATTTCGATGCGCATCTCGGGGGTGCTTTCGAGCGTCCACCCCAGTAAGAAGTCCTCCCCCGGAACGGTGAACCCAGTCAAGACGCTCATCGGTACGTTCTCCGTCGCGGAACGCATTAATTTCTCGCTTTCGCCGAACGGCGATTCGACTGTCGAGGAACGTCGAAAGAACGCCGCAAGGTACCCCTACCCGCGGTGTTTCATCGCAGTTCGGGGTCTCTGATAGGTCTTGTGGTGTCCGCTGAGTTCGATAGACGGCGGGCCGATAGCGAACGCTCGGCAGACCGAACCACGAGGATGCACTCGGTGGGACGGACCACGAGGATGCGCCCGGCCGACCAATCGACAGGGGCGGATAAAGGGGCCGCCCGCTCGCGTTTACCGTGGTCGTCTCCGCGGGTCACTATTCGAGCGAGCGGAGCGAGCGAGAATATCCCGCGGAGTCACCGAAAATCGGAGGTTTTCGAGATGACGAGCGCGTCGCGCTCGAACCACGACCGCCGGAAGACAAACCGCATCTTCCGAGGTCACACTCGCTTTGCTCACGGTTGCACCGTTCGCAGTCGCGGCGCTCCGCGCCGCGCACCGCTCGCGTGACCGCGGGCGGGGGCTTTCGAGGCGTTCGTCGTTGTAGTTGTGGCAGTTGCAGTACGAAGCTGGACATGCGTCACGACGACTTCCCCGACGACTGTGCCGGTCGGGCCGACCGGAGCGGAACGTCGGCCGAAGCAATCTCTACAATTGTTAGACAACCACAAATCCACGTTAGAGCAATAATATTGATGCTGTAGTACCGGCGAGGCTTCGAGAAATGGGAGACCGAACGGCGAGAACGAAGTCAGTCCTCGACTTCGGCGAAGAGTTCGTCTACGGCCGACCGCGCCGCGAGCGCGGCGTCGTCGGCGATTTGGTCTTCGTCGTCGGCCTCGGGCGCGTTGAGGTACACGTCCACTTCGAGGATACCGTCCTCGAACGAGACGGTCACGTCGAGGTCCTTGACCGCCGAGTTCGACAGGCGAGACAGTATCAGGCCTTCGGCGGCCTCCGCGGCCGTCTGGACGACTTCGTCGTCGCTCGGCATCTATGCGCCGCCGGGACCGCCGCCCATGCCCGGACCCTGCGGACCGCCGGGACCGCCACCGCCGCCGAGCATGTTCTGAAGTTCCGACTGGAGGCTCTCGAACTGCTCCTGTACGCGCTCTTCCTGCTTTTCGAGGGTCTCGACGCGGATTTCGAGGCTATCGACCTTCTCGTCGAGGTCGTCTTGGGCCTCGTCGAAGCCGGTCTTGACGAGCAGTTCGCCGACTTCGCGGTACATCGTGGTGTCCTCGTCGATGTCCTCGAGTTCGTCGAGGGCGGTCTGGGCCTCGTTGAGCTGGGTCTCGGCCTGATTTTTCTGCATGGCGACCTGTTGGGCGGTCTCCTGAAGGTCCTGTAGCTCTTCGAGTTTCTCTTGTGCTTCCGGTGGCAGATTACCCTGCATACCTACGGGGATGCGGCCCGGACAGAAAAACCCCCGCTTTCAGTTTTCCGTCGCGCCGACGGCGGTGGAACGATGCGGAGCGAGCGCTCCGAATCGGTCAGACTAGCCCGGACGTTCGCTCCGCGACTTCCACCAGCGACCCCCACGTGTTGCACCCCGCTCGGAGCGCAACGAGGTCCTCGGCGACGACGCGGACGACGACCGATTCGCCGTCGCGTTCGACGGTGGCCGACGACCGGTCGCCGTCGATTTCGCCGACCTCTTGGGCGACTGCGCGGGCGACCACGCGGGCACGCGCGGGCGACTCATATCTGAACTGGAGAACTGTGTCGTGAGAGTCGCCCATGAGAAAACGAGGGAGTCGTTAGTGTACGTCTACTTCCTTCACGTCGCGGCTTCGCTCCTTCAGGAGGACGCGGTGCCCGCAGTAGGGGCACCGGACGCCACCGTACTCGTCGAGTTCCACGTCGCGCTTACACCGCGAACACTTGTAGCTCATTCTTCGTCTTCGCCGAGGGCGGCCCGGATGGAGCGTTTGACCGTGCGACCGGCGGGCGTCTCGGGGCGGTAGGTGCCGCCAGCGTACTTGTAGCCGCAACTGTCGCACTGCCAAATTCCGGTTCCCTGCCGGTCCACGTCGTCGGTTCCGCACTCGGGACATGCGTGGTCTGCGTTCATGTCTCGCTCGATGTCGGCGACGCGCTTGCGGGCGACTCGCCCGTACCGTGCCCCGAACCGACCGGCACTGCCGGTTCGACTTTGGGTGTCTTCGGCCATAGTACTGCGAATTTACTCCGGGTCGCTGATAAAGCCTTTGAGTTAGCGTCGTTCGCGGGTCAACCGTTCACGGTCGTCGTCTCACCTCCGTCCGGTCCGTCGTCGGTTCCACCGGGGACGCTCGGGTCGGTCGGAGCGGGGTCTTCGCCGTCGGCGAGACCGTCGCCGTCCGTGTCCGGGTTCAGCGGGTCAGTCCCCAACTGAAGTTCCTGTCCGTCGGGGATGCCGTCGCCGTCGGTGTCGGCGACGGTCGGGTCGGTCCCCACGTCGAGGACTTCTTCGCCGTCACTTAGACCGTCGCCGTCGGTGTCGAGGGTGAACGGGTCGGTTCCGACCTCGGCGACTTCCTCGCCGTCACCCAGACCGTCGCCGTCGGTGTCGGCGCTGGTCGGGTCCGTGCCGACGCTCAGCAACTCTTCGCCGTCGGTGAGACCGTCACCGTCGGTGTCTGCTTCGGTCGGGTCCGTGCCGAACTCCGTCGCTTCCTGTCCGTCGGTCACGCCGTCGTCGTCTGTGTCGGGGTTCAGTGGGTCGGTCCCGAGCGCGTCCACCTCGTCGCCGTCCCGGAGTCCGTCGCCGTCGGTGTCGGCGACGGTCGGGTCGGTCCCGAGTTCTCGCTCGCGGGCGTCCACGAGTCCGTCGCCGTCCGAGTCCGTCGTGGCGTCGGTGGTCGTCGTCGGGCGTTCGGTCGTGGTCCCAACACCGTCGCTGACGGGCGTACTCTCGGGGTCCAAGGGGTCAGTTCCCGCGGCGGTCTCGTCGCCGTCGATGAACCCGTCACCGTCCGAATCCGGGTTCGTCGGGTCGCTCAGTGGCTCTTCGAGCAGTTCCTCGCCATCGGACCGACCGTCGCCGTCGGTGTCGGGGTTCAGCGGGTCGGTCGGGTCGAGACCCAGTTCGGGCAACTCGACGAGTTCGGTGAAGTCCGTGAGACCGTCGCCGTCGGTATCGGCGTTCTGCGGGTCGGTCCCGAGTTCTCGCTCGCGGGCGTCCGACAGGCCGTCGCCGTCGGTGTCGGCCTCCCCGTCGGCGTCGAGTCGGTCGCTGTCGGCCGTGGCGGTTTCGCCGTCTTCGGTCGCCGTCTCCACTTCGTCCGCACCCGGCGTACTCTGTGGGTCGAGGGGGTCACTTCCGCCCGCGACTTCCTCGTCGTCCGGTACGCCGTCGTCGTCGCTATCCGGGTCCGACGGGTCGCTCAGCGGTTCTTCGAGCAGTTCCTCGCCGTCCGACAGGCCGTCGCCGTCGGTGTCTGGGTTCAGCGGGTCGGTCGGTGTCAACCCGAACTCCGTGATTTCTACGACCTCGAACCCGTCGGCGAGACCGTCGCCGTCGGTGTCGGGGTCGGTCGGGTCGGTGCCCAGTTGCTGTTCGCGTGCGTCAGTCAGGCCGTCGCCATCGGTGTCGGCCGCCGTGCCGGTCGTGGTCGTCGGTTCTGCGGTCGTGGTCGCCGCTTCGGTCGTCGTAGTCGTCGCTTCGGTCGTCGTAGTTGCTCGTGCGGTCGTCGTAGTCGTCGCTTCGGTCGTTGTAGTCGTCGCTTCGGTCGTCGTAGTCGTCTCCTCGGTCGTCGTGGTCGTCGCTTCGATGGTCGTTACTTCTGGCGCGGTGGTCGTCGCCGTTACTTCTGGCGCGGTGGTCGTCGCCGTGCCGGTTCCCTCGGTCGTCGTGACCGTCGTCAGTTCCGGCGCGGTCGTCGTGGCTTCAGCGATAGTCGTCGCTTCGGTCGTCGTCACCGGTTGCACCGCCGTGAGACCGGGGTCGTCCGGGTCCAAGGGGTCGCTCCCCTGTGCGACCTCTTCGCCGTCGAAGTAGCCGTCGTCGTCGGAGTCGGGGTCGTTCGGGTCGGTTCCGAGGTCCGCCTCTCGGGAGTCGGTGAGTCCGTCGTCGTCGGTGTCGGTCTGCTCGGGGTCGTTGGCGTCGAGGGGGTCGGTCGCCTGTGCGATTTCTTCGCCGTCGGGGATGCCGTCGCCGTCGGTGTCGTCCGCGGTCGGGTCGGTCCCGTAGGTGTCCACTTCTTCGAAGTCGTTCACTTCGTCGCCGTCGGTGTCGGGGCTCTCGGGGTCGGTGCCGAGTTGCTCCTCTTCGGTGTCGGCGAGACCGTCACCGTCGGTGTCGGCCGACTCGGGGTCGCTGGCGTCGAGGGGGTCGCTCCCCTGTTGGACCTCCTCGCCGTCGGGGATGCCGTCGTCGTCGGTGTCGGAGTCAGTCGGGTCCGTGTTGTACTGGTCTATCTCCTCGGAGTCGCTCAGGCCGTCGTCGTCGGTGTCGGGGTCAGTCGGGTCCGTGCCGAACTCGTCGGCTTCCGGGCCGTCTTGCAACCCGTCGCCGTCGGTATCGGGGTTTTGCGGGTCCGTTCCCAGTTCCTGCTCGCGGTCGTCGGTCAGGCCGTCGCCGTCGGTATCGGTCTCCTCTGGGTCGTTGGCGTCGAGGGGGTCGCTCCCCTGTTCGACTTCTTCGCCGTCGGCGAGACCGTCGCCGTCGGTGTCGGGGTCAGTCGGGTCAGTCTCCCACGTATCGACTTCCGGGCCGTCCCGGAGTCCGTCGTCGTCGGTATCGGCGTTCTGCGGGTCGGTATCGTAGACGAACACCTCGTCGCCGTCGGTCAAGCCGTCGTCGTCGGTGTCTGCGTCGTTCGGGTCGGTCCCGAGTTGTTCCTCTTGGTCGTCGAGGAGTCCGTCGCCGTCGCCGTCGCGGTCCCGGTAGGCGTCGTTGTCCGGGTCGAGGACCGCGACCCGCTTCTTCGCGCCGATGCGACCCTGCTGGAGGATTTCGTGGGGATTGGTCGTCCGCTTGCGCGCGGCTTCCTTCGCGGTCACGGCCGCGGTCAACTGGACGGCAATCTGAATCTGGACGATGTTGACAGTGCTAATCTGTATCGTCGTCCCCGCACAGGCCGGACAGTAGGTGAGTGCGCCCTTGCACGCGCCTTCCGCGGCGTACTGAATCTGCTTGACGTTCGCCACCTGCGATTGGGAGAGCGACCCTTTCGCGGCGGCTTGGGCGGCGACCTGTTGCTGGTCCACGTTGGCCGTCTGGCTCTGGGACACCGCGCCCTTGGCGGCCCCGTACCCGGCGGCCTGCACCTGCTTGACGTTGGCTTTCTGGCTCTGGGCTATCGCGCCGACGCTCCCCCCGAGCGCCGCCACCTGTACCTGCTTGACGTTCGCCACCTGACTCTGCTCGATGGCTCCCTTGGCGGCCCCGAGCGCGGCGTACTTTTTCTTGTCGCCGATAGCGTGTTTTCCAACGTCGAGCGACCCGTACGCGCCGCCTTGGGCGGCCTCGCGTATCTTCTCGGGGCGGTCGATTCGCTTCTTCTTGGCCCCACCGACCGCACCCGCCGCCGCGCCCTCGGCGGCCTTCTGTATCTGGGTCACGTCGGCCTTCTGCCCTTGGGCGACTGCGCCGTGACTCGCGCCGTATCCGGCGGCCTGCAACTGCTCGACGGTGGCGTCTTGGCGCTGGTTGAGCGCCCCTTTGGTGGCACCGGAGACGCCCGCCGCGACTTGTTGCTGGTTCACGTCGGCGGCCTGACTCTGTATCAGCGCACCCAGCGCGGACCCCTTTACCGCCGCCTGTATCTGGTCAACCGACGCGTCCTGATTCTGCGTGACGCCCGACACCGCACCGCTCCGCGCGGCCCCGACCTGCCGAGGCGTCGTCTCTGCCCCCTGCTGTCGGGCGAGTGCGGCGGCCTCTCGAAGACCGCGCCGAATCGCCTCTCGCTTCTCGTCGGGTAACTGTTGGGCCGCCGGACCGAAGGTGACGGCCGGTGCGTCGGTGACGTTCGCCTCGCCCGTCACGTCGGGAAGGCTCTCGACGCTCGGCAGGGACTCGGCGTCGATGGAGTCCATCGCGTGGGTCGCCGTCGCTCGCGCGTCGGACACGCCGGAGGCGGCGACAGCGCCGCCTCCGGCGTCACTGACCGCAAGCGCAGGTGCGGTACTGACGACCAGACACATCACGAGGGCAAGTACTGTTTGCTTTCTCCGCGGGTCGGGCCTCTCGGAACTCATGCGTATCGTCGGATGCAAGCCGCCCGAGACGAAAAGTGAGCGAGTCGGTTCAGGACCGTTTTCCGTCGAATCGTTCCGTTTCGCCGACCAATAAATAGAATGATGACTACCGCGTGCGACCAACGTTCGCACGCTCGAAACTGGAACCATCCGCCACACCCCCGATTTAGTTCGATTACTCTCGGCCCGTTGACCCGTCGGCGAGTGGTTCGTCGGACCAATCGTGAAAGTTGGCTGTCGTACCCCCGTCGAGCGGACGCAACGACCACAACCCCGTCGAAACGACTGCGTTCAGGACTCGTCGACCGGCGGGTTGAACAACTCGTGGCCGATGACCGCGAGCGAGGCCATCATACCCGCGATTGCGCCCGGCAAGCCGGTGAGTTGACCGACCAGATACCCTCCCCCGGAGAGTAGCGGGATGAGCGCGAGAACCGCGTCGTAGTGGCTAATCATCGTGTAATTAGATATAATTACCATCCCCAAGAAGCTTGGGGCTTCGAGTCCGACCGGTCGTCGCCCGATTTCGGCGAGTACGTCCGTCGTACCGCTACTGGAGTCCGGCCTCGGCCAGCGCGTCGTTGAGGTCCGCACGGACTCGCTCGCCGCGTTCGCGGTCCATCGCGGTCGTGACCACCCGATTCTCCTGCACGCTGGACCCGTCCCGGAGGAGCAGTCGGACGTTGCCGTTCTCGTCGGCGCGGGTCGCCTTCGCCCGCACGCCGGTCCGACTGCCCGACCCACCAGCGTCGATAGGGCCGGGGATGATTTTCTTGACGTGCGGGTGGCCCGCGACGGTCTGAATGGCCGTCCTGCCCGCCCGGTCGCCGATGAGCGTCGAGTGGCTTCCGCCGAGTTTCTCGGCGGGCGCGGTCTCTACGACCTCCAGCGCCCGGTCGCCCCGGCGCGCGAGGACGGCCTCGACGGGACCGTCGTCTCCTCCGTCGCCGATTCGATAGAACGAGTAGTGGAGTTGGTCGCGGGTCGCCCGAAGCACGTCCCGGTCGCCCGCGGCGTACACCTCCTCGGGGCGCTTGCGCCGCACCTCGTCGGCGACCCGCCCCGCGAAGTTTCGGAGTTCGACCACGCCCTCCTCGCCGCCGTCCTCGGGCGTCGTGGTGACGTGAGTCTCGCCGACGACCTCCTCGTCGTCGAGCATCGTCAGGGTCGCCCGGTCGCGGTCGAGTTCCAGCACCACGGCGTCGGCGTTGGGCGTCCGACAGACCAGACAGTAGTCGCCCGGTCGTTCGAGCGGGGACGCACACTGCCGACAGTCCATGGCCGGAGGTAACTCGGGTGTGAATTTAGGTCCCGCGCTTTCGACCGACGACGGAGTTCGGCTCACCGTTCGGTCTCGGCGTCGGTCGTGGCCGCCGACTCGCTCGTCGTCGTGGTCTCGGTCCCCGCCGCGCCGAGGTCGGTGCCGCAGTGCTGGCAGTAACTCGCGTCCGCGGCGACCGACGCGCCGCACTCCGGACAGGCGGTGCCCTCGCGGACGACCCGCCGCTGGGAGTCGTTGAGGTACTTGTACCCGCCGTAGACGAGGTTGACGAGACCGAACGACCACCATCCGGTCAGGAGCGCCAGAATCAGGTGGACGCCGAGGCTTCCGACGTTTCGCTTGACGAGGACGACCCGCTCGGGCGTCTCGGACTCAATTCGCCACCCGTCGGCGATGGCGTCGTCAATTTGACGCTGGAGGCTCTCGCTTCTGTTGGCGTAACTCATCTCGACGGGATACGACGGCTTCCGGGATATGGTTTGAGGCCCGTTCGCGGCGGGAAAACAGACCCGTTTAGCAATGTAGATGATTGCTTTGCAAATATTTTTGTTTCCTAGAAAATTGTAGAAGTGTCCTCCGGACGGCTCGTCGTTCGACACCGCGACCGCACAGCACCACCACTGCGACCGGAAGAAGACGACTCGAAACGTCTAGCTTCAGGCTTGAACCAATGAGAACCGCAACCGCTACCGCGGGCCACACCCTCCCCAACCGACTCCCTCGCTTCGCTCGGTCGTCCCTCGCGCGCGTTGCTCGCGCGCGCCGGAGACGAATCATTCGCACAGTCGCGCCCGGTATCCTTTCCACACGGTCGCGCTCGGTGTCACGGGTCAGTTCCATCGGCGATAGTTCACTCGCCTGCCTCGACTCGATTCCGTCGCACACCTGCCTCGACTCGATTCCGTCGCACACCTGCCTCGACTCGATTCCGTCGCACACCTGCCTCGACTCGATTCCGTCGCACACCTGCCTCGACTCGATTCCGTCGCTCGCCCGCTTCAACCTGACGACGCCCCGACCGATAGCCGAACCCGGACACCCCGACACCGACTCACTCGTCGGCGGGGTCGGTCTTCAGGAACTCCCGGAGAAGGACCGTCGCGTACGACCCCTTCGGGAGCGCGAAGTCGAACGTCAGCGGGTCCTGTTCGATGTCGAGGTCCGTCCGCACCAGAATCGCCCGCCGGGTGCCCGTCGAGTGGAACTCGCCCGGCAAGTCGAAGTCCGCGGGTTCGAGGTCCAACTCCTCCAGCACCTCGCGCTCGATTTTGCCCGGTTCGCCCTCTCCTAGCTCCGTCTCGGTCCCCACGAGCGGCGCGGTCACGAACGCCCGGCCGCGCTCGCAGTGGCGCGCGACGGTCTCCACCCGGCGCTCGGTCACGCGCTGTTCGCGGTCGGGGTCCGGCAGGGTCACGCCGTCCACCGCGTCGGCGAAACACGCCACGTCGCCCGCCACCGGTCGGTCGAACGGCAGGCCGCGCGCCAGTCGCTCGCTCAGGATGCGGTTGAAGGCGTACGACTGGGCGGCGTTGACGAACAACCGCTGGAGGTTCGAGGGGACCGCTTCCAGCGCGGTCCGGAAGTCCTCGGGACCGTCGCCGCCCGACTCGACCAGCGAGTTGAGCATCGCGCGCTCGAACCCGAGTCGCCGCGGCGTGGCGTCCAGCGCGGCCTGCCAGTCGCGCGCTTCGAAGGCGTCGGCCACCTCGCGGCGGGCCTGCTGGCTCCCCTCGGGTTCGGTCTCGTAGGGGTTGGCGACGTAGGCCCGGACCGCCTCCTCCCACTCGCCGCGGACGACGCTGAGGCCGACTTCGTGGGTGACGGGTCGCCGACTCCCGAACCGTTGCTGGCCGAAGAAGTTGGGCACGCCGACCGACCCACCGGCCCACACTCGGAGTTCGTCACGAATCTCTCCGGCGTTCTCGGGTCGCTCGGGGTCGCTGACCCCAATCTCGAACTCGTTGCCAGCCAAATCGCCGAACTCCAGTCCGCGCCCGGCCCGACCCACCACCTCGATGTCGGCGTCGTAGATGGACACGTCCGCGAGGTCCGACTCGTCTATCTTCCGGAGGGTGAACAACTGGGTCGTGACCGCGTACTTGTCCTTGGTCCCGGCCCACGAGACTCGCTCGCGGCTGATTCCCAGCGCGTCGGACAGTCGCTTGGCGAAGTCGTTGGTGTCCCACTCCCGGAGGGTCGCCCGGACCACGAGGTGGGGGTAGGCTCCGGTGTCGGCGTCGGCTGGTTCGGCGTCGAACCGCTCTACCTCCCGGACCCGGAAGTCTTCGGGCGAGGCCCGGAGTCGGCCACCGGTGCCGTCGCTGTCGCTGACGAAGTGTTCGATGCCGACCGCCCGCTCGACTGGATACGCCTCGCGCATTCGTCGGTGCTTGGTCGTCGGCGCGCTTGTATCTGACTTCCTGCGACGGGAGGGTATCGAGATGTTGCGAGTCGAGTCGGAGTCGAAGCTACCGAACTGCTAGTCCGGCGTTCTCCCCGACCGATAGTTGTTTCAGGATGAACTAAGACTGCTATCACATGAACCCGATACCGTTGGCAGTTGCCGTTTCCGTTGCGTTCGCTCTCGCGTACTCGTTCGTTCGGTTGCTCTGGGACGACGATATGCCCAAATCATCGGATAAGTACTGGAGCGAGTCGGCGACCGTCTCCGACGGTCATCCGGACCGTCGGCCGAGTCAGTACAGCGAGAGGTCGCCCGTCACCTTGTCCACGAGGTCGTCGTCGGCCGGACCGACCGCCAGCGCCGTCACGGTGCCGGGGTCGAGTTGGGTGTGGCCCGCGTCCCGGACGATGGCGTGGGGGATGCCCTCCGTGCGGGCCTTCTCCGCGAGTTCGAACAGTTGGCTCTCGCCGTTGCCCTTCACGACGACTTTCTTCTGGCCCTCGCCCTTCCATCGCTTGCGGGCCTTCGTGCCGGTCTCCTCGTAGGCCGACAGCGAGGCGTGAGCGACCTGTGCCGCGAGTTTTCCCTGTCCCATGCCGAGGTCGGAGCGAGCGACGATGGTCTGTTTCATGGCACGCACTCCGGGTGGGCGGTGTATAGACCTGATGATAGCCGGGGACTCGACCCCCGTCGAACCGACCCGCCCGACTCGCCTCGCCAAATCCGGACCGCCACGCTTTACCCCCCTCACACCTCTGCTACGAGTATGATACTTTCGGACGCCGACATCCTAGACCGGATGGAGACCGGTGACCTCGTGGTCGAACCGCTGGACGACCTCGACCTCCAGATTCAACCCGCGAGCGTCGACCTCCGCCTCGGCCGGGAGTTTCTGGAGTTCCAGCGCACCAACATCCCCTGCATACATCCCACCAGCGAGCAGGAAGTCTCGGAGTACGTCACCGAGACGGTCGTCGAGGAGGGCGACGACTTCATCCTCCACCCCGGCGACTTCGTGCTGGGGACCACGAAGGAGCGCGTCGAGATTCCGGCCGACCTCATCGCCCACGTCGAAGGCCGGTCGTCGCTCGGCCGACTCGCGGTCGTGGTCCACGCCACCGCGGGTCTCTGCGACCCCGGCTACGAGGGCCAAATCACGCTCGAACTGTCGAACCTCGGGACCGCGCCGGTCGCGCTCGAACCGGGGATGCGGGTCTCCCAGTTGACGTTCACCGAGTTGACCACGCCCGCCGAGCGACCCTACGGCGAAGAGCGCGGGTCGAAGTATCAGGGCCAGTCCGGGCCGCAGGCCTCCCGCATCCAGAGCGACCACGAGTTCGGCGGCGACCAGAAGGCGGGTAGCGACCGATGAGGTTCGCCGAGGAAATCGTCGTGGAGGAGTTTCTCCCCACGGTCCGGTCGATGTTGGCCGAGGACCTGCGCGACCGGGGCCTGACCCAGAGCGAGGTGGCCGACCTGCTGGGCATCAGCCAAAGCGCGGTGTCGAAGTACGCCAACGGCGAAGTAGAGCGAAACGACCGATTCCTCGAAGACGACCGCGTGAAGAACCTCGTCGCCCGCCTCGGCGAGGGACTGGCCGAGGGGACCATGAGCCGGGTCGAAGCCCTCGTGGAAATCGAGATTCTGATTCGGCGACTCGAAGACCGGGACCTCGTGGCCGAGATTCACGAGGCCCAGATGCCCGAACTCGCGGGTCACGGCGGCGACTTCAACGTCCACGACCCCGAAGGCGACCTGCGGACGACCGAGCGCGTCCGGTCGTCGCTCCGCCGCGGGTTGACCATCGTCGAGAGCGCCAGCGGGTTCGCCTCGCTCATCCCGGCGGTGGGGTCGAACCTCTGTGAGTGTACGCCCGACGCCGACGGCATCGACGACGTGGCTGGCGTGCCCGGCCGAATCTTCGACGTGAAGGGACAGGCGACCATCCCCTCGGACCCCGAGTTCGGCGTGAGCGAACACGTCGCCTCCATCCTGCTGGCGGCCCGGCGAAACGGGTCCGACGCCCGCGCCGCGCTCAACGTCTGGTACGACCCCGACATCGTGGCAGCACTGGAGGACGCTGGCTACGCGGCGGTCGAGTTCGACGCCGAGTACGACGACTTGGACGCGGTGGTCGGCGCGGCCCTGCGCGAGAATCCGGACGCGACGGTCCTCTATCACACCGGCGGCTACGGCATCGAACCCATCGTCTACCTGCTCGGCGACGACGCCGAGTCGGTCGCGAAGATGGCGCGGGGCCTGCTCTGAAGAGATTTTTCGACCGTCACTGACCGACGTTCGTTGAATCCACCGAGGTTGGCTGAAATATGAAGATTGAATAGCTGATGGAAGAGACAACCTGACGAGATGGCAATTGGTATCTTTCCTAAAACAGGACTACTCTCCATTATCTTGTTTCTATTGCCGGGACTAGCAGGTGTGAAACTAGGTCTTCAAATCGCGGACCGAAGCGATTGGCTCAATAGAATCGATACGGTCGCGCTCAGTTTCGGAGTTAGCCTTTTTTCAATGATAATTATTTATTTTGTTTTTTCTCTTCCAGTCTTTTTCTTTTCTCCCCGATTTTCTCTATCGACTACACAGGTTCAGACTCGTCTCTCTACGATTTCTTCCACCATTTTCTACTACTCCGTTCTCATGGCTTTCGCACTAGCGGTCGGCGGGGTACTCGGTCGTTGCGACTTCGGCCGAAATCTGTTCACTTCCAGTTCGCTCTGGCATCGGTTCTTCGATATTGCCGAGAACAGTGGTGAAGGTGAGAGCTACGCGGTTCGTATTCGAACGAACGCTGGCGACGAACTCTACGGTCGCGTTGAAGACGAAGGCGAAACGGCAATCAGCCGAGACATAATCCTCGAAAGCCCACCCAAAGGACTACGACGTATACGATACGATGAGAACGGTGAAGTCGCCGAAGAGTATCACTTGACAGGCTACGCCTACGTTCATAATCAGAGTATCTCTCACATTGAGTTTGACCGCCTCGAAAACGCTGACGAAGCAGAGGCACGTGAGGCAGAAATGGACGACCAACGGACTCTCAGCGACAACTACGCGAAAGTGTCCGGGGAAGAAATAGCGGAATTAAAGGAGTTCGCAGACGACGACACTGACGGTAAGCAAACAGAATCTGATTAAATGTCGAGTTTACTGTTCTCTGCCATCCTCGGGTACTCTTCGTAGACGTATTCGAGCAGGTCCCACAGCTCTCTATCGTTATATTCCTCCACGAAGTCCTCGAACTGTTTTGGTGAAAGACGTTCATTTTCGCCTGTCACACCGTTCTCGACTGCCGCCTCACCGTCTGTCTGGAGCATGTACACCTGTTTTTCATTCTCGCTAGAAGAGGAGGTCTCTCTGCTGGATTGAGTAATAAATCCCTCTTCGACTAAGCGGTCGATGTCGTCGTAGAGGGTCTTGGAGAAGGGACCGTACTTTCCAGCCTTGAACGGATACAACTCTTCGTCCAACTCCTCCCGCTGTGCGAGAAACACGAGCTTCTGGAACCGCGTGATGCCTTCTATAGCGGTCTCGTCGGCCGCACGTAGTAGAGAAAGCGGGAGTAGCTTCTTGTTCATTCAGTAGGTAATTGTGTCGCAGACCATACGATTCTTTCGATGCAACGACAGAACTCGAACGTACCGTGATGTCAGTCGCTCGTCTACCCCTGCGGTCGGTTCTTCAGCAGAATCTCGCCGTCCTCGATTTCGGCTATCCAGTCGGACTTGAGGGCGAAGGCGTCGTCGTCGGCCTCGTGGCTCCCCCAGTCGAGTTTCGCCTTGAGTTCCTCTGCCAGACTGGGTTCGGGTTCGACGTAGGCGTCGCCGTCCCGGACCTCCACGACCACGCCTATCTTCTCGCGGTCGGCGTCGAACACGGACGCGCCCTCGTCGTCTCGGGTGAACTCCATGACTCGGTTTCGGGGTGCGCGGGGAAGACCGCTGTGGCCCGACCGGGGGTCCGACCCTCGCGCGGACGGACTCACTCGAACGTCAGGCGGGCGGTCACGGGGAGGTGGTCGGAGACGCCGTTTCCGGTGTCCTTGTCGAACCGGCGGGGCCGACCGCTCGACGTGGCGACCTGCTCGTCGCGGACGATTTCCACGCTGTCGAGGTCGAGTCGGAGGCCCTCGCCGCCGATTAGCCCCCTGCTGGCGACGAGTTGGTCCAAGACCTGATACCGATTGGCGAACTTCTCGCCGCTTCGGAGTCGGTCGATGAAGTAGGTGCCGACGTTCTCCTCGTGGAGGAACCGCCACATCGGGTTGTAGAGGAACACGTCCTGCCCGCGGTAGTCGGCGGTCTCGTCCCTGAACCCGTCGATGTCGTTGGTCTCGCCGACCACCCGGTCGCGCTCGCTGGAGGCCTTGAGGTGTTCGGTCACGCTCCGGTCGCCGGGTTCGTCGTTGAAGTCGCCGACGACGAGGACGTTCGTCTCCCACCGGTCGCGGACCGCCGCCAGCGCCTCGTCGTCGCCCTGTTCGCGCAACTCCTCGTAGCGCGCCGGGTGGACCTTCACGCGGTCCTCCACGAGGTAGGCGACGTGTTCGGCGACTGCGGCCCGGAGCGGGTCGGTCCGGTACTTGCCGAGACTCCGCGAGGGCCAGTGACCCGCGACGACGACGAGTCGCTCGCCGGTCTCCACGACTTCGAAGACCACCTCGAAGATGTCGCGGGTCCGATAGCGCAGGTGGACGACGTGCGAGGCCTGCGAGACGACTTCCAGCACCCGGTCGTCGTAGGCCATCGTCACGTCGATGCCCCGCAGGTCGCTGGTCGCCGGGAGTTCGTCGGACCCCCGCGCCGGTTGCTCCTGTCGGACGCGGGTCTCGGGGTCCGTGACGACCTGCATGTGGTCGGTCCCCATCTCGTCCAACAGGTCGCGCAGAACCGCGTCCTTCTCGATTTCACAGACGGCGAGCAGTTCCGGCCCCTCGCCGCCGTGGGTCGCCGAGAGCGCGTCCGCGAGGTTTCGGGTCTTGGCGTCGTACAGTTCCTCGGTCCACCCCTCTTCGGCGGTGTACTCGAAGTCCTTCGATATTGGGTCGTCGTCCGTGTCGAAGAAGTTCTGTAAGTTCCACCACGCGAAGCGTATCTCCCCCATCGTGTCACACCGCTATCCAGAGCGACTCGCCGGAAGATAAGCGTTCGGGTGAGTCGAACGACGGCGGAAGTCCGGCGACAGACCGTTCGAGCCACCGGAATGCGCTCGGCCAATCGTCCGCCGAGGCGTGCGCCCGCCCGACCAACCGATGGGACGCGCTCGGCCGATAAACCGCCGTGGCGGGATAAAGGGGCCGCGCGCTCGGCGAACCCCGGCGACGGAAGGACCGCAGGGAGGAACGCAGTGACGACCGAGGACCGCACCGAGCCGCGGGAGCCGAGCGCGCGGGGGCTTTCTAAGTCTCCCTCGTTCCAGTTTCCGAAGTCCCGTCCACCGATTCCGCTCCGGGGCGGAGTTCGCCGAATACGTCGCTCCGTCCCGTGAGAGAAACCGAAATACTGCTTTAACAAATAAGTATACTACTCTACCAAACAAAAATACATATCTAACAACTATTTTCCTACGTCCGGGCGTCCAACACGATTCGGTCGTCGGTGATTTCGGCGACGCTCTCGTCGTGGACCGCGTAGGTGTTTCCGTCGGTGCCGCCCTGCGGGAGTCGGGCCTGCATCCGTTCGACAGTCTCCTCGTCGGCGCTGACGTGGGCCGTGCCGTGGCGGACTTCGGCGACCGTTCCCACGTCGGTCCCGTCGCCGTCTACGACTTTCTTGTCTACCTCGTCCTCCGTGAGTGCGACTGTCATGGCGACGGTCGTACGCCGTCCAGCGTCTTCACGGCGTCGGCCGCGCCAGCGGAGCGTGTTCGGATACGCGCGTTCGGTCGTCGGTGTGGTCACGGAGGCTTGAGGAGGTCGGGGTCCGCCTCGCTCTCGGACTCCGTATCTACCTCGGTATCCGGTCCCTCTTCGCGTTCGGCGTCCGACGACTCGGACGCCGAACTCCCGGTCTCGAAGGAGTCGAGGACCGCGTTCAGTTCGTCGGCCCGGTCGGACAGCGCCACCACGCCGTCGGCGGCGTCCCCGAGAGCGGTGGTCTGTCTCTCGGCCGCGGCCGCGACGGTTTGGGCCTCCGCAGTCGTCTCCTCGCTTATCGAGGCCACTTCCTCGACCATCCCGACGACCTCGCGCGCGGACTCGGCCTGTCGCTGGGTCGCCGCGCTCGTTTCTTGGATGTCCCCGTTGGTCTCGGCCACGCCGTCCACGACCGCTTCGAGGGCCTCGACCGCTTCGCCGACCGTCTCGGACCCCTCGGCGACTTTCCGACGAGTCTCGTGGATGCCCGCCACGGCGTCGTCGGTCTGGTCGCGCACCCGGTCGATGGACGCCTCGATGTCGCCGGTCGCGTCTCGGGTCTGGTCGGCCAACTCCTTGACTTCCTCGGCGACGACGGCGAATCCCGACCCGGCGTCACCGGCGCGTGCGGCCTCGATGGACGCGTTGAGTGCGAGAACGTGGGTCTGGTCGGCCACGTCGGTGATGAACTCCGTCACGTCCTCGATGTCGGACACGAGGTCGTTCAACTGCTCGACCGCTTCGACCGTCTGTTGGGTCTGGACCTCGATTTCGTCGAGTTCCCGGACCGCCGACGCCGCCGACTCCCGGCCGTCCTCTCCCCGGCGGGCGACCCGTTCGGCGCGCTCTGCGGCCTCGTCCGCGGCGACCGAGACGCGCTCGACCGTCTCGGTCAGGTCGTTCATCTCGCTCAGAACCGTCTGGAGGTGGTCGTTCTGGTCGGCCGCGCCCTCGGTTATCTGCTGGACCGACTCGCTCACGTCCCGACCGGTGGCCGACACGTCCGCGACCGTCTCGCTCACCGTCTCGCTCTCGTCGGCGACCGTCTCGCCGAACTCCCGGACCATCCGCAGGGTCTCTTCCCACTCGTCTAGCATCTCGTTGAACGCGCAGGCGACTTCGGCCATGGCCTCGCTGTCGGCGTCGTCCAGTCGCCGGGTCAGGTCGCCGTCGGCGCAGTCGGCCATCACCGCGGCGTACTCGGCGGCCGTCTCTTCGAGACGGTCGCCGAGTCGTTCGGCCTCGGCGCGGGCGCGTCTGGCCTCCCGTCGTTCGCGTTCGACCTCCCGGCGGGCCTCCTCCGCCTCGTCTTTGGCTCGCTCGGCCTCTTCGCGCGCGGTCTCGGCGGTGGCTATTTGCTCGCGGAGAGAGTCGCGCATCGCGTCGAAGGCGTCGTAGAGCCGTCCGAACTCGTCGATTCGGTCGGTCCTGAGTTCGACGCCGAGGTTCCCACGTTCCATCTCCTCGGCAGACTCGGTGAGGTCTTCGAGCGTCTTGGTCTGTCTCCGGCCGAACCCGACCGCGGCGATTCCGAGGACCGCGATAGTCGCCAACACCATCGCCGCGAGACTCGTCCCCACGCTGTCGCGCATCGCGTAGGCGTTCGACTTCGGGACGTGAGTCAGCACCACCCAGTCGGTGCCTTCGACGGCCGTGTAACCGACGACCGACGAACCGGCCGACTCGAACCCGGTCCGGTTGGTTCCTGCGTCCTCGGCGATTGGGGCCGCCGCGAACGACTCGGTGGCCTCGGGCGTGGTGTCGAGGACCGTCTCACCGGTCCCGTCCACGACCAGCGTCTGGCCGCCGTCTATCGTCTGGTAGAAGTTGTTCGCGCGCACCTCCAGACTGGCGACGACGACGACGGCGTGTTGGGTGTTCTTGGGCGGCGCACTGACGAACGCGATGGCCCGTTCGCCCGAGACGGGACTCACGTAGGGGTCGTTGGCGACGTGGACGTAGGACGGTATGTTCGTCTTCGCGTCGATGGTCTCGGTGTCCCACGTCGCACCGACCTCGGACATCTTCCGGCCGACGACTTCGCGGGACGTACTCGACAGAATCTCGCCGGAACTCACCTCGACGTAGTGGACCGCCACGATACCCTCACCGAGCGACTGCTGTTGGTCCAACAGGTAGAGTCCGATTTCGTCCACGTCGCCGTTCTGGAACTGCTTGGCCTGCGAGAGCGTCCGGGTCTGTCGCTCCAACCCCGCAATCCATCCGTCGAGACCGTCGGCCTGCAACTCGGCGGTGGAGGTGAGTTGGTTGCGGACCTGCGACTCCAGTCGCTGTTGGGTGTTCGCGTACCCGACCGCACCGACAGTTCCGGTCACCAGCATGACGACGAACACGCCGACGAAGAACTTCCGAGCGTGCCGCCTCCGTACATTATCAGGTATTAAATCTGATAGTTCGAGTCGCTGGAGCCACCTGTCGGTGTCTTTCATCGGTCGGACCTGTCCCGCCCTCACCCTTAAAACCTAAGTCTATATAGGTAATATACGAGAATGTATCTGAAATTTGGCCCCGGCGCTTCGCCTCCGCCATCTACTCGTCGTCCGACCTCGGTCGTTTAGTTTCCGGCCGTCGTACGACGGGCCATGTCCAGTGACGCGACGGCGGCGGCACAGCAGTTTTACGGCCGGTGGGCCGACCTCTACGACCTCCTCGCGCGCAAGACGCCCGGACTCGGGCACCTGCGCGGGCGGGCGGCCGACGCGCTCGCGCTCGACTCCGGCGACACCGCGGTCGAGATGGGTTGCGGGACGGGCGCGAACTTCCCGCACCTCCGCGAGCGAGTCGGTCCCGAGGGCCGAGTCGTCGGCGTGGACTTCACCCGCGGGATGCTGGCGCGAGCGCGCAACCGCGCCGAACGCGAGGGCTGGCGGAACGTCCACCTCGCGCGGGCCGACGCCACGGAAGTCGAGTTCCGCGACCCGCCGGACGCCATCCTCGCCACCTTCGTCGTGGGGATGCTCGCCGACCCCGCGGCGGCCGTGAACCGATGGGCCGACGCGCTCGCGCCCGGCGGCCACCTCGCGCTCCTCGACGCGGCCCAGACGACCCGATGGTTCGGATGGCCGGTCAATCAGGCGTTTCGAGGGCTGGTCGTCGCCTCGTCGCCGACCGGGATGGACGCCTACGAGCGAGCGCCGTGGTCGATACTCGACGAACGCGTCGAGACCGCTCGCCAAGCCCTCCGGAAACGCGCCGACGGGACGACCCACAGCGAACACGCTCTCGGGGTGGTTCGGATTACGGGCGGCAGAATCGAGTGACGACTCGTTTCCGGGGCGGGGAACCCGCCCCGGAATGCATGTCAGAACGAGTCCAGTTTGGCGGTAGTGGTCGGGGATACCAGCCCCGAACGACGGGTACTGACTGCCAGAGTCGCACTGTCGCCGTCTTCGACGTGATGCGCGACGAGCATAAATCGTGGAAATCGAACACTCGCGTCTGTCAGACCGACTCCCCGCCCTCGCGTCGGCGACCCAACCGCTCTCGAATCACGAGGAGACTGGGTAACACGGTCACGCAGGCGACGAACGCGAACACGATGCTCAACCCGGTCACGAGACCGAACCGCCGGAGCGGCGGGGAGAGCGCGAGCGAGAGGACGCCGAAACCCGCGGCGGTCGTCATCGCACTTCCGAGGAGCGCGCCGCCCGTCCCGGTTATGGCCGCCGAGAGCGCGTCGGCGAGCGAGTCCCCGCGACGCCGTTCGTCCACGAACCGCTCGCCGAGGTGGACGCTGTAGTCCACCCCCAAGCCGATTGCCAGACTGGTGATGACGACGGTTTCGCTGTTGAACGGGATGTCGAGCATCGCCATCGCGCCGAGCAACCACGCGAGCGAGAGGACGACCGGCAGGAGCATCACGGCGGCGAGTTCTGGCGCGCGGTACCGCCACCAGTACACTCCCGCGAGGAACGCGAGGATGACGCCCAAGGTGACGGCGAAGCCCTCCACGAGCGTCTCGAACAGGGCGCTCTGGACGACGGCGGTGACGACCGGGCCGCCGGTGGCGACTGCCGTGACCGGCGCGCTCTCCTCGACGCTCGCCGCGGCGGTCCGTACGTCGCTGGCAATCGACTGGGCGGACGCTTCGGTTTCCACGCCGACGACGAGTCGAGCGGACGCGTAAGACCCGTCGTCGGTTCGATGGAGAACCGACGACGCCTGTTCGGGAGCGGCCTCGAACAGCGCGTCGTACACCGCGCCGACATCCTCGTCGGGCAGTCCGTCGCCATCCGAGTCCCGCGCCTCGATTGCGCGCGCCACGGTCCGGTTCTCGGCGGCGACCGACCGCAGAACGGTCGCCGGACTCTCGATTGCGCCAGTTCCGTCGGCGTCGAGGGCGATGGTTCCCGTCTCGTCGACGTTCCGGTCGGTCCGCTCGATTGCCGTGAGGAGACTCGGCGCGGTCACGTCACCCCGTATCAGTATCTGGGCTTGTGACCCCTGACCGCGTTGGCGGAAGGTGTCGGTCACGTACTCGAAGTTCTCCCGCACGTCGTACTCGCCGGGCGCGAAGGGTTCGGGGAGCGACTCCATCCACTCGGGGGCGTCCTCCGGCAGGAAATCCGCCCGGTTGAACTCCGTATCGAGTCCGGTCGCGCCGTAGGCACCCGCCGACGACACGACGAGTGCCGCGAACACGACCGCGAGCGGTGCCCGCCGAGAGACGGCCGTCGCGCTTTCGAGCAGTCCTCGAATCGGCCCCGCTTCGCCTCCGACCGGGGATTTCCGGCGGTCCCGCCCGAGTCGTTCGAGGAACGACTCGGCCTCGAGCTTGACGGTCGGAACGAGCGCCGCGAAGACGAGGAACATCGCAACGATGCCGGTCCCGCTGAGAACGGCGAAGTCCCGAATCGACGCCAGCGGACTGACGTAGTTCGAGAAGAATCCGATTCCCGTGGTGAACGCCGCGGCCGCCAGCGCGACGACGACCCCGGAGATAGCGGTTCGCATCGCCGTCGCCGGGGCGTTCGCGGCCCGTCCCGACCCGGCGTCGTTCCCGGTTCGGGCCTCGCGGTAGCGCATGACGACGTGGAGCGAGTAGTCGATGCTCAAGCCGACGAGCAGGAACGGCACGGCGATGAGGATGGAACTCGACGAGATGGCGAGCCAACCCTGAATGCCCGCGAGCCACACCATGACGACGGCGACACCGAAGACGCTCAGGAGTACGTCGAGCAGGTCGCGGTAGGCGACGGTCAGCACCGCGACCAAGAGAACGACCGCGACGGGCGTGATGACGAGGAAACTGTCGCCGATGGCCTGCGAGGACGCCTCGTCCACGATGCCTTGCCCGAAGACGAACGCGTCCTCGAACTGCCCTTCGACCAGCGAGGCGACCGCAATCTGGGCGTCGTAGGCGTCCTGCGGTTCGCCGGAGTCACCGCCCCCGTCGGTCTGGAAGACGAGCGTCAGTCTCGCGTCCGCGCTCGTCGTCCCCGGTTCGTAGTCCGAGGGCAGGAACGCCGCGGGATTGGGGCCGGACCGGGTCGTCTCCGAGTCGAGGACGCGTGCGAGGAGAGCTTGGACCTCGGCGGGCGAGCGCGATTCGAGCGCGGCTATCTGTCGGTCGAGCGTCGGCGTCGGTCGTCCCGCGCTCGGTCCGACCGATGCCGTGTCGTTCGCCCCGCCCGCTGGCGGGCGGTCCTCGAAGTAGGCCGCCGTAGCCACGATGTTTTCAACGCCCACGATGCCCGCGTTCGCCCGGAGCGTCGAGTTGACGGTTTCGTTCTCGCGCATCGCCTGCTGGAGTCGCAGGCTCCGCAGTAGCGACTCGCGGGTTAGAACGTCGCCGCCCTCGTCTCTGACGACGATTTGGGCGACTACCGCGTCGTCGGTCTCGTACGTGGAGTCGATGCTGTCGAGGGCGGCTTGCTCGGGCGAGTCGATTCCCGCGTCGCCGGTTCCGCCGGTCGCATCGGTACCGACCACCGCGCCCGCACCGACGACGGCGGTGAGAACGAGGACGAGCGCGACGACCAACGTGCTGTGCGAGACGAGCGCGTCGGCGTACCGCGAGGCCAACCGTGGTTTCATCGTCGCCGGTACCTCCCGAGATTTCGAGGGGACTGTGCGGTCGAGTCTGGCCGACGAGACGGCGCGTTGGAACGACTCATCACGCTACTGTCGGTCGTCGGGTCATAAGGAACGATGGAGCATTCCCACGATGTGGGACGACCGGTGAGGGGCAGGACGGAGACAAGACGAAGGGGGTCGGGCGCGGGGCGACTCGGATTAGTAGCCGTAGAGTCCGTATATCATGACGAGGAAGCCGAGACAGGCGACGATGCTCTCGAAGAGCATCCCCTGCACGCTCGGAACTCCGAAGACGTGGTGGAGAATTCCGACCAGAAACGTCCCGACGGTGATGACCAGCAATCCGACCGCGAAGTACTGGAGACCGTCGATTCGGGTCCGCCGGTAGGCCCGGTACGCGAGCAGAGTGACGACGCTTCCGAGTACCAGCGCGGCGATTTTCACGATGCCGAGGAACAGAACGAGATGCTCGCTCATGATTCGTTTTTCATCTCGGACCAGAACGTCGCCATCCGGTCTTCGGGGCCCTCGGCGGGTCTGTCGATGGCGACCGAAAACTCCTCGTCGTCGTCGATGCTGATGGCGATTTCCGTGAAGTCACGTTCGTACAGCGTGACGTTCGGGCCGTCGCGTCGGACCTCGGTGTACTCTCTGACCAGCGCCGTCTCCCGAAGTCGTTCGAGCTTTCGGTACGCCGTCGAACTCGCCAACTCGCACTCCTCACAGAGTCGGGACGCCGACTTCGGTTCGCGCAACGCCGCGAGTATCTCCCTGCACTTGTCGTCTTCGAGCGATTCCAGTACCGCCGAGACGGGTGGGTCGTCGCTATCGCTCTCCGAGGAGTCCGGCGTCGTTTCGCAGGCCGTCCGCGACGAGTTCGAGCGCGTCGGGACGAGCGAGAGACGGTTCGGGTCGATGTAGTTCCCTGCCATGTGCGTGTTCCCGTGTCCCGACTCGGGACCGATTCGCCAGTAGTTGAGTAGGCTATTCGGTGGAGTCGTATAGGGGTACCGAACGTTCCCGGCTTCTCGGAGTGCCAGAATAGCTGACACTTTGAGGTTCGACCCGCCGCGCCGTCGTAGAGGACGCCGCCCGCGCGTTCGGGATGGTCGAGCGCGCGCTCCTCGTACCGGACGACGCCGAGCATCGTGTTACCGGTCTCGCGGTCGGACGGCGAGCGAACCCGCGCGTCGGCCAACTGCTCGGGGAGTTCGTCGGCGCGGTGTTCGTCCAGAAATCGGTCGCGGACCTCGACACCGATTTCCGCGTCGGCGGCGTCGGCGATGCCGACGCCGCCGATTCGCTCGCGGAGCCAATCGGCGATTTCGTCGGCGTCCGCTTCCGTGGTCGGGGCGCGGTACAGTGTCACTTAGTCAGCCATGTATTAGTTTGTGTTACCACCGAGTGAAACAGTTCCGGTAACGGCCGAGGCGTCCCGTCCGGACGGTCATGTTCTCCCGACACGCTCGAACCTTACAGCCGTCGAACGACGGTCCCGAAAAGATTTTTCAGCCACCTAACTTGAATTTTCGTATGAATCGAAGGCGCGTACTCGAAACCGCTTTCGTGGGGGCCGCGAGTCTACTCGGCGTCTCTCGCTCGGCCACTGCGACTTCGGTCTGTGACTCCGACGCTCTCGGCGTCGCGCGTCGACGCACGTACGACGAACTCGCGGTCGGGTCGGTCGCACCGGCCCACGGCGGCGGATACGTTCTCGTCAACCGGGGAGACTCCCATCCCAGTCCCGAGGTGCCGGTCCGAGTCGCCGTCGTGGACGAACGCGGAACCGTCCGCCAGCGACGCGAAATCGCCCTCGACGTGCCCGAGGACGCTCGACGCGCGAACGCCGACGTTATCAGGACCGAGGGCGGGTACGCCGTGGCGACTGGTTCGTGGTTCGCGCGCCTCGACGCCGACTTGTCGCTCGAAGCGACGGGATTCGCGTCGGGGTACGAACCGAACGGGACGACGCGGTTGGTCGAACTGGCCGACGGATTCACCGTCGCGGCGGAACTCGACAGGCCGAATCACGTCTCCGTGCGGGTACTCGGGTTCGACGGGGACGGCGAGTTTCGGTGGTCCAGAAGTTACGGCGAGGAGAACTCGAAGTGGCTGGACTTCCTCCTCCCGGACTCCGACGGTGGGGTCGTCGTCGGCGGGCGGAAACCGTGGCTGGCGGGTGTCGCCCCCGACGGAACCGAACGCTGGCAGACGACCGTGGCCGACGCACCGCCGGAGGTGGGCTACGACGCGACTCGTGACGACGAGGAGTTCGTCCTCTTCGGCGGGTCGAACGCGCTCGGACTGACCGAGAGTCGGTCGGTCGAATGGCGACGGTCCTACGACTCGCTGGCGAACGCCTCGGGCGGCGTCCTCGCGCGAACGACCGACGGCGGGTACCTCCTCGCCGGACTGGTCGCGCTCGACCGAATCGGCGTCGTAGCGGCCGACGCGGAGGGTCGGCCCTGCTGGAGTCACGAATACGAAGTCGTGGGCGACGGGGCCGCGTATCTCGCCGATGTCGTCGAACGTGCGCCGGGCGAGTCCCTCGTCGTCGGTTCCCGACGCAAGGGACAGAACGGGTGGAGCATGGCCCTCTCGGGTGCAGGGACGCCGACCGCTCGGACTTCGACCGCTTCGTCGGCGACGACCGAGCGACGGACCGCCTCGACGGACGCGTCGGAGACGCGAGCGACTTCGACCGAAGCGACGGAGACCCAGACCTCTTCGACGGTTCCCGGTTTCGGTGTCGGTGCGGCGCTTCTCGGAACCGCTGGCGGGTTGTTGGCTCGCGGTGCGACGCCGTCGGACGGCGACGACCGGTAGCGTCGCGTTTCCCGGAATCAGTCGTCCGCGGAGGCGGTCCGAGTGGTCATCTCCACCGGGTCGGCGTCCACGCCCAACTCGTCGATTGCGCACTGGGCGGCGCGCTTGCCCGACAGGAGCATCGCGCCGAAGGTCGGTCCCATCCGCGGGAGGCCGTAGGTCGTCGCCGTCGCCATTCCGGTCGCAATCAGGCCGTCGTGGACGAGACCGGTGTGTTCGACCACGGCGTCCTCGCTCTTGCCGACCCACATCGAGTCGTGGCCCGGCGAGTCGTGGCCGGGCGCGCCGTACGAATCGTCGCCGGTCTTGTCCATGCCGGTGGCGCTCTCTTTGGCGTCGCCGATGCCGGGCGCGTCGAGGACGCCGCGCTCGTCGAGTTTCGAGACGGCCATCGCGTCGTGGCCCGTCGCGTCGATGACCAAATCGGCCTCGACCGCGATGGGGTCCACACAGGTAATCTCGCGCGGCAGGGCGTGGACCGGCGTCCAGTTCATCACGATGCCGCCGACGCGGTGGTCCTCCCGAATCACGATGTCGGTGAACTCGGTCATGTTCTGCATCTTCGCGCCCGCGTCGCAGGCGGCCTTGATGAGTGCGGAACAGGCGTGGGGACCGTTGGCGACGTAGAGACCCTCGCTGTCTCGGGACTGCTTGAAGTCCACGTCGAGGTCGTCCAGCACGTGCTGTGCCGGGTCGCGCACGGTGACTTTGTTCATCAGGAATCCGCCGAGCCAGAACCCGCCGCCGAGGTAGTTGTTCTTCTCGACGACCATCGTCTTGACGCCGCGCTCGGAGAGTTCCTTCGCGGCCATCAGGCCGGAGGGTCCGCCCCCGACGATGAGTACGTCGGAGTCAGAGAAGTCCATGAACTCCTCGGTCCACTCCTGTCCGATTGCGCGGGTCACGTCCGCCTCTCCAACGTCGCTGAACTTGTCGAACTCGCTCATACAACCCAGTTATATTACGGGGTGGTTGAAAGGGGTTGCGGAATGGTCCGCAGGGTGGGAGCGGGGTGATTTCGGTCCGCGTTCAGGTTTTCAGGGTCTCACTGCCGGTTTCGCGTTCGTCTCGGTGCGTACCGACGCGCTTCTTCGACTCCGGCGCGCGCTGGCGCGACCGCGAAGCGTGTCGCGCCATCGGCGTGCGAGGGACGAGTAGCGCAGGCCGCAGGCCGAGCAACGCAGTCGGTTGGGGAGGGTGTGGCCCGCGGTGGCGGTGCGGTCGCGGTTGCGGTCTGATTGGTTCAAGCCTGAAACTAGTTCTGCGTCTCTGCGGTCGTTTACGGTCGCAGTGTCGTGCGGTGCAACTAGCGTCTCGTCGGTTTCTCCTTCGTGACGAACCCGCCCGCTCGCTACGCACCGCAGGAATCAGTAGAGCAGTGTCTTCCTCGAAAGCCCCCGCCCGCTCGCCACCGTCACTTCGCGTCTCTCGTGAAGAGCCGTCGGTCGCTTCGCTCCCGACGACGCCGGAAGACGTTCCTGCTCGCTTCGCTCCGCGGGCGTGCGACTTCCGAGGTCTCGTTTACGTCCGTTCACGAGACGGTCGTTCAGCGACATATCCTCGGTTCGCTGACGCTCACCTCGGATAGGGGTCGCTGAGACGACTGAAGTGAACGCGAGCGGGCGGCCCCTTTATCCCACCACGGCGGTTGATTTACCGAGCGTCCTCCCACCCTCTACGCCGCTCCCGAACGTAGAAATCCCCCGTCTCGACCGCCGACACCCGTGATACCGCGACTCTCGGAAGCGTTATCCCCCTATCCGGTCTCTCTACAGTTGCAACGAAAGGAACTGTTGATTTCTTCAACGACACTGGCGGCTACGGTTTCATCTCGACTGACGACGCGGACGACGACGTGTTCTTCCACATGGAGGATGTCGGCGGCCCGGACCTCGAAGAGGGAACTGACATCGAATTCGACATCGAAGACGCCCCCAAGGGGCCGCGCGCGACGAACGTCGTCCGCGCCTGAGTCGGAAGACACGTCGCAACGAGCGACGCTCACGGAACTGTGATTTTTCGAAGCCGAGATTCGGATGTGAGTGACAACCTCGGATTGGTGATTCGGGTAGTGAATCAAAAGCCACCGATAGATACCTAATAACTAGCTGTAGGTATCTAAAAACCACCTGAAGAAACTTCCCTCTGTTCGCGTCCATCCGTTTTGACATATGCTCCCGCTCTAGTATGTGATACATGTAGTAGCCACCAAGGAGCGACCATCAAGAGATTCACGCTATCCCGCCCGTTTATGTTGAATGACTTAGATAAAGTATATAATCATTAAATTGACAAGTGTTACTAGAGCTTCTAGCGAGGAACAAGTGGCCCATAGCACAGTTCCCGCAATTCGGGCAATTAAGTAACGGAGACGGTTGGTGTTTGTTAGGGCTCTCTCATCCGTACTTGATGCTTCTACAACAATCTTGAACTTAATTTCCTTGGAACTCATTCTTTCACCTCTTTGGTGCTAAGTTCCGACTCTAAATTCTTGATGAAATTGGCGACTTGCTTTTCTGTCTCGCCTTCTTCGTACTTTCCCATATCTACATTGAGGTTGGCCCGTGCAACACCCTTGCTCCACGCCACACTCACCGTGCCACTCCTTTTGTCTTCCTCTTGCTCTTCAATTTCCTTCTCTTCCCGTTCTACAGTTTTGCTATCCCCCAATTCGTCTCGTTCGTTCAGCAAGAACGACCCGAAAATGCTTTCATCCAATTCTAACCTTGTAGGGTATGCACCACCACCCTGAATGTAGGTGCCAAATCCAGCAGCATCAACCGTCTTTAAGTAGGTTGCGGCTGCAGCCTTAAGAGAACGCTTCCCGAGATTGAACTTGTAATTCTCCATCAAAACATCCAACACAGCCTCACGCAACACACAGTCCATTCCCCGAATCTTCTGGATGCCCGCCTTTTCAACAGCTTCTTCAAGAAGACTACGGTAGAGCGGGTCTTCTTTCATCGCATCCTCAAACAACCACTCAGCGTTTTCAATTCCAACGTGGGCTAGCGTTTCACCCTTGTTGGTGTTTTCATACCCCTCTTTTGTCTCTCTGATGAAACCGAGCCGAACTCCGTAGGAAAAATTCCTGTTGATGGGTTGTTTAGATAGCGAAATTTCGTCGTCGCCCACCAACTCACTAGTCTGAGCGGGCCCCTTTAGCAACCGCTGGGTCAGTGCTTCTAGGTTGGAGGGCGTCGAGTCGTACGGGGGTTTCTCTGACTTCTGTCTCGACATTGTGTTCTTGGCTGTGTGTAGGGTAACAACAACAATAAAAGTTGGTGTTGCCGAGTGTAAGCGGGTGTTGACACACAACGTAGAAATTGCTACATTTCCCCCCGTCGAATCGCGCGCTCTGCTTCCTCCAGCGCCGCCTCGCGGTCGAACTCGGCGACGATTTCCTCCAGTTCCTCCCTGCTCGCGTCCGCCAACTCGCGGGCGTGTCTCGTCACGTTCGGAATCGCACGCACGATGTTGTCCACGATGGGAATCGCGGCGGTCTGCGGGGAGCGCGACATCGGGTTGAGGTCCACGACGATTTCGGTCTTGCCCATCTCCGCGAGCGCCTCCGCCCGGTCGCCGTCCTCCAGCGGAACCACCACCACGTCGGCGTCGTAGATGCCCTCGGCGTCCACCTTCGCGCGCTCGTGGTCGAGACCCGGAATCCGGGCGTCCGCGGCCAACCCCTTCACGTCCTCGGCACCGTGGTCGCGCAGGTGGTCGGCGATGGTCTCCATGCGCTCGCGGGTCCGGTTGAACAGGTTGACCTCGATGTCGGCGCCCACGGTTTCGGCCAACTCGACCATCTCGTCGGGCACGAGCGCCGCGACGTTGCCGTTGACCGAGAGGACGGGGTGGTCGGCCAGCAGGAGTCGGGCGGCGGCCGCTCGCTCCGCTCGCTCGGCGCTCGGGAGGGTCCGCTCGCCGAGCAGGTAGTCGTAGGCCTCGCCGCGGCCCTCCGCGATGAGACCCTGCTTGCTCGTGATGCCCTTCTCGACGCCCTCCTCGATTCGGTGGCGGGTCCGAAGCGACTGGGCGCGCGGGTGGTCGTCGGGAATCTCGGTCATGCCCGAGAGTCCGGGGAGTAGCGGGAAAAATCGACCTATCTCGCGCTCACGGGCGACCGCGCTCGGTCTCCGGCGACTCGCTCACTCCTCGACGAGTTCGTAGACGACTTCCACGCCCTTCGAGACGACGATGGGGTCCGGGTGGAGTTCCGGGTCCCCGTTCCCCGCGAGCGCGTCGTTCACGATGCTCGACATCCCCATGCCTCCCCCTTGAGTCGTCACCTCGCGGACCCCGCCGACCGCCAACCCTTCGGCGGCCGCGATTCGCTCGGCCTTCTCTCTGGCCCTGTCCATCGCGTCCCCGAACGCCTCGTCTTCGAGGCGACGGCGGGTCCCCTCGCGCAGGCCGAACTGAACGTCCGGGACGGTCGCGCCCGTATCGGTCGCCAGCACGACGACTTCCGCCGCGGTCTCGGGCGCGCAGTCGATTCGAAGCCGTTCGACCGCGCGGTAGGGCGCGTCGGTGTCGGGGTCGAACGCCTGCGTGGTGTCTTTGACCTGCAGTTCGGTCGTCACGATTTGGTCCCGCGAGAGTACCCGCTCCGCGAGCGTCTCCCGCACGGTGGCCGCGAGGTCACGGGCGTTCGCTCGCGCGCTCCCGGCCGACTCCCCCTCACCGGCGGCCGTCGCCTCGACCACCGCTGTCTCGGGCGGTCGCTCGCGCCGACCCCCGGCGTCGGTCGTAATCGTGCGTCGGGTCATGGCATCTCCAACCTCGCACCCGCGGGGTACGTCTCGCAGGTCTCGGCGTCGTAGCCCGCCCGAGACAGGCCGTTTCCGAGCGCGAACACCGTCTCGCCGAGCATCGCCATCGACGCCTCGCCTCCCTCGGCCAGCACGTCTCCCACGACGCTCTCGACTTCCGGCGTGAGCAGGTCGGCCTCGCGTGCGAACTCCCGAGAGGTCTCCATCAGCGTCGGCAGTGTCGGTTCCTCCACGAGGCGGACGAGTTTGTCCACTCCGACCTCCGAGAGACGGTCGGTGTTGCCCGACAGCACGGCCGAAGTCGAACGCTCGCCGAGCGTCAGGTACTCGATTCGGGTCCACGCGGGCACGCCGTCCATGCGCCCGTACTCGGGCGCGCCGGGGTCGAGTCGAATCGGCACGCCGCCGCGGGCTTGGGCCACCACGTCGCCGAGTCCGGTTCCGGACTCGACTTCGGCGGCGTGGGCGATGGCGACGAGTTCGTTCTCCGAGCGCCCGCAGTCGAAGGTTCGGTTCGCCGCGAGCGCGGTCCCGAGCGCCGCCGCACCCGAGACGCCGAAGCCAGCGCCGACGGGCAGGTCGGTCGTCGCGCGGACCCGCGCCTCGACCCCGAGGGCCGAGAGGACTCGCGTCACCGCTTCGACCGCGGCCGGTTCGTCGTTCAACTGCATCGAGGTCTCTACCGCGGGTTCGACCTCGACGGTCACGCCGTCCGAGAGGGTCAGTCCCGCGCCGCGGGAACCCGCTTTCTCGGGGTCGTCGGCCTCGTGGACGCTGAAGAAGCCGGTGACGTGCCCCGGCACGAACGCCCGCGACGAGTCGTCGGTCATGTTCTGGCCTTTCGCGTCACGCCGTATAACGTTTATAATCCTCTTCGGTGCGCGATTCCAGACTGGAGCAGGTGAGTTCGTCCACGACCGGCGACCTCGAAAAAGACATCAGGACCTGCCGAGAGCTGTGACTCTCGGAGTTTTCAGGGCGACAGACGCTGACGGTCCCGCGGGAACAGCACCGCCTCGCGGATGTTCTCCAGTCCGAGCATCGTCATGACCAGACGCTCGCCACCGAGACCCCACCCGGCGTGAGGCGGCATGCCGTACTTGAACATCTTGGTGTAGTACTCGAAGGACTCTGGGTCGAGTCCCTGCTGTTCGAAGCCCTCGACGAGGTGGTCGTAGCGGTGTTCACGTTGGCCGCCCGAGACGAGTTCCATGTTCGGGTGCATCAGGTCGAACCCGGTCGAGAGTTGCTCGTCGTCGTCGTGGTCCTTGATGTAGAAGGGCTTGATTTCGCTGGGCCAGTCGGTGATGAAGTAGTGGCCGCCCATCTCCTCGCCGAGGGCCTTCTCGCCCTCGGTGGGCAGGTCGTCGCCCCACACCAACTGCTCGTCGAGTTCGCCCGTGGCGTTGATGCGCTCGATGGTCTCCTCGTAGGAGAGTCGCGGGAAGTCGCCCTCCGGAGCCTCGAAGTCCTCGTAGCCGAGGGCTTCGAGTTCCGCCTGACAGTTCTCGGCGACGCCCTCGTAGGCCGACTTCACGACGTGTTCGCAGGCGTCCATCGCGTCCTCGTGGTCGTAGAAGGCGCTCTCGAAGTCGATGGAGGTCGCCTCGTTGAGGTGTCGCGGCGTGTTGTGTTCCTCGGCGCGGAAGATGGGACCCACCTCGAAGACGCGTTCGAGACCGGAGCCGACCATCAACTGCTTGAACAGTTGGGGCGACTGGTTCATGAACGCTTCCTGCCCGAAGTAGGTGATGGGGAAGAGTTCGGTGCCGCCTTCGGTGCCCGTGGCGACGATTTTCGGCGTGTTGATTTCGGTACAGCCGAGGTCGCGGAACGCCTCGCGGACCGACCGGAGGACTTCGGCGCGAATCTCGAAGATGGCCTTGGTCTCGTCTTTCCGGAGGTCGAGGGTGCGGTTGTCGAGGCGGGTCGAGAGGTCGGCGTCCACCTTGCCCGAGGGGTCCAGCGGGAGTTCGGGGTCGGCGTCGGCGATTACTTCGACCGACTCGGGGACGATTTCGACGCCGGTCGGCGCGCGCTCTTCCTCTTCCACGTCGCCCGTCACCTTGACGACGCTCTCGCGGTTGACGTTCATGCCGGTCTCCACGAGGTCGTCGTCCATCTCGTCCTTCTCGAACTTGACCTGAATCTTGCCGGTCGTGTCCCGGACGATGAGGAATGCGATGCCACCGAGGTCGCGGATTTCGTGCGCCCAACCCGCGACCGTCGCGGTCTCGCCGGGTTCGGCGTCCGCCGTGTACGTTCGGTCTTCCATACGACCGGATTCTCGTGGAGCGTTCTTAAACGCGGTCATTTGAATCGGACGAATCTCCCGGCCGAACCCCAAAAGGACTGTTCGAGGTTTGGTATCAATTGTCGCTCGTGGGGTCGGTCCCGGAACTCCGGGTCAGTCCCGCCGCAATCGTCTCCACGAGTGCGTCCCGGACCGCCCGGTAGAACTCCTCGCTGTGGAAATCGTCCTTGTGGTAGGCCGCGAACTTCACGACGCCCATCACCCCCGCGAGGACTTCGGGGTCGTCCTCGCGGAGTCGGCCCTCGGCCTGCCACTTCTCGACGTAGGGCACGACGTACGAGAGCGACTCGGCCTGTTCCTCGCGGAGTTGTTCGTCGCTGAACTGGGCCATCAACCGCGAGAGGTCGTCGTCCACGACGAGTCGCCGGACGAGGGGGTTGGTCTCTATCTCCTCGCAGAGCAGGGTGAGGAACGCGACGATGGCCGCTTCGGGGTCGTCGTGGGTCTCGAAGGAGTCGGCGATGATGTCCTCGGCGAGTCGTTCGCCCTCCTCGCGCAGAATCTCGAAGTAGAGCTGTTCTTTCGAGTCGTAGAACCGGTAGAACGTCCCGTTGGCGATGCCCGCCGGGTCGGTCAGGTCGGCGATGGTGGTCTTGTCGAGTCCGTAGCGCGCGAACAGGTCCCGGCCGGTCTCGCGGAGTCGGCCGCGGATGCGCTCGCGTTCGTCGGCGTCGAACCCCCGCATCAGATGTCCTTCCTCCCGAACCACGCGGCGCTGAGCGCCACGAGCGCGACGATTCCGACGAGCAGAATCGCCGCGCCCGCGAGGTCGTACTCGCGGCCGACCAGAACCGCTGTCGGGTCGTAGTATCGGGTCGGGCTAACCGCGCCCAACCATCCCACGTCGGCTGACTGGCTCACGGTGTCCAACAGGAAGAGACCGAAGATGGCCCCGAGTCCGCCGCGCTTGGCCGGGTCGGACTCGTCGAACGCCACCGAGAGGAGCAGGCCGATAGCGCCGCAGGCCAGCAGGTAGGGAACCGAAAGCAGGTGGACCATGGCGAGGTCCGCGACCGGGATGGACTCGCCGATGGCGACGACGGTGGCGTAGACGGCCACACCGACCACGAGGTTGAGCGCGACCACCACCGGCACCAGCGAGAGGAACTTCTCGACCACGACCCGCCGCCGGGAGACGGGTGCCGCGAGCAGAACGTCCATCCGGTCGCGCTCCACGTCGCCCGCGACGAGACCGCCCGCGACGTAGGCGGCGTAGATGCCCAGCATCAGCAACCAGAAGAACTGGTAGAGTTCGACCGCCAGAAAGCCCTCGATGGTGGCGATGGAGAACGCGCCCGTCGCGCCGAACGCCGCGCGCATCGCGGGCGGCAGACTCTCCATGTAGGCGTCCAAGTCCGCGCCGGACGTGGCGATGGAGGGGAACAGACCGACGAACAGAAGCGACATCGCGGCCAGTAGCGCCGACAGCACCAGCGCGCCCTTGATGCGCCGTTCGGACTCGTACTCGGCGATTTCAAGCATCGGTCTCACCTCCCGACGAGGTGGGCGACTGCGCTGGCGTCCCGGCGTCCGCGGGGGCCGACTCGCCGTCGTAAAACTGCATGAACACGTCTTCGAGCGGCGCTTCCTCGATTTCGAGGTCCCGGACGCGGTAGTTCCGGAGGTGGTCGAGCAGGGCGTCGTACTCGCCGGTGAACATGAACGAGGCGTCGCCGCGACCGGGGTCGGTCTCGAAGTCGTGGACGCCCGCCAACTCGAAGTCCGCGGGGTCTACGCTCCCCTCCACGCCGACGCGGACGCGCTTGCCGCTCCGGTCGAGCAGTTCCTCGACACCCTCGCGGGCCACGAGGCGGCCGTCGCGGATGATTCCCACTCGGTCGCACACCTTCCGGACCTCGCTCAGGACGTGACTGGAGAAGAAGAACGTGGTCCCGCGGGCCTTCTCCTCGCGGACGAACTCGTAGAGTCGCTCCTGCATCAGGGGGTCGAGTCCGGAGGTGGGTTCGTCCATGATAACGAGGTCGGGGTCGTGCATGAACGCCAGCACGATGGCGAGTTTCTGCCTGTTGCCGGTGGAGTACTCGCCGACTTCGCGCTCTACCGGCGCGTCGAACAGTTCGAGGAGTTCGTCGCTTCGCCGGTCGCCCTTGAGGTCGGCGTGGTAGCGAATCAGGCGTCGGCCGGTCGCGCCCTCGTCGAATCCGGGGTGACTCGGCAGGTAGCCCACCCGCCGCTTGGCCTCGATGAGGGCGTCTTCGTCGGTCACGTCGCGGCCGAGGACCGTCGCGGACCCGCCGGTGGGCGCGACGAACCCCAGCAGGGTCCGGATAGTCGTGGTCTTGCCCGCGCCGTTCGGCCCGAGGAAGCCGAACACCTCGCCCTCGGGAACCGAGAACGACAGGTCCTCGATGCCGCGGGTGTCGCCGTAGTACTTCGTCAGGCCGCTGGTCTCGATGGCGCTCATGGCATCACGACAGTCACTTCGCGCCGTGAATACATGAACGATTCGGTTACTCGTTCACGGAGGCGGAAATCGCGACTTTCGAGGCGGTGTGTGCCCGAAAACGGTAACTCGCGTGGTCGGCGTCCGCCGCCGACGCGGAGTCGCCGCCCCGCGGCGACTCCGCGGGACTCGTTCGGGTCCGAGCGCCATCGCTGGCGTCGGCGGAACCGGCGCATCACCAAAACCGGTCGAAGCGATGCCCGACGGACGCGCCGCGTCCGTCGGGCATCAATCCCGTTTCTGAAAGAACGGCGAGGGTTTCTGAAAGATAGGAATGTATTGCTCAAAGAACGAGGGAGTTGTCCCAAAGCCGCAGTCGTTCGGACTCGTCCGCGCCGACCCGGACCCGCTCAGACCGACTCGGCGGGCGTCTTCTTGGCGTCTCTGGCACCTTCGACCGTCTCGCGGACGGCCTCGCATCCCTCGTCGTGAACCAAGTCGCCGACGACCACCACGTCGGCGTGTTCGGCCATCGTCCGGGCCGACTCGTAGTCGTGGATGCCGCCGCCGTAGAAGAGAGTGGCCTCGTCCAGCGCGTCCGCGGCCGCTTCCACCACGTCGGGGTCGCCGAAGGTGCCCGAGTACTCGACGTAGACGATTTCTTGGCCGTACATCTGCTCGGCGACTTCGGCGTAGGCCGCCACGTCCTCGGGCGACTGGTCGCAGTCGGCCTCGGTGAGTTCGGCGACGCTGGCGTCGGGGTTCATCACGACGTAGGCTTCGATGGCGGTCCGGTCCCAGTCCACGTCGCTGGTCTTGACCCACTCCTTGTGGAACCCGGTGGCCCACGCGATGTCCCCGGCGTTCAGGACCGTCGGGACGAGGTAGCCGTCGAGCGCGCTGTCCTCGACCACGACGGCCGGGTTGCTCGGTTCCTGATACAGCGCCACGTCGTACTTCGCGCAGGCGTCGATGACCCGTTGCATCTTCGCTTGGGTCATGTCGAGCGTTCCGCCGATTTCGAGGGCGTCGGTGCCCGTCCGACACACGTCCTCGAAGGTTTCGCCCTCCACGAGGGTCTTGTCGGGGTCTAGCTTGACGATGTGGTCCCAGTCAGCCCACGGTGCAGTCATTATGCGTTCAAACCCGAGGATACGGTTTAACATCTTCGAATCCGCGTTTTAACGGCCGCGAGTGCCAGCGGCGCTCACTCTCCGATGAATCTGGGCCGAGAGTCACGGCCATGGAAACAAATACGGTCCTGTATGCACAATGTATACGCATGAGTACCAGTATCCGGGTCTCCAACGAGACGAAGGACAAACTCTCCCGGTTGAAACGAGACGATGAAACGTGGGACGAGTTCCTGAACCGACTGACGAACGAGGAGGAGCCTATCAATATCGGCGCGTGGTCGGACGACGTGGCTGACCGTGCCCGTGAAGCCGTCGAAAGCTCCCGAGAGAGTTTCGAGCGATGACCTTCCTCGATTCGTCGGTTATCATCGACATGCTCGACGGGGTTGATTCGACTGTCGAGTACGTTCAGGAGCAGGGGGAACCCTACTTCACCTCCTCTCTCTGCGTCTTCGAAATCCTCGATGGGGTACTCGGGAGTGGTTCGACCGACGTGGTTACGGCCCGCCAAGATTTCGATGGGGTCCACGCTCTCGACCTCACCGACGACATCGCTCTGGAGGCCGCACGTCTTCAGGACCAACTCCTCGACGACGGCCAGCGAATGCCTGCCCGTGACCTACTCATCGCCGCGACCGCCCGCTCGACAGGCGACCATCTCGTCGTCGCCGACAGCGATTTCGAAACGGCAATCCTTCAGTCTCACATCCGAGTGACTAACCTCTCGAAGTGATGGCGTCTTCAGTCGGGGAAGAATCGTCAGGTGAACTATGGCAGTCAGGAACTACTAATAGTGCCCGCAACTGCCGCGTCCTGACGGTGGGGGAAAATGTTTATTATTCCATAATTTGACCGCATCAGTAATGAGGTTCCTTTCTATACTGCGGAGCCACGAAATAACAATACGACCTTAGATGCCTTTGGGAACGGAGGGGACAAGGAAATCACTCGGATGGTGAATCTTCTGGAGTCAATGGACCTTGACCGGGTTCTGAGCAATCAGACCGTCAATATATTGGTCGATAACTTGGAGTATAGCAAAGAGCGCGAAATGGTGATAGCCGACCTATACAAGCAGACTAACCCCGGTAAAGCCCTCCATCAATTGGCGGAAGAAGAGGACGAAGTAACAATCCATGAAATAATCTCTGAGCATGAAAATGCCTTCGTCCAGGGAAAGTTGGGGATGAAGAAGATTGATGGCGAAATCAATCTGCTCATAGAGAACAATTTCGGCTCTTTCTTCGTTTATGCGTGTAAGGGCATGGATGTCACGCCCATCTATTCATCTGAGACAATACAGGCTATCCAAGAATCAGACACAATCGGAGATACGACGCTGGATTTCGCCAACGACTATGATTTGAAAGCCTCTCTATTCCAGCCGCCCGAAGATGCAGATATTCGGGAAGAGAGGGGGTTCGGAAGTGTAAATCTCACAAATAAAATCACCTCTCTTCTCGACATTTCGCGTGCGCACCGAATATCGCTCGACATTGACCGGGACGAATGGCTTGCAAACGTTGATGTCTTTGAGGAACTAATCGAATCAGGTATCGTGACACGGGTCCGGGTTGAGGGTACGAAAGACAACATCGTGAAACTCGGTGAGGGAGGCGAGCGTGCGATTAGAGAATACGTTGAGACAAGTAGCTCAGGAAGGAAAGGCGTGAGAGAGGCCTTTCTCAATTACCCCCAATGATTCTGAATCTGTATCGGACAATAAAACAGATAAGCAACTACTTGGGGAGGATTCGCTACCCACGGAGCCGGATGCTCGTCTACTCCTTCGTAAGTATCACAGGAGGAGTGATACTATCGAACAGCTCTGAAGCCGCCGAACTACCGATTCTGAGTGTCACCGCAATTCTGTTCGGGTTCACAATTAATGCAGTCGTCATGCTGGGCAACTCTTCTGAGCACTACCTATCAGAAGAGACCGCTCATATCGAGGAACTGAGAAAATACTACAAAAAATCGCTCCACATCTCGATTCACACTCTCGGCATCGGGATTACAACAATCGTCATCGTTGGCCTGTACAAGCTGTTTCCCGACCTCAATATCATCCTGACTCAGATACCGCTAATGGGAAACCCAATTGAAATCGAGTTAGTAGGGATGACTACGTACACTCTGGTCATCTACTACCTCTTGGTGTTCTCTATCGTAATCGCTTCGGCGGCAGAACTCGTGAAGATACGAATATAGCGGAAAGTTGTGCGGCGATTATCGCCACTCAAATACCGAGTCGGTAGATATTGTTTCGGTAAAGGTCTTCGATGTCCTTGTAGTACGTGTGCAGATACGAGTGAATCGGCTCGTTCATCGACCCCTTCCGCACCGAATCGCCGCGCATGTATTTCACCAGTTCCTCGTTCGCGTTCTGCTGGACGCGCCACCACGTCGTGAACCGATGCCGCCCGAAGTGACTCGTCACCGCCTCGTAATCCTCCGTCTCCGCGCACTCCGGATGGAACTCGTTCTTCTACGCGACGTTCACCATCTTGTGATTCATCCTCGTATAGCTCTCGTCCGAGAGGAACAGCCGCGGTGCGTCGTTGCCCGACGCACCAACAGGTAGCGACCGATTAATCCGCCTTCGCCTGCCACCCTCTCAGCCTGTCCTCGCTCACGCCTTGCACCTCCGAGGCCACCGTCTCGACTTCGGCCTCCTTCAGGTCCTCGATGCTCTCGATTCCGGCGTCAGAGAGCTTTTCGGCCGTCTTCGACCCGATGCCGTCGAGCGATTCGAGGTCGCTCCCGGACTCGCTCTCGCGGGCCTTGAACTCCCGGTAGTTGCAGATGGGACAGCCCAGTTCCCACGGTTCGTCGCCCGAGTGGACGACGAGTTCCGGCAGGTCGTGTTCCTCGCATCGCTCGTCGGTGACTTCGATGTCGCCCCGCCGGGGAAGCGGGAGCGAGTAGTCGCAGTCGGGGTAGCGCGTGCAACCCACCAGTCGAGAGCCGTTCTGGAGGTGTTTGATGGCCAACTTCCCGCCTTCTTCCTCACCACACTCGGGACACACGCCAATCACTTCGTCCTCCTGCTCTTCGGCTTCCTCGGCCTTGCAGAGCGGACACCCGTGGACGAACGTTTGGCGTCCCGCGAGCATCTTGACGTGGCGCAGGTCGTGTTCCTCACACTCCTCGTCTAAGATGAGGGGCTTGCCCGTGTTCGGAAGCGGCAGGGTGTACTCACAATCGGGGTAGCCGTCGCATCCGACGAAGTACGACCCGTTTCGGCTCTGGCGGACCAGCAGTTCGTGGTCGGACTCGGGACACGGCCCGAGGGTCTTGTCGGCCTTCAGCGACTCCTGTAGCAGGTCACCGACCTCCTCGCGGGAGTCGCGCAACTCGTCGAACACCTGCTGGAGGTACTCGCGGGACTCGTCGGCCACCTCGCTCAGGTCGGCCTCGCCCTCCGCGATGGCGGTCATGTCCTCCTCCAACTCGCGGGTCATCTCCTCGCTGACCACCAAATCGGCGAACTTCTCGGCGGCCGTCACCACGGCCTTCGCCAACTGGGTGGGTCGCGGCGGGTCGCCCTCGACGTAGCCGCGGTCGTAGAGCTTCTCTATGGTATTATGTCTCGTGCTTTTGGTCCCCACACCCAACTGCTCCATGGTCTCGATGAGCCGCGACTGGCCGTAGCGCCGGGGCGGTTGGGTCTGCTTGTCCTCGATGCGGGCGTCCGTGACCGTCAACTCCTCGCCCTCGGCCACGTCGGGGACGTAGTTCTCGGAGGTGTTATAGTAGGGGTAGACCGCGTGGTAGCCCTCCTCGACGAGGCGCTTGCCGTTGGACTTCAGCGTGTGGTCGCCGATGGCCGTGACCACCTTGAGGTGTTCCCACGTCGCGGACTCGGCGACGGTGGCGAAAAAGCGCCGGACGACGAGTTCGTAAATCTCCCACTCGTCGTCGCTCAACTCGCCTTTCGTCGGCACGTCCTCGGTCGGGTGAATCGGCGGGTGGTCGGTGGTCTCCTCGTCGCCCTCGGTGGGTTCAAGGTCGTCTAACTCCAGCAGGTCGTCGGCGTCGTCGCCGAAGTGGTAGTTGCCAGAGAACGTGTCGAGCAACTCCTCGGGGTCCAAGTCGTCGGGGTAGACCGTGTTGTCGGTCCGGGGATAGGTCATGTACCCCGCGGTGTAGAGGTCCTCGGCGATGCTCATCGCCTGCTGTGCGGAGTAGCCCAGACTCCCCGCGGCCCGGATGAACTGCGTGGTGTTGAACGGCGCGGGTGGGTCGTCGGTCCGGGTGCGCCGGTTGACGCGTTCGACCACGGCCCCGGTCGCGGATTCGAGCGCTTCGAACACCGACTCGGCGGTCTCCTCGTCCCAGACGCGTTCGGCCTCGTTACCGTCCTCGTCGCGGTAGAAGTACTGGGCTTCGAACTCCGCCGTCTCGCCGTCGTCGTCCTTCAGCAGGTCGGCGAACAGCTCCCAGTAGTCCTCGGGGTCGAACGCCTCGATTTCGCGCTCGCGGTCCACGATGAGTTTCAGCGTCGGGGACTGAACCCGACCTACTGAAATGAAGTCGTCGCCCAACTGCCGGGCCGAAAGCGAGAGGAATCGGGTCAGGGCCGCGCCCCAGATGAGGTCGATTTCCTGTCTGGCCTCGCCCGCGGCGGCCAAGTCGAAGTCGAGTTCGTCGGGGTTCTCGAAGGCGTCTTTGACTTCGTTTTCGGTAATCGAGGAGAACCGGACCCGGCGAATCGGCACGTCGTCGTTGACCTCGCGGACGAGTTCCCACGCCTCCTTGCCGATGAGTTCGCCCTCGCGGTCGTAGTCGGTCGCAATCGTCACTCGGTCGGCCTTCCGCGCGAGGACGCGCAGAGTGCTGACGATGTTCTCCTTGGTGGCTTTCTTCTCGATGGGCGCGTCGATGAGTTCGACCGGTTCCACGTCGCGCCAGTCGTTGTACTCGTCGGGGAAGTCCACGCCCACGACGTGGCCCGAGAGTCCGATGCATCGGCGTCCGCCCCACTTGTAGACGTTGACGCCGTTCTTTCGCTCGGCGTCGGCGGACTCGCCGCTCAGAATCGCGGCGATTCGTCTCGCGGCGTTGTCCTTCTCGGTGATTATCAGTTCCATGCCTCACCTCCAACCTCGGTGTCGGTCCCGGCGTTCGGGGGTCGCCCGGAGTCGGGGAGTCGCTCCGGAAGTCGCTCGTCGGTCATCGTGTTCCCGGTAGGACAACTGCGGGGGTAAAGCTTTCGCCGCGAAAATCGCAAGAAGGAGCGGACCTGTCCCTCGAAACCGGCGTTTCAGGCGGTCACTCCGAGAGGTGGACGTAGTAGTTGAACATGTCGGTGTAGGTGGGGTCCACCGTCTCCACTCGGTCGCCGTCCTCGCCGAACGCCTCGCGGACTTCCTCTAGGGAGGCGTCCTCCCGGAGGAAGCCTCGGGTCTCGCCGCCGTCGTCGAACAGTTCGCCGTCCACGACGTACTCGCCGAGTTTCGTCGCGGTGCCCCGGCCGTCCACCCTGACCACTGTCGGAAGCGAATCGAGCAGTTCCTCGGGGGTTCCGGTCGCGCCCACCCGACCGTCGGGGATGAACGCGATGCGGTCGGCGATTTCGGCGTCGGAGGGCAGGTGGCTGGCGATGACGAACGTCTTGCCCTTCGCTTGCAGGTCCCGGACGATGCTGTGGAGCGTCTGGATGACCGACAGGTCGAGTCCCGCGGTGGGTTCGTCGAGGAGGTAGACCGGTTCCTCGATGCTCAGACAGATGGACAGTTCCACCTTGCGTTGCATCCCCGCCGAGTACTTCTTGACGAGTTTGTCGAGTTCGGCCTCGATGCCGAACTCGTCTACGTACTCCATCCAGCGGTCGGTGAAGTTCGGGTGAATCCGCGAGTAGAAGTCGATGTTCTCCTGTCCGGTCATCCGGTCGATTCCCATCGCCTCCTGCAACAGGAAACTCACGTCGGTCCGGTCGGGACTCGCGGGTTCGCCGAACACCTCGACTTCCCCCTTCGAGGGGACTTCTCCGCCCGCGAGACACGACAGCAACACCGTCTTGCCGACGCCGTTGGGTCCCATCAGGACGAGAATCTCGTTCTCCTCGACCTGCAGGTCCACGTTCTTCAGAATCTGGTCGTCGGAGCCGAACTCCTTTTCGACGTTCTTGGCTTCGATAATGGGTTGGCTCATCGTAGTCACTCCTTGTACAGAATCTTCTTCGTGAGGACGGTCCCGATGCCGAGGAAGACGACGCCGTAGACCGCAAGCAGACCGAGGTACGCCAGCGAACTCGGCGGGTCCGGCGGCGCGAGTCCGGCCGGTTCCCACTCTTGGATGTCCGCGAGGTGGTAGGTCATCAGTCGGGTCGCCAGCGTGTTCGGCAGGGCGTTCAGAAGCCAGTCGCTTCCGGCGAAGGAAGTCACGTCCGTTCCGTTGAACCCGGTCCCGAAGTACGACGCGAGGGCGACGCTCAGCGAGATGATGTTCGCGTACCGGGCGTTCCCGACCGTGAGGACGATGAGTAGTGCGATGACCATCCACACCACGGCCATGAGGACGAACGCGAGGGCGACGACCAGAATCGACTCGGGACCGCGAAGGACGTACCCCGCGCCGGTGGCGACGCTGACCGCGACGACGAACAGGAACGCGACGAACGCGAACAGGAGTCCGGCGACGAGTCGGCCGACGAAGTCGGCCGACGGACTCAGTGGAAGCGACCGGAACTCGGTGTATCGCTCGTCCTCGATGTCGGTCACGAGTTGCTGGCCGAAGGCGTTCAGACAGACGACGACCGACCCGAACACGCCGTAACTGAGCGCGGTGGTCGCCTTGACTGCCGCGTGCAGTTCGTCTGGGATTTGGCTCATCTGGATGAACGTCGTTATCGTCAGCAGGTAGAACACCGTCGGGAAGCCGAGCGACCAGAACAGGACGGTCCGGTCCCGGACGACTTCCCGGAGGTATCTCCGGACGAACGCACCCACCTGCCGATTCCACAGGCCGGTTCCCGAGGTCGGTGTCTCGGTCCGACTTCGAACTCCTTCGCTCCCACGTTCTGCCGTCATTCTTATTATGAGGTGGTACGTACGCACCTTGATATAAATTTTTCTCGTTAGATAGCGCCCTCGAACGAATACTTCGAACGTTCGTCGTATAATCAGAAACCCGATATACAACTAATTCCGTCATCGGAGACGAAAAAAGCCGCTTCAGGCCCTGTAGTTCATACGTAACAGTTTTATCATCCATCTAATTTATAAAACAAAAATATTTAAACATATGGTGTGTGAGTATCTACCGGGTGTAACATCCAATGAAACTCGAACTCGAAACGGAAACGGACGACGGCGTCGCGCCAATCGCGGGCGGCGTCTCGACGTGTTGTTGTTGCTGTACGACGTGTTCCGGTTCGTCCACGTCGTGTACCGTTTAGGAGTGGAGGTATCCTACTGGACGACTTCCCTTCACGAAAACAACATTTATTTTCCCCTTATAAATAGAAAAATTTAAATAATAATAGTGGTAGTTCCTAGTGGGTGCAAATTCCCATGAAACTCGAACTCGAAACCGAAACTGACAGTGGTGTTGCTCCTGTGACCGGCGGCGTCTCGACGTGTTGTTGCTGCTGTACCTGCAAGGGTTCGTCCACGTCGTGCACCGCCTCCAAGTAGAGCGCTCCCCCTACAGAGCCTCTCCTCACAGACAAACGAACCTTCTTTCGACGCGTAGCGTGGGTCGAACCGTTAGTCTTTGCGCCGTCCCTACCCGAAAAAACCATTTGCCGATACCCGAAATCGAAACCCATGCGTGAGACGACACTCCGATTACTGGCGGTCGCGTCGATACCGCTGTTCGCCACCGTCTTCTTCGGTATCGTCGGCCTACTCGCTCGACACACCTCCCGGTTCACCTACCGAAACCGCCACTCCCGACTCGTGTACGCAGTCTTCGTCTCCGGATTCGCGGCGGCGTTCCTCGCGGCGAGCGGTCAGACTCTCTCGCTGGAGTTCGACCCGTGGTACGCGCTGTTCGCGCTCCTCGGCGGCGCGCTCTACGGACTCGACACGGCGGCGTGGGCCGCGTGGACCGGTCAGTCGATTCGCCGCGGCGACCAGCGACTCGCGTGGTTGCTCCCGGCGCTGGTCGTCCCGCTTCCGGAGGAACTCGTCTACCGCGCCGGACTCGCACCGCTCCGAGAGACGGTGGGTCCGGTCGGGTTCGTGGTCGCCTCGGCGGTGCTGTTCGGCGTCTCTCACGTCACGCGCGGAAAGAAGGAAATCGCGTTCAAGACCGGCAACGGCGTCGTCTACGCGCTGGTCTTCCTCGCCACCGGGAGCGTCGTCGCCCCGGTTCTCGCGCACTTCGGGTACAACGTCGCCTACGTCTGGTACGTCGCCGACCTGCCGACGATTCGGGAGCTAACGGCGAAAAGTCAGTAGCGAGAGTGGCCGCGAGTCGCCCGGTTCCGGGCGACTCGCGGTCAGCGAGTAGTTTTCAGGGGTACGGGTGAGGCTTATCGGTGAGCGTCTCGCCGTCGAACTCCGGATGCTCCGTCGGGAGCGCCGCGGGCGGCGAGAGGAAGACCAACTCGGGGATGAACACCCGCGTCACGCTGATGCCGACTTCGCGCGCGTCGGGCGTGGTCATGTCGAACGCAATCGGGGTACACCCGGCGTCTTCCAACTGGTCGAGGCAGTAGTCGAGTTCCTCCTGTTCGGACCACCCGGTCGGGTCGGGGTAGTCTCGGTCGGCCATCGCGGTGGGTTCGCCCTCCATCAGGAACGACACCTCGTCGTAGTTCTCGGGGAGACCGTAGTAGAGGATGTTCACGTCGAAGTTGTCCACCGCGTCCTCGGCGTCGATTTCCTCGACATCGTACTCGGTGGCCATGTAGTTGCTGTAGGGCCACCCCTGCGCCGCCTCGTTCATCGCTTCTATCATCGTCGTCGTGGGGTCGAGCGCCGCCGACCCGCCCATGATGAACTTTGGTCGTTCGTCGCGCTGGTTGGTGAACGCCACGCCGACGGTGGGGATGTCGATGTCCGAGTCGAACTCGAACAGGTCCACGTCGAGATACTCGTTCTCCATCAGGTCCTCTTTTACCTCGCGGACCTCGGGGTAGCCGTCGAGACTAATCTGTTCGGGCGAGGACTGGCGACACCACGTCCGCATAAACGCGTCGCGTTCGACCGCCTCGTAAATCGACCCGAGCAGGGCCGACCGGAGCGACCCGCCCGCGGCACATCCGCTACTGCTTCCGAGGAAGTGCCACGGCAGGTTGTCGAGCGACTGGACTCGAATCCAGACGTACTCGGAGGGGACGTACACGTCTTCGCCCGTGAGCAGGTTCGTCCCGGTCGTCCAGAGCAGTTCGGTGTCCTTCGAAACCGGGTCGAGTTGCTGTTCGCGGAACTCCTCGCCGAAGACGTTGAGATACTCCCAGTCTACGACTTCGCCGCGGTCCTGAATCTCCTCGTAGGTGGCTTCGACCATCTGGTCGCGGGCGTCAGGCCAGCAGAGGCAGTAGCGTTCGATGGTCTCACCGATGGCGCTCATCACGGTCTTGTCGAGGTCGGTTCCCTTCCCGCTCAGGCCGAGATTGAGTCGGTCCTCGGTGCCGACGAGTCGTTCGAGTTCAGCCGTCTCGGGGATGCTCAGGTAGGTCTCGGGGTCCTGCCGGTTGGGAAGCGAGAGGTAGACCGAGTTTATCAGCCCGGTCTTGGACCCGATGGCGCGGTGGTACCGCCGGTCGATGATGTCGTCGGGCGTCTCGATGCGCACGCCGTCTCACGCTCCTCCGTCTTTCATGCGGTCGCTTGCCTCAACCACGTCGTCCATCGTGACGTACCGCTGGTAGTCGGTGCCCCGCGACTTGCCGCACACGTCGCATCGAGGCATCTTCAGCACGTCGTTGGACTCCATCTCCAGTTCAAGCGTGTTGATGGTGAACACTCGACCTGCGGTGTAGCCGGTACCGTACGCGAGCAGGTGGGTGAGGTCGAGGGCGAGGTATCCGGCGACCATTCGCTCGACGGAGGGCAGGGTCATCGTAGAGAGACTCTCGTTCTGGTCGATGCCCCGCCGGTAGGCCTGATACCCCTCGATGTTCTGGATGTTCGACAGGGTGCGCTCGGTGAAACACTCGTAACACGCCGTCTCGTCGGGGTAGACCGCCGGGCCAATCATGGCGTCGAACCCGTGAATCTGGGCCGGAATCCACGGCGTGTCGGTCTCGTAGGCCGCGCGGTTCACCGCGTCGAGGAGCGACGGATGGGGGTCGTCGGCGGTGTAGACCGCGAAGTCCACGTCCTCAATGACGGACTCGATTTCCGCGTCGGTCCGACTGAACCCGTCGTACTCTTCGAGTCGCCGGGTGTCGATGTCGGTGTCGAACGGTTCGTGGAACCGGACTTCGCCCAGACCCATCTCCAGCAGGTCGCCAGCGACCTGTCGGCCCATGCCGCTACAGTCCACGACGAGCAACGACTTGGACTCGAGTCGGTCGCGGTTCTGGTCGTGGAACGTGTACTTGAGCGAGAGGTGGGGCCACGACTCGTCGTCTGCGTGTTCCTCTCGGTCGTGGAGGATGTCTTGGTCGTAGAGTCCTTCGAGGATTTTGGCGACTTCGCCCCGCTGGTCCTCCTCGAACTCCGCGAACACGTCTTCGATGTGGGTCTGGCCGTCCACCACGTCCACGAGGTGGGTGATGGACTCGTCTTCGTCCACGTCGCGGATGGTGAAGATGGGACCGCTCCACGGGCCTGCGCGGATGTGGACGGTATCGTCGTCTACCTTGACGGGAACGAACGACGGGTTGAACTCGGGGTACTCGTGGTCTTCTTTGAGGGATTCGACTAGTTGCTTACTCATGGGTATCACCTGATTCTGATTTGCCAATCGAAAGTGTGTACGTCACTGCTTCGTCTACGCCGTCGATGTCGAGGAACTCGTTCACCTTGTCGTCGTAGAAACTCGCCAGCGGAACTGCCGCCAGTCCCATCGCCTCGGCGACCAGAAGGACGTTCTGACCGAGGTGGCCGGTCTCCTGTAGCACGAACCGGTATCCGCGAGGGCCGTACTTCGCCTTCGAACGCCAGAACGCGCCGGTGATGAGGAACTTGACCGCGCACGACTGGTGGTCGAACACGTCCTGAGGCGTGGCGAACAGGTCGTCCACCGACTGGGCGAAGTCCTCGTCCTCGTCGGGTTTCCGGAGGACGCGTAGCGCGTGGTCCTCCGGGACGTAGTAGTACAGCCCTCGGTCGAGGTTCTCGCCCTCGTTGACGACCGCGAGGTAGATTTCGCTCGGGTAGAGCGCCCCGCCGGAGGCGTACGCCCGGAACGGCTTTTCCACGTCCGAGAACGGGTCGTCCTCGTCGGGTTCGATTCGCTGGCTCCCGGTCGTCCCGCAACTGTGGTCGAGCAGGGTCGATAGCTCTTGAAGCGACAACCCCTCGCCGCTCTGGTCGCGCTGGCTCCGACGACTCGCCAGCACGTCGTCGATTCGCGCGTCGAGTTCGTCGGGGTCGGGTAAGTCGAGTCGCTCCTTCCCGCGGTAGTCGGGCTTGAGTTTCGCCTGCGCGTACTCCATGCTCGGGTCGTTGGAGAACATCGCGGCCGACTCCCCGAGTTCCAGCGACTCTTGGTCGGTGTACTTGGTGTTCTCGTGAAAGAGTTCCGCCAGACCGCCGTCGCCGAACTCTTTCTCCATGAACTGCTCGAAGTACGAGCTGACGAACTCGAACGAGGACGGCTCGTACTCTTGGCTCATGGTGCGCCGAAGTTGTTCTATTTGTACTTTCATTCCGTATATACGTGCCACCGCAAGTACCTTACATACTATTTTCGATGTATCTCTGCACGCTAATTACCAACGGAGAATCACGAAAACCCGAGCGGCGGCTAACACGAGGAAAAACGCCGCCCTACCGCTTCAAAAGTATATGGAACGGAGTGATTCAAAAATATTATGACATGGGCCGGGAAATATCCTGAGAAGCCTAAAATGGCGTACGGAATACCCGAGTCGAGTTCCCAAAATAGCTGGGTGGTTCAGTTTCAGTCGTTCCTGAAGCGCCACGTTCGGGCCTCGCTCAGGAACAAAGTTGCACTGTTCTGGAACTTCGTGTGGCCCGTGCTGTGGTATCTCTTATCGGTCCACCTCATCGTCGTCCCCGAACTTCCCGACGGGATTCCCGACGACGTGGTCGCGGCCGTGAAAGGGACGCAGGTCATCACGTTCGGTATCTTCGGTGCCATCACGGTCACGTTGGTCGGATTCGCGGGCGAACTCACCAGCGACATCGAGGACAAACGCTACCGGAAGTTCCGTTCGCTCCCGATAGCGCCGACTGCGGACCTCGCGGGTCGGTTCGTCTCGGGGTTCACGTTCGGCCTGCTCTCGTTCCTGTTCGTCGTCGCAGTCGGCATCCTCGACGGCGCGCGGTTTCAGCCTCGCGGCGCGATAGGGATTCCCATCGCACTGCTCTCGCTGTTGTTGCTCTGTGCGTTCTGCATGGCAATCGCGCTCCTCGTGGCCGCGTTCGTCCAAGACGACACCCAGACCAACATCCTCACGCTGTCGGTGGTCATGCTCGGGTTCTTCGTGACGGGGTTCAACGGCATGCAGACGTGGATGTTCCCCTCCGAGAAGTACGAGGCGGTTCTCAACTTCCTGCCGAACTCGCTTGCGGCGCGGTTGCAGGCCTACTACCTCATCGACACCGACTGGGCGCGAGCGGGGCTGTCTCCGCCCGCGATGCCCGACTCGCCCGCCTTCGTCCTGCCGTTGCTCGCCTACACGGTGGTCGTCGGCGCCGTCGCGGTGTTCGTGATGAAGCGGGTCGTCTACAAAGGAGACGCAGGTGATTAACGTGTCAGACACGCTCATTGAGGTTCGAGACCTCCACAAGTCGTTCGGACAGCACGGAATCATCGACGGGATGAACTTCGAAGTCCCCGAAAACGAGATTACGGTCCTGATGGGACCCAACGGCGTCGGCAAGACGATTCTGCTCTGCTGTCTCGCGGGCGGGTTGCACGCCGACCGCGGCGACGTAGAGGTGTTCGGGTCCGACCCGTGGGACGTGCGCCACAAGATGAACTTCCTGTTGCAGGAAGGGTCCACGCTCGACAACCTCTCGGGCCGCGAGAACGTCGATTTCTTCACGAACCTCCACCCCGGAACCACCGACAAGTGGAGGGACCTCGTGGAGACGTTCGGCATCGAGGACGAACTCGACAAACTCGTCCGGAACTACTCGGGCGGGATGACCCGGAAGTTGGCGCTGTCGCTGACGTTCGGGGCCGACGTTCCCCTCTACCTGCTCGACGAACCCACCGCCGCGCTCGACCTCTCGACGATTCGGACGCTCCACGACGTGATTCTGCAGGAGAAAGAGCGCGGCAAGACGTTCGTCATCACGAGTCACACGCCGCTGGACGCCCAAATCGCCGACCGCATCCTGTTCATGCTCGACGGGTCCATCGTGGAGGCCGACGTGCCCGAGACCCTGCTGGACTCGCTCCCGCCGGTCGTGCGCTTCACCGAGTTGGGGCGTCGTGAGGTCGAAGACCACCTCTTGGAGGGCCACCTGTTCCGGCGCGGCGGGTCCGCCCGCGCGTTCCTCGCGCCCGACTCGGACATCGAGCAGTTGCGCGCTGAGACCGACGGCCGCGTCGAGCGCGACCCGCCGACGTACACCGACCTGTTCAACTACTACACCGCAATCTACGCCGGAGAACAGCACGACAGCGACACCGAACCCCCCATCACCAACCCACGATGAGTTCGACCGAACGCGAGTTTTCACCGGACCTCACCGTCACGCCCGACCGACCGCTCTACGACGAATCGGTCCGAATCACCGCCAACGGTCTCGAACCCGGCGAAGAGGCAACGGTGCGCGCCCGGATGCCGCTCCCCGACGGCGTGTGGGAGTCCTCGGCGGTCTTCGAGGTCCGGGCAGACGGGACGCTGGACCTCGCCGAACAGGAACCGGTTCGGGGCGACTACGAGGGCGCGGACCCGATGGGCCTGTTCTGGTCGATGTCCCACGTCGAGACCGAACAGCGCGCCACCCGCGAGGACGACGTGGACGCCACCGTCGTCTCGGTGACGGTGGAGATGTACGGCGGGACGGTGGCCCAGACTAACGTCGAGCGCACCATCTCGACCGACGACGTGGAGCGGACCCGACTCGACCACGGCGAACTCGTCGGCGAGTTCTACCGACCCGGCGACGACGGTCCCTACCCCACCGTCGTCCTCGTCGGCGGGTCCGAGGGCGGACTGGCCCCGTGGATGCCCGCGCGCTTGCTCGCCACCCGCGGGTACGCGGTCCTCACGCTGGCGTACTTCGGCGTCGAGGACCTGCCCGACGCCCTCGACTCGATTCCGCTCGAATACTTCGAGACGGCGATGGACTGGGTGGCCGACAACGACCTGACCCGCGAGGAGTCGGTCGGCGTGATGGGGTGGTCGCGGGGCGGCGAACTCGCGCTTTTGCTCGGGTCGCGCCTCCCCGAAATCACGACCGTCGTGGCCTACGCGCCGAGTAGCGTCGTCTATCAGGGCATCCCGGAAGGGTTCGAGTCGGCGGGGTCGGCGTGGACCTCCGGCGGCGAACCGCTCGACTACGTGCCCTACGACTTCTCGATGCGGTTCATCCTCTCGCTGTTCGGGCGGTGGATTCGGGGCAAACCCCTCGGACTCCGGCCGACCTACGAGTCGGGGTACGAATCGGCCTCCGAGGAGACCATCGCGGACGCCGCGATTCCGGTTGAGGAGACCGGCGGGCCGGTGTTACTGGTGACGGGCGACGACGACCAGATGTGGAACGCCGCGGCCCACGCCGACCGGGTTGTCGAACGCCTCGACGCTCGCGGCTACGACCACGAGTACGACCACCTCACCTACGAGGGCGCGGGCCACGGCATCGGCGTCCCCTACCACCCGACGACCGAGAAGGACGTGAGCGACACGTTCCTGCCCCGACTCCCCCTCGACTTGGGCGGGACGCCCGAGGCGACTGCGGCGGCAGACGCCGACTCGTGGGAGCGCGTCCTCGACGTGTTGAACCGGGGACTTCGGCGCGACGACTGACCGTCGGGTCCGCCGAGAGGCGGCAACGCCGAACGGAAAGGGTGCGTTTAAGAATCGCTCGCGCGACGTGACACCGAGAACGTGACGAACGACCGTGAGAGTCGCGTGGACGTGACGACCGGGGCGATTACGCCGAAACTCGTCAGCCTCGCGTGGCCGCTGGTCGCGGGCAACCTGCTCCAGACGTTCTACAACCTCGCGGACATGTTCTGGGTGGGCCGGGTCGGACCGTCGGCGGTGGCGGCCGTCTCGCTGATGTTTCCGACCGCGTGGATGTTCGCGTCGGTGGCGATGGGACTGACCGCCGCCTCGGTCGCACTGGTCTCCCAGCACGTCGGCGCGGGCGACGACCGGAAGGCCGACAACGTGACCGCCCAGACGACGATGCTGACCGTCGCGGTGGCGCTGGCGCTCTCTACGGTCGGGTACGCCTTCCGCCGACCGCTGGTCTCGCTGGTCGGCGCGGAGGGTGCCGTCTACGCCTACTCGCTCCAGTACATCGAAGTGCTGTTCGTCTCGATTCCGTTCACGTTCCTCTTTTTCGTCTTCCGGGCGGTCCTGCGCGGGGCGGGCGACACCCGGACCGCGATGTGGTTGATGGTCCTCTCGGCGGGCGTCAACGTCGTCTTGGACCCCTTGCTCATCCTCGGGTACGGGCCGTTCCCCGCGTGGGGCGTCCGGGGTGCCGCCGTCGCAACGCTGTTCTCGCGGGCGCTCGCGGCGGTCATCGGGGTCGCGCTCCTCGTGAAAGGCGACTGGGGCGTCCGACTCCGACTGGCCGACCTCAGACCCGACTGGCCCGTCCTCCGGAAACTCGTGGACGTGGGCTACCCCGGCACCATCGACGGACTCGCGCGGAGTTTCGCGTCGGTGGCGATGGCGGCGCTGGTGGCCCGGTTCGGCCCGATTCCGACCGCCGCCTACGGCGTCGGTCTCCGCCTGATGTCGGTGTCGTGGACCGTCTCGGGCGCTGTCGGACAGGCCACCGCGACGGGCGTCGGCCAGAATCTCGGCGCGGACACGCCCGACCGGGCGGCCGAAGTCGCGTGGAAGGGGACCGCCGGGACGATGGCGGTGCTGTTTGCCGTGGGTGGGTTGCTGTTCGCGTTCCCCGACGAGGCGATTCGCGTGTTCGTCGCCGACGCGGAGGTGGTCGCCGCGGGCGTGGACTTCCTGCGCATCATCGCGCCGTTCCTCGCCTTTTTCGGCGGCCTGATGGTCGTGCAGGGCGGGTTCCGCGGCGCGGGCGACACCCGGACCGCGATGGCGTTCTCCTTCCTCTCGCGGTGGGTCCTGCGCATCCCGGCCGCGCTGGTGCTAGCGTACTCGTGGTCGGTCTCGGTGTTGGGCGTCCCGCTGGCGGGGTGGGCGTGGGGCGTCGAGGGTCTCTGGTGGGCGTGGTCGTTCTCGGCCGTCGGGTCGTTCCTCGTCGGGGCCGCGTGGTTCAGTCTCGGCCGGTGGCGCGAGGGCGTCGTGGAGACCGACGGGAAGGCGACGCCGGGCGACTGAATCGGCGCTCACGCTGGCACGTCCCGACGCGCGAATGGACGGGACGCGAAAGAAATCTATACCTATGTCTACGGAACAAATATATTGCTTTTAGATAGCTATACGTTTCCCGCCGAGCGAGCGTGCGCCCACGAGACCGACCGTTCGACCGAACAGCCTATCAACCGTTCCAACCGAGGCTTCGAACCATGGGGAGACGAACGACAGGGGCGCGCCTTCGTCGCCGGTGGACCGAACTCGACCGCGGGTGGCAAGCGGTCGTCGTCAGCTATATCGTCGTCGGCGTCGTCGTCCTCACGGTCTAACTCGATGACGGGACTCCGACGACTCGCTCCCGGATTCGCGCTCTTGCTCGCGGTCGGTGCCCTCGGCGAACTCGTCGGGGCGGCGACCCCGCTGAACTCGCTCGTGGTGACAATCGCGCTCGGCATCGCCCTCGCCAACGTCGCGGGAGTGCCCGCGTCCTGCAAGCCGGGAGTCGCCACGCACGACCTCTGGTTGGAAGTCGGCATCGTGTTGATGGGCGCTCGCATCGCGCTCGACTCGGTTCTGGCGGCGGGCGTCCCGCTACTGGCGTCGGTCGTCGGCGTCGTCGCGTTCACCCTCGTCGTCGCCGAGGGATTCTCCCGCAGGTGGTTCGGTCTCCAGCGGCGACTCGGGTCGTTGCTGGCGGCGGGCGCGAGCGTCTGTGGCGTCTCCGCAGTCGTCGCCGTCGCCGGAACCGTCCGTGCCGACGAGGACCAAATCGCCTACGCGACGAGCGCAATCCTGCTGTTCGACGCGCTCACGCTCTTCGCCTACCCCGCGGTGGGCCGACTGCTCGGTCTCTCCGGGCAGGTGTTCGGCATCTGGGCGGGACTGAGCATGTTCAGCACGGGTCCGGTGGCCGCGGCCGGGTTCGCCTACTCCGACGCCGCCGGGCAGTGGGCCACGCTGACGAAACTCACCCGCAACGTCCTGCTGGGCGTCGTCGTGGTCGCCTACTCGGTGGTCTACACCGAGTCCGACTCGAGCGCGACTGCCACGACCCTCGGCGGGACGCTCCGACGACTCTGGAGGGGTTTCCCCAAGTTCGTCGTCGGGTTCGTCTCGGTGATTCTGTTGGCGAGTAGCGGGGCGCTGTCGGCGGCCGAAATCGACGCGCTCACGCGAGCCTCCCACTGGCTGTTTCTCGCGGCGTTCGCCGGACTCGGACTCGACATCGACGCCGCGGACCTCCACCGGACGGGGGTTCGGCCGGTCACGCTCCTGTTCGTGACGCTCGTCGTCGTCAGCGCGGTGTCGCTGGTCGGGGTCCAGTTCCTGTTCTGACGAGAGTTTAAATCCGAGAACGGGACGAACCCCGCCCGTGACCTGAGACCCGCCGCGAGGGAGTCGAGGCGGGAGCGCGGCGCGCCCCTCGCAGAAGAGAAATCGCCACGCGCCGCCTGTTCGCGCTACTCGTCCAGTCGCCCCCGAAGCATCTGGTTCACCGAACCGGGGTCGGCGCTCCCGCCGGTCTTCTGCATGACCTGCCCGACGAGGAAGTTGAGCGCGCCGCCTTCGCCAGCGTGGTAGTCCTCGACTGCATCGGGGTTCTCTTCGATGGCGTCGGAGACCGCGCCCTCGATTTCGCCCTCGTCGGCCTTGCCGAGACCCTCGCGGTCGATGACCGTCTCGGGGTCGTCTCCCTCGTCCAGCATCTCCCGGAGGACGACCTCTTCGGCGTTCTTCGTCGTAATCTCCTCGTCGGCGACCAACGCCACGAGGCGCTTGAACTCGTCGAGTCGGTCGGCCACGTCGGTAATCTCCATGTCGCGGTAGTTGAGTTCGCCGAGCAGGTTGTCGGCAACCCACGTCGCCGCGAGGTCCGGGTCGTACTCGCCAGCCACGTCCTCGTAGAAGTCCGCGACCTGCTTGGTCGAAGTCAGCTTACTGGCGGCCTCCTCGCTCAGGTCGTACTCGTCGCGGAACCGCTCGCGGCGGGCGTCGGGCAACTCGGGAATCTCTAGCTTCTGCTTCCAGTCGCTGACCTGAAGCGGCGGCAGGTCGGCCTCCCGGAAGTAGCGGTAGTCTTTCTCCTCTTCCTTCGAGCGCATCGACATCGTGATGCCCCGGCCCTCGTCCCAGTGGCGGGTCTCCTGTTCGACTTCCCGGCCGCGCTGGACCGCGTTCTTCTGGCGCTGGGCCTCGTAAGCGAGGGCCTTTTCCGCGCCCTTGTGACTGGAGATGTTCTTGACCTCGGTCCGGTTGGCGGCTTCGAGCGCCTCGTCGCTAATCTCGCCGTCGTCGCCGATTTCGTCGGCGTCCACTACGCTGAGGTTGGCGTCGATTCGGAGGCTACCGTCCCGTTGGCTGTCGAACACGCCGAGGTATTCGAGGACCTCTTCGAGTTTGGCGAGGAACGCTTCGACTTCCTCCGGTCCGCGGAAGTCGGGTTCGGTCACGATTTCCATCAGCGGGACGCCTGCCCGGTTGTAGTTGACCAGCGTGTAGTCGGCGGTGTCGATGCTCCCGCCCGCGTGCTGGAGGCTTCCGGGGTCCTCTTCGAGGTGGGCGCGCTGGATGCCGACGGTCCGCCGGTCGCCTTCGACTTCGACTTCCAGTTCGCCGTCCTGACAGACGGGGGCGTCGTACTGGGTAATCTGGAACCCCTTCGGCAGGTCGGGGTAGAAGTAGTTCTTCCGGTGGAAGGTCGTCTCCACGGGGATGTCGGCGTCGATGGCCTTCCCGACCTTGACCGCCGACTCGACGGCCGCCTCGTTCAGCACCGGAAGCGCACCCGGCAGGCCGAGACACACCGGGCAGGTGTGGGTGTTCGGTTCGGCGTCGGCAACGTCGGTCGAACAGCTACAGAAAATCTTCGTGTCCGTCTCCAGTTGGACGTGGACCTCCAGTCCGATGACGACGGCGAGGTCCTCCTGCTGGACAGCCTGAGCAGTCATTACCGGTCCGTTTGAGGCGGGAGCGCTAAAGGCTAACGAACGACGGTTCAGTAGGCTTGATTACCCCCGAGCGAGCACGTAGGAAAACGTGAAAGTCCGGACGAAGTTCGCGGTGCTGATGGTGGTCGTGACCCTCGTGCTGAGCGGCGTGGTCTACGGCCAGTTAGAACTGGCCAAGAGCCGGTCGGTCTCCCAGATTCAGGAGAACGTAGACCAGACCGCTGGCCAGACCGCCGAGCAAATCGACGCCCAGATACGTCAAGAGAAGAACTACGTCGGATTCTACGCGTCTCGTCCGGCGGCGAGCAACTTCAGTCGGTCCGGCCAGTTCTTAGAGCAGTTTCTCACCAATCCCCACGTCTTCGCCGGGCAGGTCGTCGCGGCCAACGGCACCGTGGTCGGCTTTCGCGGCGACGTGACCGACGAGATTCGCCGCGAGACCGTCGGTGAGGACTTGGGGAACCGAACCTACGTCCGCCGCCCCGCCCGAGCTGGCGAGATACACGTCACCGACCCCGAGCGTGCGAACGGGACCGACCAGTACATCGTCGTCATCAGCGCGCCTATCTTCGAGGATGGGGAGATAGTCGGCGTGCTGGCGGCGGCGCTCCCGGTCAACGAGTTCACCGTTCTCACGATGGTCAAACCCTTGGAGACCGACGTTCGAACGGTCTCGGTCTGGACCGACGACAGGGTTCTCCACGCCCCGCAGTCCGCGCTGACGGACCCGGTGTCTAGTACCGCCACCGTCGATTCGACCGGGTGGACGGTGCGGGTCAGTCGGGACCGGTCGGCGCTCGCCGCGCGCCTGCGGGAGATGGCGCTCCTACAGGCCGCGAGTCTGGCGCTGGTGTTGTCGTTGGTCGTCGGACTCGCCGTCTGGGAGTACAACGTCAACATCCGGCAGGCACAGAAGCTGTTGGACGGGTTCGGCGCGCTCCGGGAGGGCGACTACGACCACGAACCGGACCTCTCGTCGGGCGAGGAGTGGCACCAACTCCGCGACGGGTTCGCGGACCTCGCCGACGCGCTGGCCGAGCGCGAGACCGAACTTCGGGAGCGCGAACAGCGCCTACAGGTGTTCAACCGCGTCCTGCGTCACAATCTCCGCAACGACATGACCGTCGTGGTCAACTACGCCGAGTTCGTCGCCGAGGAGTCCGACGACGCCGCGATTCGGGACGCGGCCGAGAAAATCGCGTCTCACGGCTGGAACCTCGTGGACATGAGCGAGAAGGCACGCCGCGTCGGGGCCGGAGGTGACGGTGCGACCGGCCCGGTCGAAGTCGATGTCGTCTCGACTGTGACCGACGCCGTGGCCGAGGTCCGAGACGACTACCCCGACGCCGACGTTTCGGTCGAGACGGGCGACGAGCAGGCCGTGCGAGCGGTTCCGGCATTGGACGCCGCAGTCGAGAACGTCTGTGAGAATGCGGTCGAACACAACGACGCCCACGCGCCCGAAATGTCGGTCACTGTCGAGTCGATAACCGACGACGGCGAGGAGTGGGTCCGGGTTGCAGTCACCGACGACGGACCCGGCATCCCCGACCACGAGCGAGCGGTCCTGACGGAGGGCGAGGAGACTGCCCTAGAACACGGGAGCGGTCTGGGTCTCTGGTTGGTCCACTGGGTCGTCGAACGCTCGGACGGTCGGTTGTCCTTCGCCGAGAACGACCCGAGCGGGTCGGTCGTCAGGATGGACTTGAAACCCGCGGACGGAGCAGACGAAGCGGCGGAGACCGACGGGAACTGACCGGTCTATCGGTCGCGCCGTCGCGCCGCGTACAGCGCCGCGACCAGTCCGGCGACCCCCGCACCGAATCCGAGACCGGGGGTCTTGGCGTTGGCGTCTGACTGTGCCTCGCTTCCGTGAGTCAGCGCGTCCGAGTTCGTCTTCGAGTCGGTCGCCGGGCCGTCGGTCGGGCCTGCGCTGGTCGAACCGGTCGCTTCGCTTCCGTTCACCCGGACTTCGCCGACTTGGAACTCGTTGACGTACACGTCGTAGGTGCCCGGTTTGACCACCTCGCGCTCGAAGGTGACTTGGCGCATGCCGCCCGCGGCGATGGTGAGTTGGCGGTCCGCGACCAACTCGTCACCGAGGACGAGTTCCGCGGTGAACGTCCCGTCGGCGTCTCCGCGGTTCGTGATGCGGACGCGGACTTCGAGGGCGTCACCCACCGACAGCGTGGAGAACTTGACCGTGGCGTTGGTAATCTCGAACTGGGGGGTCTTCTTGCCCGCCGCGAACTCGGAGAGACCGGGCGAGCGAACCCGGTAGACGTAGTGGTTCTCGGTGGTCTCGACTAGAGTCGTCGGGAGTTCGTTCCACGAGTCGTCGTGGTAACGATACAGCGCGATTTCGTCGCGCTCCGTGTGATTCACTCGGTCTCGGTCCACCCGGAACGTGAAGGTGACGTTGCTGATGTTCCGGTCGGAGATGGAGTGGTCCACGCTCATGTACGCCAGCGGTTCCGTGTCGTTCGAGAGCGTCTCCGTCGGCGTCTTTTCGGCTATCGGGTTCTCGCTTGACGTGACGTTTAGCGTGAGGTCGGCGTTCCGGGTCGGCGTCACGTTGACCGACGAGAACGACACGTTGCCGTCGCGCTCCTCGGGCGTCGAGACGTTGACCGACACCGGTTCGTTCGCACTGGCGTTCCGCACGGTGACGTTCACCTTTGCGGCGTCCGCGGGGAGCGTGCGGTTTGTGCGCTCGGTCGCGTTCGAAGTCCGGTTCCCCGGTAGATACGTTCCGTTCCCGGCGTTCTCGGGAAACGCGGTCCGGTTTCGACCCGGATTCGTCACGTTCACCGGCGGGCCGGTACGGTTTTCCTCGGGACCGCGGTCGGCGGGCGGACCGGACCCCATTCCGGGACCGACTCCCTCCGGTGGCGCGCCCAGTCCGGGCGTCCAGTTCGGTTCGGCCGGGGGAGTTTCGCCTCGGTTCTCGGGGGGAGCGGTCTCGTTCGGCGAGTTGCCCGGATTCGCCGGTTCACCCGAGTTCGGCGAGTCGCCGGGAGTCTGCGTCTCGCCCTGACCCGGCGGGTCACCGGGGTTCGGTTCGGTAGTCGCCGGTTCGGTGGTCGTCGGCTCGCTCGTCGTCTCGTGGGGGAACGGGAACAGACCCGGCCCGTCGTCGGACTGGGTCGTGGTCTGGGTCGTCGGGAACGTCACCTCGTTCGAATCGTTGGTCTCGTTGTCGGTGTCGTTCATCGGATACGGGGCGGCGCGTTCGCCCGCCGGGACGCGTCCGTCGTTCGAACCGGACACGTCGCCGAGGGCGACGCCGACCGTGGAGGTGGCGGTAGCGCCGAGGAGAAAGACGACTGCGAGTGCCGCGAGTGCCTGCTTCGAGGTCGATGACCTGCGTCTCGGGTCCGGCTTTCTACCCCCGCTCATTTGTTCGGAATGTTGAATTTCTTCGACGGCGAACACTTATATTCATCGGAAGGCGCACCCGGTGAGTGAGATTGATACGCACGCGAAAGATAGTAGAAATTTGATACTTGTCTGACGTACGTTTATGGTCCTGCCGTGGCCCAACACGGACATGAGCGACCAAGACGAGCGCATCGAGGAACTCGAATCCAAGGTCGGGCGACTCGAAGCGACGATACAGGGACTCACCGAGGAACTTGTTGAGGTTCACGACCGACTCGAAACGCTCGAAGCGGCCGCCGACGCGCAGTCGGCGGCCGCGAGCGCGCAGTCCGGAGAGACCCGACCGTCGGAGCAACCGGCGGACGACGAGCGGGCGCAAACCGACAAAAACGACGAGGCTAAAAGCGACGAGTCCCACGAAGAAGACGAGACGGGGGGAGACTCCGGGTTAGGCGACGACATCATCGTCGCGTGAGAGGGGTCCCCACGTACGAGCAACCATGCACATCAAAAAGCTCGTCTTGGACAACTTCAAGAGCTTCGGACGACGAACCGAAATCCCCTTTTACGAGGATTTCACCACTGTTTCGGGTCCGAACGGCTCCGGGAAGAGTAACATCATCGACAGCGTTCTGTTCGCGCTGGGACTGGCCCGGACGCGAGGCATCCGCGCCGAGAAACTGACCGACCTCATCTACAACCCCGGCCACGCCGACGGGAGCGAGGAGTCGAGCGGCCCGCGGGAGGCCAGCGTCGAAGTCGTCTTGGACAACGGCGACGGCGTGTTGGACCGCGCGCAAGTGGTCAACGCCGCCGGGTCCGAGAGCGTCGGCGACGTGGACGAAATCACCATCAAGCGCCGGGTCAAGGAGACCGAAGACAACTACTATTCGTACTACTACCTCAACGGCCGGTCGGTCAACCTCTCGGACATTCAGGACTTGCTAGCGCAGGCGGGCGTCACGCCGGAAGGCTACAACGTCGTCATGCAGGGCGACGTGACCGAGATTATCAACATGACGCCCTACGAGCGCCGCCAGATAATCGACGAAATCGCGGGCGTGGCGGAGTTCGACGCCAAGAAAGAAGACGCCTTAGCGGAGTTGGAGACGGTCAAAGACCGCATCGGCGAGGCCGAACTCCGCATCGAGGAGAAACAGGACCGACTCGACCAGTTGGCCGACGAACGCGAGACGGCACTCGAATATCAGGGCCTGCGCGACGAAAAACAGGAGTACGAGGGCCACCTCAAGGCCGCCGAGTTGGAGGAGAAGCGCGAGGACCTCGCCAACACCCGCGAGGACATCGAAGACCGCGAATCGGAGTTGGCCGACCTCCAACGGGAGTTAGACGAGCGACAGGGCCGGGTCATCCGCCTCGAAGACGAGTTAGAGGAACTCAACGCCGAAATCGAGCGGAAAGGCGAGGACGAACAACTCCGCATCAAGAGCGAAATCGAGGAGGTCAAAGGCGAAATTTCCCGCCTCGAAGACGCCATCGAGTCGGCCCAAGAGAAGATTCAGGACGCTGAGAACACCCGCCGACAGGCGTTCGTGGAGATAGACCGCAAGCAGGAGAACGTCGAGGAGTTCGAGTCGGACATCCGCGACGTGAAAATCGAGAAGTCCTCGGTGAAAGCCGACGTACAGCAGAAGCAGGCCGAGTTAGAGGAAGTCGAGGCCGAAATCGACGCCATCGACACCGAGTACGACGAGGTGAAGGCCGAACTCGCCGAGAAAAAGGACGAGTTAGAGGAGCAAAAGAGCGAGAAGAACGACCTCCAGCGCGAGAAAGACCGCCTCGTAGACGAGGCCCGGCGGCGGTCGAACGCCGAGAGCGAGAAGGAACGGGAACTGGAGGAGGCCCGCGAGACGATTCCGGAGTTGGAGACCAAACTCGACGACTTGGAAGACGAGTTGGCGAAGGCCGAGCGCAATCGCGCCCAAATCGCCGACGTGGTTGCGGACCTCAAACGGGAGAAACGCGAGTTGCAGGACGACCTCGATTCGGTCGAGGACGAGATTCAGGCCAAACAGCAGGAGTACGCCGAACTCGAAGCCAAGGCCGGACAGAGCGGCGACTCGTCGTACGGCCGGGCGGTCTCCACGATTCTGAACGCCGAGAAACCCGGCGTCCACGGCACGGTGGCACAGTTGGGCGGCGTCGGCCAGAAGTACGCGACGGCGTGTGAAACCGCCGCTGGCGGCCGGATGGCTCACGTCGTGGTTGACGACGACGGCGTGGGTCAGTCCTGCATCGAGTACCTCAAATCCCGGAACGCCGGGCGCGCGACGTTCCTACCGTTGACGGAGATGCACGACCGCAATCTCCCGTCCCCGCCCTCGGCACCGGGCGTGGTGGACTTCGCGTACAACCTCGTGGACTTCGACTCGCAGTTCTCGGGCGTGTTCGCCTACGTGCTGGGCGACACGCTGGTCGTAGAGGACATGGAGACGGCCCGCGACCTGATGGGCGACTACCGACTCGTGACCCTCTCGGGCGAGTTGGTCGAGAAGAGCGGCGCGATGACCGGCGGGTCGAAGTCGGGGTCCCGGTACTCCTTCTCGAAGTCCGGCAAGGGACAACTGGAGCGAGTCGCCCAGCGAATCAACGAGTTGGAGGACGAGCGCAAGTCCGTCCGCGAGGACCTCCGGGACGTGGACGACCGGTTGGACGACGCCCGCGACCGGAAGAGCGACGCCACCGACCAAGTTCGGTCCATCGAGTCGGACATCGAACGCACCGAAGACGAGTTGGCGTCGGTGAAAGACCGCATCGCGGACCTCGAAGACGAACTCGTGGCGATGGAGACCGAACGCGAGGCGGTCAACGAGCAGATGCAGGAACTCGAAGACGAAATTGGGGAACGCGAGGACGACATCGCGGAAATCGAGGGCGACATCGCGGACCTCGAAGACGAACTCGCCGACTCGCGGATTCCGGAACTCACCGCCGAGGCCGAGGGAATCGAGGACGAAATCGAGACGCTGGAGGACCGAATCGACGAGTTGGACGGGGAACTCAACGAACTCCAGTTGGAGAAACAGTACGCCGAAGACGCCATCGAGGACCTCCACGACGACATCGAACAGGCCCAGAACCGGAAGGCCGAGCAGGAAGAACGGATAGCGGAGTTCGAGGCCGAAATCGAGAACTGGGAGTCGATTCTCGAAGACAAGCGCGAGGCGGTCGAAGAACTCGAAGACGAACTCGCCGACCTCAAAGACGACCGCGAGGACGTGAAAGCCGACCTCCGGGAGGCCCAGCAAGAACGCGACGAGAAGAAGTCGGAAGTGGAGACGGTCGAGAACCGCCTCGAAAGCCTCCGGCGGAGCGCCGACCGACTCGAAGACGACATCGCGGACCTCCGCGAGCGAGTGGGCGAGTACGACGCCGACGAGATTCCGGACTTGGACGACGTGGAGAAGAACATCGCGCGCCTCGAACGCCAGATGGAGGAGCTAGAACCGGTCAACATGCTCGCCATCGAGGAGTACGACGACGTGAAGTCGGACTTGGACGACTTAGAGGAGCGCAAGTCGGTCCTCGTGGAGGAACGCGAGGGCATCCGCGAGCGCATCGATTCCTACGAGGACCAGAAGAAGGCGACGTTCATGGACGCCTTCGAAGCCATAGACGACCAGTTCGAGGACATCTTCGAGCGACTCTCGAACGGGACCGGACGCCTCCACCTCGAAGACGACGAGGACCCCTTCGACGGCGGCCTGACGATGAAGGCCCAACCCGGCGACAAGCCAATCCAGCGCCTCGACGCGATGTCGGGCGGCGAGAAGAGTCTGACCGCCCTCGCGTTCATCTTCGCCATCCAGCGGTACAACCCCGCGCCGTTCTACGCGCTGGACGAGGTGGACGCCTTCCTCGACGCCGCGAACGCAGAGCGCGTCGGCGAGATGGTAGACGAACTCGCGGGCGACGCCCAGTTCGTCGTCGTCTCCCACCGGTCGGCGATGATGGAACGCTCCGAGCGGGCAATCGGCGTGACGATGCAGGGCGACAACGTGAGTACGGTGACGGGAATCCAGTTGGGCGACGGCGACGAGGAGGTGCCCGCGGATGATTGACGGTGACGAGACGGACGACGAAAAAGCGAGCGACGACTTCTCGCTGAACATCGCGGGCCACGACGAAGAGAGGCGCGAGGGCGCGGCGTCGAACCCGTTCGGCGACGGCGCGTCCGAGGAATCGGGCGCGTCCGGCGACTCCCCGGAGTCGCCGGACGACGGCGAAACCGACGCCGACGCCATCCTCGGCGACGAACTCGACGTGGACGCCGACCCGGACGACGACGAGGCCGAACCCGTCGAACTCCTCGTCCAACTCGCCGAGGACGGCGAAATCGAGCCGTGGGACATCGACATCGTGACGGTCACGGACAAGTTCCTCGACAGACTCGACGAGGCCGACCTCCGGACCTCCGGACGGGCGCTGTTCTACGCCAGCGTCCTGCTTCGGATGAAGTCCGACGCGATGCTGGCCGACGACGACGAGGACGAGGAGCCCGACGACCCGTGGGACGAGTGGGAGATGGCCGCGGACGCGCCGACGGACGGCGAATTCCCGGCCCACGACCCGGTGGACCGACTCGAAGACGAGATGGAGCGCCGACTCGACCGCAAGACCGCCCGCGGGACGCCCGAGACGCTGGACGAACTCGTCCGGGAGTTGCGCGAGCGAGAGCGCGGGTCGTGGTGGAAAGAGTCCAGAAGCTACGACACCAGCGACTCGCCAAGCGGGTTCCAGCGCGGGACCCAGACGCTGGACTACCGGATGGACGACGACATGCGCGTCGAGGAGGAACCCTCCGCCGACGACGTGACCGGCACGGCCCACGAGGAGGACATCGAGGCGGTCATCGACGACGTGCGCGAGGAACTCCGGAGTCACTACGAGAGGGGCCGCGACGAGGTGCTGTACGCCGAAATCGACGCGGTAGGCGGGTCGCGCATCCGGACGTTTCTGGCGCTCCTGTTTCTCTCCCACCGCGGTACCGTGACCCTCGACCAAGACGACATGTTCGGCGACCTGTGGGTCGAAGACGCCGAAACCGCCGACGGGACCGAGACGCCGGAAGCTATCGCGGACTGACGCCGCGCGGCGTCAGTCCGACGACGGACAACTTTAGATTGCTTTGAATAGTACATGTGTTTCTTTTGGCCATATTTAGAATCGTCTTCCGCGGGTAGACGTTTCTCCAGTCGTCGCTCGAAAGCTCTCTGTCCATCCCGGCGCGCGCGGGTGCGCCACGGAGGGCGCACCCGTCCGCGCGAGGTCGTCGGCGCTGTGCGCCGACTGCTCGGCAGACGCGGTTTGTCTGCCGGTGGACGAGGCTTGCGAGACGCTTCGCGTCTCGCTGATTTGCGAACGACGTTCGCAAACATCGGAGCGAACGCAGTGAGCGAGACGCGCAGGAGGTTGGGGAGGTGTGAGGTCCGCGGTGCGGTGCCGTGCGGTGCAGTCGCGATGCCGTGCGGTCGCGGTCTGAGAGGTTCGGGCCTGTAGATAGCGTCTACTCGTCTTCGACTCCGCAGTCTCGGTCGTCTAGTCCCCATGACGTTCGACGCCGAAACAGACACAGAAACCCCGAGACCCGACCTACTCCAGATACTCGCCGACGAATTCGTCCACGCGCTCGCGGGTCTCGTCGGGAATCGCCGCCGTGGGCGTGTTGATGGTCCCCTCCAGCGCGTGCCCACAGTCACACTCTCGCTCGTCGGGCAGGTTCCGAATCGCGTGTTCCACGACTTCCTTGATGGCCTCCTCGTTCTCGGCGGCGTTGTCAAGCACCTCCTGAAGCGTGACTTCGCTGTCTTCTTTCCACACGTCGTAGTCGGTGACGCCCGTGACGGTGGCGTAGCACATCTCGGCTTCGCGGGCCAGTTTCGCCTCCGGAATCGTCGTCATCCCGATTACGTCCCAGCCTTGGTCGCGGTAGAACTCGCTCTCGGCGCGCGTCGAGTACTGCGGTCCCTCGATGCAGACGTAGGTGCCGCCTTGCTCGGACTCCGCGTCGGTCGCCGTCTCGCACGAGTCGGCCAGATGTCCGACCATGTGGGGGCAGTAGGGGTCGGCGAAGGGCATGTGGACGACGATGCCGTCGCCGAAGAACGTCGCGTCCCGGTGTTTCGTCCGGTCGAAAATCTGGTCGGGGACGACGAGCGTCTGGGGCGGGAGGTCCTCGCGCAGGCTTCCGACCGCGTTGCTCGACAGGACGCGCTCTACGCCGACCTGCTTCAGCGCGTGGATGTTGGCCTTGTACGGTGCGTTGGTCGGCGTGTGCTGGTGGTCCGGGCCGTGGCGCGGCAGGAACGCGACTTCCTCTCCGGCCAACTCGCCGATGGTGACGGGCGCGCTCGGGTCGCCGAACGGGGTCGAAATCTCCTTCTCACGGGTGTCTTCGAGGGGCAGGGCGTCGTAGATGCCGCTTCCGCCGATGAATCCGATTGTCATGCCCACAACTCGCGTCGGCGGGTACTAAACGCCTACCTTTCGAGATTGCGGACGACAGCGGAGGGTTTCTCGCGCGTCCGGCGTTCGTACTCGTCGCCGAGTATCGCTCCGAGAACGGCGACACCGATTGTTCCTGCCGGACCGAAGAGCGACCCGAACGCCGCACCGCTAACGATGCCAAGTACAGCACCGAGACCCGACGTGTTCGACCGCTGTTCGTTCTCGTCCTGTTCCGTCTGAATGCCTCCATCGGTTACTGCACCGTCCGGAACGCTCTTTCGTCATCATCAACTATATTGACTACTACTTCCCGGTTGTTAAATGTGACTACGAGTAGAGCAGTCTGAATCGGGAGTAACGCGATGACTAAAAATAGGAGTTGAACTTCCAACTCTAACGTTCTCAGTCGTCCGAACGTCTCGGTGACGACTAGCCCCTGCCGCAGTCGGGGCTGTATCTTGAACAGAACCCCCTGACGGCCCAACCGCCCAGTCTGACGAGTATCGGGAGCGTTCGCCACTTCCGAACCAGCCAGTCTTTTCCGTCGCTCGGTTCGCCGACCACCTGCGCCACCCACCGGAGAACTCGTCCGCGCATGACTCTGCGCCGAGTTCGGCGCGTCATCGTACTTGAACCTCGGCAATCGCCCGGTTCGAGCGTCGCGCGAAAGGGAAAGAGGTGCGTGTGGAGTGGGCCGCGTCAGCGGTCGCTCGGCGTGACGGAAGCCACCTTATCGAGACCGAACGTCCGGGGTTCAGCCCTGCACGCCGCTGTCGTTCTCGACCAGTCGCCACGTCTCGCCGTCGTCTTCGAGGACGCCCCGACGAACCATCTCGTTCAGGACCTCCTCCATCCGGTCGGGTTGGGCGATTTCCATCTCGATTCGCTCCACGTCGTGGAACTCGCTCAGGAGGTGGCGAATCTCCTCGGTGGTGAAGGTGTCGTCGTCGGCCTTGTCCATCACGCCCGAGGTGATGTCTATCATGTCTTCGATGAAGTTCCACGGGTAGACAATCCACGCCCACTCGTCGAGTCGCTCGCCGATGTAGTCCGGTTCGAACTCGCTGGTCTGGAGGAGTTGGAGGGTGGCGGTCCGAACCTCACCGGCGTCACGGTCGGCGACGTACTCGTAGGCGCGTTCGATTGACCCGCCGGTGTCGGCGATGTCGTCGATGATGAGTACGTCTTTCCCCTCGACGCTCCCCTCGGGCATGGGATAGCGCACCTCGGGTTCGCCCGCTTTCTCGGCGGTCCCGACGTAGTGTTCCATCTTGAGACTCGTCAGGTCGTCCATCCCGAGGAAGTCACAGATGCACCGCCCCGCGAACCACCCACCCCGCGCCAGCGCGACCACCACGTCGGGGTCGAACGAGTCGTGTTTAACTTGGTCGCTGACATCGCGGCAGAGACCGTAGATGTACTCCCAGTTCGTAATCGTGCATTTGAACTCGTCGGGGAGGTCGCTCATACCACCTCGCAAATCGCGGCCCTGCACACTTAACGGTTTACAGGTGGATTCGGCGGACTTCGGGCGCTCACCCGATTCGCCTACTCGCTCTGTGGCCGGGGCCGACACGACTCGCACGCCAGCGACCGCCGGTAGTAGACGAGACCCCCGAGTACGACGACGGCGACGACGCCGACGACCGGTCGAAGCGGGTCGAAGTACGTCATGAGTGCCGAACTGCTGAACGCCGCGAGCAGGACCGCGTTGCACACCGGGCATCCGAACGCGAGGATGCCCCCGACGGTGCCGAGGGCGGCCACGCCGTCGTCGCTCCCCCGGCCTTCGGGGACGCGCTGGACGCTGTAGACGCCCAGTAATCCCGCGGTCAGCGTCAGAAAGAGGTAGTCCAACGGCGTCCGAGAGACCATGCGAACGTAGAAGTCGTTCGGAATCAGGCCCGTGACGACGCCGAACAGGACGAATGCCCCGGCGCTCACCGCGAGGCCCTTCCCGACTCGCCGCGGATTGAGTGACATCGCTTCGTTTCGGCTATTCGGTCCGTGACCTTAAATCCCATCGAGTCTGGGAGTCGGGAGGTGAGAGAGTCGGCGAGTCGTCGGCGTCCGACGACTCGCCGACGTACTTCTCGGGAACTCGGCGGATACGACCATCTGCGCTCGCCGGTACTACTATTGTCGAGCGCGTCCTCAAATTATTCTCTCGGGGCCTTCCCCCGGAGGTGTGCCATGCCGAGTTCCGAAGACTTCGAACACTTGCTCGACTGTCGAAACGTACTGGGCGTCGAATACGACGACGAGACCGACACCGTTCGCGTGTTCGTCTCACAGAAACTCGGCCCGGACGACTTGGACGAACGCGACGACGTGACCCGGCAGGTCACCGACCGGAACGTCGAAGTCGTGGACGCTGGCTACGACGAGGAGCGCGAGGGGTTCGACGCGCTCGGAGTCGCTCAGATTCCCGAGGCCCAACCCGACCGCCACGAGCGCCACCGGCCGGTCCTCGCGGGCGTCAGCGAAATCAACGCCGATTCGACCGCCGCGACCGCCGGGCCGTACCCCGCCCGCGTGACCGACACGGACGCCGCGAACGCGACGTGGGGCGACGACGCCAGCGAGGGGGAACTGGTCCGCCTGTCGAACAACCACGTCTACGCGCTCGTCAACGACGCCGGGTTCGGCGCGGCCGTCGTCCAACCGTCGCCGCGGGACGGCGGGGAGTTACCCGACGACAGGGTGGGCGAACTGCGGGGCTACGTCCCCATCGAGGACGGCGTGGTGGTCGACGTGGCCGCGCGGTCGGCCCGCCCCGACCGCGAGTCGGCGGAGTACCACGAACTCCCCGACGAGTGGCCCACCGGGATTCGCCGCGAGGAGTACCGCGCGCTGAAGGGCGAGACGGTCACGAAGACCGGCCGGACGACCGGCGTCTCGTCGGCGTCGGTGGAGGGGGTCGGCGCGAGCGTCCGGGTTGACTTCGGCCCGGACCACGGCACGATAACCCTCCGCGACCAGCTAATCGCGGGGCCGATGTCGGAGGGCGGCGACAGCGGGTCGCCCGTCTTCCGCGACGAGACCGGTGAACTCGTCGGTCTGCTGTTCGCGGGGTCGGCCAACCAGACCATCTTCAACAAGGCCGCGAACGTCGAAGCGGCGTTGGGCGTCGAGTTGCTGACCGCCGAGGCGAGCGCCGACGCGACCTGACAGTGGTTCCTGCTACCGGATACTCGGGTAGCGCCGCACGCCGAGGTACGCTCGCTGTGGCGCGTACTCGCCGTCGCGCAGGAGGCGAATCGCGCTGGCGGTGGCGTAGTGGTTTCCGTCGGCGACGTAGGGCGTGGCCGACCCGCGCCGGAAGCAGACGAGTCGCTCGGTCCGGGGCGACTGTTCGGCGAGTCGTCGCACGTGGTCTACGTCCACGTCCTCGAACCGTCCCCTGAGGTTCGAATCGAGGATTCGCCGGGCCGCGCCGAGAATCGTGTGGTCGGGCGAGAGCTTTCGCCACGACTCGTCTCGCGGTCCCTCGATGACCCGGAGTCGCCGGAAGGTGGTCTCCTCGAACTCGGTCCGGTACCACGTCACGGGATACCGCCAGACGAACGCGGCCTGAAACGGCGCGACCGAAAAGAGGGTGCCGACGAGTTCCCAGTCGTCCATCTCGTCGGGGTCTCGAAAATCGAGGTCGCGCTTCCGGCGTTCGCGGGCGAGCCAGCTTCTGACGACCTCGGTTTGATGGACGCGCTCGTTCACGGAGACATCGGTACGACGGCCGGGATGAAAAATCGACCGCGAGGTCGTCGCGAGCGAGGCGACCCACGACTCGCCCCGACCAACCAGTTACAAGAGCGGTGCGCTCTTGGGTCCGACCATGCAGACGGTACGCGCCCTCCAAGTAGACGCATTCGCCGACGAACCGCTCGCCGGGAACGCGGCCGGGGTCGTCCCCGACGCCGCCGACCTCACCGAGGCACAGATGCAGGCCGTCGCCACGGAGTTGGCGGTCAGCGAGACCGCCTTCCTCCTGTCGAGCGACGAGGCCGACCGCCGGGTCCGGTACTTCACGCCGACGACCGAGGTGGACCTCTGCGGTCACGCGACTATCGCCTCCCACGCCCACCTCGTCGCGGAGGGCGTCATCGACACCGGGACCCACAGCCTCGAAACCAACGTCGGCGTTCTCGAAATCGAAGTCGAGGAGGACGGCACGGTATGGATGACTCAAGACGACCCCGAGATTCGGCGGGTGGACCTCGGCTACGAGCGAATCGCCGACGCACTCGGCATCGACCACGCGGCCCTCCAAGACGTGGGCGCGGAGTTCCCGCTGGCGGTCGCCTCGACCGGCCTGCCGTTCCTCGTGGTCCCGGTCAACTTCCTCGAACACGTCAGTGCGATGGACCCCGACCTCGGGAAAATCGAGACCATCAGCGACGAGGTGGACGCGACGGGCGTCTACGCCTTCTCGTTCGATGCGCTGGAACCCGACTCGACGCTCCACGGCCGGATGTTCGCGCCCGCCGCCGGAGTGCCCGAGGACCCCGTGACCGGCACCGCGAGCGGCGCGACGGGGGCCTACCTCCGGGAGTACCGCGCCTTCGACGGCGACTTCCCCGACGAGATGCGCTTCGAGCAGGGCCACTTCGTGGACCGGCCGGGCCACGTCCGCGTGCGTGTGGGCGAGGAGGTCCGCGTGGGCGGGCGCGCCGCGACTGCGCTCGACGGCGAACTCCGGGTCCCGGAGCGCGACGACGGCGACGACATCATCGAAGCCTGAACCGCCGCACGGAGGCGGACTGGCGCGGACCGCCGGGACTCCGGCGGTCCGCGCTCGGCCCATCGCCCGCCAGCGAACGCTCCGCTGACCAATCCACCGCGAACGCTCCGCTGACCAATCCATCGGGGTGGGATAAAGGGGCCGCCCGCTCGCGGGTCGCAGACCCGTGGTCGTCTCAGCGACCCCTCTCCGGAGCGAACGCAGTGAGCGACGGAGATGTCGCTGAGCGACCGCGAGCGGGCGGGGGCTTTCTAAACCTCGTTCTCTCCGACGCTGACGACTCCGACGACAATGACCGAGACGACAACAGCGACGACTCCGACAACGACCGAGACCACTCCGACGACAGAAACCGCAGAACCAGCACCGACGACAACCGAGACCACAGAACCAGCAGAGACGACCCCGAAGACGCGGACGAAAGCCCTCGTTCCCCAAAGCCTACGTCACCGCACCGAGAGGTCCACGGACGATGAAGTGGCAGGCCCTCGTCGTCGGACTGCTCGCCGTCTTCGTCACCGCCGCCGCGGGGGTCCTGTCCGGGCCGTCGGTCCTCCTGCTTCTGGCGTCGGGACTCGTCGGCGGCGTCGTCACCGGCTATCTCGCCGGAGGACTGACGAGCGGTCTCGGACACGGCCTGCTTCTGGGCGTCGTGGTGGTCGCACTCGGTGCGGGACTCGGGGCGTGGGTGCTGTCGTCGCCGGACCCCCAACCGTACCCCGGAGCGGGGATGGCGCTCGTCCTCTGGTGGGTGGTCGCGGGTCTGCTCGGCGCGGAGGCCGTCGTCGGTGGACTCGTCGGCGGGGGTCTCGGCCGAATTCGCGGCAGGTAGCTACCCTTCGAGCAGGTCCCGAATCGCCCGCCGGTGGCGCTCGGCGGTCTCCTCTCGCTCCGGTTCGGGTCGGTGGCCGTACCACAGCGAGAAGCAGGTCATCGGGAAGAGTCGAGTCACGGCGAGGTAGAGTTCGCGCCGTCGCTCGTCGGGGTGGTACGCCGCGTCGCTCGCCGCCCGGTACTCCTCGCGGAGGGCCGTCCGGACGCGCTCGCGGAAGGGGTCGTCGTGGGGTGCCCACCCGCTGAGGTACTGCTCGGTCACGACGAGGTTGTACTGGACCTCCAGCGTGTTGGCGTTGCCCCAGTCGAGGACCGCGCGGGTCTCGCCGGTCGCCGGGTCCACGAGCAGGTTGCCGAGTCGGTAGTCGTCGTGGCCCAGCACCGGCGCGAAGTCGCCGTCGAGCGCGTCTAAGCGGTCGGCGACGATTGACCGAACGTCCGACTCAAGGTCGGCGAACCGGTCGGCGACACTTTCGAGGCAGTCGTCGGCCAGTCGCTCGACGTGAGTGGCCCACGAGTCGCTGGCGGACTCGTGGGTGGTCAGGACGCGCCCGTCTACCGTCAGTCCCCCTCGGTCGCGGTCGGCGTCCGCTCCGAGTCGGACCGGGCCGAACGCCTCGAACTCGCCGAGGGCGTGGACCTCGGCGAGATTCCGGCCCGCGTCGCGGGCGAGTTGCTCCATCGCGTCGGCGGGCAACTCGCGGGCCTCGTTCTCGCGGACTTCGCCGTCGCGTCGGTCCATCAGAAAGAACGGCGCGGGCAGGTCGTCGTGGTCGTCCACCGCACCGACGACGCTCGGCACGGGAATCGAGGTACGGCGGTCGGCCAGCGATAGCAGGTAGGGTTCGGGCCGGAACGCCTCGGGGTCCAGAAACTCGCAGGCCTTCAGGACGCACTCGCGGGGACCGGCGGGCGTCCCGACGGTGAGGAAGTAGACGACATCGGTACCCTCGTCGGCGGGCGCGGCCTCGCGGAGCGACCACGCCGAGCGAACCTCGCGGACCATCCGCCGGAGGGTGGCGTCGGTGAGTTCGTCGGCGTCTGGAGCGTCGTCTGTCTCGTCGTCGGCGTCTGGAGCGTCGTCGGCGTCCGCGTCGTCCATGCTCGCCGAGTCGGGGCCGCGCGGTAGAAATCTTACCCCGCTACGCGAGTCGGTGACAGGCGCGGAGCGGCGCACCGACGACTACCGGCGCGCCGGGGTACCGGCTACCGGCGCGCCGACGACTCCCGACCCCGGTCGGCGTGGCCCATCAGATAGCCGCCGAACCCGGTCATCCACAGCAAGAGGGGGTAGACGACCCACCGCTCGACGCCGCCGAGTCCGAGGACGAGCAACGGGTTCGCGCTCCCGAGGAAAATCGCGCTCGCCAGCGCGGTCAGCGAGACGCCGCCGAACGCGAGACAGAGGTACCGGAAGGGACTCGTGACGACCCGGGAGGAGAGGACGACGGTGACGCCGCCGCTGACGAACGTGAGCAGTGCGAAGATGCCGTGCCACGGGACGCGATTTCCGGGGAACACGCCGACGCCGAGGACGCCGACGCCGAACAGCGCGAGCGGAACCGAGACGACGCGGCGGCCGAACGTCCGGTGGACGAAGTAGGTGGCGACGAGGACGAGCGCGCCCGAGAGAACCATCGTCGCGTTGAAGATGGTCGCCGAGGGCTGGTGGACGACGCTGTTGGGCGGCCGCGAGGCCCCGAGGTCGCTTATCTCCTGTAGAGTCGTGTACCCCGGATAGAACACCTCGGCGGTGATGATGCCGAGGAGCGCGATACCGCCGACGAGAAACGTGAGCGCCCCCGCGATGCTCGCGTCGTCGAGACCGAGCGCGGACCGCGAGGTCCGGGTCGGTCGCTCTCCGGCGTCGGTCATCGGTCTGTACCACCACCGCACCGGAGGAAAAAGTGTGGGCCGGGCTTCGAGTGATTTTTCGTTTGCTTACCAAATAAGAATGTTGCCCTCGGAATGTTTCGTATTGCTTTCGCGGGCTTGTCCCGTCCGTCCGGTCACTGTTGTTCGCCGAACTGGAACTCGTCGGCGGACTCCTCGCGCTTGAGTTCCGAGACGGTCCGGCGCATCTCCGACACGTCGTGTTCCACGTCCGAGAGTCGGTCGTCCAGCACCGACAGAATCTCGCTTTTGACCTTCTCGCCGTCGAAGCGTTCGCGCATCTGTTCCTCGACGGCGGCGGTGAACACCCGCACGAAGGCGGTGACGGTGCCGACGGCCCACACCAACACGCCCAGAACCACGGCCGCGAGACCCGGCGCGGCGGTCTCCAGCGCCGTCGAGAGGGCCGCGCCGCTCTCTAACTGACTGTACCCGTCCGCGATGCCCAACACGACGCCCGCGCCGACGAGTGCGCCACCGAGGAGGGTGGCGACCCCGGCGAGAATCACGTAGTACACTGCCCACCGAAGCGAACGACTCGCGTCCATGCGTGGGTGACTCGGACGCGAGAGTATAAACTCACCCGTTTTCGTGTCGAAAACCGTTCAGATACGTCGGATGATGAAAATATTCGGACGGGAAGAAGTGTCGTGGGGGTGGGACGAGAACGGTGGTGGCTTCGTAGGTTAGTGACCGCGCCCGCACAGCACTGCACGGCGGTTTTGACCGGTAGCGAGGCGCTAGCTACTGCTTGAGCCAACAGAGACCGTACAGCACCGCACCGTCAACCGTACAGCACCGCAACCGCACCGCGCCCCCGTTCCTCCCCGCACCGCGAGCGCCATCGGCGCTCGCGGTGCGCGTCCCGTGGTCGGTGAAGTCGTGCGCGTTCGGTGGCGTGCGTGGCCGGGCGACCTGTTCCGGTCGCGGCAATTTTTTCGATTCGAATATAAAACCCGCTTTCGAGTTAATATTCTCGGCACGGGGCGGTCGGAACATTCTTTATTCGCCTTCCTGTTCTCCCACATGCACCAATGGCTGTACTCTGGCTGGACGAAATCACCGCGGACGACCTCGAACTGGTCGGCGGGAAGGGCGCGTCGCTGGGGGAACTCACGGGCGCGGGCCTGCCGGTTCCGTCGGGGTTCGTGGTTTCGGCTGGCACCTACCGCTCGTTCATCGAGGAGACCGGCATCGCGGAGGAACTGTTCGAGGCCGTGGACGTGGACACCGAGGACTCCGCGGCGCTCGCCGAGGCCCAGTCGCGGGCCAAGGAACTCGTCTTGGAGACCGAGATGCCCGAGGACATCCGACAGGAAATTCTCGACTCCTACGACGACTTGGAAGACGGCGAGGCGTTCGTCGCGGTCCGGTCGTCCGCGACGGCCGAGGACCTGCCCGACGCGAGTTTCGCGGGCCAACAGGAGACGTTCCTCAACGTCACCCGCGAGGACCTCGTGGACCGCGTGAAGCGTTGCTGGGCGTCGCTTTTCACCCAGCGCGCCATCTACTACCGACAGGAGAAAGGGTTCGCTCACGACAAGGTGGACATCGCGGTCGTCGTCCAGCGCATGGTTGACGCCGAGAAGTCCGGCGTGATGTTCACCAGCCATCCTTCGACCGGCGCGTCGAAGATTATCATCGAGGCGGCGTGGGGTCTCGGCGAAGCGGTCGTCTCGGGGTCGGTCTCGCCCGACAACTACGTCGTGAACCGCGAGACCGGCGCGGTCGAGGAACTCACCATCGCCGACAAGAAGACGATGATGGAGAAAGACGACGAGACCGGCGAGACGGTCGAACGCGAGGTCGAAGACGACCGCCGCGAGGCCCAAGTGCTGGACGAGACCGACATCTCCCGACTCGTGGAACTCGGCGAACGCGTCGAGGACCACTACGACACGCCCCAAGACGTGGAGTGGGCCATCGTTGACGGAGAAGTCTTCATGCTCCAGTCCCGGCCCATCACGACGATAGACGACGGCGAGAGCGAAATCGAGACCGACGCCGCCGCGGGCGCGAACGGCGACGAGGGTATCGCCGACGGGAGCGGCGGGGTCGAAGCCGCCAGCGCCGGAAGCGACGCCGGAGCGGGCAACGACGTTCTGGTCTCCGGACTGGGCGCGAGTCCCGGCATCGCCTCGGGCGCGGTCCGCATCGTGGACCAACTCGACCAACTCGACAAGGTGAGCGAGGGCGACATCATCGTCACCGAGATGACGACCCCGGACATGGTGCCCGCGATGAAGCGCGCGGCGGGCATCGCCACCGACGAGGGCGGGATGACGAGTCACGCCGCCATCGTCTCGCGGGAGTTGGGCGTCCCGGCAGTCGTCGGGTGTACCGACGCCACCACATCGCTGACCGACGACCAGCGCATCAGTCTCGACGGCGACAAGGGCACCATCACCGAGGGTCGGCCCGAGACCGAATCGGAAAAAGAGCGCGAACCCATCGAGGAAGCCCGACCGAAGGCCCCGGTCAAGCCGATGACCGCGACCGAGGTGAAGGTCAACGTCTCCATCCCGGAGGCCGCCGAGCGCGCGGCGGCGACCGGTGCGGACGGCGTGGGTCTGCTCCGGATGGAACACATGATTCTGTCCACGAACAAGACGCCCGCGAAGTACCTCGACGACCACGGCGTGGACGCCTACGTCAACGAAATCGTGGAGGGCGTCCGCGGCGTCGCCGACGAGTTCTACCCCCGTCCGGTCCGCGTGCGGACTCTCGACGCGCCGACCGACGAGTTCCGCCAGTTGCAAGGCGGCGAGGACGAACCCGACGAACACAACCCGATGCTGGGCTACCGGGGCATCCGGCGGAGTCTCGACCGACCGGAGGTGTTCGCCCACGAACTCGAAGCGTTCGCTCGCCTCTACGAGATGGGCTACGACAACGTGGAAATCATGCTCCCGCTGGTCAACGACGCCGAGGACGTGATTCGGTCCCGCAACCTCATGGAGGAGGCGGGAATCGACCCCGAGAAGCGGACGTGGGGCGTGATGATAGAGACCCCCGCCTCGGCGCTCGGCGTCGAGCAGATGGCCGAGCAGGGCATCGACTTCGCCTCGTTCGGCACCAACGACCTGACCCAGTACACGCTGGCGGTGGACCGCAACAACGGGAACGTCGCCGACCGGTTCGACGAACTCCACCCCTCGGTCCTCCAACTCATCAGCCAGACCATCGAGACCTGCCGCGAACACGACGTTGACACCTCCATCTGCGGACAGGCCGGGTCGAAGCCCAAGATGGTTCAACACCTCGTCAACGAGGGCGTGAGTTCCATCTCGGCCAACATCGACGCGGTACGCGACGTGCAACACGAAGTCAAGCGCGTCGAGCAGAAACTCCTGTTGGACTCGGTGCGCTGAGGTCGCCGACTCGTCGGCGACCCTCGATTCGCTCCCGATTCGCCGGATTAGCAACCCGGTAAGCCCGGCTTAGGGCGCATAATTCACAGCTAATCTCGAAAACGTCACGGCACTATACGCCCGGTTTATGGGTGGCGCGCCCGCAGTAGACGGGTAATGGTTTCGCGTCGAGCAGTGCTCGCCGTCGCCGTGTTGGTTCTCGTCGCCGGATGCGCCGGAAGCGAGGAGACGACGCCGCCGACGACTTCCGTAGAGACCCCGACGACCGCCGAACCCGCGACTACTACGTCGCCAGCGACGACCAGTTCCTCCCCCGCGACTACGGCGAACGCCTCCGCGAACGAGTCGCTCCCGCCGGGACTGAACGCTTCGGGCGTCGAGGACTCGGCGGTGCTGGTCGAGGCCCACCGAAGCGCGCTCAACAACTCCAGTTTCGCCTTCCGGTTCCGGTCGAACGTCTCGGTGGGCCAGTCGAGTCAGTGGACCAGACAGCGCGGCACCGTCGAAGCGGGCAAGTCGCCGCTGGTGGTCCACTCCGATAGCGTCCGGAACCTCTCCGGGGGAACGACCCGAGTCGCCACCGACCTGTGGGCCAACGACACGACCGTCGTGGTCCAGTACCACCGGCAGGACCGGACCGAACTCCGGCGGTACAACCGAACCGGCGGGAACGTCGCCGACGAGACGTGGGCGCACCTGCCGCGGGCCGACCTCGACTCGCAGGTGACTCAATCGTGGCTCGTGGAACTCGCGCTGACCGCCGGGGACTTCGAACTCGACCGCATAGAGCGACGTGACGGCCGGAGGGTCGCGGTCCTCCGAGCGACCGAAGCGGTCGAGGCGACCAACCTCACCGACCTGAACGCGACGGCGGTCGTGGACGAGGAGGGCCGGGTCCACTCGCTCTCGCTGACGGCGGCCTACGAGGGCGACGACCGGAGTCGGATTCACTACGAATTCGAGTTGACCGATGTCGGGTCGGTCGCCGTGGAGCGTCCGATGTGGGTGGGTGCCGCGCTTCCGCCGACCACCGAGAACGGAACGACGACGACCACGGTTCCGTCGGGCGACGAGACGGCGACCCCGACCGACGCCGAGACGACTACCGCCACCGCGACGACCACCGCCGATTCGCGCTGACTCGTGCGCGCAGTCCTGCGCGCACGAGTGTCGGCGACGAGGAACCGAACCGTCGTTTGAAAATTTTTTGGCCGAATCCGGCTCGCGCCCCGGACGAGACGCCGATTTTGTAGTCGCACGATTCGACACATCCGCCACGTTCAAGCCGTCTCGCTGCAAGCGTGGGAACATGACACGCTCCGTGTGGCTCAAGGCCGACGACACGGTCGGCGACTGGGACGTTCGTCGGAAACGAATCACAGCAGGACTCGAAGCAGGCGTCGATTGGGTTCTAGTGGACGCCGAAGACGTAGAACGAGTGCGCGAACTCGGGGACGTGAACGTCGCCGCGTTCACCGACGGCGACGCGAAGGTGATGGACGAGACCGAACCGCAGGCCGACCCCGACGCGTTCGTCGTCGGCAAGGACGGCGAGGGCGACGGCACCGTAGACCTCCCCTCGGACTTCTCGGGGTCGGCCGATCTCTCGACGCTCCGGCGCGACGACAACCGGGCGAACGGGGCGTACGTCCGCATCCTGAGCAAGAACTACGAGGCGTTCGCGGAGGCGGCCGCCGCGGAGTCCGACTACACCATCGTCGTCGGCGAGGACTGGACCATCATCCCGTTGGAGAACCTCATCGCGCGCATCGGCGAGGAGACCGAACTCGTCGCGGGCGTCACGACCGCCGAGGAAGCCCGGACCGCGTTCGAGACGCTCGAAATCGGGAGCGACGCGGTGTTGCTCGACACCGACGACCCCGACGAGATTCGCCAGACCGTCGAGGTGCGCGACGAGGCCGACCGCGAGACGCTCGACTTGGACTGGGCGGAGGTTCGGAGCGTCGAGCGAACCGGGAGCGCGGACCGGGTGTGCGTCGATACCGGGAGTCTGATGAACCGCGACGAGGGGATGCTGGTCGGGTCGATGTCTCGCGGCCTGTTTTTCGTCCACGCTGAGACCGCCGAGTCGCCCTACGTCGCCTCCCGGCCGTTCCGGGTGAACGCGGGCGCGGTCCACGCCTACGTCCGGACGCCCGACGGCGGCACCAAGTACCTCGCGGAACTCAGGTCCGGAGACAACGTGCAGGTCGTAGACTTGGACGGCCACACCCGCGAGGCGACGGTCGGTCGCGTGAAGATAGAGAAGCGCCCGATGTTCCGGGTCGAAGTCGAGTTCGACGACGGCGACCGGGTGGAGACGCTACTCCAGAACGCCGAGACCATCAAGGTCGCCACCCGCGACGGCCGGAAGGCGGTCACGGACCTCGAGGCGGGCGACGAACTCCGGGTCTACCGCGAGGGCGTCGCTCGCCACTTCGGGGAAGCCGTCGAAGAGAGCATCATCGAGAAGTAGTTACCGCGAGACCGCCTCGCCTTCGGTCGGACCGTTCGGACCGTCGCGTTCGGGAAGCGGGGTCGTACACCACTGACAGAAGTCGAGGTCCTCGTCTACGGGTTTGCCGCAGGACGGACACTGGTCGCCTTCCTCCTCGTCGGGCGTGCGCTGGAGCGCCAGCCAGTAGGCGTCGATGGCGCTGAACACACGGACGACCCAGATGGGGAGCAACGCCTTCAGCGGGAGGTCCCGAGTCGCTTCGAGGGCGGCGTCGAACGCCGCGCCGACGCTCGTCGCGCCGGTGGTCGCCGCGTCGGGAAGCGGGACGAACAGCAGTACCGCGCTGACCGCGAAGGCGAACCACATCACCGACCGAAGCCACTCCTTGAGGTAGACGTGGCCGAGTCCGGGGAGGAAGAACGCGAGTAGTGCGCCCAACCACGGACGCTTTTCGGATTTCGTATGGGTCACTACTGGCGGGTAGCCGACCGACGTTAATAAATGCTGTCCCTGCGACGTTTCTCCGGTCGAATACGTCGAGCGTCCGACGAGAGCGACTACCGCGGGTCTCGGGCGTCGATTCGGGGGCGTCTGCGCTCGGTCGTCGGAAACGTCTCGGAGAAGCTAGAACGTCGATAGTCGGTCAGTCGGTTACTGGCGCGCCCACTCGAAGGCGTCCTCGCGGTCCTGCGTGGTGTGGGTCTCGATTTCGTCGGGGAGTTGGCTTCCGATAGCCATGGTCTTCGTCCGTCGCGCGACGATGGCCCAGCGGTCTACGCCGTGGTCGAGTCCGAGCTGACCCGCCTGTTCGAGGGTTTCGAACGTCTTGCTGTCGAAGTGGTCGTCGGCGTCGAGAACGAGGACGTGAGTGTCCACGTTGGCGTCGGAGATGAGCGGCGTCCACTCCTCGACGATGTTCTCGCCCTCCTCGGGCGAGATGTCGCCGGTGTACTCGATGAGCGTGAAGTTGTCTTCGACTCGAAGCGACCAGTTCTCGGACTCGGCTCCGCTTATCTGCTTCATTTTATCTATGAAAATAATACGCCAACTCTATATTTAAATATTTCCATCTTATTTTTATAAAATTAAAATAGTTAGTGAAATTAACCCACTGGATACGTATTGATTGCTCGACAACTTCTTACGGTGGGGATTTAAGCACGCTCGCTCGCCGTCAGGCGAGTTCGTCCACGAGTCGGGCCAGCGTCTCGAGGTCGTACTGGCCGGGCGCGGTAGCGTCCTCGGACTCGACCGGCGCGTAGCCGATTTTCGACCCGTAGACCGGCGCGACCGCCCGCGAGTGGCGGCCCGGTTCGCCCATCGCCATCGTCGCCACGCGTTCGCCCGCGGACGCGAACTCGTGGGTGACCGCCAGTAGGTCCAGCACGTCGCCGCGGTCCTCGGCGGTGACGGCGAGTTTGCCAACGTCGGCGTGGTCGGTAGCCGACTCCAACAGGCCACGCAGGTCGGTCTCCGGCGGCGTGCGCTCGAAGTCGTGGACCGAGGCGACGACGGTGGTTCCGGCCCGGCGCGCGCGCTCGGCCACCCGGTCGCCCTCGCCCTCCGTCAGCGACTGCAGTTCCACGTCCACCGCGCCGACGCAGGCGAGTTCGGCGGCCTCCGCGAGTTCCGCGAGGCGCGTCTCGTCGTCGTCTGCCTCGCCGCCCTCCCACGCCGCGCGGTTGGTGGCGAGGACGGGCAACTCGCCGTCGTAGTCCCCGAGCGCGGCCAGCGGGTCGCTGGCGAGGTCCATCCGGAACTCCACGGCGTCGGCGTGTTCGCGGGCGCGGGGTTCGGCGTCGAGGTCGGTGACGCTCGCCGCGAGGACGAACTCCTCGAAGTTCATGCGTGTGGGTGTGCGTGCGGCGAGCAAAAGTGTGTTCGTTGTTCGGGACGCAGTTTCTCCACGGACGGTTCGTCTCCCGAAGGAAACGTCTAAAGAGGATTATTTTTGTTTCCCCGACACCATATTCCCCGTCGGTGATTCCGAAATGACGGCAGACGAGTTGAGCGACGAACAGTTAGCCGTCCTCGCGGCGGTCAGAGACGGACGAGAACCGGAACTCCGAGACGTTCACCAGACGCTGGTTGACGACGAAGACACGCAGTTCACGCACTCGCCGGACTACGGGGACAACTACTACAACGACGAACGCGAGCGGGTTCAGAAACTACTGCACGAACTCAAAGACGAAGGATTAGCCGACGTGGACGGTCGCGGGAACCCGTGGTATCTGACGGCGGCAGGGAGAGAAGCCGTAGACGGCGTATAGCGTCGGTTTCGTAACTCGGTCCCGTGCCCGATAGCCGAACCGGACTGGCCGAACGTAATCGAAGCGACACGCTGGCGACGCCGACCGAAACGGGACGGAAACCTGCGAGAAGTCGGCTACTGCCGACGCCAATCAGACCGCACAGCACTGCGACGGCCTCACGCCACCCAACCGACTCCCTCGCTCGCGCCTTCGGCGCTCGTTCGGTCGTCCACCGTCACGTCGCTTCGTTTGTGACGAGCCGTCGGTCGCTCCGTTCCCGACGACCTCGCGCGCCGTCTCGGAACTGAAAATATATCTCTAAAATAGAAATATGCGGCTTTGAGAAACAGAAATATTTCTCTCACCCGTCGAACTTCTCGTGAGTGACCACGTAGTGGTCGCCCTCGCGTCGGTAGTCGGCCACCGTGTACAACTGCAACTGGCGTTCCTGCTTGGTCTTGACTTGGAAGTCGTAGTTCTCGGACTCGTAACCGAGTTGCTGACCCGCGGCGAACTCCCGGTGGGCGTCGAGTCGCTGGCGGTTCTTCTCCTCGGCGAACGCGCCGACTTCCGCGAGTCGGTCGTCGAACACCTCGCGGAACTCCGTGCTGAGTTCGTACCCCACCGAGTTTCGCCCGGCGACCATCGCCGCCAGCGTCGTGGTGCCGGTGCCCCAGAAGGGGTCTAACACCGTGTCGCCGTACACCGAATACATGTTGACGAGTCGGTACGGCACCTCGAAGGGGAACGCCGCCGACCGGGTTCGAAGGTCGTCGTGGTCGAGTTTTTGGCCCTCGCCCTGCACGTCGGTCCAGAGGTCCGAGAACCAGTCGTTTCGCTCCTCCCAGAAGTACGCCGCCTCGTAGCGTCGCTCCGCGCCGGTCTCGAACGACCGCGACTCGCCGCCGTTGCGAAAGAGGAGGACGTACTCGTGTTCGAGGGTCGCGTAGGCGTTGGGCGGCACCATCCCCGAACCCATGAACTTAGTGAGTCGATTGACAGGTTTGCGCCACAACACGTCGGGTAGGAGGTCGAACCCTCGCTGTCGGAGTCGGGTGATGAGTTCGGCGTGGTTCGGGTAGAGTTGGAACCCGTCGCCGACGCTCCGGGTGGCGTCGCCGACGTTGACGGCGGCCACGCCGCCCTCCACGAGGACCCGCGATAGTTCGTCCCACACGGGGTCGAGTGCGGCGTGCATCGCCTCGAACGCGGCCTCGCCGTCGCCGTCGGCCAGCAGGTCTTCGACCTCGGGGTCTAACTCCGCGAACAGGTCGTCCCACATCTCTATCATGGGGTACGGCGGTGAGGTGACGACGAGTTCGACGGAGTCGTCACCGAGCGAAGCCATGTCGCGTGCGTCGCCGACGTGAATCCGATGTTCGGTCTCCATCCGCTCTGTAACCCCGTCTCTGGGGTGACAAAACTCTCTTTCGGTTTTGAACAATCAGTAACTTTCCACGACGCGCAAAACGAGCGAGCGCGGGTCTCGTGCCGGACTCAGGCCATCGCCGGGGCTTCCTCGGCCTCCAGCAGTTCGTGGTAGCGGTTGCGAATCGTGACCTCGCTGATGTCGGCGACTTCGCTGACTTCGGCCTGCGTGGTCTTCTCGTTGGTCAGAAGCGCGGCGGCGTAGACGGCGGCGGCCGCGAGACCCACCGGCGACTTCCCGCTGTGGACGCCCTTCTCCTTGGCGGTCTGGAGGAGTTCGCGGGCGCGGTGTTCGGCCTCGTCCGAGAGGTCCAGACCCGAGGCGAACCGCGGGACGTAGCTCTCGGGGTCGGCGGGCTTGACCTCCAGATTCAACTCACGGACCACGTAGCGGTAGGTCCGGGCGACTTCGCTCTTCTCGACTCGACTCACGTCAGCGATTTCGTCCAAACTGCGCGGGACGCCCGCCTGCCGCGCGGCGGCGTAGACGCAGGCCGTCGAGACGCCCTCGATGGACCGACCCGGCAGGAGGTCCTCGTCGAGCGCCCGCCGGTAGATGACCGAAGCGGTCTCTCGGACGTTGTTCGGCAGACCGAGCGCGGAGGCCATGCGGTCGATTTCGCCGAGCGCCTGCTTGAGATTGCGCTCTTTGGAGTCCCGCGTGCGGAACCGCTCGTTCCACTTGCGCAGGCGTTGCATCTTCTCGCGCTGGCGCGACCCCAACGAGTTACCGTAGGCGTCCTTGTTTCGCCAGTCGATGTTGGTCGAGAGACCCTTGTCGTGCATCGTGTTCGTCGTCGGCGCGCCGACGCGGGACTTCTCGTTTTTCTCTTTCGAGTCGAACGCGCGCCACTCGGGGCCGCGGTCCACTTGGTCCTCGTCCACGACCAGACCGCACTCCTCGCAGACGGTCTCGCCGTGTTCGGTGTCGGAGATGAGATTGCCGCCGCACTCGGGACAGGCGGTGGACTGCTCGGATTCTTGTTCGACTTCTTCCTCTTCGGTTCGCTTGACTCGCGTGGTTACATCTGACATGTTGACTCCTCGTTGACGGAGATGGCGTGGGCTACCGGGCAGGGAAAACCTGGAAAACCCCGGACTCAGTTCCTTGACCTTGCGTTGTTCCGAAAGGTATTTAGTATTTTCGGAACTCATTCCTGCGGGCCTCGTGAACGGGTGTCATACCCCCTCGAAACGCCGGTCTAGCTCACCGGCGGCAAAATTTCGCAGACCCTTATGGTAGGTCGAATCGGCCGGGCGGTCGATTTAACCGACGGGGCTTCTAACTCCCGGTCGATGGTAGCCCACACCGAGCGAGTCGTCTCGTTGGCCCCAAGCGCGACCGCAACCTTGCGGAGACTCGACGCGACCGACCGTCTCGTCGGCGTGACCTACCACTGCGAGGCGGACGCTCCGCCGGTCGGCGGGTGGCTCAACCCCGACTACGAGGCGGTCGCCGACTGCGACCCGGACCTCGTTCTGACCGCCGACGACTTGCAGGCCGACATCGCGGCCGACCTGCGAGAGCGCGGTTACGAGGTGTTCCACGCCGCTCCGACGACCTTAGACGAGGTGGTCGCGTCGTTCTCCGACCTCGGTGCCGCGTTGGGACTCCCCGACGAGGGCGCGGCGCTCGCTCGGTGCGCCGAGGACCGACTCGACCGCGTTCGGCGTCTCACGCCCGGTGCCGACGCCGACCGACCGGTCGTCTACTGCGAGGAGTGGTCGGACCCGCCGATGGCCGCGGGCAACTGGGTGCCCGAAGCGGTCGCAGTCGCGGGCGGGCGCTACCCCTTCGCGGCCCCCGGCGAACGCTCGCGGGAGGTCTCGGCCACGGAAGTCGAAACCGCCGACCCCGACCACGTGGTCGTCCACGTCTGCGGCCACGGGTCTTGCGCCGACCCCGACGCGGTTCTCGACCGGGGGTGGGACGTTCCGGCGCTCGCCCGCGAGAACGTCCACGTCCTCGACGACTCGCTTCTGAACCAACCGAGTCCCCGACTCGTGGAGGGCGTCGAGACGCTCGCCCGGACGTTCCACCCCGACGCCTTCGACTCGTAACCGACAGGACGCACCCGGCCAACCAACCGCCGGGGTGGGATAAAGGGGCCGCCCGCTCGCGTTTACCGTGGTCGTCTCTGCGGGCACTATTCGAGCGAGCGAAGCGAGCGAGAATATCCCGCAGAGCGGCCGTCTGCGGAGCGAAGCGACGCAGGCCTCGGAAGTCGCACGCCCGCGCAACGTAGTGAGCAGGACCGTCTTCCGGCGGCGACCGGGCGGGGGCTTTCTGGGCCTTCGTCACGGCGATTCCCACGGACGCGATGACTGTACGAAGCGAAGCTTTTCGAGGACTCCACCCGACGAGAACCGACCGAGAGAGCGCAACCCCCAAGTCGGCCGGACGACTCCACACGGCCATGCGAGTCGGCGTCGGCAGTACCAACCCGGTGAAACGAGACGCGACCGAAGCGGCGTTTGCGGCCGTCGCGGACGCCTCAGCCACGAAGTCCTCGGCCGAATCAGTCGCGGACGCGGCGGTCGAACCGGTTGCGGTCGAATCGGGCGTGAGCGAACAACCCTTCGGCGAGCGCGAGACTCTCGAAGGCGCGCAGAACCGCGCCCGGAACGTCCTCGCGGCGGGCGACTACGACCTCGGAATCGGCTTGGAGGGCGGGGTCGCCCAAGTCGAGGGCGCAGAGGGTCTCTTCCTCGTGATGTGGGCGGCGGCCACCGACGGCGAGCGAGTCGGCCGCGGCGCTGGCCCTCGCCTGCGACTCCCCGAGACCATCGCGTCCCGAGTCCGGGACGGCGAGGAGCTAGGACCCGTGATGGACGACGTGTTGGGGACGGAGAACGTCGCCGAGAAACGGGGCGCGGCGGGCGCGCTGACCGGCCACGCCATCGACCGGGAGGGGGCGCTCCGACAGGCAGTCGCCGGGGCAATCGGTCCCTTCGTGACGGAGTTGTACGAGTAACGCCGAATCCGAAACCGGTCAGTCGTCGGTCGCCGGGTCCGCCGCGGTCCGGGCGTCCTTGCTCTCTTCGACGGCAGTCGTCAGTGAGACGTTCAACACGAACATCGAGGCCACGCCGCCGACAAGCGTGACGACGTTCTTCACGGCGTGATCGAGGATGGCCGCGCCGAGCGCGATGGCGGGCGATAGCGGCGTCAGTGCGACCACGAGCAGGGTGAACGCGCCCTCGTAGAGACCGACGCCGCCGGGCGACAGCGGCAGGACCTTGGCGAGGTTGCCCACGCTGACCGCGAAGAAACACACCGCCACGAGCATCGGGAGCGAGAGCGAGACGTTCGGGAAGGCGACCAGCACGAGCATCGCCGTCACCACGTCGAGCGACCAGATGGCGAGACTGCTCGTGCCGACCGTGGCGAACGCGCTCCGATTGCCCGCGACGGTCTGCACGTCGCCGGTGAATCGCTCGATGACGCCAGCCACGTAGTCGGCGTACGAGTCGTTACTGAGTTTGGAGACGGCCCCGCGGACGAGGTTGCGGTCCGACCGCGCGCTGGCGACGATGACCGCGACCGCGAGGATGGCGGCGAGACCGACGCCGCCCGCGACGTACACCGCAGTCTGGCCGCTACTCCCGACGCCGCCGTCGGTGGGACCCGACCCCAGTAGCGTCGATTCGAGTCCGCCCGTCGTGCCGGTCACCGCGAGTCCGACGAGAACCACGCCCGCGAGCATCGTGATTGTCAAGAGGTCGAAAACGCGCTCGACCGCTAACGAGGCGAACCCGGTCGGATACGGAATCGACCGCCGGGCCTTCACAACGTAGGCGCGCACCGCGTCGCCCGCGCGGGCCGGGAAGACGAGGTTGCCCGTCTGACTCACGAAGATTGCTCCCGTCAGGAAGCCCGCGTCCTCGGTGTAGCCGAGTTCTTCGAGGATGTCCTTGTACCGGGTTCCGCGGAGGGGCCACGACAGTACGTAGACCAGCGCGGCGAGACCCACCAGCATGGGGTCGGCACGGCTCATCTGTTCGAGGACTTCGCCCATCGGGAGGTACTTCCCCATCAGGAGGACGGCGACTATCGTCAGGATGATACCGGCCGTGATAGAGACGCGCTTGGTGATGCGGGGTTGGACGCTGAACTCCCACCAACACCGCATGATTTGGCTCCCCATCCCGAACACGTCCCGAACGATGTCCACTTTCGAGTCGCCTTTCGGGGTCCAGTCCACCGCGAACTCCTTGATGTCGTAGCCCCGCCGCTGTGCGCGCACGAGAACCTCGGTGTCCCAGAACCAGTGTTCGTCCTCCACGTCGTCGAGTACGTCGAACAGCGCGGTCCGGTCGAACGCCTTGAACCCGCACTGGTGGTCGCGCATCTCGGACCCGAGGAAGGTTCTGGTCAGACCGTTGAAGCCCCTGCTGGCTACGTCGCGTTTCGCTGGCCGGTCTGCCTCGTCGCCGGGCATCCAGCGCGACCCAGTGGCGAAGTCGTACTCGCCCGACCGGACGCTCTCGACCAGTTCCTCGAGGTGGCGCATGTCGGTGGCGAGGTCCGTGTCGAAGTAGACCAGCGTCTCGCCGTCGGCCGCCTCGAACGCGTGATTCAGCGCCCCTCCTCGACCCAACCGCTCGTCGCTGTGGTAGTGGCGGACCCGCTCGTCTTCGGCGGCCATCCGGTCGGCGATTTCGGGCGTGCGGTCCTCACACCCGTCCTCGGCGACGATGACCTCGAAGGTTCCGTCGGGGAGAAACTCGTCTAGCGTTGCGAGCGTCGTCTCCACCGTGTTCTCGATGGTCGCCTCCTCGTTGTAAGCGGGGAGGACGACGCTCACCTCGACTGCACGACCGCTCATTATCCAAGAGAGTCTTTCCGCCCGCCTAAGTACCTTCTGCTCCGTTCCAGCGACGTGGCGACTTAGGCTCTGCCTTGGAAACCCGTTCACGCGAGTTCACCGGAGAAACAGTCTCGTGAAACCGAATTTTGGCTCGTTACGTCCCGTAATCAGACGTTACCTGCCGGATAAGTCGCCGCAACTCTCCCGAAATCGTCGCTATCGAGAGCGCGGCGCGAACGGGCCGACCGGTCGGAGCGTTTCGAGCGCAACGTCGGATTAACCAGCCGTACCAACAGACCCCTCGGGGGTGGTTTAGTTCAACCGGAAAGAGGATGAAATCGCAAGACTGCGGCGTGTTAACTCCACGTACCAAATCCACTAAGGCGGTTTCCGTCTAAGCGTGAAGTACGTCATGAGCACGACCGCAACTGCTGGCACGACCACCCTCACCGACAAACAACAGCGCATCCTCCAGTTCCTCCGCGAGAAGGGACAGATGAAGACCTACTTCAAGTCGCGTCTCATCGGCGAGGAACTCGGCATGACCGCCAAGGAAGTCGGTGCGAACATGACCGCTATCGCCGAAGGCGAGTTCGACGTTGACGTGGAGAAGTGGGGTTACTCCTCGTCCACGACGTGGAAAGTCACGACCTAATCCGGGCGCGATTCGCCGAGGTGGCACTGCTGGCACGTGTCTCGGGAGGGGGTTCCCGCCTGTCGCCGTCGTCGTCCGCCACCGTCCCCGCTTTCCACTAGTCGGTCGCTCGTTCAGATTCTCGCCGGGTAGTTCGTTACGCCACTTTGCGCTACCGTCTGCGAACGTACGACACTACGACAGACACGCGGTTCTCAAAAAAATCAGTCAGTGAGAGTGCTTTACTCGTCAACGAAGCAAATGCACGGGATGAAGTCGCCTTCACCGTACTGTTCTTCGGTAAGGTCCGAAAGTTCCATGAGTGTCACCTCCATTTCGCCCTATAGTTGTCTGTACTAATAAATTTTACTGGACGAGATATAATTAAAAATATAAGGGTTTGGGATTGAGCGTCTGCGCTCGGTGACTCGGACGGCCGGAACGCGCTGGTAGCGCGTTCCGGCCGGTTGCTGTAGCGAAGAGCGGTTCGAGCGTGTGTGACAATACGAACCAACCCTAGACAAGGAAAATCATTGCTAAGGGAATTAAAAATAACCCTCACCGGTCGAAATCGCGCCACGACACTTCGGGCGACCACCCCAATCGCTGGCGGGCCTTCCGCGTCCCGACGAGACTCTCGCGGTCCTCGAACGAGTCCCGAATTTCGGCGTCGTAGAGCGCGGCCAGTTCCGAACTCGGCGCGTCCACGGTGGTGTCGCTGGCGGCACCGAAAAACACCTCGTGGCCCGCGAAGTCGGCTTCCAGCGCTCGGACGGCGAGGGCCGCCGCGTCGTCGAGCGAGAGATACGCGAACAGGGTCTTTCGCGCCTTCTCGAAGAATCCCGCCGACCGCACGCCGGACGGCGTGCGGTCGGCGTCGGCGAAGACGGTTCGGAGTTCCGCCTCGTCCGCGACGAGCGGAAACCGGAGCGAAGCCACGGTTGTCGGCGCGCCCGCGCGCCGACCGAACCCGTCGGCGACGACTTCGGCGACTTGCTTGCCGAGACCGTAGGGGTTCGAGGGCGTCAGCGGGTGGTTCTCGTCCACCGGGAGGTAGCGCACGTCCACGTCGTCTTCGAATCCCGCGCCCATCGCCGAGAGGCTAGACGCGAGTACCACCGTGTCGATGTCGAGGGCTTGGGCGGCCTCCAGTACGTGGTAGGGCGTCTGGGCGTTGCTCCGGAAGGTGACGTGGCCGGGGGTCCGGTCGGGGCGAGGAATCGTCCCGAAGTGGGCCACGGCGTCGGGGTCGGCGCGGGCCAGCGACCCGTACACCTCACCGGGGTCGAGTAGGTCGGTCCGGAGGTACCCGTCGGCGATTTGCTCCCGGCGCGCTCCTCTGCTCAGGTTGACGGTTCGATAGCCGCGCTCGCGGAGTTCCGCGAGCAGAGCAGTGCCTAGCTCGCCGTTTCCGCCGGTGACTGCGACAGTGTCCATGAAAAAGACGAATCGCGGGCGACCGAAAAGCTACGGGTCGAACGAGATGAAACCGTCGGCTTGTGCGGCGAACGTCGCGGCGCTCTCGCCGAACGAGTCGGCGTACCGGACGAGCAAGGTGATGACGGTCTCGGGTTCCCGGACCGCGTAGCCGTCCTCGCGGTCCAGCAGGCCCGCCTCTTCGAGGCCAGCGGCGTACTTGCTTACGGTCGGTCTCGACACGTCTAGGGCCTCCGCGAGGTCACTGCCGGTGGCGTCGGGGTCGCGCAGTAACTCGATGAGCATCCCGCGGGGCGTGTCCCTGCGGAGGTAGCCCAGCGCGACTTGCTCGAACGGGGAGAACTGCTCGGCCGGGTAGAATCGACGGTAATCTCCGTCGCGGCGGCTTTCGACCACCTTCGCTTCGAGTAACTGTCGGAGGTGGTGCTGTGCTTCCCCGGTTCCCAGTTTGAGGTCGTCGCGGATTTTCGAGAAGTGCGCGCCCGGCGTGGTAGCGACGTAGCCCGCGATGGCGTCTCGGGCCTCGCTCTCGCCGCCGTCGTCGCCGCCGAACTTGGCGAGCGGAGTCGCGGCCCCCAAGACCGCGAACCGGCGGAGGGTAGCCCGCTTATTTTCATCCACTTCGGAGCGCTCAACCATCTACAAGCAAAGGGTCGTGACCGAGGATTAAAACACCTTCGGCTTGCGAGTCGGTCGCATGGGTGAGAAGTCAGCGCCGGGTCCCAGAGGGTCTCTCGCGCCGGTCAGGGGACGGACGGCGAGTCGTCGTCTCGGTCGTCGGTCACGATTCTCGTCAGGACGCCGCCACAGCGACGGCAGTCCTCGGCCCAGTCGTCGTGACCCACGCCGCAGTGGGCGCACTCGTAGATACTCTCGGCGTCGGGACCGGAGAGCGCGTCTTCGACCGCTCTCCGAAAGTCACCCATCTGCGGCCTCCCGCCGGTCGGGATTCGGGTGTCGGTCGAGTCTCGCGTGTCGGCCGGAATTCGGGTCGGCACTCGACTCCGTGTTGCTACTCGTCGGGTTCGGTTCCTCGATTGCGTTCTCGCGTGCCATAGTACGTCGGCGCGGCGGTCACGTCGGACTCGCCGCACTACTCGTCGCCACTCCCGACGCCGAGTAATATCTTTTTAAAAATACGTCGATATATCGGTTTCAGAGTGAATATTCTGCGGGAAAGAAGCCAATTTGGTCCCGATTCACTTCTCTAGCTCGGCGTCCATCTCGGCTTCAACGTCTTCGACACCGGGGGCATCCTCGTCCATCTCTTCGATTACCTCGTCGGCGCTCTTGATGTTGGCGGGGTCTTCGCCCTCCTTGATGGCCTGTGCCTCTTTTTCCATCGCTTCCACGTCCATCTCGGCTTCCTCGTCTATCTGACCCAGAATCTCCTCGATGTTGTCGAGACCGATGAGTTCGCGGGTCTCCTCGTCGAAGTCGAGGCTGTCGAGTTCGCCGTTGTCTTCTTTCACGTCGCTCCCGGTGAGGTGCTTGCCGTAGCGCCCGACCAACGAGGAGAGTTCCTGCGGGAGGACGAACGTCGTGGACTCGCCCTGCCCGATGGATTCGAGCGTCTCCATCCCCTTGTCGATGACCGCGCGTTCGCCCATCGACTCGGCGGATTTGGCGCGCAGGACGGTCGAAACCGCGTCACCTTGGGCTTCCAGAATCTGGCTCTGCTTCTCGCCCTGCGCTCGGATGATGTTCGACTGCTTGTCACCTTCGGCGGTCTCGATGGCGCTCCGGCGCTCGCCCTGCGCTTCCAGAATCATGGCGCGGCGCTTGCGCTCCGCGGAGGTCTGTTGCTCCATCGCCTGCTGGACATCCTTGCTCGGGTTGACCTCGCGGACTTCGACGCTCTCGACGCGGATTCCCCACTCGTCGGTGGGTTCGTCCAGCTCGCGGCGGATTTTCGCGTTTATCTCTTGGCGCTTGTTGAGCGTGTCGTCTAGTTCCATGTCGCCCAGCACCGCACGGAGGGTGGTCTGGGCGAGGTTCGAGACGGCGCGCTTGTAGTCCTCGACTTCGAGGAACGCCTTCTTCGCGTCCATCACCTTGATGTAGACCACGGCGTCGGCCGTCACCGGCGAGTTGTCGCGGGTGATGGCCTCTTGGCGGGGCACGTCCAAGGTCTGGGTCCGCATGTCGAAGCGGTGAGTCGCGCTGACGAACGGCGGTACGAAGTTGATACCGGGTTCGAGGAGTTTCCGGTACTCGCCGAACACCGTCAGCGCGCGCTTCTCGGTCGCGTCCACGATTTCGACCGACTGCCAGATGGTGATGACTGCCAACGCGAGAATCAGCAGAGCGACTACGGTGAAGCCACCCACCGGGGCGGCCTGTAGTGGAACCAACATAGTGTGAGTGTTAGCAAGAACGAATGTTAAGCGTTCCCCTCACCGTCGCCCGGACGACGTAATTTTATCAGGCTCCTTCGGTGTCGGTCTCCCGTTCGCTCTCGGGGTCGGCGTCCACGCGCTGTCGGCCCTTCCGTAGTTCGCGGTCGATGGGGTCCTCGATGGCCTCCAACGCTTCGACGGTGACGACGTTGCCGCCGCCGGGGTCCACGACCATGACCTCCGTCCCCTCCGGAATCTCGTCGCGGACGCTCCGCGCGGCGTAGTAGGGGTTGAAACCGCCCTCGTGGAGTTTGATTTGGCCATCGTGGGGCGAGACCCGTTCGGTGACGCGGCCGGTCTGTCCTTTCAGCGAGTCGGAGTCGCGCGTGCGCGCGACGCCTTTCCCGCCGTAGAGGTCCAACTCGCGGTAGGCGTACAGCGACGCCGCGCCGAACCCGAGGACCAGCGCCGCCAACACGAGCGGCGAGGCGGCCGGTCCCAGCGCGAGTCCGACGAGTCCCGCGAGTGCGAGCGCGACGCCGAGGACGATGAAGTGCGCGCCCGGAATCAGCGCCTCGGCTATCGCCAACCCGATGCCCGCGACGAGGAGCAACAGCGGGAGCGAGTCCAACAGCGGTGCCATGTCTACGTCTTGGAATCCCGACCGGTTAACGTTTTGCAGTCGGGGCGGGGTTCCCGACCGATTCGGACACCCCAACGGCGAGTGACGCGCTGAGACTTTGAGACAGAAAAATACGTCCTAAAGAAATCTAAAGCATTGCCAAAGAAATAATTTTATTTCCCTCGGCGCGAGAGGACCCGACGCTCCCCGGACCGCGGCGACCCGAGCAAGGAGTCCGCGAACGACTATCCGGCCAGCAGGACGATTCGAGCGAAGACGAACAGCATCGTACCGACGCCGAGAGCAACGAAGAAGGCGTTCTCGGCCGTCGGCGACCCCGGTTCCAGCGGGTCCGGTTCTCGGGGTTCGTAGCCGTCTTCGCCAACTTCGTCGGTGTCGTACTTCCAGTCCGACATGGCCGTGGGTACGTACCCCACCGGCAAAAGGATTGGCTACGGAGACTCCGGCGCGTTCACGTCGATTCGCTGTGGACTACTACCGTCAGTGACCGAGGGAGTCGGGACCGTGAACGCCCAGAAAGCCCCCGCCCGGTCGCCGCCGGAAGACGGTCCTGCTCACTACGTTGCGCGGGCGTGCGACTTCCGAGGCCTGCGTCGCTTCGCTCCGCAGACGGCCGCTCTGCGGGATATTCTCGCTCGCTTCGCTCGCTCGAATAGTGCCCGCAGAGACGACCACGGTAAACGCGAGCGGGCGGCCCCTTTATCCCACCCCGTGGACTGGTTCACCGAGCGTTACTGGTGGTCGGTTCACCGAGCGCACGCTCCCCCGGTCGTCGCACCGAAAGCCGACGAAAGACGCTCAGAGGTCCGATTACGGCCGTTCGGCGTGGGTCACGTCGCCCTCGTAGACCACGCCGCGCTCGGCGTCTAGGGTCACTTCGTCGCCGTCCCGGATGGTCGGGTCGAGGGGTGCGCCGCTGACCATCGGGATGTCGAGTTCTCGCGCGACCATCGCGGGGTAGCCAGTCATCCCCGGCCGTGCGTCCACGATGCCGACGAGTTTCTCGGGGTCGCCCGTGAACTCGCCGTCGAAGTCTGGTTCGATAGCCAGAATCGACCCGTGGGGCACGTCCGAGAGGTCGCCGTCCGCGGTCCGGACGACCGACCCCGCGACTCGACCCCGGACGACGCTTCGGCCGGTCGCAATCGTCTCGGCCGCGACGTGGACCTTGAGCATGTTGGTCGTGCTGGTGCCGTCGAGTTCCGACATCATCCCCGAGACCACGACCACGGTGTCGCCGCTGTCGGCCACGCCCGCGTCGAGTGCCGCCTGCACCGAGTCGTCGATGATGGTGTCGATGGTCTCGGCGACGCGGGTGTACTGGGCGTTGACGCCCCACGACAGCGCGAGCTGGCGGCGCACCTCGTCGTTGGGCGTGGTGGCGACGACCGGCACCTGCGGGCGGAACTTCGAGATTTTGAGTGCGGTGTAGCCGGATTCGGAGGCCGCGACGATGGCCGACGCGCCGATGTCCCGCGCGAGGTAGCGCGCCGACCGCGCGAGCGCGTCCGTCCGGGCGTCCTCTGCCGCGGGCACGCGCTGTTCCCGAATCTCGTCGTACTCGCCGCTCTCCTCGACTTCGCGGACGATGCGGTCCATCGTCTCCACGACCCGTACCGGGTCGTCGCCGATTGCGGTCTCGCCCGACAGCATCACGGCGTCGGTGCCGTCCAGCACCGCGTTCGCCACGTCGGACGCCTCCGCGCGCGTGGGCCTGCGAGCGTGGACCATCGAATCTAGCATCTCGGTCGCGGTGATGACCGGGACGCCAGCGTTCTGGCAGGTGTGGATGATGCGCTTTTGAATCATCGGTACGTCTTCGAGCGGACACTCGACGCCGAGGTCCCCGCGCGCGACCATCACGCCGTAGGCCGCGCCCACGATTTCCTCCAGATTGTCCACCGCGCCGCGGCGCTCGATTTTGGCGACGATGGGAATGTCCGCGCCCAACTCCTCCAGCACTTGGTTGACCGCCAGCACGTCGTCGGCGCTCCGGACGAAACTCGCGGCCACGAAGTCGGCGTCCTTCTCGGCGGCGAGTTCGAGGTCCCGGCGGTCCTTCTCGGTCACTACGTCCAAGTCGAGGTCCACGCCCGGAACGTTGACGCCCTTCCGACTGCTCAGGTCGCCCCCCGAATCGACGTGGGCGACGACCACGCCCTCGCCGTCCGACCCGTCTTCGACTTCCTCGACGGTGGTCTCGATGCGGCCGTCGTCCAACAGCACTTTGTCGCCCGGTTCGACGTTGGTGATGGAGTAGCTCAGACCGACTTCCTCGGGCGTGGCGGTGTCGCCTCTCACGAACCGGACGGTCGAACCCGTTTCGAGGTGAACTGGTTCGTCGGTCTCGGCGGTCCGAATCTCCGGGCCTTGCAGGTCTACCATCACCGCGAGGGGGTCGGAAGTCGTCTCGTCTACTTCTCGAACGTGGTCGATGAGTTCGGCGCGGTCCTCCCGAGTCCCGTGACTCGCGTTGAGTCGAGCGACTGTCATCCCCGCGTCGGCCAACTCCCGGATGGTGCGCCGGGAGTCGGAGGCGGGTCCCAGCGTACAGACGATTTTGGCGTTTCTCATGGGTCCGGGTAAGTGCGACCGGGCCAAAAACCCCAGTGAATGCACTTCAGGATTCACTCGGTTCCGAGTTGTCCCCTCGACGACCGGAAGTTCCACTAGCCACAACCCCTTATTGCATCGCTCTCCAAAGAGATAGATATGCCAGAGTACGCCTCCCTCGTTGACGTGCGCACGGACTTCCAGAACGCGCAGGAACTCACGTCGGTGTGGGGCGACATCCGGTCGGACCTCGAGAGCCAGAACGCCGACCTGAAACACACCTACGCTATCCTCGGCGAGTACGACTTCCTCGTCATCATGGAGGCCCCCGACCGCGACGCGGCGTATCAGGCCGGAGTCGCACTAGAGCGCCACGGGTTAGACGCCCAGACGATGGAGATTATCCCGACCGAAGAACTCGCGCAGGTCGTAGACGACCATTGAATCGGTTCCACGAGAAAAAAGACGGTCCGGATTCCGGGCGGCGCGGCGGATTTAGATGTCGTGCGAGACGGTGACGGAGTACCCGTCGGTGGCACTCGCGCTGATGGCGTAGATGGTGCCGTCGAGGTAGTAACTGTCGGTGTCGCTGAAGCCGAGGGTGCCGTCGCAGGTGTCGTCGCTCACGCTGTCGGTGGATTCGAGGTTGCTGTAGTCGTCTCGCATGTCTTGGCTCGCCTTGACCCAGTAGGTGGAGTCTCCGCCACCTTCGATGTCGAGTCGGCCGCCGAGGTTGATGCCGTTGGGGTTAGCGACCTCTAGCCACACGTCGCCGCGGAGGATGGCGGCCGTCACCTGTCCGGTGAAGGTGTACTCGTCGCGGTCGCCGTCGCTGAGGTCGCCGCTGATTCGGGACTTGCTGGAACCGCTATCGACTTCATCACCGCTTTCGAGGGTACTGCTGACGCCCGACGCGCCCGTGTCGTTGACGTAGACCGTGTAGCTACCGCTTCCGCCGTTGCTTTCCAGAATGAGTTTCTGGTCGGCCGCGGCCGCGGTACCGGCGCTGGCGAGGACGCCACCGCCGACGGTCGTCGTAAGCGCTGCCTTCTTCAGAAATGCTCGTCGGTTGGAGGTTTCTCGGGTCATGGGGACTGCATTCGGGAAAATAAGTGTGAACTACTTAACCTATTATATTTCTAACTAGTAGTGGAACGTATCTCATCCCTCGAAGTGCGTAATCTCAATAAACTAGTTAAAATTCTATAATTTAGTATTTGAACTTTGCGCGGGTCGGCGACCCTCGCGCTCGACTTTTATTGTCCCGCGCGTCGAACCCGAACCGGGATTCAGATGGGGGACAACCAGTTCGTCCGTTCGCTCGACACGCTCGGTTCCGACGACCTGCCGCAGGTCGGCGGCAAGAGCGCCAATCTGGGGGAACTCACCCGACTCGACGTGCCGGTTCTGCCGGGGTTCACGACGACTGCCGACGGGTACGACCACTACCTCGACGCCGCGGACCTACGCGATGACCTCCGGGACGCCCTCGCGGGTCTCGACCCCGACGACGTGTCGGACTTGCAGGACCGGGGAAGACGGGTCCGAAACATGGTCGCGTCCGCCGAGATGCCCGACGACCTCCGCCGGTCGATAGTCGAGGCCTACCGGCGACTCGGCGACGAGGCGGGCGAGGCGAACCCGCGGGTCGCGGTCCGGAGTTCCGCCACGGCCGAGGACCTGCCGACCGCCTCGTTCGCGGGCCAACAGGAGACGTTCCTGAACGTGACGGGCGAAGACGAACTCGTGGACGCGGTGAAACGCTGTTACGCCTCGCTGTTCACCGACCGGGCCATCACTTACCGCGAGGACCGGGACTTCGACCACTTCGACGTGAAACTCGCCTGCCCGGTCCAGTCGATGGGTCGCCCCGACGCCGACCGGGGTTGCTCGGGCGTCGCGTTCACCATCGACCCGGACACCGGGTTCGAGAACGTCGTGGTCGTGGAGGCGGCCTACGGACTCGGCGAACTCCTCGTGCAGGGCGAGGTCACGCCCGACCGGTACACGGTGTTCAAACCGACGAACGGAATCCTCGAACGCGAACGCGGCGAGAAGGCCGTCCGGATGGTGTGGCGCGGCGACGAGAACGCCGTCGAGGACGTGCCCGAACCCGACCGCAAGCGGTACGCGCTGGACGACGACCGAATCCGGGAACTCGCAACCTATTGCGGACGCATCGAGGACCACTTCGACCGCCCGATGGACGTGGAGTGGTTGTTAGACGGCGAACGCGACGAACTATACGTGGTGCAGGCCCGCCCCGAGACGGTCCACGCCAGCGCACCCGAACGCGCCGTCAGGACCTACGAGTTGACCGGCGACGCCGACCCGAGCGTCGCCGTCGCGGAGGGGGTCGCGGTCGGCAACCAAGTCGGCACCGGCCGGGTCCGGATTCTGACCCACCTCTCGGAGATGGACCGGTTCGAGGCGGGCGACGTTCTCGTCACTGACTCGACCGACCCCGACTGGGAACCCGTGATGCGGAAGGCGGCGGCCATCGTCACCGAACGCGGCGGCAAGACCTCTCACGCCGCCATCGTCTCGCGGGAACTCGGGATTCCGGCCATCGTGGGGGCCGAGCGCGCGACCAAGGCACTCCGCGACGGCGACCCGGTGACGGTGGACTGCACCGAAGCGAAGGGGCGAGTCTACGAGGGGGAACTCGACTACGAGGTCCACGAGGAGCGACTGGACGAGATTCCCGACACCGAGGCGGACGTGATGCTCGTGTTGGGCGACCCCGAACGCGCGTTCTCGCTCGCCCGACTCCCGGTGGACGGCGTGGGTCTCGCCCGCGAGGAGTTCATCGTTACGTCGGCAATCGGCGACCACCCGCTGTACGCCATCGAACGGGGTCAAGCCGACCGATTCGTCGAGGGCCTGCGGACCGGGGTCGCCAAAATCGCGGCGGCGTTCTACCCGGACCCGGTGGTCGTCCGTCTCAGCGACTTCAAGACCGACGAGTACCGCAACCTCCGGGGCGGGACACGCTACGAACCCGAGGAAGCGAACCCGATGCTCGGGTGGCGTGGGGCCTCGCGCTACTACGACCCCGACTTTCGGGCGGCCTTCGAGTTGGAGTGTGAGGCCCTCCGACAGGTCCGCGAGGACGTTGGTCTGGACAACCTCGTGCTGTTGGTTCCGTTCTGCCGGACGCCCGACGAGGGCCGGAAGGTGCTGGACCTGTTGGCCGAGTTCGGTCTCGACACCGACGCCATCGACGTGTACGCGATGGCGGAACTTCCGTCGAACGTCGTCCGGGCCGACGACTTCGCCGACGTGTTCGACGGCTTTTCGGTCGGGTCGAACGACCTGACCCAACTCGTCCTCGGCATCGACCGCAACTCGGCGAAACTCGCGGACCTGTTCCGCGAGGACGACTCGGCCGTCAAGCGGTCGATTCGGTCGCTGGTCGAGTCGGCTCACGCCCACGACCCGCGCCGCCCGGTGGGAATCTGCGGCGACGCGCCTTCGACGGTGGAGGGGTACGTGGAATTCCTGCTGGACGCCGGACTCGACTCCATCTCGGTGACGCCCGACGTTGCCCTAGAGACCATCGTCCGCGTCGCGCAACTGGAGACCGAGCCATCCGACGGAGGGAACGGAGAACGCGACGGAGGGAACGCATAAGGCGGGACGGCGTGAGGGCATAACTCACGCGATAACGGCTATCCCGCCAGACCACGGCGGAGTCGGGTCCGACCCGGTACCGGTCACGCCGTCGCTGACCCGTCCGTTCCGCCGCAGTCGGAGCAATTCAGTTGGCGGTAAAATTATTTTCGAATGTCAGTTGTGGCCCGTCGACTGCCCACGGTGGGCCTGCGTCTCGTCGCCGAGACGCCTTCGAACGGTATTTCGATTGCTATCCATAGGAATATATTTCTAAAGTAATTATTTTCCGTTTCTAAAGCACGTTTTACGTGTCCTCAGTTCCGGTCGGCGACAGCGGTTCGGGTTCCGGAATCGGTTCGGGTTCCGGAATCGGCCACTCGTCGGGGCTTCGCGGCTGTATCTCGGGTCCGTCCGGTCCCACGACGCACTGTTGCCAACCCGTCTGTAGTCCGCGATGCGCGAAGAACGGCGACGACAGCAGGGCGGCGATTTCCTTTTCGAGGAGGATTGCCTCGGGCGGTTTTCCGGTCCCCATTATCGACTGACGACACCGCGGGTGGTTCGGATGGGCCTGACAGGAGTGACGCAGGCCGAACGTGTGCCCGAGTTCGTGGCCCACCGCGTACGCGGCATCGGCACACCGGGCGTCGAGTGGTCCCGACGCAGGACACGAGATACTCGTGGCTCTCGGCGGAACGACCACGTACGGCGAACTCGCGGCCGCACCGAGCCACACGTCCGGACTGTCGCCGGTGTACGGTGCCAACACGACTCGAATCCGACTCGTCGCCCGCGGTAGACTCGCAGAGTAGGCATCGACGGCGGACTCGAACAGCGCGAATCGCTGGTCGGGATGTTGGGTCGCTGTCGAGCGGTCGTTCCACGCCGCCGACGGGTGTTTCGTCGGCACGACCAGCGGGTCGAGTAGCGCGAACGTCTCGGAGACGCGCTCTCGGTACCAGTGTTGGACGGTTTCGAGAACGGACTTGTATCGGTCTCTCGCCCGGCGGACCCCGGCCACGTCGAAGAAGCGGTCCGAGGCTATCGGCATCACGGGGAGGACGACGGCGTTGAGGCGGTCGAACTGGAGCGCCTTCCAATCGTAGCGGTGGACGCCGGTCGTCACGAGCGACCAGTCACGCCCGTACTGGGTTTCGACCGCTCGCTCCAAGTCGAGCGACCGTCGCTGTCCGTTCACGGCGGCGCTCCAACTGTAGAGGTGGTCGCCGTTCGAGACCAGTCTCGCTCCCGGCCCGTACTGGTCGCGGACCGCGCGTTCGAGGTCTAGCGGCCGGTAGACGCTGGCGTCGAAAGTCATGGGTCTCCGAGAACTATACGACTGGCGGACAGATAGTTATACGGCGGTTTTCGGTCGGTAACGGCGGTTACGTCCGGCGAAACGGAGACACTCATCCACGCCGTCTTCGGTCGTTCGCCAGCGACGACGGACGTAGCCGTCGCTCGGACACCGACGACTAGAGAAACAAAGACCGCAAAACTACAGAACGCTTACAGCAGACCCGTCTTCTGGAGCTTCATGAGGTCCTCGGTGTCGAGGGTCTCGCCGTCCTTGAACTGCTGGTAGATTTCCTCGGCCTCTTCTTTGGCCTCTTCGCGCTCCTTTTCCTTCTCGGACTTGCGCTCTTGTTCTTCCTGCTTGTCGAGTTCGCGCAGGCGCTTCTGAACGCGCACGAAGTCCTCGTGGTGCTGGTCGGCGGCTTCTTGGGCCTCCACGAAGCTCTCGTGCATCTCGTCGGCCTCGTCACGAATCTCGTCGGCCTCGCGATAGGCCTCAATCATCTGGTTGTGATGCTCTTGGGCCTTGTCCGCGAGTTCGGTGACTTTCTCGTGGTGGCGCGACGCCTCGGCGCGAACTTCCTCGGCTTCCTCGACGAGGTCTTCTAGGTCCTCGCTCTCTTCGAGCTTTTCCTTGCGGGCCTGAAGCTTCTCGCGCTTGTCCTCGATTTTCTCGATGAGTTCGCGCTCTTCCTCGGTCGAGAGGACTTCGGTCTGCTGTTTGAACTCGAGGTCCTCGATTTCGGATTCGAGTTCCTCGATGTCCTTGCCCTCGTCGAGTTCGAGGTCGGACTTCTTCTGCTCGACTTCGTCGAACAGTTCGTTGGCCTTCGCGTTGAGTTCGTTCCGACTCTCTTTGTGTTCCTGAACCTGCTCGTTCAGTTCGTCACGCTTCTCGCGGTGTTCTTGGGCCTCGTCGACCTTCTCGCGGGTTTTCGCGTTCAGGTCGTCGCGGTTGGACGCGCGCTTGCTGGCCTTCTGGTTCAGCTCGTTTCGTCGGTCTCGGAGCTGTCCTGCAAGTTTGATTAGTTCGCCTTTCGACTTGTTCTGGAGTTCCTCTTCTGTTACACTTACCATGCTAATTTAACCTCGATTCCATGCCCGCCTCGGCGTTCGGCGAGCCAGCCGACGACAGCGACGGCTGTCTCGAACTGGCAATCGACCTGTGACAATAGTCCCATGTCATTTGTCGCGCGATGCTTGCCGAACGCTCGTGGCGTTCTGGTATCAACAAATATTCGCCGTGGATATATAAATGTTGCGCTGATTCGAGGCGTGGAAACGGTTCACACGCCCGCTAACGGCCGTGTAAGGGCTTCTCACACTCTTCGGGGGGTTATAAATACCGGTCCGGACTCAGAGCCGATAGATATTCCGGACCGCGCCGTCGGCGCGCCCGAAGGACGTTTCGACCGCTTCGGCGTCGTCCGGGACGGTCAGGTCTCCGGCGGGTTCGCGGCCGTAGGCTTCGACTTCTACGTCCGTCTCGCCGGTCTCGTCGCCCGCGGTCCACGACACGGTTCCCGACACCGATTCGGGGGTGTCGTTGAGGACAGTCAACGCCCGGGTCCCTCCGGCCGACGGATAGCCGTCGAGGACGACCTGCACGGGTTCCAGCGAGGCGGCCATCGCCTCGTACCCGGACTTCTCGGACCCGTCGGCCGACAGCACGCCCATGCCCGCCCCGGCGTCGGCGTCCCGTAGCGCGTCGGCGGCCAACACGCCGGTTCCGCGGCGGCGGAGCGTCTCGGTGACGTGCTTGAGGACGCGGGTCTGGTAGGCTTGAGAAGCTTCCACGTCGTCTTCGTCGTCGCCGACCGAGACGTAGGCGTCGTGGGCGTCGGCGTCGAATCCGGCGGCGTCGTGGCCGTCCGCCGCGGTGAGCGACCCCGCGCCGAACGCGCCGACCGCGCCGCCGCAGTCGTACTTGTCGAGGACCCACTCGGTGTCGCTGGCCTCCCCGAAGTCCCATCCGGGATAGACGTGAGTGGCGTCGGGGTCGATTCCCGGCGCGCCCGAGACGGGGAACACCACCGCGTCGTCGGGGAAGGCTTCGGCGAGTTCGCGGTCCGCGGCGGCGTCGTAGCCCGCGCGCCACGCCCGCCAGCGAACCTTGTAGCGGGCGAACCGGGAGGGACCGACGCCCGCGAGGTGATTCGTCGGGTCCGACCGGACGCCGAACGCGGCCACGCAGGGGTGGCGCTCGACCGACGAAGAGAGCGTCCCGACCAACTCGGTCGCGCGGTCGGCGTCGTACTCGTCGCCCCCCGAAATCGGGAGGTCCTGCCACACCAGCAGTCCCGCCTCGGCGGCCGTCTCGTAGAACTCCGCGGGCGGGACGTGGCCCGAGGCCCGGACGAAGTTGGCGTTGGCGTTGGCCGCCCGCTCTACGTCCCACGTCGGGTCGCCGGTGGGCAGAAGCGAGAACCCCCGCGCCCGGACTCGCTGGCCGTTGACGAGGAGTCCGTCGCCCTCGTCGGCGCGCCGAATCTCCGAGAGACCCGTCTTCACGACCGCCTCGGAGTCGCCGAGTCGCGCCCGGACCGCGTACCGGTGTTGGGGACCGTGGCCCGCGGGCCACCAGTAAGCCGGGTCCCGGAGTTCGAGCGTTTTGGTGACGGAGACGCGCTCCCCGGCGTCGGCCTCGATGCGGGCGCGTTCCATCACGCCGCCGCCGCGGAACCCCTGCGGGCGCACCGACAGCGAGATGCGGTCGGAAAGCGACTCGCCCGCCTCGACTTCCAATTCGGCGTCGATGACCGCGCCGTCGTCGGTCCGGCGCGGCGTCAGCGTGAGCGCGTCGATGAACGTCTCGGGGTGCGTTTCGAGGTCCGCGGCCCACCAGATACCGGGGACCGCACGCTCGTCGGGCACCCGGTCGGTGGCGTAGACGCCGCCGAACGTCTCGGGTGAGCGACACTCCACGACCAGTACGTTGTCGGCTTGCGGGTCCAACTCGTATCTCGCGGGAACGAAGTAGGCGTCGTGTTCGCCGAGCAACTCGCCGTTCAGCCAGATTCGGGCGTGGGCGAACAACCCGCGGAGTTCGAGGGTCGCGCGCTCGTCGCCCTCGCGCGGGTCGGCGAACTCGGTTCGGTAGGCCACGGCGTCGGCGTCGGCGAACCGCTCGGGCCGGCCCGGAACTTCCACCGGGTGCCACTCGTCGGGCGACGGCGGGCCGTCGCCCGCGGGCGGTTCGACTGCCGCCCCCGTCCAGTCGGTCAGAGACATACTGGGGGAACTAAACCCACACCAGATAGGTTTTACGTCCCGCGACGGACTACTTTCACTTTCACTCCGGGGATGGCTCAATTTAAGTAGGATGGCGAGACCAACATCCGGTATGCTCGAAGACCTGCAGTGTGTCTGCGACGGGCGCAACTGCCAGCGCACGCTCGGCGAGAACCAGTTGATGCTCCGTATGACGACGGAGGCGGGCGAGCGCCGCGCCTACGAGTGCGCCTGCGGCGCAGTCACGGTGACGGTGGTGCAGTAACCGCCGCGACCCCGCCGCGCCCTCGACTTCGACCTCGCTTCCTCGTTTCGGCCCCGCTCGCGGGCGCGACTGCGCTGGCGCAGTCGCGCCCGGCGACACGGGCCACCGGAAGCCCCCGGTGTCGCCAACCCCCGACGGCGACTCTCGAACGTCGTCCCGAAAGACGACCCTGAAGTGCCCACCACCCGAATCGCCGGTCGAGAGACCATGACGATGCAAGAAGTCGTTCGCGCGCAGGGCCACGAGAACGTCTCGGCCGCCCACGCGAGTACCTTCGAGGTGACGACAGACGACTATCTGACGCCCGCTGGCGACTGCATCCTCGCTGTCGAGGCCGACCGCGCCCCGGCGGACTTCGACCCCGAGTTCGTCGCGGCCTGCCAGCACGCCGACGCGACCATCACCGCGACGTTCGAGACCGACGGCCACCGCGAGACCGTCACCGGCCGGGGCGACCCGGACCTGACCTTCGAGAGCGACCGAAGCGCCGTGGGTCGGACCAGCGACTACGTGGACGACCGCACGATTCTGGTCGGCGCGGAGTTCGCCGCCGAGGGCTTCGACCGGGAGTTAGTCGGCGCGCTGGCCGACGGGACGGAGTTGACGGTGACGCTGACGGTCGAGCGCGACGAATGAGTCGCCAGACGTGGGCGGTCGTCGCAAGAGTCGTCGCGTTCGCCGGGGCGGTGGGTGTCGCGGTCGGCGCGTGGCTTCCGTGGCTGATGGTCCGGCCGGGGTACGACGGCCCGGTCCCGGCGATTCACCTCGCGGGAATGGACGCGGGACTCGCGGGTCTCGACTGGCTTGCGCTCGCGGCGGCCGCTATCGCGCTCCTCGGCGTTCTGCCCGTCGAACTCATGCCCGTCTCGATTCCCGGTCTCGGCGGGCCGCGGGCCGCGGCCGTGACCACCGTCGCGGGCGGGTTCGTCGCGGCGCTCACCGTGTTCTACCTGCTCTCGAACGGCTTTCTCGGCACGCTCGTCCCCGCCTCGGGGTTCTACCTCACTGCGCTCGGCGGCGTCCACCTCTCGATGGGCGGGGCGCTCCGCCTCTACGCTATCGGTGGCTGAGGTCCCGTCGGTCCTCTCGGAACGGCCGAGGAGCCGAGCATTTTACTCGGTTCGGGCCTCAGCCTCGGCCATGAGCGACGACCCCGAATCGGCCCGGACCGCCGACCCCGAACCCGCCGAGAACATCAGCGGCGGCGACTCGGACGGAAGTTCGCTCGCGGAGTTCGCCGCCGGGGACCCGGCCACGCGCGCCGAGGCGGTCGTGGACCGCCTCGGGGACCGCTACTGGCAGAAGACCTACGGCGGACGGGACGCCTTCGAGTGTTTGGTCCGGACGGTTCTGAGCCAGAACACCAGCGACGTGGCGAGCCAACCCGCCCACGACGCCCTGATGGAGCGATACGGGTCGGACAACGAGTCGGCCGACGGAGAGGGCGGGGACTTGGCCACGGCGCTGGCCGACGCGAACCACGACGAACTCGCCGAGACCATCCGGCCCGCGGGCCTCTACAACCGGAAGGCCGATGTGCTGACCTCGGTCGCGGCGCGAGTGTTGGACGAGTACGGAAGCGTCGCCGAATTCGACGCCTTCGTCCGCGAGCGAGACCTCGCAGAAGTCCGGCCCGCGCTTCTGGACTTCGGCGGCGTCGGTCCCAAGACCGCCGACTGCGTGCTGTTGTTCGCTGGCGGGCAGGTCGGGGTGTTCCCGGTCGATACCCACGTCCACCGCATCTACCGCCGGTTGGGTGTCGCGCCGCCCGACGCCGACCACGAGGAAGTCCGGGCCGTCTTGGAGCGCGAAGTGCCCGCCGAGAAGTGCGGGTTCGGCCACACCGCGAGCATCCAGTTCGGCCGGGAGTTCTGTTCGGCGCGCAAGCCAGCGTGTCTCGACGGACTCGACGAGTGTCCCGTGTCCGACATCTGCGACAGGGTGGGCGTCGATACCGGGACCGGTGCCGTCGTGGACCCCGCAGAAGCGCCCGCCGAGACCGAATAAAAGTCGAAGAGTGACCGGCCTATCGCAACTCGTCGGCGTCCGCCAGTTCGAGGTACGGCGCGAGTCGGTCCCGCGCGTCCAGCAACTCGACAGTTCCTCGCTCGGCGTCGTAGCGGACGACGCCAGCGTCACAGAGTCGCGGGAGGTGGTGGTGGTGCAGACTCGTTCGGATTCGGTCGCGCCGTTCCGAGAGACGCGCGCCCTCCCGAAGAGCGAGTTCGTCGGCGAGTTCGTCTACGCTCGCGGACCCGACTCTCCGAGAGAGCGACCGAAGCGCGTACCATCGGCGGTCGTCGGCGAGCAGACCGAAGATGTCGGTCGGCGAAAGGTCGGTTACGGCTGTACCCTGTGTGGTGGATTCCGTCGTGTCGGTTCTCATGGTGGACTCCATACTCGGCTTACGCGGCACACCACGACTCGTCTCACGGTCCGACTTCGGCAGAGTACAGTCGAACGCCCTCACCAAGATAATATAAATTTATTCTCTCCTTTGAAACAGGAGTCGGCTCGTCGCCCACGCCGCTCACTCCGCGCGTCCGGTCTCTTCGAGCAGGTGGTCCCGCAGGTGGCGCACGTCCCGGCGCTCCCGGTCGCGCCACGGCAGAAAGCGGAGTTTCCGCGCTCGCCCGCGGAGAAACGACGAGAGATACGTCACCTGCCGGTCCGAGAGCGCGACGGTGTGGGTCGTCCCCGCGGTGTCCCGCCGGTCGTCTCGGTCCCCGATTTCCCGGCGTAGGTCCCGGACGAACTCCCACTCCGCGGACTTCTCCCGAAGTGCGTACTGGAGGCGGTTCTCGCGCTCCCGAAGCCAGTTCGTCAGTACGTACCACTCCTCGGATTCGAGGGTTACTTCGGGCATCTGGACTGTCGAATTTTCGAGGGCGGGACTTTTGGTGTTTCGGGCGTTAGGGGGAGCAAATGGCCCCGGAGGTCACGATAACTATCGACCCGCACGTCCACTCGGAGGGGTCCTACGACGGCCACGAACCCGTCGAACTCCTGTTGGCGCAGGCCCGCGACATCGGTCTCGACGGCATCGTAGTGACCGACCACGACACCATCGCCGAGTCGCTCCGGGCGGCCGAACTCGCACCCGAGTACGGACTCGTCGGCATCCCCGGCGTCGAAGTTTCGACCGCCGCGGGCCACTTGCTGGCTATCGGCGTCTCCGAGCGACCCGAACCACACCGACCACTCGCGGAGACGGTGGCGACGATTCGGGACCTCGGCGGGGTCGCGGTCGTTCCCCACCCGTTCCAGCGGACGCGCCACGGGATTCGCAAGGGCCGAATCGAGGACTGCGACGCCATCGAGGTGTACAACGCGTGGATTTTCACGGGGTACCGAAACCGGCGCGCCCGCCAGTTCGCGGCGCGCAACGACTACCCCGGCGTCGCCGCGAGCGACGCCCACTCCGCGAAGTACCTCGGCCGGGCGTACACCGAACTCACCGTCAGCGGCGCGTCCTCGAAAGCCGACCTCGACCGTGAGCGCATCGTGGCGGCGCTGGCGAACGGCGACGCCGAGGTTCACGGCCGACGCCAACCTCTCCGGCGGAGTGCCCGCCACTACGCGCTGGGTGCCGGGCGAAAGGTGGGCCACGGCGTCGCGGCCACCGTGTCGAGTCTGGCGTGGTTTTGAGGTGGGAGTCCGTCCCTCCTCGCCCGCTTCGTTCGTCGTCAGGTCTCCTCGCTCGTTCGCTCACTCGTCGTTCGAAACCCGGTCATATTCCCGCAAGCACGAGGGTTTTTAACGCGGGACCGTCTGGATTCAGATACGCGACATGAGTACGCTGGTAGTCTGTGTGGACCGGAACGACGACATCGGGACCAAGACCGGTCTCGACACCCCGGTCGCCGGGTGGGAAGCGGTCCGTTCGCTCGTCACCGAGGTCGGACTCGCGGACCCGGAGGACTCCAGCGTCAACTGTCTCCTCGAATCCCTGCGCGTGGCCCGCGACCTGCGGGACGGCGACGAGGACGTGTCGGTGGCGGTCATCTCCGGTGCCGCCGAGACGATGGTGGGCCGCGACCGCGCGGTCGCCGAACAGATGGACGACCTCATCGCCGACCACGACCCCGACTCCGCGGTGGTCGTCATCGACAGCGCCCAAGACGAGCGACTCGTCCCCATCATCGAGAGTCGGGTGCAGGTCGATGCGGTCGATAGGGTGGTCGTCCGGCAGGCCCGCGACATCGAATCGACCTACTACCTGCTCAAGCAGTTCCTCGCCGACGAGGAGTTGCGCCAGACCGTCCTCGTCCCGGTGGGGGTCGCACTGCTTGCGTTCCCCATCCTCCTGATGGCGGCGGGTCCGGCCACCGCCATCGCCTCCATCACCGCGGTCATCGGCCTGTTCGTCCTCTACAAGGGTCTGGGCGTGGACGAGTACGTCGCCGACCTCCCCGGCGAGGTCAAAGACGCCCTCTACTCCGGGCGGGTCTCCATCGTCACCTACGTCGTCGCGGCGGGCCTGTCGCTCATCGGCGTGTTCGCGGGCGCGCTCCGCCTCTCGAACCCCACGGCCCCGACGACCGGCGTGTTGATGCCCGCGATGGCGTTCGCGTTCGCCAGCGTCCCGTGGTTGGCCGCCGCCGCGCTCGCGGCCTCGACCGGCCGACTCCTCGACGAGATTATCCGCAACGACCGGGTGCGCAACTCCTACCTCAACCTCCCGTTCGGCGTGCTTGCGGTCGGTCTCGTGATTCGGGGCTTCTCGGCGTACTTCCTCCAGCGCGAGGGCTACGTCGAAGCGATGGTGGTTCCCCACGCCGAGGTGGGTAGCCTCTCGGTCGCCCGCATCGTCCTCCATCCGGGCACGCGGATGGCCCTGTTCGTCGTCGCGGGCGTGGTCGTGAGTCTGCTCGGCGTCCAACTCTCGTCGTACTTCACCGCGACTTCGCTCGGCGAGGAGTTCGAGGACGAGGAACTGGTGGACTAAGCGACTGCCGCCGTTATTGTCAATAGAATATAAGTATGCACAAAGGATAAAACCATGCCTCTCCAATTTTGACTCAGGAATACTACTACCGTGACCTACCCGAACAACTGGAAGCATTTCGTTGCAGGACTCGCGGTGGTAGCGGTTAGTGCGTATGTCTACACCTCCGGTTATTCGGCAACTTCGATAGAATCGACGGTTGCATTCGGCGTTGTTCTACTATTTTCCCTCTATATGCTGGCAGTTCCCGTACTGGAGAAGCGGAAAGTGATTCCGCTACTCGAACGCATCGGAGGGAGTAAGCCGGTCGAGTACATCAAGAACAAATCGTAGTATTTTCAGGATGGCGGAGAACAGCGAAAATCCGTTACTCACCGTCCTCTTCTACGGTCAGTTATCGTGCGTCGTTGCCGCCGTTGCAGTCTGGATTGCTGTACTCTTCGGTCCGCTGGTCAATCCGTGGTTCTTCCCGATTATGGCGGTCGGCGCAGTGCTTGGACTCGTAAGAGCGTACGTCGGAAAGCAGCAGAGCGACGAGGCGAAGAAAACCGTCATCCAAGGCGAAGCAGGAGTCCTTCACGCTCTCGCCGTCGAAAATCGGCCGATAACGGCACGGGCACTCAGCAATATCCTTCCACATACCCTCCCCGATATGAAGTACCGATTGCAACGACTTGAGGAGAAAGACCTCATCGGAGCAACCGAGCGAGACGGAGTGAAGTACTACTACGTCAAGTCAACTGAGTCTGCCACTTCGTCCGAAGAGACGACAGACGCTTCGATGGCGTCCAGCGGAACGTCGGAACAATCGGATGACAGACAGGAGTCTGACAAAATGGACGACGAAAAGACGGAACTCGAAACCGAGTAGATAACGGCGCTCCTGAAATGGAGCGAAAATCCACTTCGGCGCCCATCACACAACTTTATGTTTTCTTTAGCAACATTTAGGTAGCTTTGACGTGGCCAGCATTTCGATACTCACGCCGGACCGATTCGCCGTACCTAAATCCGCCCGCGCCCGACTCACCGCCATGACCGAACAGCCATCGTCAGTCGCTCGGGAGGGCCAGTGGGTCAGTCTCTTCTCGGGCGGGAAGGACTCCTCGTGGGCGCTCTACCGCGCCCTCGAATCGGGTCTCGACGTGTCGCGCCTCGTCACCGTCCACCCAGAAGGCGACTCGTACATGTACCACGTCCCGGCGACTCGCCTCGCCTCGCTCGCGGCCGAGAGCGTCGGCATTCCGCTGGTGGAGGTCGAACCCGACGACTTCGAGGCCGACGACGCCGACGAGTCGGGAGCGCAGGGCGACGCGGAACTCCGGCCCCTCGAAGCGGCCCTGACGGACCTCGACGGCGACCTCTCGGGCGGACTCGCGGGCGTGACCGCGGGCGCAGTCGAGAGCGAGTACCAGACCTCCCGCATCGAGGGGATGGCCGACCGCCTCGACGCCGAGGTGTTCGCTCCGCTCTGGCAGGAAAACCCCCGCGAACTCGCCGACGCGATGCTGGAGGCGGGCTTCGAAATCACGATTATCAGAGTCGCGGCCTACGGACTCGACGAGTCGTGGCTCGGCCGGACCTTGGACGAGCAGGCCATCGCCGAGCTGGAGGACCTCAACGAGAGCCACGGCGTCCACATCTTGGGCGAGGGTGGCGAGTTCGAGACGCTCGTGACCGACGGCCCGCACATGGACCGCGCCATCGAACTGGAGTATTCGACCCGGTGGGACGGGACTCGCGGGACGCTGAAAATCGAAGACGCGTGGCTGGCGGAGTGACGTGGCTGTTTCGACCGGTTGGCTTCCGGTCGTGATTATTGTCGGTCTCAGAAACGACGAGGGAGGTCGGTTGGAAGCTAGCTACTGCCGACTCCTATCAGACCGCAACCGCACCGCCCCGAACCGCAACTGCCCCGCACCGCAACTGCGCAACCGCCCCGAACCGCAACCGCGAACCTCACACTTCCCCAACCGACTCCTTCGCCCCTTACGGTCGCTCAGTCGTCCCTCACCGCGGGTTGACGCGCGCAGGACCGCGCGCGCCAGCGCGCGCCGGAAGGTAGGTTAGAATACCCGCGAACCATTGTTTCTAGATTCTGTTCATGAAATTTATCTGTGTCGGGGTCGTGAGGAAAAACTGCAGATGAGTGATTCACGACGCAGTTTCCTGAAAAAAGCGGGTCTCGCCGCGGGCGGCGCGTCCGTCCTCGGCGCGAGTACGGCATCGGCGGCGACCTTCCAACTCGGTGAGGTCGTCCACACCACGGTTGCGCTCAACGTCCGCGACGGCGCGGGCACCGGCTACACCGTCGTAGACACCGAACCCCCGGCGATGCGCGGGACGGTAAAGGACGGCCCGGCTTACGCCGACGGCTACGAGTGGTGGTACGTCGAGTTCGACGACGACCGCTATGACGGCACCGCGACCGGGTGGTGCGCCAAGGGCGACGGATGGCTGACCTCGGGCAAGGAGTGGACCACCGAGTTCTGCCGCTACGACGCGGTTCACGCCACCGGCTACGCCGCCATCCGAGACAGCGCCACCACCAGCGCGAGTCAGGTCGGCACCACCGAACCCGGCGACTGGGGTACGCTCGTCGGCGGACCCGAGTGGAACGACGGCTACGAGTGGTGGAACGTGAACTTCCACGACGACTACGACGGGTGGGTCACCGCCCAGTCGCTCGACGAGGGGATGCTCTACGACTGTAACGGCGCGTGGGACAACACCGACAACCAGTGGGCGCTGGCGAAAATCATCATGTCCGAGGCCTCTATCGGCAACACCACCGAGCGCCGGGCGGTCGGCTACACGGTCCTCAACCGGATGGAGCGCAACGGCACCACCGCCGTCACCGACGAGTGGGACGCTTACGCCCACAATCAGGACCCGACCAGCGAGATTCACGACCTCGCGGGTCGAATCCTCCGATGCGCCGAACCCGACCCCTCCTGCGGCGCGACCCACTTCTACTCGCCGCGGAGCATGCCCAAGGAAGGCGACAGCACCTCCGGATGCGCCTGCGGCGGCGGACTGGAGTGGACGCCCGGCCTGAGCGAGCGCAACTACTGCCCGAGTTGGTCTGAGACGATGTGCCGGTCGTACGTCGTCGGCGCGCGGCAGGCCTACTACAAGTTCTACCGAGCGTGGGGCGACGGCACGGTGTACTGACCGAGGGGCACCGACTCGACCGCGGTTTTTCATCGACGTTTTGCAAGAGCGGCGCGCCTGCGCGCCGCTCGCAGGAAAAGGTCGAGTTCTACCGAGCGTGGGGCGATGGCACGGTGTAGCTAACCTAGCCTCGCTACTTTTTTGCTGTGAGCGAGCGGGCCAGGCGACGACCTATAGGATGAGTATAGGGTTTCATTGACATTGCACAGTAAGTGGGGAACCTCACAGAGCGAATGTATCGTGCGTCGAATTCTTCTGTTCGCGGGGTTTTGTCGACACACCGTATTGTTATTTATATTCTCGCAATCCTGCGCGGCGGCGACTTCGAGGGCCAAGACGTGTATCTGGGCGTCAGGGAATGAGTGGACTACTGTTGGCTTTGGCTTGAGACACGCTTACAATCAGACTCGTTAAACGAGTCGTACAGGTCAAAGAGTCGAATAGCGTCTTCTTCGGCGTAATCGAGCAACATATTCTTTAGCTCCTGATACAGTGGTACCTCTTCTAACCCTCTCGTTACACCTGTCACGTACTCCTCGCCGAGATATGTTCCGACGTGTTTACCCTTTAGTTCGTCTTCGTCTATTCCTAGGTCATGGAAAAACTCGGAATCTATCTCATAATCCTCGTATTCGGTTTCTGTTACCGAGATATTGCGTGCTTCACAGACTGCTTCAAAGCTCAAGTCGGTATGGTAATCGGCTGATGGAACTGCTAAATCGATTTGCTGAGAGTCCAGCGACCGAAAGCACTCGGAAACTCCGTCTGTAAGACCTAAGTCGTCTGTTTCTTCTGCCCAGTTGCGGAGGTGAATGAAATCGAACCCTGCTCCATTATATGTGAGAACCTCGCTAATCTCCCGTCGTCCGAGCCACTCGGCCACTCGTTCAAGCAAATCCGCAGTATGCTCTTCTTCCCACCCTCCGTCTCGAAAGAGTACCGCTGATTCGACTGACGAGCTGTCGTCAACTCGATAGCCGAGAGCAACTGCGACGAGTTCGAAGTAGTCGGTGTTGTCGAACTCGTCGTATGCTGGCTCTTCGTCGGGACTCGCCGTCTCGATGTCGATTGCTAACGTTCCCATCAGAGGTAAAACAGAAGCTACGTGGTAAAATGATTCTGATTCGAGTCCTGATGAAAGGCGTTTGGGAACCTCTACTCCCCGTTCAGAATCTGGGTGTGCGCACCGATGAGCGCCCCGGCGAGGTCCATGTTCTCGACGCGGGTCTTCTCGTCGATTATGGAGTCGCGGATGTCGCAGTCACGAATCGTCGCCGACGGGAAGACGATGGAGTTGTTGACGCTGGAGTTGACGACTTCCGCGCCCGGCATGACGTGTACGTTCTCGCCGACCGTGGTGTTCTCGACCGTGGCCGAATCGGCGATTTGGTTCTCGCCGTCGAGTTTCCACCCGACCGCTTCGAGGTAGCTTTCGGGCGTGCCGATGTCGAACCACGCCTCGTCGAAGGTGTAGCCGTACACCGAGTCTCGCTGTTGAAGCCACTGGACGAACCAACCGGGTTCGTCGGGGTTGTTGCCGTTTTCGAGGTACTCGTCCAACAGCGGAAGGGTCTCGGCGGTGAAGGCGTAGCAGGCGATGGAGACCAGCGTACTCTTGGGGTCGTCGGGTTTCTCTTGGAAATCCACCACCTCGTCGCCGTCGAGTTCGACCAGTCCGTAGGACTTGGCGCGCTCTCGGGACCCCACGTCGTAGGCGGCCAGCGTCGGCGACTCCTTGGCTTGGAAGAAGTCCACGAAGTCGCTGACGCCGAAACTGATGAGGTTGTCGCCCGCGATGACGAGGGTGTCCTCGGTGATGTTCTCCCGGTCGAACAACTGGGCCAGCGCACCCACGACGCCGAACTTCTCGTCTTCCTCGGTGGTGTCTTCGACGGTGAGTCGCGGCTTGTCGAACTCGCTGTCGGCGAGGTGGTCCCGGAAGTCCTCGGCGAACCGCTCGTTCGTAGAGACGTACACCTCGTCGATTCGGTCGTCGGCTTCCAACTCGGCGAATATCTGGTCGATGACGGTCGAATCTCCGACCGGCAGAAACATCTTCGGTCGGTGCTTCGTAATCGGCCAGAGTCGCGTCGCGTACCCACCCGCGAGAACGACGGCTTTCATACGACGAGAGTCTACCCGACGCGGTAAGTCCTTTTTCATTTCCGAGGTCGGACACGACTCGGCGATGCGTCGGTATTACTCACGTTTGACTGTCCGATTCGTGAGACTGGGCGAGTTCCACCCAGTCCGCGACGAACGGGTCGCCTCGGTACCGAACCACTTCGCTTCGCGGGTCGTACTCCACGACGTTCGCGTCTTCGAGTTTCGGCAGGTGGTTGTGGTGTAGATTCACCGCGATTCGCTCGTGGTCGTCGGTCGATTCCCCGTCGGAGTCGTCGGCGACGTGTTCTACGAGTTCGGAGAACGCCGCAATCCCGTCGTCGGTGTCGTCCAGATACGCGAGGACGCGACGCCGATACCCGTCGGCGAGGACCTCGAAGAGTTGGTCGAGGTCGGTGCCCGTCGTCGTTCGTTCGTCGGAAACGGACGGGCCACCGTCCGGCGTTGCTCCCTCTCCTCCCGTCGGTGCGTGTTCGTTGCTCATGATGCGTCGCGCCGGGAGATAGTTTCTACCGGACCACAAAGAACAGTGGACCTAAACAGCTAGGGTCTCTCGTCGTCCCGGTCGAAGAACGCTCCGAGCAGTTCCTGCTGTGCCTTGCGGATGTGCTGGTGAAACGTCGGCGAGGAGACGCCCAGCGAGGCCGCGATGTCCTCGGCGGTACTGTCGCGGGGCCACTCGTAGTATCCGGCGAAGTACGACGCCCGGAGCGCGGTTCGCTGGGCGTCGGTGAGTCGCTGGTCCAAGTCGCGGCGGAACTCGCGGGCGGTCTGGAGTTCGCGCTGGCTTTCGCGCTTGGCGACCAGTTCCACGTCGGGGAACTTGGTTCGGACGCGCTCTACGACGCTCCGCACGTCCGCGTCTGAGGGGAGTTCCACGACGACGGTGGCTTGACCGCCCTCGCTCGTCGCTTCTCTCGGTTTCGCGCCGTACTCCGAGAGCGTCAGGACGAGCGACGCCCCCGTCAGAGTGAACTCGAACAGCGCCTCGTCGCCGTGGTCGCTGACGAGGCGGACGCCTTCGACCGCGTCCCACTCGGCGGCGAAGTCGAAGACCGCTCGCGGGTCGGCACCGCTCACCGCATCGTAGAACAGGAGACTGCCTTCGGGTCCCGCGGCCATACCTTCGAGTCGAAAGGTCGCGTCCAACTGCTCGGAGGCGGCGACGTAGAACGACTCCGAGTCCGAGAGGCGGAGGGTCAACTCGACTACGGTGTCCGACAACGCGAGTCGCCGGTGTTTGACCGCGTTGATGGCGAACCCGATGACCTCGCCGAGTACGTCGAAGGCGTCCACCTCTCGGTCGCTGAACGCCGCCAGTCGGTCGGACCCGACCGCGAGGACGCCGTAAGTCGTGTCGCCGTAGCGAATCGGTACCGCGATTCCCGCCCGGTCGCCGCGTTCGAGGATGTCCTTCCGGCGCTGTTCGGGGAGCGACTCGTCGTCGGGCACGCTCTGGACGACCTGCAACTCGCCGGTGTAGTAGGCCTTCGGGACCGGTTCCTCGCTGTCCTCGCTGGCGTCGATGCTCCGTATCAACTCGCGCGTCTGGTCGTCGAGTCCCGTCCCGACCACGTCGGTCATCTCCGACCCGTGGGGGTCTGGTTCGCCGACCCACGCGACCTGATACAGTTCGGTCCCCACGAGGCGGTCGCAGACCGCTTGGGCTATCTCCTCGCGGGAGGGTTCGCTGATGAGCGTCCGGACGACCTCTTGGGCCACCTCGTTGATGCGGTCTAGCGTGGCTAACTCGTCGCGTTGGTTTTCGAGCGTTCGCTCGCGGACCTTCCGGTGGGTCACGTCACGACAGATGGACACCGTTCCCGCGAGGTCGCCGTCGCCGTCGTAGTACGGCGAACACGTCGTCTCGAAGACGTGTTCGTCGCCGTCTATCGGGAGCGACTCCTCGAACGTCCGGGTGGTCTCGGCGTCCAGAACCTGTCGTTCCTGCTCGCGGAGGTCACCGGCTTTCTCCTCGCCGAAGAGTTCCGCGTCGGTCCGGCCTAACACGTCGCTGACCTCGCTGTCGAGGTAGTCTGCGGCCGCTTCGTTGGCGAACTGGTATCGGCCGTCGGTGTCCTTGACGAGAAGCGCGTCGGTGCTACTCTGGACGATGGCCTCCAATTGCCGCGTGTACTGTGAGGGTCGGTCGTCGGTGTCAGAGTTCTCCATCGGGCGATTCGAAGTTAAAAAGTCACTCCGGATACATAAAACTACGGTCGCGGGAAAGGGTTATGGTCACCCGGTGGCGACGGTGAGATATGCGCGAGGCCGACGAGACCACCCGCGAGCGAATCGCCGCCCACCTCCGCGAGACGGCCGCTTCGCCCAGTACGCTGGCGGTGGAGTTCGACGTGACGGCGAACGCCGCCATCGACCACGTTCGCCACGTCGCCCAGTCGATTGCCGCTGGCGACGACGAGCAACTGCTGGTCGCGCCCCCGGAGTGCGTCGAGTGCGGATTCAGCGAGTTCGACGACCCCGCGAACCGTCCGTCGCGGTGTCCCGAGTGCAAGAGCGAGTCCGTCGAGGAACCGGAGTTCAGAATCCAGTAGCGGTTTGCGGTCTGCGGTGCCGCGAGTACCGGCAGTTCGACCGCGAGCGAGGGAGCGGAGCGACCGAGCGAGCGGACCAAGGAATCCTCGAAGCCCCGCGTCTCCGACGCGGGGCTGAGGGGGTGACGCCGTGTTTTTGGTCGAGCTTTTGCAAGGGAGGGACGCGTCTGAGTCTGCGACTCAGACGCGACCGACCGCTGGAAAAGGTCGTAGTTCAGTCGAAGCCCAGACTCCGGTTCGAGGAGAGGTCGTACTCCTTCGAGGACCCGACTTCCACGAAGTCGTAGTCGTCGTCGGTGAGGTACACCGCGCCGTCCTCGACGGCCACATCGACTTCTTGGAGGACCGCACCCTCGCAGGGTCCGTAGGTGCAACACCCCGAGTCGTCCTCGAAGAGCGCGCCGTGCTTGCCACAGACCAGTTCGCCGTCGCGCTTGGTCGCGCCGCTTCCCTTATCCAGTCTCACGTCGGTCCAGTGCTGGCAGTAGTTCTCGAACGCCGTCACGTCGCCCTCGTCGGTTTCGGTCAGGATGGCCTCGCGCTCGTCGAAGCCGTCTCGGACCGTGAACAGGAGCGTCGAGTCGTCGGGAACCTCGCTCACGTCGGCGATGCGACTGTCCTCGTCCATCTACCCGGTTCTATCCGACCCGCGCTTTTCAGTGTTCCCATCGCGTCTCCCCGGCGGGCAGGCACGTCGCTGGCGCGGGCGCGCCTCCGGCCCCCAGCGGTCGGCGTCCGCTCACCGGTCGGTCTCGACTTCGGCCAGCAGGTCCCGCAACGCTCGGCGGGCGATTCGGGCCTTGATTTCCCGGCGCGTGCCGTCGAACTCGTAGCGCGAGACCGTCGCGTACGACGCTTGGGTCCCCCAGTCGCCCGCGTAGGCGACCCCGACGAAGACGGTGCCGACTGGTTTCTCGTCGCTCCCGCCGGTGGGTCCCGCGATGCCCGTCGTGGCGACGCCCCACGTCGTCCCCGCGGCGTCCCGGACGCCGCGGGCCATCCGGCGCGCGACGGGTTCGCTAACCGCGCCTCGGTCGTCCAGCACCTCGCGGGCGACGCCGAGTTCCTGCAGTTTGGCGTCGTAGGAGTAGGTGACGAACCCCCGGTCGAAGTATTCGCTGGACCCCGGCACGTCGGTCAGCATCGACCCGACGAGTCCGCCGGTGCAGGACTCGGCGACGGCAACGGTGTGGTCGGCGTCTCGCAGGGCGTCTCCGATTCGCTCCTCGACTGGCGAGTCGTCGGTCATGTCCGAGTCTGAGGGGACCGACTCGGATGAAGGTACGGGAGAGTCGCCGTGGCGAACGCCCCCGCTCGCGAGCGGCCGCTTTCTCTCGCCCGAAAGTCGGATTCGGAAAGTTCGACGAGGCTTAGAGAAATATAATCCGTATTCTAAGAAAGAAAATAATTGCTCTAGAGATTGTATACAATCGTCTCGCGGTTCGGGCCGTCCGCGCGGACGCGCGGACGGCCCTCCGCGGACGACCGGACGGACGAGGCGCACACGCGGCCGGGCGTGGAACGCACGCGGCCGGGCGGGACACGCACGCGGACGGAGAAAGAAAAGTTCAGACGGAGAAGGGAAAACCTTGAGTCGTGGCCGGATAAGGAATCGGACATGACCGAGGACGAACCATGAACAAGGAGGGCCACGTTCTGAACGCAGTGCTGTTGAGCATCGGGTTGGGTTTCGTGTTCCACCCCTCGGCGGACGTGCCGACGCTCCGGGCCATCGCCGAGATGTCGGTGCCGGTCGTACTCGGGGCGTTGTTCCCCGACGTTGACACCGCGTTCGGCAAGCACCGCAAGACGCTCCACAACCTGCCGGTGCTGGCGGTGTTCTACGCCTACCCCGTCTTCTTCGACAACCTCCACTTCGTCTGGATTGGCGTGGCGACTCACTACGTCCTCGACATGTTGGGGAGCAAGCGCGGCATCGCGCTGTTCTACCCCTACACGCAGGAGTACAACCTGCCGGTCGGCGTCCCCGTCTCCAGCAAGTGGGCCACCGGCGTCACCGTCGCAATCTCGGCGCTTGAGGTCCTGCTGGTCGCCGCCGTCGTTCACCTCGAACTGCCGGTTCAGGACCTCTCGACCACCGTGACGGGACTGGTTTAGTAAACGCTCTCGAACCGGTCGTCGTAGGCGATGTGGTCGGGATGGGTGGGTTCCATCCCCGAGAGGAAGAGTCTGTCAATCTTCTCGTAGGAGTTCTCCCACCCGAGGTGGGCGAACTCCGCGGCACACCGCAGGTCGTGGTCCCACCCCGACCTGCGGACGATTCGCCGGGGAACGCCTTCCCTCAGCGCCGCGACCAGTTCGTCCGCGGAGTCGAACGTCCGGTCGAACTCGGTCCACGCTTCGCCGACCGACCCGGCGAGGTGGGCGTACGACGAGGTGAACCCCGGCAGGTCGAACTCGTCGGCGAGTTCCCGCGCCCGCCGGTTGTGGTGGGACCAGTGCTTGGGGTTGTACACCTCCACGGCGTCGATTCGGTCTCGGTAGGCGGCGAGGTCCCCCGCCGAGACGCTGACGTTGAGAAATTCTGGATGGGGCGCGAGTATCGCGGCGTCCTGTCGGTCGAACTCGTCCATCGCGTCGTCGAGGGTGATGAAGTCGGGCACCGGGTCGTCAAGACCCAACGCGAGGAGGTGTCTGCGGTTGCGCCAGTCGCCGGTGAACACCTCGCGGCCGGGGACGACGAGCAAGTCGTCGTCCGAGAAGCGCGCCGCTCGCTCGCGCACGTCCGACAGTCGCGTGAAGTGGGGCGCGTAGACGAGGGCGTCGAGTCCGCGGGCCTTCGCTCTCGTCACTATCCGCTCGTCCAACACTTTCGCGTGGAAGTCCACGCGGAACGACTCGCCTGCGGTCACGTCTGTCTGTTCGTTGCCAGACGCCGCTGTTAACGATTCTGATTCGAGGGCTTCGGTTGCGGAATCGTAGCAAACCATAAGGTGTCGAAGGAAGGACAACGTGTATGGGTGGAACTGACCCCACGCTCCGACCGTTTCTCTGGCGCGCGACCAAACTGTACCCGGACACCGAAATCGTCTCTCGGACCGGACAGGGCATCGAGCGGTACGACTACGCCGAGTTCGAGGACCGCACCGGCCAGTTGGCGAACGCGCTCGACGCGGCCGGAATCGAGTCGGGCGACCGGGTGGCGACGTTCTGCTGGAACCACCACCGCCACTTCGAGACGTACTTCGGCGTGCCCAACTCGGGCGCGCAGTTGCACACCATCAACCCGCTTCTGCCCGACCACCACGTCGAGTACATCGTGGAGAACGCCGCCGACCGACTCGTCTTCGTGGACCCCTCGCTGGTCGAGAAACTAGAGGGTCCGGCCGACTCCGAGTCGTTCGAGAGCGTCGAGCAGTTCGTCGTGATGGGCGAGTCGGTGCCCGACACGTCGCTCGAACCCGTCACCGACTACGAGTCGTTCGTCGGCGGCCGACCCACCGACTACGACTGGCCGGACCTCTCGGGCGACACCAAAGCCGGGATGTGCTACACCTCGGGGACGACGGGCAAGCCGAAAGGCGTCGAGTACACCCAGCAGATGCTCTGGTCGCACACGATGGCGACCCTGACGCCCCAAGGTCTCGAATTCGACGAGTCGGACGTAATCATGCCGGTCGTGCCCATGTTCCACGTTAACGCGTGGGGGATGCCCTACTCGGCGACTGCGGCCGGGGCCAAGCACGTCTATCCCGGTCCCGCGCCGGAACCCGCGGACCTCGCCAAACTCATCGAAGAGGAGGGCGTCACGTTCACCGCGGGCGTCCCGACGGTTTGGCTCGGTCTCCTCGAATATTTGGACGAGAACGACGCCGACCTCTCGTCGCTCGAAACCATCGTCATCGGCGGGAGCGCCGCGCCCGAGGCGGTCATCCGGCGATTCGACGAGGAGTACGACGTGGACGTGCTTCACGCGTGGGGCATGACCGAGACCGCACCCATCGGCACCGTCTCGCACCTCAAACACGAGATGGAGGACTGGGACGCCGACCGGCGCTACGAGAAGCGGGGCAAGCAGGGACTGGTCGTCCCCGGACTGGAGTTCAAGGTCGTGGACGACGACGGGAACGAGGTCCCGTGGAACGGCGAGGACTTCGGCGAGATGTACATCAAAGGACCGTGGGTGACTCAAACCTACTTCGAGCGCCCCGAGGCCAACGAGACCGACTTCGAGGACGGATGGCTCAAGACCGGCGACGTGGTGACAGTCGATACCGACGGCTACGTCAAAATCGTGGACCGCGCGAAGGACGTAATCAAGAGCGGCGGGGAGTGGATTTCCTCGCTCGAACTCGAAAACGCGCTGATGGCCCACGAACAGGTCTCGGAGGCGACGGTCATCGGTGTCCCCCACGAACGCTGGCAGGAGCGACCCGTCGCGTTCGTGGTCCCTGTCGAAGGGACCGACGAGGACGCCCTGCGCGAGACCATCATGGCCGACATCCGCGAGGAGTACCCGCGGTGGTGGGCACCCGACGAACTCGTCTTCATCGACGAGGTGCCAAAGACCGCGACCGGGAAGTTCGACAAGAAGGTCCTGCGCGAGGAGTACAGCGACGAATCGCTGGTCGAAGGGTCGGTTCCGGACGAGGCCGCCCCCGAAGAAGACGAGTGAGAAAGTACGTCTGAAGACGCCTCAGACTGCCTATTTCGACTGACCTCGGCAACCATCTCGGCGCGTGCTGGTCCGACGCTCTGTGCGTCGGACCAACCGCGCGAGGGACGAGGACCGGAGGGAGCGAAGCGACCGAGGACCGCAGGAGGTTGGGGAGGTGTGAGGTCCGCGGTTGCGATGCGGTTGCGATGCGGTTGCGATGCGGTTGCGATGCTGTGCGGCCGCGGTGACTCCGTTGCTCAAGCCTGAAGCTAGCGTCTCGCTGTTTTCCGGTCTCGTTTCTTCTCGACTTGCGACCTCCAGCTCGAATTCTGTCTGCGTCTACCGACCAGCCCCGAAGTATATCCTCACGCAGTCCTTGCATTCCATATGGAACTGCTCGCCGACGACATCGTTCCGGAGTACGCCCGCGAAGTCAAACACGAGGCCCGCGAGTTCGCCGAGGAGTACATCGCGCCCAACGCCGAGGAGCGATTCCGAGAAGCCGAGTATCCCCACGACATCCTCGAAGCGGGCCAAGACGCCGGACTCGTCGCCCAAGACATCGGCGAGGAGTTGGGCGGTCGCGGCCTCGACGTGGTGCAGATGCTCGCCGTCGCCGAGGAGTGGTTTCGCGCGGACGCCGGTATCGCGCTGTCGCTCCAACTCGCCAGTTTCGGCGCGGAGATAGTCGAGAAGTACGGCACCGACGAGCAGAAGGAGGAGTTCCTCCGTCCGGTCGCGGAGGGCGACCAAATCACCGGTCTCGCCGTCTCGGAACCCGACACCGGGAGCGACCTCTCGGGGATGCAGACCACGGCAGAGCGGGACGACGAGACCGACGAGTGGGTGCTGAACGGCGAGAAGTACTGGATAGGCAACGGCGTCGAGGGCGACTGGCTGACCGTCTACGCCAGAACCGGCGACGACGAGGACAACCGCTACGGCAACCACTCGCTGTTCGTCGTCCCCACCGACGCCGAGGGGTACGAGGCCGAACACATCCCCGAGAAGATGGGGATGCGCGCGAGCAAGCAGGCCCACATCGTCTTCGACGACTGCCGGATTCCGGCGGAGAATCTGGTCGGGAGCGAGGGCGCGGGGTTCATGCTACTGGCGGAGTTTTTCAACCACGGCCGGGTGGTCGTGGCGGGCCACGGTCTCGGACTCGCCGCCGCCGCGTTCGAGGAAGCGTGGGAGTTCGTCCACGGCCGCGAGGAGTTCGGCCGCACCATCGCGGACTTTCAGGCGGTCCAACACGGTCTGGCCGACATGCGCACGGAGTTCGAGTCGTCCCGCGCGCTGACGTATCGCGCGGCCGAGAAGGTCCGCGACGGCGACAATCCCGGTCTCTGGGCGGCGATGGCCAAGACGAAGGCCACCGAAACCGCGACCGACTGCGCAGAGCAGGGGATGCAGTTCCACGGCGGGCGCTCGATTCTGACCGACCGCCGCATCGCGCGGGTGTACCGCGACGTGCGCATCCCGGTCGTCTACGAGGGCGCGAACGAGATACAACGAAATCTAGTGTATAGACAATCGTAGATGCGTCTTTAGAATAGCTTTCTCATTCCTAGAGCGTTGACTTCGTTTCCCTACCGGCGGCGTGGGACCGTCGGGGCGACGGACCTCCGGAGTGCGCTCGGCCGACCAACCGCCGTGGGTGAAAGGCCCGACCGCTCGCAGTCGCGGCGCGACTGCGAGCGGTCACGCGACCGGGCGGGAGCTTTCTGCACCGTCGCCCTCACGATACCCGCGGACTTCCCCGCGTTCCCGGCGATAGGAAACGCACGGCTACGCCGTCGAAATCGAAAAGAAGCGGCCGGGAATCGACTCGCGTCGATTCAGTAGAACTCGCGCACGAGGTCCATCGCGTCCTCGGGCGCGCCGTCCGGAATGTCGGCCATGTTCGAGTCGAGACCGTGGAGTTCCGAGTAGGGAACGCTCTCCTCGTTCTGGTAGAGGACGCCCTGATACTCCTTGTCGGCGTCGAGAATCTTCGTCTTCGCCGCGTCTCGGTCGGTCGGGTCGTGGTCCTCCTCGGCGAGGTCCACGATGGAGTCGCGGAAGTAGTCGTAGGTGTCCACGTCGTTGAACGTCACGCACGGACTGAAGACGTTCACGAAGCCGAAGCCGTCGTGTTCGATGGCCTTCTGGACGATTTCGGTGTGGCGCTGGGCGTCCGTCGAGAACGACTGGGCGATGAAGCTACCGCCCGCCGAGAGCGCCAGCGCGAGGGGGTTGACCGGCGGTTGCTTCGGTCCCTCGGGCGTGGTCGAAGTCTCGAAGTCCTCGCGCGAGGTCGGCGAGGCCTGCCCCTTGGTCAGGCCGTAGATGCGGTTGTCCATGACGACGTAGGTCATGTCCACGTTCCGGCGGACCGCGTGGATGAAGTGACCCGCGCCGATGGAGTAACCGTCGCCGTCGCCGCCCGCGACCATCACTTCGAGGTCGGGGTTGGCGAGCTTGACGCCCGTCCCCACGGGGAGCGCGCGGCCGTGGACGCCGTGAAGCGCGTAGCTGTGCATGTAGGTGCCGATTTTGCCGGAACAGCCGATGCCCGCCACGACGAAGGTGTTGTCGGGGTCGTTGCCCGTGTTCGCCAGCGCCTTCATCATGCCGTTCATCGTGCCGAAGTCGCCGCATCCGGGGCACCACGTCGGCTGTTTGTCGGACTTGAAGTCCGTGAATCGAATGTCAGAACTCATGCTGTGACCTCCTCTGCTTGGAGACTCTCTTTGATTTCCTCTGCCAGTTCGTCGGCCTTGAAGCGAACGCCGTTGTACTTGTTCACGCGCTTGACGCGGGTGAGGGCGTCGTGTTCAAGGATGTCGGCGAACTGTCCGTTCGCGTTACACTCGACGACGACTACCTCGTCGGCGGCCTCGATGTCGTCGCTGAGGTCGGGTCGCGGGAAGATGTACGGCACGGAGATGAACCGGACGCTCACGTCGTCTTCTTCGAGGAAGTCGAGGGCTTCGCGCATCGCGCCCTCGTTGGACCCCCACGAGATGACGAGGTTGTCCGACTCTTCGTCGCCGAACTCCCGCGGCGACCAGTCTTCTTCCTCCTGTGCCGTCTGGACCTTCCGGTTTCGCTTGTCCACCTGCTCGATGCGAACGTCGGTGTCCTCGGTCCGACGACCCAGCGAGTTGTGTTCGAGACCCGTGGACATGTGCGCGCCGTCGGTCGTGCCGGGGAGCGCCCGCGGACTGATACCGTCGGCCGTCGGGAAGTGGGGCTGGAACCGGCCCTTCTCGTCGGTCCACGCTTCCACTTCGTCCTCGTCCACGACCTTGCCGCGGTCGATTTCCACGGCGTCCATGTCGAACACTTCGGGTTCGAAGGTCTGCTCGGTGACGGCCATCGAGAGGTCCGCCAGCAGGAAGACGGGCGTCTGGTACTTCTCGGCGAGGTTGAACGCCTCGACGGTCTTCTGGAAACACTCGGCGACGTTGGTCGGCGCGAGGACGAACCGCGGAATCTCGCCGTGGCCGCCGTAGAGGGTCATGTTCAGGTCGCCCTGCTCCTGTTTGGTCGGCATCCCGGTCGAGGGACCCGAGCGCATCACGTCGGCGATGACCAGCGGCGTCTCGCTGGTGGCGACGAGACCGAACGTCTCGGTCATCAGGTCGATGCCCGGCCCGGAGGTAGCGGTCATCGAACGCGCTCCGGCGCGCGCGGCACCCAGCGCCATGTTGATTGCCGAGAGTTCGTCCTCGGCCTGCACGACTTCGCCGCCGTACTGCTCGATGCGTCCCGTCAGATACTCCATCACGTCGGTCGCCGGGGTGATGGGGTATCCGGCGTAGAAGCGACATCCGGCCGCGATTGCGCCCATGCCGATGGCTTCGTCGCCGTTCAGGAGAACGTAGTCGTTGTCGGTGGTGTCGATGTCGTAGTCGAACTCGTGGTCGAACTCCTCGGCCACGAACTCCTGCCCTTTCCGGGCGGCCTCCTTGTTGTTGTCAACGATGGACTCGCCCTTGGTCCCGAACTTCTTCTCCAGCGCGGAGTCGAGGTTCTCGATGGGGAAGTTCGTCACTTCGCAGGCCGCGCCGAGCGCGACGATGTTCTGCATGATGGCTCCGCCCGCCTCCTCCGCGAGACGCTGGAGGGGGACCGACAGACCAATCATGCCCTCGGGAACGTCCACGTCCTGCATCTCGGTGCGCTCGCCGTCGTAGATGATGACGCTCCCTTCGTGGAGTTCGTCGAGGTTCTCCTCGATGGTTCGCTCGGTCAGCGCCACGAGGATGTCGAGTCGGTCCACGACGCTCTCGACCTTGTCGGTCGAGCTTCGAATCTTGTACGCAGTGTAGCCGCCGCGGATTCGGGACGCGAAGTCCTTTGAAGTGAATACGTGTCGTCCTGCACGGGAAAGTGCTTGCGCGAAGATTTTCCCGGTGGAGTCGATGCCATCGCCAGCCTCGCCGCCGATGGCCCAGTTGAGGTCGTCTGGCATTCCTAACTAGCCGGTAACCCACGCCAAATCAAAAGCCTTCTGAAGCGACCCTGTGACGTGGAGAACCGCGGTAATATTTGTCACGTTCTCCCCGGCCAGTCGCAGATTCTTTAGTCGCGCCCCGGCAAGTCACGGCTATGGACGGAACCGAAGTTGCAGTTCGCGGAGTCGAGACAGTCGGAACCGACACGGTTGCGCTGACGCTGGAGACGCCCGAGGGGTTCGACGCGCGTCCGGGCCAGTTCGTGCAACTCGCGGCGACCGTAGACGGCGAGGAGATTACGCGCCACTACACCCTCTCGTCGCCGGACGCCGACCAAACCTTCGAGGTGACGGTCGAAATCGACCCGGAGGGGTCGCTCAGCCCCTATCTCGCCGACCTCGAATCCGGGGATACGGTCGAAGTCGCGGGTCCGTTCGGCGATTCCTTCTACGAGAGCGAGGAGCGCGTCGTCGTTCTCGCGGGCGGGCCGGGCGTCGGTCCTGCGGTCGGCATCGGCGAACGCGCTCACGGCGAGGGGGCCACCGTCACCGTGGTCTACGAGGACGACGAACCGGCCCACGAAGAGCGTCTGACCGCGCTCGCGGAGGCCGGTGCGTCGGTCGTCGTCACCGACGACGTGAGTAGCGAGGACGTACTTGAAATTCTTGCGGACGCGCGAGGCCAGACGTTCATCTACGGCTTCGCCGACTTCCTCGACCGGGCGCACGCCGCACTCGACGCGGCGAACGTGGACGCCGAGGAAGCCAAGTCCGAGAACTTCGGTCCCGCGCCGGACAGCTAGATTCTCCGGTCAGTGTTCCACGAACTCTATCAGGACGCCCCCGGTTGATTTGGGGTGGAGAAAGGCAACGTCGTGGCCCCACGCGCCGGGACGGGGTTCGTCGTCGATGAGTTCGACGCCGTGGTCGCGGGCGGTGTCGAGGGCCGCCTCGATGTCGTCGGTTTCGAGCGCGACGTGGTGGATGCCCGGTCCGTTCGCGTCGAGGTAGCGCGCGACGGTGCCGCCTTCGAGGGGTTCGAGCAACTCGAAGTAGCTGTCGCCGAATTCGAGGAAGACGACCTGCAGGCCGTCGAACTCCTCTTCGTGGACGACGGGCGCGTCGAACAGGTCGGCGTACAGGTCGGCGAGGTCCGCGGCGTCCTCGGTGGCGATTCCAACGTGGTCGATGTGCATGCGCGGGGCTACGGAGGTGTCGGGTTTAGTTTCGACGGTCCGCCGGTGACGTGATTGTCGTGGCGGGATTGGAGTTTGACTGCTCGAGCCAATCAAACGTCACTCGAAGGACGAACGCGACGACGAAGCTAGCTTCAGGCGTGAACCGATGAGGACCGCAACCGCCACCGCACGGCACCGCCCCGCACCTCGAACCTCCCCAACCTCCTCGCTCGCTTCGCTCGCTCGTCCACCGGCAGACAAACCGCGTCTGCCGAGCAGTCGGTCGCTTCGCTCCCGACGACCTCGCGCGGTTGGCGCGGCCACTTGCGGGCCGCGCCAGCGCGCGCCGGAGTGATAGGAAGCCATCTCTCGGGGACAGACATAGAAACGTTATAGACAACTACGTATAGCTTTCACAATCATAAAGTTGTCTCTCGACCGCCGACAGCACTTATCACGCAGTCCGTCGTGGACGTGTTCGTGACGCCGACCGAACTCAGAGCCGCGATTCCGGCGCTCGACCGCACGACCTACCTCAACACCGGGGCCGCCGGGCCGAGTCCGACCCGCGTGGTCGAGGCCGTCGAGGACTGCGTGGAGCGCCACGAGTACGACGCGCCCGCCGAGGAGGGGATGTACCCCTGCGCGTTCGACGTGTTCGACCGGACGCGGGAAGTCGTCGCCGACCACCTCGGCGCGACTGCGGCGGAAGTCGCGCTGACCCAGAGTACCACCGACGGCATCAACCGCGTCGCGGCGGGACTCGACTGGGAGCGCGGCGACACCGTGGTCCGGACGGACCTCGAACACTCGTCGGGCATCCTGCCGTGGAAGCGCCTGAAGCGCCACGGCGTCGAAGTCGAGGTGGTCGAAAGCGACGCTGGTCGCCCCGATACGGACGCGATGGCCGACGCCGTGCGCGGGGCGAAACTCGTCTGCCTGAGTTCGCTGACGTGGAGTCACGGCACGCTCCTGCCCGTCGCCGACGTGGTGGAGATGGCCCACGACGCGGGCGCGCTGGTCCTCGTGGACGCCGTGCAGTGCCCCGGCCAGATGCCGGTGGACGTGTCGGAGTGGGGAGCCGATTTCGTCGCTGGCGCGGGCCACAAGTGGCTACTCGGTCCCTTCGGCGCGGGATTCGTCCACGTCGCCCCCGGCGCGGAGGACCGCCTCGAACCGGCCCACGTCGGCTATCGGAGCGTCGAGGACCCCGACGCCGAGGAGTACGCCTACGAACCCGGCGCGCACAGACTGGAGGTCGGCACCGTCTCGCCCGCGCCCTACGCGGGCCTGCGGGAGGCAATCGAGACCGTCGAGGAAATCGGCTACGACGCGATTCAGCGCCGAATCGAGACGCTGACCGACCGACTGAAGGAGGGCGTCGAGGATTCCGAGAGCGCCCGCCTGCTGAGTCCCCGCGAGTACGAGTCGGGACTGGTGACGTTCGCCGTCGCGGACCCCGACCCCGAGGCGTTCGTGGAGGAGTTGGCCGACGACGGGGTGCGGATTCGGTCGCTCCCGTTCCCCGAGAACGCGGTCCGGGCGTCGGTTCACGCCTTCAACACGGAGGGGGATGTCGAGGAGTTGGTGGGGTGGTTGTGAAAACGGGTTCAGTCGGAAGTTGAGGACGCCGCTCGCCGGGACCAGACGAGAGCAGATTCCTCGGGTTCGGTGACGCGAACCGCGACGTATACCGTCGAGACGATGGCGGCGTACTCGACGACGCCGACGAGCAGGTGTAACTCGGCAGGAACGCTCACCGTGACGACGAACGGCGGTTGGTTCATCGTCGCGTGAAACAGGGCGACCAGCCAGAGATTACCAGTCAACGCGTACACGACGCCGTAGGCGATACCCATGAGCGTCAGTCCGAGGAGTCGAACCGCCAGCGCGGTGCCGACTCCGTGTCCCGACCCGAGAAACCACCGCGGGAGGTGGAAGAGTGCGAACAGGACCGCCGCGACCGCGACGCCGGTGGCGACTGTCCGGCGGGTCTCGCCATCTGCCAGCGCGGTGAACTTCTGCTGGAGGTACGCGCGGAAGACGAGTTCCTCCGGAATCGCGGTGAACAGGAGCGAACTGAGGAGGGCCCCGAGATACAACGCCGGATGAGCGGCGGCTTTCGACCCCGTGGTCTCGAATCCGGAAACGCCACCCAGAGCGAGACCGAACGCGACGAGATTGTACAGCGCCCAGAACGCGACGAGAACCGCAATCGCGGGAACGAGCGTGCGAACCGGCGGGAGTATCGAGCGGGGCGAGATGCCCTCGACCGTGAGCGCTCCGACGCCGAGTCCGACGAGGAAGACGCCCCAAACCATCCCCAAGACGGGGGAGTGCGACGGAGAGACGAGCAACAGTCCGGTCAAGACGGCGATTGTTACGACGTACGTTGCGACGGGAACCACCGACCGACGCTCGAACGTCGGCGGGTTCGTATCAGAACGTAACATCCGGTCGAAGTTCGATGGTTTCAGACAAAATATCTTCTATTTATCGACGAGATAGTGCAAGAATAAGCGGCGAGTTTACACCGCCGCGCCGGGCTTGTACTCCCCGAACGTGTCGCGCATCACGCCGCAGATTTCGCCGACCGTCGCGTAGGCTTTCACCGCGTCGATGATGTAGGGCATCAGGTTCTCCTCGCCCTCGGCGGCGTTCCGTAGCGCGTCGAGTTTCGCCTCGACTGCCTCGTCGTCGCGGTCGGCCTTCACGTCGTTCAGGCGGTCGATTTGGCGCTGTTCGTCCTCCTCGGTGACTTCCTGAATATCGACCTCGGGTTCCTCGTCCACCTCGAACTCGTTGACGCCGACGATGATGCGCTCTTCCTCTTCGATTTCGCGCTGGCGCTCGTAGGCAACGTCCTGAATCTGGCGCTGGACCCACTGGTCCTCGATGGCCTGCAACATTCCGCCCTTCTCGTCGATGGTGTCGAGCAGGTCGAACGCCTCTTCCTCCACGCCGTCGGTCAGACTCTCGACGTAGTAACTCCCCGCGAGGGGGTCGATGGTGTCGGCCGCGCCCGACTCGTGGGCCAGAATCTGTTGGGTCCGCAGGGCGGTCCGGACGCTCTCTTCGGTCGGGAGCGCTAGCGCCTCGTCTTTCCCGTTGGTGTGGAGACTCTGGGTTCCCCCCAGAACCGCCGCGAGCGCCTGATACGCCACGCGGACGATGTTGTTGTCCACCTGCTGGGCGGTCAGCGTCGAACCCGCGGTCTGGGTGTGGAACTTGAGTTGTTTGGACTTAGGGTTCTCCGCGCCGAATCGTTCCTCCATAATCTCGGCCCACATCCGGCGGGCGGCGCGGAACTTCGCCACTTCCTCCAGAATGTTGTTGTGGGCGTTGAAGAAGAACGACAACTGCGGCGCGAAGTCGTCCACGTCGAGACCCGCGTCCGTCGCCGCCTCGACGTACTCGATGCCGTTGCCGAGCGTGAACGCCAACTCTTGGGCGGCGGTCGCGCCCGCCTCCCGGACGTGGTAGCCCGAGATGGAGATGGTGTTGAACTTCGGGGTCTCGGCCGCGCAGAACTCGAAGATGTCGGTGATGATTCGCATCGAGGGTTCCGGCGGGTAGATGTAGGTGTTGCGCGCGACGTACTCCTTCAGGAGGTCGTTCTGGATGGTCCCGCGCAACTCCTCCCTATCGACGCCCTGCTTGTCGCCGACCGCGATGTACATCGCCAGCAGGACCGACGCGGGCGCGTTGATGGTCATCGACGTACTCACTTCGTCCAGCGGGATGCCGTCGAAGACCGTCTCCATGTCGTCGAGCGAGTCGATGGCGACCCCGGACTTGCCCACCTCGCCCACGGCCATCTCGTCGTCGGAGTCGTAGCCCATCTGGGTCGGCAGGTCGAACGCCATCGAGAGACCCGACGACCCGTTCTCGATGAGGTACTCGAATCGCTCGTTGGTCTCCTCGGGCGTCCCGAACCCGGCGTACTGACGCATGGTCCAGAGTCGCCCGCGGTGCATCGTGGAGTACGGGCCGCGGGTGTAGGGTTCCTCGCCGGGGAAGCCCAAGTCCCCGTCGTAGTCGAGGTCGGACACGTCGTCGGGCGTGTAGAGGCGCTTTACCGCTTGGCCGCCCGTGTCCGTGGTGAACTCCTCTTTGCGCTCGCCGAACCGCTCGACCGTGGGACCGACCGTCTCGTCTTCCCACTCCTCGCGTGCCTCGCGTATCTCCTCGAGGTCGTCGGCGTCGAACATTGTCTGAACTGATGGGGTGGTCGGTCTTAACAATTGTCGGATTGCGCTCGGGGAACGTGTGGTTGTAGTTACCAAATATCACTGGAAAGCCGCCCGGCGACCGACGAATAGTTATTTCTGAGACACAAACTCATAAAATTACCAACAGTAGGTTACAACACTAGTAGTAAACGTACCAAAATTATTTAAACCCTATGTTTGTGTAACTCTACCTATGGCGGACGACCAATCCCCCAAATCTGACGGAACAGTTTCAAGACGGCGGTTCGTTCAGGCGGCCGGAGCGACCGGAACGACGCTGACGCTCGCCGGTTGTACCGGCGGCGACGGCGATGATGACGGAACGGCAACCACTACGTCGGGCGGTTCTTCGGGCGGCGGAACCACGACTGTCCAGATGGCGACGGACTCGGACTTGGACGGCATCCAGTCGAAGTTCAACAAGTGGCTCCATCAGGCGGGTCTCTCGAAGGACATCGAAGTCGAAACTATCGCTGGCTCCGACATTACGGGCAAGCGACAGGACAAGTACACCCAGTGGCTCTCCTCGGGCCGAAAGAAGCCCTCGTTGCTGATGATGGACAACGGGTGGACGCTCCCGTTCATCGTGCGCGACCAGTTGCTCAACCTGAGCGAGGAGATTCCGGACACGACCAGCATGGTCGAAGACGAGTACTTCGGTGCGAGCGTGGACACCACGAAGGGACCGAACGGCGACATGTACGCCGTCCCGATGTTCCCGGACCTACCGACGATGCAGTACCGTAAGGACCTCGTGCAGGACGCCGGATACGACACTTCCGACTGGTCCACGAACTCGATGACGTGGAAGCGGTTCTCGGAGATTACCGCCGACGTGAAAGGGCAGAGCGACGTGGACTACGGCTTCACCTTCCAGTTCAAGTCCTACGCGGGACTGTCGTGCTGTACGTTCAACGAGTTCCTCTCCAGTTACGGCGGGGCGTACTTCGGCGAACTCGACAACCTCTTCGGACCGGTCGGCGACCGACCCATCACGGTAGACGAGAAACCCGTCGTGGACTCGCTCCGGATGCTCCGGACGTTCGTCAACGGTGAGGACGACAAGCACGCGCTAGATGGCGTTACGGGCGACATCTCGCCCGAGGCGGTCCTCCAGTGGTCCGAGGAACCGTCTCGCAAGCCGTTCACCAGCGGTAACGCAGTGATGCACCGCAACTGGCCCTACGCGGTCAACACCAGCGGTGCCGAGGAGAACCTCGGCGAGAACCTCGGCGTCATGCCAATCCCCCACGGCGTCTCCCCGGAGAAGGCCAAGTACGAGGGAACCGGCGGCGCAGTCGCCGCCCTCGGCGGATGGCACACCACGGTCAACCCGAACACGACGAAGAAAGAGGCAGCGCTGGAAGTGGTCAAGACGATGACTAGTAAGGACATCCAGTACAAGCTCCTCGAAGAAATCGGCTGGATGCCGCCCCGACCGCCGATGCTGAAGTCTGACAAGGCCAAGAACATCCCCATCATGGGCCGGTACATGGAGACGTTCCGGAAGGTCGGTCAGAACGCGATTCCCCGGCCCGTGACCGCGGTGTGGCCCCAACAGCGGAGCAAAATCGCTCAGGAGGCCAACGCCACCGTCGCCGCGCAGAAGGCCCCCGACAAGGCGATGTCGGACCTGAAGAGTACGCTGAAACAAATCGAGAACAGCGTCTAAGCTACTCACACTATGGCGACTGAACACCCGACAGACGGAACCGACCGCGAGAGCCGTCGGAGCGGCCCGTACGTCCGCGCGATTCGCTGGATGGAGAATCTCGGCGAAACGTCGTTCGCGTACCTGCTGCTCTCGCCAGCGTTGCTCGTCCTCGCCGTCATCGCGTTCTGGCCGTTGCTCCGGACGTTCGAACTCTCGCTCCACGCCGACCAACTCGTCGGCACCGGAACGGTCGGCGAGTTCGTCGGCCTGACGAACTACGTCGAACTACTCACCGGACAGCGCGCCGCGTTACTGGTTCGGCCGTTGCTCCCCACCGTCGTCTGGAGCGGGGACTTCCCCTTCGTTCACGGCATCAAAGAACCGTTCCACGCGGCGCTGACGGTGACGTTCATCTTCACCATCGTGAGCGTCTTCTTCGAGACGCTCATCGGTCTGGGACAGGCGTTGGTGCTGGACCAAGACTTCCGCGGTCGGCGATGGGTGCGAGTCGCCATCATCCTGCCGTGGGCGGTGCCAATCGTGATTCAGGGGATGATTTTCTACCTGCTGTTCCAACCGAACATCGGCTTCCTCGTCGAACCGCTCCAGACTCTCGGGGTCTTCACCAGTACCCCCCTGTCGAACAGCGTCGATTCGATGATTATCCTCGTCTTCGCGGACGTGTGGAAGACTTCGGCGTTCATGGCGTTGCTCATCCTCGCGGGGCTACAGAGCATCGACCGCAACCTCTACGAAGTCGCTCGCGTCTCGGGCGCGACCCGGTGGCAACAGTTCAAGATGATAACGCTACCGCTCATCCTCCCGACGGTGATGGTGGCGATGCTGTTCCGCACCATCGGCGCGCTCCGAATCTACGGTCTCATCGAGACCGTGACGAGTTGTAGCACGGTCCCCTCGCTGTCGTGTCTGGTCGTCTCGTCGTTCAGTTCGCGCCAGTACGGGACCGCCGCCGCAATCGCGTTCATCACGGCGGCGATAATCGCCGTCGCGGTGTCGGTGTACATCGCCAAGTTCGCCGACACGCAGGGAGGTGGCTTCTGATGGCCCAGTCCGACACCGCCGGACTCGACGCGTCGGAGACCGACGCGTCGAAGGGTCCGTTCTCGCGGTGGGCCTCCCGCGCCATCCGGAACCCCGAACGGGTCTACCGGTCGATGTTCTACGTCGTGACCGCGTTCTTCCTGTTCACGACGCTGTTCCCGTTCTACTGGCTGTTGGTGCTTGCGGTGACGCCCAACGAGGCCATCACGAACTTCGGCTTCCCGCCGGTTCCCCACGGCTTCAACCCCGAGGCGTTCGTCACCATCTTCCAGACGGTGCCGTTGCACATCTACGTGCTGAACAGCTTCGTCCTCGGACTGGCGACGACGGTGTTCGTGCTGATAATCTCCAGTCTCGCGGGCTACGTGTTCGGCCGACTCGACTTCCCCGGAAAGGGACCGCTGATGTTGCTCGTCCTCGCGGTGTCGTACTTCCCGCCAGCGGCGTTCCTACTGCCGCTGTTCCGGTTGTTCACGGGGAACGTCACCATCGGCCTGTTCGGGGTCGGGATTTCGAGTCCCAACCTCTACAACACGCCGCTCCCGATGACGTTGCCGTTCACCGCGCTGTTCATGCCCCTGTCCATCTTCATCCTGACGACGTTCTACAGTCAGATTCCGGACGGGTTGGAGGACGCCGCGCGCATCGAGGGGACGACGCGACTCGGCGCGCTGTTCCGGGTCATCATGCCCCTGTCCGCGCCGGGCGTGGCGACGGCGGGCGTGCTGACGTTCATCTCGGTGTACAACGAGTTCTTCTTCTCGTTCCTGATGAACGACGGGCAGGTCGCGAACACGCTCACCGGGTTCTTCTCCTCGCAGAACCACTGGGCACCGCTCGTGCAGGGCATCCTCGCGTATCAGGGACAGTATTCGCAGATGTACAACCTCATGGCCGCGGCGAGCATCGTCGGCGTCCTACCGGTCGCCATCCTCGTCGTGATAGCCCAAGAGAAAATCGTGAGTGGCCTGACGGCAGGAGCGCTCAAGGAGTGATTCCAGATGGGAGACGTTAACCTAGACGACGTGACAAAGGAGTACGGAGACGTTATCGCGGTGAACGAGATGAACCTCGACATAGAGGACGGCGAGTTCGTCACCTTCGTCGGCCCGTCGGGGTGCGGGAAGTCCACGACGCTGGAGACCATCGCCGGACTGACGAAACCCACGTCCGGCACCATCTCCATCGCGGACCGAGACGTGACGACCCTGCCGCCGAAAGACCGGGGGATAGCGATGGTGTTCCAGAACATCGCGCTGTTCCCCCACATGGACGTGTACGACAACATCAGCTTCGGCCTGCGGTTGCGCGACTACCCGAAGGAGGAAATCGACCGGCGGGTCGAACACGCTTCCGACGTGGTGCAACTGGAGGGGATGTTAGACCGGATGCCCGACGAACTCTCGGGCGGCCAGCGCCAGCGCGTGGCGATTGCGCGGGCCATCGTCCGGGAACCCGAGGTGTTCCTGATGGACGAACCGCTGGCGAACTTGGACGCGAAACTCCGGGTCCACATGCGGACGGAACTCCAGCGACTCCACAAGGAGTTGGACACTACCATCATCTACGTCACCCACGACCAAGCCGAGGCGATGACCATGTCCGACCGCATCGCGGTCATCGACGGCGGCGAACTCCAGCAAATCGCGCCGCCGCTGACCTGCTACAACGAACCCGCCAACCTCTTCGTCGCGGGATTCATCGGGTCGCCGAGCATGAACTTCGTGGAGGGAGAAGTCACGTCCGGCGGTCTCTCGACGCCGGACTTCGACGTGGCGTTCGACCCCGACCGACTCTCGGGCGTCGAGGTGGGCGACCACCTGACGCTCGGGGTCCGGCCCGAAGACGTGCATCTCCGCGAGCAGGGCGGCGGGGTCGCTAACCCCACCCAACCCATCGAGGCGCGGACGGACGTGCTGGAACCGATGGGCGACGAGATATTCGTCTACCTCCTCACGGGCGAGCAGTCCGCCGACCGGGGCATGGGCGAGACGGCCGGGACCGACCAGATGCTGATGTCGGTGGACCCGGACGCGGACCTCGACGCCGACGAGTCCGTCGAAGTCGTCCTCGACCGCGAGCGAGTCCACCTGTTCGACACCGCATCGGGCGAGGCCATCACCCACTCGGTGACGGCCGAGACCGGCACCGAGACCGACGAGCAACCGACCGCCGCGGAGGGCGACGACTGACATGGTGTCGGGAACGCTCGTCTACGTCGGCGCGTTCAGTCTGCTGTTCGTCTTCTGGGCGTACGGCATCGTCTCGTTCGCGCTCGACTGCAAGAACAAGTTCCTCCCGGCGCTGGCCCGCCTCGTCGCCAACTGGCGGGCGAGTCGGCGCGAGCGAACGGAAGAATCGGAACGAGAACAGCGCGAACGACAGTTGTACTGACCACAGCGAACCACACGGAAGACAACAATTCGACACACCATGACGAAAGACGCTTCAGAAGAGACGATTCGAGTCGGCATCGTCGGACTCGGCGGCATCGGCCACCACCACGCGGACCGCATCACCGACCTCAGCGAGACGCTCGTCGGCGGCGTGGACGTGAGCGCCGACGCCCGCGACCGGTTCGAGAGTACCTACGGCGTTCCGGCGTTCGAGACGTACGACGCGCTTCACGACGAAGGCATCGACGCGGTTATCGTCACGACGCCCAACAAGTTCCACGAGGAGTACGCGGTGGAGGCGCTGGAATCCGGCGTCGATGTCCTGTTGGAGAAACCCCTCGCCGACACGCTCGAAAGCGCCGAGCGCATCGCCGAGGCGAACCGAGACGCCGACAACTTCTGCATGGTCGGGTTCAACAACCGGTTCAACCCGGCGGTCGAGGTGTTCAAGTCCTATCAGCGACAGGGCAGATTCGGCGACGTGACCCACATCGATGCCAACTGGGTCCGGCGGCGGGGCATCCCCGGTCGCGGGACGTGGTTCACCACCGAGGACGTGTCGGGCGGGGGTGCCCTGCTCGACATCGGGGTCCACGTCATCGACTTGGCGCTCCACTTCCTCGACTTCCCGGAAATCGTCGAAGTGACCGGCGACACCCGGTCGGAGTTCGGTGACCGCGACGACTACACCTACCTCGAAATGTACGGCGAGGACGTATCGGACGCCGAGTTCGACGTGGACGACCACGCCTCGGCCTACGTCCGGACCGCCGACGGCCAGTCCATCTCGCTCGAAATCGCGTGGGCGACCAACCGTCCGCCCACCAACGAGTTCGTCGTACAGGGTACCGAAGGCGGTGCCACCTTCGACCGGGAGACCGGCGACCTGAACTTCCACCTCGTGAGCGACGAGGGCGCGCCCCACGTCGTGAACGCCGACGTGGAGACCCGTTCGAACGACACCCACAAGCGCGAACAGCGGGCGTTCTTCGACGCCGTGCGCGCGGGCGAAGCGCCCGCTCGAAACACCGTCGAGCAAGCGCTGGAAGTCCAGCGCGTCATCGACGCCATCTACCGGTCGGCCGAAACCGGGCGCGCGGTGGCCCTCACCGGGACGGACGCGGCGCGCGAGAAACCGCAGATGCAGTAACCTCGGTACAGTAGCGCAGGGACGGGAACGCGGCGGTCGCCCGTCGTTCGCGTTCGCTTTCCCGGTTCACCCGGTGTCGTACTTGTAAGTCGCGCTGTTGGGGTCGATGCCGAAGTCCTCGGCGGACTCCTCGGGTTCCGGTTCCGCCTCGTGAGGCCGGGCGGTCTTGAACCGCTCGCGGAGGCGGTCGGGCATGACGAACGCCTCGGCGTTCAGAGCCATTCCGACCGCGTTCGGGTCGATGTTGTCGCGTTTGGTTTCGAGGCGCTCGCGGAGTCGGTCGGGCAGATTGCTGGTCTCGACGCCGCGGAAGCCGAACTGCGCGAGGTAGTCGGTCGAACTCGTGAGCGCGTACACTCGCTCGAATCCGTCGTCGCGGGCGTGTTCGACCAGTCGCTCCACGACGTGCGCGCCGACGCCCTGCCCGCGCCACGACCCCAACACGCCGATGCTGGTGAGTTCGCACACCTCGCCGTCGTCGGTCTTGTGGATGCGGATACGACCGAATCCCGCCTTCTCGCCGGAGGTCTCGTCGATTGCGACCACGTAATCGCGGGAGCGGAACGCGGTTTCGTCCAGACCCATCTCCTCGATGTGGTCCAACAGCCAGACTTCCTCCCGATTTTTCGCGTCCCGAACGTACATGGGTGTGAGTTGGTTGTCAGAACGTAAAAAGGTGTGGCGCTCGGTGGAGCGTCCGGCCCTTTCGCCTTCTTCGTTCGCTCCTGTTCCGCGCTCGAATCACGACCGCGGGACGGCGGTTTCCGAAACTTCTTCTCTCGGTTCCCGCCGTCGCGGTCCGGAGCGCAGTCGGGGCCGCGAGGCAATCAGACTACGACCGACGACTGCACTGCCAACGACTGTGACGCTTGAACCAATCAGACTGCACCGCCACCGCGACCACCACAGCGACCGCGACCACCACAGCGACGACTGCGACGGTCCCCGACACCACCCTCTCCGTCCCTACAACCCGCCCGTAACCTCGTCCAGTCGGTTCACGACCTGCTGGAGGTCGGCCTCGTCCTCGATGGCGTCTCGGACTCGCTCTCGCTGGCGGACTTCCGCGGCGCTCGCGCCGTAGGCCCGGACGTACTCCGCGCGGGAGTGTTCGTTGAACGCGTGTCGGATGGCGAAGTAGCCGTCGGGGACGACCGACCCGCAGACCTTGCACTCGCGGCGCTTGTGGTCGGTGGTCTGGTGGACGATGGCTTCCTCTACGTCGTCGAACTCCTCACTGCAACCGTCGATGCCGCACTCCCAGTCTGTCATTACCGGGTGGTCGAATCGCCGCGACAACAACCTTTCGACCGATTTGCTCGGAAGCCTTACCCGAGCAAGTCGGGAACCTCCCGGAGCGACGTGACCGCGAAGTCGGCGCGGTGGGTCGCGACCGACTGGTTCTCGCCGCCTTCGCCCGCGTCCTCGCCGACGTAGACCCCGGTGAATCCGGCTTCTTGGGCGGGAAGTACGTCGCGTTCGAGGTCGTCGGCCACGAAGACGTACTCGTCGGCCGGAATCGCTTCCCTCGCGGCCGCGAAGATTTCCGAGTCCGGCTTGCCAGCGCCGACATCGCCGGAGACGACCACGGCGTCGAAGTCGGCGGCGATGTCGTGGTGGACGAGTTTGCGGCGCTGAGCGCGGGCCGCGCCGTTGGTCAGCACGCCGAGGGCGGTGTCGGCGGCGACCGGCGCGGCCTCACTTCCGGACGGCGAGTCGGGGGCGGGCGAGTCCGCGGACTCGCCCGCCGCGAGCGCGTCCAACGCCTCTCGGACGCCTGATTCGAGAGTGGTCGCCTCGGCCTCGCGTTCGACGTAGGTCTCGGCCAGTGCGTCGGCACTCGGGTCGAGACCGTACTCCGCCCGGAGGTCGGCCATCGCCGCCCGGTAGGGGTCGTCGCGGCACTCGCCGAGATACTCGAAGAACGATTCGGTGTAGAACTCGCACTGCTCTCCGTCGGCGTCGATGCCGTGGTCGGCCAGCGCCGTCTCGAAGAGGCCGAGGAAGTCCTCGGGGAGTTCGACCAGCGTTCCGTCGAGGTCGAAGAAGACTGCTCGCATACCGCGGGGTTCTCGCCCGCCCGCGAAAAAGGCCGGGGGAGCGTGCTATCGCGTGACGGTCGCCCGACGGCGACGAGTATCCGTGCGCGCAGTCCTGCGCGCACGGATACCGCGAGCGCTTGCGAGCGCTTCCGGACGCGAGCGACCCCACAAAGCGTATCCGCGGTAGCGTCGTGCGGTAGTCCATGCATCGACGGGAACTACTGGGGGCCGTCGGACTGGGAGCGACCGGAATCGCGGGGGTCGTCGGGACGCGAGCGACCGGCGCGCAGGAGACGACTACGACCGGAACGACCACCGCCGGAGACGGTTTCACCGGCATCGAGTCGGAATCCGACCGGCCGTTCACCACGATTTCGGTCGGGACTCGCGCGGGCGTCTCGACTCCCGAGAGCCACCGACCCCACCGCGTCCGAGTGTGGAACGACAGCGACGAGTCGCGGACAGTCGGGTTGCGACTGGTTCGGGACGAGTCGGCGGTTCTCGACAGGTCGGTCGAGTTCCCGGCGGACGGATACCTGACGCTCCGACTGCTCGAACCCGCGCGTTACGCGCTGGAACTCCGGCCCGGCGGTGAGGTCGGCGAGACGGCCACGACCGGCGACGCGGGTGGCGCGGGCAGTGGGACCGTCGAGATTTCGCGAGCGCGCTTCGACTGCAACGACTCGCGGACCGACGTGCGAGTCGCGGCCGACGGCGCGGTCCAGACGGCGACGACCACGACGAACGCCGCCTGTCCGCCCGAACTCACCGACCGGACGTTCACCGCGTTCCGGGGGTCCTGCGGGTCGGCCGACGACGCCAGCGTCTCGTTCGCCGAGGAGTCGGTCGCAGTCGATGGGTCGATACAGGTACCGAACCCCTGCTACGGTGCGCGACTCGCCGAGGTTTCGGTCCCCTCGGCAGACACCCTCCGGGTGGCGGTCGCCGCCACGGAACCGACCGCGGGCGTCTGCGTCCAGTGCGTCGGGACCGTCGAGTATCGGACGACCCTCGCGTTCCGCGACCGAGTGCCCGAAACCGTCGAGGTGGTCCACCGGCGCGGCGACGCGTCCGAGACGGTGGCGACGGTCACGCGCGGCGCGGCGACGACGACCGGAGCGAGTTGATAGGGCGGCGTTGGTCCGGTCTCAGTCGTCCGAGCGCGTCTGCTGGCGGTCGAGGTCGTAGTTCCGGCGGACCGTCACCTTCGGGTCGGTCGCGCGGTAGAGCGTCCCGCCGTCGGCGAGTTGCTGGATATCCTCGTCGTCCGGGATTTCGTCGGTGGGGACCGGTTCCAGTCCCGCGTCGGCAGTCGAGACAGACCCGCCGTTGAGCGACTCGATGTTGCCCATCGGGTCCACGCTGACCGTCCACGAGATGGACGTACTCGTCGATTTGTCGCCGACCGCGAGGTTGCTCACGTCGAAGTGGGCCGAGGAGTATCCGGGGTCGTTCTCGATTTTGAAGTCGCACGAGTTCGCCGCTTTGACCGGGAGGTTGCTCGGTGCTCGCGCGCTGTAGTTCCAGCGGAACTCCTTGTAGTCGTTGCCCTCGTCCTCGTCGGCGTCGCCGAGGAGTGCGTCCACGATTTCCGCCGCCGTCATCAGGTAGTTGAACTTCTTGTTGACTTCCGAGACTGCGGCCTTCATCGCGGTGAATGCGGCGTCGCCGAAGTTGTTCCCGCCGTCTTGGTCTTGGGGAATCGGGTCCGCACCCGTCCGGTCGTCCTTGGTTGAGGCGAGGATGTAGGACGTACTCGCGTTCCGGTTGTAGATGCCAATCTTGTGTCGATACACGTCCTCGCACTCGGACCACGCGCTCGAACCTTCCCACGTCTGCTTGCTCATAATCTGGGCGGTACCACCCATGTTGAAGTGGTGAACCCAGTCGCCGTTCCCGTCGGTGTAGGATTCGAGATACGCGAGCGAGGAAGTCAGTTCGAGTTCGTACTCCGTACTGCTTCCGCTGGGACTGTAGGACGCGAGTTGTCGGTCCTGCTTGCGCCACTCGTAGTTCTCTTCGGTGTACGCCGCCGCACTCCCGGCCAGTCCGCCGAGCGCACCGAGACTCGTGAGCGTCGTCGCCGCTCCCGTCGCTCCAACTCCTTGCAAGAAGTCGCGTCGGTCGTCATCGATTCGCTGATTCGAGTCGTCTTTCTCGGACATCGTTTACTTAGAATTCAGACACATTAATCAGTGTTTTGGCTAATTAAATTAATATCTTCGAAATAGACAATAAAGGAGCTACTACCCAGACGAACGAGACGGCAGCGATGGCTTCCCGTTCGACGGCGACACGACCGACCCGCGGTGCGACGACGACGTGAGCGCCTCCCCGACGGACGGAATTTCGATTGGTAGAGATAGAGATGCGTTTTCTTGGCGATTGTATATCTATTTTAGAGCAACGCAATTACGTCTGAGATTCGCGGGTCCGGTCGCGCACCGTCTTCGAGTACCCGGACTATTATTCATATAGTTATTAGTGGAAAGATTAAAATTCCAGCTTTCGTTATCATGCAGGTATGTCGGAAGAAAATCAGTCGAACGACTCGAACCGTCGAACCTTCCTCCAACTGGCCGGACTCGCGGGCCTTCCGCTCGCGCTATCGGGAACCGCGTCGGCGGCGACCGACCACGACCACCTCGGCGAAACGTGGTCGGTGGACAGCACCTTCGACCAGACCGGTCTGAAAATCGAGACCGGAGACACGACGGCGTTCAAGGGGACGACCGACACCGGGTCCACCGCTATCTCGGCCCTCAACCTGTCGGACAACGGTGGGTACGGTATCTACGGCTACTCCAGCGCCTCCGACGGCCACGCCGTCCACGGACTCAACAACAGCGGCGGATACGCCGTCTACTCCGACGGCGACCTGCACGTAGACGGCGACTTCACCGCCTCCGGCACCAAGAACTTCGTCCAGACCGTCGATACCGCCGACGGCGAGAAGCGGGTCGCCTACACCGCAGTCGAGGCCGACCGAGCGCAGACCGAGACGACTGGCGTCGCCGAACTCGAAGACGGCCGGGCCGAAATCGACCTCCCCGAACACTTCGGGATGGTCACGTCCGACGACGAGGACCTTGTGGTCCAACTCACGCCGTACGCTGTCGATGTCCCCGGTCTCGCGGTCACGGAGCGAACGACCGACCACATCGTCGTCGAGTCCCGCGAGGGCACCGGCGACTTCGAGTTCTCCTACACCGTCCGCGGCGTCCGAGAAGGGTACGAGAACGCCGAAGTCGTCCGCGACTCGGAGTGACTCCGCGGGAACGCGACCGCTACCGGCACTGACACATACGTTCTTTTGCCCACCTCGCGCCAACAGGATTCCCGTGCGAGAGTGTTTGCGTCCGTTTTTTATGGAAGAGGTGTCTACCAGCAGTAGAGATGACTGCGGACGAAAACGACACCGGCGGGGTAACCTCGCCGACTATCCGGACGCGGTCCGGTGACATCGACGCCGGAGGGACGACGGGGAGTCGGCCCGCTCCGGCGACCCTCTCGAACGGGAGTTCTACTGCCGAACGAACTCGTCGGACGCGACAATCCGGTCGCGGTTTCGACGGCAGTTCGGTCCGCGCTTCACGAATCGCAGACGAGAAGCTGTCTTCTACCTCCTCCGGAGCGACACGCCATGACTGACCACTTCGACGTTGTGATTGCGGGTGCGGGACCGGCGGGCGCGCAGTGCGCCCGAGACGTTGCCGAACGGGGCTACGACGTTGTTCTCCTCGAAACCGAGGGCGAAGACGAGTTCCCCGCCCAGAGCAACAAGTCCACGGCCGGGACGTTCCCGTCGATGATGGGCGCGTTCGGGATTCCCGACGACGTGGTGATGAACTACACCGACGACGTGGTACTGGAGTCGCCGAACGAACACTTCGTCCGGCGACAACCCGGTGCCGTCCTCGAATTCGCCGACTTCAAGAACTTCCTCGTGGACGACGCCCGCGAGGACGGCGCGGAGTGCTGGTTCGACGCTCGCGTCTCCAGACCCATCATGGAAGACGGCGACATCGTGGGCGTCCGGTACAACGGCGACCAAGAGGTGTACGGCGACATCGTTATCGATGCGACCGGACCGGCCGCACCGCTCGCCAAGAAACTCGGCGTGACCGGTCTCCAGCGCGAACATCAGGCCATCGGCGTCGAGTACGAACTCGAAGGCATCGACATCGACGCCGACGGGTACGCCGACCTCACCGACACGATGATGCTCCGCCTCGACCACGAACTCGCACCCGGCGGCTACTCGTGGATTTTCCACACCGGCGAGGACACCGCGAAGGTCGGTCTCTGCTACATCCAGAACGAGGCCCACCGCGACTACGCCCAAGACGGGATGGGCATCGACGACTACCTCCAGTACTGGTTGGACACGGACCCCCGGTTCGAGGACGCCGAACGCATCGCGGGCAAACAGCACCGCGGGTCGGCCCACATCCAGATGCCCGACGGCTTCAGCACCGACAACTTCATGGCAATCGGTGACACGGTGCCGACCATCGACCCGCTCTGGGGCGAGGGCATCCACACCTGCATGAAGTCGGGGCGCGCGGCGGCCGTCACCGCCGACCGGTGTTTCATGTCGAGCGACCGGGACACCTCCGCCGAGAAGCTCTCCATCTACGACGACCTCTGGCACGAGCGGGTGGCCCCGAAGATGCGGACCCGCCTGCTGATGACCCAACTGCTCTATCTCGTGCCCAACGAGCGCTACGACACCCTCATCCGAGACCTGAATCGAGTGGACGGTGACGCACTTCGGAAGGCCAACGCCGGGAGCATCCGCGGCGTCCTGAAACTGCTCCACACCGACGACATCCCGACGCTCGCCCAGTTCGCCAAGGAACGACTCTTCTGACGACGCCGACGTTCGGCAGTCGGCCGACTCGTTTCGGCGTGCCGGTACTGCCGTAAACGACGGTCTTCGGACGCTCTATGAGGGGGGTCGGATGTGGCTCGGTCGTCGTCATTGGTTCGTCCGGTTCGTCGCCGCGACTGCCGTTTAGTTCGTCGGAAACTGGACCTATAATCGCGTCGCCCCGCCGATTATCCAAACAGCGACAACGATAGCCGACAGAATCTCGCTCGGCTTTGCAGTGACTCCCGTCGTGACGTTTCTCGAAAGCAATCCCGTCTTGGTGTTCGTACAGTTCGTGACTATTCTCGTCGCGGCTGTCGTCGGACAGAACCGAATACACACCCGGAAGCTTAACACGATAGAGGGTAAATTGACTACTATGACGAACGAACCCGCCGGGGTCACTGACGGCGGAGCCAGCGAACTACCGCCGACTGGTGGCCGCGCAATCGCCGGTGGTGCCATCGGCGTCACGTTCGGGCCGGGTGGCCTGCTCGCAGGTATCTTACTCGGATTCACCATCGGCGACCGACGCGACATCCGGACCTACGAGCGCAGTTCTCACACCCCGGACCCGAGTGACGAATCGAAGGCCGACCAGTGACCTACTCCTCGCCGAACTCGGCTTTCACGGCCTGTCGGTCTATCTTCGAGGGACCGGACATCGGCATCTCCGCGACGAACGCGAGGTGTCGCGGGCGCTTGAACCGGGCGAGCTTCCCGTCCAGAAAGTCGGTCAGTTCTTCGAGAGTCAGCGACTCGTCGCCCTGCACGACGGCCTTCCCGACCTGCCCCCACTGGTCGTTGGACACCGGGACGACGACGACTTCCTCGACTTTCGGGTGGTCGGCGATGCGGTCCTCGACCGCGGCGGGGTAGACGTTCTCGCCGCCCGAGACGTACATGTTCTTCTTGCGGCCTTCGATGTAGACGTAGCCGTCGTCGTCCTTGCGGGCCAAGTCGCCCGTCGAGACCCACCCGTCGCCGAAGGTGGTCTCGGTCTCTTGCTCGTTGCGCCAGTAGCGGTCGGCGGCGTGGGGACTCGCCAGTTCGAGTTCTCCGATTTCGCCCGGCGGGAGTTCCCCGCCGTCCTCGTCCGCGATGCGCGCGTCCACGTGCATCGCGGGCACGCCCACGCTGTCTGCCTTCTCGGTGGGCCACCCGTCGGGCATCGTGAAGTTGTTCGGGCCGCACTCGGTCAGGCCGTAGCCCTGCGAGAGGTCAACGTCGCGGGACCACCACGCCTCCATGACCGACTCCCGGCAGGGACCGCCGCCGGACTTGGCGAACCGGAGCGTCGAGAGGTCGGTGTCGGCCCAGTCGTCGTGGTTCGCCATCATCCGGAGGACCGCCGGGACCGCCACGAGGACCGTCGCGCCTTCGGACTCCACGAGGTGGAGGACCTCGCGGGGTTCGAACTCGCGGGCGAGGACCACCGTCGCCCCGAGGTGGAACAGGGGTACCGTCAGCACGTTCCACCCACCGGTGTGGAACATCGGGAACACCATCGGCGTCACGTCCTCGGGCCGAAGCCCCCACGCGGTGATGGTGTTGAACGAGTTCCAGAGAATAGAGCCGTGAGTCACGACGGTCTCTTTCGGGACGCCGGTCGAACCCCCGGTGTGGAGAAAGAGGTGCGGGTCGTCCATCGACACGTCGGCCGCCTCGACCGGCGAGTCGTCGTCGGGGAGCGCGTCGGTCCACGGAGAGCACCGGGCCGTCGCCTGCGACGCGGACGCCGACGTGTCGGCGTCCGAGTCGTCAGCGGGAAGCGACCGGACCGGACAGTCGAACTCCCGGCCCTCGCGGTCCAGTACGTCCGCCGCGAGGTCCGCGAAGGGTTCCTCCACGACGAGCAGAGAGGGTTCCACGTCGTTGAGCATCTCGACCAACTCGCCCGCGGCGAGGCGGTGGGAGAGGGGCGCGAGAATCCCGCCGGTCTTCCCGGTGGCGAAAAAGAGGTCCACGAGTTCCGGGCGGTTGCGCGAGAGGACCGCCACCCGGTCGCCCCGCCCGACTCCTTCGGACCGAAGGAGTCGGGCGGTGCGGTTCGCTCGGCGGTCCAACTCGGCGTAGGTGTAGCGCTGGCCGGTCGTCGCGTCCACGAGTCCCACCGCGTCGGGCGAGAGACCGGCGCGCTTCTCGCTCCACGCGCCCACCCAGTCGTAGGGTCGCTCGTCGTGGCTAAACATGGGCGAGGAACTCCACGAGTCGGTCGTTTACCGCGTCGGCCTGTTCGATGAAGAAGAGATGCGGGCCGCCCTCGAAGACGGCGAGTTGGACGTTCGAGAGTTTCTCGTAGATGAGGTCGGCGTTCTCGACCGGAAGCACCCGGTCGTCGGTGCCGTGGGCGACGAGGACCGGCACGTCTACGTCGGCGAGTCGGTCGCTCGAATCGAAGGCCATCACGCCCGCGGCCTGTGCCTCCCGGCCCGCGTCGGTCGCGTCGCCCTTTAGTCGCCAGTCCACGATGTCCTCTATGAGGTCGTCGTTGTCCGCCCAGAAATCGTCGGACATCGCGGGTTCCATCTTGTACCGGATTGCCTCGCGTTCGTCGGCGTCGTCGGGCACGCCGAACATCCGGGCTTGGGTCTCCTCGGGCACGTCGAGGGCCTCCTCGCCGCCGTGACTGGTGCAGAGCAGGCCGAGCGATTCGGCCCGGTCGTAGTCGAGGGCGTACTGCTGGGCAATCATCCCGCCCATGCTCGCGCCGACCACGTGGGCGCGCTCGACGCCCGCGTCCGCGAGGACCGCCTCCAAGTCGCTCGCCATCTCCGCGATGGTGTAAGGACCCTCGGGCGCGTCGGAGTCGCCGGTGCCGCGGTTATCGAAGACCACGACGCGGTAGCCCTCGTCGGCGAGTCGGTCCCTCTGCCAGCGCCACATCCACCGGCCGTAGCCGAGTCCTTCCACGAGAGCGACGGTTTCGGTGTCGCTCCCGTGGGTGGCCGGAGCGGTGGTCTCGTAGTAGAGCGAGACCCCATCGTTGTCTGCGTATGACATGGCTGAACCCACGGAGGACGCCGCCTTCAAAACCCCGTTTCACATGTTAACCCCCGGATTGATTCGACGCGCGCCGCGAGGTTCGACCATGCCAGTCGCATCCGTAGACGACACCGCCGAGGCCACGCTGACGGTCACGGGAGACACCATCGACGCCTACGCCGACCTGACGGGCGACGACAACCCCATCCACCGCGACGACGACTACGCCGCCGAGACGTTCTTCGGCGGACGGGTCGCCCACGGGATGCTGTCGGCGGGAGTCGTCAGCGCCGCCCTCGCGGACCTGCCCGGCGACGTAATCTACCTCGCGCAGGACCTCGACTTCGAGAACCCGGTCCGACCGGGCCAGACCGTGACCGCGACGGTCACGGTCGAGGAGGACTTGGGCGACGACCGACTCCGCGTCGAGACCGTCGCGGCGGCCGAGGGCGACGGCGAGAGCCAACAGGTGTTGTCGGGCGAAGCGGTCGTCATGTCGGTGCCCCACGAGAGCCGGGACTAACTATACGTTTCTCTGAGCAATATTTTTGTTTCTCAAAGAAATGATTTCAATTTTCAACACCGGCGCGCGCTGGCGCGGCCTCCGTGCCGCGCCCGTCCGCGCGAGGGACGACTGAGCGAGTGCCGGAGGCACGAGTGAAGGAGTCGGTTGGGGAGGGTGTGGTCCGCGGTTGCGGTCGCGGTGCGGTCTTCATCGGTTCAAGCCTGACGTAGCGTCTCGGCGTCTCTTCCACCTCTCCGAAGCGGTTCTCTCTTCCACCTCTCCGAAGCGGTTCTTCGGCGGTTCGCCCCCTTCCCTAGTCCCCTCGACAGTTTCCGTAATCGCGGTCTTTCCGTCCGCTACCGCGTCTCCGCCGCCGGACCCCATCACAAAGTATTTTCCCGACTAGTTAGCAGTCCGAAATATGTCGCTCGCCCTCCACCTGCGACGTTCGGCGTCCTGTCTGGTAGCTATCTTGCTCGTGACGGCCGGAGTTCCGGCCGCGGCGGTCGGAACGACCGCCGCGGCCTCGCCCACCGGAACCCCGACCGGTGCGTCTCCGACCGGTGCGTCTCCGACCGCGGTCCCCTCCGTCGAATCCTCGTCGGCCGCAACACCCTCCACCGCGTCCCCCTCCACCGCATCCCCGGTCTCCCACGCCCCGTCGTTCGAGGGTGGCATCGAACACGTCGCTCGCGGCGGCGTCGCCGCGATACCCGTCTCGATGGCCGAGGGCGCGAACGCGACGATTTCGGTCTCGGGCGACGATTACTCGGCCACGCTCGCGGTCCGGGACCGGGACGGCGACGGGTCAGCGACGGTGCGTCTGAACACCTACGACGCCACCTACCGCGCCGGAGACGGCGACGACCTGACCGTCCGGTCGGCGTCGGACGGACCGACGCCGCTGGCGGTCGGTACCTACGAGGTGCTGGCCTGCGCGGGTGACGCCTCGGCGTGCGACGGCGAGTCGGCCACCGCCGAGACGCAAGTGACCGTCGGCGAGCGGTCCACCGACGCCCTCCGGACCTACGTCGCGCCCCCGTCCGCGAACCTCTCGTCCCTGCGGGCCATCGACGCGGCGCGGTCGTCGGGCGACTTCACCCGAACCCGAACGGTGGTCACGAACGGCACGCTCGTCCTCGAACTCCGGGCCTCGGGGTTGGACGGCGCGATTGCCGCCCGGAACGGGTCGAACGTGACCGCGCGCTTCTTCGACTTCCTCGCCACCGACGCGGCGCGACTCCGCGTCGAGCAACTGAATCCCGGCGCGGAGATTCGTGCGGCGGTGATGCACTTCGCGCCCGACTCGACGCGCGTGGTCGCCGACCCCCGAAACCGTAGCTACTACCTCGTCGCCGACCCCGCCGACGTGAACGTCACGGGCGGGCGCGACGGGACGGTGAAACCGGGCTATCACTTCCGCGCGAACTTTTCGGTGGCGGCGTCGTCCACGCTCGCGGACGACGCCGAGTCCGTGACCGACGAGTTCGAGTTCTGGGACCGCGACGCCGACTTCGAACCGGCCGGGAACGTCGCCGACGGCGAGTTCGAACCGGACGGCGGCGTCGAGACGGTCCGGGTCGGGTCGGCCCCGAACCGGACGGTTCGCGTCGAGACCACGCTCCCGCCGCGCTCGAACGTCACCGTCGTCGTCGAGGGCGCGAACGACACTTTCCGCTTCGAGGAGTCCGGCCGGGTACGGAACGCGAGCGAGGGGTTCGTCTTCGCGCCGACGTTCGATTTCTCTGACGTGCCGCCGGGAACCGACTTCGACGTGACGCTCCGCCACCGCGACGAGTCGGTGATGGGCTACGGCGGCCCGGACCCCGGCGTGGTGGTCGAACCCGAGGCGGACGTGCGAATCGCCGCCGTCGGCGCGTCGGCCGCGAACGTCACCGCGAAACTCCCCTCGGGCGGGTTCGTCGTCGTCCGCCGGGACTCCGTGGACGGCGACCGACTCGGCGCGTCCGACCGCCTCGCCCCCGGCCAGCGGAACGTCTCGGTGGAGTTCGACGCCGACCTCGGAGCGAACGCGACGCTGTTCGCCGTGGCGTTCCGCGACGCCGACGGAGACGGCGAGTTCGACCGCGAGACCGACGAACCGTACACCGGCGGGAAGTCGGACCACCGCGTCGCCGCCTCGAAGTCGGTCGCGTTCGCTCGGTCCGGGGTTACCGAGACCACCACCGAGACGACCCGGATGACTGACGGTCCCGAGACGGCCGGGACCACCTCGCCGCCCTCGACCGACACCTCGCTTCCGGGTCTCGGCGCTGGCGCGGCGCTACTCGCGCTTCTGGCGGGTCTCGCGCTCGCGCGGAGAAAAACACAAGGAGAGCGGTGAACCGCGTTCAGTACGACTTGGCGAAGTAGGCCGTCTCGCAGGCCTCGTCGCCGCAGACGCCGCACTCCTCGCCGATGGGTTCCTCGTCGCGGTCCATCGGGACCATCACGATTTCGGCCGCGATTTCCTCCTTGATGACCTGCTCGCAGGCCTCGTCGCCGCACCACGGCGTCTTGACGTAGCCGCCGTAGCGACCGATGGTGCCGAGAATCTCGGAGGTCTCGTAGGCCTCGCGGACGTTCTCCTCCAGATTCTCCTTGGCCGCGTCGTAGAGTTTGGCGTACACTCGGTCGAAGTGCGATTGGATGGTCTCGTCGATTCGCTCGCGGTCCTCCACCGCGTCCTCGCCGTCGGGTCGGTGGACCACCGTGACCTCGCGGTCTTCGACCTCGTTGGGACCGATTTCGAGTCGGACGGGGACGCCCTTCAGTTCCCACTCGTTGAACTTGAAGCCCGGATTGCGCTCGTCGCGGTCGTCCAACTCGACGCGCACGTCGGCGGCGTCCAAGTCGTCGGCCACGCTCTCGGCGTACTCCAGCACTTTCTCGCGGTTGTCCTCGTTCCAGATGGGGACGATGACGACCTGCTCGGGCGCGATTTTCGGGGGGACGACCAGCCCTTGGTCGTCGGAGTGAGTCATGATGAGCGCGCCGAGTGCGCGCCACGAGAGACCCCACGAGGTGGTGTGAGCGACCCGCTCGTCCTCGTTCTCGTCTGTGTAGGTCAGGTCGTAGGCTTCCGCGAATCCTTGGCCGAGGTAGTGGGAAGTCCCGCCTTGGACCGACTTGCCGTCGGGCATCAGCGCCTCGACGGTCGTGGTGGTGTCCGCGCCGGGGAACTTGTCGTGTTCGGGCTTGCGACCGCGGAGAACGGGGATGGCCAGCACGTCCTCGTAGAGGTTCTCGTACTGGTCCAAGCGGGTCATCGTCTCGTCCCACGCCTCGTCTTCGGTCTCGTGGGCGGTGTGGCCCTCCTGCCAGAGGAACTCCTTCGTTCGGAAGAACGGCTTCGTTTCCGTCGCTTCCCACCGGATGACGCTACACCACTGGTTCAGGCGCAGAGGCAGGTCGCGGTGGCTTCGGACCCAGTTGCTCATGAACGGCGTGATGATGGACTCGCTGGTGGGCCGGAAAGCCAGTCGCTCTTCGAGTTCGTCGTGGCCGCCGTGAGTCACCCACGCAACCTCGGGGTCGAAGCCTTCCACGATGTCGCTCTCGCGTTCGAGGTAGCTCTCGGGGATGAGCGCGGGGAAGTAGGCGTTCTGCGCGCCGGTCTTCTTGAACCACGAGTCGAGGTGGTCCTGTAGCCCCTCCCAGAGGGCGTACCCGCGGGGCCGGGTGACGATGAACCCGCCCATGGGCGCGTAGTCGGCGAGTTCGGCCTTCGTGACTACTTCCGCGTACCAATCTCCGGGACTGTGTTCTTTGGACTCGGTGATGCCGAGTTCCTGCTCGTCGTCGCTCATTGGGTAGGAGTTTCTTCGATGTGGTCTTAAATGCGATGAAGCTTTGGTAGCGTTTCGAGCGAACTGGGATTGGCGGCGCGCGCAGTCCTGCGCGCGCCGCATAAACTCCGGCGGAACTCCCGCGGTGGAGTCCCGCGGTCGGCCACCCGAGTTATCCCCGCGTCCGTCGTAGCACCCTCGATTCCACGATGGCCGACACCCACGAAGTCACGGTCACGTCCGTCCACCGGATGACGCCGAACGTCAAGCAGTTCGTGTTGGAGTCCGACGGCTACACCTTCGAGTTCGACCCCGGCCAGCACACCCACGTCCACTTCCCGCGGGCGGAGAGTCCGGCGGAGGACGAGGGAGGCGACAGCGAGGACGAGGCAGTCGTCAGACCCTACACCGCCACGGCCATGCCGGGGAGCGAGCGCATCACCCTCGCCATCAAGCGCTACCCCGACGGCACCGCCTCGACGTGGATGCACGAGCGCACGCCCGGCGACACCATCGAAATCGAGGAGTTAGGCGGGAACCTCTACCTCCGGAATATCGACTCGGACGTGGCCTTCGTCTCGACCGGAACCGGCATCACGCCGATGATAGCGATGGCCAAGCAGTACGTCCGGGAGGGGACCGGAAACGCCCACTTCTTCTTCGGCGAGAAGGACGAGGAACACGTCATCTACCGCGAAACTCTCGACCAACTGGCGGCCGACTCCCCGGACTTCGACGTGACCTACGTCCTCTCGGAGGCCGACGACTGGGCCGGACCCGAGGGCCACGTACAGAACCACCTCGCGGACTACTTGGACGACTTCGAGGGCCGGGACTTCTACGTCTGCGGCGTGCCCGAGATGGTGGTCGAGACCCGAGAGTATCTGGACGAGCAGGGCGTGGCCGACGACCGGATGTACGTCGAAGGCTGGGAGGGCGACGAGGTGTCGGACGAGGGATAAGCACTACTCCGGGCCGCCGACCGAAAACGGACTCTCGGTCTCTCGCCAGTCCCACCCCGGCAGTCGCGTCTGGAACCCGGCGGCGAGGGCGGCGTCCAAGTCGTCCGCGCCCGCGGTCTCGCGGTCCGCCTCGGCGTGGACAGACACGTCCGCGTAGTGGAAGGTGGCCTCCCCGAGGAGTCGAAGTGGCTGGTTCCCGGCGATGGTCCCGGCGAGTTCGCGCCCGAGGAGTTCGTCCACCACGAACCCCGGATAGTCGCCTTCCACGTCCAACTCCCGGAGGACGGCCACCAGCGCGGCGACGTTGACCGCGCAGTCGCCGTCGGCGAAGAGTGCGTCCACCTCCTCGCGGTAGGCGTCGGCGCTCACGTCGTCTACGTCGGTGTCGAACAGGTCGCCGAGGTCCGCGCGAACGTCGTTCACTAGCGGTACCACCGTATCGGCCCGGCCCCGGACCCACTCGTACTCGTCGGCGACTCGCTCGGGAGTCAGTCGCATGCCGGAGGAGACGGCTTCCGGGACCTTGGGTTTGCCCACTTTGGGAAGGCTTTTATAATATCGGGGACTAATGGCCGATAAGCGGGTTTTCCTGCGTCCCCGAGTGAGCGTCCGGTCTTCCCCGGTATCTCCGGGGACGTGGACGACTCGCAGACGCGCGAGTTCCAACATCCCGCGGAGAAGCGAAATCTATGCTGTGCTGTACTCTAAATCGTAGTCCTGACGGCATTCCGACCGGTTCGACCTGCCCCCGCGAGCAAGTAGCCCGCAGTGGCGGGTCCGACGAGACGCCGGTCGGACGCGACGCCCCGACACGGAGGACAGCACCGACAGACGGAACGACTTTTTCACTATGAGTAAAGTAGACCAGCAACTCGAGGACCTGCGAGCAGAGATTACGAGCGAGTTACCGAGCGACATTTCGGTGTCGGACGTGAAGTACGAAGGCCCGGAACTGGTCGTGTACACGCGCGACCCCAAGAAGTTCGCCCGGAACGGCGACCTCATCCGGCAGTTGGCGAGTCAACTCCGAAAGCGAATCACCGTCCGCCCCGACCCCGACGTGTTGTCGCGGCCCGAAGACGCCCGCGAGGACGTAATGGCGGTCATTCCCGACGAAGCGGGCGTGACCGACCTCGACTTCCACGCCGACACGGGCGAGGTGGTCATCGAAGCCGAGAAGCCCGGCATGGTCATCGGCAAGCACGGTTCGACCCTCCGGGAGATAACCCAAGAAGTCGGCTGGACGCCCGAAGTCGTCCGGACGCCGCCCATCGAGTCTTCGACGGTCTCGAACGTCCGGAACTTCCTGAAACAGGAACGTGACGACCGCCGGAACATCCTCGAAAAGGTGGGCCGCCAGATTCACCGCGAGGAGATGTCCAACGACGAGTACGTCCGGGTAACGACGCTCGGCTGTTGCCGGGAGGTCGGTCGGGCCTCGTTCATCCTCTCGACGCCCGAGACCCGCATCCTCATCGACTGCGGCGACAAACCCGGCGCGGAAGGCGAAGTGCCGTATCTCCAAGTCGAGGAGGCGCTCGGCGCGGGTGCCCAGACCATCGACGCGGTGGTGCTGACCCACGCCCACCTCGACCACTCGGCGCTGATTCCACTGCTGTTCAAGTACGGCTACGACGGCCCGATTTACACCACCGAACCGACCCGCGACCTGATGGGTCTGCTCCAACTGGACTACCTCGACGTGGCCGCCAAGGAGGGCCGCGCGCCGCCCTACGAGTCCGAGATGGTCCGTGAGGCCATCAAGCACACCATCCCGCTGGAGTACGGCGACGTGACCGACATCGCGCCCGACGTGAAACTCACGCTCCACAACGCGGGCCACATCCTCGGGTCGGCCGTCTCGCACTTCCACATCGGCGACGGCCTGTACAACGTCGCGTTCTCCGGTGACATCCACTACGACGACACCCGCCTGTTCAACGGCGCGGTCAACGACTTCCCGCGGGTCGAGACGCTCATCCTCGAATCGACTTACGGCGGTCGCAACGACTACCAGACCGACCAAGAGGACTCCGAGCGCAAACTCAAGCGCGTCATCAACGAGACCTACGAGAAGGGCGGGAAAGTCGTCATCCCGGCGTTCGCGGTGGGTCGCTCCCAAGAGATGATGCTCGTCATAGAGGAGGCGATGCGCGAAGGCGACATCCCCGAGATGCCAGTCCACCTCGACGGCATGATTTGGGAGGCGACGGCCATCCACACGACGTATCCCGAGTACCTGCGCGACGACTTGCGCGACCGCATTTTCCACGAGGACGAGAACCCATTCCTCGCCGACCAGTTCAACCACATCGACGGCGGCGAGGAGGAGCGACAAGAGGTGGCCGACGGCGACCAGTGCATCATCCTCTCGACTTCCGGCATGGTCACGGGCGGCCCCATCATGTCGTGGCTCGAACACGTCGGCGGCGACCCCGACTCGCGGATGGTCTTCGTCGGCTATCAGGCACAGGGAACCCTCGGCCGACGTATCCAGAACGGATGGGACGAGATTCCGATGAACCGCGGCGGCGGCCGGAACGGTAAGCTCTCGCTGAAACTCGACGTGGAGACGGTGGACGGCTTCTCCGGCCACGCCGACCGGCAGGGCCTGATGAACTTCGTGAAGACGATGAACCCGCGCCCGGAGAAGATTCTGTGCGTCCACGGCGACGAGTCGAGCGTCCAAGACCTCTCGTCGTCGCTCTACCACGAGTTCAACATGCGAACGTTCGCGCCCAAGAATCTGGAGACCTTCCGGTTCAAGTAGGCCACTTCGAGCGGTCACGGTCGCGGCTTTCGCTTCTCCGTCCTTCGGGTCCGGTAGCGCGTAGTGGCAAGTCCGTCAGCGCGGCGAATCGCGCCGACGGCGCGATTCGCCAGCACGTACCGGGGTCGGCCGTCACGGAATGCCTTTAGGCCCCGGACGCAAACGACGACTCGATGACACGGGTGATACACACGGGGGACACCCACCTCGGGTATCGACAGTACCACTCCCCCGAGCGACGGGCGGACTTTCGGCGGGCGTTCGAGCAGGTAATCGACGACGCAATCGCCGAGGACGTGGACGCCGTGGTCCACGCTGGCGACCTGTTTCACGACCGTCGTCCGGACCTCGACGCGCTCCACGGCACCATCTCGCTGTTGGGCCGACTCCGGGACGCCGACGTGCCTTTTCTCGCCATCGTCGGCAACCACGAGGGCACGCGGGGCCGCCAGTGGCTAGACCTCTTCGAGATGCTCGGACTCGCCACGCGACTCGGCGACGACCCCGAAGTCGTCGGCGAAACCGCCTTCTACGGTCTCGACCACGTACCGAAGTCCAAGCGCGACGAGTTGGACTACCAGTTCGAGTCCCACGACGCCGACCACGCCGCGCTGGTCAGTCACGGCCTGTTCAAGCCCTTCGACATCGGCGACTGGGACGCCGAGGAGGTGCTGACCGAGGCCAACGTCGATTTCGACGCGATGCTTCTGGGCGACAACCACAAGCCCGACACCAAGGAAGTCGCCGAGACGTGGGTGACGTACTGCGGTTCGACCGAACGCTGTAGCGCCGACGAGCGCGAGGACCGGGGGTACAACATCGTGGAGTTCGACGGCGACGTGACCATCACCCGCCGAGGGTTGGACGCGACCCGCGACTTCGCGTACGTCGAAGCGACACTCGCCGAGGGTGAGGGCATCGACCGCGTGCGCGAGAAGTTGCGCGAGCGGGACCTCGAAGACGCCGTGGTCGTCGTGGAAATCGACGGCGAAGGCGAGCAAGTCACGCCCGCCCGCGTCGAGGAGTTCGCGCTGGAGCGTGACGCACTGGTCGCGCGCGTCGTGGACCGCCGGGAAGTCGAAGACGACGACGGCGAAGTCGAAGTCTCGTTCGCCGACCCCGACGACGCGGTGCGCCAGCGAGTCCGGGACCTCGGCCTGAGCGAGGCCGCACGGGGAATCGACGAGACGGTCCGTGCGAGCAAAATCGCCGACTCGAACGTCCGGGAGTCGGTCCGGAACCGAGTCGCCGAACTGGTCGAGGACGGCGACCGGTCGGCGTTCGAGTCTGCGCCCGGCGACGAGGGCGGGGATTCTGCCGCGGCAGAATCCCCGCCGGAGACCGATTCGACCGCGGCGACCGATTCGGTCCCCGACGCCGATTCGGACGACGACGGAACGCTGGAGGAGTACCTATGAAGTTCGACCGCGTGCGCCTCCGGAACTTCAAGTGCTACGCCGACGCCGACCTGCGTCTGGACCGCGGCGTCACCGTCATCCACGGGTTGAACGGGAGCGGGAAGTCCTCCCTGCTGGAGGCTTGTTTCTTCGCGCTCTACGGCGCGAAGGCGTTAGACCGGACGCTGGACGACGTGGTGACAATCGGCGAGGAGGAGGCCGAAATCGAACTCTGGTTCACCCACGACGGCGGCGACTACCACGTCCGGCGACGGATTCGCGCGACCGGCGAACGAGCGACCACCGCCGAGTGCGTCCTCGAAACCCCCGGCGACCCCGTGGAAGGTGCCCGCGACGTGCGCCGGACCGTGACGAACCTCTTCCGGATGGACTCCGAAGCGTTCGTCAACTGCGCGTACGTCCGACAGGGCGAGGTCAACAAACTCATCAACGCCACGCCGACCCAACGCCAAGACATGATAGACGACCTCCTCCAACTCGGCAAACTGGAGGAGTACCGCGAGCGCGCCAGCGACGCCCGACTGGGGGTCAAGTCGGTGCTTGACGACAAGCGCGGCAGTCTCTCGGAGCTTGAGACCCAAATCGACCAGAAGGAGGCCAAGAACCTCCACGAGCGCCTGAACCAGCGCAAGTCCGACCTGAAAGAGACCGAGGGCGAAATCGAGCGGTTCGAAGAGAACGAAGAGACCGCCGAGAAGACCCGAAAGCAAGCCGTCGAAGTGCTGGAGAGCTACGACGAGAAGCGCGAAGAACTCGACGCTCTCGCCGACGACATCGAGCAGTTGGAGTCCGAAATCGGCCGGACCGAGCGAGAACGGGCCGACCACCGCGAGCGAGTCCGGGAACTCCGCGAGCGAGTCGAGGACATCGACGCGGAAGTCGAGTCCCTGCTGGCCGACACCGAACTCGACTCGGCCGACGCCGAGGCAATCGAGGCGCGACTTGACGAACTCGACGCCGCGGACGACGAACTCCAGTCGGACCTCGGAGACGCCCGGACGCAGGCCAAGATGTTCGGCAATCAGGCCGACAATCTGGCTCGGCGGGCCGACGAGATGGAGTCGCGCGCGAGCGAGAAGCGCGAGCGCGCCGACCGACTCGACGCCGAGGCCGACGACGCCGAATCGGACCTCGAAGACCGCCGCGGAAAGCTCGACCGGTTGGACGACGACGTGGACGCGAAGAAGGCGGCGTTCGAGGACGCGCCCGTCGAGTTCGGCGCGGCCGAGTCGTACCTCGAAGACCGTCGCGAGGCGAAGGCCGACCTCCAGAGCCGAATCGAGGACGCGAAGGCCGCCCTCCAGAGCGCCCGCGACAGCGTGGCCGAGGCCGAGCAACTGCTCGACGCTGGCAAGTGTCCCGAGTGCGGCCAACCCGTCGAGGACTCGCCGCACGTCGATTCGCTGGCCGAGGACCGCGAGCGCGTGGCCGAACTCGAAGCCGAACTGGAGGACCTGCGCGAGACGCGAGAGACCGTCGCCAGAGAAGTCGAGACGGCCGAGCGACTCCGCGAGACCGAACGCGAAGTCCGGAACCTCCGGGACCGCCGCGAGAACGTCGAGCAGTTGGTCGCGGACAAAGAGGAGGCCGTCGCCGACAAGCGCGCGGACGCCGACGAGTTGCGCGAGGAGGCCGACGAACTCGAAACCGACGCCGAGGACAAGCGCGCGGACGCCGACGAACTCCGCGAGAAGGCCGACGACCGGGAGGCCCGCGTCGAGGAACTGGAGACCGAGCGCGAGGAGATTGCCGACAAGCGCGAGCGACTGGACGAGATTCGAGACCTGCGCGAGGAGATTGCCGACGCCGAGAGCGAAATCGAGCGCCACCGCGAGAAGCGCGCCAGCCTCGAAGACCAGAACGACCTCCGGCGAGAACAACTCGAAGACAAGCGCGAGCGCCGAAACGACCTGCGGGAGAGCTACGACGACCAGAAAGTGCAGTCCGCCCGCGAGGACAAGCGCGAGGCCGAAGAGTATCTACAGAAAGTCGAAGTGAAGTTGGACGAACTCCGGGAGCGGCGCGACGACCTGCAGAGCGCGATTGGCGGCATCCGGAGCGAAATCGAGGAACTCGAACGCCTCCGAGAGCGCCGCGAGGACCTCGCGGCGCGCGTCGAGTCGCTCGAATCGCTTCGCGACGAGACCGCCGACCTACAGGAGATGTACGGCGACCTCCGGGCGGAACTCCGCCAGCGAAACGTCGAACACCTCGAAGCGATGCTGAACGAGGTGTTCGACCTCGTGTATCAGAACGACTCGTACGCCCGTATCGAACTCGACGGCGAGTACGAACTCACCGTCTACCAGAAGGACGGCGAACCGCTCGACCCCGAGCAGTTGTCGGGCGGCGAGCGCGCGCTGTTCAACCTGAGTCTGCGGTGTGCCATCTACCGACTGCTCTCGGAGGGCATCGAGGGAACCGCGCCGATGCCGCCGCTGATTCTGGACGAACCAACCGTCTTCCTCGACTCGGGCCACGTCTCGCAACTCGCGGAACTGGTCGAGTCGATGCGGGACCTCGGTGTCGAGCAAATCGTGGTCGTGAGCCACGACGACGAACTCGTCGCGGCGGCCGACGACGTGGTGTACGTCGAGAAGGACGCGGTGTCGAACCGCTCGACGGTCGAGCGCCGCGAGAGCCTGTTAGAGACCGCGGACTGAGACAACGAAATAGGTTGCTCTCGGAATTGAAATTGTTTCTCTTACAATCCACTACCTATCTCGTTCGCCGGTGAGCAGTGCGAGTCCGTCGTCGGCACGGTCGGTCGTCGCGTACCCGCGCTCGCCCAGCACGCGGGTCTCTTCGACCAGTCCAGCGGCGCGAAACTCCGTCAGCACGCCGAGCAGGTCGCTCTCGCAGAGGTCGGTGGCGTCGAGCAGGTGTCTGACCGAGTGGGGACCGCGCTCGCGCAGTTCCACGAGCAGGCCGAGCGCGCGCTCGTTCGGGGTCGCGGTCAGGACGCGTCGGGCGGGTTCGGGGACGGCCCGCGCCGTCGTCGCCAGCGCCGACTCGCCGGACGCAGGTTCGAGTTCGTCGCTCTCCCGATAGCTCTCCTCGCCGGTCTCGGGGTCCCGAACTTTACAGGAGTCGCCGGACTGCTTGACGAGCAGGTAGACGCTCCCGGAGTCGTCCCGGACGGTTCGCATGGCCGGTCGTAGGCCCGACGCGCGGTTAGTCCTTCCGTTCGGGGTCGGCCGCGTCCTCGGTCCCCGAGGACGCGGCGTCGTCGTGGGCGTCCTCGCTCTCGCCGTTATCTCCCCCGTCCGCTCCGAAGCCGTCCGTCACCTTCCGGTACCGACGCCACCCGCGGAGGAACGCGAACGCGCCCACGGCGACCATCGCGCCGCCGACCTGCCACCGGCGCTCGAAGCCGACGAGCATCAGGCCGAAACTCACGCCGAACAGCGCGACGTTGAAGATGAGGACCAGCGACCAGAACTGGCGCTTGAGTTCGGGACTGGCGTCGTTTTTCGCGGTGTCGGGCACCCGCGGCGGTTCCGGCGCGAGACCCTCCGAGGGGTCGTCGGGGAGCAGGTCGGTCTCGGCCTCCGGCGGGTCCTCGGGGAGCAACTCGGCTACCGAGTCGTCGCTGTCGTCGGCCTTCGAATCGTCGGATGCCACTGTTCGACAGTCGAAACGGAACGAGCAAAAGGGCTTCGTCCCGCCGCGGGTCAGACTTGCTCTTTGAGCGTGAGCGGTTCCCCCGCCTTCAACCACGCCAACGGGTTGTCCGCGTCGTAGAATACGACGCCGTCCTCCGTCTGATAGGACTCGACGGTCGCTTCCGGGTCGGCGGGTTCGGGAAGCGCCGCTTCCGCACGGTCCAGCTCGTCGCCGGGGTTGACGTGGTCGGACATTGGCGTCACCTACTCCCGTGGTAAGTGTTAACACATTATATGTCTTTCCATTCCGGAAACCCTTTCGACGCCCGTCGATACCCCCGCAGTCCGGCGAAAGCGAGGGTTTTTAGCCGAAAGCGCCAAACCCCGAATACATGAGCGATTCGGGGTCTACGACGACACTTGGCGATTTCTCCGACGGTGGTGACGGCGGGCGCGACGTGGAGGCAGAGGCCCGCGCCGTCGCCGGGAGCGACCACCAGCACGCCGATTCGGTCGTCGGCGACGACGACTGGCTTCCCGACCCTGACGGCGAGGTCGAACTCTCGGTCGTACAGGTCGATTACACCGTCGAAGGGTCGGGCGACGACGAGGAGCCAATCGTCCACGTCTTCGGCCGCACGTCCGACAACGAACTCGAACACGTCCGCGTCGTCGGGTTCAAACCGTACTTCTACGCGCCGACCGACTCGCTGGACGCCCCGCCCGAAGAGAGCTACGACGTGCTGACCGGGAGCGAGACCACCGACGAGGACGGCGACCCCTACGAGAGCATCCGCGGCGAGAAACTCACCAAGATTTTCGGTCGGACGCCGCGGGACGTTGGGAACGTCCGCGACGACTTCGACCACTACGAGGCCGACATCCTCTTTCCCAACCGGTTTCTCATCGACAAGGACATCAAAAGCGGCATCCGAATCCCCGAGCGCAGAGACGACGACGGCGTCCTCTACTTCCACGACGAGTTGGACCGCCTCGAACCAATCGAAGTCGAGGCCGACCCCCGCGTCCACTACTTCGACATCGAGGTGGACGACCGGTCGGGATTCCCCGAAGACGGCGAAGAGCCGATTATCTGCCTGACGACCTTCGACTCCTACGACGACGAGTACGTCGCGTGGCTCTCCGACGCTCCGGAGGGAGACGCCGACCTTCCGGACGCCCTCCCCGGCTACGACCCCATCGAGGACATCGACATCGAAGTTCGAAGCTTCGGCGACGAGCGCGCGATGCTCGAAGCCTACCTCGATTACATCAACGAAACGGACGTAGATATTATGACTGGATGGAATTGTCTTCCGGCGGACAGCGACATCCAGATGGCCGACGGGACGGAGAAAGAAATTCAGAACGTCGAAGTCGGTGACGAAGTGGTCGGGTCGAACGACCAGGAAACCACGACTGCGACGGTCACGAACAAATGGCGAAGTGAAAAGGAAGTTCTCGAATTCGACTTGGCAGACGGAACGACGCTACGCTCTTCGGAGGAGCATCGCATTATGGTCGGGGATGACGAAACAGTCGATTGGAAAGAAGGCGGTGAAATCGAGACTGGCGAGTACGTTCTCAAACCACGTAGCCTGAACGTCGATGACCCGACTGTTCCATCGCTCGCCGAACTCGTCCCTGAGGAGTGCCAACGGTTCGAGACCGAAGAGACGGTCAAAGAATTTAAAGAGCGCCTTCCTTACGGTGCAGTTACCGAGCTAGCCACCGAATTCGACGCCTCGAAAGGAACACTCTACCACTCGGAAACGAGTGTTTGGACACCGAAACGATGTTCGCACGTTGCAGAGAAATATGACCTCGCCATCCCTGACGGCGGAACGGTCTACCGACGAACAGGTGTTGATTTGGAGCGGTCGATTACTCAGCACGAACTCTACTTAGCCGGGCTTGTCCTCACGGACGGAAGCATGTCGAAGTCGGACGGCATTCGCTTCTACAACACTCGCAAGGAGCTACACGAACAGTTCGATGACGACCCTCATCTGGAACCGGATGGTAAGGGTTGCTACAAGCAGAACGTTCTGGACTATGCGTCGATGTACGGTTTCAACGGACTTGGCATCCCATTCGGCGATAAAAACGCCGTTGAGGTTGACCTCTCTCCTGTCTACCAAATGCCCGAAGAGTACATCGCCTCGTTCCTTGCTGGTGTCATAGACGGAGATGGATGGGTGGATACCGATGTTTCGGTAGCCGTCGCAAATCCGAGTACCGGCGACTGGTTCGTGAAGCTCTTCAAGCGTCTCGGTATTTATGCCGAGCGGAACGGGCAAGTCGTACGTATTCCGAACGCGGAACGCGAGATTTCGGTTCTACGAGAGCGTGTCGCTCCTCACATGAACCACTCAACGAAAGTCGAACGACTCGCCACATTCGACACTGGAAAAAGCGGGCGAACGGAGAATATTCCGTACGCACTATTCGAAGCCGAAACGGGCACTGACGCGAAGCGTATCGGACGTGACAAACATCGTCGCGGAATCCACCTGAAACGGCACGAGACGGATTCCGAGGACTGGGCGGACTACGTTTTCGTCGCTGTCGAAGACGTAAATGTCGTCGGGACTGAGACTACCTACGACATCGAGACGACGACTCACAACTTCATTGCCGAGAACTGTTTGGTTCACAACTGCGACGATTTCGACACCCCGTATCTAATTGATAGGTTGGACAGACTCAACAAGCGCAACACTTCGACCGAGTACGACCTCGATTCGGACCGCCTCTCGCGCGTGAACGAGGTCTGGGATTCGGATTGGGGCGCGCCGACGGTCAAGGGCCGAGTCGTCTTCGACCTGCTGTACGCCTACAAGCGCACCCAGTTCTCCGAACTCGAATCCTACCGCCTCGACGCGGTAGGGGAAGTCGAGTTGGGCGTCGGCAAGGAGCGCTACCCCGGTGACATCGGCGACCTCTGGGAGAACGACCCCGAGCGTCTGCTTGAGTACAACGTCAGAGACGTGGAGTTGTGCGTCGAACTCGACCGCAAGCAGGACATCGTATCCTTCTGGGAGGAGGTGGCCTCCTTCGTCGGATGCAAACTCGAAGACGCCACGACGCCCGGCGACGCGGTGGACCTGTACGTCCTCCACAAGGCCCACGGGGAGTTTGCACTCCCCTCGAAAGGCAAACAGGAGAGCGAGGACTACGAGGGAGGCGCGGTGTTCGAACCCATCACGGGGGTCAAAGAGAACGTGACGGTGCTGGACTTGGCCAGCCTCTACCCCATGTCGATGACCACCATCAACGCCTCGCCCGAGACCAAGGTGGACCCCGACGAGTACGATGGCGACACCTACCGCGCGCCGACGGGCACCCACTTCCGGAAGGAACCCGACGGCATCATCCGCGAAATCATCGACGAGACGCTGGCCGAGCGCGAGGAGAAAAAATCCCTCCGGAACGAGCGCGAACCCGACACCCCCGAGTACGAGCGGTTCGACCGCCAGCAGAGAGCTGTCAAGGTAATCATGAACTCTCTGTACGGGGTCTTGGGATGGGAACGGTTCCGCCTCTACGACAAGGCGATGGGTGCCGCGATTACAGCTACTGGTCGGGACGTCATCGAATACACCCAACAGACGGCCAAAGAGATGGGCTACGAAGTGGCCTACGGGGACACCGACTCGGTGATGTTGGAACTCGGCGACGACGTTTCCAAGGGCGAAGCCATCGACCAGTCCTTCCAAATCGAGGAACACATCAACGAGGCCTACGACGACTTCGCACGCGAGGAACTCAACGCCGAGGAACACCGCTTCCAAATCGAGTTCGAGAAGCTCTACCGACGGTTCTTCCAAGCTGGCAAGAAGAAGCGCTACGCCGGACACATCGTCTGGAAGGAGGGCAAGGACGTAGACGACATAGACATCACGGGCTTCGAGTACAAGCGCTCGGACATCGCGCCCATCACGAAGGAGGTCCAGAAGCGGGTCATCGACATGATTGTCCACGGCGAGCAGTTGGACGACGTGAAGGAGTACGTCCACGACGTTATCGAGGACTACCAAGCCGGGAACGTGAATCTGGACGACGTGGGTATCCCCGGCGGCATCGGCAAACGCCTCGACGCCTACGACACCGATACCGCGCAGGTCCGGGGCGCGAAGTACGCCAACCTCCTGTTGGGCACCAACTTCCAGCGCGGAAGCAAGCCAAAGCGCCTCTACTTGGAGGGCGTCCACCCCGACTTCTGGCAGCGGATGGAGAACGAGGAGGGCTTCGAACCCAGCGGCAACTCCCGCGAGGACCGACTCTACCGCGAGTTCAAACAGGACCCCGACGTTATCTGCTTCGAGTTCGCCGACCAAGTGCCCGAGGAGTTCGATGTCGATTGGGACAAGATGCTCGAAAAGACCCTCCAAGGACCCATCGAGCGCATCCTCGAAGCACTCGGCATCTCGTGGGACGAGGTGAAGTCGGGCCAAGAACAGACCGGACTCGGCAGTTTCGTCTGACCGTCGTGGCCGACGAACACCTTCGATTCCCCTATTTTTCGTGGTGACTTTTCACATTCCAAAAAGTAAGTTCACTCTCCACGAAACTATTTACGTGTGAATGCGAAAGTATTATGCGTCGGACAACCCTTCTTCCGAACGACTTAGGTGAACCTAACAATGGCAACGCTCGAACTCAAAAATCTACATGCAGAGGTCGTCGAAGCCGACGAGAAGATTCTCGACGGCGTCGACCTCGAGGTCAAATCCGGCGAGATTCACGCCCTGATGGGTCCCAACGGGAGCGGGAAGTCCACCACGGCGAAAGTAATCGCTGGCCACCCGGCCTACGAGGTAACGGAGGGTGAGGTACTGCTTCACCTCGACGACGAGGACGTTCCCGAGGACAAGCGGTCGTGGGACCTGCTGGAACTCGAACCGAACGAGCGCGCCGCGCTCGGCGTCTTCCTCGGCTTCCAGTACCCGGCCGAAATCGAAGGCGTCACGATGGTCAACTTCCTCCGACAGGCACTGAACGCCAAACTCGAAGAGCGCGAGGAACTCTTCGAGGACGAAGAGGAAGCCGAGACTGACGAGGAAGACGACGCTGGCTACGACACCAGCCCCATGGAAGGTCCCGCCGACGAGGGCGAAGTCGGCGTCGCGGAGTTCCAGCAGATTCTCTCCGAGAAAATGGAACTGCTCGACATGGACGAGAAGTTCGCACAGCGCTACCTCAACGCGGGCTTCTCCGGCGGCGAGAAGAAGCAAAACGAGGTGCTTCAGGCCGCCATCCTCGAACCGTCCATCGCGGTGCTTGACGAAATCGACTCCGGTCTCGACATCGACCGACTACAGGACGTGTCCAACGGCATCAACGCCCTGCGCGACGAGCAGGGCACCGGCGTCCTCCAGATTACCCACTACCAGCGGATTCTGGACTACGTGGAACCGGACCACGTTCACGTCATGCTCGACGGCGAAATCGCCATGAGCGGCGGTGCAGAACTCGCCGAGAAACTCGAAGACAAGGGGTACGACTGGGTCCGCGACGAAGTGTACGAGGCCGCGTAAGGTGATAGCATGAGTTCCGAACAAGACCAACTGAAAGAGACAAACACGGAAGAGCGCTTTTCGTTCAAGAAAGACGAGAGCGCGGCGGTGAAATCCGAGAAGGGGCTGACCGAAGAGGTCGTACGCCTCATCAGCGAGGACAAGGACGAACCGGAGTGGATGCTGGAGCGGCGGCTCCGGGCGTTGGAACACTGGAAGAAGATGCCGATGCCGACCGACTGGCCGGGCCAACCCGACCTGTCGGAACTCGACGTAGAGGAAATCGTGCCGTACATCCGGCCGGACGTGGACAAGCGCGAGGGCGCGGATAGCTGGGACGACCTGCCCGAAGACATCCAAGACACCTTCGAGAAACTCGGCATCCCGGAAGCCGAGCGCAAGGCGCTGTCGGGCGTCGGTGCCCAGTACGAGTCGGAGGTCGTCTACCAGAACATGCAAGAGCAGTGGGAGGAGAAAGGCGTCGTGTTCTGCAACATGGACGAAGCCGTCCAAGAACACGAGGACCTCGTGAAGGAGTACTTCATGACCTCCTGTGTCCCGCCGAGCGACAACAAGTTCGCCGCGCTTCACGGTGCCGTGTGGTCGGGTGGCTCGTTCGTCTACGTCCCCGAGGACGTGACGGTCGAGATGCCGGTACAGGCGTACTTCCGGATGAACTCGGAAGGCATGGGCCAGTTCGAGCACACGCTCATCATCGCTGAACCCGGCAGTGAAGTCCACTACATCGAAGGGTGCAGTGCGCCGAAATACGGCACGCACAACCTCCACAGCGGAGGTGTGGAAGTGTTCGTCAAGGAAGACGCGCACGTCCAGTACTCGACGGTGCAGAACTGGTCGAAGAACACGTTCAACCTCAACACCAAGCGCTCCATCGTGGAGAAGGGCGGCCGGATGGAGTGGGTGTCGGGGTCGATGGGGTCGAAGGCGACGATGCTGTACCCCTGCACGATTCTGAAGGGCCGGGGGGCGTCGGCGAACAACATCACCATCGCGTTCGCGGGCGAGGGCCAGAACATCGACACGGGCGCGAAGGTCTACCACAACGCGCCTCACACCAAGTCCACCATCGAGTCCAAATCCATCTCGAAGGACGGCGGCCGCACCAACTACCGGGGTCTGGTCCACATCTCGGAGGGCGCCGAACACTCCTCCACGTCGGTGGAGTGTGACGCGCTGATGTTCGACAACGAGAGTACGTCGGACACGATGCCGTACATGGAAATCGACGAGTCGAAAGTGGACGTGGCTCACGAGGCGACGGTCGGGAAAATCGGCGACGAAGACGTGTTCTACCTCCAGTCGCGCGGTCTGGACGACGACGACGCCAAGCAGATGATTGTCTCGGGGTTCATCGAGCCGATTACGGAGGAGTTGCCCATCGAGTACGCCGTCGAGTTGAATCGGCTCATCGAACTCGAAATGGAGGGGAGTCTCGGATGACCGCCACACAGGTACACGAGACCATCTCGGAAGAGACGGTCCGAGAGATTTCCGACGAACTCGGCGAACCCGACTGGCTGTTGGAGACGCGCCTCGACGCGCTGTCGGCGCTCGGCGAGTTGGACATGCCCGACGTGATTCGGACGCCGGGCCGGGACTGGACCAACCTCGACGCCCTCGACTACGAGGGCTTCGTGGACCCGCTGAACGCCGCCGAGGAGAAAGACCAAGTGGGTCCCGAGGACGCCGAAGTCCTGCCTATCTCGGAGGCAGTCTCCGAGCGCGAGGACCTCCTGAAAGAACACTTCGGGTCGGTCATCGACCCGCAGGAGAACTATCTGACCGCGCTCTCGACGGCCCTGTTCAGCACGGGGACGCTCGTCTACGTCCCGAAGAACGTAGACGCCGAGGACGTGACCATCCGGACGACTCAGCACTCCCAGTCGCTGTTCAACTACACGCTGGTCGTAACCGAGCAGTCGAGTTCGGTGACGATTCTCGAACGCCAAGACACGGGCGAATCCGTCGAAGGCGAACGGTACTACAGCGGCATCGTGGAAGTCGCCGCGGGCGAGAACAGTCACGTCCAGTACGGGTCCCTGCAGGACTTGGACGAAGAGACGTACAACTACACGCTAAAGCGCGGTGACGCCGACGACTACGCCACGGTCAACTGGGTCGAGGGTAACCTCGGGTCGCGTCTCACCAAGTCTTCGGTCGAGACCGAACTCAACGGCGAAGGCTCCGAGACCAAGACGGTCGGGGCGTTCTTCGGCCACGACGACCAGCACTTCGACATCGCGGCCCGCGTCTGGCACAACACGGCCCACACGACGGCGGACCTCGTGACCCGCGGCGTGTTGGACGACGAGGCCCGGTCGGTCTACGAGGGCGTCCAAGACGTTGGCCGGGACGCGTGGGATACCAACTCCTACCAGCGCGAGAACACCCTGATGCTCTCCGACGAGAGCGAGGCCGACGCCTCGCCGAAACTCATCATCAACAACCACGACACCGAGGCCAGTCACTCGGCCACGGTGGGCCAAATCGACGAGGAGGACATGTTCTACATGACCTCCCGCGGGCTTGACGACGAGTCGGCCCGCAACATGCTCGTGGAAGGCTTCTTCGTGCCCGTCCTCGAAGAGGTCGAAGTCGAGGAACTCCGCGAGGACCTCCAGATTCGCATCGAAGAACGGCTTCACGAGTAGTTCTCTTTTCGTCTTTCTCCCTTTCGCTCGACTGAGTAGCGGTCGCTCTCGCCGTCGGACCATCCGACCACGTAACGGCGGCCGACCGAATCACCGGGGTTGAGCTATCTCGTCCAGTCCACTGTGGGGTGGATAAAGGGGCCGCCCGCTCGCGGGCCGGAGGCCCGTGGTCGTCTCAGCGTGGCTCTATTCCGGGCGCGCAGTCCTGCGCGCCCGAAATATCCCGCGGAGCGACCGCGAGCGGGCGGGGGCTTTCGAGGCGTTCGTCGCTACGAGTTCCCCGGTGTCCCGATTCCGCCGCGGACAGGGGACTCCCGAAACGGGACTCGCCCACGAGACCGAGAGCGCAGCGAAACCATCGACGTACCCCGCGAACGACGGCGAGACCGGAGTCCGGACCAAACTTGTTAAGTCTCCCAACTCCCGACAGTGTACCAATGATAGCCGTACCGACGACCGACCACGGGAGGTCGAGATGACCGTCAACGACCGGGTCTCGACCGACACCCAACTCGCCCGCCTGCTCCAAATCGGCATCGTGCTGGAGGAGGTCGTCGAGGTCCGCGCGGCGCGTCACTACGAGACGCTCTCGCCGGAAGAGCGCGACGACGACATCGAGGCGTTGCTCGAAGACGCCCGCGAGGAGTCGGCGGACCACCGTCGGCGACTGGAGTCGCTCATCGACCAGTTGGACGCCGATGCGGTCCCCCTCGAAGAAGTCGAGTCGATGGTCGAAGCCACCTACGCCCAGACCGGTCCGGAGGACTTCGACGGCATCCTCTACGACCAACTCCACGGCGAGGAGACCGCCTACAAGTTCTACGACGACCTCATCGGGGCCGTCGAAGCCAGCGAGACGACGTTCGCGCTCGACCGGGAGGAGTTGCTCGCCACGCTGAAGGCGATTCGGGAGGAAGAAGCCGAGGGCGTCGAGGAAGTCACCGAGGTCATGGAGGCCCGAGAATGAACACCGCAGACCAGTACCTGAAAGCGATTTACCTCGTCCAGCGGATGGAAAACGGTCCCGCTTCGACCGGCGCGCTGGCCGACCGACTCGACGTGAGTCCCGCCAGCGTCAACGAGATGATTGGGAAGCTACAGGACCGGGGTCTCGCCGACCACGAGAAGTACAAGGGCGTCTCGCTGACCGACGAGGGAATCGAGCAGGCCCGCGACGCCCTCCAGACCTACTGCATCATCGAGCGGTTCCTCCACAACGTCCTCGAAGTCGAGGAGTTCCCGAGCGAGGCGAAGGCCCTCGAAAGCGTCATCGACGAGACCGTCGCCGAGCGACTCGACACCATCATCGACCGGGAACCCCAGTGCCCGGACTGCTTCGACGCCGAGGCCGACATGTGCGCCGAGTTAGTGGGTTCGGAAGGCGAAGCGGACTGAGTTTGCGGGTCGTTCTCGGGGGCTTTCGATTGCGATACGTTCAAGTGGTTCATCGCGTTAGAGATAGGTGAAGTCCCGTGGTGGTGAGAGAATCCGGAGGATTCTCGATGCTCACGGGACAAACGAGCGAAGCGAGTGCAGTCCCGTGGTGTAGTGGCCAATCATATGGGCCTTTGGACGTAGCGGGTTACGAGTCGTTACGGAAGCAAGCCCATGACGGCGGTTCGAATCCGCCCGGGACTATATTTTCAAAAAACTAAATTTAGAACAGTTCTATCTAACAACCCTATTTTGCGTGAATAACGGTCTTGAATTCTCCACAGGTGACATTTAGGTGAGAGGTAGTCCCAAGAAGCTCCCATGTGTAGTCACGGCGTATGGTGAGTGCAGGAGAGAATTCATCATCTCCCACGAGTGTTACGTTCGGGTGATTTTCTGGGGATTTGACTACGATACGAACGTATTTATCAGCACGTTCGCGCACAACCCCACAAATCTGAGTTGGGGTTTTGTCGTTGGTGATAGCGAACTCAACTTCGTCACCTGCTTCAAGACGGTCAATCATGTGTAGTTATTCACTTTGTTATTGGGATTTTCGAGTTCCTTAAGCTTCTTTTCACCGTAATCACTGATTTCGTATTTGTAGTATGGATTCGCAACATCCTCAACACGCTCTCGCTCCGCGAGTTTGCGTTCCCATAACTGAGTAAGTGCAGGGTAAATCGATGACTCAGAAATATCCTTAATACGCTTTTTTACTTCTTTTGCCGAAACTGGATCGTCCTTTGTTATATCACGTAACACCTCTAATACTCGATGATGGCTAGTATTTGCGCGGATGTCTCCCTTCTTCCGCTCCTTTTGTGTGGTGTTTGTCTTCTTTTCTTCTTCCTTATCTTCGGCATTATGTGGGGTATTGTCTCTGGTTGTGTCACGAGTGTCTCCTTTTATCGGCTCACTTCCGGAATCGTCAACCTCTTTCATAACTGAGATACTGATTGTCTCTACCTCTGAATCACCCGCATACTTATCCAAAATGCGACGAGCATGTGTTGCTGGGTCACTTCCTGAAATTTTAAGTTCGATTTCTTCCTTCATATCCACCACATGGAGATAAAGGCATTTAAATCTTGGCACGTGCCGGGCTTATGCAGGATGTATGCAGGAGATATGTGATATGGAATGCTAGATACGAACTCACTACACACTCAAGTTCAAGAAATCGGTTGATATGCTCTAATACGCGGATTATGATTCTAGCTCAATTCCCCACAGTAACCTATTTCTTGTCCCACGTTGACTAGTAGCATCCTATGGCCCTCCCGGTCAAACTCGGTCTCGGCGTCGTCTTGCTCGCGTGGGGGTTCGCCGACTACCTGTTTCCACAGACCGTCCTCCGCGCGCAGTCGAACCTGCTGAACGTCCCGCCCGAACCCGAGGCCGGTCTCGCCCGGCACAAGCGCCGGGTCGGACTCGTCTGCATCCTCGCGGGGGTCGTCGCCGTCGTCGCGGCGTTCGGTTGAGGGTGCCTAACCCGATTCAGACACTGTTTACTCCCTATATAATTTTTCCATTACATAAATGAAAGAATTATAAAACCTTATCAGGCAACACATAACAAAGCAACTACGCACCGTCGGTACGCTCGTATGGTCCCCACTCGTCCGTCTCGAATCGACCGCCGCCCCCGACCCCGAGAGCGATGGAACTGACGTGGCTGGTCCCCGCTTCGATACTCCTCGTCGGCGTCGGGTACGCCTGCTTCCGGTTGGCACAGCGAACGCTCGCCGTCGGGTGGACGCTCCTCGGCGCGTCGTTGTTCGCGCTCGCCACCCGCGACCTGTTCCGGTCGCGCGAACAGGGTCGGCCAGCGGCGTCTCCGGTCGGCGACTCTCCGACCCGGCGCTCCGACCGAACCCGCGACGACGACCGGCGGCGGGGGTCGCTGTTCGTCCGACTCCGCAGGCGGGTCGCCGGATGGCTCAACTGACCCGGTGACGCCGTTCGCTCCGGGTCGTCTTCGGCGTTCGTGTGGTCTCGGCGTCGTCTTTCCGTGGTCCATCTTGCCGAGCGCGTCCCGGTTTCCGCCAGCGCACCGATTAAGCCTCTCGGTCGCTTCTCCCCGAGTGTGACCGAGCAACGCTACCTTCCCGACGAGGACGACGTGACCGAGTTCGAAGCGACCGTCACCGAGGTCGGAGACGACTTCCTCGTACTCGACGGCACCTACTTCTACCCCGAAGGCGGCGGCCAACCCGCCGACCGCGGCGAACTCTCGTGGGGCGGCGGGCGCGCCGCGGTGACGAAAGTGCGCAAGAACCACGGCGACGTTCGTCACTACGTCGAGGACGTGGACGGCGACTTGCCGGACCCCGGCGACGGCGTGCGCGGCGACATCGACGCCGACCGGCGCGAGGCCCACCGACGGATGCACACCGCCCAACACGTCGTCTCGCGCGTGGTGCTGGACGAGTACGGCGCTGAGACCGCGGGCAACCAGATTCACGCCGACCGGTCGCGAATCGACTTCGAACCCGCCGACTTCTCGGAGGACGATGTGGACCGAATCGAGCGCCTGTCGAACGAAGCCATCGAGCGCGACTTCGAGGTCACCAAGGCCGAACGCCCGCGTGAGCAAGCCGAAGAGCGCACCGAGGAGGGCCGCGCCCTCCTCGACCTCATCCCCGACCACGTGGACCCGCTCCGGGTGGTCGAAATCGAGTCGTTCGACTACTGTCCCTGCGGCGGCACCCACGTCGATAGCCTCGGCGAGGTCGGCCGCGTCGAAATCACGAATCGGAAGTCGAAGGGCGAGGCGACCGAGCGAATCGAGTTCGTCCTCGGCGAGGCGTAGAACCGAGTCAGTCCGTCGAGTTCTCGCTGGTCGCGGTCCGTCCCCGAAATTACCCGCCAACTGTCGCTGGAAAAACACGACGTGGCGAGGGGAACGCCGGTCGAAGAGTCCAGAGTGGTTTCGAACGTACGCGGCGAAACCGCCGAACTGTCGGGGGTCCCTTCGTCGTAAGTCTAAAGAGTCAATCATTCGTTTATACGAGTAAGAATGAGTACGGACATCTGCGAATCGAGGTGGTTCTGTGGGAGTCGAAATTAAGGAGTCACCGGTCTCCGACACCGAGTTCGAGGAGATGAAGGACTTCGTGTACGAGTACCTCGCCGCCAGCGTCGAGAACGAGGACGGCGGCGGGCGGATGCGGTGGTACCCGTGGCACTCCGCGGAGTACCGATTCAACCACATCCTCAACGTGGTGGACCTCGCGGGCACCATCGCCGAGAAGGAGGGTGCGAACGAGGACGTGGCGCGCGTGGCCGCTCTGTTCCACGACATCGCCAAACTCGACGCCGACCAAGAGGTCCACGCCGAGGAGGGCGCGCGCATCGCCCGGAAGTACCTCGAAACCCACGGAGACTTCCCCGAGTCGTTCATCGAGGAGGTCTGCAAGGCCGTCGAGAACCACTCCTATCAGGGCGATTTGACCGACCTGCCCAAGGAGACCCAGTGTCTCATCGAGGCCGACCTGCTGGACAAGGTGGGCGCGAACGGCACCGCCCTGATGTTGCTACGGATGGGTTACGAGGCCCGCACCCACATGGACGCCGCCGAGATGGTCGATAGGGTGATGGAACGGGGTAAGGACGCCGCCAAGCGCGTCCAGAGCGAGACCGCGGAGGGAATCGCCCACAAGCGACTCAAGCGCGTCAAGTGGTTCCGGGAGTGGTTGGAGGGCGAGGTCCCCGAGATGGACCGCGAGGAGTCGCCGGACCGCCGAACTCAGCGACGGCCGTAACGTCGCTTCGACTTCGAAGTCGGAGTTTTTCGCGGGGGAAGTAGCGTCGGCGTCGTCGCGGGCGCAACCTGCGACCCGTGGAAATCGCTACGCCACGAGTCCGGTCGCCTTCGAGAGGAACGAGAGTCCGGCCAACACCAACACGAGGGCGCTGAGGTACGCGACGGCGGGCGCGAAGGTGTCCACGCGCCGCCCGACGGTCGTCAGCGCGGCCGGGAAGCCGGTAATCCAGAGCGCGATGCCGCCGAAGAACCCGACCACGATGACCGGATTCCCCGTCGAGACGGCGAGACCGCCGAGCGCATCGATGGCGAAGGTGCCGGGGTCTAGCAGGCCGACGCCCGCCGTCAGCCACCAGAGAATCTGGTAGGGATTGGTCAGCGCCAGCACGAACGCCTTCCGGAAGCCCTTGCTCTTCTCGCCGCCGACTTCGGAACCGGTCCCGTCCGCGGCGTCACCGCCGAATGCGGCGCTGGCGTCGGTGGCCGCTCCGTAGGCGAAGTACAGCATCAGCAGGCCGCCGAACCCGAACAGCACTTGCTGGACGACCGGCACGTCGCGGACGACGGCGACGACGCCGAGAAGCGCGAGGACGAAGAAGCAGGCGTCGGCCGTCATCGCGCCGAGACCCGCCCGAAAGCCCGAACCCCACCCGCGGAGGACGCTCTCCTCGGCGATGATGGCGTTCATCGGACCCGGCGGGGCCGCCAGCGAGAGACCGAGCGCGACCCCCGCGAGCGCAGACGCGACTGCGTGAAGCATCGGTCGAAGGTAGGGAGCGCGGCCGAGAAAAAGCTGTCTGTCCGACAAGAGCGGCCGGGGAGTGGGTCGCTCAGGGTTTGGCGCCCTGTGCGCTTCCGCCGAGACCGTTCTCGGCGTCGTCCTCTCGCTCCGGATTGTCGTCGTCCGCGGGTCGAACGCGGATGGAGCGAGCGACGTTCTCGGGGAGGCTTTGCTCGCCGTCGTCGGCGAGTCGCACCGTCACCATCCCGAACGGGGCCACGTCCACGACTTCGAGTTCCGTCTCGGGCGCGATGCCCGCGTCCGCGAGGTAGCGCAGTTCTTCCTCGTCGCGGTCGCTGACCCGCGCGACCACGAGTCGGTCGCCGGGACCGAACTCCGAGAGCGGCGCGGTGTCGTCCTCCTCGGGGGGCGTGAGGTCGGCGCTCGGGATTGGGTCGCCGTGGGGGTCCACCTCGGGGTCGCCGAGTGCGTCGGCAACGCGCTGTTCGAACTCCTCGCTGATGTGGTGTTCGAGGGTGTCGGCCTCCTCGTGGACCTCGCTCCACGAGTAATCGAGGTGTTCGGTCAAGTACGACTCCAGCAGGCGGTGGTGGCGAAGCACTTCGAGCGCGACGGTTTCGCCCTCCGCGGTGAGTTCGACCCCCTTGTACTTCTCGCGTTCGACCAACCCTCGGTCTTCGAGTTTCTCGACCATGCTCGTCACCGTCGGCGGCGTCACGTCGAGGTAGTCGGCGATGGCCGAGGTCGAGACCGGCCCACCGTCCTCCTTCTGTAGGGCGTATATCGACTTCAGGTAGTCCTCCATCACGTCGCTCAACATTTCCTACTCCGAATTAGGCACGTCTAAAACTTATATTTGTCCCGGTCCACGTCGGCCGTTCGACTCCGGTCCCGCCGAGACGCGGGTCGATTATCCCGTAGCTACGTCGTCATTACATGGTGACTACGCCGCGCCAGTGCCGGAAAATGCCGGGGCTACGTCCCGACTAGACGGTTTATAACTAACAGTCGCGTCGCCGTAGCACGGGTCATGCCGAACTCAGAGATGAGTATCGGGTGTCCGAACTGCGACGGTCGGGTCGTGGAAGTCGCCACCGACGGCGGCGACCCCGACGCGACGTTCAGGGGGACCGACCGACTCACGGGAACCACGGTAGACTGTAGCAACTGCGGCGACGAGTTCGAAGTGTACTATTACTGACGCCCGGCCGTCCGTTCTCCCGCCCGGTCTTCCCGGCAATTCCGGCTTACGTCCGAGTAGACCGGGCGTATCGCCGGGAAGACTGTCTGTACTCCCGGCGTAGACGGCGTATAGTAATGGACGGGTCTCGCGTAGCGACCAACAGGATGTCAGAGACCGAGACGAGCGAACGAATCACCGCTCACTTCCACGACGGGAGTCTCGAACTCCGGTCGAAGGAATCGCCCGACGCGTGGATTATCGCCGAAGACCCCGTGAGCGTCGAACAGTAATCAGATTCCCTTGCTCATCAGGTGACTGCGGAGTACGTCGTCGTCCTTGTTGCCAGCGCCGGTGTTGAGCAGGACGACGGTATCGTCCTCGTCGAACTCGCCGCGTCGGGCGAGTTCCCACGCGCCGCTTGCGGCCGCGGCGCAGGTCGCGCCCATCTCCAAGCCCTCGTGCTGAGCGACCGTAATCGCGCTGTCGAGGATGTCCTCGTCGCTGGTGGCGACCGCGCCGCCGTCGCTCTCTTCGAGGGCGTCGAGAATCATGGGACTCGCGCCGGGGTCGGGAATCTCGATGCCGCCACAGATGGTGTCGGGCGTCTCCCACACCTCGTGGACTTCCGCGTCGTTCTCCCACGCCTCCACGACGGGCGCGCACCCCGACGACTGGGCCGCGTACATCGACGGAATCTCGTCGGTCAGGCCCAACTCGCGCAGTTCCTCTGCGGCCTTGTGCATCCCGACGAGTCCGACGCCCCCGCCGGTCGGGTAGACCACCGCGTCGGGGACCTCCCAGTCGTTCTGCTCGACCACTTCGTAGAGCATCGTCTTCTTGCCCTCGTGGCGGTAGGGCGTCACGAACGTCTTGACCGAGTACCAGTCGTCGTGGTCGTCCATCGCGTCGGCGTAGGCCTCGCCCGCGTCGCCGATGCGACCCTCGACGACCGTCAGGTCGCCGCCGTGGACGTTGACCATCGCCTTGTTGGTGAACCCGGCCCGCGAGGGCAGGAAGACGTGGGAGTCGAGTCCGGCGCGCGCGGCGTAGGCCGACGCCGCCTGTCCCGCGTTGCCCGCGGAGTTCAGCGCCACGTCGGTCGCGCCGTGTTGGACCGCCGCCGTAATCGCGGCGGTCTGGCCGCGGTCCTTGAACGTCCCGGTCGGGTTGCGCCCCTCGTCCTTGAAGAGGACGCGCCCGACGCCCAACTCGTCGGCGAGAGTCGGGCACTCCACGAGTTGGGTCGCGCCCTCGTCCATCGACACCGCCGCCGACTGGGGGAACGGCAGGAGTTCCTCGTAGCGCCACATCGACTCGAACGGTCGGGATTCGAGTTCCTCCCGCGAGAGGTCGATGGCGTCGTAGTCGTAGTCGGGGTCCAAAATTCCGCCGCAGTCGGGACAGCGGTGGGTCGTCTCGGCGGCGTCGAACGTCTCGCCGCAATCGACACACGTCAGGCCGACGAACGCGTCGGTGGTTTCCATGTCCGGGGGTTCGGAGTCGAGCGACAAATCCCTACTCCTTCGGCCGCGGGCGTCGGGTCGGTTCTGACTCGCGGTGGTGCGTCGCGTGGTCGGGTGGTCGTCGGCGACGGAGCGAAGGACGAGAGACTCCGGAAATAATTGTATACCAACGTCTAAGATAGAGAAAGATTTTTCTAAGCATCATTTTTGTTGCTCGAACGCGGACCAGTAGCGCTCGGCGAACCGAACCACTGGACCGTGAGCGCCCGACCACCCACCGGCGAACGCTCGACCCGACCAACCGCCGGGACGCGCCCGGCCGACCAGACCACGAGTTTGGGTGGATGAAAGGGGCCGCCCGCTGGCGGGCCGCAGGCCCGTGGTCGTCTGACCGACCCCTATCCGGAGTGAGCGAAGCGAACGGAGGATATGTCGGTCAGCGACCGCCAGCGGGCGGGGGCTTGAAGCCGTCGTCTCTCCGACTCCGACGAGGACAGAGACGACAGCGACAGAGACGACAGGGACAGAGACGACTCCGACGACAGAGACAGCAACGACAGAGACGACTCCGACGACAGAGACGACAGGGACAGAGACGACTCCGACGACAGAGACAGCAACGACAGAGACGACTCCGACGACAGAGACAGCAACGACAGAGACGACTCCGACGACAGAGACAGCAACGACAGAGACGACAACGACAGCGACGACAACGACAGCGACGACAGCGACCACGACCACCTACCACCCGACTACTTGTGACCCGGCGTGCAACGTCCCGCATGGAACCGACCCACGTCCTCGTCCCGCTGGACGGGTCGCCGCTCGCGGACGACGCGCTGGCGTTCGCGCTCGACACCTTCGACTGCCGCGTCACGGTGCTGAACGTCGTCACCCCCCTCGACGCGCCGATGAGCGAGGGCGGCGTCCTCGACGCCGACGAGGACCGTCGCGAGGGAGCGCGCGAACGCACCACTGCCGTCATCGACCGCGCGAAGCGCCGCGCCGCGGGCGCCGACCGGAGCGTCGAGACGGCCGTCGAGACCGGCGACCCCGCCGAGACCATCCTCGACTTCGCGGACGCCAACGACGTTGACCACGTGGTGATGGGCGGCCACGGCGGTGAGCGCGGCGAAATCGCGCGTCGGCTTCTCGGGACGGTTGCGACGAAGGTGGTCGGCGAGGCTCCGGTGTCGGTGACGGTGGTCCGGTAGGGGGTCCCGGCTTTTCGCTCGGGTGGGAGAGGACGGAATTGCGGTGTCGTCTCGGAAGTCTCCGTCTACTCGGTCTACACCCTGTCTACTCGCTCCGCAACTGCAGGCACCGCCGAGAAGAAGGTCTCGAAAGCCCCCGCCCGCTGACGGTCGCTCTGCGGGATATTCTCGCTCGCTTCGCTCGCTCGAATAGTGCCCGCAGAGACGACCACGGGCCTGCGGCCCGCCAGCGAGCGGCCCCTTTCATCCACCCAAACTCGGGGTCTGGTCGGCCGGGCACGTCCCGGCGGTTCGGCCACCGGCGACGAGTCGTTTCGGTCGTCGCCGGTCCTAAATTGCCGCCCCGCCCAACACCTGCGCGAACGCCCAGTAGACGCCGTATCCCACCGCGACCGACGAGACCAGCGTGACGACCCAGAACGCGAGCGTCACCCCGATTTTCCGTCGGGAGACGCCCGCCGACCCTCCGGCGAGACCCCCGCCGATGACGCCCGAGATGATGATGTTGTTGAACGAGATGGGGATGCCGAGCGCGATGGCCGCCTGCGCGATGACGAACCCCGGCACCAGCGCGGCGATGGACCGCCGAATCCCGAGTTGGGCGTACTCCCGAGAGGTCGCCTGCAACAGTCGCGGCGCGCCCATCCACGCTCCGGCGAGAATTCCGGTCGCGCCGATTGCGAGCAGGACGATTCCCGGCAGGCCGAGTTCCGCCCGGTAGAGGTTCTCCAGCGGTCCGGTCGCCAGTCCGACCTGACTCCCGCCGCTGGAGAACGCCACCACGCTCCCGAGACCCACCAGAAACGTCTTGACGCCCTTCTCGACCGAGACCTGCGTCCGCCGCCGGACGAACCCGAAACTCGCCGCGGCCACGACCAGCGTCACGACGCCCGCCGCGAGTTCCACGCCCGCGACTGCCGGGGTGTCCGCGAGACCCGCGAGGAACCCCGCAATCGAACCCTGCTCCTCGCCGGGCGGTGCGGGAATGATGCTCAACTCGACGTTCGCCACGATGGCGCCGACCAACCCGGCCAACAGCGGAACGCTCGTCGTCTCGGGGATGTCGTCGCGCCGCAGGACCGTCGCGGTGAGGTAGGCCAGTCCGCCCGAGACCGGCGGGACGAGCGCCCAGAACGTGGCGATTCGTCGGTAAGTGTCGAACGCGGGCGTGCCGCCCAGCGACAGGCCGACGCCTATCATCGCTCCGGTGGTCGCGAACGCCGCCGGAACCGGATAGCCGGTGTAGACGCCGAACGCCATGAACGCCGTGGCGGTCAGCAGGCCCGCCGTCGCCGCCAGCGAGGTGATGGCCACGCCGTCGATGAGACCCGCGCCCACGGTGTCCGAGATGCTCCCGCCCTGCGTGAGCGCACCCAGCGCGGCCAAAATCCCGATGAGGAACGCCGCCCGCATCGTGGAGATGGCGTTCGCGCCGATGGCCGGAGCGAACGGCGGCGAGTTGCTGTTCGCGCCGAGCGCCCACGCGGTGAACAGTCCCGTCACCGTCGCTAGCACGACCAGCGCCCAGAACAGGAGTCCCGTCACTGTCGCTCCGGTCCTCCGGACCGTGCGTCCGCGACGGGACCGGTCGTCGCGCTCACGGCCGTTCGAACGCGCTCGGGGCGCGGGAGGGGCGGGGGACTCACGTCACCACTCTTCGGGCGGCGGAAGTTCTTCGCCACAGCGCCGACAGTAGCGCATCGGTGCGCTCGACGCTCGCTCGTCGCTGTCCACCGTGGCCTTCCGCCCGCAGTTCTCGCATTCTATTTTCGTCATCGTTCCTCCGTGGTCGTCGGCGCTCCGCCGACAGTCGAGGTGTAGAATACCCCACGGTACGACCCCGAATATGATAAACTTACCCACGGCTACTGCCACAACCGTCTTGGCCGCACGCGCCTTCGTCTCTACGAATGGGACTGTTCGGCACGGACCGGCGAGTGTTGACCCTCGCGTTCGCCCGGATGATAGACGCGGTGGGCAACTCGTTTCTCATCGTGGTCCTGCCGCAGTTTCTCGACGAGGTGATTCTCGACGCGCCGGGCGGCGGCGGGGAGATTCTCGGTGTCGCCGTCGCCCAGTCGGTCCTCATCGGGGTCGCGCTCTCGCTGTTCGGCTTCCTCAACAGCTTCGGCCAGCCGTTCACCGGGCGACTCTCCGACCGGACCGGCAAGCGCAAGGCGTTCATCCTCGTCGGTCTCGCCCTGCTCGGGGTCGCCAGCGGAGCCTACGTCTTCGCCGACAGCTACGTCGAAATCCTCGTCCTCCGGATGTTGCAGGGCGTCGGCGCGGCGCTGGCGATTCCCGCGACCGTGGCGCTGGTGAACGAACTGGCGACGGACGCGACCCGCGGGGGCAACTTCGGCGTGTTCAACACCTTCCGGCTAATCGGGTTCGGGTTCGGACCGCTCGTGGCGGGGTTCATCCTCGAATTCGGGCCGTACCCGACCCCGGTCGGCACCGTCTCGGGGTTCGTGGCCGCGTTCGGGGTCGCCCTGCTCGGCGCGGCGACGAGTTTCGCGCTGGTGGCCACCTTCGTCTCGGACCCCGAGCGCGCGGCCGCGAGCGCGGGCGACGAACTCGCCGTCTCCGTGACCGACCCCGAGGATTCGGGGCTGGACCCGGTGTTCACCCTCGGCGTGGCGACCCTGTTCATGGCAATCGGCATCGGTCTCTTCGCGACCTTGGAGCCGCAACTTTCGGACCGACTCTCGCAGGGGTCGGTGCTGTTCAGCCTCGAATTCGCCGCGGTGGTCATCGCCAACGTCGTGTTTCAGGTGCCGGTCGGCCGGGCCAGCGACACCTACGGACGGCGGCCCTTCCTCGTCGCCGGGTTCGCGTTGCTGGTGCCCGCCCTGTTCGCGCAGGGGTTCGTGACGACGCCCGCGGGGATGGTCGCGGCCCGGTTCGTGCAGGGAATCGCGGTGGCGATGGTGTTCGCGCCGTCGCTCGCGCTGGCGGGCGACTTGGCGAAGGAGGGCGAGTCGGGAACGAAGCTCTCGATTCTCACGATGGCGTTCGGTCTCGGGACCGCCGTCGGCCCGCTGGCGTCGGGATTCCTCGTGACGTTCGGGTTCGTCTGGCCGTTCGCGTTCGGCGGGGTGCTGGCGGCGGTGGGGTTGGTGCTGGTGTACACGCAGGTCGAGGAAACGGTGTCGGAGGCCGAGAAAATCGCGTCGGTGAGTCCGCAGGATTAGCTACTCGAACTCCGGTTCGCGGTCTTCGAGGAACGCCTCCATCCCCTCGCGCTGGTCGTGGGTCCCGAACAGGCCGCTCCAGAGGCGGCGCTCGTAGCGCAGGCCCGCTTCTTGGCTGGTCTCGTGGGCCTGATTCAGGGCCTCCTTCGCGGCGGCGAGCGCGTAGGTCGGCTTGGCGGCGAGGTCCGCGGCGAGTTCGGCCACGTGGTCGTCGAGTTGGTCGCCCGCGACGATTTCGCCGACGAGTCCGTGTTCGTTGGCGTCTTGGGCGTCGATGCGCTCGCCGAAGAAGATGAGACGACGGGCCATCTCGTCGCCGACGAGTCGGGGGAGACGCTGGCTCCCGCCCCATCCGGGGATGATGCCGAGGTCGATTTCGGTCTGGCCGATAATCGCGCTCTCGGCGGCGACCCGGAGGTCACAGGCCAGCGCGAGTTCACAGCCACCGCCGAAGGCGTAGCCGTTGATGGCCGCGATGACCGGCGCGGGGAACTGCTCGATTGCGTCGGCCACGCGGTGGCCCAACTCGGCGTAGGCCTGCGCTTCGGGCGTCGAGAGGTCTTGCATGTAGCTGATGTCCGCGCCAGCGACGAAGGCGTCGTCGCCCGCGCCCGTGAGGACCAGCGCGCCGACGCCCTCGTCTTGGGCCTCCGCGAGGGCCTCCTCTATGGCTTCGAGGGTATCGACGTTGAGCGCGTTGAGACGGTCGGGTCGGTCCACGGTCAGGGTCGCTACGTCTCCGTCGTAGTCGAGTCGGATGGTCTCCCAGTCGGACATATCGGCACCGACGACGCCGCGCGGAATAATCCTTGCGAGACTCGGGCACGTCGCTGGGCTTCCGGTTCGAGGTGTGTCGGTCTCGGCTTTCCGGTCCAGTGCGTCCCGTCTTCGTGCGCGTCCCGTCTTCGCTTCGCTTTTGGGTCCGGCGCGTGCGGGCGCGGCGCGCGAGCGCCGCTCCCATCCGCGCGAGGGAGGCGTGAGCGACCGCAGGGAGCGAACGACGAGGCTGGGGAGGTGTGAGGCCCGCGCTCGGCCGGACGGTCCACGAGGAACCGGCCGACCGAACGAGTCACTGGTCCCAGCGGTCGCCCGCTCGCGGCCCGTCGTCGGTTGTGGGTCTGTCGTGGCGGTGCTGTGCATTTGCGTGCGGTCGGCGGTACTGTGCAGGACAGTCAGCGGTGCGGAACGGTCACAGACGCGGAGCGGTCGGCCAAACAGTCGTCTGCTCCCGGAAACAAAAACAATGCCTTGAGCATTATATATCTATATTTGAGGAATATACAATCGTCTCAAACGTCGAGGAAGACGCTCAACTGGTCGTTTTCTCCTTCCGGAAAGCCGAAATATCACCCCGCCGTAGCGCCGACCGATGACTCTCTCGGAGGAAGCCCGCGAGCGACTCGCCGACCTCGTGGAGCTACAGCCCACCAAAAACGCGGAACTGCAGGAGCGTTGGGGTCTCGAAAGCGGGAGCGAGGTCCACCAGTACCTCGAAAACGAACTCAAGGACTACTACTACCGGGACGACAACAGCCTCATCCGCGCGACTTCCGAAGCCGCCGAGATGGTGGACGTGGAACCCGGCGTGGTGGACGGCGAGGGCGTCCCCGAAGCCATCCGGGTGCCGCGACTCCAGCAACAGGTGTTCGCGGTCGTCGCCGGACCGGACGAGGAATCCGAGAGCGTGGTGTCGGTCCTCCAGAAGTTGCGCGCGGAGTTCGACGTGGACCCCGCCGCCGAGGACGTTCGGAGCGCGCTACAGGCGCTCAAGCGCAAGGGCGTCGTGGAGGTCGTCTACCGGACCGTGCCGACGTTCAAGTTGGCCGTCGAGCGCGACGAGGTGGACGTGTCGGTGTCGGAGTAGTTGAAATATTTAAATATTTATATGGTTCGTACCCGATAGTAACTCGATGGCAGAGTCGAGTATTCTGAGCGAGAGCGAACGAGCGGAGGTTCGAAAGTTGATTCGGCGACTCCGCCCCGGCGACGAAATATCGTACCGGACCTCTCAACGAGATGGACCGATAGAAGCGACCGTCACGGCGGTTACCACGACGGACGGATATTACGAGGTTATCATCGAGGGGACACGAGGCGGAACGTACTCACTCGTTCCCGACACCCCAGCGGGGATGGGCGACCACCCGAATCCCGAGAACTTTCACGTGTCGCCGAACCCCGACGACGTGAAAAACGCCAAGAAAACGCGGGGGACCGTTCTCGAACTCTCGATAACTGCGGGACGAGGGCAGTAGTCGTTACGAATCGGAACTGGGCCGCTCTCGCTCCCGCCGCTCTTCCAACAACTTCCGTATCCCCTTCCCCGGCCCGCCCGCTATCGGCCAGCCCTTCGTCCGCCACTGGGGAGGCTCCGGCGAGAATGCCGGGCACGACCCCGAACACTCCGAACTCGTCTGGTGGCACTCCTTCGACGCACACCACGGCAGGAGCGTCCGGCCCTCGCGTCGAAGCTGAAACTCCCGACAGTCCGGGCGCATCGTCTCGGCGAACGACCGCCACCCCTTCTCGTAGGCGCGCTCGGCGATTTCGAGGCGTTTGGCCCGCTTCCACTCGGGGTCGGCGTACTCGAAGCGCGCCGCCGACTGGTCGTACTCGCCGCCGTCGCCTGCACGCTCCAAAATCCGGGTACCGGGCGCGTCGGCGTCGAGGCTCCGGGGGAACCACTCCACCGTCGCTCGCGGGTCGTCCCTCCGCGCTCGCGTTGCCGAGGCGCTCCGCGCCTCGCCGTCCAGCGTCAGGATTCCGGCCTCGACGGGGACGCTCTCCAACAGGGCGGGTTCGACGCGCTCGCCGGTCGCGCGCGTGGCGACCCACACCTCGTCGGCCAGCGAGAGCGCAACGTCGTACTCCAGTTGTTCGGCGAGGTTGCGGGCGGCGCTGGCGTCCAAGTCGGGCTTGTTCTCCACCGCGACGACGCGGCGCACCCAGTCGGGGTACGCCCACTTCCGGCGGATTTCGATGCGGTTGCTCCGCTTTCGCACATCTAGAATCCCGCGGTCGTCGGCGCGGTGGATGGTCTCGCGGACGTAGCGCCACGGATAGCCGGGGTCGGGGAGCGCCTCGCGGTAGAACTCCCAGTCGCGCGGCGCGTGGGGAACCACGTCCAGCAGGTCCGAGTCGAGTCGCCGCCGACCGAAGTTCGCCCGCCGACGGAAGGCGTCGGGATTCACCTCCACGACGATGGTGTCCCACCGTCTGCGTTCGGTGCCGAGTTGCCGGGCGACGATGGCGGGTCGGGGGTCGGTGTCACCCTCGTCCGCACCGGGCGGCCACTCGCGTTCGGCCCACCGGCAGGTCCGCAACTCGAAGACGAACTCGGGGTCGGTCTCGGCGTCCGCGTTGGTCACGCCCGGTGGTGGGTCCGCGGTCGGCCTAAGTGGTTCGGAAGCGAACGGTGACGCCGTAGAGCAGTCGCTCGCCGGTCGAAAAAAGAAAACCGTCGTCACGGCGCGTGACTACACGTCGCCGTTTTCTTCCTTTTCGTTCAGGAACTCGTGGGCGTCTTCGAGGATTTCGCGCGGACCGTCCTGCGTGATGGTGTTGATGGCCTGTTCGTAGTCGCGCCACTGGTGGTCGCGGTGTTCGTGGGAGAGTTCCGCACTCGCCTCGTAGGACTTGGCCACGAACAGGTGGACCGTCTTGTGGATGGTGTTGCCGTTGGCCTCAAAGACGTAATCGTAGTCGTCGCGGAAGCCGTCCAAGAGGCGGAAGTCCTTGATGCCCGCCTCTTCTTTCACTTCCCGTATGGCCGTTTGCTGTAGCTCTTCGTCCCCCTCCACGCCGCCTTTGGGGAACTCCCAGTCGCCCGGACGGGACTTGAGGAGGAGGTATTCCCGGCGACCGCGGGTATCCCGGTAGAGGATAGCACCCGCGCTCGTAGCTTCAACCGTCATTTACTGGAGTGTATACGGCGGTGCGTTAAGAGAATGTCGGAGGATAGATTTCCGGAAACGGCTCAAAACACGTTAGAAATTTTGAAGACGCATGCTGGCACTTGTCACGCTCGCCGTCGGTTGACGAGGACGCGTAAGCAAAAGTGTCGTGTAAAATATATAAATGCGGCGTTTCCCGGCACGTCGTCCGCGCGAAGAACAGACGTTTTACGTACCTCGATACTGAACACGTTCGACACCGAACACCCCAGCCATGACCTTCGTAACCAAAATCCGACTTCAGAGCGGGAACCGACCCGCGCTGGAGAACGTCGTAGACGAGATTCGCTCGACGGCAGAACGAAAGGGCGCGGAACTCCGCGGGCCGCACTCGGCACCGCCGGAGCGACTCAGCGTCCCGCAGTACAAATCGACGGCGGGCGACGAGACCCGGCAGTTCCGGTCGTGGGACTACACGGTGTACACCCGCCAGATGGAAATCGTCGGCCACAACGAGTTGGCCCGGCGAGTCGCCCAGTTCGACTTCCCCGACGGCGTCCACGTCGAAGTCGAGTTGGAGCAAATCGAGCAGATGGCCTGATTCTGCGGACGCACGCTCTGCGCGGCGCTCGTGCTATTCCATCTCGAACTCCGAGACGAGACACCGAGTAGCGACGGTGAGACGGCCGAGAGAGTCTGGAGACGATTACGGACGGCGGAGGAGTCTGGAGAGACAACTACGGGACGGCGGAGAGAAACTGAAGAGGGTAGCTACAGGTTCGGACCGCAACCGCACCCAACGACCACGCCCTCCCCAACCGACTCGCTCGCTCCCTGCGGTCGCTCACTCACCCTTGCGCGGATGGGCGCGGCGCGAACGCGCCGCGCCCGAACGCGCCGACGAGAATGTTACATATCGCTCAAACACTTCTCTATATTTCTAAAAGAACGAAAAATATTGCTCCAGACCCGAGCGACCGACGCCCCGGTCAGAACGCCGACCCGCCGACCGTCTCCAGATACGTCGCGGTCCCGTGGTGGTCGTTGCCGTCGAACTCCTCGACGCGGAGTTTGACGCGGGTGTCGAGGGCGTCGTCCGGTGCGTCTTCGACTCGGAGAATCGTGTCGCCGATGCGCGCGACCGGCGTGTCGCCGTCGTAGCCCGTCACGAACGCCGAAATCTCCTCGCCCGGTTCGAACTCGGGCTTGTTCGTCCGGAAGGTCAGGCCAGCGAGGTACTTCTCGCGGAGGCTCATACGCGAGCCACCTCCTCGGACTCGCGGTCGGTGGTGTACTCCAGTCCGAACCCGGTAAGCGCCGAGATGATGAACACGCCGAACAGGAACCACCCGTGGAAGACGAACGGCCAGACTTCCGCGGGGTTGACCAACAGCGACCGAGTGAACCAGTCGAAGCCTTCCGCGCCGACGAGTCCCTGCATCTCGGTGTAGCCCACGAGGACGCCGCCCGCCCACGGGAAGATGTAGCCGAGCGCCGAGGTGTTGGCGTCGAGAATGTTGGCGCGCCGGTAGCCGTTGATGTTGAACCGCTCGCCGATGCGCGCGACGTAGGGCGCGATGGCGATTTCGGCGGCGGTGTTGATAGTAATCATCGCGTTGACCGACGCCGTACCGAGAACCATCGTGGTCTCGGCCCGCCGGACGTTGGTGGCGACCGTTTCGAGCAACCAGTTCTGGATGGCCTCGAATCCGCCGCCCTGAATCATGATTCGCGCCCCCGCCACGATGAGCAGGGTCAGGACGATGAGCGGGAAGAACCCGACAGCGCCCGAGTAGATGGTGCCCGAGACGCCGATTTGCTCCGAGGCGGCCGGTGCCGTCGTCACGAACGGAAGCGCGTCGAGCGTCCGGGCGAACGCGACGTTCTCGGGTGCCGTGAACAGGAGCATCTCCGAGACCGACGCCAGACCGAACGCGACGTTCGAGACGGCGGCGACGATGAGGCCCCACGAAATCGCTTCCACGATGTGCCGCCCGCTGACGGCCGTGACGATGACGACGCCGATGGACGCGAGGTGGACGAGTCCGAGCGCTTCGGACTGTCCGGCCAGCACGTTCGCGCTTCCCGCAACGTCGGCGTTGGGCATGACCGACCCCGCGACGAGATAGCTGACGAACGCCAACACCGCCGCGACGATGGCGTACTTGAACCGCGAGGCGACCACGCCGCCGATGTCGGCGTCCTGCGTGACCGCGCTCACGATGGTCGTGTCCGAGACCGGCGCGAGGTTGTCCCCGAAGACCGCTCCGGAGAGAATCGCCCCGAACAGCAGGGTCGGGTTCGCGCCGACGAGGACGCCCGCCGGGAAGAACAGTCCGGTGAACGCGATTGTGGTGCCGTACCCCGTGCCGATACCGGTGGCGAGCAGGGCCGCGAGGATGAACGTGATTGCCGGGAACAGCGACGCGCCGACCGAGAGCGCGTCTGCCGCCCAGACGAGACCGCCGACGAACCCGCCGACCTGTATCGTGTCGGCGAACATGCCCGCCCAGAGCCACGCGACGATGGCAGTCGCGGCCACGCGCTGGGTCATCCCCTCAAAGATGGTGTTGGCGTAGGTCTTCCAGTCTCCCTTGGCGAAGAACATCCCGACGATGAGCGACACCAGCATCCCGGCGACCAGTCCGGTCGTGTCGCCGATTCGCAGGACGCCGCTCTGGAAGATTGCCCATCCGATGAACAGCGCGATGGGGATGGCGCTGGCCGCTGGCCCGCCGTAGAACTCGATTCGCGGCCCGCTTCGAGCCTGTCTAGCGTCGGCCAGTTCCTCTGCAACTGACTCTTCGGCTGATTCTTCGTCTCCCGTGTCTACCATACTCTCGGTAAGTCCTACCGAACGTGGGTATAAGAACCCATTTGATGACGCAACCAACAGCTTTCCGTCAGGACAGGAATCCGAGTCGGCGACTCTCAAGCACTTAAGGTCTCGGCGTTCCTCCGAAGCCACATGAGCAAACAGGCAGAACGCGACCGACTCGTGGACCTGCGGCGCGAACTCCACCGCCACCCCGAACCGGCGTGGCGGGAGTTCTACACGACCGCCCGAATCGTCGAGGAACTCGAACGAATCGGCGTGGACGACCTCTACGTCGGTCCCGACGCAATCGCCGAGGACGAGCGCATGGCGGTCCCCGACGACGACGAACTCGAAGCGTGGTACGAACAGGCCCGCGAGGAGGGTGCCGACGAGGAAATCCTCCAGCAATTAGCGGGCGGGTACACCGGCGCGGTCGCAGTCGTAGAACAGGGCGAGAACCCCGAAGACGGCCCGACGGTCGGTCTCCGGGTGGACATCGACGGACTGCTCCGCGAGGAATCAACCGACGACGACCACGAACCCGTCGCGGAGGGCTTCCGGTCCGAACACGAGGGAGCGATGCACGCCTGCGGCCACGACGCCCACGCGACCATCGGTCTCGGGGTCATCGAAGCGGTCAAGAACAGCGACTTCGAGGGCACCCTGAAGGTCTTCTTCCAACCCGGCGAGGAGATGATAGCTGGCGGCAAGTCGATGGCCGAGAGCGACCACCTCGCCGACGTGGACTACCTGTTGGCGGCCCACGTCGGTCTCGACCACCCGACCGGCGAAGTCGTCGCGGGGATGGACGGTTTCCTCGCGGTGAGCCACTTCCGCGCCGAGTTCGAAGGCGTTCCGGCCCACGCGGGCGGGCGACCCAACGAGGGCGAGAACGCGGTGCAGGCGATGGCGACTGCGGTCCAGAACCTCTACGCCATCGCGCGCCACGAGGACGGCGCGACCAGAGTCAACGCGGGCAAGGTCGGCGGCGGCACCGCGACCAACATCGTTCCCGAAGAAGCCTTCGTAGAGGGCGAGGTCCGCGGCGAGACGACCGAACTCAAAGACTACATGAAAGAGCGCGCCGAGCGCGTCCTCGAATCCGCCGCCGAGATGCACGGGTGCGAAGTCGAGATAACTACCAACGGCGAGGCCCCGAGCGCAGAGAGCGACGACGCACTCGTCGCTATCGTCGGCGACGTGGCCGACGAGAGCGAGGGCGTCGAGGAGGTAATCGAACGCGGCGAACTCGGCGGGAGCGAGGACGCGACCTACCTGATGCGGGCGGTCCAGCGCAACGGCGGCAAGGCCGCCTACGTCGGCGTCGGCACCGACCACCCCGGCGGCCACCACACCGCGACGTTCGACGTGGACGAGGAGACGCTTCCAATCGGCATCGACGTACTCGCCGGAGCGATAGCGGAAATCGCGGCGGAGCGACCCTGAGCAGAGCGACCCGCGACCGGAGTAACTGCTTTGGGGATTGGGACCGATTCGAAACGCTATGGGGGGAGAGAGTTCGACCGCGGTGTCCCGACGGGGGTTCCTCGGCGCGACTGCTGGCACCGTCGCGTCGTCCTACGCCGCGGGCAAAGCCGAGGCGCGAGCGCAGGGCAACCAGCGAACGATAGACATGACCGACGGACTCGTCTTCGACCCGGAGGAGACGACTGTCGCGCCCGGAACCACCGTCGTCTGGGAGAACGTCGGGAGCGTCGGTCACTCTGTGACCGCCTACGAGGACGAGATTCCGGACGAGGCCCAGTACTTCGCCTCTGGCGGGTTCGACAGCGAAGAGGCCGCACGGAGCGCCTATCCGGACGGCGACATCGCTGGCGGCGAGACCTACCAGCACACGCTCGAGGTAGAGGGAACCTACGGTTACTTTTGCATCCCACACGAGACGGCCGGGATGGTCGCGGAACTCACCGTCTCCGCGGACGCAGGTGGCGGCGACGGTGACGGCGGGGCCGTACCGGACATCCCCGAGAGCGCGCGAGTCGTCGGTATCGTCACGATGGCCGCGATGGTTTCGGTCGTCCTCTTGGCGTACTTCTTCCTGAAGTACGGCGGAGACTACGGACTAGAGTAGGCCGAGACGAATTATAGACAAAATAACCGCTTCAATTTGATGCGGTGAGTTTTTATAGATTGCTACGGCAACGTAGAGTATCGCCGTCCGAATGGAGGCACATGACAAATGAGCGAAAACGTCACCGAGAACCTGAACGAGACCAACGGTATCACCGAGAGTGCGACGTACGACCGGGACGAGCCACTCAGCACCGCAGTTATCGACGCAGTTGCTGACGCCGCGGACCTCGACCCCGCCGAAATCGGAACGCCACTCTACGACCAAATCGACCCCGACGCCCTCGACAACCTCTTCAGCGACAAGCACAACGGGATGCCTCGCGGGAGCGGGCACGTCGTATTCCATCTTCTCGACTACGAAGTTACCGTCTACAGCGACGGCTACGTCGTCGTCCGCGAGTAAGTGACGCCGCGACGACTCGCCGCGCCAGCGCGCGCGAACGGCCCGTTCCGAAAGCTCTAATCCCGAGGGATTCGAATCGCGGCGTATGGCTGACGACAACGAGGAAGAAGCAGAGCCTGCCGTCGAACTCGGCGAGGGCGAACCCGTCGAGGGCGCGCCGCTGGTGCGCGTGGCCTCGCGGCTTCACTGGCCGATACAGAAGAGCGAGATTCTCCGGAAAGAGGACGCGACTGTCCGGACTCCCGACGGGCCGCGCGAACTGGCCGACCTGCTGGAGCAGGTGGACGAGACCTACTTCCAGAGCCGTCAAGAGTTCCTCGAACTGGTCCGAGACGTGATTGGTCCCGGAGCGGTTCCGACGGCCGACGAGTAGCGTGTCGGTCGCTCGGTCGGTCCGCCGGGGGTTCGCCCGGTTGAGTTGGGTCCAGCGCGCGCTCCTCGCCGGAGCAGTCCTGACCGGCGTCTGGATGGCGTGGGACGTGCGCGGACTGAACGAGCGACTACTCCGAGATACTGTCGTCTACGTTCTCGCACCGCTCGCGCTCGGCGTCCGGCACGGGCGGCACCTCGGCTACAGGGTGGACCGAACCGCGATTCGCAACACCGTCTTGCTCTCGCTGTTCGTCCTGCCGTTCTACGTCGTGGGGTCGTCGCTCCCGACGATTCGGGCCTACTACCCGATGTGGGAGACGAGTCCCGCGCTCGGACAGTTTCTGCCCCACGCCGTCATGCAGTTTCTCGTCGCGCTGGCGGCCGAGACGTACTACCGGGGCCTGCTCTGCGTCGGCGTGCGCGAAATCGGGTTCAAGAGCGTGTTCATCAGTCCGGTCGTCTACGTCTTCCACCACATGTACAAGCCGCCAATCGAACTCGCTCTGTCGGGACCGACCGACGTGCTGTTCGGCGCGGTAGACTACAAGAGCAACTCGATTCTCCCCTCGGTCGTCGCCCACGGCATCGGACTCGGCCTGTTGGACTGGTTGGTGCTTCACCCGCCGGTGTTGCCGCCCGAGCAGGTGGTCCGGTGGCTGTCGTGGCTTCCGATTCCGGTGTGAACCCCTCTCAGAGACGGCCGGAGGGCGCGGACTTTTTACCCTCGAACGCGAAGGTAGTCTTGTATGAGTCTTCCAATAGACCCCACTGCGCTCGAAAGTGACGACATCGGCGAGAAGCGCGCGACCCTCGAAATGGACCACGAGCAAGCGGTCGAACACGTCCGCGAGGCGTTCACCGACGCCGGATTCGGTGTCGCCACCGAGTTCTCGGCTTCCGACATGCTCGCGGAGAAAATCGGCGCGGACCGCGACCCCTACTACGTGTTGGGCGCGTGCAATCCCAACATGGCGAACCGAGCGCTCGATGCGAGCGACAACCGAATCGGCGCGCTGTTCCCGTGTAACGTGGTCGTCTGGCAGGAAGAACCCGGCCGACAGACCGTCTACCACGTCAGCATCATGAAGGTCGCGCGACTCGCGGGAATGGCCCCCGACGACGACGAGTGGGAGCAAATCGTCGAGGACACCGGCGAGTTCGTAGACGAGGCGTGGGCGAACCTCGATACCGCGTAACTACTCCTCGCTGTCCGACCCCTCGACTTCCTCGCGGAGGCGTTCTACTTCCCGCCGGAGCGCTTCGATTTCCTCGCTGGCGGGTCGGTCGGACTTCGACTGCCGGTAGAAGTAGAGTCCGCCAGCGACGAGTGCTATCGGGACGCCGAACAGCAAGATGGCGATGAGGAGGATGATGAGCAACTCCGGGCCGCCGGGGACGCCGACTTGCAGGGGAACCATGTGTCAGAATGGGTCGAGAAGCGGAATAAATCTTCTCCGCGAACGACGGGCGTCGTTCGGTGTGGTTGGCGCAGGCCGACCAACCGACAGGGTGCGCTCGGCGGACCAACCGGCAGGGGTGGGATAAAGGGGCCGCCCGCTCGCGGGTCGCAGACCCGTGGTCGTCTCTGCGGGCACTATTCGAGCGAGTGAACGGAGTGAACGAGCGAGAATATCCCGCAGAGCGACCGCGAGCGGGCGGGGGCATTCGGGGCCTTCGTCCCGGCGGCTTCTCCAACGTTTCCGACGACGCAGAGCGACCAATCCACGCTCACGAGAAGTCCGCGAGGTTCGCTTGCAGTCCCGAGAGCATGTGGGACTTGCGCCGGAGGGCCGCGAGCGAGACCGGTAGCTGTGGCGCGATTTCTCGGACCGCGCCGTGGAACGTCTCGGCCTCGCCGTACTCGCCGTCGAAGGCGTTGCGGACGCTCTCGCGTATCTGCCAGACGCCGACCGGTGCCCAGTAGTCGTCCGAGACCTCCCGGAGGACGAGGCACTTGGCCTGCCGCCCGACGGATTCGAGGTGTTCGAGGGCCGCGAGTCGGGAGGCGTAGTAGGCCCCGGCGGTCTCCTCGACGTACCCGGTCCGGCCCTCGTAGCCCTCGTGGGCGCTCGCCATCCACGTCTCGCCGTTGGGGTCCTGATTCCAGACGCTCCCCGGAGCCTTCATCTCCACGAGTTCGTACTCCCACTGGCCCGGCGTGAGGACGACCCAGTAGCGGTTGCCGAGGTACTCGTTGACCCACACCTGCGTCTCGTCCACGCTCGGGTTGGTCTGAACCTGTCCCCGGAGATACTGCCCGATAGTGTCGTCTACCGCGGTGATGGACCACCGCGTCGGGACGAGTCGGCGATTCTGGCCGCGGCCGAGCGCGCCCGCCGAGAGGATGTCGTTGATTTCGTACACGTCGAACCCGCGACGGTAGAGGTAGGTCATCGCGCCTTGGGCTTGCCAGTCGTCGTCTTCGAGGGTCTTTTTCACCGGGCGCGGGACGTGTGGGTTCTCGGTCAGGTCCGCGGAGGTGGCGCGCGCCGAGGGACCGGTCGGGGTCGCAATCGCGTCCACGTCCACGTCGAGGTCCAGCGAGTCCGAGAGACCGATTTCCACGTCCACCGGCCGGTCGGCGATGGCGACCTCGCGCTGGGTGCCGACGAACCCGTCCCACACGTCGTCCACGTTGTCCACGTTCGCGGCGTGGTTCGAGTTCAGCAGGCCGGTCCGGTACTGAAGCACGTTGTCGATGTCGAGGCCGCGCTCGTACCAGTCGCTACTCGTGGTGAACTCCGAGGCGCGGTCCTCCTCGCCGACGGGCGAGAGGATGCCCGTCGAGACGTTCGGGTAGTTCGACCGCCCGACGAACACCGACGGCGAGGTGCTACCGACCAGCGAGTCGCCCTGCGCGACCTCCGAGAAGCGGTCTTGGAAGTCGTCCACGTAGTCGAGAATCTCGTAGGACTTCTCCTCGGCGAGACGGCGCTTGCGGTCGGTCTCGTCCGGGCCGAGGCCCTCGATGTACTCGTCGAGACGCATTCGTCGCTGTTTGGGACCCGAACGCTTTGAACCTTACTCGCGCGACGTGCCAGCGGCTATCGGCGTGGCGTACAGGTGGTGCTGTCCCTCGCGGAGCGGTTGCACCGCCGATTTCGCTCGGCCGCCCCGCGGCAACTCTCAGTGCATGGGCCGGGTTCGTCCCGTCCTCGGATTTAAACTCTCGCATGGGGGTCCGGCGTGGAACTGGTTCGCGGAAGGCTCTAGCCTCCCCGGCGCGCGCTGGCGCGCGGTTCTGCGCGCGCCGACTCGTATCACGGAGTGGAGCGACTGAAGGCTCGGAAGTCGCCCGCCCGCATGGTTCGAGAGCAACGCCCTCGTCATCCCGAAAATCCCCTATTTTCGGAGACAGCGAAGCGAGCAGGACCGTCTTCCGGCGGACGGCGGCCGCGTCCGCGGTCGCCGAGGATGGGAGGCGTGAAACCCGCGGTGGCGTGGGGGTGCGGTGGCGTGCGGTCCCGGACCTGATTGGTTCGAGTCTGTCGCCCCGCTCTCGCCACGTCGTTCCCCATCCCACTTCGGTCTCGGTCACGCCCCCGGCCCAATACCCACGCACGTCCGGATATTGCCCGAACCGGCGAAACTTAGGTCCGAGGCGAGTGTTCGTTCGCACATGGACGACGAACCGACTGCCGAGACTGCCGAGGACCGCCGCTACGACGCCATCGTCGTGGGCGTCGGCGGGATGGGAAGCGCCGCGGCGTACCACCTCGCGGACCGCGGCGCGGACGTACTGGGTCTCGAACGCTACGACGTGCCCCACACGCGGGGGTCCTCGCACGGCTACACCCGAATCATCCGGTTGGCGTACTACGAGCATCCGTCGTACGTCCCGCTCCTGCGGTCGGCCTACGAACAGTGGGCGTCGCTCGGCGACGAGTACGGCCAGCGACTCGTCCACGAGACCGGGTCGGTCGCGGTCGGTCCCGCGGACAGCGACATCTTCGAGGGCGCGCGCCGGGCCTGCCGGGAACACGAACTCGACCACGACGTGCTGTCGGGCGCGGAACTCAACGACCGATTCCCCGGCTACGACGTGCCCGAGGAGTTCCGCGCCGTGTTCCAGCCCCGCGGGGGGTACCTCGTCCCCGAGGAGTGCATCGTCGCGCACGTCGAGGGCGCGCAGGCCCGCGGTGCCGAGATTCGCGCCCGGACGCAGGTCGCAGACTGGCGGCCGCTCGACGACGGCGGCGTCGAAGTCGAGGCGGAGTCGGCGCTCCCCGGGGCCGACGGAACCACGACCTACGAGGCCGACTCGCTGGTGGTCGCGGCGGGCGCGTGGACCGGGAAGCTCCTGCCGGACCTCGCGCCGGTGTTGGAACCCGAGCGGCAGGTCCTCGGGTGGTTCCAACCCGACTCGCCCGACCGATTCGCGCCCGAGGAGTTCCCGGTGTTCTCGATGCGGTGTAACGAGGGGTACTTCTACGGCTTCCCGATTCACGGCGTCCCCGGATTCAAAGTCGGCAAGTACAACCACCGCCGCGAGGCGGTGGACCCCGACGAGATGGACCGGGAACCGAACGCCACCGACGAGCGGATTCTCCGGGAGTACGCCGACGACTACTTCGCGGACGCCGCGGGACCGACGATGCGCCTCTCGACCTGCATGTTCACGAACACGCCCGACGAGCGATTCGTCATCGACACTCACCCCGACCACCCGCAGGTGACGGTCGCGGCCGGGTTCTCGGGCCACGGCTTCAAGTTCTCCAGCGTGGTGGGGTCGGTCGTCGCGGACTTGGTGGCGGACGGCGAGACAGACCACCCCATCGACCAGTTCGGCATCGACCGTTTTAGCAACCTAGATATTGTTTAGAAAAGCCTTTTTCTTTCTTTAAGGTGAATTTTTATTTCTCCATCGCGCTCGCGTTCGAGCGACGCGAGGTCGGAGACGGTTCGAGGAAGGTGACTGGTCGAGGAAGCGGGGGACAGGCTTGAACCAATCAGGACCGCACGGCACCGCCACCGCCCCGCACGGCACCGCGACGGCCTCACACCTCCCCAACCGACTGCGCGTCTCGGTCGTCGCTCCCTCCGGTCGCTTCTCCCTGCGATGCTCGCCCCCTCGCGCGACGATGGCGCGGCACGGAGGCCGCGCCAGCGCGCGCCGGGATGGAAGAGTCACGCTGAGCGCTCCAAAGCCGTCCTCACGCCGCGAACCCTACCCCGACGAACCCCGCGAAGAACGACCCGACGGCCGACAGGAGCGCCACCCCGACCCGGTAGCCGACCAGCGCGCGGTCGAATCCTCGTTCCAGTCCGGTCGCCAGCGCGGTCAGAATCGCGGCCAACAGCAGGACGTACCCGCCGACGGCGAGACCGAGCGCCGCAGTCGGAAGCGGTTCTCCGAGCGTCCCCCGAGCCATCCCGTCGGCGAGCGCAATCGTGGCCCCGCCGACCAGCGGACCGAACACCGCGGCGGTGTTCCGGAGCGTCCCGGTCACGCTTGCGAGTTCGCGCCGGGCCTCGCGCTCGACCCGCTGGAGGTCGTCCACGTGGTCGGCCATCGAGACCACCGCGCGTCCCGCCGGTCTCCCCTCGCGGGCGGCGACAGCGAGCAGTGCGGCCGCGCTCCGGGCCTGCTGACTCGGCACGTCGGCGAGCGCGCCGTGGTCGCCGAGAAACGCCTCCCGGACGCCGACCCGAAGCCGTCGCTGGACGCCCGCGGCCGCCGCCAGCGTCTCGCCGGTCCGACCCGCCACCTCGGGCGCGGCGTCCTCGACTGCGGCCTCTACCGACGCGCCGTCGCTCACCCGCCTGCCGACCAGATAGAGCGCGTCGGTCAGGTGGTTCTCCACTGCGCGGGCGTCGTCCCGGACCCGCTTGACCGGCCGAAATCGCACGACGAGACCGGCCCCCACCGCTCCGCCGACCACCGCGGGCCAGCGCGTCCATCCCGGAAACGGCGCGGTGGCGACGACGGCGAGGACGCCCGCGCCAGCACCCGCAACGACGGTCGGCCAACGTCGGTCGGGCACCTCGGGATGCTCCCGAGACACCTCCGGCGGCGGGAACGCCGCGGGTCGCCGGACCAGCAACCACGCGCCGCCAGCGACCAGCACCGCGGGCAGACCGAGGTCGTAGAGCGCCACCAGCGCGGGAACCGAGAGCGCGACGCCCGCAACCCGCGCCGCGGGCAGGACCGCGACCAGCGCGAGCGGAAGCAGGACGCCGAAGGCGTAGAGCGCCGTCGCGGGTCCCCGGACCTCCTCGGCGAACTCGGCCATCCGGTCGCGCGTCCCGTCCAGCATCGCCGTCATCGCCCGGTCCAGCGTGGTCTCGCGCTCGCCCGCCGGGGCGTCGGCCGCCGACTCCACGAGCAGGACGGCCCGGCGGAGCGGCGGGTTCCACTCGGCCCACGCCGCGCCGAACGACGCCAGACCCGACTGCGGAGTCCCGGCGGCCCGCCGGACGTGTTCCCGGAGGTCGGCCGCGAGTCGTTCCTCCCCGCTGGCCGCGAACGCCGCCGCGCGCTCGCTCGCGGGTTCGACGCGCATCCGCAGGACCGCCCGCGCGACGAGCGCGGGCGCGGCCCCGAGCGCGGCGGTCCGACGCGCAGTCGCCAGCGCGACCGGCCCACGGCGGGCGGCGTGGGAGACACCGCCCGCCAGCGCGAGGGCCGCAGTTGCGACCAGAAATCGGAGTCTGCCGGGCGCAATCGCCACCGCGAGAACTCCGGCGACTCCGACGACCCCGGCGGTCCCGTACCCCGCCCGAACCGTCGTCTCGGCGTCCACGTCGGCGTCGAGGTACGCGAGCGCCCGCCGGAGGTCGTCGCCGGTCTCGACCGACCGCGGCCAAAGTCGCGCGAGGCGGACGAGGAGTCCGGCGAGGAGACGGGGGAGCAGACCGGCGGCGCGACCGGACACCGGACTCGCCGTCACGCTTCCCTCCGGTCGGCGTAGGCCGACACCACCGCGTCCGGACTCGTCCGGCCCTCGCCTGCGAGGTCCGCGAGCAGGGTCTCGCGCTCCCGGAGGGCCGCGCGCACGTCGGCGTAGGAGTCGCCGGACTCTCCGAGTCCGGCGACGAGCGCGCTGTTCCCGCGGTCGATGCGGCCCGTGGCCGCGAGTCCGTCGTCTCGGAGGCGAAATAGGCTCTCGAACCGGTCGCCGTCCACGATTTCCTCGACCGACTTCACCCGGCGGCGCTTGCCCGCGGGCGTCGAGACGGCTTCGAGCGTCACCACGAGGTCGGTCGCGGCGAACGACGAGGCGGGGACCCCGAGGTCCGAGACGACCCGCTCGCGGACGCCCGCGCCGCCGTCGCCGTGGATGGTGCCGAGAACCGCGTCGCCGCTCGCGCCGACGCGCATCGCCTCGTAGAGGACCGCGGCCTCCTCGCCGCGGACTTCGCCGACGACGAGTGCGCCTTCCCCCAGTCGGAGCGCGGTCCGGAGCGCGTCGGCGGGGTCGAGACCCGGCCCGTCGCCGGTCGTCGTCCGGAGCGGTTGCACGTCCCGACCGCCGGACTGGAGCGCCGAGACCGGGAGTTCGGGTGTGTCCTCGATGACGACGGTTCGGGTCGCCGCGGGGAGTTCCCAGCAGAGCGCGCTCAGCAGGGTGGTCTTGCCCGCGCCGCGGGGTCCTGCGACGAGTCCGGCCGCGGCGCGTTCGGCGGCGAGCGAGAGCAGGGCCGCCGCGGACGCCGGAAGGGTCCGGTTGGCGACGAGCGCCGGAAGGGTCCACGGCGTGGTGTCGTGTGCGCGGAACGCGAATCCCGGCCCGTCGCTCACGGGGTCGGTGACGCCCGCGACCCGGACTTCGCCTGCTCTCGTCTTCGCGGTCGCGTCGAGCGTCGGGGACGCCCGTGAGAAGGCCCGGCCGCTGGAGCGCCGGAAGCGCGAGGCGAGGGCTTGCGCGCCCGAGTCGGTGAGGCGGACGTTGGTCCGCATGCGCTCGCCGTCGGCCGTCACGCGAATCGGGTTCTCGCCGACCGGCGCGGTGGCGAACACGTCCGAGACCGAAGAGTCGGCGAAGAAGTCCGCGAGGACGCCGTGGCCGCGGGTGTGCTTGCGGAGCGCCGCGGCGAGCGCTTCGACCGGTTCGTCGAGGGTGGGGCCGGAATCGGGGGCGAAGTCGGGGGCGGAATCGGCGTTCGCGTCCGCGACCCGCCGGACTGCCCTGCCGGGCGCGCGCTCGCCGGGGTCGATTTCACCGCGGGCGAGGAGTCGGTAGGCGTCGGCGAGAAGCGCGAGCGCCGACTCCGAGAAGGTGTGTTCGACGGGTTCGAGGTGGTAGGTCCGGAGCGCGCGCTCGGTTTCGTAAACCCTGACCGTCGCGCCCGTGTCGAGTCGGCGCGTCTCGGCGAGGGTCGCGTCCGGCGGGGGTTCGGCGGCGACGCGGGCCTTCGCAATCGGCGGGCCGACGAAGGGGCGGAGCGCGTCGTCGTAGTCCTCGACGCGGCGAGCGCACTCGGCGAGTCCGGTCTCGGCCGCGATGTCGCCGACCGGTCCCGCGCGTCCGACCGCGGCGCGTGCGGCCCCGAGCGGGTCGCGTTCGGCGCGCCGGGCGAGCGTCCGGTCGTAGAACGCCGCGCGCTCGGCAAAGCGCCCGGCCGCGACGAGAAGCGCGGCCGACTCGCCCTCGTAGGCGCGTTCGAGGTGGTGGGTCCGGGTCACGACCGCTCGGGTCTCCCGGTCGGCCAAGGCGCTGACGGCCGTCCGACGGCAGGCCGGTTCGGTCGCCAAGTCGCCCGCGCCGGGGCAGTTTCCGGCGTCGAGCAGGAGGCGGTCGGCCTCGAAGGTGGGTTCGCAGGCGCAGTCGGGGTCCGAGTCGCGCAAGCGCGCCAGTGGATTTCGCATGGGCAGGGTTCGTTCCGTCCTCGGGTTTAAACCCTCGCGCGAGAGGTCGCGGTCGGGGCCGTGTCGTCGCGCGGAGGGTTGCTGTGGCGCGCTCGCGCTCGTGGCCCGAGCGGTCAGTCACGATGAGACAAGAATTCCAACCATCAAGAATATCTATATATGGCTCAAAGATAGCAAGATATTGTCTAGATGGACACGATTACTGTCCGACGCCCGCCCCGGCGGACCAGTCGGAGCGTCACCGTATAGCTCTCGCCGCCGCCGAGGACGAGCGCCCGGTCGTCGGTCGTGACTCGTCCGTCGCGGACGACGCGCAGGTCGGTCTCGGCGCGGCGGACGCGTCGGGGGTCGCCAGCGACCCGGAAGGCGAACACGTCGCTGACGGCGGTGTCGGCCGCGGTCGATTCGTTCCCCGGCAGTCCGCCGAGCGAGACGAACGCCAGCGGAGTCGCCGTCGGCGACTCCGCGGGAAACGACAGCGCGAGCGTCCGGCGCGCGCCGGGGGACTCCTCGTTGGCGAGCGTGGCCGCGGCCCTTTCGAGGCGGCCGAGTTCGCGCTCCGTGAGGCGCTCGGTCCGGGTCGCTCGCGCGTCTTCGAGCGCGGGCGTGACGGCCGCGACCAGCGCCGCCGCTAGCGCGACGGCGATGACCACCCGCAACACTACAGCGACTCCGCGATGCGGGCGAGCAGGCCGGTGTCGGAATCGGCATCGGTGTCGGCCTCCGAATCGTCGGCGTCACCTTCGAAACCACCGTCGCCAGCGCGGAGGTCGCCGACTCCGGAATCGGTCTCCGGTCGGTCCGAGCGGAGTCGCCAGTCGCCGGAGTCGGTCGTTCGACTCGCTCGCTCGTCGGCGTCGTCCCGTCGCTCGCCCGAGTCGAGTTCCGCTTCGAGCGCCTCGGCCTTCGCAAGCGCGGCGTCGGCGCGACGCTCGACGGTCTCGTTGACCCCTCTGACGTTGCCGACGTAGCCCCGGAGCGCCTGTGTCGCGGCGTCGAGTTCGTCGAGGCGGTCCTCTACGTCGTCGAGTCGTGCGGTCAGTCGTTGGACTTCGCGGGTCAGTTCCGCGGCGTCCGAGAGGTCGGTCAGGTCGCTGTCGCCGTCGGTCAGTGCGCGCTCCACGGCGCGGAGTCGCTGGTCGAATCCATCTGGGCGGGACATAGCACGAGTTGGTCCCGCCCTCACATTTATAATCTAGCCCGTGAAATGTATATATAAATACAATAAAATTTAATTAATGAAAAACATTATAGTGACTGTGGCAGTGCCACACACTGTCACGTTAAACGAGTTCTCGACCCCATGAACGCAAAACTACTCGGCCTGCTGTTGGCCGTCGTCGCGGTTGGATTGCTCGCCACTGGTTCGGCTGCTGCGGTTCAGTCGGAGAACCCTGGCTACGAGAAGTGTTACATCGAGGTCTGTCCGGATAGCATCGAAGGTATCGACTCTCTGTCGGATTCGACTGCCCAGTTGTCGGCGAGTCCGGAGTACGAGAAGTGTTACATCGAGGTCTGTCCGGATAGCGAACAGGCTCTCGCCTAAGGCGTAACAACGAAGAACGAGGCTGTCAGACCGACTTCCGAATGTCGCGCCGTTGACCCGCGCTTGTTACACAACCGGCGCTTTCGACGCGGCCGCGACCACTCCGACGTTCGCCGTCTACACGGAAACGGGCAAAATTCCGCGTCTGTCGCCGGAGTTCGACGGACGACTTCATTTTTGTCTACCCAGATACACCGACTGGGGGCACGACCGCGATTCCCGCGCCGGAAGGTTGATTAGCCGTCAATTCAACCCAACGCGCATGAAAGTCGTCCTGATTGGTGTCGGACAGGCCGGGGGGAAACTCACCCAGCGACTGGCCGAGTACGACCAGCAGATGGGATTCGGCGCAGTACAGGGAGCCATCGCGGTGAATTCGGCGAAAACCGACCTCCGAGAACTCGACCTCGATACCGTCCTCGTGGGTCAGGACCGCGTGAAGGGCCACGGCGTCGGCGGTGACAACGAACTCGGCGCTGAAGTGATGCAGAGTGACGCGACCGAGGTGATGGACGCTTTGGACGGTCGCATCACCGCCCAAGCCGAGGCCATCTTCGTGGTCGCCGGTCTCGGCGGTGGCACGGGGTCGGGCGGTGCGCCGGTCCTCGCGCACGAACTCAACCGCGTCTACGAGATTCCGGTGTACGGACTCGGCGTCCTGCCGGGCCGGGGCGAAGGCGCGATGTATCAGGCCAACGCCGGGCGCTCGCTCAAGACCCTCGTCCGAGAGGCCGACGCGACCCTCCTCATCGACAACGACGCGTGGCACACCTCCGGCGAGAGCATGGGCGAGGCGTTCGACAAAATCAACCAGAACATCGCCCAGCGCGTCGGCCTACTCTTCGCCTCGGGCGAGGCGGTCGAAGGCGTCGGCGAGAGCGTCGTGGACTCGAGCGAGGTCATCAACACCCTCCGGTCGGGGGGCATCGCCACGCTCGGGTTCGCCAGCGCCGAGGCCAGCGAGGACGCCGAAGAGAACATCAACACCGTCACTTCCACGACTCGCCGCGCCCTCCTCAGCAACCTCAGCCTCCCGAACGCGGTTGAGGCCGACTCGGGACTGCTGGTCGTGGCCGGGCAACCCGAGACCATCCCGCGCAAGGGTGTCGAGCGCGCCCGGAAGTGGCTCGAAGAGGAGACGGACAGTCTACAGGTCCGCGGCGGGGACTTCCCACTGGACAGCGGTCGTCTCGCGTCGCTCGTCCTCCTCGGTGGCGTCGAACGCTCCGAGCGAATCGAGGAGTTCCTCGAACGCGCCAAGGAAGCGAGCAAGGAGGCCGAGAAACCGGAGCAAGACCCGGCCGAGCAGTTCCGAAGCGACGAACTGGAAGACCTGATTTAGCGGGACCGACTTCGCTGGAGTATCGTTGGTAGAAACACCAACGCTTATTTTGTTGGCGAGTTTCCCACGCCAACACTATGGCCGACACAAACACCGACCCCACGACGTTGACGATTCGCGTCCAGTCGGCCGAATCGTTCTTCGAGGACGCACTTGCCGACCTCGAACGACTCGAACCCGACGAGGAAGTTGAGGAGAGACACGTGCTCAGTTTGCCGGACGAGGAAGCACTCGACCGCGTGTTGAACCCCAAGAATTTAGCGTTGCTTCGGACGACACTCAACCAAGACCCTGCGAGCGTCCGCGAACTCGCTCGTCTCGTCGGCCGAGATGTCAAGAACGTCTCGACGGCTATCAACGAACTCGCCGAACTCGGCGTCGTCGAACTCGTACGTGACGGTCGGGCGAAACGACCCGTCGTCTGGTACGACGAAATCGAGGTCAGATACGCACTCCGCGACCCGGATTCGGACTCGACGGGCCGGACGACCGGTCTCTCGTAGGGTCACGGTAACTACTACGCACTCCGTCGAAAACCGAAAGGTAGGTCGCAGACTGCGCCGATTAGCTGTGGATGCCCATCGCCTCGATTTGTTCCTGATACCGGTTCCGGATGGTGACTTCCGTCACCTGTGCGACATCGGCGACTTCGCGCTGGGTCTTCTTCTCGTTGCAGAGCAGGGAGGCCGCGTAGATGGCGGCGGCGGCGTATCCGGTCGGCGACTTGCCGGAGAGAAGCCCCTCCTCGGCCGTGGTCTCGATAATTTCGTTGGCCTTGGTCTGGACTTCTTCGCTGAGTTCGAGTTCAGAGCAGAATCGCGGGACGTACTTCTTGGGGTCCACCGGTTTCATCTCCAAGCCGAGTTCTTGGGAGATGTAGCGGTAGGTTCGCCCGATTTCCTTTCGTTCGACGCGCGATACTTCCGAGATTTCTTCGAGGCTTCGCGGGATGCCCTCCTTTCGACAGGCGGCGTAGAGCGCGGAGGTGGCGACGCCCTCGATGGAGCGTCCCCGAATCAAGTCCTCCTTGAGCGCGCGCCGATAGATGACGCTCGCCACCTCGCGGACCGACCGCGGGACGCCGAGTGCCGAGGCCATGCGGTCGATTTCACTGAGTGCGAACTGGAGGTTGCGCTCGCCCGCGTCCTTCGTCCGGATGCGCTCCTGCCACTTGCGCAGACGGTGCATCTGACTGCGCTTCTTCGAGGAGATGGACCGGCCGTAGGCGTCTTTGTCCTTCCAGTCGATAGTCGTCGTCAGGCCCTTGTCGTGCATCGTCTGGGTGGTCGGGGCACCGACGCGCGACTTCTCTTGGCGCTCCTGATGGTTGAACGCGCGCCACTCAGGACCGGGGTCTATCTGCTCCTCCTCGACGACGAGTCCGCAGTCTTCACACACGAGTTCCGCCCTGTCGGAACTCTTAACGAGGTTGTCAGAGTTACATTCGGGGCATTCCCGTACACCCTCTGACTCGTCCTCCGTTTGCTCCGCCTCGGCTTGGCGCTCCCGCTGGCGAGTGGACCGTGTCATCGCACTTTTATAGTAGTAGTGTCGAGGCACTTAAATCCTCGGCCGATAATGACTCCTTACTCGAAGGTCAGAAAACGGGACGCCCGTCCTTCGAACCACCATCGGAAAGCGTTTAAGCAGGTACCGAGGAAGTGACGCCATGCCCGTCATCGAATGCGACGTGGACGCCGCCCGCGAAAAACTGGCCGACGCAGGTGCCGACGTGTCGGCGGGCAACTCCGAACACGAGCGGTGGCGCGCGGCGTACGGTGACGCCAACGCCGTCGCCTACGACGGCAAAGTCGTGATTCAGGGAGCGAACCCGCAGGACATCGAGGCACTTTTGCGTGAAGGGGGCGGCCACGCCTACCTCTACTTCGACGGCGCGAGCAGGGGGAATCCGGGACCGGCGTCGGTGGGTTGGGTCGTCGTCACGAGCGACGGTATCGCCGCCGAGGGGAGTGAGACTATCGGCCGCGCGACGAACAATCAGGCCGAGTACGAGGCGCTGATTCGCGTCCTCCGGGCGGCCCGCGACTACGGATTCGACTCCGTGGAAGTGAAAGGCGACTCCCAACTCATCGTCAAGCAGGTCACGGGCGCGTGGAACACCAACGACCCGGAACTGCGCGAACGACGCGTCACCGTCCGGGAACTCCTCGCGGACTTCGACGACTGGGAACTCGGCCACGTTCCGCGGGAGATAAACGAACGCGCCGACAAACTGGCGAACGAGGCCCTCGACGATGCCTGAGACCGATACTTCTGACGACGCTCCGCCGAACGACGAACTCCCCGACGCGACCGTCGAACGCGCCGAACGACTGACGCGACTCGCGCGAGACGCGGTGGACGACGCCGAGGCCGACGCCTACCGCGAGGAGCGAGCGGAACTACTCGCCGACCACGACTTCACGGCCCGCGTCCGCGAGGAGGACACCGGTTCGACGCTCGTCCTCCACCCCGACGAGTGGGTCGAAGACGGGACGATTCGGACCGACCGCATCGAAGACACCGACCGCGCAGTCGAGGTGTCGCTGTCCGGGCCGGGGAATCCCGACGAGTGGGAAGAAGTCGAAGACCACAACCGCGAACTCACCCAGCGAGTCCGTGAGGCACACGGCGACGTTCACGGCGACAACGCCGACGCGTTCGCCGACTTCATGGGCAACCACTACGCCCGGCCGATGGAGTCTGCCACCAGCGGCGAAGTCGAGGAATTCCTCGCGGAGTACTTCCCACGAAACGCGTGGCCCACGGAAAAACAGCGTACTGTCGTCGAGGAGTCTATCGACCTCGTCTTCGAGGTGGCCGACGAGTAGTCGTCGCTTCGTCCTCGGGAGTCGATACTACTCGTTGTCCGCGACGATTTCTCGGACCTGCTCGCCGCGTTCCTCGTCGTTTACGAACTTCGAGAGCGTCCACTGGAGGGCGTCTACGACCACCGCGAGACCCTCGTCGGTCAGTTCGTACTGGTTAGTTCGCTTGTCGAGTTCGCTCTTCTCGACGTATCCCTTCTCGACCAGCGTGTCGAGGTTGGGATACAGACGCCCGTGGTTGACCTCTTCCCCGTAGTAGTCCTCGAGTTCCCGCTTGATAGCGAGACCGTACATCGGTTCCTCGGAGAGGATGGTCAAGATGTTCTTCTGGAAGGCGGTAAGATTGCGCGCGGTACTCGTCTCTGTGAGTGTCTGTGCCTCTGACATAGACTCTGACACCCTGCGATTTGTCACGATGGTATTTAATCCTTCCTCACTCGGTCGGAGGTTCCACGGTTTACCCGGCAGTTGTACCACCACTTGTTATGAAACTTAACGTCTCGGCCGAAAATTGCTTTCAGGTGTCGCGTGAATTGCCTCTTCTTTCGGGTAGAATCCGTGACCCGATGCCGAAAGGACTTTCCGGACTTCGGAACGATTCTCGGACTGCACCATGGCTAACCTCTGGGAAGACTTAGAGACGGGACCGAACCCGCCCGAGGAAATCTACGCAGTCGTAGAGTGTCTCAAAGGCGAGCGCAACAAGTACGAGTACGACAAGGACATTCCGGGCGTCGTCCTCGACCGCGTTCTCCACAGCAACGTCCACTATCCGAGCGACTACGGGTTCATCCCGCAGTCGTACTACGACGACGAGGACCCCTTCGACGTGCTGGTTCTCGTGGAAGACCAGACGTTCCCCGGATGCGTCATCGAGGCCCGTCCGGTCGCCTTGATGAAGATGGACGACGACGGCGAACAGGACGACAAGGTAATCGCCGTCCCCTCGGAGGACCCCCGGTACGACAACGTGCAGGACGTTGAGGACCTCAGCGACCAGCAGAAAGACGAGATTTCGGAGTTCTTCGAGACCTACAAGAACCTCGAAGCGGGCAAGCAGACCGAGACCCTCGGTTGGGAGGACAAAGCGTCCGCCCAAGACGCCATCGAACACGCGATGGACCTCTACGAGGAGAACTTCGCCTAACCTCGACTCACCGTTTTCTGACACTCTCAGCGGGCGGATACCTGCCCGAAACTATTTGACGTTGGCCTGAACAAAGCCGAACCGATGGCTTTCGGGTCCGCGTTCAGCAGTGCCGAGATGGTCGTCGTAGCCGCGACGCTCTTGCTCTCCGGTGGATTGGTCTTCTACGCCGTCCAGTCGGTCAACGACTGGCGGCGCGACGACGGCGAGGAACCGGTCGATGCGCTCAAAAGCACGGTCGCGGGACAGAACCGCGTCGCCCTCGTCGTCCCGGAGGGACCGAGCATCGACGCGCTAGCCGCCGCAATCGGTCTCCAGACGCTCTGTACCGAGTGGGGCGTCACGGCCCAACTGTTCGCGGAGGGTCCCGTCACCGGCGAGGACAGCAAGACGTTCTGCAACATCTTCGACCTCGAACTCGCAGTCGTCGGCGAGGGAACCGAGAAACTGACCGACGCCGACGCCGCAGTCGCGGTGGGCGGCGGCGGCGGCGTCCCCCAACTCTCGAACAACCCGCCGGTGGTCGCGGTGGTCCGTCATCGACCGACCGCCGAGGAGAACATCCTCACCGTGACCCCCACCGACGACGGTGCGACTTCGACCACGGTCACGCGCCTGTTGGAGGCCGAGGGCGTGGTCCCCGACCAGCGAGTTGCCACGGCGCTCCTCCACGGCGTCCGCGCGGGGACCCGCGAGTTCCGCCGCGCGAACGGCCAACACGACTACGAGGCCGCCGGGTTCCTCCACGCCTACGCCGACCTCGGGCGCATCGAGGACCTCCGGTCGCCGGGCATGAGCGGCGACACCTTCGACGTAATCAGCGACGCCATCGCCAACCGCGAGCGCCGGGCGAGTTTCGCCGTCACCAACGTCGGGTCGGTGCCCTCGGTGTCGGCGCTGGAGGAGGCCGCGGACACGATGCTCCGACTCGAAGGCGTCTCGACCGCCGCGGTGTTCGGCATCCACGAGGAGACTATCGTCGTCTCCTGTCGCGCGGAGGACGTGCGAACCAACGCCTTCGACATCTTGGACTCCGCGTTCGGCACCAGCGAGACGACCGGCGGCAACACCGACGCCGCGACTGCTCGGGTCCCCCTCGGCCTGTTCGCGCAGGTGGACGGCGACCACGAGGAGACGCTAGACATGCTCATCGACGCCAGCACCCGGAAGGCGCTGTTCGAGGCGTTCGAGAGTTCGTAGTCGGCGCGCTGTAGAATCGTTCTCCGTTGTTTTGAAGTTCTTTTTCGTTGCTAGAGAAATCTATAGATTGCTTTCAGCCCACCCTGTCGTTACTTTCGGGGGGAGCGAATGGGTGGTTGGTCAGACCGCGAGAAGCCCCGTCAGAGACGGCGAGTAGCTAGCTACTGCTTGAACCAATGACTTGTTCCACCGGCCGACCCCCGTGGACTGTTCCACCGGCCGACCCCCGTGGACTGTTCCACCGGCCGCAATCCGTCCCGCGAGCGACCGGCGATGGCCGGTCGCTCGCTCGCGGTCCGTCCGATTTTCCGGTTCTCACGCCCGAATCCTTCATCATCGTTCACGTCGAAGACGGAGCCTACGAAAAGAAATTTCTTGTATGTCGTCGTCCTATCGGGGTACATGGGTCTCTTCGACAAGCTCCGTGGCGACGACAAGCCGCGCGTTGCTTTCTTCGGAATCGACGGCGTGCCGTATAGTTTTCTCGAGGACCACTTCGACGAGTTCGAGCATCTCGGTGCGCTCGCCGACGAGGGGTCGTCGGGCGCAATCGACAGCATCGTTCCCCCCGAATCGTCGGCCTGCTGGCCCGCGCTCACGACCGGCGTGAACCCCGGCGAGACCGGCGTCTACGGCTTCCAAGACCGCGAGGTCGGCTCCTACGACACCTACGTCCCGATGGGCCGCGACGTGCAGGCGACCCGGATTTGGGACCGGGTTCACGACGCCGGGCGCGACGCGACGGTGATGAACGTCCCCGTCACCTTCCCGCCCCAGCGCAACGTCCAGCGGATGGTCTCTGGATTCCTCTCACCGGGCGTCGATAAGGCGTCGTACCCCGACGAGATGCGCGAGTACCTCCAGTCTACCGACTACCGCATCGACGCCAACGCCAAGTTGGGCCACGACGAGGACAAGTCGGAGTTCATCGAGAACGCGCACAAAACCCTCGACGCCCGCTACGAGGCGTTCAAACACTACCTTCAGGAGGACGACTGGGACCTCTTCTTCGGCGTCTTCATGACGACCGACCGGGTGAACCACTTCCTCTACAAGCACTACGAGGAGGACATGGAGTACAAAGAGGAGTTCCTCGACTTCTACCGGAAGGTGGACCGCTATCTCGGCGAGATTCGGAAGAACCTGCCCGACGACGTGACGATGATGGTCGCCTCCGACCACGGGTTCACCTCGCTGGACTACGAGGTCCACTTCAACCAGTGGCTCGCCGACGAGGGCTGGCTTTCCTACGAGGACGACGACCACGAGGAACTGGGCGACATCAGCGACGACACCGAGGCTTACTCGCTCATCCCCGGTCGGTTCTACATCAACCTCGAAGGCCGCGAACCCCGCGGGAGCGTCCCCGAGAGCGAGTACGAACAGAAGCGCGCCCAACTCAAGGAGGCGCTCGAAGACCTCGAAGGTCCCGAGGGCCGGAAGGTGTGCGACCGCGTGGTCGAGAAGGAGGACGCCTTCCACGGCGACCACGACGACATCGCCCCGGACCTCGTTGCCATCCCGAACTACGGCTTCGACCTCAAGGCCGGGTTCAAGGGCCACGACGACGTGTTCGGTCACGGTCCCCGAAACGGGATGCACAGCTTCGACAACGCCTCGCTGTTCGTAGACGACCCCGACGCGACCATCCGCGACGTGAACCTCTACGACATCGCGCCCACCATCCTCGACCTGATGGAGATGGACTACGACGCGGGCGAGTTCGACGGCAAGAGTCTGGTGTAACCGGTCGCGGTACCGATTTACCGATTCGGCACCCGTTTTTTACGTGGTAGTCGCCGGGCGAGCGTTAGCTACGGTTCGCAGACTGCACCGCACAGCACCGCAACCGCGAGCGCGGACCGCACGCCTCCCCACCCTCGTGGCCGTCTGAACGCGACCCCGAACCCCCCACGAAGGTTTAAATCCCGAGACGGGACGAACCCGGTCCATGTTCGACGCACCAGTCGAGACGTGGTATCTCTGGGTCGGCCTCGCCGTCGTCAGCACCGCCGCGGTGGGTCTCGCGGCGACCCTCCCGCGCGCACCCCCGCCGGACGCCGCGAGCGCCGCCGGAACCGTCGATTCCGTCGCGGCGAGCGCTCACCCGACGACCGGCGTCCACCCGCTGTCGGCCGACGCCGCGAGAGTCGGCCCGTACCGAATCTGGCTTCGGGACGACGGCGCGACAGGCCACGCGACGTTGGCCTACGGTCCCGTCACCCCGGTCCGGCGCGACACCGCGCTCTGGGACGTTCTCCGGGGAACGCCGCCCGAACGCGCCTTCGGAACCCCCGCGGACTTCCGGCGGGTCGCGGCCGACGCGCGCGACCGGACTCCAGCGTGGCGCTCGCGCGAGGCGCTGACCGTCCGGCGGGTGGTGTGGGAGGGCGTCGATGTCACGCTGGTCGGATAGCCCGAGAGCGCAGGTCGAACCGGTGGCGGCACTGGTCGCCGTCTTCGCGGTCGGGGTCGCCCTCACGACCTACGCTGGCGTCCTCGACGCCACCATCCCGACGCCCGACCGGAATCTCGCGGACCCGACCGTCGAACGCGCCGAGCGCACCCTCGGCGACCCCGGAGTCGCAGACCCCCAAGCACTCGCCGCCGGTCTGCGCGCCGGACCCGACGGTTACGACCTGAACCTCACGCTCGAAGCGACCGGCCGGACGTGGCACGCCGGACCCACTCCGCCGCCGAACGCCGATACTGCCGCACTCGCGGTGAGCGTCCGCCTCGGTCCGGGTCGGATGCGACCCGGCCGACTCCGCGCGGAGGTGTGGGCGTGAGAGCCATCAGCACCGTCCTCGACGTTTCGCTCTGTCTCCTGCTGGTCTCGGCGAGCGCCGTCACCCTCGCTACTACGCCGTCCGCTACCGCGCCGTCCGCCATCGCGACACTCGCCGACGAGTCGAGCGCGACTGTCGGCCCGGACACCGCCGACGAGATTTCGGAACTGCTGGTGACGAGTACCGCCCGCGTGACCTACGACGGCGGGACGCGGACCGTCCACGACACTCTCGCGGGACTGCTCGCCAGCGCCGCACTCGCGGACGCTCGGCCGACCCCCCGAACCGACTTCGTTCGGGCGGTCACGACCAGCGTCGGCCGGGCCGTCCGACGCCCGGCGGTTCGACGCGTTGCTTCCGGGGGTGCCGCGCCCGGACGCGCCGCGGTCGGCGTGCAGGTCGTCGCGCGCCGAACTCCGACGAACTCGACTCCCACCGCCGACTCCGACGGCCGGGTCGTCGCGGGCGACACCCCGCCGCCGGACGCCGACGTTCACGCGGCCACCCTCGAAGTCCGTCGGGTCAGACTCACCGTCAGGACGTGGGTGGCGTGAACTTCGCGGAAGACCGCCGGGCGCGGGTCCCCTTCGCCCTCGTCGGCGTCCTCCTGTTGGTCGGGAGCGCGGGCCTCAGCGCAACCCTCGCTGGCGGTCCGGCCCCCACGACCGACGAGTCGGTCGGGGTCGCCGTGGACCGGGCCACCGCCGCCACGGACACCGCACTCCGCGGTGCAGTCGCTCGCGCCGGACGACGGGCCGCCGCCGCGCCAGTCACCGACCCCGCGAACACCACCGCGGGACGCGTCCTGAACGACTCGACTCCCTTCCGGGACTCGCTCCGCGTCCGAATCTATCTCGCGGCCCGGAGCGCCCTCGGCGAGGTGAGCGTCCGGTCCGGGAGTAACCCCGGACCGGACGCGGGCAGTCCGAAAGCGCCCGGTCCGGCGGCGTCCGGGCCTCGGTCTCGCTCCCGCCGGTTCGGAACGCCTCGGACCTCCGGGCGGCCAAGCGCCGGGTCGAAGTCGAACCCGCGGGCGAGGGCGACGGAACCGAAGCGAGCGCGGGTCTCCGGGTCCGAATCGAGAACGTCACGCTCACCGCGACCCGAGGGGGCCGCGTCGTCGAGCGCGAGCGATTCTCGCCCGAACTGGTCGTGGCGACCCCCGCGCTTGCGCTCCACGAGCGAGTCTCCGGGTTCGAGTCGCGCCTGAACCGCGACCCTCTCGCGCCGGGTCTGGGCCGCCGACTCACTGCCCGCCTCTACGCCGTGGCGTGGGCGCGGGGAGTCGCCCAGTACGGCGGCGCACCGGTCCAGAACGTGGTGGCGAACCGCCACGTCGAACTCGCTACCAACGGCGCACTCCTGCGCGAACAGCGGGCCGCCTTCGGCCGGAGCGACCTCCGCGGTCGGCGCGCGCTCAGGTGGGCGACCGCCAGAGTCGGCGCGACGGACCTGCTCACGGCGGCGAACGCCCGCCACGGGACGGCCCGGACCGACCAACTGCTGGCCGCCGCGAAGCAGTACCAGCGCGAGCATCCGATGCCCGGCGGCGTGGCGAGCGACCGCGACCCTCGCCGCCTCCTCCGGGTCGGCGTCGAGCGGACCGCGGACCGCGCCTTCGCCGATGTCGTCGCTGGCGAGAACGGGACCGGTCTCGCCGAACTCCTGCGCTCGGCCTACACCGCCAACGCGCGCCTCGTGGCCGCGGTCCGGAGAGTCGGCCGGGAGAGCGACCCCCGTCCCGCGCCGGAGTCGCCCGGCCCGAACTGGACCCTTCAGTCGAGCGAGGTCCGGACGACGACTGCGGTCGAATCCGGGACCGGACCGTCGCCGGGGACGCCGGAGAAATGGCACCTGCTCGGTGCCGAGTCGCGCCGAGTCGTCCAGACCCACGCGCTGGTCGCCGAATGGACTCGGAGGGGAGAGGTCGGCGACGGCGAGACTCGGAGCAACGAGACTCGCCGGACCGTCCGGCGGTGGACCGAGACGTTCGCGGTGGGCGTCGGGGTCGCGGGCGACCACGACTCGACGCCGGGTCTCGCCCCTCCTCGACCGGTCTCGCGAATCCACGAGCGCGGCGGGGCGCTCGGTGGGCCGAACCTGCGGGACCTGCCCGAGCGAGCGACCGAGCAGTTGGTCGAGTCGCGCGGCGGGTTCGACGCGCTGGCCCGGCGAGCGGTCACCGGGACGCTGGACGCCCGGCCCGAGCGAGTCGCGGGTCGGCGGCCCGCGGACCTCCGGTCGTGGGTCTACCGGGACCTCGCGGGTCTCCGGGAACGCGTCCGGAACGTCTCGATGACGGTCACTCGTCGCCGGGCGGTCGGCGGTGAACCGCCGACCGCCGAACTCGCGCGGACGCTTCGGCGTCGGCACGCGGAACTGGTCGGCGCGCCTTCTCGGTACGATGGGGTCGCCGACCGCGCTCGGGTCGCGGCGCGGGCGGCGTACCTCGACCGCGTGGCGACTCGGTTGGCGGCGCGGGCCGACCGCGCGAACGCGACCCGAACCGGCCTCCGCCGGGCGCTGGCCGACGCTGGCGGGTCGCTCGACCGAACGCGCCGGATTCTGCGCGCTCGGACGACGCCCGAGACCCCGCCGCCGCGACCGATGCCCGCCGACGGACCCGGCCGCGCGGTCAACCTGAGCGTGGCGGGCGCGCCGCCCTACCTCACGCTGGCGGCGCTGGACCACGAGCAGGTGGCCGCGATACCCGAGGGAAACGAGAGCTACCCCCTCGCGGCCCGGAACCGGAACGTCTTCGCGCTTCCGTACGGTGACGCCGCGGAGACGGTCGCGTCGGCCGTGGTCGGGGGCGGACCATCGGAGCGGACCGACCTCCGGACCGCGGCGCTGGCTCTCCGGGCCGCGAATCGGACGCTGGCCGAGTCGGGGAACCGGACGCTCACCGAGTCGGGGAACCGGACGCTCGCGGGGTCCGAGCGCCGAGACCTCGCCCGGCGTCGTGACGCCCTTCAGTCTGCGCTCGCGGGGTCCGAGCGCCGAGACCTCGCCCGGCGTCGTGACGCCCTTCAGTCTGCGCTCGCGGGGTCGATGCGCGAGGCCCGAGAGCGACTGGTCGCGGAGTTGGCGACAGCGGGGTTCGACCGGACCGAGGCAGAGCGCCGGGCGGCAGTCACGTCGGGACTCGCGCGGTGGAACACGACCGCCGGGCGCGCGCTGGCGGTGGCGAACGGGTCGGCGGCGAAAGTTGTCGCCGCGGCGGTGGTCCGCGGTCGGCCCGCGCTCGGGCGACCGGTCTCGCGCGACTGGGTGCGACTCCGGACCGAGTTGGCCGTCGAGTCGGTGCGCCAGCGCGTTGCCGGTCCGCCGCGGCCGGTGGTGAATCGGACGGCGACTGCGACCCGAAGCGTGGCGGAGACCGCGCTCAAGCAGGCGGTCACGTCGGGTCTCGGCAACGCGACGGAGGCGGCGAACCGGCGGTGGTTCGGCGAGGCACTCGGCGCGATTCCGGCGGGTCTGCCGGTCGCGCCGGTTCCGGGGTACTGGTACGCGACGGTCAACGTCTGGACGGTCGAGGTCCGCGGGCAGTACGCCCGGTTCGCGGTCGGCGCACCTCGGGGACCGCCCGACGAGTCGATTTCCTACGTCCGGGAGGAGGCGACGGTGCGACTGGACTGGGACGGCGACGGCGACCGGGAGCGGATTGGACGCACGACCCCGGTCTCGTTCGAGACGGAGACGGCCATCGCGGTGGTCGTCCCGCCCGGTCCGCCGGGCGTCGGCGACCGGGACGGGAACCGCGACGAGTCCTCGCCGGGATGGTCGGCGGGGTGAGGGTGTTCGGCAGGGTGAGGGTGTTCGGTCGGGGTCGGCGTTTCGGGCGCGCTGACGGTGACTCACTCGCCACGGCGTGCGCTACTGGCAACTCTCCAATCCGGCGCGCGCTGGCGCGGCTTCGTGCCGCGCCATCGGCGCGCGAGGGACGAGGACCGCAGGGAGGAAGCGACCGGGAGGAGCGACGACCGAGGACCGCAGTCGGTTGGGGAGGCATGTGGCCCGCGGTTGCAGTGCGGTATGATTGGCTCGAGCCTGAAGCTAGCTCCGACTCAATCCCGACGACTGCGAGACGGACAGACTCCGAGAACTCCCAGACGGACCGACTCCAAGACGCTTCGAGATAGACCCTGAGACGCCCCCACCGAACACCCCCACATCGAAGTGAAACCCCTTTCAATCGCGCGGCCCACGGTGCGAGTATGCTCTACGACGACATCGAGGACCCCGATTCGACCTCCCCGGCAGAGCTTCGGGCCGACTACGTGGCCGAACTCGCCGGAATTGTCGAGACTCGTGGGGTCGATGCGGTCGCCGACGAAACCGGCGTGGACCGCGAGACGATTGGGGCGCTGGCCGACGCGAACGGCGACGTGGCCGACGAGATTACGCTGGAGGAGGCGGCCGCTGTCGCGGCGCTGGCCGAGGACGCGCCCGACGCCGACGCCATCGTCGCGGAGGTCCGGGACACCCTCCTGATGGGGATGACGACGGCGGTCCTCGACGTGGACACCATCGCAGTCGAGAGCGACGCCGAGATGGACGGCAAGCAGGTCCACCAGAAGGTTGAGGGTCGCGCGCCAATGACGCTCGCCGAGTACGCGACGCTCCACCACTTCATCGCCAGTCGCCAGCGGTAAGACTCGCCGTCGGTCGTGGTGTTCCGTTCGACTCCTGTTTGCGGTTCCGTGACGGCGGACCGCGACGAGAAGCGAGCGACTGCCGACTCCTCTCAGACCGCAACCGCACCGCACGGCACCGCGACCGCGGTCCACGTCCTCCCCAACCGACTGCGCGTCTCGCTCCCTCCGGTCGCTCGATGCTCGTCCCTCGCGCGACGATGGCGCGGCATGAAGCCGCGCCAGCGCGCGCCAGTGTGGAAATATATACCTATCTCAAACAAATAAAAACACATCTAAAGCAAACAAATACCTGTCTCTAACATCCGTCGTCGCGGGAGTTATCCCGGCCACGGCCCAACCTCCGGGCATGAACGTGGCGATACTCGGATGCGGGTACGTCGGACTCGAACTCGGTCGCCAGTTGACCGAGGCAGGCCACCGCGCGGTCGGCGTCCGGCGCTCGGACGACGGTCTCGCGGCAGTCGAAGCGGCCGGTTTCGAGGCAGTACAGGCCGACGTGACCGACGCCGACTCGCTCGACGCGGTGCCGGACGCGGACGCGCTGGTCTTCGCGGCGAGTTCCGGCGGCAGGGACGCCGCGGCCGCCCGCGAGGTGTACGTCGAGGGCCTGCGGACCGCCATCGACCACTTCGGAGCGCGCGAGGATTCGCCGGAGCGATTGGTCTACACCTCCAGCACGGGCGTCTACGGCGACCACGGCGGCGACTGGGTGGACGAGGAGACCCCGCTCGAACCCACTACCGAGAAGACCGAGGTGCTGGCCGAGGCCGAGCGCGTGGCGCTCGAACGCGCGACCGACCGCGGCATCGACGGCACCGTCGCGCGCCTCGCCGGAATCTACGGTCCCGACAGGACCCGACTGGAGCGGTACGTGACCGGTCCAGTCACCGAGGGGTATCTGAACATGATTCACCGCGACGACGCCGCTGGCGCGGTTCGGTTCCTGTTGGAGGGGGACCTCGCGCGCGGCGAAGTCGTCCTCGTCGTGGACGACGAACCCGTCTCGAAGTGGGACTTCGCCGACTGGCTAGCCGACGAGTGCGACGAACCCCGCCCGCCCAAACAGACCACCGAGGAGCGACTCGCGGACGACGACCTCTCCGAGCGAGTCCGTCGTCGTCTGCTGACTACCAAGCGATGCTCGAACGAGAAGCTACGGAGCCTCGGTTACGAGTTCAACTATCCGACGTATCGAGAAGGTTATCGGAGCGAAATCGAGGCGTTCCGAAACCAATCGGAGTGAAGCCCTCAATTTTTCACGTATCGGGAAAATTTCTTGTTCGTCCGGGTAGTCAGGGGTTGTCATGCAACTGCCGGGCATACCGGACCCGCGGGTTCGAGAGGTAGTTCAGGTCGCCGAGTCCTACGGCCTGAGTTCCCCCGAACTCGCCGGGGCCGTCGTCCTCGGGGCGATTGCACTGGTGGCGTCGCTGTGGCTGGTCGTCCGGTGGATTCGGCGGCCGATGGGCGCGCGACTCAAGCGCGCGCTTGCCAAGCGCGACGAGGTGGCAATCTTGATGCATCCGAACCCCGACCCCGACGCGATGGCGTGCGCCATCGGTGTCGCCCACCTCGCCAGCGAAGTCGGAACCGACGCCGCCCTCCAGTTCGCGGGCCAGATTCGCCATCAGGAGAACCGCGCGTTCAGGACGGTTCTCGACCTCGAACTCGACCGAATCGACCACGTGAGCCAACTCGCCGCCGAGGACGTGATTCTGGTGGACCACAACACTCCGCGCGGATTCGAGGGGGCCGAGCGACTCGAACCCTACGCGGTGGTAGACCACCACCCCGGCAACGGCACCGGCGAGCAGTTCACCGACCAGCGCACCGACTACGGGGCCTGCGCCACCATCGTCGCCGAGTATCTGGAGGACGTGGGCGGTACTCCGGTCGGCCCCGACGACGAGAGCGCCGACGGGTTCGTGATTCCGGCGGCGGTATCGACCGGCCTGCTCTACGGCATCCAGTGCGACACTAACCATCTCACCACCGGGTGTACCGGGGCCGAGTTTCAGGCGGCGGCCTACCTCTACGAGGGCGTGGACGAGGACCTGCTAGACCGCGTGGCCAACCCGCAGGTCAGCGCCGAAGTGCTGGAAGTGAAGTCGCGGGCCATCTCCGGTCGGGACGTGCGCGGGTCGTTCGCGGTCAGCGACGTGGGCCGCATCGACAACGCCGACGCCGTGCCCCAAGCCGCCGACGAACTCGTCCAGTTGGAGGGGGTGACCGCAGTCGTCGTCTACGGCCGACGCGACGAGACGGTCCACCTCTCGGGACGCTCGCGCGACGACCGAGTTCACATGGGCAAGGCGCTCGAAGCCGTCGCCGACGGCATCCCCGGCGCGAGCGCGGGCGGCCACGCTCGCATGGGCGGCGGACAGGTCCCGGTCGAGGGCGCGGCCTACGCCAGCGGTGCAGAGACCGCGATGTGGTCGCAGGCCGAACTCGGCGACGACATCTTCGCGGCGCTCAACGGCGACGTGTAGCGACCGACGCCCCGAAACCCGCCAGAATCCTGCGGGCTTATCCCGATAGAACTGCTACGCTCGGGCATGGCCACCGATGATGGAACCTACGAGTACAAACTCCAGCACGGCGACGACTTCGGCCGGACCTACTTCCGACTGTTCGACGGACTCGCCGTCTCGTCGCTCGGGGTCGGAACCTACCTCGGGGACCCGACCGACGAGGTGGACGCCCGGTACCGAGACGCCATCGCCACGGCGCTCGAAAGCGGCGTCAACGTCGTTGACACCGCCATCAACTACCGGTGCCAGCGAAGCGAGCGCGCGGTCGGTCGGGCAATCGAGGACGCCGACGTGTCCCGAGACGCGGTGTTCGTCTCCACGAAAGGCGGGTTTCTCCCCTTCGACGGCGAACGCCCGGAGAACCCCGGCGAGTACGTCAAGCGCGAGTTCGTGGACGCGGGACTCGTCGAGCGCGAGGACTTGGCGCGGGGGAGCCACTGCATCGCGCCCGACTTCATCGACGCCCAGTTGGACCGGTCGCTCGACAATCTGGGAGTAGACGAAATCGACCTCTACTACGTCCACAACCCCGAGGCGCAACTCCACGCCCGGCCGCGCGAGGACGTGTACGAACAACTGGAAGCGACGTTCACCCGCCTCGAAGAGCGCGCCGCCGCGGGCGACATCTCGAAGTACGGCGTGGCGACGTGGAACGCCTTCCGGGTTCCCGAGAGCGACGACCAGTACCTCTCGCTATCCGAAATCGTCTCGCGCGCACGGAAGGCCGCCAAGGCCGCCGAGAACACCGCGACCCACCTCCGGGCGATTCAGTTGCCCTTCAACGTCCGCATGGCCGACGCCTTCACCGTCGAGTCACAGCAGGGACCGGAGGGTGCCCAGAGCGCGCTCTGGTTCGCTCACGAGGCGGGCCTGAACGTCTTCACCAGCGCCAGCATCGCGCAGGGCGAGTTGGCCGCCGAGATTCCCGACGAGGTGAGCGACCGACTGGAGGGCGACACCACGGTCCAGCGCGCCATCAACTTCGCCCGGAGCGCCCCCGGCGTGACGAGTTCGCTGGTCGGGATGAGCAGTCCGGAACACGTAGAGGAGAACGTCGAGGCGGGCCGGTTCGACCCGATGGGTGCCGACGCGTTCGACCAAGTGTTCGAGTAGACGGGAATCCGTGTTCACCTGTCGCCCGTCGAGAGCGTCGTCGGGTTCGCTCTCGTCGCCCTGCTGTCGCGTTGGGTCGCCGAGTCCGAGACGCCGACCAGCGCGCGTCCGGCGACGACGACCGGCCGTCACCCGGTGAAAGTGGTCGGTTTCGACGCCCGCGAGCGCCACGCCCGCCCGCAGTCGGGACACGACCGCTCGACACCCTTTTCGTCGTCCGCCTGCGCCACGAGCGACTGCCGACAGATGCGACACGAGAACCTGCCGCGGGAGTCTTTCTCGACCTCCATGTCCCAGAGACCCCGCCGGATTGATTTCATACCCACACCCGTACGACGGAGGCGAACGAAAAGTTTGGGGCCGCGGACGCTCGGCCGACCAACCGACAGGACGCGCCGCGTCTGCCCCTCGGACGAGAGACTTCTCTACAATCGTTAAAGAAAGGGGAGGGTTGTCGAAAGAAACCTAGAGATTGCCGATTCGACCGGCAGAGCCGCCGACGCGGAAGCGACTGCACGGGCAGTGCCACTCCGCTGAAAGGTTCGCTTCGCCGGATTCGGAAGGTTTGACTGTCCCCTCGGAGTAGCCTCGAACGTGTCTCGTGGTCGGGTCTTCGCTTCGATGTGTTCGGTCGTATTTCTGGTCAACCTCGCTCGCGTGGTGTTCGCGCCACTGCTCGAACCGCTGTCTGCCGCGTTCGGACTCACCGAGTCCACCGCCGGGTTGATAGCCACGTTGGCGTGGTTGGGGAGCGCCACGCCTCGCATCCCGACCGGATACCTGTTGACGCGGGTGGACCGCCACAAGGTCGTCCTCGCCACCGGCGCGGTGCTGACCGGCGCGGCGGCGTTCATGACCGTCGCCGACTCGGTGGTGATGCTCGGTGCCGGGGCGTTCCTCATGGGGGTCGCCAGCGGCGCGTACTTCATCGCCGCCAACCCCCTCGTCACGGAACTCTTTCCCGAGCGAGTCGGTCGCGCAATCGGGATTCACGGCACCGCGAGTCAGTTGGCCGCCGTCGCCGCGCCGGTGTTCGTCGGCGCGGTACTGGTGGCCGCGACGTGGCGCGAGGTGTTCACCGTCATCGCAGTCGTGGCCGCCGGAGCGACCGCAGTCTTCTACTGGACCGCCCGCCGGACCGAGATGCCCGACGCCGGGACCGAGGACCGGGACTTGCTCACCGCGGCGCGCAGGCAGTGGCCCATCATCCTCGCCGGTATCGCCATCCTCGGGGCGACCGGGTTCGTCTGGAACGGCCTGTTCAACTTTTACGTGAAGTACGTCACCGCGACGAAGGGCGTGAACGCCGGAACCGCGCGTAACCTCCTGACGGTGGTCTTCGCGGCCGGGGTGCCCGCGTTCTGGGTCACGGGGCGACTCGCCGACCGCCTGCCCCACGTTCCGCTGATGCTCGCCATCCTCGGCGGGTTCGTCGCCACCCTGTTCGCGCTGACCGCGGCGCAGGGTCTCGCCGTCCTCGCGGCGGTGACGGCGGTGATGGGCTACGTCATCCACAGTCTGTTCCCGGCGCTCGACACCTACCTGCTCGACTCGCTCCCCGACGAGAACCGCGCGAGCGCCTACTCGCTGTACAGCGGTGCGATGATGATAGTGCAGGCGATGGGGAGCGTGGTCATCGGCGCGCTCCTCGACGCCGGATTCGGTTACGACGCGGTGTTTCGGGCGTTCGGCGGCGGACTCGTGGCGATTCTGGCGGTGCTGGTGGTCCTCTGGTCGGCCGATAGACTCCCGACGGGCGGGCAGGACCCGACCGTAGTTCGGGGCGACTGAGAACTACAGTTCTTGACGACACACCTCGATGGCCGTCGGAAGGAGTTCCTCGTCGGGGTCCAGACCGACGAACAGCGCGGTGTCGTCGGTCCACCCGACGAGGTTCATCCCCTGCTCGTAGATGCGCACAGTGTACTCCAACCCGGCCAGCGGCGGGAAGAGGTCCTCGTTCCGGGCCTCCGCGATGTGTTCGAAGACGATTTCTTGGAGGATGTTCTCGCGCATCTCCTCGGTGTAGAGTTCGTCGATGTCCGGGCGCATGTAGATGATTTCGTACTCCGGTACGGAGACGTTCCCGACGGCGACGGTCCGCAGTCCGTCACCGAGTGCCCCGGAGAGTGCGTCGGTAAGTGCCTGCGCAGATGCAGAATCCATAGAGTATTCATACGGATAGAGACACATCATATTTACTCTAAAGATAAAGTGTGCAACAAACGTCAGGGTCGAACCGACGACGCGCCGCGGGCCGAACGTCCGGAGTTTTTCAACCTCGGACCCCAACCCTCACGCGATGGAGTACGGACAGGAGCGCATCGCTACCCTCCACGACCTGACGGGCACCGTCCCCGACGCGCCGACGGACCGCGCGGCGGTCGTCGTCCCGATGACCGAACGGGAGTACGCCGGACTCGCCGCCGAGCGAGTTCTCTCGGAGTTAGAGTCGGTCGCACCCGGCGAGGTGGTCGTCGCCCTGCGCGCGCCGCCCGAGAAAGTCGCGCCGTTTCTGGATTGGCTCGAAGGGTTCGACCTGCCGCTGTCGGTGGTGTGGTGCAACGGACCGGGCGTCACCGACCTGCTGGCCGACCGGGGACTCAACGGCGAGGCCGGGAAGGGCCGGGACGTGTGGCTGGCGCTCGGGGTCGCCGCCGCCGACAGCGAGTACGTCGCGGTCCACGACGCCGACGCCAAGACCTACGAGGCCGGAGACGTGGCGCGACTGCTCTACCCGCTCGACCGGGGCTACGACTTCTCGAAGGGGTACTACGCCCGCGTCGAGAACGGGAAGCTCTACGGGCGGCTCTGTCGGTTGTTCTACGCGCCGCTGGTTCGGGCGCTCGCCGACGCGACTCCCGGCGCGGAGGTGCTGGAGTACCTCGACTCGTTCCGGTACGCGCTCGCCGGGGAGTTCGCCGCCAGTGCGTCGTTCGTCCGGGCGCTCCGGGTCGAGCGCCACTGGGGACTGGAGGTCGGCACGCTCGGCGAGGCGTTCGGCTACGCCGGGTTCGACGGGACCGCGCAGGTGGACCTCGGGCGGTACGAACACGACCACCGGGCGGTGTCGGGACCGACGGGTCTCTCGGACATGAGTCGCCACGTCGGGCGGGCTCTCCTCCGTGCGGTGCAAGCCCACGGCGTGACCCCCGAGTACGACACTCTGCCCGACCGCTATCGCCGGGTCGCCGAGACGTTCGTGGAGCAGTACGCCGCCGACGCCGGATTCAACGGACTCGGCTACGACCCGAGCGAAGAGCGAGAACAGGTGGACATCTACGCCGAGGCGATTTCTCCGCCCGGCGACGACCGGCGGCTTCCGGCGTGGCGCGAAGTCGAGTTGACGCCCGCCGAAGTTCTCTCGGCCTCCCGCGAGGACGTGTCGGCGGTCCGCGGCCGATAGCCTGAATCCGGGGCTACGACGCGCGAGACTGCTACCTTTCGCGTCTCTCGAATCCTCACAAACCACGGGACGCGCCGCGTCTGCGCTCGCGCCTCGCGGTTCCCCGCGAGCGCAGACGCACGCGGGGAGGTTCGGGGCGCGGTGCGGTAGCGGTGGGGTCGCGGTGCTGTGCGGTGGGGTCGCGGTGCTGTGCGGTGGGGTCTGATAGGCTCAAGGAGTAGCTAGTCCCGTAGCTCTCACGTTCACTGTCGCCGACTCTACGTGTCCCCTCGAACGACCATTCCGACGACACCGCCGAGACCGAAAAAGAACGACTGAACGGTCCGAAACTCCGAGAAATCGCTATTCGGCGGCTTCGGCCGCTTCGCGGACTTCCTCGTAGTCGGGTTCGACGCCGGGGTCGTCGCTGACCCACTCGTAGGTGACTTCGCCGTCGCCGTTGACGACGAAGACCGAGCGCTTGGCGACGCCGTAGTAACCCATGTCCGCGAAGTCCATCTCCACGTCGTAGGCGTCGATAATCTCCTTGTTCGAGTCGCTGACGAGACCGAAGCTCAGACCCTCTTGGTCGCGGAACTCGTTGAGCGAGAACGGCGCGTCCACGCTGACGCCGTAGACGTTCGCGCCCGCGTCCTCGAACTCGTCGAGTTCCTCCTCGAACGTCGCCATCTCCGTGGTACAGACCCCGGTGAACGCCGCGGGGAAGAACGCGAGGACGACGGGCGAGTCGTCGAGGTTCTCCGAGAGGGTGAAGGGTTCTACGTCGCCGTTTGCGAGCGGTGCAGTGAAATCAGGTGCGTCGTCGCCGACTTCGACCATGTACGTTCACGAGTAGAGCAGTCCGTGAAAAATCAGTTCCGAATCCGACTCGCCACTCCGAACCCCCTCGTGTCCGGTCACGTCTCGGCCGCGGAGAACTAGCAAAAAGCCTATAATCCAGAATCGGCTAACTTCGAGTAGAGATGGCACAGATGATTCCACTGTTCGGACCCGTGCCGGGCGGGATGGAGATGATGGTGATTCTCCTCATCGCCGTCCTGCTGTTCGGCGCGAACAAGATTCCGAAACTCGCCCGCTCGACCGGCGAGGCGATGGGTGAGTTCAAGAAGGGGCGTCAAGAAGTCGAAGACGAACTCCGCGAGATGCAAGAGAGCGGCGGTAGCGGCGACATCGACGACGAGGACTACGAGACCGAGACGGCGACGGACGCCGGGGCCGACGCTGGCGGCGAGTAACCCACCTCTTTTGCGGGGCGTGTGGCCTAGTGGATAGGGCAGGAGGTTCCTAACCTCCTGACCGCGGGTTCGAATCCCGTCACGCCCGCTCAACTTCGCTTCGCTCAGTAGAGCGGGCGTGACGACCCTCGCAAACAAACCGCGTTTGCTCGGTCCCGTCACGCCCGTTTCCGGCCGAGCGAAGCGAGGCGGAAACGGAGGAGGGATTCGAACCCTGCAAGTCGCACGCCCGGAACGGCGCGAAGCAACCGAGCGGACCCCTCATCCCGGTTCGACCCCCAGTCAGTTGTTCCGTCCGGGCGGCGCGGTCGCGCCGCCCGGACGGAACGGCGAACGAAACGCGAAAGACGGCTCTCGAAAACAAAAAACTGTCTTTTAGAATTGTATAGATTGTCGAGAGACAACTATATCGTTCCCTGCCGGAAGAACTCCGCCGGACTTCGGTCCGTCGCGGGCCGAGAGCGCCAGCGACGGGGACTCGTGACGTGCGCCACCGCGTCTCATCGCTAGTTATCGAACCCCTCGACGCCGCCGGGTCGAATGAATATACGGGCCAGCGTTACACCCCTGTCTCCGCTACGATGGAGTGATGACTGCGAACTCTCGAACGACAGAGGTGGTATCGTGATGTGGCAAGATTTGGTCTTCCTCGCGGGAAGCGTCTTCTCGGTTCTCTTTCTCGCGCCGACGCTGACGGACCACACCGCGCGGGTCCCGCTCGGCACGAGCCTGCCGTCGGCGGCGCTCGGCGTCGTCTACGGCGCGAGTTTCTACAGCATGGGGATGGCGTTCTCGGCGTCGGGGTCGTTCCCGACCGGCGTGCTGTGGGCGGGCATCGCGGCGCTCCGGTCGCCGTCGCTGGCGAGTCTCGTCCCCGACGGCGTGTCGGAGGTCCGCGCGCGACTGTCGGACTGACGACTCGGCGTTTCGACTACTGCTCGAAAAAGCGATTTCGGTCGCGTCTACAGGAACGCGAACTGCGTCTTTCGTCGGTGGGTCTGTCCGTTCTTCACGTCGGAGGCGGTTCGCCCAGTTCGATACTGAGAGACTGTGTACATTGTAATTTCTATATCGGGGTGGTTGAATATAAACCTACTCGGAGAATCATACACACACTCATGCGGGGTTCGTTCACACTCCCCTGCGACTGACTCGACCCGACTTCCACGTCCTGTACGACAACCTTTTGCGGCGCTCACTCCCTTCGGTCGCTCGCTTGCAAAACGTTGACGAAAAAGAAACGTCTCTTCCGCTATCCGTCGCCGTGTTCGTCCGTGATGACGACTTCCCCGTCTCGAACGTCCACGTTGATGAGCGTCTCGCACGACAACCTTTTGCGGCGCTCACTCCCTTCGGTCGCTCGCTTGCAAAACGTTGACGAAAAAGAAACGTCTCTTCCGCTATCCGTCGCCGTGTTCGTCCGTGATGACGACTTCCCCGTCTCGAACGTCCACGTTGATGAGCGTCTTCACGTCGTAGTCGGTGTCGTCCAGTTCGTTCGGGCCTTCCTTCTTGATGACCGCCAGTACGTCCGCCACGTCCGCGCCGATGTGTTCGAGCGCCTCCGTGATGGCCTTCATCGTCCCGCCCGTGCTGAGAACGTCGTCGAGCAGGAGAACTCGGTCGCCGTCGCGGACGTTGTTGACGTACATCTCGTTCTCGCTGTATCCGGTCTGCTGGGAGAGCGCGACTTCGCCCTCCAGTCCGTACTCGCGCTTGCGGATGACCACCAGCGGGATGTCGGTCATCAGCGACACCGCAGTCGAGATGTGGATGCCCATCGCCGCAGGGGTGACGATTTTGTCCACGCCTTCGAGTTCCGTCTTTCGGATGATTTGGATGACTATCTCCCGAAGCAGGCCGGGTTCCAGCATCGGAATCCCGTCGCTGATTGGGTGTACGAAGTAGTGGTAGCCGTTCTTCTCGATAATGGGCGCGTCGAGCAGCGACTGCTTCAGTTTATCCATGTTGGGGGTACTCGACACGACAATAAAAACTGACGGAATCGCGTGGCCGTCGTGTGGCGTTCTAACGAACCTCGCGTACGCACTCCGCGCGCCCGGTTCTGCCCGCGAGCGCGAACGCGGGACGCGAGAGCGCGCACGAGTGCGCCCGAGTCACATCAGAACGGTCCGAGTGCGACCCTAATTTGAGAACTGTTAAGTCCGGTCCGGGGCGAGAATCGCACGTGCAACCGACACCGGACCCGACAGCGTCGGCGGTACTCGCCGTCGTGTTCCTGCCGTTCGTGGCCGCAGGACTGGTGCCCCTCGTCTACCGCGCACTGGGCGAGCGCACCGCCTACTATGCGGCCGCGGTCGCACTGGCCTGTTTCGGACTCGTGGCCAGTCAGTACGGCACGCACGGTACGGTCTCGCTCCCGTGGATACGCTCGCTCGGGGTATCGCTGAGTTTCTACGTCGATGGCCTCTCGTTGCTGGTGGGCTTCCTCGCCAGCGGCGTCGGCGTCCTCATCCTCACGTACTCCGGCGGCTACATGCACGGCGAACCCGGCCAAGCGAAGTACTACGCCGCGCTGTTAGCGTTCATGGGGTCGATGCTCGGCGTCGCGTTCGCCGCCGACCTCGTGGCACTGTTCGTCTTCTGGGAGTTGACCAGCCTCTCGTCGTTCGTCCTCATCGGTCACTACCAGCGACAGAAGAGTTCCCAGTACGCCGCCCGCAAGTCGATGCTCATCACCGTCTCGGGCGGCCTGTTCATGCTCGTGGGCTTCCTCCTGCTCCACGCGGTCACGGGCGAGTTCAGCATCGTCTACATGCTCGAAAACCCCGAACTGGTTCAGGAACAGCTCCGCGCGGAAGGGCTGTTCCTGCCGGTCCTCGGACTCGTCGCGGTCGGCGCGGCCGCCAAGTCAGCGCAGGTTCCGCTCCACATCTGGCTTCCGAACGCGATGGAAGCCCCCACGCCGGTCTCGGCGTTCCTCCACTCCGCGACGATGGTGAAGGCGGGCGTCTACCTCCTCGGCCGACTCCGCCCGGTGTTCGTCAGCGACGAGTGGCAACTGCTGTTCGCGGTCCTCGGCCTGACGACGATGACCGTCGCCGCAATCTTGGCGGTCGGCGCGACCGACATCAAGGAACTGCTCGCGTACTCGACCGCGAGTCACCTCGGACTCATCGTGGCCGGGTTCGGGTTCGCCTCCGAACTCGGCGGCGAGACCGGAGCCTTCCACATCATCAACCACGCGGCGTTCAAGGCCGCGCTGTTCCTCGTGGCCGGAATCGTCGCCCACGAAGCCGGAACCCGGAAGATAGAGAACTTGGGCGGGCTGAAAGACGACCTGCCAATCACCGCGGCTATCGCGGCAGTCGCCTCGCTCGGGATGGCGGGCGTCCCGCCGTTCAACGGCTTCTACTCGAAGGAACTCCTATTCGAGGCCGCGTGGGAGGCCGCGGCGCACGCGGGCGGTCTCGCGTGGGTCTACCCCGCAGTCGCGGTGTTCGGGAGCGTGTTCACGTTCCTCTACTCCATCCGGTTCCTGATGCTGTTCTTCGGCGACAAGCCCACGGGTCTCCACAAGGTCCACTCCCCGCCGAAGGCGATGCTCGCGCCGCCGCTCCTGCTCGGCGTCGTCGCGGGCCTCATCAGCGTCGGCGGCGTCCTCGGCACCTTCGGCGTCCACTTCGAACCGTTCGACCACTTCGTGACCGAGGTGTGGGCCAGCACGCTCCCGCCGGAGGCCGACCTCCACGGTGGCTTCAGCTACTACTTCCCCGACCACATCACGCCCGCCGTGGCGATGAGTACGGTGACGCTCGTGGTCGGTGCGGCGGCCTACCCCTTCTACGGTCGGCTTCACCGCGGCGTCAACCGCCTGACCGACGTGAACCAACTCCGCGCCAACTGGTACTACGACTCGCTCGTCTTCGGCGCGAACGACTGGAGTGACACCGCGGCCGCTCGGGTCCAGAACGGACTCCTCCGGACGTACGCGACGTGGGCGATGGCGTCGGTCGCGGCGCTCGCGCTCGCCGGATACGCCGCCGCGAACGTTTCGCTCCCCGGCTTCGCGCTCTCGAACGTCTCGGTCACGCTCCCCATCGCGCTCGTGTTGGGCGTCGCAATCGTCGGTGCGGTCGCGGTGTCCATCGCGCCCTCGCACATCTCGGGCGTGCTGACCCTCTCGATTCTGGGCTTCATGGTCGCGGTGTTCTACGTCCTCGCGGACGCGCCCGACCTCGCGCTGACACAGTTGGTCGTCGAGACGCTGACGCTGGTCATCTTTCTGCTCGTTCTCGACAAACTCCCGGCGTTCTACGGGAACGCGGGCAGGGGGAAGATGATTCGGGACGGCGCGCTCTCGGTGGTCGTCGGGGCGACCGTGTTCGTGACCGTGCTGGTCTCGACTGCGGCCTCGCCCGCCGACGGTATCGCCCACTACTTCGTGGAGACTGCCGTCCCCGAGGGCGGCGGCGGCAACGTCGTCAACGTCATCCTCGTGGACTTCCGAGCGTTCGACACGTTGGGCGAGATTTCGGTCGTCGCCATGGCCGCGCTATCGGTGCTGACGCTCGTCGCAATGCGCGAACGAGGTGAGACTCAATGAGTACAGTCATCGCACGAACCGTCACTCGGACAGTGGTACCGATAATCCTCGTGACAGCGGTCGCCCTGCTGTTGCAGGGGCACAACCTCCCCGGCGGCGGCTTCATCGGCGGGGTGTTGACCGTGACCGCGTTCGCCCTGATTTACATCATCTACGGGCTGGACTACCTCGAAGAGGAGTTGCTACACCAGAACCGCGAGGTACTCATCGAGTCCATCCAGCACGGAATCGTGGGGAACTACCAACTCGCCTTCGGACTCGGATTGGCGACTGCCGCGATTGCAGGGCTGGTTCCCGTCCTGTTCGGGTGGAACTTCCTCTACCAGACGTTCTGGGTCCTCCACCACGTCCCAATCTACGGCGAACTCCACGTCGCGAGTGCCCTCGCCTTCGACCTCGGCGTCTACTTCGTCGTGGTCGGGGCGCTTCTGACGATTCTCGCGGTGGTGGGAACCGAATGACCCAGTTCGTCCTCGCCGCCGTCCTCGGCACGCTGTTCGCGCTCGGGACCTTCCTCGTCCTGCGCCGGGACGTGGTTCGGGTCGTCTGGGGTGTCACCATTATCAGCCAGTCGGCGAACGTCTACCTCGTGACGATGGGCGGTCTCTCCGGCGGCGTTCCCGTCCTCGGACACGGCGGACACGGCGGCGGTCACGCCGTCACGGACCCGCTGGTGCAGGCGCTCGTGTTGACCGCCATCGTCATCGGATTCGGGACGACGGCGTTCGCGCTCGTGCTGACCTATCGGGTGTATCAGGAACACGGAACCATCGACCTACTCGAACTGGGTGAGAAAGCGTGAGCGAACAGTTCGTCGTCGCGCCGCTGTTGGTGGCGCTCGTCACGGCGATAGCGACCCTGCTGACCCGGCGGTTCGGCCGGGTGCAGGTGACGCTGAGTCTGCTCGGCGGCGTCGGCTACCTCGGCGCGGTCGCGTGGCTCGTCTCGAAGGTGGACCCCCTCGGAGCGACCGAGGTGTTCAGCTACCAGCTCTCGGGGTGGCAGGCCCCGTTCGGCATCACGCTGGTCGCCGACTCGCTGTCGGCGTTCATGCTCGCGTTCTCGGCGGTCATCGCGCTCGCCGCGCTGGTGTTCTCGGCGGCGTACGTCGATAGCTTCGGCCAGCGCGTCTCCTACCACCCGCTGTATCACTTCATGATGGTCGGGGTCACGGGGTCGTTCCTCACCGGCGACATCTTCAACCTCTTCGTCTGGTTCGAGGTGATGCTGATGTCGAGTTACGTCCTCGTCGTGTTCTACAGCGGGCCGGAACACACCCGCGCGGCGCTTCAGTACGTCGTGTTGAATCTGGTCGGGAGCGCGGTCATGCTGTTGGCAATCGGCGGTCTTTACTCGACCACCGGGACGCTCAACATGGCCGACCTCTCCCGGCGGGTGGCCGACCCCGCGGCCTACGGCGACTTCGCCATCGCGCCGGTCCTCGGCCTGTCGGCGTTGCTGTTCGCGGTGTTCGCGCTCAAGGCCGGACTCGCGCCGTTCCAGTTCTGGGTGCCCGCGGCCTACCGCGCCGCACCCGCACCCGTCTCGGCGATGCTCGCGGGCGTCGTCAAGAAGGTCGGCGTCTACGCCATCATCCGGGTGTACTTCACGGTGTTCAGCGCGGCGGCGCTGGGCGACCTCTCGTTCCCCGGTCTGTCGGTTCCGGACGGAGGGAGCGCACTGCTGGCGTTCTACGGGCCGATTCTGTTCGCCATGGCCGGAGCGAGCATCATCGTCGGCGGCGTCGGTGCGGTCGGCCGCGACGACATCGACGGCCTGCTGGCGTACTCCTCCATCGGACAGGTCGGGTTCATTATCCTACCGCTGGCGATTGCCGCGACTGCGACCGACGAGTCGGTCCGCGTCCTCGGAGTCGCGGCGGCGCTGGTCTACGCCCTGAACCACGGCTTCGCCAAGGGACTGCTGTTCATGGCCAGCGGCGCGGTGTACGACGCTGTGGGAACCGAGCAGTTCCCCGACCTCGGCGGTCTCTCCGAGACCGCACCGTGGCTCTCGGGCGGCTTCTTCGTGGGCGCGTTGGCGCTCATCGGCATCCCGCCGCTGTCGGGCTTCTTCGGCAAGATGCTCGTCTTCGACGTGGCGGGCCGCGTGGAGTCGACCCTCGCGCTGGCGATTGCGCTGTTCGGCGCAATCCTGACAATCGCGTACTTCTCGCGGGCGTGGAACCGCGGGTTCTGGGGCGAACCCTCGCTACTGGTCGAACACAGCGAGACCAAGTTCACGCTGGTCGCCGTCGTGGTCGCGCTCGCGCTCTCCATCGCGGTCCTCGGGGTCGGCTTCGACGTAGTGATGCGGGCCGCGGAAGCCGGTGCGCAGGCCGCGCTGGACCGCCAAGCCTACGTGGAGGCCGTCCTCGGTAGCGGAGGTGGTCACGCGTGAACACCCGCAAGTGGCCGGTCGTCGGCGTCCTGCTGGCGGTGCTGTGGCTGTTCGTCCGCGGGGTCGCGCTGGACCCGGCGGCCATCCTCGGCGAGTTCCTCATCGGACTCGCGTTGGGCCTGCCCGTCGCGTTCGCTTTCCGGCGGTTCTACACCGAGCAGACCGCGCTCGGGCGGAACCTTCGGGCGCTCCCCTACGCGGTGGTATACGTCGGAGTGTTCCTCAAGGAACTGCTGACCGCGAACGTGGACGTTGCCTACCGCGTTCTCGCGCCGAGCATGCCTATCGAACCCGACGTGGTGGTCGTTCCGCTCCGCGTCGAGACGGACGCGGCCATCACCACGATTGCCAACTCCATCACGCTGACGCCCGGAACGCTCACCATGGACTACGACGACGAGACCAACACGCTGTACGTTCACGGAATCACCGGTCGGAACCGCGAGGCCGTAGTCGAACCCATCCGGACGTGGGAGGACTACGCGCTGGTCATCTTCGACGAGGAGCGAAAGCCCGGCGACCCCGTGCCGGAGGTGCCGGTCCCCGGCCGCGGCGGACGCGCGGACGGCGGCCCGGAAGCCGGGCGCGACGACTCCGAGCGGTCGGCGGGAGGTGAGTCGGATGGCGAGTGACCCCGCGTTGCTCGGAACGGTCGTGGACGCCGCGTTAGTCCTCGCGGCGGCGCTCACCCTGTTCGCGGGCTACCGGGTCATCGAGGGACCGACGGTCCCCGACAGGGTGGTGGCGCTCGACACCATCGCCACGAACGTCGTCGCAATGGCGGCGCTGTTCGCGCTCTCGACCGGCGAAGGCCTGTTCGTCACGGTGAGCCTCGTCCTCGCCATCATCGGGTTCATCAGCACTATCGCGGTCAGTCAGTACGTAATCGAGGGTGACATCATCGAATGAACGTGATTCAACAGTTCGTCGTCGCGGCGCTCGTCGTCGTCGGGAGTTTCTTCCTTCTGGTCGGCACGGTCGGCCTGATTCGGTTCCCCGACGTGTACAACCGGATGCACGCAAGCAGTAAGGCGGCCACGCTGGGAGCCTCGTCCATCCTCTTGGCGGGGTTCGCCTACTACGGTCCGCAGGGCGCGGGCCTGACCTCGCTGGTCGGCATCGTCTTCCTGTTCCTGACCGCGCCGACGGGCGCGCACCTCATCTCCCGGTCGGCACAGAAGATGGGCGTGCCGTTCTTCGGACAGGACGCCGACTGGCCCGAGGAGGAGTCGGGGTCGGACTGAGGCGCGGTCGGATTCCCGATAGCAATCTTCTGGTTGCTTTTGGTGCTATTTTGATTGGGTAGGGAATTATTCGTACTTGTCTCGGAACGGAATTTGTTGCTCTTCGAGGGTCGTCGGGAGTCACGGATTTCGAGCGTCTGGACGCGAAGAGAGAACGACGACGCTACTTCAGGCTTGAACCGATGAAGACCGCGACCGCACAGCACCGCTACCGCATGGCGACTGCGAGCGACGATACTCGGTCGAGAAGAGCTAGCTTCAGGCTTGAACCGATGAGGACCGCGACCGCACAGCACCGCGACTACGAGTAACGATACTCGGTCGAGAAGAGCTAGCTTCAGGCTTGAACCGATGAAGACCGCGACCGCACAGCACCGCGACCGCACCGCGACCGCACCGCTACCGCACCTCGTCCTCCCCAACCGACTGCGCGTCTCGCTCCCTTCGGTCACTCGATGCTCGTCCACCGTCGGAAGCGAGTTCCGACGAGCCTTCGGTCGCTCGTTCGCGGTTGCACCGCTCTCAGTCGCGGCGCAGAGCGCCGCGCACCGCTCCCGAAGACCTCGCGCGACGATGGCGCGGCACGGAGGCCGCGCCAGCGCGCGCCGGGTCGAACGACGGTCGGTCAGTCGTTTCGAGACCCCGAAGACCGACGAGCGGGACCGAAAAGCGCCGTCACAACTCCGCGGCCAACTGCTCGGCCACCTGCCACCCCAACTCGGCTTTCGTCCCCTCGTACTCCCGCGCGCTGTTCTCGCGGACGAACAGCGTCCGAGTCCGGTCGTCGCCCATCACGCTGGCGTCGTTGGCGACGACGAACGAGAGGGCCGCCCGGCGAAGCGTCTCGCGGGCCTCGGCGACCATCTTCTCGTCGTCGCCGGAAGTCTCAGCCTTGAACCCGACGACGGGCACGTCGCTGGCGTCCCGAACCGCGTCGATGAGTTTCGGCGTCGGGGTCAGGTCGAGCGTGAGGTCCTGACCCGACCGAATCTTCTCGTCGGCGGTCTCGACGGTGTAGTCGCTGATGGCCGCCGCGGAGACCAGCGCGTCCGCCGCTCCGCCCTCCACCCGGTCGAGGACCGCTTCGGTCATCTCCGCGGCCGTTTCGACCTGCGCGACTTCCGCGTAGGGCGCGTCGTCGCCGTCGTGGACCAGCGTCACGTCCGCGCCGAGCGCGTAGCACGCGCGGGCGACCGCACGGCCGGTCTTGCCCGACGCGCGGTTGGTCAGCACGCGCACCGGGTCGATGGGTTCGCTGGTCGCGCCGCTGGTGACGACGACGTTCGCGCCCTCGAAGCGGTCGGGCGCGGTGGCGCGCGCGACTTCCAGCGCGATGGCGTCCTCGGTGGCGATTTTCGCCTTCCCCTCCTCGATTCGGGGGTCCACGAACTCGACGCCCCACGACTCTACCCTGTCGATGGCCTCCAAGACGCCGGGGTGGTCGTACATCGGCTCGTGCATCGCGGGCGCGACGACGACCGGGACGCCCGCGCCGAGCGCAGTCGTCGCGCACGTCGTGACCGGCGTGTCGTCGATTGCCCCCGCGATTTTGCCGACCGTGTTCGCGGTGGCCGGTGCAATCAGAAGTACGTCGGCCCACCCCTCGCGGCCGCACAACTCGACGTGTTCGACCTGCCCGGTAATCTCGGAGACGACCGGGTTGTCGGTGGCGAACTCGACCGCCCACGGGTGGACGATACCGCGGGCGCTGTCGGTCGTGACCGCCCGGACCGACGCGCCCCTGCGCCGGAGTTCGTGCGCCAACTCGACTACCTTCACCGCCGCGATGCTACCCGTAATCCCGAGCGCGACGTTGACACCCGTGAGCATTCACTCGTCTCTCGGTCCCCGATAGAGTAAAGAGGTACGGGTTACGCTCGGACGAGTTCGGGCGGTATAGTCCGATGCGGATTCGCCCCACCGCTCTTTAAAAGAAGACAATATGACATTGAAACAGTTGCAACGGTCGGAACGAGTTCGTTGCAATCGTTGGGAGCGACGGACCGGTTAATGTACCCTTGGCACCACGAGATTGTTGTATGACGTACCAGCCCGAAAACGAGACCGTCGACGACGTAAGTGCGGCTTTCGACCTCCTACGGGACGCCCGACGCCGCGGCGTACTCTACGCCCTGAAGCGCAACGGCCGAACCTCCGTCGAGGAACTCGCCCGTCGCATCGCCGCGTGGCAGTCCGAGGACCGCGACGAGGTGAACCCCGAGACCGTCGAACTGTCGTTGATTCACTCACACCTGCCGAAACTCCGCGAGGCCGACGCCGTGGAGTACGACCTCGAGAGCGCCACGGTGGAACTCGCGGGCCGCGGCGACGAACTCGACCCCCTCTTGGAGTGTACCCGCGAGCGCGAACCCGAGTTGTTCTACGCCGCCCGAACCCCGAACGTCCGGCGTCCCGAAGTCAGCCAGTAGTCGCTCGTGTCGGTCCGACCCCGCGAGGGTGAGGCGGGACTCGTTTTCTTCGTGCGACTCGCTACCGACGTGACCGAACCGTCCGCCGAGAGCGATAGCTCCGGCTAGAGACGTAATCGAAAGCAGGAACGAAAGAACCGGGTTACGCCGACGCTTCTTCGAGGAGCGCGTCGTCGTACTCGCCAGCGTCCACCTTCTCCTTGAACTCGCGGGCGTCGTCGCCCTCGATGGTGACGCCGAGCGACGCGCAGGTGCCGACGATTTCCTTCGCGGCGTTCTTCGTGTCGTAGGCGAGCAGGTCCGGGTGTTTCTGCTCGGCAATCTTCTTCACTTGGTCGATGGAGAGGTCCGCGACGAAATCCTTCTGGGGTTCGCCGCTTCCGGTCTCGAAACCGGCCTCGTCCTTGATGAGCGCCGCCGTCGGCGGAACGCCCACTTCGATTTCGAAGCTACCGTCGTCTTCGACGGTGATGGTGACGGGGACTTCGGTCCCGTCGAAAGCCTCGGTCTGGTCGTTAATCTGGTTGACGACCTCCTGTACGTTCACCGGGGTCGGTCCGAGTTCCGGACCGAGCGGCGGACCGGGGTCCGCCTGCCCGCCGGGGACGAGTACTTCTATCGTCTCAGCCATACCTAAACGAACCCCCGCGTCAGTTTTAAGGCTTGCTAAGTCAGTTGTCCGGTCCCGGCCGACCCGCGCGACTGCCCAGAAAGAAAGGGTTTTTCGGCGCGCACGGCCGACTCACTGGTAATGGGACTGGAGGAAGAAATCGAGAACCTCCGCGAGGAAATCGCCGAAACGCCGTACAACAAGTCCACGGAGAGCCACATCGGACGGCTGAAAGCGAAACTCGCGGAGAAGAAAGAGAAACTCGAAAACCAGTCCTCCGCCGGTGGCGGCGAAGGATACCACGTCGAGAAGCACGGTGACGCCACCGTCGCGTTCGTCGGCTTCCCGAGCGTCGGGAAATCGACCCTGTTGAACGCGCTGACCGCCGCCGAGAGCGAGACTGGAGACTACGAATTCACGACTCTCGACGTGAACCCCGGCATGCTCCAGTACAACGGCGCGAACATCCAACTGCTCGACGTGCCGGGTCTCATCGAGGGCGCGGCCCACGGGCGCGGCGGCGGCCAAGAGGTTCTGTCGGTCGTCCGCGCGGCCGACCTCGTGGTGTTCGTCCTCTCGGTGTTCGACATCGACCAGTACGACCGACTCCGGAAGGAACTCTACGAGAACAAGATTCGTCTCGACCGAGAGCCACCGAGCGTCAAGATTTCCAAGAAGGGCAAGGGCGGCATCCGGGTCACGTCGAGTGTGGACCTCGAACTCTCCGAGGACGTGGTGAAAGAGGTCATCCGGGAACACGGCTACGTCAACGCCGACGTGACCATCCGCGAGCAGTTGGACGTTGACCGCCTCGTGGACGGCGTGATGGACAACCGCGAGTACATCCCCTCCATCGTGACCGTCAACAAGGTAGACCTCATCGAACCCGACTACGTGGAGACGGTCAACCGGAACCTCCGCGAGCGCGACATCGACCCCGACGAGGCAATCTTCATCTCGGCGGAGGCCGAGAGGGGACTCGACTCGCTCAAACAGACCATCTGGGAGGAACTCGGCCTGATGCGCATCTACATGGACAAACCCGGCCGCGGCGTGGACCGCGAGGAACCGCTGGTTCTGGAGCGGGGTTCGACCGTCGGCGACGCCGCCCGGAAACTCGGCGGGGAACTCGAAGACCGCTTCCGGTTCGCCCGCGTGAGCGGTCCGAGCGCCAAACACGACGAGCAACAGGTCGGCAAGGAACACGAACTCGCCGACGAGGACGTTCTCCGACTCGTCGTCCGGAAGTGATGGACCGGCCGACTTCCCCGCGGCGACTGCTCGCACTGCTCGCGCTTTTTCTCGCGCCGTGGACTGTCCTCTCGACCGGCGATTTGGTCTTCGCGTGGGGACTGGCGACGCTCGACCCGTTTCACGTCACGACGCTGACCGACTACCTCTTCGTCTACACCCGCGGGCTACCGAACCGACTGCTCGCGTGGCCGGTCGCAGTCGTCCTCTACCTGCTCGCCGTCGGCAACGCCGCCCTCGGGTGGTTCGCTCCCGACTCGGAGGACCGGCGAGTCACCGGGGGTCTGCTCGCGCTGGCGGGTGCGAGCAACTTCTGGTTCGCGTTCGGGTTGGCACGCCCCGGACTGCTAGCGGTTCCGGTCGGGTCGGTCCTGCTCTGGACCGCGGCGTGGTGGTTCCACTGGCCGGACCTGCGGCGCGCGCTGTGGCGGTAATTCTTCCCGTGTACGCACGGGCGCGGCGCACTCGTGCACCGCGCCATCGCGGGGCATCGTCGCATCTCGCCGGGCACGGCGTTTCCGCGAACGGTAGCCTTAACGCGTCGGAAACGCCTACTTCGAACCGTCATGAACGCCACGCTCGACCACGTGATGATGCGCGTAGCGGACTTGGACGAGAGCCTCGACTGGTACGGAAATCACCTCGGCTACGAGGAGAAGGGTCGCTGGGAGGCCGACACCTTCACGAACGTCTACCTCGGTCCCGAGGACGTACACGAGGAGGGCGCGGTCCTCGAACTCACCTACAACCACGACGACCGGACCTACGAGATGGGCGACGCGTGGGGCCACATCGCCGTGCGCGTCGAGGACGTGTACGACGCCTACGACCAGTTGATGGATGAGGGGTGCGAGGACTACCGAGACCCCGATTCCTGCGGCGGTTCCTACGCCTTCGTGAAGGACCCCGACGGCCACGAAGTCGAAATCGTGGAGCGAGATTACGGCGCGCGCTGGAGTCTCGACCACACCATGATTCGCGTCGAGGACGCCGACGAAGCCCTCGGGTGGTACACTCGGAAACTGGAGTACGAACACACCGGCCGGTGGGAGTCCGACACCTTCGCAAACTACTTCGTGAAACCCGAGGGCGCGCCGGACGAGGCGATGGCCGTCGAACTCACCTACAACTACGACGGCCGGACGTACACGATGGGCGACGCGTGGGGCCACCTCGCGGTCCGCGCCGACGACCTGCAAGACGACTGGGAGACGCTGATGGAACGAGACGCGGAAGACTACCGCGACCCCGAGTCCTGTGACAACCGCTACGCCTTCACCAAGGACGTAGACGGCCACGAAATCGAAGTCATCGAACGCGACGAGTAGGGCAAGTCAGCGGTTTTTCATCGACGTTTTGCAAGCGAGCGACCAGCGAGCGAGCGCCGGAAAAGGTCGTGTCGAGTGCGAGAGCTAAGCGACCGGAAAGAAAATTCCGTTGACTAATTCTTCGCCGAGTAAAGATGTTAGAATGGGCGGGCCGTAGGCGGAACAGACGGCGGAAACGCCGCGTTTCTTTATAAGGTATTCTCGGATTACCGAAGCGATTCGACGCCGTAGAACCGGTACTCAGCGGCGCTCGCGGGCGTGTGAAGGGTTGACGAGCCACGCCACAGACCACAAAGCACTTATAACCACGGCTTAACCTTTCATCCGTACCCCTACCCATGGTGGCAGTAGCGAGTACCACGGCCCTCACCCGGTTCGTCCGGGTTCCCCCGACGGGCACAGGAAAGGTGCTGTCGCCGACCGAATAAACAAACTAAACATGACAACGACAACAGACAAACTTCGCGGCGTACTCCTTGCTGCGATGCTGGTAATGTCGGTTTTCGCCGGCACCGTCGCCTTCGCGGGCGCGGCCACAGCGCAGGCAGGAAACGTCGAGATGGGCAAAGCGACTTCGCTAGACGCGGGCCAGAGTTACTGGGCCGGTCAGACCGTCTTCAACGACTCCGCACTGAGTAGTTCCGCAACTGTGCAGATTATGCATGCCAACGGTGAACTGTACGACACCATCACTACCGACAGTGAAGGTGACTTCAAGTTCAGCACCGACGGCATGGAAGGTGGCTTCTACCTCCAAGAGGACGACGGTACGAACCTCAGTGTTGGTGGAAGCAACCTCTCCTTCACGGTTCGTGACCAGGACCTGAGCGCGTCCTTCGAGGACGGTAGCGTGGACAACGCTCACTCCTCGACGACGAACTTCACCCTCGGTTCCAAGCGCATCGGCTACAACGTCACGCTTACGGCGAGTGGCCTCAGCTCCGAGGAGCTTCAGGGCGTTCTCAACGTTACGTCCAACCGCACCGAGAGCGGCGTTGCCATCGTGAACGTTCAGCAGGAAACGTTCAGCACCAACTTCAACGGCATCTCGGCCGGTAACTACACCTTCGAGGCCGAAGTGAACGACACCGGCGCAACCGCCTCCGCTGACATCAACGTCACCGAGGGTGGCGACGCCATGTCGTCGTTCCAGAGTGGCTCGGTCGTCACCGACGAGCGCGGTGACATTGCCACGTACACCATCAACCTCGAAAACAGCAACATGGCCAACGCCTCCATCGGTAGTCAGGATGTCAACTGGAAGGCTAACTTCACCGTCAACGACAACAACAACGACGGCGAAGTTACCGTTCAGTTCAACAGCTACCAGTCCGGTAGCGCCACTGTCACCGACTTCGTGAGCGCCACGGGCGAAGACAGTGTCGACACCAGCGGTGGCCCGCTCCAGGGCGTCCACACCAACTGGGACGACCAGTCCCCCGACTCGGGTCTCGGTAGCCCCATCGCGGCCGGTCAGTACGAGATGACGACGGGCGTCACGGGTGACGACGACGTTACCCAGCTCGTCCTCAACGAGGGCTCCGTCGACAGCGCCCAGGTCTGGACGCACCCGCGTCAGACCAGCAACCTGCCCGAAGACGTGAGCGCTCTCGTCAGCGGTGTCGTCGAGGGTGACTCCGTCGCCATGCAGGACCTCGCAGTTGTCGAGTTCAGCGCGTCCGGTCTCTACGGCGACGCCAGCCTCGACATGCAGAACCTCAGCACTGCCACGAACGGCAGTGACGTTTACTCGATGAACTTCACGGAGACGAACCCCGGCGCGAACGCCCAGCCCAAGACATTCCAGGGCAACGGCACCCGCGCGGTCTACTTCGACTCCGCGAACAACACCATCTACAGCGTCGTTGACACCAGCAAGAACGGCATCGCCGCTGGTGACGAGTACCGCGCGACGTTCACTGTCCACCAGAACAGTAACGTCACGGACGAGGCTCGCTCGGCCAACGCGACGTTCGCCGTCGAGGACCGCGAACTCTCCTTCACTGGCGTGAACGAGAGCGACGTGCTCCCCGTTGGCGGTAACATCACTGGTGACACCAGCATCGCTGCTGGCTCCGAGTTCCAGGTTCAGGTCAAGTCCGACTCCTTCGTCCGCACCGCGACCGCGACCGTTCAGGACGACGGTACGTTCGTCGCTCCGTTCGACTTCAGCGATGTCGACACGGGCACGGAAGTCACCGTCTCCGCCAAGTCCGGTGACGCTAGCGACGAGGTTAGCGGCGTGATCGTCGAGTCCGCCGACCAGCCGGACGGCAACGAGACGACGACGAACACGACGACGAACGAGACGACCACGACGACTACGACGACCACGACGACCACGACCGAGGAGACCACGACCGAGGAGACCACCGAAGAGGAAACCACGGAAGAGGAAACCACCACGACCGAAAGTGACGGTGGCATCCCCGGCTTCGGTGTCAGTGTGGCTCTCGTCGCACTCGTCGCCGCCGCGCTGCTGGCTCTCCGCCGCAGCAACTAAGCGTAGCTGACTAACCACCGGATTTCTCCGGTTTCCGCTGTTTCCATTTTTCGTACGTTCGACCCCGTAGCGACAGCCGTCGCGTGGGAGAAACGAGGCATTTCCGTACTCCTAAGCAGTGCTTACCGGGACCGGTTGAAGCCGTCAACTCTTTATCTGGGCGGCGCGTTCACTCTGCTAACAGTGACTACGGCGTTGACAGACGGTCTGGCGTGGCTCGCAGTCGGACTGTTCGCCGCCGCCGCCGCACTCGACTGGTACGACGGCGACCACGGACGCGGGCGCGCGCGCTACCTCGCGGCGGGCGCGTGGGTCGTGTTCGGCGTCTTCTGGCTCGCGCTGTTTCCCCACTTCGCGTTCGAACAGAAGAGTTTCATCGAAGGTGCCCTGAGCCTCGTCGCGCTTCCGGCCTGTCTGTACGTCGGCTACCTGCTCTTGCAGGGGCGCGAGACGCTCTTTTTGCTCTCACGGGCCGTCGCGTTCATGGGACTCATCTACATGCCGTTCACGATGATTCCGCCCGCCAAGGAGTGGCTCATCGAGACGGTGGCATGGCAGGGCGAAATCGTCATGCAGTCGCTCGGCTACGAGTTTCAGGTGATTCAGCGCGAGGAGACTATCCGGGGCGCGTACTTCTTCGCCACTGAGAACGACGGCGAGTTCACCATCAACGTCCTGCTGGCCTGCACCGGTCTCGGGAGCATGGCCATCTTCGGCGGACTCATCGCCGCGGTTCGCGCGCCGCTTCGCCGAAAGCTTCGGGCCATCGCCATCGCCATCCCGGTCATCTGGGCGCTGAACCTCGTCCGGGTCGTGTTCATCACCCTCGCGTTCAGCCAGCAGTGGTTGCAGGTGTTCGTGGACCCGACGATGGCGCTGGTGGGTTACGAGAACCCCAACATGGTGTCGTACTTCATCTCCGACCGGGTGTTGGCCCAGAGCCTCTCGGTCGTCGCGCTGGTCGGTATCGCGTGGGCCGTCGCCCGCGAGGTGCCCGAACTCCTGACCGTCGGCGAGGACGTACTCTACATCGTGACCGGCGACGAGTACGACCTCCACGAGGCGGTCGGCACCGAGCGCCCGATTGCGACCGACGGTAAGGGCGAGTAGTTCGGCGGTCGTGAGTCGGTTTTTTGGGGTTCTGAAGTCTGTTCCGAGAGAATAGTTTTGGTCGTCGCTGTCGAAAACGTCGCCTTCGGGATTACTCCACGTCGAGCAGTTCGTCGGGCGCGTCCGCGAGTTCGGCGAGCGCGTCGGCCTCGACGTGGTGCAGGTCGCCCGGCACCACGAGCAAGTGAAGCGGGTCGCCGAAGTCGCGGTCGGCGAGTTCCGAGAGTCGGTCGGCAGTCACGAGTGGGTCGGGACTCCCGGCGCGCGCGACGACGACCGCCAACAGGTCGGGATACTCGTCGGCGAGCAGGTCGGCGGCGTGGTCGGCGGTCATGTACTCGTCGTTCCGGAGCTTGATGTCCAGATAGACCAGCGTGTGCAGACCCCGCTCGCGGTTCTCCTCGATTGCGTCGGTGACGCTGGCGGGGATGCCGTCGGCACCGTGGGCGTAGTCGAACGGGAGCGTCGTCGCCTTGCCGAACCGGTAGTTCTGGAGTCCGGTGAGACCGCTGGCCGCGGACTCGGCGGTCGGGGCGTGGACGACGCGCGTGTCGATGCCCCGCTGTTCGGCTCGGAGTCGGAGGTCCACGTGCGTGGTCGAAATCATCGTGTCGCCCGCGGTGAGGAAGACGGCATCGCCCTCTTCTCCGGCCCGCAAGATGGTTTCGGGGTCCTGTTCGACGCCCGCGCGGTCCCGGACTTGGATTTCGGTGTCGTGGTGGGCTTCGAGGTCCGCGACGTTCGCACCGAGGAGTTTGCTGGTGTAGAACTCGGCGAAGACGCTATCGGCGTCTCGGAGCGCGTCCCGTCCCTCGACGGTTATCGACCGCTCGTCGTAGAGACCGAGACCGACGAATGTGAGCATACCCGGTGTAGGCGTCCGAGGTTGCTATAGCCTTTCGAGTGCGACCGACGACGCTCGCCAAAAAAAGCGGTGTCGGAGTCCGGATTCAGTACTGCTGGCGGCTTCCGCCCTGCTGACCGAACTGTCGAGATTCGGTCTGCTGACCGAACTGCTGACCGGACTGGCCGTGCTGTCCACCCTGTCTCTGGACCGCGTTCAGACCTTGGTCGAGCGTCTGAAGCGACTCACGGAGCTGCTGGACGGCCTCTTGGACTTCGGGCTGTTGGGCGTACTGCTGGAGTTCTTGGACGTTCTGCTGGAACGTCTGTCGCACGGCCTGCCCAATCGGTTGCGCGTACGGTGACTCGCGGACGATGAGTTTCTTCTCGAGGTGTGCGATGTCCTGCATGTCGTCGAGAGCGCGCACCGCCTCGGGCATCTGGCGTTTCGAGACCTTCGTCTTGGCCCACTCCGCGACCGATTCGATTCGGTCGAGGGTCTCGATGGTCTGTTGGACTTCCTGCGGGACGGTCTGGTCGAACTGCTGGCCGATTCGCTGGCCGAGCTGAGACCGTTGCATCTGAGGCTGTCGACCAACCTGAGACTGCTGGCCTACTTGCGACTGCTGGCCCATCTGGTGCTGTTGACCGAACCGCTGTTGGCCGAGTTGCGACTGCTCTTCCTGTCCGTACTGGGGTTGCTGGTACGTTTGTGCCATAGGTAGTCACCGACTCCGCCCGTCGCGGAGCCAACTCCGGCTACGACGATTTCCGTATTGAATGGCGACGCTCGTTCAGTGCCGTTCGGATTCGATTCCCGATGCTTTCCCGCGATACCGGCGAGGGACTTCTCCCTCGCGGCGAATAGCCCCAGACCGTTCAAAACTGTTCACCCCGAGAACACTGAGCCTGTAGAACGAGTAACGCTATCACGTCGTACACCCCGAGGCATCGGAAGAGGACGATTGTAGCTGAGTAACGAACGCCCTCCCCGAATACAATCCGGGCAAAACCCGGACTCCCGGCGGGGAATCGGGACCGCGAAGCGTCACGCTTACCGCCGTACCCCGAAAAGTCGGGGGCATGGAAGCGCCGTGCGTGCGCGTCGAACGAGAGCGAGGCGAGGAGACCCGAACGCGGTTGGCCGAGGCAAACCTGCTCGCCGAGGAGTTCGAAATCGAAGTCGCGGAGGGGTACCTCTACCTCCCGGTGACCGACCCCGAGGCGGTGCCCGACGAGTTGGAAGTCGTCGCGCGCGCTGTCGGCGAACGCGACACGCCCGACACGCCCACGGACTTGCTCGGCTTCGAACCCACCTACGAGCGACTCGGCGACATCGTGATTCTCGACGAGGACGACTCCGACCGCGCCCGCGACATCGCCGACGCGGTGATGGACTCGGACATCCCCGTGAAGACGGTGGTCAACCGCGCGTCGAAGGTCAAAGGCGAGTTGCGCGTCCGCGACTGGGAGGTGCTGGTCGGCGACGGCACCGAGACGGTCCACCGCGAGTACGGATGCGAGTACCTACTCGACGTGGCCGAGGTGTACTTCTCGCCGCGCCTCGCCACCGAGCGCCACCGCGTGGCCGAACAGGTCGAGTCGGGCGAGCGGGCCTTCGACATGTTCGCCGGGGTGGGTCCCTTCGTCGTCCCGTTCGCCAAGCGCGGCGCTCAAGCCGTCGGCGTGGACTTGAACGAGCGTGCGGTCGAGTACCTGCGGGAGAACGCCCGCCGCAACGACGTGGAAGAGAGGGTGACGGCGATTCAGGGCGACGTACGGGAAGTCGCGCCCGAGTACGCGGACTGGGCCGACCGCGTGGTGATGAACCTGCCCCACAGCGCCGACGAGTTCCTCGACTCGGCGGTCGAACTCGCGGGCGACGACTGCGCGGTCCACTACTACGACATCCAGCACGAGGACGACCCCTTCGGACCGGGCGAGGCGGCGATTCGCGCCGCCGCGGAACCCGACTACGACGTGGAAGTCGAGACCCGCCACGCCGTCCGGTCGTACGCGCCCCACGAGTTGAACGTCTGTCTCGACGTGCGACTGTCTCGCTAACGGCGGGCGATTTCGGAAGTCTTATTTCTCCCGTAGATGGAGTAAGAAGTGCAGGCGAAGTAGTCTGCCGGTGTCTGACCGAACGGAGTGAGGTCAGGCTCGGGACGCGAACGGACGTGAGCGTGCCGGTGTAGCTCAGACTGGCTAGAGCGATTCCTTCGTAAGGAATAGGCCGAGGGTTCAAATCCCTCCACCGGCTTTCGCAGAGCGAAACGTCGTAAAGGCACCTACGGGACGGTGTCTATATAAACTTCTCCCCCGGAAGACCTAACATTTGATTAGGTTTACCCGTGGGTTTTGCCGCTAACATTTGATTCCCCGACCGACACGGAGCCTCCGCGTCTGGCGGTTCTGAAAAAGGAGTCGTTCTGCTGTCGTTTGCGGCCCGCGCCTTTCACGGCGGGAAGGTGGTTCTTCGAGAATGTCCGCACGAGTAATTACTCTAAGTAATCCTCCAAGGGGCCTGTTCTCTGTCGGATGTTGCACGCTAAAGATGGGACCGGGTTGCCCAACCTTGGACTTCTCAGAAGCCCCAAACCTGCGGGAAGGCGCGAGTCCTTGTTAATCCGAACTTCTCTGGTCTGTCCTTCAAGACTCGAATCCTATGATTCCCTTCTGTACTCGGGAATCCCCAACTCTGCGGGAAGGCATAGTTCTCGTTTCGGCTAATCCGGGTCACGCCTATCCTCAAAGGATTGCTCACCTTCCCGCAGGTCTTGGCTCTTCCCGATTCCTCCCGGCTGTCTTGGAGGCAAAGGTTCTCGAACCCAATTCGCCCCTCCCCTATCGGGGATAATAGAAACGGCCTTAGAGTCGGTGTTGCCACTCCGAGTGTCCCAACTTGGCCGGAGCGCGGAAACGACCTACCTAAGGAGCGTTAGTCGCCACAGTCCGTCCTCGACCTCGGCGGGTTGTGTTCCCCACTTCAGTCTCCGGTCTGTGGCCCTCCACCATCGCTGTGCGCTATCCGAGAGCCGTACCCGGTGGATACGGCCCATGTATGAACCTCGAACTTGGGACGGTGCTTAGCCCACGATACTGACCTTCGGCCAGTTAGAACAATCCCGAACGCCGTGGGCGGGCGTCCGTTCTGCTTCCCTCACTAATAAGAATAGACAACCATTCATATACCCTGTCGAGGGTATATAAAGGAAAGGCGGGGAAATCGGGAAGGCCCCTTACGCGCAAGGAAAATTGCTCATCAACGCGAGGCGGGTTACGTCTATACAGAAGGACCCTTCCGAAGTGGTGTAATAACCGGGGGCACTACGCTGGCTATGATTCAGGGCCTTCTATCAGCTTATACAGGCCCTTGTGAACACGCTTGACACATCCGAGTTACACGAAATGTTGGCGACTGGGACAGACTGACCGTGCTGAACGCGGGCACCGAATACCGGATATCAGGACGCTCATTATTTTTCACGCCTAAATTTCGGTTACTCTAACGAATCTTCTGGCTTTTGTCCTTTATAACTCAACCGCTTCTATGAAATCAAGAGTATCCTCTATTGCGTTTCTAACCTTCTTTTGAGTCTCTTCATCCTTTTCAATCTTCTCAAGGTATCCGTAATCGTGAACTAAGTTATTCCGTAAGTTCACGATGGGATTTTTATTGCTCTCTATACGATTGATTTCTTCGTCATGTTCTTGAAGTGCCCCGTACTTAGAGCATTCCGTTATCAATTTTCCAAGGCTGTAGCTGTTGTAGCCCTCGTTTTCAAACTCCTCTAAATCCCAACCGTAGTGAAGTCGGATAGCCTCGCTTATAACGGTTTCCAGTCTTGTTGAAGTGAGTATAAGAGATAACGCATATTCATTGTCTTCCAAACGGTCACGGATAGTATCTACTGGAAATGAGCGAGAGAGTGTAGCACTACATTCCACACCGGCCGAAGCATGTGCTGAGAGACTTTGAGGATTGCGGTCAGGTGAACTTCCCCCGGATTCGTCTGTCACATATAACGACATATGATTTCAAATACTTAGCGTTTCCTGAATTTTTGAATATAACTTTACCATCTGACTTCCTTGAATATCAAGTCGGCAACCGTTTATTGGCTCTGGAAACTGTCGATAGTCTCTCCTATTTCTTCTGGCGTTACTCTGATTCTGGGTCGCTCTCCAGCTCATACAGGCCCTTGTGGACGCGCTCGACGTATCCGAGTTCCATGAAACGCTGGAGACGGTTGCGGACGTGCTGGCGGCTGTAGTCGTGTTCCTCGGCGATGTAGGCGGGCGTACATCGGCCCTCTCGCAACATCTCAAGGATAGCCCGGTCAGTCGGGCTAAGGTCTATCTCGGGCATACTGGTTGTTGTCTCCTTGCCTACTTATACTTTTGAACGTATGCATATGAAGCAAACCCTACGTAATAGTTGGTTCGTATGCATACAAACCAAAGGTATAAGACAACGCCACTCTTACTCGGAAGTAGGAAGCGCGGTATTGCCTCGCAGAAAGGCCGGTGCTGGAACACCGACCGTGCTTCTGATGGAAGCCAGAAGCATGACAACAAAGGAAACCAGCGGTAAAAAGAGTGCTGTTCGGGAACTAACCTTCGGCGCAAAGACGGCCAAGCGTGTCGCGTGGGAGTCGTGGGAGTTCACCGTTGTCGGCCCGCACCTCGTGAAGGTCACGAACGCCAGCTACGGCTACCTGAAGGAGGACCACGCCTACACGGTCGGTGTCGAGGAGCGCGACGGGCGTGGTGTTCCCGCCGAGTGCGACTGTCCCGCCGACGTTCACCACGAATCCGACTGCAAGCACAAGGTCGCGGTCGCCACTATCGGCGGGAAGGTCCTGCTCGATGCGGCGGTCAACTTCTCGGCCCCCTCGGAAGGCGGGCGCGTTCCCGCCGAATCAGTCACCGTTGCCGACAAGCTCCGCGCCGATGGTGGTTCCTCGGTCGTGGCCGAAGCGTGTCCGAACGGGCAAGTCCGGTGTGGCGGTCCCGAAGACGACGAACTCCCGTGCTTCGCGTGCTACTCGGGGAACCGGAGTGAGGCGTGAGTTCGATGAACGGCTTGCTCCTGCTGTTCGAGGGCGTTTCGACGGACGACGTTACCGAGGAATTCCTCGGTGACTTGATGGACGTGGCAGAGGACAACGACCTACTGCTTACGGGTATCTCGGTTTGGGGCGATGAATTAGAAGAATAGAGTTTTGAAAACGGATTGAATCTCTTCTCGGACCTTGCCGTTTAGAATCAACTCGATGTTCAAAGCTCGTCGTGTTCTTTTACAAGGTCGAAACGAATATCCTCCACGCCACGCCCTTGCTTACGGGCCTCTGCCGTTTGCACAGTCTGTTTGGCAATTTCGGAGACGGTAGTATCGTAGTTGTTCTCCAGCATAAGCAGATACACGGACAGCAAATTGATGTGGGTATCCAAACCGTCGTTAGCTATAGTTCCGTTTTGTCCTGTAGCGTAGAGTTCACCGCTCTCACCTACATTTGAATCCCAATGCATGAATCCAAAGACGCTACCCGGAACAGTATCCTCAAGCCGGTCAATGATTTCCTGCTGTTTATCTGTATTTGAGGACATGATTTCAGTCTATCACCTCAACCACTTAGTGCTGTGGATTTATAAAAAAGATATATTCCCGAACCTTTTCGAGAAGGAGTGTTATCTACAGAGTGATGATACAAGGAGTCATAGACTGGCTATTTCTTAATGTCCGAAAAGCAGTAGCAATTGTCCTCATAACGTTCTTAGTAGCAATTATAGTCGCTCAATACTATGACACCGGAAAAAAGTATGCACGTATTGGAGAGGATTTCCGTGGAAAAGCGGCAGTCGCGGTAGCCCTGATAATAATCGCTCTCGGAAGTTCTTTTACTACTGCAATTCTCCAACCTCACCTTATCCGCATATTCCGTGATATTCGGATGCTGGTTTCTGCGCTCGGTCTTATCTGCTTTGCTGGTCTTTATCTTGCAAATCAAGAAGTGGACGAATGGAATGTAAACGATGGAAGTCGGTTTATGCTCGCTTTGGCCCTTCTGGGGTTGGTACTCACATTCGGCCCGTGGGTATACGAGTCGATTTTACAATGGATGATGGCCCAAATTCCTTTCATTTAATTCCTTTCCAAGCGTACTGTTTACTCCAATAGGTATTGTTCTGCCATCTCACGATGCTCCTCTATATCCTCCTTACTATACTCCAAGAAATATGAATTGGATTCACACCACTCGTAATACTCTTCGAGCGTCTGGTAGAGGAGACTACTAATATCGTCATCAACGTAACGGAACCACTCGTGCCAGACTCGTTCAATTGGCTCATCACCATCAGGAGCGAATGCGCGCGCAGATTTATCAATAAAAATTCCAAATGGTGGTGCCTTAGTCTCGTTTTCAACAGCCTGAATCATGGGTAATCCCAAAAGAAGAGATTCTACGTAATCGGAATCAGCTACAAAATCCTGATTCACATCTTCTGAAATATTTTCTCCGTGTAAGATGGGTCCGTAGGAAAGAGACGCTCGGGGGATGTATGTGTATTCCGCACTCCGGTTCTCAATGTTGTCTTTAGCAAGTTTGCCGAAAACATCTGAAAGAAGCTCAAGCATACTCATTTTATCGTCAGATGTCAGATATACGCCGTCCATGATGGGATAATGGGTCACAGCATCTCGGTCTATAGCATCATCAACTGCAACATGGAGGTTAAGAATATCAATTGCAGATGTTTCGAGCGACCTTGACATTGTTCCTCGGACACCCATCAAATCCAACCAACAGACGTACTCCTTCGTAATACCGTCCAACTGGTTAGAATCGGTATAGACGTGAGGAACATTAATCTCTTCCACCATCACTATTACAGAGAGGAAGAAGTCAAATTAATGTTTGGATGGAGATGCTATATATCCCGTAGATAGTCCCGCCGTCGCTCCGCTTTCTCGTCATGTGAACCCTTATCGTAGTGCTTGTCCAGAATCTTCCCGCTCATGTTCACCCTGTCGCCGGTTACGTCCTTGGGTTGCCCCGCATTCCGAGCCGCCGTCACGTAGCCCCGCCGGAGGGCATGGGGACTGACCGAACCGGGGCACTTGGAAGCGTGGCCCCATTGGGTCGCTTCGCAGGTGTCGGGGTCCCGGTCGAACGGGCACTTCCCGCCGTTGTAGAAGCACGGAGAGGTAGCGAGATAGACGTGCTTGGTGATGGTCGTCCGACTGGTCCGACCGTGCTTGGTGGCAACCAGCGGCTTCCTGCCGTGCTTGTCCTCCACGTCGGGCCGCTGGTCGTTGATGAAGTCCGTGACGACCTCGGCGGCCTCGGGGGTGATGATTACGTCCCGCTCGCTGTGGTCCTTCCGCTTGAGAGGCGTGCCGCTCTCGGGGCGGTGTCGGAGTTCCACCGCCGGGCGTCCTTCGTCAAAGTCTCCGAGGTCGAGTGCCCGAAGGCCGCCAATTCGCATACCACACTTCCAGAGCAGAAGGAGAATAATATGCCGAAGACTGGCGTAGTCGTACTTCCCGAGGCGGTCGAGGATGGCCGTGGCCTCTTCTCGGGTCAGCACGTCGTCGCAAATCTCGTCGTCCTCGTTGACTTTAGTGACGTTGACGAGTTCGTGAAGTCCGACCGGGACGGCTTGGATGGTTTCGCAGAACTGGATGAAGTTCTTGACTGTCCGCATATCGTTTCGGCAGGTAATGGGTTTCACGTCGTCCAGTCTCCATTCCTCGAACCGGGCTATCACGTCGCTGTCTACGTCCCGCATATCGGTGATGTTGCGCTCTTCGAGGTATTCGAGGAACCGGGTGAGGGCGGTGTCGTAGTTGTAGAGCGTCTTCTTGCTGACGTGGGCTTCTTTCCGTTTGAGGTATCTGTTCACGGCGTCTTCCGGTGGGGTTTGTTTGGTTCGCATGGTTGTCTTGTACGACGCCCACCTGCTACGGCCTCCGCGTACTGACGCGGTAACGACGACAGGGTTCAGCGAACCTGTCGGAGTGCCGAGGGTTCAAATCCCTCCACCGGCTCTTTCTGGCGAACATAACGAACGGCCAACTACTGCTGAGTGAAATTTGATTAAGGCGAATTGAAGTTCGTATAGACGAACTACTTTGAGTCTATAATATATCACACCATAAGACTTTTGAGTACGGCTATACTTCCTATATGTATAAGGGATAAAACAAATTGACGTTTATTGTTGGTCACTAAATCTATGAGTTCTGATGGAGAGGTCACCAATACGGCTACATCTGCAAAAAACACTATCAGTAGTTCATGGGATGAATGGGTAGAATCGATAGTCCGAGAACGGAAATCTGATTCTGGCTCTATCCGGCTTTTAGGATTTTTTAGACAGATAGTAACCGAGTTCATAGTTTACTTACTATTTGGCATTATTTTTTCTACATTTGTTCTTGTCATTGATCTATTTACCCCGTTTATTCTGATGCCGAACGCTTGGTATGCCTATCCGATGTACATAGGGGCCGCAGTTTCTCTTTTATTTATTACTGGCCATGACAAATGGCTCCGGCCGGAAGAAGAGCATCAAAAAAATTCGGATGATGCCGAAGATTAGTTAAGCCGCTTGCTTCGCTTTTTACCGATGTGGAATGAATCGGTGAATGTCACGATGGGATTATTGAGACTGCTAGAAATCATTTCTCTTGCCGCGCTACTAAGACCACTAATAAATAACAAAATAAAAATGAGGTCAACAGCTAAACCTCCAACACTAAGAGGGATTCCTCTCTGAATCATTGCCTTATCCCAAGCAGGATAGAGTAACGCAAATAGGAGGGCAACTGGGACAAGACCCTGACGTATAAGCGCCCCGCCAATTGCTCCGCTAAAGAGGATAGTTGCATTCACGTAAATAAACATGGTACCACCTATTAGTAATTGTTTCCATAAAGCCAAGTCCTCAAAGTCACCTTCGTTTTCGTTTTCAACATAATCTTGGCTCATCAGGATAGCAAATCCAAAGATAGTAGCTAAGCCAAGTCCACCCCAGAGGGGGCCAACTTGATAAAGAGAGTAGAGAGAAAACGCTGACAAAATAACGTAGCCAATTATGAATCTACCCGTATCACGACTGGTCCGAACAATAAATTCGATTGGACCGCTTGTCTGAGTAGATTCAGTCATGGATTAGTCCTGTAAGGATGGTTATATTCAGAGGATGTAAATCTATTGGATTGTTTTGTATATGTTAAATACAAGCACTGCTTTAGGCACACCATACTGGTTATCTTCTGAATAAAGATTAATACGACATCGAGAGTTATGTGGGTTTTGGCTTTCTCGTTTTACTCATCGAAACTGACGAACTTTCTTAGAATTATTATGGCACCTTCCGATTCGAACCTGTCTAGTCTGAAATATATAGCGAACAGAAGATACGATAGAACGAATTGTGGCCGAGCCACCTTCAAATCAACCCTCGTCCCCCTAAGTATGTAGATCTGGCGCTTCCAGTACCGACGGCGGAGGCTGAGCGGTCACTACGGTTAGTTTTTATTCCTCAGGCACACTCACCCCGATTTCCGACCCGCTACCCACGTCCTCGCGCTCCACGCCGTCGAACTCCAGCACGTAGTCCGGGCCGAACGCCGACGCCGGGGTGTGGAACCCCGCACCGACCTCGCCCGCGAGGACCCGGCGCGCGGACTCCACCGCGGTCCGGGCCGTCAGGTCGTAGGTGTCGGGCGTCCGGAGTCGCGCCGTCGCCCGATTCCCCTCGTCGTCCTCGACTTCGCCCCAGACGCGACTCGCGCTCTGGGCGCGTTCCTCTGCGGTGGGTCCCGAGACGGTGGCGTCGATGGCGGCTTTCAGCGCGCGCTGGACGGGCTTGGCTCCGAGGAGCGGCGCGAGCGCGGCGGACTTCGCCATCACCGTCGCGGCGTACTCCGGCACCGTGGCGTAGGTTTCGACGTTCGGAATCCCGGTGGTGTAGTAGGCCGAGGACACGTCGCCCCACGGAATCGTCACCGCGGGCTTTGGCCCTTGGCCGAAGTCGAGGCGGCGGGTCTTCCACGCCGCCGGGACTTCCCGAATCCGGCCGTCCTGCCGGACCGCGCCGGGGGTCGAGAGACCTTCCACGATGGACTTGGCCGTGCCGGGCGAGAACGTGCCGAGACCGTCGATGGCCAGCGAGAGGCGGGTCGCCGACTCCAATCGGGTGTGGAGGTGGGCCGCCAGACAGTCGGTCGGCACCACGTCGAACCCCACCGCCGGGAGAAGCGTCACGTCGGCGTCCTCGGCGTCCGGGTCGCGTTCGGCGATTGCCTCCAGCACGTCGATTTCGCCCGTGATGTCGAGGTAGTTCGTCCCGGCCCGGAGGCACGCCGAGACCAGCGGGTCGGCGGTCTGCGAGAACGGCCCGGCGCAGTTCAGCACCGCGTCGAAGTCGGCGACCTGTCGCCGGACCACCTCGTGGTGCCGGAGGCTGAAGACCCGGTGGTCTACTCCGAGGTCGGTCGCCTGTCGTTCGACTCTCTCGGCCGTGCGCCCGGCGAGGACGGGCGACAGTCCCTCGTCCAGCGCGGTTTGGGCGACGAGCGCGCCGGTGTAGCCGTACGAGCCGTAGACGAGTAGTTCGTCGGTCACGACCCCCGATTGGACGGTGAGGCGTAAAACTCGCGGGGCCAACGTGCGACGACGGGACAGCTATTTCGTTCCAAAGAAAACGTAAATATTTCTTAGAGAATCGTATTTCGTTTTCCATCGCAGGGTCGTCGTTCCGACGACCCACGCGGTTCCGCCGGGGTCGCGCGGTCCCGTCAAAATGACGGGACCGCGCGACCCCGCTGTCGTCGCCGTTCGTCGGTCCCCGTCGGCGTTCTCACTCCGCGGACTCGGCCGTCGTCGGTTCGTCGGCGTCCGCGGGGTCGTCCTCGGCCGCAGTCTCGTCGTCCACCTCGGAGTCGGCGGCGTCCGCTCGGTCGCTCTCCGCGTCCGCTCCGTCGGCGGCGACCGTTCCGGTCGCCGCCTCCGTCCGGTCGTCCTCGGTGGCGTCTCCCACGTCGGCCGACCCAGTTACGTCTCGCGGGTCCACGTCCGGCGGGGTGTCGGCGACTTCCGCGAGGTCCGACTCCCTCCGACGCTCGCCCGCGCCACCCGACCGGCGCTGAGCGAGAGCGACCCCTATCCAGAACAGGCCGCCGAGCGCCTGCAAAGCCCCTCGCTTGCGCTCGCCCTTCAGGAAGGTCCGCCCGGCCCGGACCAGCGAGACGACGCCCGACGCGGCCGCGAGGTTGCCCGACTCTGCGTGGCGGGCGAGTTTCGGCCCGACCGTCTCCGCCAGCGACCCCGCTCGGTCGGCGACTCCGTTGCTACCCTCGTCTAACGTCTCGGTAACGGCGTCGGAAGAACTCATGCGTACGGAACGAGGACAGCGGCGCAAAAAGGCGTGGTGGCGGTCAGTTGAGTCGTTCGCCGCAGTTGGTACACTCGACTTGCTTCTTGCCGGTCGGCGCGCGCGAGACGTGCAACGCCCCGCCGGTGTCGCACTCGGGACAGACGCTGGTGCCCGTCTCGGCGGCCTGCTGGCGGGCCATCCACGCGAGGAGGCGCTCTAACCGCTGGACACGTTCGGTGAGTGCTTCGACGGACTGTCCGGACGGGTCCGGGCCGTCGCTGGCCGTCGCACCGTCGTCGCTTCGGACGCTCCGGGCCGGAGTCGAATCGTCGGGCGTCGAGCGGTCGTCGGTCGGGGAGGACTCGGAATCTGTCATGGAGAGAGAGCCAAGCGTGTGGCTTGGGGACGTACGACGCGACCTAACGACAAAAAAGTACGTGGGCGGTCTGTCTCCCCCCGAGGATTTCATCGACGCTAACAGTTAACTCGGAGGAAACCCTAGAGGGAATGCTGCGAGGCGCTGCTGTTCGGCCGAACTCTGCACAACACAGGATACAGAATGGTCACCGACCGACAACTTCGAAGAAGCAAGACGATTCAGCAGCGAACCGGCAGAACCTTCTACTTCGCTACGCGGTTGCTCCCCCGGCGCGTCCGTCACCCGACCTACGTTCTCTACGCGTTCTTCCGCGTGGCCGACGAGGTCGTAGACAGCGCGACCGACCGACCGCCGGAGGACCAACGCGAGCGACTCGAACGACTCCGGGCGGAAGCACTCGGCCGGGCCGAGACCGAAGACGACGTTCTCGCCGCCTTTCAGGAGGTGCGCGAGAAGTACGGGATTCCCGACGAGGAAATCGAAGTCTTCATCGACGCGATGCTCTCGGACATAGAGAAGCGCCGATGGGAGGACTACGACGAGTTGGAAGCGTACATGCGCGGGTCGGCCGCCGCGGTCGGTGTGATGATGCAGTCGGTCATGGGCGTCGAAGACTTCGAGGGCGTGAAACCGCACGCAGTCGCCCTCGGCGAGGCGTTCCAGTTGACGAACTTCCTGCGCGACGTGCGCGAGGACATCGAAGACCGCGACCGAATCTATCTCCCCGGCGACACCCGCGACCGCCACGGCGTCACGGAGGCCGACGTTCGGCGTTGCAACCCGACCGACGGCTTCCGGTCCGCGATGGCCGACGAACTCCGGCGCGCCGAGCGCAAGTACCGCGAGGGAGTCGCGGGCATCGAGCACCTGCCCGACGACTGTCAGTTCGCGGTGCTGTACGCCGCGGTACTCTACGCCGAACACCACCGACTCATCCGGGCGCTCGACTACGACGTGTTCTCGTCGCCGCCCGAGGTAGGTCCGGTCCGCGCGGCGTGGCTCTGGGCGAAGACGCGCTGGTACTGGCAGAAGTCTCGGGACCCGGTGACGGTGTTCCGGGCAGTCAGCGCCATCCCGGAGGACGGCGGGACTCGCGCGAGCCATCACCCCGAAGGGGCACCGCAGGCGGACTGACTCCCTTCGGGTCTCAGTTCCGTCCGGGACGCTCCCGACCGACGCCCACGAAGTCGAAGCGGTCGGTCCGGACCAACCCGACGGAGAGACCGACCGCCAGTGCCACCGCAATCCAGTTGCCGAAGTAGACGTTCATCGCGCCCCAGAGGACGACGAAGCTCACGAAGTCGTCGAGCGCGAACTCGCAGTTCTCCAGTCGCGCCGCCAGCGCGTCGCGGTCGAATCCCCACTCGACCAGCGTGACCGCAATCGAACCGCTCAACACCCATCCCGCGAAGTTCGACAGGGGGACGCCGTAGTAGAACCCGCCGCCGTCGTAGGCCCAGAAGCCCAGACCGACCGCCGCGGGGTCCAGCACGAAGTCCACGACCAGTACGACCGCCAGCGCCGCGAGCGTCCGCCGAACCCGCGAGACCCGCGGGAGCAACAGCAAGACGAGCAGGTAGCTGTTGACCACCAGCGGTAGGAAGAAGACGGGCAGGCCGATTGGGACCCCGCCGACCATCGGACCCAACTCCAACTGGTAGCTGAACTCGCCGTAGGGCACGCCGTAGTGGACCCCGACGTACTCGACGGCGTAGCTGTAGGCCGTCACCGCCAGCAGGCCGAGTCCCGCCCGGCGGTCCACCAGCGGCGCGAGTCCCGCCACCAGCGGCAGGCGCATCACGAGTGTTCCGAACAGGACGAGCGCGGGGTTCATCGCCAGAAACGCCGGGAGCAGTCCCCGGTGACTCAGGACGAACAGCGCGGCCCCGACCAGCGGGAAGACGACCGCGATGGTGAATCGGTTCTCGCGGACCAGTCGGGCGAGCGTTGCCTCCGCGCTCGCCCGGTCGAAGCTACCCACGCACGACCCCCCAGAGACCGCCGAGCGTCAGCGCCATCCCGACCAGCGTGTTGAACGCCGGGAACCACCAGTAGGCCCGAGCCACGTCCACGTCGGTCTCGGCGACGCCGACCGCGAACAGGGGGTAGAGCGCGAGGAGCGCCCCGGCACGGGCGTCGAGCAGGCCGAAGGCTCCCGCCGCCAGCGACCAGCAGACCGCACAGTACGCCAAGGTTCGGCGCTCGCCGAGCAGGGTCGCGGTGGTCCGAATCCCGGCCCGGCGGTCGGGTTCGATGTCGGGCACCGCCGAGAAGGTGTGCATCGCCATCGCCCAGAGCCACCCGCCCGCGAGCGCGAGCGCGGGCGGTTGCTCGCCCGCGAGCGCGACGTACGCGGCCGCGCCCGGCAGGACGTAGAGACCGTTCGACACCGAATCGAGCGGCGGCGCGGTCTTGAGTCGGAACGGCGGGCCGCTGTAGGCGTACCCCAACGCGAGGAAGGCGAGGACCCACGCGCCCGCGCCCCACGCGACCGGTTCCGCGTTCGCGCTCGCAGGCGCAGACGCGCCTGCGAGCGCGCCCGTGGCGAGCGCGCCCGCCAGCGCGAGACCCGCGAGACCGCAGACTGCGACGACTGCGTTGACCGCGAGTCCCCCGCGGAAGCGTTCCTCGCGCGCGTCCTCGCCCGTCTTCTTGGGGTTCTGCGCGTCGATGTCCGCGTCGAAGGCGTCGTTGACGCCGTAGAGGTAGACGTTCGCGGGCACGAGGAAGTACGCGAACAACGCGACCGAGGCGGGCGCGAACAGGTCGGCGACGCCGGACGCGCCGTAGGCCACCCCGACGAGGACCGGCCCGGCGAGGTAGAGCCAGAACCGGGGCCGCGAGAGTTTCAGCAGGTAGCCGAGCATGGGACGCTACTCGCCGTAGTCCTCCACCACGGCGTCGGCGGTGTGCTGGCCGCTGATGAGACACATCGGCACGCCGATACCGGGCGTGGTGAACGACCCCGTGAAGTACAACCCCGGCACCTCCGACGAGCGGTGGCCCGGACGGAGCGGCCCGGTCTGGCGGAGCGTGTGGGCGAGTCCGAGCGCGGTGCCCTCGATGGAGTTGTAGCGGTCGGCGAAGTCCGAGACGCAGAACCGCTCTTCGACCACGATGCGGTCCCGGAGGTCAACGCCGGTGTTCTCGGCGATGTCGTCCAACACGAGGTCCCGGTAGCGTTCGCGGGTCGCGGGACCGTCGTCGAGTCCGGGCGCGATTGGCACCAGCGCGAACAGGTTGCTGTGGCCCTCCGGCGCGACCGAATCGTCGGTCTCGCTCGGCACGCAGAGGTAGTACGCCGGGTCGTCGGGCCACGCCGGAGCCTCGAAAATCTCGTCGAAGTGGTCGTTCCAGTCCGAGGGGAGGACGAGCGTGTGGTGTGCGAGGGGGTCAACGTCGCCCTCAACGCCGAGGTAGAGCAGGAACGCCGAGGGCGCGTAGGTCCGCGATTTCCAGTAGTCGGCGTCGTACTGGCGGCTCTGGGGTGGGAGCAGTTCCTGTTCGGTGTGGGCGTAGTCGGCGTCGCTGACCACGAAGTCGGCCCGCAAAAAGCCATCAGCGGTTTCCACGCGGAAGTTCCCCGCCGACCCGAGGATGGACTCGACTTCGCTGTCGGTCCGGAACTCGACGCCCAACTCTCTGCTCATCTCCACGATGCCGTCCACGACGCCGCCCATCCCCTCTTCGGGGTAGTGGACGCCGAGGTTGAAGTCCACGTGGCTCATCAGGTTGTAGAGCGCGGGCGTGTTCTTGGGCGACCCGCCGAGGAAGACGAGGGTGTACTGCATTATCTGCTGGAGTTTGGGGTGGTCGAAGTACTCCTCGACGTGGCCCTGCATCGACCCGAGGAAGGTCAGGCCGCGGGCGTGCCTGAACACGTCCAAGTCCACGTAGTCGCGGAACCGGGGCCGGTCGGTGTAGACGAAGTGTTCCATCCCGATTTCGTAGGTCTCCTCGGCCTCCTCGAGGTAGGCGTCGAGGGCCGCGCCCGCGCCGGGTTCGTACTCCTCGAAGGTGGCCTTGGTCTCCTCGCGGTCGGCCGTGACGGTCACGTCGTCGCCGTCCTTGAAGAAAATCTTGTAGTGGGGGTCGAGGTGTTCCAGTTCGTAGTAGTCGTCGGGACGCCGACCGAAGTGACCGAAGAACCGCTCGAACACGTCGGGCATCAGATACCACGACGGTCCCATGTCGAATCTGAAACCGTCGCGTTCGAGGACGCTCGCCCGGCCGCCCAACTGGTCGTTCTTCTCTACGACAGTCACGTCCGCGCCCGCGTCGGCGAGGTAGCAAGCGGTCGAGAGACCGCCGAAGCCACTCCCGACGACGACGACTGACCGGTCGGCGAGGTTCATGTCGGTGTCTGAGTGCGCGAGCGACATAAATCGACGGACCGCTGTCCCCGACGGTCGTGTCGGTTCACGATTACGTAATCTCCGGGACCTATCACCGGTACACTTATATCTAACTCGTTACCCTGTTGGAAATAGGAGATGAACCCTGCGAAGTTCACCCTCCTTTTGGGTGTCGGTCTGCTCGCGTTCCTGTTCGTGGTGTCCCTCTACGTCGTCTGGACTCGCATCGTGGGACTGGACCCCACGCTCGCCCAGCGGTGCGCGAGGCTCTCGCGGCCCGCTCGGATGGGCATCGCGCTGGTCTCGGGCGTCGTCCTCGGCACCGCGAGTCTGGCCGCGCCCACCGTCGGGGTGGGTATCGCCGGGATGTCGCTACTCGCGGCCAGCACGTTCGCGGCGCTGATGCTGTTCGAGTTGGCCCAACAGCGCGAGCGCGCCACGACTTAGATTTTCTCAAGTGCGACCCGGTAGTGGGGCGCGTTCTCGTCGGACCCGTATCTGACTTCGGTGACTTCCCAACCAGTGCCGACGGTGGCCTCGCGGACCTTCTCGGGACCGAACAACCGGAACAGGAGGGTCTCGCCCACGTCGTCGTCGTACTCGAAGGTCATCACGCGCGAGGCCAGACCCGGCGTCGGGTCCTCGCGGTAGCCCAGCATCTCCTCGGGGACGATTCGCTCGGGGTCGTAGCAGTCGGTCACCGCAGTCGCGTCGGGCGTCGTGACGTGCGCGAGGTCCCCGAGGAACCGCCGGAGACCGGCTATCGACCCCGCGAGTCCCAACTGCGTGCCGATTGCGAGCGCCGACCGGAACCGGTCGCGGTCGAACTGCTCGCGGAGCGCGAACATGTCGCCCTCGCGGGCGTCTTCGACGCCGCGCTCGCGCATCGTCCGCACGAGGTGGTCGCTGACCTCGATTGGGACCGTCTCGAACTGCTCTTGAAAGTACAGGGCGTGGCGGCCCGCGCCCGCCCCGAGGTCGAGTAGCGGGCCGTCGAGACGGGATTCGAGCCACCGGTCGGCGTCGCTCTCGCCGGTGAACTCGGTGAAGTAGAACCCCTCTATCGGGTGTTCGCGGGCCTGCTCGCCGTCGCGCTGAATCAGCGGGTCGTCGCGCTCGCCGCGGTGGTGGTCGAGGACGGCGCGACCGAACGGGTCGGACATGGCCGAAACGTCCGGAGCGAAGTGGAAAAGCGTTCGTGAGGCGTGGTATCGAATAGCGCCCGGCGGCACGCGCTCGCCTCTCACTCCGCGCGGGGAGGCGGCGACTCGTCGCTCGCGGCCACCGCCTCGACGACCGCCGACAGCAGGTCGTCGGGACCGACGACCCGCCCGCGCTCGCAGAGTTCGCCGTAGAGGGCGGCGGCCTCGCTCCCGGCGTAGTTGCGCTCGTCGAACGGTCGTTCCTCGACCACGACCATCGAGTCGGCCTCGCGCGCGGCGCGGAGGTTGGCGAGATTGCCCGCGCCGACTTCCACGTCACCGAGGACCGTCGCGTCGGCCTCCCGGACACGGGACTCGACTTCGCGCCGGGCGGCGTCGCCGACCGGCGCGAACGGTTCTTCGGTCACGGCGTCGAGTCCGAGCGACCGGGCGGTTTCGAGGTCCGAGTCGCCCTCGTTGAGCGCGCCGACCGACACCTCGTAGCCCGCGGCCGACAGCAGATAGAGCAGTCGTGAGACGGTGCCCCCGCCGCCGACGACGTGGACCCGGCCCTCCCGGTCGCTCGCGCGTTCGGGCAGGGCCGTCACGTAGGTCGAACCCGTGACGGGGTGGCTGGAGACCACCGCCCGCGTGTCGAACGCCGCTTCGAGGTGGTCCTCCGCGAGGACCGCCTCGGGGTCGCCGCTGGCTCGAATCCCGCCGCCCGCGAGCAGGCGGAGTTCGTCGCAGTAGTGGGCCGCGAGGTTCAGGTCGTGGATGGCGGCGACGACGGTCTTGCCGTCGTCGTCCACCAGTTCGCGGACGAGTTCGAGCGTCCGGACTTGGTGGTTGATGTCGAGGCTGGCGGTGGGTTCGTCCAACAGGAGCGCGGGCGCGTCCTGTGCCAGCGCGCGCGCCAGCAGGACCCGCTGGCGCTCGCCGCCCGAGACGGCCGCGATGGAGCGGTCGGCGAGGTGTCCGACCTCGGTACGCTCCATCGCGGCCCGAACCCGCTCGCGGTCGGCGTCGTCGCCGGTCGGCCCGCTGAACCGCGTCCTGTAGGGGTGGCGGCCCATCGCCACGACTTCCTCGACCGGGAAGTCGAACGAGAGCGTGGTGTCTTGGGGCACGACCGCGACCCGCCGACTCGCCTCCCTCGAAGAGAGCGCGGACACGGGGTCGCCGTCGAGTTCGACAACGCCAGAGTTAGGTTTAAGAACGCCGTGGATTGCTCTGAGCAACGTAGTCTTGCCCGCGCCGTTAGGTCCGACGAGTCCGACGAACCGGCCGTCCCGGATTTCGGTGTTCACGCCGTCGAGAATCGGGTTGCCGCCGAGTTCGACCGTGACGTTATCGAGGCGTATCATGTCTTGGTCGTCGCTGGTGTTCTTGGGGTCGTCTTCCCCCTCGTTTTTGCGGTTTCCGTGGCTGTCGTGGTCGTTGCCGTGGTCGTCGTCGTGGTCGTTGTTGCGGTTGTCGGGTTCGTGGTTGTCGTCGTTGCTGTTTTTGCTGTTTTTGCTGTTTTTGTGGTCGCCGGAGCCGTCTCTGCGGTCTCTGCGGTCGGCGTCGTCGGAGTTGACGGTTCGGGAAGCCCTCTCCCGGTCGCTCTGCACCGCGACAGCAACCGCGGTAGCCGTCGTGGCGAAGGCTCAGAAAGCCCCCGCCCGGTCGCGGTCGCTCAGCGGGATATTCTCCGCTCGCTGACGCTCGCTCCGGATAGTGCCCGCTGAGGCGACCACGTAAACGCGACCGGGCGGCCCCTTTCGGTCCACCCGAACGGAGGCTAGCGTCACCGAGCGCGACCGGTGGACCGTCGGCCGAGCGCGGGGGCCTCGTCCTCCCCGACCGACTGCGCGTCTCGGTCGTCGCTCCCTCCGGTCGCTTCTCCCTGCGATGCTCGTCCCCTCGCGCGGAGGCGGTGCGGCGACGAGACGCCGCACCAGCGCGCGCCGGGAGGTGATGGTCGGCGGGGCGGTTCCGGCGGGACGTATCGAAATCCCGGCTCACAGCGCGTGTACCTCCCGCGTTCGGAGCAGGTAGAGGAAGAACGGCGCGCCGAGGAACGCGGTCACGATGCCGACCGGCAACTCCGCCGCGCCCGACCGGGCCACCGTGTCCGTGGCGACGAGGAACGTCGCGCCCGCCAGCGCCGAAGTCGGCAGGAGGATGCGGTGGTCCGGGCCGACCAGCAGGCGCATGACGTGGGGGACCACCAGACCGACGAAGCCGATGACCCCCGACACCGCCACCGCCGCGCCCGTCATCACGCTGGCGACCCCCAGAAGGAGGCGCTTGGTGCGCTCTACCTCCACCCCGAGCGCGTGGGCGTCCTCCTCGCCGAGCAGGAGGACGTTCAGGTCTCGCGCGTACGCGAGCAGAACCGCGAACCCGACGAGCGCGACCGGGAGAACCAGTCGCACGTCCTCCCACGACGCCAGATGGAGGTGGCCCATCAGCCAGTAGACCGCCCGGCGAAGGCTCTCGCCGCTGTGAAGCAACAGGAACGACACCACCGCCCCGAGGAACGTCTGGACCGCCACGCCCGCCAGCAGGAGGGTGGCGACCGGCGTCCGACCGTCCTCGGTGGCGAGCAGGTAGACGCCGAACGCGGCCGCCACCGCCCCGAGGAACGCCGCCGTCGGGAGCGCGAAGGGGACCGCGAACGGGAGCGCGATGGTCGCCACCGCGCCCACCGCCGCGCCCGACGAGACCCCGATGATGGAGGGGTCGGCCATCGGGTTCCGGAAGAACCCCTGCATCACGACCCCCGCCGTCGAGAGCGCGAGACCGACGACCGCACCGAGCGCGATTCGGGGCAGACGGAGCGTCATCACGATGGTCTCGGCGGTGTCGGGCACCGTGAAGTCGAACACCGGCGCGAACGCCACCGACGGCGCGGGCGTCGTGAGCGCCACCCCCGCGACTCGGAGCGTCCGGTGAGTGAGTCCGACGCCAGCGGGCACCGCGAGCGCGTTCAACAGCACCTTCCCGACCACGAGGTAGTCGAGCGCCACCGGGCCAACCGTCGCGCTGGCGACCACGACGACCCCCAACGCGGCGGCTAACCCTGCCGACCACCCGACGACTCGCGTACGCTGGCGCATCGTGTGAAAGCCAGATTGCTTTAGGTAAATACTTATTGGATACGCTTGGAGATGGGAGTGCATGAGACAGAAAGCGACGAGTCTGTTCGCGGTACTGCTGTTGCTCGCGGCCGGTGTCGCCCCCGTGGGGGCAGTCGTTGGGACTGGCGTCGAAGCCAGCGCGGTGCAGTCGAACTGTTCGTTCCCCGTCACGGCGACCGACGCGACGGGAACCGAAGTCACGGTCGAGCAAAAACCCGAGAACGTCGTCACCCTCGGACCGAGCGAGGCCCAGACGATGTGGGAAATCGGCGGCAAGTCCCAAGTCGTCGGTCTCACGAAGTACGCCTCGTACCTCGACGGGTCGGACTCCCGAACCAACGTCTCGGGTGCTGGCCGGTCGTACGTCAACGTCGAGAAAGTCGTCGCCGAGGACCCCGGTATCGTCCTCGCGGCAAACATCGTCTCGAACGAGACGGTCCAGAAGCTCCGTGACGCGGGCCTGACGGTCTACAAGTTCGAGAAGGCGAAGTCCCTCGAAGACATCTACGCCAAGACGACGCTCGTGGGCGAACTCACGGGCAACTGCGAGGGCGCGTCAGAGACGCTCTCGTGGATGAAAGACCGCATCTCGACGGTCCGTAGCGCCGTCGAAGGCTCCGACGCCCCGCGCGTGTTCGTCTCGCAGGGGGCCGGGTGGACCGCCGGAGAGAACACCTTCATCAACCGGATGGTCGAACTCGCTGGCGGCAACAACGTCGCCGTCGAAGCCAACGTCTCGGGCTACGGAAAGATTAGCGAGGAGGTCATCGTCGCCCAGAACCCCGAGTGGATTGTCCAACTCGGCGCGTTCGGCGCGTACCCCAAGACCGACGCCTACAACGGCACCGACGCGGTGAAGAACGGACGGGTCATGACGGTCAGCAACCAGAACGTCAGCCAACCCGCCCCGCGGGTCGTCTACGCCATCGTGAAGATGGCCGAGGCGTTCCACCCCGACGCCTTCGCCGCGGCGAACGCGACGACCACGGCGTCCGAAACCACGACGACCCAACCGACGGAATCGACCACGGAGAGCGCACCCGAGACGACCACCGAGGGTGCGATGGAAGGAGACTCGACCGAGACGACCACCGACGCCGAGGATTCGACCGGCGGAACTCCCGGCTTCGGCGTCCCCGTGGCGCTCGCGGCGCTCGCGGGCGCGGCGATGCTCGCACGGCGTCGTTGACGACGCTCTCGCCCGCTCGCTCGCCTCGCTCTTTTCCTAACTTGTTTAATGGCCGGGGCGAGACGTTGACGTATGGTCGAGAAAGTTCTGTGGCCTGCGTACTTCGACGCGGCGAAGAGTCGCAACGAGGGACGCCGGGTGGCCTCCGAGATGGCCGTCGATGAGCCGACGGTAGACGAAATCGCGCAGGCAGTTCAGCAGGTGGGCTACGACGCGATAATCGAACGCGACAAGGCCTACTCGCGGGAGAACTGGAACGAGCGTGGTCGCGTGCTGGTCCAGAACGCCGACGACTCCTCGAAGAACGACCTGATTCAAGCAGTCGCGGCCTACGTCGCAGCACTGCGGGACTGATGGCGATGCAGAAACTCGGCGATGTCGTCCGGACCGCCCAAGGTCTCGCCGTCGTCCGGTGTCCCGACGACGAACCCCCGGACGTGGGCACCGAGGCGGTGAACGAACAACTGAACGCCGTGGGCCGGGTCGTGGACGTGTTCGGCCCGGTTTCGCGCCCCTACGTCGCCGTCTCGCCGGACGAGGGGGTCGCGCTCGCGCCGCTACTCGGGTCGAAACTCTACGCGCGGTAGGCTGGGGTCGTCCAGAACACTCGCGTTCGTCGCGGGCACTATTTTCGTGCTACGCTACTCGCACCGCCGCCAGTCGTCGGCGTCGTCGAGGCGCGAGCGCTTGGACTCCACGTCGTCTTTCGCCGCGCCGTAGAACCGCTGGCGGCCGACCGGCGTCCGGACGCCGAGGACGACGGTGTGGTCGGTCACGTCGTAGACCGCCAGCGTCCGACCCGAGGTGACGTGTTCCCACTCCGCCACCAGCGTCGCGTCCGAAACGACCTGCGACCCCAGTTCCCAACTGAGGCGGTTCAGGGCGGGTACGGTGAACGGGACGGCACCGGGGAGGCGAGCGGACTCCGGCGACCGCCCTCTCGCTCCGTGACTTGACATACCATCTCACGGGAAGGCCACTACAAAAAGCGTATCGGTTACTTCCCGGATAAAAGCCGCGAGGAGACGCGCGGAATTTACTCGGATTCGGGTGGTCGCGCTTCGGCCGACCGTCGGTTCGGGAGCGACGGGAGACCACAACCCCAAAGGCCGCGGGGTGCCACGCCTCCGACATGGAGACTCGAACGCGTGCGTTCGCGGCCCTCGGGTTGACCGTCGGGATGTTTCTGTTGGTCCAACTCGGCGCGCTGGCGCTGGTCGAGCCGTTTCAGCAGGCGGGCTACCAGCAGGTAGAGAACCCCTCCGACCCGACGAACAGTCTGGTGTACGTCGGGGCGGTGCTGGTCCTGACCGGAGTGATGCTCCTCATCATCAAATTCGACGTGCAGTGGTTGCTCCGCGGTGCGCTCATCTTCACCAGCGGACTGCTCTCGTGGTACGTCTTCTCGGTCGTGGTACCCGACTGGGTGGTCGTGGAGGCGGGAGGCGCACCCCTCAACGTGGTCGCGCTGGCCGCCGCGGGCGTCGTCGCGTTGGCGCTTGCGGTCCACCCCGAGTGGTACGTCATCGACGCCGCGGGCGTCCTGATGGGCGCTGGCGCGGCGGGACTGTTCGGCATCAGTTTCGGCCTGCTCCCGGCAATCCTGCTGTTGACGGTGCTGGCGGTGTACGACGCCATCAGCGTCTACGGCACCGAACACATGCTGACGCTGGCCTCGGGCGTGATGGACCTCAAAATTCCGGTCATCCTCGTGATTCCGATGAGCCTCTCGTACTCGTTTCTCGACGACGAGGGGATGGCCGACGACGCGGGCGGCGAACCGGACGCCAGTGCCGCCGACGGCGGAGAACCGGCGGCGGACGCCGATGGGACTCCGGAGACGGACGCGGAGGCCGAGCGCCCAGAGATGGGCGAGCGCGACGTGTTCTTCATCGGTCTCGGCGACGCCGTGATGCCGACGGTGATGGTCGCCAGCGCCGCGTTCTTCGCGCCCGCCGAACCGCTGGTCTCGGGTCTCGCACTGAACCTGCCCGCGTTGACCTCGATGATTGGTACCATCGCGGGCCTGCTGGTCCTGCTCTGGATGGTGATGAAGGGTCGGGCGCACGCGGGACTCCCGCTTCTGAACGGCGGCGCGATTGGCGGGTATCTGGTCGGTGCGCTGGCGAGCGGGATGACGTTGGTGCAGGCGTTGGGACTGTAACCGCGACTCTTCTCGGTCCGCGCTTCGTCACGATTGCGGTGGGCGCGTTTCGCCCGTGATATGCCATCACAAGTGATTTGCGAGGCTCTGTCAACCCATAAACGAGACGACATACTCAAGTGTGAGTAAATATTTTGTAGAGATATGCAGTGGCAACATCCCCGAAACATGACCGACGTAGAGCGCAAGAAACACGAGACGAAGGCGGGCACCAACTCGTCGTTCATCGCGGCCGTGATGATTGCGGCCTGAGAACGGTGACTCGCTCGTTCGACTCTCCCTTTCTCCGAATTCCGTCCCGACGAGTCGCTCGACTACTCGTCGGCGAACGACCGGCCTACTTCCCCGTGAGCGCCTCGCTCGCCGGTGCGAGCGAGATGTCCGACCCGAGTCCGTCCTCGGTCGCCTTCTCGTAGAGCATGTGGGCCGCGGCCACCGTCTCGATGCCGGTGCCGCCGCTGTCGAAGACCGTGATTTCGTCGTCGGACTCGCGGCCCGGCGCTTGCCCGGCGACGACTTCGCCGAGTTCGGCGTGAACGTGGTCCTCCGAGACTACGCCCTCGTCGCGCGCCGCGATGAACGACCCGGCGTCCTGCGTGACTCGCTCGCGGAGGTCGGGGACGTACTTCGCGCGCTCGACGGTCGTGGCGTCGAGTTCGCGCTTGTTTGGGTGGTACTGACCCATCGCGGTGACGTGGGTGCCGCCCGCGAGCAGGTCGCCGTCGAAGACGGGTTCGCTCGCGGTCGTGGCGGTAATCACGATGTCGGCCTCCTCGACTGCGGCGGCGCTGGAGGCGACGGCGGCGACCGAGGGGTCCAACTGCTCGTTCATCTCGCCAGCGAACGCCTCCCGACTCTCCTTGGTGGGCGAGTAGACCCAGACGCTTTCGAGGTCCCGGACCGTCGCCGTCGCGCGGAGTTGCCCGCGGGCCTGCGAACCAGCGCCGATGACCGCGAGCGTCTCGGCGTCCTCGCGGGCAAGCGCGTCCACGCCCACCGCGCCCGCCGCGCCGGTCTTGAAGGGGTTCATGCTCGCGCCGTCGAGGAGCGCGAGCGGTTCGCCAGACTCGGCGTCGAACAGCGGCGCGACGAACCACGCGTCCGTCTCGCCGAACCCGGCGGCGTACATGTACCCGCCCATCGCGCCGGTCTCGGGCAGGACCGCCGAGTAGTCGGTGAGCATCCCCGGCGGTTCCTCGTTGGTGAGTTTCGCACGGGGTCGGGCCGGAGCGCCCTCCCCGCGCTGGCGGTAGCCCTCGCGGACCGCCTCGACGTACTCCGCGGGCGTCGCCAATCCGGAAATCTCCTCGCTCGTCAGAAACACTGCGTCCGTCATGGCCGGGACAACACAGTCCAGCCTCAAAACCGTTGAGGCACCGGCGTCGAAAGTTCGAGACGGATGCTCGGAAGGTTCGTCCCGTGACGTATCCAGTCGCCGCGACGACTGCACGGAAGCGGTCCCGAAGAGTCCCCGCGCGCTCGCCACCGCCACGTCGCTTCGGTCGTCGGCGCGGAGCGCCGACGCACGTCCGGAGGAAGTCAGACAACTAGAAACAATTCTTAAAAATATCAATAAGCGTCTTTAACAATTCTATAGAATGCCAAAGCCCGCGCGACACGTCGCTTAAGGCGACGGAGAACCGAGAGACTACCGACACGTGCCCGACGCGACCCTCACCTTCGAGGACGGGACCGTCCGGGTCGAGACGGCCCCCGAAACGACGCTCGACCCGCCCCACACCGAGACCGACGCCCGGTCGAAGACCCGGAGAGCGCCCGCCTTCCGGTACGCCGCCCTGCGCCGGTGGTTGGACGAGCGAGCGGTCGACTACGAGGATTCGGTCCTCGACGCGCCCGACCTACCCAACGTCGCTTCGACCTACGAACTCCGGGAGTACCAGCACGATGCGCTCTCGGCGTGGCAGGACGCCGGACGCCGCGGGGTGTTGGAACTCCCGACCGGGAGCGGCAAGACCGTCATCGGCCTGAAAGCCATCGAGGACCTCCAGACGGCGACAATCGTCGTTGTTCCCACCATCGACCTGCTGGAGCAGTGGCGCCGCGAGTTGGAAGCCGAGTTCGGCGTCCCCGTCGGGCAGTTGGGCGGCGGCGAGCAGACCGTCGAGGCGCTGACCGTCTCGACCTACGACTCGGCGTACCTGCGGGCCGACGAGTTGGGCGACCGGTTCGGACTCGCCGTCTTCGACGAGGTGCATCACCTCGGCGGCGAGGGCTACCGGGACATCGCCCGACTGCTCACCGCGCCCGCCCGGATGGGCCTGACCGCGACGTTCGAGCGACCCGACGGCGCACACGAGGTAGTCGCCGAACTCGTGGGCGGGAAGGTCTACGCCATCGACCCCGACGAACTCGCCGGCGACCACCTCGCGCCCTACGACATCAAGCGCCTCGAAGTCGAGTTGACCCCCGAGGAACGCGAGCGCTACGAGGCCGCAAACGAGGTGTTCACGAACTACCTCGCCAAATCCAACATTCGGATGCGAAGCGGGAGCGACTATCAGGAACTCGTCAAGCGCTCGGGGTCCGACCCCGAGGCGCGCGAGGCACTGCTCGCCAAGCAACGCGCCCGCGAGGTGATGATGAACAGCGACGCGAAGGTGGATGCGCTCGAAGCCATCCTCGACGACCACCGCCACGACCGAATCATCGTCTTCACGGCGCACAACGACCTCGTGTACCGCCTCTCGGAACGATTCTTGCTCCCTGCCATCACCCACCAGACCGGCGCGGCCGAGCGCAGGGAAATCTTGGGCCGGTTCCGCGAGGGCGACTACTCGCGGGTCGTCACCTCGAACGTCTTGGACGAGGGCGTGGACGTGCCCGACGCCAACGTCGCGGTCCTCCTCTCGGGAAGCGGGAGCGAACGCGAGTTCACCCAGCGACTCGGACGAATCCTCCGACCGAAGGACGACGACCGACCGGCACTGCTCTACGAAGTCGTCAGCGCGGAAACCGCCGAGGAACGGGTGGCCGAGCGTCGGCGGTGAGAACCGCCGACGCTCAGGGCCGGAAGTCAACTTCGATGTTTCCGCCTCGGGCGAACTGCCGGTAGGCAACGTCGAACGACAGCGTGACCGTCTTCGTCTCGCCCGCGGGCACGGTGACTTCCCGCGACTCGCGGGCCGCAACCGTGTCGTCGCCGTCGTCGGTTTCGGTCTCGCTCTCTCCGGTCGCGTTATCGCTGGTTTCGGTCCCGGTGGTCGGTTCGCTGGCGGTCACGGTGACGTAGACGTGGCCGGTCCCCTCGGCGTCTCCGGCGTTTTTCACCGTCACCGTCACGACCAGATTCCCCGACTCGTCCTCCCGAAAGTCGAACCCCTCCTTCGAGAGGTCCGCCGACGGTCCCGACTCCGCGTCTCCGCTTCCCCCCGAACATCCCGCGAGCGACCCGAGACCCGCAGTCGTCCCGACGGCCAGACACTTCCGGAGCGCGTCGCGTCTGCGCATAGCCCAGAGTCCGAGGCCAGCGAAATGAGTCTTCTGTCTTCCGACGATTTTTGTACGCGCCCCCCTTCCCTCCGGATATGCTCACGAAGGACCTGTTGCGCGTTTCCAGAGCGGGCGGGGGCTACCATCCCCAGTTCGCTGGCCGGAGACACCGGCCGCTGGCCGCGCGGGTCCTCGGCACGTATCAGGGACACGTCGGCGAACCCCGCGAGAGACTCGACGCCGCGCTCTCGGACCTCGAAGGCGAGGCCGACCACTTCAAACTCGTCCGCGGGTTCGCCAAACTCCTCGAACGCGAGGCCCTCTTCGAGACCCGCGCCGAGGTCCCGCCCGAGCGCGCACGCCGAGCCGCGTTCGAGACCGCCGAGGAAGTCGGCGTCGTCTCCGAGTCCGAACGCGCCGAGGCCCTCACGACCGCAAGCCAGCGACTCGCGGCGAACGCCGACCCCGAGTCCGTCGCCGACTCGCTCTACGCCGACTTGGACGAGCGACAGGTCCTCACCGAGTTCGACGCTCGGTGGAGTCCCGACGAACTGCTCGCCCAGTACAACCTCTCGCTGGCCCAAACCGCGCTCTTCGACGCCACCGAGGTCCGGGTCCGCACCTCCGACCCGAAGGCGCTCGTCTCGGCGGTCAAGCGCCTGCGCCTGCTGTACGAGATTCGTAAGACTGGCGCGGGCAGGGAAGTCGTCGTCACCGGTCCGGACGCCCTCTTTCGCTCGACCCGGCGCTACGGCACCCGGTTCGCGCGCCTGCTCCGAACCGTCGCCAAGGCCGACGAGTGGACCCTCTCGGCGACCGTGGACGACTACGGCACCGAGCGCACCCTTTCTCTGTCCGACGACGACCCCGTGGCGGTTCCCGGTACCGAACCGGTCGCGGACGTGAGCTTCGACAGCGGCGTCGAGGCCGACTTCGCCGCCCGGTTCGAGTCGCTGGATTTAGACTGGGACCTCACCCGCGAACCCGAACCCCTCGAAACCGGCGCTCGGGTCATGATTCCGGACTTCGCGTTCGACTACGAACACGCCGACTTCCGGGTCTTCTTCGAGATAATGGGCTTCTGGACGCCCGAGTACGTCGAGAAGAAACTCGGCCAGTTGGAGACCGTGGAAGATGTCGAGATGCTGGTCGCGGTGGACGAGAGTCTCGGCGTCGGCGAAGACATCGAGGCCCGCGACCACCGAGCGATTTCCTACTCGGGGACGATTCGGCTCAAGGAGGTTCGGGACGCCCTCCGGCGCTACGAGGAGGAGTTAGTCGCCGAGAGCGCCGCGGACCTCCCCGACGAACTCGTCCCCGAGGCCGACGTGACTACGCTAGCGTCTCTCGCCCGCGCGCGAGGCGTCAGCGAAGACGCCATCGAGGGTCAGTCGTTCCCCGACCACGAGCGCGTGGGTCGGACGCTCGTCCGGCCCGCCGTCCTCGCGGCCCTCGCCGACGAAATCGAGACCGGGATGACGTTCGCGGACGCCGAAGACGCCCTCGCGGACCGCGGCGTCGAGGACGCCAGCGCGGTCCTCTCGGAACTCGGCTACGCCGTCGAGTGGGAGGGGTTGAGCGGCGGCACCGTGGTCGAGAAGTCCTGACCCGTCTCAGCAGTAGCATTGGGCCGCGTAGACCAGCGTCCGACCCCCGGCGTCCGTGCCGACGGCCGCGCCGGTCCCCTGCGCGTCCCACACGTCCCAGAACGCGAGTTCCTTCTTCTCGGGACTGGCCAGCAGGCGGTCGAACAGTCTCCGGGCCACTTCCGCTTCGGTGTACGACCCCGAGTCGAACCCGATTTTGAACAGGACGGCGTTGCCGACCCGCGGCCCGTCTGAGTCCGCCGGGACGCCGCCACACGAGTAGTCGAACTTCCGGTAGCGGTCGGCCAGCGTCTCGCCGTCGGGCGAGGTCATCCGGAGGTACGAGTCGTCCAGCATGTCCTCGGCGTGGTAGCGCGCGACTTTCACCAGTTTCTCGTCGGTGGCGAAGTAGCCCACGCCGCGGTCGGTCCGGGCCTCGTTCACGTAGTCGCGCAGGTGGTCGGCTATCGCCGTCCGGTCCAGTTTCGGCCCGAGCAGGCGTCCGCTACACCCCGCGACCGCACCGGAGCAGGCGGTCGCCAAGAACGCGCGGCGGTTCATACCGGCCCTTCGAAGGAGGGGTACAAAATATCGGGGATTCGGTAGTTCAGAGGTCGCGCTGGCGACCCTTCGGCACCGGACTCCGGAGTTCGTCGTGGACGTAGAGACCGACGCCGAGGGGTTCGCGGCCGCCCGCGAGTTCGTGGACCGCGACGAGATACCCCCAGTCGCCGTCCCAGTCGATTTCTTGGTCCTCGCCCCGGACGAACCGACGGGCCTGTTCGCGGGTGAGTTCGATGACGTTCGTACTCGCCTCGCGGCCGAACCGCTGGACCGCGTTGGTCGTCGGTTTCCAGTGTTCTTGGCGAGTCCGGAGGAACTTCATCCCGAGGGCTTCGATGCGGAGCGGCGACGACACGTCGCCGCGGAGAATCCAGATTTTGCCCTTGCCCTTTTCCCAGAAGGTGTACCCCTCGAAGGTCTCGGGCGGAATTGCGAACCGCTGGTCCCACCACTCGACGACCTCCTCGCGGGTCGCCCGGCCTTCGACCTCCCGGTCGTCGGCGGTGGCGGGCAGGCGGTCGAACTGCTGGCCGTCGTTCGTGGGAGCGTCTTCGGTCATCCCTCCACCTCCAGTTTCGCGCAGAAGAACCCGCCGGTGTCGTTGTGGTGGGGGTAGAAGCGTCTGGCCTTCCGGACGCTTTCGTGGTAGGACTCGCCGTCGAACTCGGTGACGCCGGGCCGGGAGTCCAGCGGGATGTCGAACTCCACGAGTCGGCAGTCCTCGGTTTCGAGGGCGTAGTCGAGGACGGCCTCGTTCTCCTCGGGCGCGAAGGTGCAGGTCGAGTAGACCACGGTGCCGCCCTCGCGGGTGGCTTGGACCGCGCGCCGGAGGATGCCCTTCTGGACCCCGGCGATGCTCCGAACGTGGTCTATCGACCACTCGTCCAGCGTGGTCGGGTTCTTCCGGATGGTCCCCTCGCACGAGCAGGGCACGTCCACGAGGGCCTTGTCGAAGGCGTCGAAGTCGAAGGGCTTGAGCGAGAAGTTCCGCGAGTCGCTGTTCGTGACCGCGGTGTTCGTCACGCCGAGTCGCTCGGTGTTGAACCGCAGGGCCGAGAGGCGACCGAGGTTGTTGTCGTTGGCGACGACGAGTCCCGCGTCGTCCATCAGCGCGGCGAGTTGGGTCGTCTTGCTCCCCGGCGCGGCGCAGGCGTCCCAGACGCGCTCGCCGGACTCGGGCGCGAGGACTTCGGCCGGAATCGCCGAGACTTCCTCTTGGCCGTGAATCCACCCGTGGTACGACGCCCACGTGCTACCGGGGTTGTCGGTGTCCAACTCCAGCACGGTGTCGGACCACTCGCGGCCGGTCCAGTCGATTCCGTCCTCGTCCAGCGCCGCCTTCGCTCGCTCCGGGGTCGCCTTGATGGTGTTGACCCGAACGACCGAGGGGAGCGGGCGCTGGCACGCGTCGAGGAAGGCGTCGAAGTCCTCGACCAGCGGTTCGTAGCGCTCCAGTTTCTCCATTGGCGGGGAGTTGGCGCGAGCGGCGTTTGTGGGTTTCGGAAGGCCGACGATAGGGCGTACTGGCGAGCAGAAAAATAATATGGTCGAGGAGAATCAGCAATCGTACAAATGGATGAACCAAATTGGGCAAAAGTAATCGAATACCTGTATCAAGACCCGGAAACGGTCAAACATCGAATGGCAGAAATTGAGGGACACGGACTCGTAGAAGAGACGGAACTCTCTGAGGACGAAGTGGAAAAATCACTACAGTTTTTAGAGCGTCAGGAGCTGGTTTCGAGGAAGCCAACGAACAAGACGGTCCCTGACGAGGCAGAATCTGTCGAAGAAGTAGCGGAAAGCATGGGGTGGGAAATAAAACTAACAGAAGAAGGTTTTCAGGTAGCACACGAGAGAGAAATAGCCAAGAGAGAAGATGATAGAAACGTTGCTATCGTGCTACTAACCTTTCTTTTAGCTGGAACGTCTGCGGTTCGTACAATGGAGCCAATTATCGGTGAAGATTCTCTCACGTTGTTTGCGATATTGGTCTTTTCTGTATTTCTCGGAGTTATTTGGAAGACAGACTTTACATGGTAAGCCAAACTGAACGTTGGCCCCAGAGATTACCCGTGCATCTCTCGTCGTCTCTCTCATGGCAAACGCGAACGCACCCGACGACGTGGACTGGGACGACGCGGCGCGCATGGAACTCGAACCCGACGCCATCCACGAGAACGACGACGGCTACTACTTCGACTGCCCCGAATGCGGGTCCCCGGCGACCATCGAGAACATCATCGAGAAGGGCCGGTGCAACGGCTACCTGAACGAACAGGTCGAGGGCATCGACTTCGACGTGAAGAACATCTCGTGTTCGGCCCGCCTCCAACTCGAACTGGCGTACACCGCCGACCCCGAATCCGAGACGTAGCGCGCGACGGGCGACCGAACCACCGGCCGTGCTCGGCCGACCAACCGACAGGGGTGGATGAAAGGGGCCGCCCGCTCGCGGGCCGATAGGCCCGTGGTCGTCTCAGCGACCCCTATCCGAGCGAACGAAGTGAGCCGAAGATATGTCGGTGAGCGACCGCGAGCGGGCGGGGGCTTTCTGGGCCTTCGTCGCAGATTTTGCGGTTACGGTGGCAGGACGTAGCGAGCGGGCGCGGGGATTTCTGAGCCTTCGTCGCAGATTTTGCGGTTACGGTGGCAGTGCGTAGCGACCGGCGGGGGCTTGCGAGGTGTTCCTCGTCGGTTCGGAACGAACCGACTCCGTTCGAGACCCCTAGCGCCCCCGACCTTTAAGCAATCACTGCCCCATCTTCCGGCATGGCAAGCGTCACGATACACGACGAGGACGTAGCGCTGACCGAACCGACGCTGGTCGAGGGACTGCCCGGCGTCGGACTGGTCGGCAAAATCGCGGCCGACCACATCGTCGGGACGCTGGACATGACCTACTACGCCAGCATCGACTGCGAGGGCCTGCCCCGAATTTCGGTCTACGAGGAGGGGAGTCGGGACCTCCGACCGCCGGTCCGCCTCTACGCCGACGAGAGTCGGGACCTCGTGGCGCTCCAGAGCGACGTGCCGGTGTCGGCGTCGGCGGCGTCGGAGTTCGCCTCCTGCGTCACGGAGTGGGTCGCCGACCACGACGGCACGCCAATCTACATGAGCGGCCTGCCAAAGCAGAAGGAGGCCGACCAAATCCCGTCGCTCTACGGCGTGGCGACCGGCGCGGCGGGGGACCGACTCGACGACGAGGACATCGACGCGCCGACCGAACGCGGCGCGGTCAGCGGTCCCACGGGCGCGCTCCTGCACGAGGCGGGCGCGCGGGGTCTCGACGCGTTCGGTCTCGTCGTGGAGAGCGACCCGAAGTTCCCCGACCCGGAGGCCGCCCGCATCCTCATCGACCACGGCATCGCGCCGCTGGCGGGCGTCGAAGTCGGGACCGACGACCTCGTGGACCGCGCCGAGGAAATCAGCGAGCAGAAAGAGCAACTGGCCCAGCGCATGCAGGAGGCCGAGACCGACGAGAGTTCGCAGGCCCAACCGTTGCGGATGTTCCAATAGTACCTTTTTACGTCGTCGGGTGGCCGCAGGCCGTTCGGCCTGCGGCCACCGCTCCTCGCAAAAAGCTACGCTAAAAACGTCCGCTCGCTTCGCTCGCGGCGAAACGGCGCTTCGCGCCGTACGCTGGTGGGTGGTGTGGAACGGTCGGCCGCTCGGAGTGTTGGATGGGTGCGCGGCAGGCGACGGTGGACCGCCGCGGTTCCGCCGACGGCGGGACCGCGGAAACGTAGCTCATCCTTTCACAAACAAAATCCTTTCCTTTAGAAATCTATATAGTTCTCTAATCAACTAAATCCTGTCCGGCCTGCAAGCCCGTCGCGGCGCGTCGGTCGCCGACGCGCCGCGACTTCATTAGACCTAACTCGGCCGGGCGCGTTTTTGCGGGTATGACCGACCTCGAAGACGCGGTTTCGGAGTTCCTGAGCGAAGCGGACACGGTGTACAGCGAGTACGACAAGGGGTACATGAACGCCGACGTTGCGCTGGACCGCTTGGAGAGCCACGTCGAAGACCTGCGAGAGCAAGCGGAGTCGGAGTAGCCCCAACCGGGCGCTGAACGCCGACGCCAACGATTTCTGCGGTTCGCACCGGCAACTACTGCGGTTCGCACCAGCAACCTCCGCGGTTCGCACCAGCAGTTCTACCGCGAGCGAACGAACGTGAGCGAGCGGACCAAGGAGGACCAGAACGAACGAAGTGAGTGGCGGGACGACCGCCGTGTTTTTGGTCGAGCTTTTACCAGCGACGGAATCCGCCGCAGGCGGATTCCGGAGCGCAGTAAAAGGTCGTTTCAGTACTTCGGGTCCGCGCCGGTCGTCGCGTAGATGTCGTCCATGATGGAGTCGCGCTCGCGTTGCCACGCCTCCAGACCCTGCGGGCGACTCGGATACTTCCCGTAGTGGTCGATGAGGTCGTCTGCGAGGTTCTTCGTCTCGTAGAGGTCGTAGATGAGGTCCCAGTGGCCGAACGACTTGATTGCGGTCTGAATCTTGAGCCACCACCCGACGTTCGCACTGCCCGAGTAGAGCGCCTCGGCGAGTTTGCTCGCCGGGAGCGCACCCAGTAGACCCATCAGGTCGTCCACGTCCACCGCGGTCGAGAAGATGTTGTACACGTCGAGACCCGCGTAGCGCGCGCCGAAGTGGTCCATCACGCGCCGGTTGTACTCCCAGAGGTTGGCCTCGCCCACGTCGCCGTCCTCGATGGCGTCGATGGCGGCCTCGGCCGCGTACTTGCCCGCGTAGGCCGCGCCAGCGATGCCTCCTCCCGTCGTCGGGTTGACGTGGCCCGCGGCGTCGCCGACCGCCATGAATCCCGGCGCAGTCGCCGAGTCGTAGGGCCGTCGCGTGGGCAGGGCCGCGCCGAGTTTGTCCTCGACCGTCGCGTTCTCGAACTCCGGCCGACGCCGGAGGTCCCGCTTGAGGTCTTCGACCAGTTTCATCGGTTCCTCGTTCATCTGGAAGCCGAGTCCGGCGTTGATTTCGGTGTCCGTGCGCGGGAAGTACCAGAGGTAGCCCGCGGCCCGCTTGGTGGGTTTGAACACCAGAGCGTCGTCCCACGGCACCGGCTCTTCGACCTCCACGATTTCGCGGTAGGCCGAGCAGAACTGGGAGTAGGTGACGTTGGTGTCGAAGGTGGGGTCTTCGAGGTCGGCCTTGTCCTGTAGAATCGACAGCGACCCCGCGGCGTCCACCACCACGTCGGCGCTGTACCGGTGGATGTTGCCCTTGCGCTTGCCCCGAACGCCGGTCACGCGGCCGTCTTCGCGCTGGGTCACGTCCTTGACCACCGTGTCGTAGTGGAACTCGACGCCCGCGCGCTCCGCGCCTTCGATGATGCGCCGACCGTATTCCCACCGGTCGATGACCGCCAACTCGCCGGGCACCGGAATCTCCAGCACCGTGTTCTCTTGAGGAATCTCGAACCGGCCGTGGTCTACCCCCGTGTTGGTGAACGACGGTTCGAGTTGGGACTTCGGGATGGCCTCGGGGAAGGCGTCCGCGCCCTTCAGGGCGTCACCGCAGGCGATGTGGCCCGCTTCCTCCTCGGTCTTTCGCTCCACTACGACGACATCGTATCCTTCGCGTGCGGCGGTCGCGGCGGCGTAACAACCGGCCGTCCCCGCCCCGACGACGACGATGTCGCACTCGTGCGTAGCCATGCATTCGGCTACGAGACGGAGGGGGCAAAACTCTTTATACGCGAAGCGGCATCCTGTCGACGCACGGGGGACAGCCCCGGCGATAAAGAGTAAAGTGCGGGAGTTTCGTAGCACGAGGCATGACCGAGTACACCGTCGAGTTCGTCGGCACGGGCGAGAGCATCGAAGTCTCGGACAAAGAGACCATCCTGAGCAAGTGCATCGAGGAGGGCGTCGCACAGGAGTACTCCTGTCGCGTCGGGATGTGTCTGGCTTGCTCGGCCGAAATCGTGGAGGGCGACGTGACCCAACCCGCGGCCCGCGGCCTGACCGACGAGGAGGCCGAGGAGTACGCCCTGACCTGCATGGCCCGACCCAACAGCGACCTCGTGTTGGACCGGGGGAAGTACCCGCCGAGCATCGAGGACGACGCTACGGCGATGGAGAACGAAGCGGCGGCCGCCGACGACTGATACCCGAACGCTACTCCCGATTCTGCTCGAACCACTCCGCCCCGTAGTCCACGAGCGCTCGCTGGGAGACGAGTTTCGCGTCCGCCATGCCGACCTGTCCCCGAGTGACCGCCTCCGGGTGGTCGTCCTCGAAGTCCGCGCCCGCGTCGGCGAAGTCGTCGGCGTCGTACGCGAGGTGTTCGAGCGTAATCGTCTCTTTCTCGCCGTCGTCGTCGAGAACCGTCGTGGTGTGGGTCGCAATTTCCTGCTGGCGGTCGGCGCGATGCTCCGCGAGGTGGAGCGAGGTGTTGGTGTCGTGGCCGGTGCCGAGCATGAGGATGGTGCCGTCGCGGTCGTAGACCGCCGCGAGCGGCGACTCCTCGCCGAGTCCGTCGTCGTAACTGTGGTCGGCGACGATTTCCTCGGCGTCCGCGCCCCACGCCGCGAACGAGTAGGCCGGGTGGCGACTCCGAATCGCGTCGGGATACGTCCGGAAGCACTCCGGAATCGCGCCGACGCTCCGCGTCGGCGTCACTTCGGGCCGGTAGGCCGGGCGCTCGGACCGAATCACGTCCTCCCAGTCGTCGGGGACCGGCGGGTTCTCCCACCGGGAGGGGTCGGTGTACTGGGCCGAGTGGGTCGGCATCACCAGTGTTCCCTCCGTCGTGACCGCCTCCATCAGCGCGTCCACGACCGCGGGTTGCCCGGCCGTGACCCACCCGAGCGACGACAGCGACGAGTGGACCAGCAGGGTGTCGCCGGGTTCGACGCCGAGGTCGGCGAGGTCGCTCTCGATTCGGTCGGGCGTTACCGGGTGGTCGGTGCGCTCTATGCGTTCTTCCATGTTAGGGTGGTCGCTCCAGCGAGAACCGGTCGGCCGTCGTCGCGTAGAGACTCCCCGACAGACGGCCCACCGCGTCCAATTTCTCCACGTCCAACTTCCCGTCGGTGGTCACCTCGTCGGCGACGTGGACCCACTCGACTTCGCCGAGGACCATCGTGGACCCACCCACGTCTACCATCTCGGAGAGCGAACACTCGAAGGCGACGGGCGACTCGGCCACCCTCGGGGGCGTGACCGTGCGCGAGTCCGCCCGCGTGAGGTCCGCGCGGTCGAACTCGCTCTCGCCCGCGGGGAGGGTTGCGGCGGTTTCGTTCATCGCTTCGGCGACGGACTCGGTGACGACGTTGACGACGAACTCCCCGGTGGCACGGACGTTCCGGGGGGTATCTTTCAGGCCCTCGGGCGACCCGTCGTCGTCCACGGGCGCGAACATCACCGTCGGCGGGTCGATAGCGACGACGTTGAAAAAGCTGTAGGGCGCGAGGTTGTCCACGCCGTCGGGGTCGGTGGTCGAGACCCACGCGATGGGCCGGGGGACGACCGCACCCGCGAGCGTTCGGTAGAGCGAGGGCACCTCGTCGGGGTCGATTTCCATACCGTCGGAAGGTGGTACGCCGGGGAAGGGCTTGCGGTCGCGGCGAGCGACGGAACGAGGGCGACTCGTCGGTCAGTCGTCGGCCGCCACCGCGCAGTTGTTCGGGCCGAGTTCCATCTCGAAGGCCGTCTCGTCGTCCAGCGACTCCCGGCCGAGGTTTACCGGGATGATGTCCTCGTAGTTGGCGGGTCGCGGCGGGAGCGAGTCCAGCACCCGGTCCACGAACGCCGACTTCTCGTCGGGGATGCGGAGTCGGTCGCGCACGGCGGCGATTCCGGCGGTGTACGTGTCGTTCTCGTCGGGGTTCGGCGCGCTCTCGGGCGTCCGGTGGCCGGGCGCGACCAGCGTCTCGTCGGGGAGCGCGAGCAGTCGGTCTCGGAGGGTGTCGTAGAGGGTGCCCGCGAGGTCGCGGGCACCCTCGTCGCCGCGTTCGAGGTCCGGGCGGCCGAAACTGTCGGTGAACAGCGCGTCGCCGGAGAACAGCACGTCGCCGAGGCGGAGCGCGGTCAGTTCGGTGGTGTGGCCGGGCGCGGCGAGGGCGGTCAGCGCGACTTCGCCCATGCGAATCTCGTCGCCGTCTCCGAGCAGGGTCGCGTCGTAGGCGAGACCGCGGTCGGCCGCGCCCGCGGGCAGGACTGCGCGCGCGCCCGCCTCGCTGGCGAGTCGCCGGACGCCCGAGAGGTGGTCGGCGTGAACGTGGGTGTCGATGGCGACGGTCAGGTCTACACCGCGGGCCTCTGCGTCGGCGACGTAGCGGTCGGCGAACGCCCGCAAGGGGTCTACGACCGCGGCCTCGTCGCCGGAGACGACCAGATACGAGAGGCACCCGCTGGCGGGCCGGTCGTACTGGAGGACGGTGGTATCGTCGGGCGCGCCGGGGACCTCGCGCGGGACGTAGACCCGCGCCCACCCTTCCATCCCCTCGGCGAGGTTCCGGGCGTCGATTCCCTGCTCGCGGAGGTCGGCGGCGACGGTGGCACTGACCTCCCCGCGGGGGCACACCGCCACGACGGGTTCGCCGAGACCGAGGTCCGCGACGAACGCCGAGAGGTCGCCGCGGGCCTTCGCCGCCATGAACTCGGCGTAGGTGATTTGGGTTGCTTCGACGCTCTCGCCGGTGATGCGCCACGCCTCGAACTCGTCGCGGTTGCGCACGTCGAGCAGGGTCACGCGCTCGCCGCGCCGGATTCGGTCGTGGAGGTCCTCGGCCGAGACGGACGGTGCGTCTGGGGTTTCCGCGCTCTCGTCGGACATGCGCGGGGGTACGGCGCGAGGGAAGAAAACGATGTGGCAGGCCGACGAGGGACGACTCCCCTTGCCGTTTCGCCTCTCCACCCCGGCGCGTGCGGGCACGACCCTCGTGGTCGCGCCCATCCGCACGAGGTCGTCCGGAGCGAAGCGACGGACTGCTCGTCGGAACTCGCTTCCGACGGTGTCGTCGGCGCTGTGCGCCGACTGCTCGGCAGACGCGGATTGTCTGCCGGTGGACGAGCGAGTACCCGAAGGGTACGAGTGAGCGAGTCGGTTGGGGAGGGTGTGGTCCGCGGTGGCGGTGCGGTGGCGGTCTTCATCGGTGTCGGCGATACTGCTGTTCGCGGTGGCAGTTGCGGTGCGGCGGCGGTTGCGGTGCGGTTGCGGTCTGAGTGGCTCAAGCCTGAAGCTACCACTCCGAAACCCCGTTCACGGTCACGATGAACGGCGGTCCGACCGACCGCGACATCGTTCCGGACGTTCCACGCCGGCAATCACGAGATTGTCTAAAGAATGGAAGATATTTTTCTAACATATTCAAATACTTCTAAGAGCAACAAAAAGAAGGGTAGAAGGGACGCGAAACGCTTCCGCAAACCTTCAAGCGCGATGACGCCGTAGACTCCCGACATGAATCCCGCGACCTTCTCCGACGACGTAGAGGACGCGAAGGCGACCCAACTCGACCGCCTCGGGTCTCAGCAGGCGCTCGTCGCCCTGACCGACGCCGAACTCGACGCCGAGACGGTCCTGCGCGCCGCCGCCCGAAGCGAACACACCGCCCGCGAGACGTTCGACGGGTGGGCCGAGAGCGCGGACGACGCCGACGCCGAAGACGCGTTCGCGGCCCTCGCCGAACAGGAGGGCGACCACTACGAGCGAGTCGTGGCGGAGTTGGACGGCGGGTTCGACCCCGACGACGCGGTGGACTCGGTACACGCCCACCTGCGAAATCTCGACTCGACCGTCGAGCGCGCGGCCGGACTCGTCGGTCGCTCGCTGGCGAGCGACCGGACCCAGTTGCAGGTCGTGAACTTCTTCGTCAACGAGGCCGACGAGCGCCGGGCCGACCTCTTCCGGGACCTGCGCGCGGACACGCAGGAAGCCGTCTCGGTCGGGACGGACCTGCTCGGGTCCCACTGCGAGGGCGAGGACGACTGGGAGCGCGCCCGCGAGACCGCCGAGGGAGTCGTCCGAATCGCGTACGACGACTACGCCGAGACGCTGGAGGGGATGGGTCTCGACCCGCGACCCATCTGCTGACCGGCGTTCCGAGGGTTGCCGGTCGGGTCCGCGCGCCGGTCGGCGCGCGGACCCGACTGGTGCGCTGACCAGTGCTCGGAACCCATCGGCTCGCTCACCGGGACGCCCGCTCGCCTTCCGAGGCGTCCTGTCACGGAACGCGACACTCCCGGTTATGTAGGTCGGCGTCGTGGTCCCGGTCGGTGGGGCAAATGAACGATACGGATTACGACACCGACGTACTCGTCTCGGCCGACTGGGTGGAAGACCGACTCGAACAGTTCCGGAGCGACGACCCCGAGTACCGACTCGTGGAGGTCAACAGTCCCGAGTCGCCGGACACCGACTTCCCCTCGCGCTACGACGAGGGCCACGCTCCCGGCGCAATCGGGATGCAGTGGGACGAGGACCTCTCGGACCAGCAGGAACGCGACATCCTCAAGAAGGAGGACTTCGAGCGAGTCGTCGGCGAGGCGGGAATATCGGACGACTCAACCGTCGTCTTCTACGGCGACGGGTGGATTCCCAACTGGTTCGCACTGTTCGCCTACTGGGAGTTCAAGTACTACGGCCACGAGGACGCCCGCGTCCTGAACGGCGGGAAGGACTACTGGGTCAACGAGGGCTATCCGACGACCGACGAAGTGCCCGACTTCCCGGCGCAGGAGTACCGCGCCCGCGGACCCTTCGAGAGCATCCGGGCGTACAAGGACGACGTGGACAAGGCGATGGACAGCGGTCTGCCGATGGTAGACGTGCGCTCGCCCGAAGAGTTCTCGGGCGAGGTCATCGCGCCCGAGGGTATGCGCGAGACGGCCCAACGCGGCGGTCACATCCCCGGCGCGTCGAACGTCCCGGTCAAGCAGGTCCTGAACGACGACGGGACGTTCAAGTCGCCAGACGAACTCCGGAGACTGTACGCCGACCACGGCGTGGACGGTGAGGAGTCGGTCATCACCTACTGTCGCGTCGGCGAACGGTCTTCCATCGAGTGGTTCGCGCTACACGAACTTCTCGGGTTCGAGGACGTGCGCAACTACGACGGGTCGTGGACCGAGTGGGGGAATCTGGTCCGCGCGCCCATCGAACGCGGCGACGGGGACTAGTCGCCGACCTCGGTCTTTCGAGAGTTGCACCAGACTACCTTTCACCGGGCGGTGGTAAGGGCCGGTATGGACCGACGCGAATTTCTTCGAACTGCGACCGCGGTCGGACTCGCGGGCGGGGTAGCGGGGTGTACGGGCGTCCTCGACTCGAACTCGAACGTTGCGCTGGGCGAACCCGACAGGGAGGTGGACGGCGAGAAACTGCCGTACCCGACGTGGGGCCAGAAGGTCCCGGACGTGACGCTCCCGGCACCGCTGGAGGACCGGACGGTCGAACTCCGGAGCGTCGGCAAACCGAGCGTCCTGACGTTCTTCTACAGTCACTGTAAGACGGTGTGTCCGGTGCTGGTCTCGACCGTGCGGAACGTCCAGACCGACTCGCTGAACGAGAGGTACGCCGACGACGTGGCGTTCTTCCCGACGACGTTCGACCCGGCGCGCGACGACGCCGACCGCTTGGAGGCGTACTCCGAGAAAATGAACGTGGACGCCGACGCCGGAAACTGGCACTTCCTCCGACCGGAGTCGAAAGACCGCGCGAAGGCCGTCGTCCAAGACGAGTTCGGGGTCGCCTTCGAGCGAACCGACCCCGAGGACATGGACATGTACATGTTCACCCACAGCGCGCTCACCTTCCTCGTGAACGCCGACGGCTACGTCGAACGCGCCTATCGGTCGAAGTCGCCGAAAGCGAAGCAGATAATTTCGGACCTCGAAACAGTTCGAACATGAACAGACGCACCCTGCTAGTCGCGCTCGGGGGTCTCGGTCTGACCGGCGCGAGCGCGTGGCTTCTGGGAAACGACCTCGGGTCGTCGGCGGACCTGCCCCTCCGCGTCGAGACGATGGACGCGCAGGGGTCCGAGGCGGGCGAGGTCCGTCTCCCCGTCGAGAACACCGTGACGGTCCTCGACCTCTTTGCGACGTGGTGTAGCCCCTGCAAGAAGCAGATGGACGCGCTCGATGCCGTCCACCGTGATTTCGGCGACGAGGTGGCGATGGTCTCGGTCACGAACGAACGCGTCGGCGGGTCGCTCTCGAAGGCCGACATCCGCGACTGGTGGCGCACCCACGACGGCGGGTGGACGGTCGGTCTCGACCCCGACAGCGAAATCGCGTCGGCGCTCGGCGCGCACGGCATCCCCTACGTCGTCGTCTTCGACGCCGACGGCGAGGTGCGCTGGCAGGACGGTGGTCTCACCGACGAGGGCGTCCTCCGGAAACAGATAGCCGACGCACTCGCCGAGCGATGACGACTTCCGAGTTCGCGGGCGCGGTGGCGTTCGCGGCGAGTACGGGCGTGACGACGTTCTTCGCGCCCTGCGCGTTCCCACTTTTGCCGGGATACGTCGGCTACTACGTCAGCGAGAACGACGACTCGTCGGGCGTAGTCCCCGCGGCGGCGGCCGCATCGGGCGCGCTGGTCGCGCTGGGAGCGATTGCCGCCCTCGCGTTCGCGCTCGGCCAGACAGTCACCTCGGTCCTGCCGCTTTTCGAACCCATCGTCGGGGTGGGTCTCGTGGCGTTCGGCGCGCTGACCCTGACGGGTCGCGCGCCCGACCTGCGGGTGGCGCTCCCCGAGCGTCCGGATTCGGTCGCCGGGTTCGGGGTCTTCGGCGCGGTATACGCGCTCGCGGCCGCCGGGTGCGTCGCGCCGCTGTTCCTCGGCGTGGTGACGCAGGCGCTCGCGTTCTCGCCCGCCCGCGGTCTCGCAGTTCTGGGCGCGTACTCGGGTGCGGTCGCGGCCCCGCTGGTGGGCGTGACGCTCCTGACGAGCGCGGGCGTCGAGACGTGGCGCGACCTCGGTCGGTACTCGGGGACGCTGGAGCGAGCGGCCGCCGTCGTGATGATACTCGCGGGACTCGGCCAACTCTACCTCTCGGTCGTGGTCCTCGAAGTTCTCCCGTGATAGACGGGCAGTCAGACTAAGTTGCCAGACGGCGTGTCTTCGACAGAGACCATGGGGGACCAAGACCAGCGTCAGGCGGCGCGACTCGTGGACCGCGTTATCGAGGAAGTCGCCGCGTGGCCCCACGTCGAGACCAACGAACACCGGTTCGAGGGCCGAGAGTTCACTCTCGGCCCGCGCGAGGTGGGCCACGTCCACCGATGGGGTATCGTGGACGTGCCGTTCACCAAGCGCCTGCGCGAGACCCTCGTCGAGGAGGACAGGACGAAAGAACACCACGTCGTCCCGGAGTCGGGGTGGACGACACACTACATCGAAGGCGACGAGGACGTGGAACGGGCTATCTGGTTGCTCCGATTGTCCTACCTCTACCACGTGAACAATCTCAAGAAGACGCCGAAGGGCGCGGAGATGTTCGAAGAGATAGACGTAGCCGAGGAATTGGAGGAGTTGGGCGTGAGCGACGAGGTTCGGGCGGCGTTCGAGCGGCGAGGGGTGATGGCAAACTTATAATATAAACTCATCTTCGACCGGAAAAGGTAGTAATTTAATTCTGGAGTTCAAACTAGAAATGTGAAAAAGAAAACAGCAATCAATATATCAATTGGCGCTATTTCATCATTATTATTGGTTGATTTTCCGGGAGGTGCTTTAATAGGGGGTAGTCTCGCTGGCTATCTGCAGAGGGGAAGTAGAAAAAAGAATATAATAGTTGGTCTTTTAACTGGTTTGGTGGCCATACTATTGCTGTGGATAATTACAATCAGTAATGAACTTCTCCAAGGAGAAATTAGATATTGGTGGGCACTGGTACAACCATTGATTACGGCGTCTTTGTATGCAATCGTTATTTCACCTCTTGGCGGTGCCATTGGTGGATACGTGCGGGAGGAAACCTCCGAATAGAGCCACGATGCACAATTAGCAACTATATATAAGTATAGATTATTTACATAAGATATAAAACTTTAAGTAGTTTATATGAATTTGTCATCTCGTGTCTAGTGAAAAAGACATATTTGGAAGACGAAAAGCTCTCAAAATAGCAGGTTCTGGACTTTCTCTGGCTACTGTCGGGTCAGCTAGCGCCAACGCTTCTTCAGGACGAGAACTGAGCGACATTCTCGAAAAAGCACGGCGTATTCGAGAGAGAACGGGAAGTCAAGAACAGTTCATTGCGTATCTTGAAAACCACGGTGTTTCAATTAATACGTCAAAAAACGAGTTTAAGAAGCCAGCTCGACCTTCCGACGGTACATCCGAAAATGTCACCACGCAGAAAGTAGAAGACGCAGACATGACCGGCTACTTGACAGTCGGTGGGAATCTCACCGAGACGTTCGCAGATTATAAAGTAGAAATAAAAGACGGATACGGAACTGGTGAAGATAATCACGACGTAATTGGTATTTCTTGGGTACCTGATGATTACGACTTACAGGAGAACGGTACTCGAACACAAGACGCCACCAACGCGTATCTCAAGGATTCCAGCTTCGATGGTGCGCTATGGGGATTCGACGATTTCAACGCGTGCGGGTGGGGATGTGACCTCTCCTTCTCGGTAGCCACCGACATGGACAAAACGACAACAGAGACACCGAGAAAGATAGAAGCTACTTATCAAACGGTGTGGAACGAATCAACTAGTGTTGTCGGATTCTCCGTTGATTCCAGTGGTTCCATGTCTCTCAGTGTCTCAGGCGGTGGCGGGCAAACATACGTCGAGCAAATAGACAGACAGGTAGTTAAAGAAAGCCAGTCAACCGAACTATAGGGCCATACATCCCACCTCTGATTTGATTGATTTTGCCATATAATTAAACGAGATAGAAAAACCAATTTATATACTAAATGTAGAATCTGCTTCTCCTACGATGCCGTTTCTGAATCCTTAAACGCGCCCAACCGTTTGTACCGAACATGACCGACGAGGAAGTCACCGAGCAGGTGCGGGAGGACGCCGAGGAGCAAGCAGAAGATGCCGAGGCCGAAACCGAGACCGAGGACCACCTCGGACCGACCAGCACGAAACTCGTCGCGGAGGTGGCCACGCAGGACGCCAACCTCGCCACCGAACTCGAAGGCCACCTCGCGCAACTCGAAGCCGACAGAGAAGAGGCCCGAGAGCGCGCCGACGAACTCGAATCCAAACTCAAGCGCAAGCAGGCCGACTTCCAGAACTACAAGAAGCGCGCCAAGAAGCGCCAAGAGCAGATGAAAGACCGGGCCACCGAGGACCTCGTGGAGAACCTGCTGGACGTGCGCGACAACCTCGTGCGCGCCGTCGAGGACGACCACGAGAACGTCGAGAGCCTCAAAGAGGGCGTCGAGATGACCCTGAAGGAACTAGACCGGGTGTTCGAAGGCGAGAACGTCGAGGCGATAGACCCCGACCCCGGCACCGAGACCGACCCGCAACGCCACGAGGTGATGATGCAGGTCGAGAGCGACCAACCGGAAGGGACGGTCGCGGATGTCTATCAGCCGGGCTACGAGATGGGCGAGAAGGTCCTGCGGGCCGCGCAGGTGACGGTCAGCGACGGCGAGTAGGTCGGTTTCGTTTTCGGGACCTAGAGAGCGACTGCCGGGAACCGTGGTTCGGTCGGCCGAGCGCTTCCCGGTGGAAAGCACACCGGGCGAAGCGACCACCTCGGAACGCGGCTACCGATGCGGAGTTGACAGTCAGACGAGAAGTGGAATTGCGGTCGGATATATAAGTATGCCATCTATCGGCACAGTGGTTTTCCGAAACCGCAAGCAGGCGTCGGGATGTTTGTGGAGGCACGAACGGCGAGACTAGCAAGGCTTAAACGGCAGAACGCGCAAGGTATCGAACAAGATGGCGAGCAACAAGATTCTGGGCATCGACCTCGGCACCACGAACAGCGCGTTCGCGGTCATGGAGGGCGGCGACCCGGAGATAATCGTCAACAGCGAGGGCGAGCGAACCACGCCCTCGGTCGTCGCCTTCGACGACGGCGAGCGTCTCGTCGGGAAACCCGCCAAGAATCAGGCGGTCCAGAACCCCGAGCGTACGATTCAGTCCATCAAGCGTCACATGGGCGAGGAGGATTACACGGTCGAAATCGACGGCGAGGAGTACACGCCCGAGCAGATTTCGGCGATGACCCTCCAGAAAATCAAGCGCGACGCCGAGGAGTACCTCGGCGACGACGTGGAGAAGGCGGTCATCACGGTCCCCGCCTACTTCAACGACAAACAGCGCCAAGCGACCAAGGACGCCGGTGAAATCGCCGGGTTCGAGGTCGAGCGCATTGTCAACGAACCCACTGCGGCGTCGATGGCGTACGGGCTTGACGACGAGTCCGACCAGACCGTCCTCGTCTACGACCTCGGCGGGGGCACCTTCGACGTGTCCATCCTCGACCTCGGCGGCGGCGTCTACGAAGTCGTCGCCACGAACGGTGACAACGACCTCGGGGGCGACGACTGGGACGAGGCCATCATCGACTACCTCGCCGACGAGTTCGAGAACGACCACAACATCGACCTCCGCGAGGACCGTCAGGCCCTCCAGCGCCTGAAGGACGCCGCGGAAGAGGCCAAAATCGAACTCTCCTCCCGGAAAGAGGCCGACATCAACCTCCCGTTCATCACCGCGACCGACGAGGGGCCGGTCCACCTCGAAGACAGCATCACTCGCGCGAAGTTCGAGAGCCTGACCTCGGACCTCATCGAGCGCACGGTCGGCCCGACCGAGCAGGCCCTCGAAGACGCGGGCTACTCGAAGTCGGACATCGACGAGGTGATTCTGGTCGGCGGTTCGACCCGGATGCCCCAAGTCCAAGAGAAGGTCGAGGAGATGACCGGCCAAGAACCGAAGAAGAACGTCAACCCCGACGAGGCCGTCGCGCTCGGCGCGGCGATTCAGGGCGGCGTCCTCTCGGGCGACGTGGACGACATCGTGTTGCTCGACGTGACTCCCCTCTCGCTCGGTATCGAGGTCAAGGGCGGTCTCTTCGAGCGACTCATCGACAAGAACACCACGATTCCGACCGAGGAGTCGAAGGTGTTCACCACCGCCGCGGACAACCAGACTTCGGTGCAGGTCCGCGTGTTCCAAGGCGAGCGCGAAATCGCCGAGGAGAACGAACTGCTCGGCGAGTTCCAACTGACGGGCATCCCGCCCGCACCGGCCGGAACACCCCAAATCGAAGTCGGGTTCAACATCGACGAGAACGGCATCGTCAACGTCACCGCCGAGGACCAAGGGTCGGGTAATCAGGAAGAGATTACCATTGAGGGCGGCGCTGGTCTTTCGGACGACGAAATCGAGCAGATGCAGGAAGAGGCCGAGAAGCACCAAGAAGAAGACCAGAAGCGCCGCGAGCGCATCGAGGCCCGCAACGAGGCCGAGAGCGCCATCCAGCGCGCCGAGACCCTCCTCGAAGAGAACGAGGAGAACGTGGACGACGACCTGAAGGACGACATCGAGTCCGAAATCGAGAGCGTCCGCGAGGTGCTGGCCGACGAGGACGCCACGAAGGAGGACCTCGAAGACGCCACCGAGAGCCTGAGCGACGAACTGCAGGAAATCGGCAAGCAGATGTACCAGCAACAGGCCCAAGCCGGTGCTGGCGGCGCTGGCGCTGGACCCGGCGGCGCGGGTCCCGGCGGTGCGGCGGGTGCCGGACCCGGCGGCATGGGCGGACAGGCCGGACCGGGCGGTGCTGGCGGCGACGACGACGAGTACGTGGACGCAGACTTCGAAGACGTGGACGACGACGAGGAGTAATCGCGTTCAGGTAGTCTACTATTTTTACCGTCGTGCGGCCGGATGTCGGATGTTCCACCCGCGGGTTCCGATTCGCTGGAATCGGATAGCGGCGTCGTACGTAATAACTCACAGCGACTCGGAAAATCTCCGAGCAGTTAGCGTCGAGCTATAATCTGGACGCACTCACGGACGAGTAGCAATCCCAATAACACGGCGGAAGCGTACAGCCTTGCGTACCGGCATCAGACTGGACCGTGGAGGTATCCTGAGGTTCTATGCAGTCATCTGTTCCGGCGTCAGCGGCCGACACCGAACCGGTTCCTGCGGTAACTAAACACACTGCAAGTACGAGCGTGATTGCGAGTCGTTTGACATTCATTGTCTACCACGAACCAATAGTTTGCTGTCCTATATTATAAATTTTATCAAGGGATTGGAAGATAGATTTGCCGGTGCAGTCGGACGAGAGGGTCGGCACAGAAACGCTACGCTCGTGAGATTGCTCGCTTCGCCGAGTCGGAGTAACCCGGTCCCTTCAAGTGGCAGAACCGATTACGAAGGCACAACGAATGAGCGAGGACTTCTACGACGTACTCGGCGTGAGTAGGGACGCCGACGAGGACGAAATAAAATCGGCTTACCGCGACAAGGCGACCGAGTACCACCCCGACGTGAGCGACGACCCGAACGCCGAAGAGAAGTTCAAAAAGCTCCAGAAGGCCAAGGAAGTGCTGACCGACGACGAGAAGCGTCAAGCCTACGACCAGATGGGCCACGACCGGTTCGAACAGGCCGAGAAGCGCGGCGGGTTCGACGGTGGCGCTGGCGCGGGCGGCGCGGGTCCCGGCGGCATGGGCGGCGGTCCGTTCGGCGGCGGCATGGGCGGACAGGGCGGCATGGGCGACATCTTCGAGCAGTTCTTCGGCGGCGGCGGTCGGAGTCGCCAGTCCAACCGGCCCCAGAAGGGCCAAGACCTCCGCACGCGCATGACCATCGACCTCGAAGACGCCTTCGAGGGCGTCGAAAAGCAGGTCAGCGTCCGGCGTCCGGAGCGATGCGACGACTGCGACGGCGAGGGCCACCCGCCGGGTACCGACTCCCACACTTGCGAGGAGTGCAACGGCCGCGGGCAGGTCACGCAGGTCCAGCAGACCCCGCTCGGTCGGGTCCAGCAGACCCAGACCTGCCGTCGCTGTGGCGGCGAGGGCGAAATCTACGCCGAGACGTGTTCGACCTGCGGCGGCGACGGCACGGTCCGCCGCGAGGCCACCCTCTCGGTCGAAGTCCCGGCGGGCATCCAGTCGGGCCAGACCCTCCAGATGGACGGCGAGGGCGCGCCCGGACCCAACGGCGGGCCGAACGGCGACCTGCTCATCGAAGTCGAAGTCGAGGACCACCCCGACTTCGAACGCGAGGGCGACGACCTGCGGCGACAGGAACCCGTCTCGTTCCCGCAGGCGACGTTCGGCGATACGGTCGAGATTCCGACCCTCGACGGCACCGTCGAGATGGACGTGCCCGCGGGCACCCAGAGCGGCGAGACCTTCCGCCTGCAGGGGAAGGGCATGCCCCACCTCCGCGGGCGGGGACAGGGCGACCTCTACGTGACGGTGCAGGTCGTCACGCCCACGGACCTCAACGACGAGCAGAAGGAAGCCCTCCAGCAGTTCGCGGAGGCCGGTGGAGAGGAGATTAGCGTCGAGGAAGGCTTCTTCGAGAAGATTAAGAACTCCTTCTAATCGACCGTTTTATCCCGAGCGCAGTCGCCGTCGGCGACTGCGCTCGATAAAAGCTCGACCGAAAAGCCGTCGTCACCCCTCAGAAGCGCGGGGCGCTTCTTCGAGGGTTCCTCGGCCTGTTCGCGTCGGCGCGCCGACGACGCCGACGGTGGAATCGTGGTGGGCACCGCAGAAGTCGTCGGCGTGAACCGCGAGAGAATCGGGCGAGCGAAGCGAACGCGCCGCCCGTCCTTCCCGTAGTCGGAGACCCAAACGATGAAATACAATTCCTAAAGCAACTTTCTCCGTTTCTTAAGAAATAATTTTGTTTTCTCTGGCTCGCTCTCGGAGGCTTTCGAGGTATTCACCGACGCAGTTCCTGCGGTTGCGGTGCTGTCGCGGACCGATGGGCTTTCGGCGCGTTCGTCACAGCAGTTTCCGCGGTCACAGTCGTAGTCGCAGGGACGTTCGAGGAACCTTTCGTAGTCAAACCGTCACCGGCGATACCATCGCCCGAATCGACCACGCGCGGGTCCCGAGACACCACCGACTTTTGTCCACGGCCTCCCTACCTTCGACCGATGCCGCCAGCGCCGCAGTACCCGTCGTTCGCCGCCGTCACCATGTTCGTCCTCGGGTTGCTCATCGTCCTCGCGCGGGCCTCCCAAGCGATGTTCGAGGACCCCGACGAGACCGACGAGCGGTCCGATACCGGCGACGACTCGGACTCGCGCCCGCCCGCGACCGGTGCGGCCCGAATCGAACGCCACGCCGACACCGGGCGGACGCGCGCCGAGCGAATCGAGCGCGAGGTCCTCGACGGCGAGGACGACGGAGGTGACGCGAGTCCGTGGAACGACGCCGAGGGGACTTCCGACGCCGACGCGAGTCCGTGGGGCGAAAACGAGGCCGAACTCGACGCCCGGCGAGCGTCGGCGGAGCGCGACCCCGACGCCCGCCAGCAGGAGCGTCTCGAATTCACCACCGGCGCGTTGCTGGCGAACGTCGCCCTGAGTCAGGGCGTCTTCGGCGCTATCCTCGTGGCCGCGGCGTGGGTCGCCGACCTGCCGCTTGAGGCCCTCGGCGTCCGACTCGGCGACCCGTGGAGCGTCGGACTCCCGGCGCTCGCAGTGGGCACGGCGGTCGGCGTCGCGCTGTACGCCGCGAACGAACTCTCCACGACGGTTCTGGACTCTACGGGCGTGGACTACTCCGAGGGACTGCGCGAAGCCCTCGCCCCCGACACGCCCCGGGGTTGGGCAGTGCTACTCGGCGTCGTCCTGCCCGTCATCGCCGTGTTCGAGGAACTGCTGTTCAGGGCCGCGCTCGTCGGCGCGTTCGCGGCGGGGTTCGGCGTCTCGCCGTGGGCGCTCGCGGTGTTCTCCACCGTCGCGTTCGCCATCGGACACGGCGCGCAGGGACCCGGCGGCGTGGCCGTGACCGGCCTGCTCGGGTTCGCGCTGGCGGCCGCGTTCGTCCTCACCGGGAGTCTGCTCGTCGTGGTGGTCGCCCACTATCTGGTCAACGCGCTGGAGTTTGTCGTCCACGAGGGATTTGGCGTCGAGTGGGCGCGGGAACCGCCGACCAGCGAAGACGAACGTTTTTAGATACAGACAGATAACTGTGTGAGTAGAAACGTGACGGCCGAACACTCACCTCCCGACGCCGCAGGGTCGGCGACCGACACCGACGCCTTCTTCGGACTCGTCGTGGGCGTGTACGCGGCCACGCTCGTCGTTCCCGCCGTCTCGATTGCGGTCGCGCTCCGAGTGCCGACCGACCCCGGCGTCCTCTTTTTTCTCTCGCTCGGGGTCGGCGTCGCCGTCACCGCGGCGGTGGGCCGAATTGCGGGCCGAACGCCGCTGGCGGTCCGCCTCGGCGGGTCGCGGTGGGTGTGGACCGCGATGGCGCTTCCGTTCCTCTATTTCGGTGTCCTTCCGCTCGGGACGACCTTCGCCCGCGGTGACGCCCTCCCCGGCGGGATGGTGGCCGTCGCGCTCGTCGGCGCGATAGCCGGGTTCCTCTCCGGCGTCGGCGTGGTCGCGGCCTCTCGGAACCGACACGCGAAGGCGATGGTGGCCGACGCGGAGACGGTCGTCCGCTTCGCCGCGTCCGCACCGGCCCGAGACCGCCGGGTCACGACGTGGGCGGTGGCCGGACTGTTCGGCGCGGCCATCCTCGGGTTCGTCGGGTCGGCCCTCCTCGATTTCGCACCGCTCCGGTGGTTGTTCCAGTTGCTCGTTCCGGCGGGGACGGCCCTCTACGGGACGACTACCGAGCGCCGGGTCACGATTTCGGACGCGGGCATCGTCGTCGCCACCCCCGCCTACAAGCATTTGCGGTCGTGGTCGGCCTACGAGAGTTTCGACGTGACCGACGAGGAAATCGTCGTCCGGCGCGCCGGGTGGTCGCCGTGGGGCCTGCGTGATTTCCGTCGGGACGCCACGGAAGTCGAGGACCCCCGAGCGGTCGCCGCGACCTTGGAGCGGTTTCTGCCCCGCGAGTAGCCTCACTCCGGGTCGCGGTGCGATGGCGGTTGCGGTCGCGGTGCGGTGGCGGTGCTGTGCGGTAGCGGTGGCAGTACTGTGCGGTGGCGGTGCGGTAGCGGTACGAACCGCGATTGCTACCGCGAGCGAGGAAGCGCCGGAGGCGCGACGAGCGAGCGGACCGAGGAACCGTCGGAAGCGCGTCCGTCGGACGCGCTTCCGGCGGTGACGACGGTTTTTGGTCGAGCTTTTGCAAGGGAGGGACGCGTCTGAGTCTGCGACTCAGACGCGACCGACCGCTGGAAAAGGTCGTGGTCGAAAGGTCGTTGAGCAAGTTACTTGGCACGTCCCCGCAACATTTTCTGACAGGAGGACACTATGGATACGCTCGAAGACGTAGACGAAATCGTCCACGAACCGACCGAGGAGTTCGTGGAATCGACCAACGTCTACCAGTTCATGCAGGAACACGACATCGAGGACTACGACGAACTCGTCGAACGAACCACGACCGAGGTGGAGGGCGTCGAGGAGTCCGGCGTCGAGTGGTTCTGGGACGAGATGGTCGAGTACCTCGACATCGACTTCTACGAGGACTACGACGCGATTCGGGACGACAGCGAGGGACCCCAGTTCTCGGAGTGGTACGACGGCGGCGAGTTGAACATCGCCCACAACGTGGTGGACCGCCACGCCGCCCCCGACAGCGAGACCCGAAACAAGGTCGCGTGCATCTGGGAGGGCGAGGGCGGCGAGGTCCGGGAAATCACGTTCCACGAACTCGCCCGCCAGTCGAACAAGGTCGCCAACGCCCTCGAAGCGCGCGGCGTCGGCGAGGGCGACGCGGTGGGTCTCTACATGCCGATGGTGCCCGAAGTCATCTCCATCCTCTACGGCGCGTTCAAGGTCGGCGCAATCGCGGTACCTATCTTCTCCGGGTTCGGCGTGGACGCCACCGCCACCCGCATCGAGGACCCCGAGTGTAAGGTGCTGTTCACCGCCGACGGCTTCTACCGCCGCGGCGACGAGGTGACGCTGAAGGACGCCGCCGACGAGGCCATCGACCAAGCGGGCCACGTCGAACACACCATCGTCTACGAGCGACTCGGCCACATCTCCAGCGACGAGGTGTCGCTGAGGTGGCGAAGCAGAGACGAGACGTGGGACGAGGCGGTCGAGACCCAATCGGACGAGTACGACACCGCGTCGATGGCCTCGGGCGACGAGTCGATGCTCCTCTACTCGTCGGGCACCACCGGCAAGCCCAAGGGCATCGTCCACACCCACGCTGGCGCGCTGATGCAGGCCGCCAAGGAGATTTACTTCGGCTTCGACCACAAGCCGAGCGACCGCTTCTTCTGGGTGTCGGACATCGGGTGGATGATGGGACCGTGGACGCTCATCGGCAACCACGCGTTCGGCGGCACCGTCTTCATGTACGAGGGCGCGCCCGACCACCCCGAACCCGACCGCTTCTGGAAGATGATAGACCGCCACGGCATCTCGACGTTCGGCATCTCGCCGACCGCGATTCGCGCCCTCCGCAAGCACGGCGACGAGTACGTAGAGAAACACGACCTCTCGACCCTTCGCCTGCTGGGTTCGACCGGCGAACCGTGGGACCCCGAGAGCTGGCAGTGGTTCTACGAGAAGGTCGGCGGGAGCGAGGCACCCATCATCAACATCTCGGGCGGCACCGAAATCATGGGCTGTTTCCTGATGCCGATGCCCATCCAGTCGCTCAAGCCCTGCACGCTCGGCGGGCCGGGGCTGGGAATGGACATCGACATCGTGAACTCTCAGGGCGAGTCCATCGCCGACACCCACGAACGCGGCTTCCTCGTCGCCAGAGACTCCTGTCCCTCGATGACTAAATCGCTCTGGTCGGGCGACGAGCGATACCTCGAAGAGTACTGGTCTAGCTTCGAGGACCCGCCGCTGTGGGACCACGGCGACTGGGCACAGAAGGACGCCGAGGGCTTCTGGTTCCTCCACGGCCGGGCCGACGACGCCATCAACGTGGCTGGCCGGAAGGTGGGTCCCGCCGAAGTCGAGGGCGCGCTCATCGACCACGACGCCGTGAATCAGGCCGCCGCGGTCGGCGTCCCCGACGACACCACCGGGCAGGCCGTCGTCACCTACGTCATCCTCGAAGACGGCTACGAGGTGAGCGACGACCTGCGCGAGGAACTCCGGGCGCAGGTCGGCGAGGAACTCGGCAAGCCGTTCCGCCCCCGCGAAGTCCTGTTCGTCTCCGAGTTCCCCAAGACTCAATCGGGCAAAATCATCCGGCGGGCAATCGAGGCGACCTACACCGGCGAGGACTTGGGCGACATGTCCTCCATCGAGAACCCCGAGGCGCTGGACGAACTCGAAGACGCCGAGTAGCTACTCGAACAACTTCTTCTGGCGGTCGATGGACTCGATTCTCGCCACGTCCTCGTCGTCCAGCGACAACTCCAGCGCGGCCAGATTCTCCCGGAGGTGGTCGTCGCTGGACGACCGCGGAATCGGGACGACGTTCTCCTTGCCCGCGAGCCACGCCAGACTCACCTGCGCGGGGGTCGCGTCGTGCTTCTCGGCGACGGCCCGAATCTCGGGCAGGTCGAACACCTCGCCCTGCGCCAGCGGCGAGTAGGCCACGAGCGAGTAGCCGCGTCGCCGGGCGTCGGCGAGCAGGTCGTCCTGCCGGTAGAGCGGGTGCATCTCGACCTGATTCGCCGCGACGGGCGCGTCCAGAATCTCGCGGGCCTCGGCGACCTGTTCGGCGTCGAAGTTGCTCACGCCCACCGCGCGGACCCGGCCCTCCTCGCGGAGTCGGTCGAACGCGGGCAGGGTCGCCTCGGGGTCGTAGGTGTCGATGGGTCGGTGGACGTAGAGCAAATCGACGTAGCCCACGCCGAGTTCGTCGAGGCTCTCGCGCGTGCTGGCGAGTACGTCCTCGGGCGCGAGGCTGTCGGCCCACACCTTCGTCGCCACCGAGAGGTCCGCGCGTTCGACCGAGGCCCGTTCGACGCCGCGGCCGACGACCCCTTCGTTCTCGTAGATTTGGGCGGTGTCGAGGTGTCGGTAGCCGAGTTCGACCGCCGAGGCGATGCGGTCGGGGTCCTCGATGCCCATCGTTCCGAGTCCGAGTTTCGGGGTCACGTCCAGCGGGTCGTCGTTCATGCCCCGACGTTCGCGCCCGGACAGTTAGTCTAACCGAACGTCGGCGGGGCGGACGACTGCCGATTCTGCTTCGGGCGCGTCGTCCGACGCGACTGCGAAGTCGCCGGTCGCCTCGTCGTCGGGGAGCAGGACCGCCGCGCCCGCGAGCAGGGGCGCGAGGACGCCCGCAACGACGGTGCCGGGGGCCGCGAGCGAGGCCCGAACCGCCACCTCGTCGTCGGGTTCGAGACCCCAGTTGTCGGCCACCCGGCGGGCCGAAGCGAGCAGGTCGGCGTGCGAGAGACCGGGGGCGTCCCCGTTCCCGCGGACGCTATCGCGCTCGTCGCCGTCGCCGACGGCGACGAGCGCGACCGATTCGGGGTCGATTGCGGTCCGGGGGAACGAGGGGTTCTCGCTCCACACGTCGCGCTCGAAGTGGTGAACCGACGGGTCGTCGGGCGGGCCGCCGTAGCAGACTCGTTGGCCGCCCGCCGAGAGGTCGTAGTCGCCGACCGACTCGCCCGGTGCGACGACGACTCGGGCGTCGGCGGCGTCGGCGTCCGAGCGCGGGACGAACCGGGTCCCCGCGCCGAGGAGCGCCGCGCCGAACAGCGCCAGCAGTGCCTCTGGTTCGGGGTCGTCCGCGACGGCGACCACGGCGTCGTCGTGGACACCTATCCGCCGGAAGAAGTTGCCCGTCTTCCACGCGGTGGTACAGAAGCGGTGGTAGTCGTAGCGTCGGCGCTCGCGCGGCGCGACGACGGCGGGGTCGTCGGACCGCCGGTCGCGGGCCACGATGTCGCCAAGCGTCTCCATAGTCGGCGGTTGGTCGGAGACCCAAAAAGCGCCGCGGTCGGCGGCGACGTTCGGCGGGAGTCGCGGCCGGGCGGGTCCCGGTCGGTCAAGTTCGCGCGCCTCGGGGCTAATCTAACAATGCTTATCATAGGTTGTTAGATACTATCTCACGGATTATGACGAACGTAATCAGAAGACTGTCCGAGAGCAGTTCGCGTCTCGTGGAGCGCTACCTCCCGGACGCGTTCCTGTTCGCGCTCGTGTTGACCTTCGTGACCTACGCGATGGCGATAGCGCTGGTCGAACCCGCGCCGGGCGCGGGGTACGGTACCCACGCCCAGAACGTCCTGATGGACGGGTGGCAGGCCGGGTTCTGGAACCTGCTGTCGTTCGCCATGCAGATGACGCTCATCCTGATGACGGGGTACGCGCTGGCCCAGACCGACCTCGTTGACCGACTCCTCTCGTGGGCCGCGACCCTGCCATCGACCGAACGCCGGGCCGCCGCGCTGGTGCCGGTGGTCGCGGCGCTCGCGTCGTTCGTCCACTGGGGTCTCGGTCTCGTCGTCGGCGCAATCTTCGCCCGGAAGGTCGCGCAGGCAAACCGGTCCATCGACTTCCCCATCGTCGTGGCGGGCGCGTACTCCGGGTTCGTCGTCTGGCACGGCGGACTCGCGGGGTCGATACCCCTCCTGCTCAACACGGAGGGCAACTTCCTGCTGGAGGCGGGCGTCCTCTCGGGGACGATTTCCACCGGCCAGACCATCTTCACGGTGGCGAACCTCGCCATCTTCGGGGTCGTCACGTTCCTGTTCCTGCCGGGACTATACGCGCTGATGTACCCGGAGAACGACGAGAAGAAGACGCCAATCGACCCCAGCGAGTTCGAGGACGCCGCGGCCGATGGTGGGGTCGCGGCCGAGCAGTCGCCCGCCGCGGAGACGACAGTCGCCCAGCGAATCGAACACTCCCGGCTCGTCGGCGTGGCGACCGGACTGCTCGGACTGGTCGCGGTCGGGTTCTACTTCGGCACGCCGCTCGTCGAGGAAGGCGTCATGCCGTGGAACAACCTCGGACTCAACGTCGTGAACTTCGCGTTCCTCTTCCTCGGGTTGACGCTCCACGGCACGCCCGCGGCCTACGTCGAGTCGATGAAGGAAGCCGTCGAGAACGTCTGGGGCATCATCCTCCAGTTCCCCTTCTACGCGGGTATCATGGGCATCATGGCCTACGCGCCCGAGGGTTCGACCAGCCTCGCCACCCAAATCGCACAGGGCATGGTCGCAGTCGCTCCGGACGGCGCGCTCCCGGCAATCGCGTTCCTGACCGCGGGACTGGTCAACGTCTTCGTCCCGAGCGGCGGCGGCGAGTGGGCCGTCATCGGCGAGACGCTCGTCACGGCCGCCAAGACCAGCGGCGCGAGCGTCCCCCGAGTCGCGGTGGCCGCGTCGTGGGGCGACGCGTGGTCGAACATGATTCAACCGTTCTGGGCGATTCCGCTCCTCGCAATCAGCGGTCTCTCGGTCCGGGACATCATGGGCTACTGCGTGATGGTGTTGCTCGGCGTCGGCATCGTCGTCTCCGTCGGCATCACCGTGTTGCCGATGTAGTCGCCGCCGGGTTCGACTCCCCGTCGGTCGGACCCGTCGCTCGCCGAGCGACGACCGGGACGACTCGAAAAAACGAGACTGCGACGCGGCCGTCGGTGAGGGACGGCGACTTCTGAGGGGTCGCGTCCCCGGATTCCGACTTACTCGGCCGCCACTTCGTCTTCGAGTTCGATTTCGGTGTTACTCCGACCCGACAGCCACGTGGTCAGCGCCACGGAACCGGCGGCCAGCGCGCCGATTTTCGTCCCTTTCCCGCCCACTTTCCGGACGAGGAGGGTCGCAACGATGCCTGCAACGATACCGCGAAGGAGGCTCTTTTTGAGTCCCATGATTGGGTCTACGTAAGGTGTCCTAAAAGATATATCTATCTCGGCGCGAAAAACGGAGAAAAACCGAGTGCGCTACTGCGGACTCGGACTGCCTGTACCCTGACGGCCGACCTGCCGTTCGAGCGCCGACCCGGTGATGTTCTTCAGGCGGTCCACGAGGCTGTCCTTCTCGGCCTCGCCCGCGAGGGCGACTTCGAGAACCTCGCTGATGTGGGAGACGGGGATGATTTCTATCTGTTCCTCGTACTCCTCTTCTATCATCACGTCGTCCTCGTTGGCCGCCGGGATGATAACCCGGTCGAGACCCGCCTTCGCCGCGGCCTCGATTTTGTGCGTGACGCCGCCGACCGGCAACACGTCGCCCCGGACTGACAGCGAACCGGTCATGGCGAGGTCCTGTTCGACCGGAATCTCTTCGAGGGCCGAGATGACGGCGGCCGCGACCGTAATCGACGCCGAGTCGCCGTCTACGCCCTGTTGACCGGCTTGGACGAACTGGATGTGAACGTCCTTCTCGGTGATGTCCTCGTCGCTGAACTTCTTGATGATGGCCGAGACGTTCTGGACTGCCTCCTGAGCCATCTCCTTGAGTTGCCCCGTGGCGATGACTTCGCCGGGACCCTGCGAAGGGGTCACTTCGGCCATCACGGGGAGGACGATACCGGAGTCCTCGCCCATGACCGCGAGTCCGTTGACGCGGCCGACGACTTCGCCCTGATTGACGGTGAGTTCGTAGTCCTTGCGGCGTTCGATGTAGTCGTCGGCGACCTGTTGCTCGATGGAGCGACTCCGGCGCTTGGCCTGAAGCACGTCCTCGCGCTCGGTCTGGTCTTTGTTCGCGGCGCGAGCGATGTCCCCCGCCACGCGAACGAGTCCGCCGAGGTCACGAAGCTTGAGCGTGAGGTGGTCCTTTCGGCCCGACCGACGCTGTGCTTCGAGGATTATCTCTTCGACCGCTTCCTCGTTGAAATGGGGCAGGCGACCGTCTTTCTCGACCTCTTGGGCGATGAACCGGGTGTACTTCCGGCGCATCTCCGGGGTATCGTCGATGGTGTCGTCCATGTACACCTCGTAGCCGTATCCCTTGATGCGCGACCGGAGCGCCGGGTGCATGTTCTCCATCGCGTCCATGTTCCCCGCGGCAATCATGATGAAGTCGCAGGGGACGGGTTCGGTCTGAACCATCGCGCCCGAGGAGCGCTCGGACTGGCCCGTGATGGAGAATTCGCCCTCCTGAATCGCGGTCATCAGCTTCTGCTGACTGCGGATGTCGAGGGTGTTTATCTCGTCCACGAACAGCACGCCCTTGTTGGCCTTGTGGATGGCTCCCGGTTCCACGCGGTCGTGGCTCGGGGTCTCCATCCCGCCGGACTGGAAGGGGTCGTGGCGCACGTCGCCCAGCAGGGCACCGGCGTGGGCACCGGTGGCGTCCTCGAAGGGCGCGGTGGTCTGGTCGGCGTGGTTGACCAGCAGGTTTGGAATCATCGCGTCGTTGCCCCGCGACCCGTAGCGGAACGCGAGATAGATGACGCCCGCCGCGAGGATGCCCAGTAGCGGTCGGGTAGCGATGAGGAGCGAGTACCCCACCACGATGGCGATGATGACCCACATCAGGAACGACCGCATCTGGTTGCGCTTGCGGGCCTCTTCCTTGTGGGCCTCGATTATCTGCTCGCCCTTTCCGGCCGGGACCGTCCGGACTTTCGGCTCGTTACCGTCGTCGGGGTTGTGGTAGACGAGTACGTCCTGTAGGTCCTCTTTCGGCAGGAGTTCGCTCATCGCCTTCGCCAGCATCGACTTGCCCGTTCCGGGCGTGCCAATCATCATGACGTGGCGGCGCTGTTTGGCCGCCTTCTGGACGACATCCCGAGCGTGGTCCTGCCCGATGACCTGATCCACCAGTCGGTCGGGAATCTCGATTTCGTCGGTGGTCTCTATCTCCAATCCGCCGAGCAGGTCGGCTTCGACTGCCTCGTCGTCCGTCACGTCGGGTTCAACGTCACTACCGAGGTCTTCGAAGCCCGGACTGTCTTGTCCGGTTGACTGCTCCGGCGGCGGAGCCTCGTTATCGGTGTCCTTACTCATAGAACTGTCCTGTACGTACCTGAATTGAGGGCTGGAGAATTGATATACTTTCTCCCTCGATTCGCCAACAGTGGCTACGGTGAACTCGGCGATAGAGGCGTCGAAGTGGGCGTTTGGGACGGAAGCGGCATCTCGCCACCCTTATAAAACCTCACGGCCCAACGATAGGTATGACCCGCGGGTTCTACATCGGTCGCTTCCAACCGTACCACAACGGACACCACAACGTGGTCCAGTCTATCGCCGAGGAAGTAGACGAGTTAGTCCTCGGTATCGGGAGTGCGGGCGATTCGCACACACAACACGACCCGTTCACCGCGGGCGAGCGAATCATGATGATAACCAAGTCGCTGGTCGAGTCGGACCTCGTGACCTACGCGGTTCCCATCGAGGACTTGGACCGCAACTCGGTGTGGGTCAGTCACGTCCAGAGCATGAGTCCGGACTTCGACGTGGCCTACTCGAACAACCCGCTCGTCATCCAGTTGTTCGAGGAGGCTGGCGTCGAGGTGCGCCAGTCGCCGATGTACAACCGCGACGTACTGGAGGGAACCGAGGTCCGCGACCGGATGATAGAGGGGAAAGACTGGGAGCGTCTGGTGCCGGACGCGGTGGTCGAAGTCGTCGAGGAGACCGGCGGCTTGGAGCGGATTCAGCGCGTGAGCGACTCGGACAGCAACGGGGAGTAGGCGCTTTTCTCGCTCGTTTTCGTCTCACGACCGGTCCTCTGCATCGTAACTCGTACCAGAACTACCGCCGGAGTCAGAAAGACGACTCCCCCGAAAGCCACGGCCGGTCGCGGTCGGCCAGACGACCACGCAAACGCGACCGGCCGTGCCCTTTCAGTCCGACCGACCCCACCGTAACCGCGGGCCACGGAGGGTGCGTCGGGGGACGACCTCCCCCCGAGCAGTCGGCGCTTCGCGCCGACGACGCCAGCACGCGCCGACCGGTATTCCTCCGACGATGCGTGAACTTCGACGCCTTTGTATCCGCACCGCCGGAACCACCACCGATGACCGCGTTCTTCGACCGACTCGCCGACCGCATCGCCGAGGTGGACAGCATCGTGTCGGTCGGGTTGGACCCCGACACAGACCGCTTGCCCGCCGAGGTCCGAGACGCCGACCTACCGCGCTGGGAGTTCAACCGCCGAATCGTCGACGCGACCGCCGACCACGCCGCCGTCTTCAAGCCCAACGCGGCGTTCTACGAGGACCCCGACGGGTGGCGCGCGCTGGAGCGGACCGTCGAACACGCCCGCGAGAAGGGCGTCCCGGTCCTGCTCGACGCCAAGCGCGCCGACATCGGCAACACCTCCCGACAGTACGCGAAGGTACTCGACTCGGTGGACGCCATCACCCTCAATCCGTTCCTCGGCCGGGACTCGCTCGCGCCGTTCCTCGACCGGGAGGACGCGGGGTGTTTCCTGCTCTGTCGGACCTCGAACCCCGGCGGCGCGGACGTACAGGAGTTGGAACTCGCCGACGGGGACCTCGTGTACGAGCGCGTGGCCGACCTCGCCAGCGAGTGGAGCGAGGACGGCAACGGCAACGTCGGTCTCGTCGTCGGCGCGACCACCCCCGACGAACTCCGGACGGTCCGCGAGCGAGTCCCCGACCTGCCGTTCCTCGTCCCCGGCGTCGGCGCACAGGGCGGCGACGCCGAGGCCGCCGCAACCTACGCCACGGCGACGAACGGCGCTGGACTGGTCAACTCCACGCGGGGCATCATCTTCGCCGGAGAAGAGTCGGACCAATCGTACGCCGACGCCGCCGAGGAAGCCGCCCGCGACCTGAAAGAGCGACTGAACCGGTACCGATAGCCCTAATCGACGCGAACCCCAACCGCCGGTCGTGAGTACCAACGCGACAGTCTCCGGACGGCCCATCTTCGCCGCCGTCGCCGTCATTGTCGTCCTCTTGGCGGGCGGCATCGGCGCTATCGTCGGCGCGTCCGGGCAGAAGCGCGCCGTCTCGATGGACCTTCTCGGCGTCGTCTCGTTCCAGATGTCGCCCGTCTCGATGGCGGCGTTCGGCATGCTCGTGACCGCGGGCGTGCTGGCGCTCCTGTTCGGTCTCGTCACCCTCGCGTCCCGGTACGACGACGCCGACGAGCGCGCCTGAGGGCGGGCGGACACGCTCGTCGGCCGTGCGCGCCCGACCGCCGAGTGCGCACGGGAGGCAAAAAACCACCCACCGCAATCAACCCCACAACCAACCTACCTCTCGACTCTGCAATTTACCTCTCGATTCCGACCACGGCCCTCATCTACGTCGGGGTCGCCGTCGCCGTGGAACTGGCCTACTCGAGGTGGACGCCCTCGGAGGCCGGACCGAAGCCAGCACCGGGAGCGACTGAGCGACAGCAGAACAGGCAGTTACACCGTCGGTAACTCCCACTCGTAGCGAATAGCCAGCGAGCGCAGTCCGAAGACCACGACCGCACAGACGAGCGCACTCGCGCGCTGACCGACGCCGACCGTGGCAACCAGCCAGAAGACGCTTCCACCGACGATAGCGCAGGTCGCGTAAAAGTCTTCCACGAGGACGAACGGGACGTTCCGAAGGAGGACATCGCTGACGAGACCGCCGCCGACGCCGGTCACTGTTGCGAGGACGACCACGCCGAACGCTGAAAGCCCGGCGTCGGTGGCGACGAGCGCGCCCGTGGTAGCGAACGCCGCCAGTCCGACCGCGTCGGGGAGCAGGACGACCGCGTGGTCCGTCAGCGATTGGTCCGTCAGGTCGTCGCCGAGTCGGGCCAGTGCGATGCCAGCGACGACGCCGAACAGCACGACGCTCACGTCGGTCGTAGAGCGGAGCGCCACCGGAACACTGTCCACCAGCAGGTCGCGGGTGACGCCGCCACCGAGAGCGGTCAGCACCCCGAGGACCGCGACACCCAGCACGTCGAGGTCGGCGTCCGCACCCCGGAGCGACCCGACGACCGCGAACGCCAGCAGGCCGACGACGTTCATCACCGCAAAGGCGTCGAGTCCCACGCTACACCTCGACGTGGATTTCGTCGCTGACCGAGACGCCGAAGGCGTCGTCGCCCCGGCCACGGTTGACCGCCAACTCGACGTTGCCGTGGCTTCCGACCGTGACGAGTCGCTCGCCCGGCGCGACTTCGGCGTAGGCCCGCGCGACGGGCGCGGACTCGCCGTTGACCGCAACCGACTCCCGGCCGTCGAGCAGTTCCGCGGGGAGGTTGGTGACGGCGTTGCCGAACCCGTCCACGACCAGCACCTCGCCGACGGCGGTGGCTCCTTCGAGTTCGGGGTCGGGAAAGCGCAGGTCCTCGAAGCCGTCGTCGGGCACCACGTCGTCGCGCTCGTGGAACGATTCGACGCCTTCCTCGTGGATTGCGGCGGCGGCGGGCGCGAACACGTCCCGGCCGTGGAAGGTGGAACTCGCGGGGTCGGCGTACTCGACTTCGAACACCTCGACCTCCGTGCCCTCGCTGTCGGCCAACTCGCGTGCGACCGGAAGCAGGACACCGTTGTCCGGTCCGACCAGCGCGTGGTCGCCCGCCCGCACCGCGAGCGCCGCCCGGTCGGTGCCGACGCCGGGGTCCACGACGACGAGGTGGACCGCGGGCGGGAAGTACGGCAGGACCTCTCGAAGCCAGAACGCGGTCGCTCGCACGTCTTGGCGGGGGAAGTCGTGGGCCACGTCCACCAGTCGCGCATCGGTTCGCTGGAGCATAACGCCCTTCATCGCGGCGGGGTAGGGCGTGCCGAAGTCGGAAGCGAGCGTTATCATACGCGAGCGTTCGGCTTCGACGGCCTAAAACGCACCAGTTCGAGGGGAGTCGGCGGTTGGGAGCGTCGTCGAGCCGTATAAATCTGTGTTTGAGGCGTGTTTTCGTTTTCTTACCGCGGATAAATATTTCTTAACCGAAGTCGGCGCTTCGCGCCGACTGCTCGGGGGACGGAGGTCGTCCCGTGGCGAGCCACCGTCGCGCGAGGGAAGCGGTCGCGCGTTCAGGCGACCGCTGAAGTTGGGGAGGTGTGAGGTCTGCGGTCTCGGTGCTGTGCGGTCTTCGTCGGAGTCGGCAGTAGCTAGCTTCTCGTGACCGTCTGCTCTTCTTCGCGCGAGCATCACGAATCGCGTTGGTTCACTACCACGTCATTCTGAAGTACACGAATCCGGACACTGACGAAGTTCGCACCGTCACGGTCCCGCTTCACGACCGAATCCGTACCGGAACGCTCCAGTCCATCGGCGACCAGTGTGGCGCGGACGACTTCGAGAGTCGGTGTGAATGGGTCGAAGAACGTAGATGAAAGCAACCGATTAAGACCGTTCGACTCTCAGACGATTGTATGAGAGCTTTCGCCCCCGGAAGCGTCACCGCCGTCTTCGCACCGGGAGAGACCGCGGACCAGTCGAAGGGCGCGAGCGTCGCCATCGCCGACGGCGTGGTCGCGGACGTGCGGGAGGGAGACGCCGACGAGTCGGTCGTCACCGTCGGCGGCGACCCGACCGACTTCGACCCCGTGGAGTTGGCCCTCGAAACCCTCGGCGTCTCGGCCCGTTCGGACCTCACCGCCGAGGTCCCAATCGGTCGCGGGTTCGGCGCGAGCGGTGCCGCGACCCTCGCCACCGCAATCGCCGCGAACGCGGAGTTCGGACTCGACTACTCCCGCGAGCAACTGGTCGAAGTCGCCCACCGCGCGGAAGTCGAGGCCGGGACGGGTCTCGGCGACGTGTTCGTCCAGAACCGCGGCGGACTGGTGGTCGGCGACGGCGGCGAACCGCGGAAGTTCGAGCGCGAGACCCCAATCGAGTACGCCAGTTTCGGTCCCATCGCCACCGACGAGGCGCTGGCCGACGACGACCTCATGGCCACCGTCGCGCGCGAGGGGTCGGCCACCCTCGACGCGCTTCCCGACGACCCCACGCTCGCGGACCTGACCCGCGAGGCGTGGGACTTCGCGGAAGCCATCGGCCTGCCGACCGACGAGGTTCGGGAAGCAGTCGCGGACGTGGAGGCCGCAGGCGGGGTCGCGAGCATGGCGATGGTCGGCGAGACGGTGTTCGCCGTCGGCGCGGAGGGCGTCCTGCCCAACCGGACCGAGGTGTGTCCTGAGGGCGCGCGACTGCGGTGACTCGTCTCACTCGAAACTCCCTCGAAGCGTCGAGTTCCTCCACCGCGAGCAGTTGACCGAGTTTCGCAACCACGCGAACTCGGCCACTGGCAGTCTCGGGGGACACACTGACGAGAGCGGCGACGAATCAGTCGAGTGGATAAAGAAGGCTAGTGGTTCGGCTTACTCCGCGGCAATCACGTCGTCGATGCGGACTATCATCGTCGCGGCCTCCGTCGCCGACTCGACCGCCTCGCGCTTGACCGCTCCGGGGTCGAGGATGCCCGCGTCCACTGGGTCGCCGACCTCGCCGTGTTCGCCCTCGGCGATGATTCCGGCGTGGCCTTCCTCGGACTCGTTCTCGGCGCGGAGGTCCACGAGTCCGTCGATGGGGTCCATGCCGGTGTTCTCCGCGAGGGTGCGGGGAAGTACGTCCATCGCGTCGGCGAACGCTTCGACCGCGAGTTGGCGTCGGCCCTCGATGCTCGCGGCCTCCTCGCGGACGTGGTTGGCGATGGCGATTTCGGTCGCGCCCGCGCCGGGGACCACGCCGCCGGTGTCGAGGGCCGCAGTCGTCACGTCGAGGGCGTCCGAAAGCGCGCGTTCGAGTTCGTCAACGACGTGTTCGGTGCCTCCCCTGACCAGCATCGTGACCGCTTCTGCGGCCGCGCCGCCCTCCACGAAGGCGAGGTCCTCGTCGCCGAAGGTCCGGACGCGAACCGACTCGGCATTTCCGAGGTCGGCGTCTTCGATGTCGGCGACCTTCGAGGTGCGACTCGCGCCGGTCGCCGAGGCGATGGCGCGGGCCTCGTCGTCGTCCACGTTCTCGAAGGCGAGGATACCAGCGTTGGCGAGGTACGCCGCCACTCGGTCTTCGATGGAGTCGGTCGAGAACACCACGTCCACGCCCGCCGACGAGAGCACGTCGGCGTACTCTCGGAGTTCGCGGTCCTCGGCGTCCATCGCGGCGGTCAACTGGTCTACGCTCTCGACGCTGTACTCGGCGTCGATTTCTGTCTCGCGCACGCCGAACTTCTCGTCCACCACCGCGATGGTGGCGTCTTCGACTTCTCGGGGCATGTTCGCGTGGACCGCCTCGGCGTCACTGATGACGCCCTTCACGAGTTCGGTCGCCGACGAGGACCCGCCGGTCTGGGTGTGGACGCGCACGTTGTCCCGGACGACGCCCTCCTCGCCCTCGGCGTGGCGGACGGCCCGGACCACGAGGTCCGCCAACTTCTCGGTCGTCACGTCGCCGGTTCCCTTGCCGGTCATGCTGGACTCGGCGACGTGTCCCAGAAGTTCGTCGTCCAACTCCCCGTCGAGGACCAGCGAGTCGATTGCGTCGATGGCGATGGTGCGCGCCTGACCGTACCCCTCTACGATTGTCGTCGGATGTACGTCGTCGTCCAGCAGGCTCTCGGCCTTGGCGAGCAGTTCGCCCGCGAGGACCGCCGCCGTCGTCGTACCGTCGCCCACCTCGTCCTCTTGGGCCTCCGCGACTTCGACAATCATCTGTGCCGCGGGGTGTTCGATGTCCATCGTCTCCAGAATGGTCGCCCCGTCGTTGGTAATGGTCACGTCGCCCGTGTCGGTCACGAGCATCTTGTCCATCCCGCGAGGCCCGAGCGTCGTGCGTACCGCCTCGCTCACCGCTTTCCCGGCCGAGATGTTCGACCGCTGGGCGTCTTCGCCGTGCGTTCGCTCGGTGTCCTCCGCGAGGATGAACATCGGTCGGCCTCCCATGCGTCGCTGTCCGGATGGTGATTCTGACATGGTTACTCCCCATACAAAAGATGTTTGAACTTCTATATAAAGCTTTCCCGGCAGTCCGTCGCAGTCGGTCTCGGCGAAGCACGAAACTTGTGACATCTCTCGGCGATTGTGCTGAATACGCGGCGCGGACCTATCACTAACAAAAGTTCATAAATTCGAAAGACTGCTTGGATTCCAGCGAAAACTTCATCCCGAATTAGACAACCTTAATATGCGAAAGTCGTAACTCTCCGACGATGAATGGGTCTGACCAAGACTGGTGGCCGAATCAGTTGAGCTTGGACGTTCTCGACCAGAACGCTCGCCAAGTCAATCCGATTGGCGAGGAGTTCGACTACGCCGAAGAGTTCGAGACGCTCGACCTCGAAGCAGTAAAGGAAGACATCGAAGAGGTGATGACGACATCGCAGGATTGGTGGCCCGCCGACTACGGACACTACGGGCCGCTTTTCATCCGGATGGCGTGGCACAGCGCTGGCACGTACCGAACCAGCGACGGCCGCGGCGGCGCGTCCGAGGGTGCCCAGCGCCTTCCCCCGCTCAACAGTTGGCCCGACAACGCGAACCTCGACAAGGCCCGCCGACTGCTCTGGCCGGTCAAGCAGAAGTACGGCCGGAAACTCTCGTGGGCCGACCTGATGATTCTCGCCGGGAACGTCGCCATCGAGTCGATGGGCGGCAAGACGTTCGGTTTCGCTGGCGGCCGCGAGGACGCCTTCGCGCCCGACGAGGCCGTCTGGTGGGGTCCCGAGAGCGAGATGGAAGCCTCCGAGCGCTTCGAGGATGGGGAACTCCAAGAGGGCCTCGGCGCGACCGTGATGGGTCTCATATACGTGAACCCGGAGGGTCCGGACGGGAATCCGGACCCCGAGGCGTCGGCGGAGAACATCCGCGAGTCGTTCAGTCGCATGGCGATGAACGACGAAGAGACCGTCGCGCTCATCGCCGGTGGACACACGTTCGGGAAGGTCCACGGTGCCGCCGACCCCGACGAACACGTCGGTCCCGAACCCGAGGCGGCCCCCATCGAGCAACAGGGTCTCGGCTGGGAGAGCGACTACGGTTCGGGCAAAGGTGGCGACACCATCACTAGCGGTATCGAGGGTCCGTGGACCCAAGCGCCGACCCAGTGGGACACGGGCTATCTCGACAACCTGCTCGACTACGAGTGGGCGGCCCAGAAGGGTCCCGGCGGCGCGTGGCAGTGGCTTCCGGTCGACGAAGAAATCCGCGACTCCGCGCAGGCGGCCCACGACGACGACACCGTGACGCCGATGATGCTCACGACGGACATCGCCCTGAAGCGCGACCCCGACTACCGGGAAATCATCGAGCGCTTCCAAGACAACCCGATGGAGTTCGGCATCAACTTCGCCAAGGCGTGGTACAAGCTGACCCACCGCGACATGGGACCGCCCGAGCGGTTCCTCGGCCCGGAGGTCCCCGACGAGGAGATGCTCTGGCAGGACCCGCTCCCCGACGCCGACTACGACCCGATTGGGGAGGAGGAAGTTGCCGAACTCAAAGCGGAGATTCTCGACTCGGACCTCTCGGTCTCCCAACTCGTCAAGACCGCGTGGGCGTCGGCGTCCACCTACCGCGACAGCGACAAGCGCGGCGGCGCGAACGGGGCGCGCATCCGCCTCGAACCGCAGAAGAGCTGGGAAGTCAACGAGCCGCCGGAGCTTGAGACCGTACTGGAGACCCTCGAAGGAATTCAGGCGGACTTCAACGGCTCGCGGTCCGACGAGACGCGAGTCTCGCTCGCCGACCTCATCGTACTGGGCGGTAACGCGGCCGTCGAGCAGGCGGCCGCCGACGCCGGGTACGACGTGGAAGTGCCCTTCGAACCCGGACGCGTGGACGCCTCCCAAGAGGAGACCGACGTGGAGTCGTTCGAGGCGCTCAAGCCGAAGGCGGACGGATTCCGCAACTACGTAGAGAGCGGGGTCGAAGAGCCCGCGGAGGAGTTGCTGGTCGATAAAGCCGACCTGCTCGACCTGACGCCGCCCGAGATGACGGTTCTGGTCGGCGGCATGCGCGCGCTTGACGCGAACTACCAGCAGTCGGACCTCGGCGTCTTCACCGACGACCCCGAGACGCTGACCAACGACTTCTTCGTGAACCTGCTCGGCATGGACCACGAGTGGGAACCGGTCTCCGACTCCGAAGCGGTCTTCGAGGTGCGCGACCGTGAGACGGGCGAACTCGAAGGGAAGGCGACTCGCGTGGACCTCATCTTCGGGTCCCACTCCCGCCTCCGCGCCCTCGCGGAAGTCTACGCCGCCGACGACGGCGAAGAGAAGTTCGTGCGCGACTTCGTTGACGCGTGGCACAAGGTGATGACCCTCGACCGCTTCGACCTCGAATAAGCCTCTTCCACGTTTCTTTTAGCACTATTTAGTTATCTTTGACGGTGTTTTTGTTGACTTTAGCGATTATTTAGGTTTCCTTCTGCGACGTTCACGGGACCGACGAGAAGGACGCTCGGAAACTTTCCTCGCTCCAACTCGTTACAACAACCGCAGGTATCGTGGCCAAGAACGTTTCTAAAGCCCCCGCCCGCTCGCGGTCGCTGAGCGACCGCGAACCGCGCGAGGGCTTTCGAGGAGACTACTCTCCCGTCCGCTCCGCCGGTGTCGAATGCGAGGCCTTTCTAGAACCGACACTGAAAAATAGGGTAGTTCCGAACCCCCTTCCAATGCTGGAGTTGGAGCATCGCTTCCGGGTCGTAGACGTACACGCCAGACTCAACGCCGACGCCGGAGGCGTCCAGACTCGCGGGCGGGCAATCAGTCCGGACCGGTTAGAGCGGGAGATGCATCAGGCGGGCGTCGTGCGCTCGGTCGTGTTCCCCGGCGCGCGCGACGGCGGTAGTTACGTGAGCGCCAACAACGCCGTCGCGCGCCGGAGCGTGGACCGGCCGTTCCTCGCGTTCGCCCGTATCAACGGACCCCGCGACCCCGGCGAACGCGCGTCCTCGCGCCTGCGCAACCTCGCCGCGCGCCGGAAGGACCACCACACCTCGCCAGAGGACGTAGAGCAGTACGCCTACGACGACCGGTTTCACGGCTTCAAACTCAATCCCGCCGAGGACGGCCTGCCCGACGAAGAGACGTTAGACCAGTTGGAGGACGTAGCACTGCCCGTCCTCGTCCACGCTGGCGAGGGGTTCTCGCCTGCCGCGGCCGAAGATTCCCTGCTCTCGCGGTCGTTCCCGGTCGTTCTGGCCCACTTCGGCGGCCACCCGCTCAACCGGGAGTTGATGACCGACGCCGTGGACATGCTGGAACGCAACGACACCTGTTACCTCGACACGAGTTACGTCCGCTACCGGGACCTGCTGGAGCGAGCGGTGATGGAACACCCCGACCGCGTGCTGTTCGGCAGTGGGTCGCCGAGTTCCCACCCGAACGTCGCGGTGATGGAGATTCTGACCCTCGACGTGCCCGAGGACGCGATGCGGAAGGTCTTCGACAAGAACGCCAGACGCGTCCTCGACGACTCGCTTCCGGGCGACTTCTGAACCCTACGGGGCAAACTCCTTAGTCGCTGGCTCCCGACTCGTCCCGCGAGGCCGAAGGAATGGCTGACAACGGGGGCGACGACCGAAAATCCGACGAGGGCACCTGTACCGACAGCGACGACTCGGCGGGCGCGTCGAACGACTCGCCCGAGACCGACCAGCCAACTCCCGGCGTCTCGCTCTCGCTGGACGCGACGCTCGAACTGCTGGCCCACTCCGACCGACGAGCGATACTCGACTACCTGCTGGACGCCGAGGACTCCACCGCGACCGTCGGCGAACTCGCGGACTACCTCGTCGCGAAAAAAGCCGAACGGACGGGCGAACAACCCGGTCACGACCACGTTCTCTCGACGCTCCACCACGTCCACATCCCGAAACTGGCGGACTCGGGCGTCGTGGACTACGACCCCCGAACGAAGGAAGTTCGGTACTGGGGAAGCGACCGACTCGAAACGTGGCACGAGCGCATCCAGAGCCGGGAAGACACTTAGTCCGGCGCGTTCCCCGCGATAGCGTCGGGTCCCTCGTCCGATTGGACCAGTTGCGCTCCGTCGGTCTCCTGTCGGGCGGCGAGGGTGAGAAACGGTTCGAGCGCTTCTACCCCGTCCGAGAGCGCCACCCCGTCTTCGGGGTCGTCGTACTCCACTACGTCGAAGTCGGCGAGTTTCGGAAGGTGCGTGTGTACGAGCGAGGCCATCGCACGCTGTCGGTCGGTAGCGAGTTCCGACGCGACCACCGCGTCGGCGAGTTCGCCGAGCGTCGCGGAACCGTCTTTTCGGAGGGTATAGACGACGCGACGACGGTACGCGCTACCGAGCAGGTCACACGAGCGGTCGATGCGCTCGTGGTCCGTCCACCTTTCGTGTCCACCTACCATCGCCTTGATTTACTTTCAGCGTTCACTTAAGCGATGGACACCTTCCCGTCCGTTTCACGGCTACGCTGACTGACCATTGTGACTGTTTTGGTTCGTTGAATCAGGCGTCGAACCGACCGGACGGTTAAAATAGCCGCCGTGGTACTAGTGCTATGACTCTCATCGCGGACTCTTACTTAGAGACGCCAGTCCTCCAGTCCGCGCTCCGGGCGGCCCCCGAGATGAACGTTACTATCGAACAACGGACCTCGCGGAAGTCGAAACCGTTCGCACTGGCGTTCTGGGCGTCGGAGGAGACTTCGAGGCGTTCGAGGCGGGACTCGCCGACGACCCGACAGTCGGCGACGTGACGGTGTTGGCCGACGTAGACGACCCTATCAGGTCGAACTGACCGACGAGGGCGACGAGCGCCACGGTCTCACGTTCGACCTCAGAAAACTGTACGCCGCCGACGAACAGGGCGGCGACTCGCTCGGTCTGACCGACCGCCAGTACGAGGCGCTCCGGACCGCGACCGAGATGGGCTACTTCGAGGTCCCCTGCCGGGTCGAACTGGAGGACATCGCCGACGCACTCGGCGTCTCCCGTCAGTCGGTGTCCGAGCGACTCCGACGGGCGACCGAAGCGCTGGTCCGGGCGACTATCTACCACGACTCCGAGATGCCGGACGGCGAAACGACGGACAGAGAAACGAATGACGACGAGGCTCCCGAGAACGACGGGTAGGCTACTACTCGCGCTCCTCGGGGTCGGTCCGCCAGTCGTATCGCTCGACTGCTCGGTCCGCCCTCGCCGAGAGACCGTAGGGGTTTCTGGTCTCGCTCCGGTCTTTGAACCGCGCCCAAAGACCGTCCTTACACCCGACGACCACGTTGGTCGTCACGCGCTTGCCGTTGCCCATCCATTCGGAGGGGGCTTTCTCGCCGCGAATCACGTCGGTCGCGTTCTCTACGGCGTCTGACGCCGCGTCTCGGAGCGTCCGCCGGAAGATGCCGGGTCGCGGGCCGTAGTTTTTCACCAGTCGGTAGGCGAGCGCTCGGTACTTCCACCCCCAGTCGCGGCCGTCACCGTCTTCGTCGTCCTCGTCGTCGGTCCGGGTCACGCACACGTCCGGCGACCACGCTACCTCGTGACCGTTCGTGGCGAGTCGGTGGGCACAGTCGCGCGCCCCGCCCGTCACCAGATACTCGTCGAACCCGTCCATCGCCTCGGCGACTTCGCGGGAGAACGCGACGTTCCCGCCGTCGAAGTAGGTGACTTCCTTCCCGTCGATGGTGCAACACTCCTCGGACTCGGTGGTTACGCCCGCCCGGACCGACCGATGGACCGGGCCGGTCACTACGTCGGCGTCTTCGAGGCCCGCGTGTACTCCCTCGGCCCACGAGGATTCGACCGCGTTGTCCTGACCGACCAGCGCCACCACCTCACCGCTGGCGGCCGAGAGTCCGGCGTTCCGCGCGACGTTGAGTTTCCGGTCGGAGACTTCGACCAACACGTCCACGTCGTCGCGGTCCTGTACCATCCCGGTAGTCCCGTCGGCGGAGGGGCCGTTGACGATGACCACCTCCGCGTCCGGAGCGTGAGCCGCCAACGCGTCGAGACACGACGCGAGGCGCTCGCGCCCGTTGAGCGTCGGGACCACCACGGATAGCTCCATACCCCCGAATCTTCCGCCCGAGCCTTAAAAACAATTCGGCCTCGTCTCGTTCGCCTCGCGAGTCGGTCACTCGACGCTGGCGTTCCAGTAGGAGACCGACGCGAAGTAGTCGCCGATAGGCGAGTTACCGATGGCGGTGTCTACGTCCCGAATCGGTCCGGCTATCGCGCCCGGAATCTTCCGATAGAAGCCGTAGGGCAGTATCCAGTCGTGTTCGGCGTCAACGAGTCGGAGGTCCGACTCGGCCAACAGTTTCTCCACGTCGCTCCGCGAGTAGAGGTGGGAACCCATCGGGAGCAACCAGTTGTAGACGCTTCGCGTGCTTCTGGCGTTGAACGTGTCGAAGACGACCTGTTCTTTGGCGACCCGACACATCTCCGAGAGGAAGGTCGCGGGCGTGTCCGCGAGGTGGAAAAACCGCATGGCGAACACGGTGTCGAAGTGGTCGTCGGGGAAGGGCAGTCGTCCGGCGTCTCCCCGCATGAACTCCAAGTGGTCGGCGACCCCGGCGCTCTGGGCCTTCTGGCGGCCTTGCTGGAGCATCGCGGCAGAGATGTCGAGACCCACGATGTCGGCACCGCGTTCGGCCAGCATGACCGTGAACCGACCGGTTCCGCAGGCGATTTCTAGAACCTTCTTGTCCTCGACTGGACCGATAGCGTCGAGGACGGCCTGCTTTTCGCGGCGGTCGATGAGTCGTCCGCCACGGGAGAACCGCTTCTCTTCGTACTCCTCGGCAACTTCGTCCGTCTGGTACCACTCCGCTCCTTTCACGATTCTCGTTTCTTTGTAGTCCGTGGGGGGACTAAAACGGTATTGGAAGCGTCTCGTGACCAACCTCTTTGCCTCTCGGGGTCGTACGTCTCTCGGGGGATTCCATGACGACGTGCAAAGGATGCGGACGACACCTCGACGCCGAGGACCTCGTTCGTCACGAACGCGGCCGATTCGTCGTCGTCCACTGCCCGGACTGCAAGTGTCTAGTCGGGCGATACCACCGTCACGGCGACGACCCGCAGACGGACCGACTCGAAGGCTGAGTCGGTGGCTACTCGCCGCTCGTGACCACGCGGTCCGGACGAATCCGAACGACCACTCTGGGACCGGACTCCTCGCCGTGGTGGGGATACTCCTCGACGCCCATGTAGCGACGCGCGAGTTCGTCGATGTGTTCGACTGCGCCGTCTTCGGTAACCTCGACCACCTCGCCGCGGACCGAGACGTACCGGTAGGGGTCGTCGGGGTCCATCACGCAGAGACCGACCTTCGGGTCGCGTTCGACGTTGCGCTCTTTCTGACGGCCGCGGGCGGTGTTGACCAGCAGGTAGCCTTCCTCGCCGCGGTCAATCCACACCGGCGTCACCTGCGGGGTGCCGTCGCCCATCAGAGTGGCGAAGTTGGCGAACGTCTGTCGCTCGAACAAGTCGTGGAACTCGTCGGGAATCGACTCCATGGTCGGAGTTGGTACTCGGCCGACGTAATCCTTGGTCGTCCGGAGCGCGGGAAGTGAATTTAAGGTGAAATAATACATCCTTAAGGAGTTTAGAGTGTACTGATGCACATATAGCCAAGCTTTACCAGTACGTTCTGGAGTGACATAGGTATGAGCGCGACCACGGACGAGTCCCCCGTCGCCGAACAGTTATCAGACGATTTCCGCGACCGCCTGCGCGAACTTCCCCCGAGCGCCAAGTTGGTAGCGAAGGTACTGGAGACCGACGCTCCCCTCTCGCAGGGTCAACTCGCGGAAGAGTCGCTACTGCCCGACCGCACGGTCCGGTACGCCCTGAACCGCCTCGAAGACGAAGACCTCGTGAACTCCCGCTACAGTTTCCAAGACGCCCGCAAGCAGGTCTACTTCCTCAACCGCTGACCGGCCGGAACCGGCTACGCTTTTCTCGTCGCCGCGCCACGTTACCGACATGGAACTCCGAGAAGTCTCGGTTCCCACCGAGACGCTCGCACCGAGTGGAACGACCAACGCCTACGTTCTCGGGCGCGAAGACGCGCTTCTGGTGGACCCCGCGGGGCGGACCGACGAACTCGACGCGGCAGTCGAATCGCGCGAGGTCGGCCACGTCCTCGTCACGCACGCCCATCCCGACCACGTGGGCGGGGTCGCACACTACGCGGATGCCTGCGACGCGACCGTCTGGGCGCGTGCGGGCCGCGAGGTGCGCTTTGAGCGTGCGACGGGGGTCGCGCCCGACCGGACGTTTCGGGAGGGGACCGAAATCGGCGGTGCGAGGGTCGTGGAGACGCCGGGCCACGCGCCCGACCACGTTGCGCTCGCGGCGGACGGAACGATGCTGACGGGCGACCTCGTGGTCGTCGAGGGGAGCGTGATGGTCGGCGCTGACGAGGGCGACCTGCGCGCCTACCTGACCTCGCTCCGGCGGCTTTACGCACGGAACCCCGACCGGCTTTACCCCGGCCACGGTCCCGTCATCGAGAACCCCCGGACGGAAATCGAGCGCCTGATTCGCCACCGATTGGACCGCGAGGCGAAGGTGCTGGCCGCGGTCCGAGAGGGCGCGACCACGCCGGACGCGATTCTCGACGCCGCCTACGACAAGGACCTCACGGGCGTCCGGGACCTCGCCCGCGCGACGGTGGCCGCGCACCTCGAAAAACTCGACGTGGAGGGGAAAGTCGAGTGGGACGGCGACCGGGCGCGCCCGCCGGTCGTCGTGGACTAGCGAACGCTCGGCCAACCAACTGTCGGGTGGGATAAAGGGGCCGCCCGCTGGCGGGCCGTAGGCCCGTGGTCGTCTCAGCGACCCCTATCTGAGACGAACGGAGTGAGTCGAAGATATGTCGCTGAGTGACCGCCAGCGGGCGGGGGCTTTCGAAACCTCGTTCACTCCGACTCCGACTCCGACTCCGACTCCGACTCCGACTCCGACTCCGACTCCGACTCCGACTCCGACTCCGACTCCGACTCCGACTCCGACTCCGACTCCGACTCCGACTCCGACTCCGACTCCGACGACAGAGACCGCAACGACAGCAGAAACAGCAACTCTAACACCGACGACTACAGAGACGACGAGGGCCGTCGAACCAATCCGGTCCCACAGAACCACCACGAGGTCCTCCCCCGATAAACACCCTTTTGCCCACGAAGGCCAATCTCCGGACGTGCAGAGCCTCGAAGCGGAACTGGAGCGCGCTCAGGGTCTCGACATCGCCGACATCGCGGACGCCATCGAGTCGATTGGTTTCGAGTGTACGCGGTGCGGCGCGTGTTGTAAAGCCGAGGCTGACGACCCCCACACCGCGACGGTGTTCCCCGACGAGGTGCGGGACCTCGAAGACGCTACCGACTACGACTGGCGCGACGTGGCCCGGCCGATGCCCTACGGACTCGACGGCGGCGAGAGCGATGGCGGCGGTGGGTCCGACGGTGAGCCCACGGGCGAGACCTTCGAGTGGGCGCTCCAGACCGACGCCTGCGGCGACTGCGCGTTCTACGAGGAGGCCGACGACGGCACGGGTGCCTGCTCGGTCCACGGGGACCGCCCGCTCATCTGCGAGACGTACCCCTTCTCGGTCGGACTCGGCGGGACGAGTCAACCCATGGGCGAGGCGGTAGACAGCGTTGCGCTGGGAGCGCAACGGAAAGCCGGTGAAACCGGCGACGAGGAGGGCGTCGTCCGCGCTCACGAGTGCGAGGGACTGGGGAGAGACATCTCTCGGGAGGACGCCGAGGACCTCGCGGCGGCGCTCAAAGAGCGCGCGGTCCGGGAACTGGCGGAGGCCATCGCGGTCCGCGACGAGTACGAACCCACCGACCCCGACGGTGGCGTCGTGGTCCACGACTCCGAGGGTGCCAAGCGCCCGGACGGGTCGGCCTACGACGGGTGAGACCCGCGAGCAGGGCCGCGACGACGACCACCGCGAGCAGACGGTTTTTCGGTCGGGACTGGGACACGCGCAGGGTTCGTCCCGTTCTCGTACGTAAACCTTCAGGTACCGTCTTCGACCTTCCGACCCGGCGCGCGTTGGCGCGACCGTGAACGGGAGAGAAATATACAGATGCTTTTAAGAACAGATATTATTTCTAAAAGACATAGATATATTGCTCTCGTTCCCTATCCGACGCTACCAACCCACTCGCGTCTCGTCAAAAAGTCGCGGAAGAACCGCGTTAGAAGTCCTCTTCGATGATTTCGCCGACCGCGAAGTTGGACTTGACTTCCGTAATTTCGACCTTCACGCGCTCGCCGATTTCGGCGTCGGGGACGATGATGACGTATCCGCGCTCGACGCGGGCGATGCCGTCGCCCTGCTTGCCGATGTCCTCGACTTCGACGTAGCGGATTTCGCCCTCCTCGACGGGGGGTTGCGGTTCGGACGGTGCGCCGCTACTCTTGGACTGTGACTTCGACTCAGTTTGCTTCGGGGAGCCGGAGTCGGAGTCGGAGTCGTCCGAGATGAGCGCGACGCGGTAGGTTTCGCCGGGTTCGACGGACCCGGTTTCGATTTCTCGGCGCGGTACTTCGACGACGTACTTGTCGTCTTCGATAGTCACATCAGCACTGAACAGACACAGGAGTTTGTCAGAGATCTCCAAGGCTATATGCCTCCGTTCGAACCCAAGTAGTCAGCGCGTAAAGAGTTTTTCTCAACGACCTTTTGACCACGACCTTTTGCCGCGGGTGGCGCACGAGCGCGCCGCCCTTGCAAAAGCTCGACCAAAAACGCGTCGTCACCCTCTCCGGGCCGTGCCTCCGGCACGGCCTTCCGAGGGTTCCTCGGTCCGCTCGCTCGTCGCGCCTTCGGCGCTCCTCGCTCGCGGTAGATTGCGGTTCGTGGGACGTGCTGGGGTGTCCGCTCGCGGTGGATTGGTTCGCCGACCGCGGCGGCGGTCAGTCCGCGCCCTCCGGTCGCTCGGCCGTCGTGAACTCGGCGAGGTCCACGCCCACGTCGGCGTCGAGTTCGGCGGGCGACTCGTAGGGTCTGTTGACCACGATGTTCCCGGCGCGCTGTTTCCCGAGACCCGGAATCGCGGTGAGTTCGTCCATCGTCGCGCTGTTCACGTCCAGCGGGTGGACCACGCCCGTCACCGACCGATAGCCGTGGTCTACGACCGCAACGTCCACGGTTCGGCCGAGTTCGCGCTCGCCCGGAATCCCCACGAGCAGGGGGTAGGTCCCGAGTTGGCGGCCGAACGTCTTGCCGTCCTCGTGGTATTCGAGGTGGACGTTCGGCAGAATCGTCCCCGCCGGAGCGAGTCGCTGGAGCATCGGGTTGTCGATTTGTTCGCGGACCTCGGACTTGTACTGCTTGAACAGTTTCTTGTGGTCCTTGGCGATGTCCGCGCCCACGTCGCTCATCTCCGTGCCGTCGAACGCCATGACCTGCCGGATGTTGACCCGCCGGAGCATCAGGCCCTCGTCGTACACTCGCTTCAGGAACTTCTTGTTGTGGTCGAACGTCTCGCGGCGCTCGCCCTTGAGTCCGTGGAGCAGGTTGATGCCCGGCAGGAGTTTCGGCAGGCGGTTCGCGGCGTCCTCGCCGTGCGTGGGCGCGTCCGCGGGGTCCTCGCCGGGTCGCCACCCCGCCTCCTCGTTGACGATTTTGACAGCCTCGAAACACTCCTCGGCGGTGACGTTGAGATTGTTTTCCTCCTGCACGAGGGGGTCGGCCGACTCCAGACCGAACGCGGCGGTGTCGCCCGGCGTGTTGTGTTCGGCGATGACCCGGATGCCCTCGCGGGCGAGCTCGGGCCACTCGACCACCGTGATGGGGTTCATGTTGTCGAGGTGGAGCGTCCCGATGTCGGGCGCGACCTCACGAATCCCGCCGTAGAGGTCGCGCAGGGCGTCCGGGTTCGGTTTCTCGCCGTCGCCGCCGTACGCGAGGATGTCGGCCTGTCGGCCGAGTCGGAAGTGGCGCGTCCCCCGGTCGTAGAGGGTCTCGACTTCGCTGACGACCGACTCCGGTCGCCGGAACGAGGGGTTGCCGTACAGCGGTTCCGTGCAGAACGAACACCGGTAGGGACATCCCCGAGAGGTCTCCAACTCGGCGATGAGGTAGTCGGGGTGGTTGGGGTGCTGTTCGACCACGAACGCGCCCTTCGCGGCCCAGCGGTCGATTTCCTCGTTGTCGCGCATCCGGTTGTCGAACCCCTCCAGTCCGGTGTTCACGAGGTCGTAGGCCGCGGCCTCCACGTCGCCTTTCGCCACGAAGTCGAAGTCCAAGTCGTCGCGTTCGGTCTCGGTCGCTCCGGCGTTCTCGTCGCCGACGCCGAACTTCACGGGACCGCCCATCAGACTCGTCCCGTCGGCGGTCCACGCCATCTTTCGCACTTCGTCGGGTTCGGCCGGAGTGCCTCCGACGTACTTGCCGGGAACGGTCATTCCGCCGAGGTAGACGAGCAGGTCGGCTTCCTCCACGTCGCGCCACTTGTGGGTGTCGTCGCGGAGTTCGTCTATCGTGTGGTAGGTGACGTTTTCGGTCGGGACGCCCGCGTCCACGATTGCTCCGGCGGTGTACCGCGGATACGTCGAGATGTACGGCGGCACGCCGAAGTGGGCGGGTTCGTCCACGTACCCGTCCACGAGAGTCACGTCGAGGTCCGCGAGGTCGGTCATAGGATGCAGTTGCTTCTCGACGGGTAAAACGGTGACTACACGTCAGTCCGACGCGGACGACGAGGCCAGACCTCGGTCCGCGGGCGGGCGTCGTCCCGCGCTGTCGGCCCCAGAATCGCCGAAGCCCTCCCGTTTATGGTCGCTCGGGCGTTAGGTTCGGCCATGCCCGCGACGCTCGAAGTGAAGTGTACGAACGACGAGTGCGAACTGGACATGTTCGAGATGCACTACACCTACGACATGCCCGACGACGTTGGCGTCTCGGATTTCCAGTGTCCGTACTGCACTCGAACCGACACCCTCCGAGAAATCGAGCTATGACTCTGCGCGACATCAGTCGGTCGCTCGGAAGCGCCGTCCTCCAGCGCATCGGCCGTGCCGCGAGCAAGGTCCAAGAGTCCAAACCCCTCCCCGTGGACCTGTTAGAGAGCGACGACGCCTACCTCGTGGTGTTCGACGCACCGGGCGCGACCGGAAGCGACGTGCAGGTCCGGTACGCCGACGGCGGCGTCCACGTCCGCATCGACCGCTTCCGCGACTTCTACGACGGGTTCGAGATGCTGTTCCCCGGCCGCGGTCTCTCGCTCGACGGACAGGCCGACCTCCCGGCCGACGCCGTGGTGGACGCCGAGTCCGCGACTGCCACCCTGACCGAACACGGGACGCTTCGAGTTCGCGTGCCGAAACAGGTCGAGAACGCCGACGAGTCCAGAGTCGAGTCGGCCGAGGCCTAAGGCGACTCGCCCAATCGACGCGCACTCGTCGGTCGCTCTTCGTCGCGTCGTTCGACCGTCACCCGCCAGTCGGGTATCCGGTCCGGAACCGTCCGTAGTTCTCGTTCCCCGGAAATCTCCACCCCTTCGGCGAACGCGGTCAGCAGTAGGTCCCGCAGTTCGCGCTCGAAGTCCCGTTCGTCTGCATCTTCTCCCATGCCACTAGTCTTCAATGTAGGCATCCCACTTTAAGTTTTCCCGTGGCGGGCGACGAACACATCGCGGCTACTCTATCGCCATCCCCTCCACGACGGGAAACTCCTCGTCGCCGTCGAAGCGGGTCGGGTCGAACTCGGGCAAGGGGTTGTCGCCGAGGACCGCCTCGGCCGTCGCCTCGCCGAGCGCCGGGGCGCGCATGAACCCGTGGCCCTGCCACCCGGCCGCGACGAACAGGCCTTCTCGGAGTTCACCCAAAAGCGGGTCCCGGTCGGGGGTCGCCACGCAGAGTCCGGCCCACGCCTCCCGGACCGCGCCGAAGTCGCCGACGCGGTGGGCGAGTCGCTCGCGGGTGACCTCGCAGAACTCCCGGTCGGCCTCGCGCGCCCAGTCGTCCGGGTCGCTCTCTACCTCCTCGGTGCCGTCGCCCGCCAGCAGTCCCTCGGAGTGGGGCCGGAGGTAGTAGCCCCCGGTCGCGTCGTAGCACATCGGCAGGTCGGCCCGTCGCTCGGCGTCGAATCCGACGGTCAGAGCCTGCACCCGGTAGGGCTTGAGCGGGACCGGGATTCCGGCGACGGCGAGCACCCGCTTGGTGTGGGCACCCGCCGCGACCACGATTGCGTCGAAGGGTTCGCTCTCGCCGTCGCCAGTCTCGACCGCGAGAGCGTCGGCGTCGAGGCGCGCCTCGACGCCGGTTCGGACCTCCGCGCCTTCCGCGCGGGCCTTCTCCGCGAGCAAGTCGGCGTACGTTCCGGGGTCGGTCCGCCCGGCGTTCTCCGCGACTGCGGCCACGTCAACGTCGCTCCACTCGACCGCGGGGAACCGCTCGCGGAGGTCCGCGGGGTCGGCGAACGACACGTCCCGGCCCGCGTCCCGCATCCGGGGCACCTGCTCGCGGATTGCGGCCGCGCGCCGGTCGTCGCCCTCGCGGGCGAACCAGACGTAGGGCGTCTCGCGGAACTCGAAGTCACCTTCGCCCGAGAACTCGCGGAACCGCTCGATGGCCCGGTCGCCGACGCGAGCGTCCTCCGGCGCGGCGAAGGCGTCGTAGAGGACACCCGCCGCCCGGCCCGTACTGCCGCCGCCTATCTCGTCTTTCTCGTAGACGACGACCTCCGCGCCGCGGCGCGCGAGGTCGTAGGCCGCGGTGACGCCGACCGCACCGCCGCCGACGACGGCGACCCTCGGCGAATCCGAGTCGGTCGCCGAGTCCGGGGTCGGGTCGGGAACGTCGGTCATTTGTGACCCCGCGGCCAGAGGTCGGCGAGGTCTCGCCCGGCCAACCACTCCACGAGGGCCGCGAGGTCCTCGGCGGCGTGGTCGAGCAACTTCTCGCCGATTTGCTTCGACCCCGCGGTCGGTTCGCCGACTGCGCCGCTCTCGGTGAAATCGATGGCGTCGAATCCGACCGACGCGCCCCGGACCGACTCGCCCCACGAGTCGCCGCCGCGGGCCTCGGCGTCTTCGAGGGCCGCCTCGCGCACGAGGTCCCCCGCCACCGCGAGCATCATGCTGGTCTCCACCTCGTCGGCGTGACCGAGCGAGGTGTCCAACTCTTCCTCGATGAGGGCGTCCAAGTTCGACCACCAGTTCCACGGCGCGGCGAAGGCCACGCGGTCGTCGCGCAGGCCGCGGGCGGCGCGCCGGAGCGCGCCCGAGTTGCCGCCGTGACCGTTGACGACGACCGCCTTCCGGACGCCGTGTTCGGTCGCGCTGGCGAGTACGTCGGCGACGTAGCTCTCGAACGTCTCGGGGTCGGTCCAGAGCGTCCCGTCGAACTGTCGGTGGTGGGCGCTCACACCTACCGGAATCGGCGGCAGGAGGATTGTGTCGGAGCGGTCGGCGACCGTCTCGGCGACTGCGCGGGCCGCGAGGAAGTCGGTCCCGAGGGGGAGCGCGGGACCGTGCTGTTCGACGCTCCCGGTCGGCAGGACCGCGACCTCTGCCTCGGTGAAGGCGTCGGCCGCCGTCGTCGTGGTGTGTTCGTGGAGGTACATACGCGGAACGTAGGAACCCCCGTACTTAGAACTGCACGACGAGGCGCGGCGAAAAAGTGCGACGGTGCGGTCGTCAGGTCAGTAGCAACCGCAACCGATGTCACAGGACGAGCAACAGCTTCCGCCCGGCCCGATGTGACAACCGCCGTCCTCACAGACGACTTCGGTTTCGGCGCACTCGTAGCAGTCGAAGCTGTCCAGACAACTGGTCGTGGCCGTAGAAGCGTCTCGTTGTTTCACCGTCTGGTCGGCGTCCGGGTCGAGAATCGTCCACTGGTCGCCGCTCGAATCGACCGCGTATCGGCGGCCAGTCTCCGGTTCGATGGAGACGCGGAGTTGGCCGTCGCCGTACTCCTGTAGCGAGTCGATTCGAGCCGTCGCCGTCCCATCGACTTTCCACGCGGCGACGTACCAGTTGTCGAGTTCGTCCATCTCGGCGTCCGAGACGTACCCGTGGTCGGCCAGCAGGTCGAACAGGTCTCGACCGTGCGTTTCGACCGTCGCCCGCATCTCGGTTTCGGTGCTGTACTTCTGTTTCACGGCCTGTAGCTCTGCTTCGTCGGATGGGTCGATGGCCGCCGCGGCGTTGGTGAGTCCGACGGTCGCCAGTGCCGTCGCCGCCGCACCGCGGAGGACGCTTCGGCGGCGGGCGTTCGTCTTCGAAACGTCGTCGCTGACGGACGAGAGAAGTTCTCGGCGATTGGTCTCTGCGTCGTCGGAAGGCTTGGGTTTGCGGGTCATGAGCGATTCCGGTGCCGGAGGGCACCGAATAGTTGTTACTATCCCAACCATAATAGAAATTTCTTCTAGAAAATTATAGAAGATTAACTATTCGGCTACCCGACGAACTCCTCGATGCCGCGGGCGGGGTAGCCCACCACGAGGTCGGCCCCGGCGTCTTTCAACGCCGCGATTCGCTCGCCGACTTCGGCGGGCGTCCCGACCAGCGCGTAGTCCCGAGTCGCGGCCGAGAGGACCTCGCGCGCCCGTCCGGTCGCGGCGCGGTCGGTCTCTGCGCCGTCGGGGAGCGCGCTCGCCACGGGACCTCGGCGGGCGGCGTACCCACCAACCGCGTCCAGTACTTCGTCGTCGTCGTCGGTGAGGACCGTGGGCGCGTACACCGCGAGTTCGCCGTCGAACCCGGCGGCCCTGAGCGCGCGCAGGTCTCGCTCGGTAGTCCGCGAGAGGAGTTCGAACTGGGTCGCTCCCGTCGCCAGCGCGAGTCGTTCGACGCCCTCGGTGCCGACCCACGCGGTGGGGTCGCGTTCGACCGCGGCCCGGAGTCGGGGTGCGACCGCCTTCCGTCGCTCGTCGTCGGTGAGGTAGGCGGCGTGTCCGGCGACTGCGACCCGGTTTACGCCGTCGGGAACCCGGTCGTAGCCAGCGTCGTCGCCGAGGGGGTCGAACCCCTCGGCCCTAACGGGCGTGGTCAGGCGAACCTCCAACTCGGAAGCGAGTTCGGCCAACGTTGCTTCGTCGGGGAGGTGTTCGCGCCCTTCGTAGTCGATAGCGACCGCCTCGAAGGGGAGTTCGACCGCGCGCGACACGTCACACTCGGCGGGTTTGAGCGCGGCGGCGTCTAGTCCAGTCTCGGCGATAGTCTCGCCAGTGGTCAACATTTTCGAACACCTCCAGTAATAGTCACTCGTGTTACTCTGCTACTGCCCGTGCGGAACTCGACCCATCGTCTGTGCGACCATGCAGTCACTCCTACCTGCGGGAGGGTCAAAAGCGTATCGACGGGCACGATACTTACCGGCCCGACCCACGTTTCTCCGGCGTGCGCTCACGCCGACTCTTCTCTGTTCACGCCGATTTTCCAGTCCGGCGCGTGCGGGCGCAGCGCTTGTGCGCCGCGTCCATCCGCGCGAGGGATGAGGCTTGCGAGACGCGAAGCGTCTCACTGATTTGCGAACGACGTTCGCAAACATCGAGCGACCGCAGGGAGCGAGACGCGCAGTCGGTTGGGGAGGACGTGGCCTGCGGTGGCGGTGCGGTTGCGGTCTGAGAGGTTCAAGAAGTAACTCGCTATAGTCTCACTTTCGCCTCAGTCCTCCATCACGAGTCGGAGACTCACCGAGAACGACCGACTCCCAATTACGACCGACGACTGCGAAAACCGACGAAAACAGCTCTCGCAGTTACCGCTCTTCGGAGTCCAGCACCCGAATCTGGTCGCCTCGGACCGTCACCGGAATCGGGACCGTCGCCTCGTACAGTTCGACCGTCACTTGGTCCTTGCCCTCGTCGATTCGCTGGACTTGGGCCTTCTCGCCTTTGAACGGTCCGGCGATGAGTTCCACGATGTCGCCCTCCGCGATACCTTCCACGTCGGGGGTCGGCGACAGGAAGTGTTCCACCTCGGAGATGTCGCTCGCGCCGGGCACCATGCTCCGGGCGTGGGGAATCTCTTCGAGAACGCGGGTGATAACCGCGTCGTTGTCCGCTTCGACCATCACGTAACTCGTCAGCGAGTCGGGCGCGAGCGCGGCGTGAATCTCCGGTTCCTCCCGGTTGATAATCATGTCCGCAACGGTGCGCTCCTGACTCGCGGTCGTCTTGACTGCGTACATTGCCATGCTAAATCACCTACGCTGGGAGGAAGCTCATGACGGCGAAGATGATAAAGCCCAGCAGTCCCACGAGGATGATTCCTGCACCGGCGATTTTCGAAATCTTGGAGAACTCCTCCCACGAGGGCGTGCTGGCGAGTTTCAACACCCGCACGTACGACGAGAGGTCAAGCTTAACGTCCATGTTACCGGGGGTTAGAGACCGTCCTTTTTCTATCTATTGCTCTTCGCTCGGTGGTTCGGGTGCGAGTTGAGTCGTACTCGACCGTAATCGAGGCCGTGAACGTTTCTTGAAGCCCCTACTCGACCCCTTCATCCACCCTCTCTGTTGTTCGACCGAGCGCAGTCCGGCAGTCGGTTGGCGTGACAAAACTGGTTGCTGGTCAGTCGCGCGTCTCCGAAAAAGCGTTCTCCATACGCGGAAACCGAGATAGCTATCGCTCCCGAACCTGCGAGCGAGGGGGAGAGCGGGGCAGGGCGGCCGAGCGGGACGGACTCGATGGGTCGGACCCGGACAGCGAGGCGGAGGTCCCCGACTACTCCACGTAGTCGATGTCCTGAAGCCGCTTGTTGGCCTTGGCTTGCTGGGCCTCGTTGCGGCCGTAGATTTGGGGGGACTCGACGCCGGTGACGACTATCATCGTGCGCATCTCGCCGTCGAGTTCCTCGTCGATGGAGGTCCCCCAGATGATGCGGGCGTCGGGGTCGATGCGGTCGTAGATTTCCTCGACCACGCCCTCGGCCTCCTCGATGGACATGTCGTTGCCCCCGGTGACGTTGACCAGCGCGGAGTTCGCGCCCGAGATGTCCACATCCAGCAGTGGCGACCGGAGCGCGGACTTCACCGAGTCTTGGGCCTTCGCGTCCGAATCGCTCTCGCCGAGACCAATCATCGCCACGCCGCCTTTCTCCATGACGGTGCGAACGTCGGCGAAGTCCAGATTCACGAGGCCGGGCTTGGTGATGAGTTCGGTGATGCCCTTGACCGAGCGCATCAGCACCTCGTCGGCCACCTTGAACGCCTGTCGGACGGGGAGTTTCCCGACCGAGTCGAGCAGGCGGTCGTTGGGCACGACGATGACCGTGTCCGAAACGTCGCGCAGGCGCTCCAGTCCCGCCTCGGCGTTGGTCCGGCGGACCTCGCCCTCCGCGGTGAACGGCGTCGTGACGATGGAGATGGTGAGCGCGCCGGATTCGCGGGCGGCCTTGGCGACCACGGGCGCAGAGCCGGTGCCGGTGCCGCCGCCGAGTCCGGCGGTGACGAACACCATGTCAGACCCCTGAATCGCGTCGTAAATCTCCTCTTGGCTCTCGAGGGCGGCCTCCTCGCCGACCTGCGGGAGCGAGCCAGCGCCCCGGCCTTGGGTCTTCTGCTCGCCCATCAGAATCTTGGTGTCGGCCTCGATTTCCACGAGGTGCTGTACGTCGGTGTTGGCCGCGACGAGTTTCGCGCCGTGGATGCCCTCCTCGGCCATCCGGTTGACGGTGTTACCGCCCGCGCCGCCGCAACCGACCACCGTGATGTCGGTCTGGAGGTCCTGCAGAACGTCTTTGAGTTCTTCGTCGGTCATCGTCCCCGACGCGTTCGCGGCCTGCGTCCCAGTCCCCGAACTGGGCTGTCGGGAGTCCTGTCCCCCCTCGGCTTCCTCGATGGCGTCTTCCACTAACGAGTCCATGCTGAAGTTGCCTTGAGAACGAAGCGTAATTATCTTTCCCCTCTCTGTCGGACGAATGTCTGACGTTCGGTGACAACTCGCGCGTCGATAAGCTTAGATTCGGGTCGAAAATCGGCGAACCCGTTCAGTTTGGACGGTTTCGGGGTCGATTTCTCTCCCGTCTACCGTCACCGACTGGCCCGCCGAGAGCTTCCCGAACGCGGGTCCCTCGCTAATTCCGAGGGTTCTGGCCTTCTCCGGGTCGAACGCGGTTTCGCGGACGACGACTTCGCCGTCCTCGCGCGCGACGGAATCGTACTTCGTCCGGAGGATGTCGGCCAACTCCGCGACCAGTCGCTCGCGGTCGGTCGGCCCTCGAATCGCCGCCCGGCCCGCCGACCGGGTGCCGCCGTGTTCGGTCTCGAACGCGAGGGCGTTCGACTCGACTACCTCGCGCGCGGCGTCGGCGTCGATGCCCTGCGCCTCCGCCAGCAGGTCGGCGGGCAGGTGGGTCACTTCGTAGTCGCCGTCGTACCCCGGCGCGTCGTCGCCCAACCGCAGACCCTCCCCAATCGGCGAGAGGTCGGTTTCGAGGTCCGCGACCAGTTCCAGCGGAACGCCGGTGGTCTCGCGGACCCACGTCTCGCTCACTACCTCGTAGCCGAGGTCCGCGACGACCGACTTCAGGTCGGGGTAGTCGCCCTCGATGACTGCTCGCTCGGCGCGACTCTCCTCGAAGGCGCGCCGGACGACTTCGCGGTTTCGGTCGGGCGACCCCATCGCGTCGAGTACCCAGTCGGCGGCGATGTGGCCGACCGCCCAGTCGGTCTCTCGCTCGATTCGGTCGAACCGGGGGACGTAGTGGCCGCCGCCGAACCCGACCAGTTGTCGCTCGCGGTGGGCTTGTACCCCCGCCAAGTCGAGGATGGCCCGCGCGACGGCGCGCGCGCCTTCGGGGTCGTCCCACTGGGTCTCGTCGCTCCCCAACTCCGCGAACAGCGAGGGGACGCCGACTTCCGAGGGACCGTGGTGGGTACACTCCATGCCGACCTCGTAGGAGTCGGGCGCGTACTCCTCGAAGGCGTCGAGCAGGTACGCGTGGGCGTTCGGACACGCCTCCGCGAGTCCGCCTTCGACGCCGCCGTACTCGGCCGGGCCGAAGTTACCGGTGAAGTGGGCCGTCAGCAGGGGACCGGTGTCCCCGGAGTGCTTGGAAGCGAACACCAGCAGGTCGGGCGCGTCCGCTCCCGCGGCGTTCGGGTCGCCGAACGCCGCGGCCGTGTCCTCGATTTCGAGGTGGAGGTCGTCGAACTCCCGGAGTTCGAAGTCGGGGTCGCCGGACGCCGAGGCGTCCGGCGACCCGCCGAGTCGGTAGAACCGTCCGCCGCCCTCGCCGTCGGGGAGCGAGTCGTCCTCGCAGGTCTCCCAGTCGGCGAGGTCCAGCAGGTGGTCGCCGATGTGTTCTGACGCCGAGTCTGCTCTGCTGACGACGATGGCAATCACGGGCGACACTACGGGAGGACCGGAAGAAAAGCGCGTCGAATGGTCAGTCGGGAGTCAGTCGGCGTGTTCGACCGACTCGGACCCGCCGGGCATCGCGTTGCGAGCGTTCGCCGCGGTCCGGTCGAGTATCCTCCGGAGTTCGTCGCGCCGCGAGACGAACAGCACCGTCCCGATGACGACGTAGATGGCGGTGTAAGCGTAGAGGATGAGGATGCTCAGGTCGTTAGCCTGCGCTTCGCCCATCGTCTGGATGACGCCGAACTCGATGGCGACCTGCGAGGCGAACAGCACCAGCAGGACGACGGCCTCCCGGACGCTAATCTCGAAGTTCGCCAGCACGCCGATGGCGAAGAAGCTCTGTGCCGCGGTAATCCAGATTTCGGCGGACTGCTTCTCGTCGAAGGGGAGCGCTCCGACCGAACCCGCCGCGATGCTGTAGACCACCGCGAGCGTCCCGATGAGGAGCGTCCACTGGTTGAGTTTCGAGGAGATGAGCGCGTTGAACCCGGCGGTCGAGCGGGCCTTGTTGACGAGGTACGCGACCACGATGAGTTCGGGCGACTCGGACGCCAGCGGCGCAATCCACTGAATCATGAAGAACGGCGGGATGCCCAGCGCCAACCCGAGGCTCTCCAGTCCGTGCGCGAACGGGTGGACGGCGGTGTAAATCATCCCGCCGGAGTAGCCGAACAGCAGGAGGACCGAGGCGATTCGCGGTCCCTTCGAGAAGCTCTGGAAGTAGGCCGGAACGCCGACCTGTTCGTCGTGTTCGTCCACCTCGCCACGGATGATGATGCCGATGTACACCGCGTACATGCCCACGAGGACGATGGTGTCGGTCATGCCGATGCCGCCGCCCAGCGGCACGAAGAAGGCGTAGGCGGTCGCGGCGAGCAGGAACGCGATTTCGGTCGCGAGGTCGCGGTCGAGTTGGACCTTGCTCTTGAGGAAGCCCGACTCCCGGACCACCGCTGGGTCCTCGGAACTGAGCGTGCGATAGACGGTGAACAACGCGATGCCGGACCATCCGAGACCGATGAGGATGCGGTTCGCGCCGGTCATGTTCGCCACCGCGAGGTTGGCGGCCTCCATGCCGCGCTCGGTGCCGACGTTGGCCCCGGCGGTCCACGCGTAGAGGGCGTCCACCGCGTACTCGGGTGCGACCGCGAGGACGGCCAGCACTGCCAGCGCGAAGGCGCGTGGCACGTCCTTCTCGGCGGTCTCGGCGGCCCACGCCAGCATAAACGAAGCGCCGAGTACCGCGACGCCACTGATTGCGACCGTCTGAAAGTCGCTCAACGAGTGGGTGCTACCAGTCGCCCAGACGAAGACCCACGGGAGCGTGAGCGCCGTCGTCACACCGACTGCGGATAAAGGATGTCGTAAACGACTCAACATTCTGACCGAGGATAGCTCACCCCCGAAAGTAGGTCTTGCGTTATGGGTCAGAACGAAACAGCAGAACCAAAAGTTAACCCGGTCGCGCGCCTCGCGGCCGACATGGACGTGTTCGGACTTCTCGGCAACCCTGTCGGCCACTCGCTGTCGCCGCCGATGCACGAGGCGGCCTACGACGAACTCGGAGTAGACGCGCGGTACGTCACCTTCGAACCGGACCCCGACGACCTCGGACGGGCAATCGAGGGCGCGTCTGCGCTCGGTATCGCCGGACTGAACGTCACCATTCCGTTCAAAGAAGACGCGTTGGCCCACGTCGACCCCGACGACCTCGCGGCCCGAATCGGCGCGGTCAACACCATCGACTTCTCGGCGGCGGGACCGGACGACCCGCCCGCAGGCTACAACACCGACGCCGCGGGCGTGCGCCGGTCGTTCGCCCACCACGACGTAACGCTCGCTGGACGGGACGCCGTGGTCGTCGGCGCTGGCGGCGCGGCGCGCGCGACCGCGTTCGCACTCGCCGACGCGGGCGCGTCGGTTCACGTCGCCAACCGGACCGTCGAGCGCGCGGAGCGACTCGTCGCTGACGTGGGCGGCGGGACTTCCGGCGGTCTGGACTCGCTCGAAGCCCGCGTCCGAGACGCCGACGTGCTTGTCAACGCCACCAGCGTCGGGATGGAGGAAGACCGCTCGCCGGTTCCCGCCGAGGCGCTCCACGCCGACCTCGCGGTGCTGGACGCGGTGTATCGACCGCTCGACACGAGACTCCTGCGGGAGGCCCGCGAACGAGGCGCGACTACCATCGACGGCGCGTGGATGCTCCTGTATCAGGGCGTCGAAGCGTTCGAGCGGTGGACAGGTCGGGACGCGCCCGTGGACGCGATGAACGAGGCGCTTCGGGCACGGCTTTAAGTGTCGCGGCCGTCTACTGTCGCGCAAATGGGACTGCTCACGAAGCTGAAGTCGTTGCTCGGACTCTCGGAGGACCGGTCGCAGGTTCGTCGGAGCGAGTCCGGCGTGACCATCGAGCGAGAACCCGACGAGTCAGTCGAACCGGACGCGGAAGTCGAGAGCGCCGTCAAGGGCGTCGATACCGACACAGAGGAGTCCAGCGAAGTCGCGGAACCCGACGACACCGCGGCCGAGCGTGCGGAATCCGACGACGAGACGACCCCCGAGACCGACTTGGAGGCGGGCGAAGACGCCGAAGCGACCGAAGACGCCGAGGCGGGCATCGCCACCGAAGACGTGACGACTGCCCCCGAAGCCGAGAGCGTCGAGACCGAACGCGACGACGCCGCCGAACCCGCAGAGGCGGTCCAGCCATCGACCGACGCGGCCGAACCCTCCCAGTCCGCGGGCGACGAACCCGAACCGACGCCCGAGGACACCGGCGGCGAAGGTGCCGAACCCGACGCCGCCGACGAACCGGTCGGCGAGGGCGAACCCCTCGAAGACGTGAAGGGAATCGGCCCGGCCTACGCCCAACGACTCCAGGACGCGGGCGTCGCCGACGTGACCGAACTGGCGAAGGCCGACGCCGAGCAACTCTCGGAAGAGACGGGTCTCTCGGACAAGCGCATCTCGTCGTGGATTGAGCGAGCGCAGGCGCGGTAAGCGGTTCTCTCGACGCCGTTCGTCCCGAGGCGACGGCGCGACAGTCGTGACTCTCTGACTCTCCATACCGGGCTTTCTCTTCTACGGCCTCGACAGTCCATCTTACAGGCGCTCGGCCGACCAGACCACCAGCGAACGCTCGGTGTAACGTACCACGGTCGGGGAGGATGAAAGGGGCCGCCCGCTCGCGGTCACGCGAGGGTGCGCGGCGCTCCGCGCCGCGACTGCAAACGGTGCAACCGTGAGCGAGCGAGTGTGGCCTCGGGAGACGCGGTTTGTCTCCCGGCGTTTACCGTGGTCGTCTCAGCGACCCCTATCTGAGGCGGTCTGCGGAGCGAAGCGACGCAGACCTCGGCAGTCGCACGCCCGCACAGCGAAGCGAGCAGGAACGTCTGCCGGTGAACGGAATGAGTCGAAGATATGTCGCTGAGCGGCCGTCTCGTGAACGGATGTGAACGAGACCTCGGAAGTCACAGCCCGCGTGGTTCGAGAGCAACGCTCTCGTCATCCCGAAAATCTTCGATTTTCGGCGACAACGAAGTGAGCAGGAATGTCTTCCGGTGGCGAGCGGGCGGGGGCTTTCGAGGCGTTCGTCGCGGCGATTCCAGCGGTCGCGGTAACGACACGTAGCGAGACGACCGGCCGTCCCTGAACTGAAGTAAGAAAGACAGCCACCTACCCGCCAAACAATTACAAAAACACTTTAGAACAGTAAGAATAAGTCTAAAACAATTATTTTTCTTTCCGAACGTCGGCGTCGGGGTCCAACACCCTATCGACGCGCTCGGGCGCTCGCCAGTCGGTGGTCAACTCCAGCAGTTGGACCAAAATCCGCGCAGTCGCGCCCCACACCGTGTAGCCGCCGACGTGGAAGAAGTGGACGACTGCTTCGCCGTACTGGGGGTGTTCCCGGCGCTCGCTCTCGTAGTTGTCGGGGTTCAGGAACTCGGCGACCGGAAGCACCGCGATTTCGGCGACTTCGCGCTCGTCGGGGACGTACTCCCGGTCGGGGACGGTAGCGACGTAGGGCGTGACCGCGTACCGACTCGTGGTCCGGATGTCGTCGAGTCGGCCGATTACGTCGGCTTCCTCGGCCCGTAGGCCGATTTCCTCCTCGGCCTCCCGGAGCGCGGTCGCCCGGAGGTCGGCGTCGCTCGGTTCGCGGCCGCCGCCCGGAAAGCTCATCTGTCCGGCGTGTTCGCCGAGGTGGTCGGCGCGCTTGGTGAACAGGAGGTAGTGGTCGCCCGCGCGCTCTACCACCGGGGCCAACACCGCCGCGTCGTGGTCCTCGTCGGGAACGTCCCGCGGGACGTGTTCGGCCACGCGACCCAGCTTCATACCCCGAACGTCGTACCCCGGCGTCTTAATTTGCCCGTCCTCCCGGCGCTAGTGACGCGCAGAATTTCCGCCGACCGAACCCGGCGGTTGATTCACCGGGCGAAACCCGTCGGTAGACGGTCTCTCGACCTACTCGAACGCCCGGTCCAGCGTCTCGCGCACCTCGTCGGTCGCCACGGGCGCCCACGATTCGAGGTCGTAGCTCACGTCCAGCAGTTCTTCGGCGCGGTCCACGTCCCCGGCGGCCGCGACGGTGCGCGCTTCCTCGCGGAGTCGCTCGGCGACCGATTCGCCGAGACCCTCGCGGTCGATGGTCCGGTCGGGTACGTCCAGAATGTGGGGCAGGTCCTCGCCGTTCTCGGGGACCGTGGGGAACGCGGCGGGTCCGGCGACGAGGACCGTGGCGGATTCGCCGTCTGCTTCGCTCTCGCCTCGGGTCTCGACCGCCGTCTCCACGAGGTAGAACTCCTCGACCGCGCGCTCGATTTCGGCCGTGAACGCCTCTCGCTCGACTTCCTTTCCCTGCTTGAACGCGAGTTCCACGAGGGCCTGTTCGAGTTCGTCGCGTGCGAGTCCGCCGAACAGGTCCACCACCCCGGCGAGTTCGTCTCTGGTGTCGGCCATTCGTTATCGGGGTGGGTTCTCGCGAGGGCTTAGTTGTTCGGGAAGCGAGTCGGCCCGGCGCTGGAAACCGCTCCGCACAGCACTGCAACCGCCGACCGCCCTGCGCCTCGGACCTCACCGCGTGCGTCTGCGCTCGCGGTTCCGCGCGAGCGCAGACGCGGCGCGTCCGTGGCACAAAACCCGCCCGCCGAGACGACTGGTGAAGAGTCGGCCGCCCACGCGAAGGTTGAAGTACGAGGCCGGGACGAACTCGGCGCGGACGCCTCGCGCGGTTCCGAGCGCGGGCGGCGCGCGGGCAGTGCCCGCGCGCCGCGGGACCGCCAGTCCGACTAACCGGAAACGGCTGAGCCAATCCGACAACGACGCCTCTGGGCCGAAGTCCGACGCCGAGGGTCGTCGCCCGACGCCGAGGGTCGTCCGGAGAGCGACGGCTACGCGAAGTAGTCCGCGAGTCTGTCCGCGGCCTCCTCGACTCGGGGACTAACGAGTGCGAACCGGAGCCAGTCGGTTCGGGACTCGCCGAACGCCTCGCCGGGCATGCCCGCGACCCCCGCCTCGTCGATGAGTCGCTCTACGTTCTCCAGCGTGCCGGGGTAGTCCGGGAACCGGGCCATCACGTAGAACGCGCCGTCCGGCGAGGAGTAATCAGCGCCAGCGTCGTCCAGCGCCGCGGTAAACGTCTCGACGCGCTCTTCGAGGAGTTCGCGGTTCGCCTCGTAGTAGGCGGGGTCGGTGTTCCGTAGCGCGTGGAGGACCGCGTACTGGCCGGGTCGGGTAGTGGCGACGTTGGTCAGCATGTGGCGGGTCTTGGCCACGTCCACCAGCGACTCGGGGAAGATAGCGTAGCCCACCCGGAACCCGGTGATGGCGAACGTCTTCGAGTAGGAGTTCGTCACGACGCGGTTCTCGGAGTCGAACGACAGCGCGGAGGTGAACTCACCGGAGAAGTCGAAGTGGTCGTACACCTCGTCGCTCACCAGCAGGGCGTCGTACTCCTCGGCGATAGCCACGAGTTCTCGCATCGTCTCCTCGTCGTACACCGCCCCGGTCGGGTTGTTGGGCGTGTTGACCACGATTCCGGCGGTCTCCTCGCTGGCGGCCTCCCGAACCTTCTCGGGGTCGAGAGAGCCGTCTTCGTCGGTGGCGACGTACCGCGCCGTCGCGCCGAGCATGGTCGTCTTTCCGGGGTAGTACGGATACACGGGGTCGGTGAGGACGAACTCCGACCCGCGCTCGCGCTCCAGTGCGCGGGCCATGGCGAGGTAGTTCGCCTCGCCGCCGCCGTTCGTGACGACGACCTGCGACTGGTCCACGTCCCGGCGCGCGGCGATTTCCTCGCGGAGTTCCCGAAGTCCCTCGCTCGGGGGGTACTGGAAGTCCGCCCCGCCGAGGTCGGCGTACTCGTGAAGTCCCTCGCTGATGGCGTCGGGCGACCCCCAGTCGGGGTTCCCGCTCACCATGTCCACCACGTCCCTGTCGGCACCGGCGGCGTACTCCATCACGTGGAAGAACAGCGGCGTGTCGTAGTCCATGGTGGGACGCTCGCGTCCCGAGTAGGTCTTTCTTTCGTTCGATGCCACCTCGTGGCTCCCGAAAGGAACTACACGCCGGACGACCATCTTTCGCGTATGCAAGAGACAAAAGTAGAGACAGTTCGCTCGTATTACGAGTACATCGACGCCGAGGACTACGAGGCGGTGTTCTCGCTGTTCGCCGACGACGTGACCTACGAGCGACCCGGCCAGTCGAACCTCTCGGGGATGGCGGAGTTCCGCGAGTTCTACCTCGAAGACCGACCGCTCGAAGACGGCGACCACGAGGTCCACGACGTAGTGGTTGACGGCGATACGGTCGCCGTCCGCGGGGAGTTCGCCGGGACGCAGGACGGCGAGGGAGTGTCGTTCGGGTTCGCGGACTTCCACCGGTTCGACGACGACCGAATCACCGAGCGGTGGACCTACACCGACCGCGACGAGGTGTGAGACCGGAACGAGCAATCGAATCGCAGGCGCGAGTAGTCGAATCGCTCGTGGCGACGTGCCGACTGCTCACGAGTGGGCGTTCGGCGCGGCCGACGGGTCGGCCGCGCCGAACGCGCGAAGCAGAACGGAAGAACATTCGTTAGAGAATGAAAATATTGCCCTGCCAATTAGAAAAGAGTGCGAAAGAAATAAAAATAATCCTCTGCGTCCGAGCGCCGCGTCAGGCTTCGACCGCGAGACCCGCCTCTCGAAGCGCGTCCTCGGCCGAGCGTCCGTCGTGGACGACGGCGGACACCGCTCGCGCGATGGCCTCGGGGTCGTCGTGCTGGAAGATGGACCGGCCCATCGAGACGCCCGCCGCGCCCGCGTCCATCGCGCCGCGGACCGCTTCGAGGGTCGCCCGGTCGCCTTCCGGTTCTCCGCCAGCGATGACGACCGGGAGGCGGGTCGATTCGACCACGCGCTCGAAGCTCTCGGCGTCCCCGCTGTAGGCCGTCTTCACCACGTCGGACCCGACTTCCTCGGCGAACCGGACGGCGTGGCCCAGACTCTCGGCGTCGTGTTCGTCCACGCCGGGTCCGCGGGCGTAGGCCATCGCCAGCACCGGGACGCCGTACTCGGTGGCCTCGTCGGTGACGCGCGCGAGGTCCTCCATCTGTTCGCGTTCGTACTTGCTCCCGACGTTGACGTGGAGCGACACCGCGTCCGCGCCCGCCCGGACCGCTTCCTTGACGGTGCCGGTCATGCGCTTGTCGTTGCTGTCCGGACCGATAGTGGTCGAGGCGTTGAGGTGGACGACGTACCCAGCGTCGTTTTTGTTCTCGTGGACGCGGGGCGCGATGCCCTTCTGGGTGAGAACCGAGTCCGCGCCGCCGCGGGTCACGGCGTCGATGGTCGATTCGATGTCGGTGAGTCCTTTCACCGCGCCGAGGGTGATACCGTGGTCCATCGGGACGATTACGTACTTTCCGTCTGTGCCAATTCGGTCGAGTCGTGCCGCAGTTCCTGCGTCCATAGTATGTGGATTTGTGTCAATGAGAGGTTATTTGTTTTCCGGTTCGGGTGCTGTATTAACTCCGTCGAGTGCGCCCGCCTTGAGTTCTCGGGCCTTGGCTTCGAGGCGGTCGGCGGTGTCGTCTTGTTCGGCGACGATGTCCACGAACGCGCTCCCGACGATGATACCGTCCGCGCCGCCCGAGACGATTTCTCTGGCGTGGTCGCGTTCGCTGATGCCGAATCCGACCGCCTTCGGCAGGTCGGTCCCGTCCAAGCGACCGAGACTGACGTGGGTCTCACTGCTCACGTCCGAACGCGCGCCGGTGGTGCCGAGTCGCCCCTGCACGTAGACGAACCCGGTCGCTCGGTCCAGCATTCGACCGAGACGTTCGTCGGTGGTCGTGGGCGCGACGATGAACACGAGGTCGAGACCGTGAGCGTCACAGGCCTCCTTCAGCGGGTCGCTCTCGTCCACCGGCAGGTCCGGGACGATGAGTCCCGAGATGCCCGCGTCGGCGGCGGCGGCCACGAAGGGTTCGGGACCCTCTCGCCCGTCGCCGGAGTCGTACTGGTAGATGAGGTTGTAGTAGGTCATACACACCAGCGGCGCGTCAACGTCCTCCGAGAGGTCCGCCACGAGTTCGAAGTACTTGTCGGGGGTCATCCCGGCGTCCAACGCCCGGCGAATCGCCTGCTGGATGGTCGGTCCCTCCGCGACGGGTTCGGAGAACGGCAGTCCCAGTTCCACCACGTCGGTCCCGCCCCGGACCAGCGCCTTGACGTACTCTTTCGTACTCTCGATGTCCGGGTCTCCGGCCGCGACGTAGGAGACCAGCGCGGGTTCGTCGGCGAACGCTTCGCGGATTTCACTCGCCACGCTCGAACACCTCCATCGTGGGCGCGGCGTCGATGTCGCGCTTCTCGCTCTCCTCGATGACGGTATCGAGGTCCTTGTCGCCCCGTCCCGAGACGTTGACGACCACGAGGTCGCCCAACTCCTCGGGATTCTCTTCGAGGTACGCCAGCGCGTGACTCGATTCGAGCGCCGGGATGATACCTTCCAACTTCGAGAGGCGGTGGAACGCTTCGAGGGCGGCGTCGTCGCCGACGTTGACCGGCGTGACCCGCCCGTCGTCCGCGAGATAGGCGAGTTCCGGACCGACCCCCGAGTAGTCGAGTCCGGCGCTCACGCTGTGGGATTCGAGAATCTGGCCGTCCGGGTTCTGGAGGAGTTTGGTGCGCGCCCCGTGGAGGACACCCTCTTCGCCCGTCGAGAGCGAGGCCGAGTGGGGTGCCAGACCCTCCTCCTCGTCGATTGTCAGTGCCGACCCTCCGGCCTCCACCGCGTAGAGGTCCACCTCGTCGTCGCCCACGAACTCGTGGAACGCGCCCATCGTGTTTGACCCGCCGCCCGCGCAGGCCACCACGCTGTCGGGGAGTCTCCCGGCCTGCGCTCGGACCTGCTCGCGGGCCTCCTCGGAGATGACCGACTGGAAGTCCCGGACCATCCGGGGGAACGGGTGGGGACCGACGACCGAACCGATGACGTAGTGGGTGTCCTCTACGTTGGTCGCCCAGTCGCGCATCGTCTCGTTGATGGCCTCCTTGAGCGTACCCGACCCGATGTCTACCGGGTTCACCTCGGCGTCGTGGATGCGCATCCGGAAGACGTTGGGTCGCTGACGTAAAATGTCGGTCCGGCCCATGTAGATTTCGCAGGGCATTCCGAGGTAGGCCGACGCCATCGCCGTCGCGGTGCCGTGCTGGCCCGCGCCGGTCTCGGCCACGATGCGCTCTTTGCCCATGTACTTCGCCAGCAGGACCTGTCCGAGGGCGTTGTTCAGCTTGTGCGCCCCGCCATGGAGCAGGTCCTCGCGCTTGAGGTAGACCCCGCGGTCGTACCGGTCGCTCAGACGGTCCGCTCGCTGGAGGGGCGTCGGTCGCCCGCCAAAGTCCCGCAGGCGCTCGCGGAACTCGTCCATGAAGCCGTCCTCGTTGTCGAGGACGTAGCGTTCGTAGGCGTCTGTCAACTCCTCGATGGCGGGCATCAGCGCCTCGGGGACGTACTGGCCGCCGTAGTCGCCGAACTTGGATTCGCTACTCATGCTCGTGTCAACCTCCGCGTGTTCTCCGTCACGTCGCCGTCCATTATCGCGCTCCCGACCAGCAAGCCGTCGGCCCCTGCACGGACCATCCGGCGCGCGTCGTCGGGCGTGCCGATACCGCTCTCTGCGACGAGGGTCACGTCGTCGGGAACTTCGGGTGCGACCGTCTCGAAGGTTTCGAGGTCCACCTCCAACTTCGCCAAGTCGCGGTTGTTCACGCCGACGATTTCGGCCCCGGCATCGACCGCCCGCGCCAACTCCGCGGCGTCGTGGACCTCCACGAGGGGTTGGAACCCCCGGTCCTCGGCGGCCCCAATCAGTCCCGCCAAGTCGTCCACGAACCGGGCGATGAGCAGAACCACGTCGGACTCCACCGTGTCGAGTTGGCTCTCGCGCACGAGAAAGTCCTTCCGGAGGACCGGCACGTCCACCGCTTCCCGGACGCGGCGCAGGTTCTCCGGGGAGCCTTCGAAGTGGTCGGGTTCGGTCAGCACCGAGAGCGCCGCCGCGCCGCCCTCGACCATCTTCTCGGCCAGTTCCACCGGGTCGGCCTCTCGGGTGCCGTCGGTCGTCGGACTCGTGGGCTTCACTTCCGCGATGACGGGGACGCACCCGTCTTCCTCGGCCCGCGAGAGGGCCGCGGGAAGCGACCGGGCATCGACCGAGAGCGGTCCGCCGTCGGGGTCGCCGCGGGCCTCCGCAGACCGGAGGATGGAGGCGACCGCGGGCGCGAGTTCCTCACTGTCGTTCATCATTGTGCATCAACGGACGGAATTGTACATAAGGCTTGCGCCGCCGCGCCGGTCGCCCGCGGAATCTTCAAGTCCGGACCGCCCGAATCGCCGGACATGGACGACACGGGTGAGACGGACGTTGCTGGCATCTTCGCGCGCGAATCACCGTATTTGGACCGGTACGTCCAACTCGGGATTGCGAGCGGGCGCGTCCTCAGCGTCTCGTTTCCGGACACGCCCGACGAGGAGGCAAGCGAGGACCACGACCTGCTAGACCGAATCTTCGACTACTTGGGCGGCGTCGAGGAAGACGACTTCGCGGACGTGGAAATCGCGCTCACGGTGCCGACCGACCAGCGCCGGGTGTTAGAGCGCGTCCGCGGGATTCCCTACGGCGAGCAGGTCAGCGTCGAGACGCTGGCGAGGATGACCAGCGGCATCGACCACACCGACGAGGACGACCTGAACGTGGTCCGGACCGCGCTGGACGAGAACCCCGCGCCGCTCCTGATTCCGGACCACCGGGTTCGAGACGGCCCGAGCGCCGCGCCCGCGGTTGTCGAGCAGAAACTCCGGTCGCTCGAAGAGTTGTGACTGGGCGCGACCGCCCCGATTTTCCACCTGCCGGTCGGGTGCGCTCGCGCGGCGCACGAGTGCGCCGCGCGAGCGACCCCAGAACAGAACGGATAAACACCCCCGACGGGATGTACCGAGCATGCAGAGAGCGCCGCAGGACTTCGGGCGGGTCCTCTCGTCGATGTGTACGGAACCCCACCCCGACGCACGCGAGGCCGCCCGGCGGTATCTCGCCGACAACCCGGGCGACCCCACGACCTACCCCGCCGTCGCCGAGTTAGAGCGCGAGGCAGTCGAGACGCTCGGCGAGATGACCGGTCTCGCCGACCCGCACGGCTACGTCGCCAGCGGCGGCACCGAGGCCAACTTGCAGGCCGTGCGCGCGGCCCGGAACCTCGCCGACGCCTCGAACCCGAACGTCGTCGCGCCCGAGAGCGCCCACTTCAGTTTTCAGAAGGCCGCCGACGTGCTGGACGTGGAGTTGCGCCTCGCGGCGACCGACGACGACCGGCGAACCGACATCGCCGAGGTCCGGCGACTCGCCGACGAGGACACCGCCATCGTGGTCGGCGTGGCCGGGACCACCGAGTACGGCCGCGTGGACCCGATTCCCGCGCTCGGGTCGGTCGCCCGCGAAGTCGGGGCGCTCTTCCACGTCGATGCCGCGTGGGGCGGGTTCGTCCTGCCGTTCACCGACTGGGAGTGGGACTTCGACCACGCGCCCGTCGATACGATGGCCATCGACCCGCACAAGATGGGCCGCGCGCCGGTCCCGGCCGGTGGATTCCTCGCGCGCGACGAGGCGGTCCTCGACGCGCTGGCGGTGGACACCCCCTACCTCGAATCCACCTCGCAGGCGACGCTGACGGGCACCCGGAGCGGCGCGGGCGTGGCGGGCGCACACGCCGCGATGGAGGCGCTGTGGTCGGAGGGCTACCGCGAGAACTACGAGCGCGGGCAGGAAAACGCCGAGTGGATAGCCGACGCGCTCGAATCGCGGGGCTACTCGGTGGTCGAGCCGGTCTTGCCCCTCGTCGCGGCCGACATCCCCCGCGAGGAAATCGAAGCCCTCCAGTCTGCGGGGTGGCGGGTCTCGCCCACCGCGACCGGCGAGTTACGAGTGGTGTGTATGCCTCACGTCACCCGCGAGATGCTGGAGGAGTTCGTCGCGGACGTGGACGCGCTCTGAAGCGGTCGATGGCCGCCGAGTCGTCGCGCCGTCCTCGCCGGTCGAAGACAAAAAACTGATAATCGTGCTTTCGCCTCTATCGACTGTGTTTGCCATCGCCGGTCCTGCGTTCGTAGACACCGCCGCCCTCGGGTCGTTCGAGTGGTTAGAACACGTCGTCGAGACCACGACCGGGTGGGTCGGACTCGGCATCATCTTCGTCTACTCGTTTCTCATCGCGTTCGCGTTGCCCGGCGTGAGCGAAGTCGTGTTGGCCGCGCCCCTCGACCTCGGTCTCTCGCAGGCGGGCAGACTCGGCCTCATCATCGTCGTCAGCGGACTCGGTAAGGCCGCCGGGAGCATCCTCGCGTTCCACATCGGACAGGAGGCCAAGGAGTCGGGACCGATTATCGACTTCCTGCGGCGGTCGCGCTTCGACGTTATCGAGTGGTCCGAGAACAAGACGGTCGAACTCGCCAAGAAGTGGGGCTACGTCGGGATGGCGATGGCGCTGTCGGTGCCGTTCTTCCCCGACACAATCTCTATCTACGCCTTCGCGGTCCTCGAAGAGGACTACGCCAAGTTCGCGCTGGCGACGTTCGTCGGGAGCGTCGGCCGACTGCTCGTCACCCTCTTCCTCGTCGGGACGACGGTCGCGGCGCTCTGAGACCGGTGAAGACGGCTGTAACCTCCCGGACGCGCTCGGTGTCACAGACCACGGGACGCGCCCGACTGACCAACCGACAGTAGCGCCCGACTGACCAACCGCCGGGTGGGATAAAGGGGCCGCCCGCTCGCGGCCGAAGGCCGTGGTCGTCTCCGCGGGCAACTATTCGAGCGAACGCAGTGAGCGAGAATATCCCGCGGAGCGACCGCGAGCGGGCGGGGGCTTTCGAGGCATTCGTCACCACGAGTTCCTCACTTACTGCGTCAATCCATAGCGACCGGGCGGGGGCTTTCGAGGCGTTCGTCACCACGATTCCGGCGGTTACACTCACGGTACAGCGCGACCGGAAACTTTCGAAGTCTCGTCGTCCCGAGCGAAGCCTTAACCACCCGCGCGGCCACAGTCGGTGACATGCAGTGCATGGAGGTGAGTGACCGTGGTCGATAGCTCGCGGGTCGTGCAGGCGCTCGCCGTGTTGGTCGGCGTGGCCGTGGCCGTCGCGCTCGGGTGGGTCCTGTTCGTGGAAGTCCCCGAGGGAAGTCTCGCGCGACTGCTCGGCGTCGTCTTGGTGGTTCTCACGGGTCTGGTCGGCGCGCGGGCGGCGGGTCGCGTGGCGTCGGGGTGGGCCGCGCCCTACGACGTGGCGGAGGTGGCCGTCGAAGGGCCAATCACCCGCGACGGCGGCGGAAGCCCGATTCCGCCACGTCCCGGCGGGACGCCAGCGAACGACATCGTGGACCAAATCGAGCGCGCCGACGAGGACGATGGCGCGCGGGCGCTCTTGCTCCGACTCAACACGCCCGGTGGCGAGGTAGTGCCTAGCGACGACATCCGACTCGCCGCCGAGCGGTTCGACGGTCCGACGGTGGCCTACGCGACGGACGTGTGCGCCAGCGGTGGCTACTGGATAGCCAGCGGGTGCGACGACATCTACGCCCGCGAGGGGTCAATCGTCGGTTCCATCGGCGTCATCGGGTCGCGGGTCAACGCCAAGGGGATGGCCGACAAACTCGGCTTGAAGTACGAACGCCTCGCGGCGGGCAAGTACAAGGACGCCGGGCAGTCGCTCAAGGAGATGTCCGAGGACGAACGCGAGTACTTGCAGGGCATCATCGACGGCTACTACGACGAGTTCGTAGAGCGCGTGACCGACGGCAGGGAGTTGAGCGACGAACAGGTCCGAGACACCGAGGCGAAGGTCTACCTCGGCGAGGACGCCGAGTCAATCGGTCTCGTGGACGAACTCGCCACCCGGAAGGGCGTCGAGGACCGCCTCGCCGCGACCCTCGGCGTCGAAGAAGTCACCGTCGAGGAGTTCGAACCCGAACGCGGCGTGATGGACCGCCTCCGCGGTGGGTCCCAAGCCGTCGCCTACGCCTTCGGCGCTGGCGTCGCCAGCGCCGTCTCGGGCGACGACCACGGCGACGTGGACGGCTTCGAGTTCGAACTCCGGTGACGGCGCGCCGTCGGAAATCTATATATTTCTCAAAACCTGATTTTGATTTCTCTTTGGTGTGTTTTAATTGCCGAGAGCTACGTCCAGTTGTCCAGTCCGGTCTGGACCACCGACTCCTCGATGCGCTCGAACCCGCGTTCGACTTCGCCCTCGGCCACGCCCCACTCGCCGACGACGTACTCGCGGGCGGCGTCCAAGTCCGGGTCCATCTCGGCGTCGAACTCGTAGTCGTCCGAGACTGTCGGGTTCAAGAAGAGGTCCCGAATCACGTCCACGTCCTTGTCGATGGTCGCGCCGCGGGCCTCCAAGACGGCCCAGATGTCGCCGCGCTCTTTGACCTCCGTCAGGGCAGTCTTCGGGCCGACACCCGCGATGCCCTCGTTGAAGTCCGTCCCGCAGAGGATGGCGATGTCCACCAGTTGCTCCCACGTCACGTCGTGTTTCGCCAGCGTCGCCTCGAAGTCCATGAGTTCGGGGTCCCCCTTGCTCGTCAACTGTCGGAGTGTCAGCGGTGCCCCGAGCAGGAGTGCGTCGTAGTCCTCGGTGCCGCAGTAGTCCACCGCGCCCGTGCGGTTCATGTGCGCGGCCTGCGCTTCGCCCTCTGCTGGGGCCTCGATGTAAGGCACGTCGAGTCGGTCGAACAACTTGCGGGTGGTCTCCTGAATCGTGTCGGTCAGGCGCTGGGTGTGGGCCTCCAGTCGAGCGATTTCGACCGCATCCCCCTCCTCGCGGGCCTCCTCCAGTTTCTCCTCGCGTTTCTCGCGTTCCTCGCGGCGCTGTTCGATTTCGGCCGCCTTGTGGTCGGTGACGGCCCCGTCGAAGACGAACACGGGCGTCAGGTCGTTCTCGAAGAACTTGGGAAGACCTTGCACGACTCCGATGAGGTTGGCGACTTCGGTGCCGTCGTCGGTGGTGTAGGCGGCGTCGGTGGTCCACTTGACCGTCGTCGTGAGGTACTTGTAGAGCCAGTTGTGGGCGTCCACGGCGACGACGCTCCCCTCCAGTTGCTCGAAGGCGACTTCCTCCAACACCGCGAGTTGGCGCAAATCAGCGTTTCCCATCACTCGACGGTAGGGAGCGCGGAGGTTTGAAAGCTACTGGTCGGCGTCGGCGACACCGATGGAAACCTCGTCGTCGGCCTCGCTCCGGAGCGAGACCACGACGTTCGCCACGCGAAACCGGACGCAGACTTCCGTCTCCGAGACCGAATCGAGCAACGTTTCCAACGCCTCGGCATCGACGCTCGAATAGAGCGAGAAGTCCAGATTCATGTGTTCGACCCCCTCGTGGTCGGCTATCGCTTCGGCGAGCGCGTTCGTCAGCGACGACTGACCGTCACCGTCGTAGGTCCAATCGTTCCCCCCGATTCCACAGTCTTGTACAGCTGTCTCTCCCACGCGAATCGCCGTACGGTACGGCTACGCCGTCAGTCGTTTCTAAGGGTTTTGAAACGAACGTGAACTAGACTGAGATTGTAAGGTGTATCTCGCGCGTATCTGAGTATTCTCAGCTAGAATTTTACCTTCGGGAACTGTCGTTCACTACAGGCATGTCTGACGCCGGGGCCGGGTCCGACCCGGACGAGAACGACGGGGACGAACCGGGTGCAGGTGGACCGGGAACGAGCGGACCGGAAGCGGGCGGACCGACCAGTGGCGGCCTGCCCCGACTCGACCAGTACTTCGACGCGCTATCGAACGAACGGCGGCGCTACGCGCTGTACTACCTGAGTCGGGAAGAGGTAGCGAACGAGGACGAACTCGCGCGCTACGTCGCCGCGCGGGAGAGGGGTCGGTCGCCGTCCGCGCTCTCGGAGTCGGCGTACGAGCGCGTGCGGTCGGACCTCCACCACAAGCACCTGCCGCGACTCGCCGACTACGGACTCGTGGAGTTCGACCCGCGGAGTCGCGTGGTCCGGTTCCGGAATCCGACCCGCACGCTGGCGACGTTACTCTGGTTGAGCCAACTCGTCGAAGGCGAGTGACGGGCCTAATCGCTACTCTCCGCGCTCGGGAAGGTCCTCGACTGCCGGGCCGTCCAGCACTTTGCCGTCTATCGAGAACCGCGACCCGTGGCACGGGCAGTCCCACGACCCCTCGGCGTCGTTCCAGTGGACGATGCAGTTCAGATGCGTGCAGACCGCCGAGGTGACGTGGAGTTCGCCCGCCTCGTCGCGGGCCACCGCGAGTTGCTTGCCGCCGCGCCGGACCACCTCGCCCTCGCCGGGTGCCACCTCGGGGTCGGCGCCGCGGAAGGGCGATTTGGCCCAGTCGCCCGTGAACTCCTTGCCGACGTTGACGTTCTCCGAGAGCAGGACTCTCCCCGAGGCTTCGAGGTCGATTCGGGTCGGGTCGAAGGCGTCGGCCCACCGCGGCGTCGTCCCCCGTGCGAACGCCGCGAGCATCTTCCCCGCGGCGGTGCCGTTTGTCATTCCCCACCCGCCGAACCCCGTGGCGACGTAGACGCCGTCGGTCGTCGGGCCGAGTTCGCCCACGAAGGGGATACGGTCCACCGACACGTAGTCCTGCGTGGACCACCGGTACTCGACAGATTCCACGTCGAAGTGGTCGCGGGCCTGTCGCTCCAGTTTCCGGTAGCGGTCGGCGGTCGAACCGCCCTGCCCGGTCTTGTGGTTCTGGCCGCCGACGAGCGCTATCGGGCCATCAGCGGTCGGATGCGGCCGGACCGAGAAGTAGGGTTCCTCGTCGCGGTAGAACATCCCCTCGGGCGGGTCCTCGGCGAGTCTGACCGCCAGCACGTACGACCGCTTGGGGTACTGGCGCGCGAAGTAGAACGCGGGGTCCTCGATGGGGAAGTGAGTCGTCAGAAGCACCGAGTCGGCGGTCACGGTCCCACGCTCGGTCTCGACGCGGCACGGGGACCCGGACCCGTCCCCGCGGTCCTCGACGCCCGTCACCGTCGTCTGCTCGAAGATGGTCGCCCCGCCCGAGTCCGAAATCTCGTCGGCCAGCGCGAGCAGGTACTTCCGCGGGTGAAACTGGGCCTGCGCCTCGAACTCCACCGCGCCGGGCGTCTCGGCGGGGAACGGCGGGTCCGCGGTGTAGGTGGCTGGCAGGTCCAGACCCTCGGCGACGGTGGCCTCGCGTTCGACCGCGGCGCGCTGGTCGTCGCTCGCGGCGTAGGTGTACGCCGGGAGTCGCCGGAAGTCACAGTCGATGTCGTGGGCGACCACCCGGTCGGCGATTTCCTCGACGGCGGCGGCGTTTGCCGCGGCGTACTGCCGGGCGGCGGTCCGGCCGTGTCTGTCGAGCAGGTCGTCGTAAATCAGGCCGTGCTGTGCAGTGACTTTCGCGGTGGTCCGGCCGGTGACGCCCTCGACGATGCGGTCGGATTCGAGGAGTGCGACCTCCTGTCCGGCCTCCGCGCAGTGGAGCGCGGCCGTCACGCCCGCGATTCCGCCGCCGACGACCGCGGTATCGACTCGCCGACTGCCGCCGAGCGCCGGGTAGTCGGTGCGCCCGGTCGTCGCCATCCATAACGATGCGTCTTCTCCCGGTAGCGAATTTCGGTCGTCCATGTCCCGAACCCCCAGTTGCCTCGGGATTCGGTCTCGGCGCGCTTAGTCTCGGTGGCTCTTCGGCGACGCGGGTGTCGCTGTCGTCGTTGTGGTCGCTATCGTCGTAGTTGTTGCTGTCGTCGTTGTCGCCGTCGCTGTCGTTGTCGCCGTCGCTGTCGTAGTCGTCGCTGTCGTTGTCGCCGTCGCTGTCGTAGTCGTCGTTGTCGCCGTCGCTGTCGTAGTCGTCGCTGTCGTTGTCGCCGTCGCTGTCGTTGTTGTCGTCGTAGTCGTTGTCGCCGTCGTCGTAGTCGCTGTCGTCGCTGTCGTTGTTGTCGTCGTAGTCGTTGTCGCCGTCGTCGTTGTTGTCGTCGCTGTCGTTGTTGTCGTCGTAGTCGCTGTCGTCGCTGTCGTTGTTGTCGTCGTGGTCGCTGTCGTTGTTGTCGTCGTAGTCGTTGTCGTTGGAGAAACGTAGACCCAGAAAGCCCCGCCCGCTCGCTCTACGTCATTGAAAACGCGGGAAAAACCGCAGGAGTCGCTGGAAAGACGGTTTAGAAAGCCCCCGCCCGCTCGCGGTCGCTCAGCGACATATCCTCCGCTCACTCCGTTCGCTCCGGATAGTGGTCGCTGAGACGACCACGGCCTGCGGCCGCGACCGGGCGGTCCCTTTCATCCACCCACACTGGCGGTTGGTGGGCCGAGCGTTCGCTGGCGGTTGGTGGGCCTGTCTTCGCACCTCGGACAGGGCCTACTCCGGGGTTCGAATCACGTCCGGCGGGTCCGTGTCGGCCTTCGCCGCGAGAAAGTCGCGTTCGGCGGTCGTGAGGTCCTCGCGCTCGCGGTAGGCGTCGAGACCGGACTGGTAGCCCTCGGCGGTGCGGTCGGCGGGCGCGGCGAGGACCAACTCCGCGAGTCCGGTCTGGTCGCCGGTGTAGCCGAATCCGGCCTTGTAGAGGGCGTGATAGGCGAACGCGTTGTTCACTGCGATTTGCACCCGGTCGTAGCCTCGCTCGCGGAGGCGCGCGGTCGCAAATCCGGCGAGGCGCGCGCCGATGCCCTCCCCGCGGCGGTCCCGCCGGACCGTGACGTACCGTAGCCACGCCGTCGCGGAGTCGGTCCGGTCCTCGTTGAACGCGATGGCGGCGACGATTCGGTCGTCTTCGAGCCAATCGGTGTCGGTCCCCCCGTCGGACTCGGGGTCGCGCTCTCGCTCGGATTCGACGGTCTCGGGGTCGCGCGCCACGGCATTGCCGGTGTTCGACATCACGAACTTCCCGGCGTAACTGAACTCGCGGTGGTCGAGACGTATCCGGGGTTCGTCCTCCGACCACCCGACCAGCGCGTACTCCATGCCGCCGACTTCGGTCTCGCGCGGTAACTGCGCTTCGCTCGCCCGCGTTCGTGAGCGGACGTGTGCGTACGTTCGTGAGAGACGTGCAGTCGTCCGCGTACGCGGGCGCGGCGCACGAGCGCCGCGCCCGCGCCGGTCGCGTTGACGGACACTTATTTATTTCTTTAAGAATTATTTTCATCTCTTAGGGAAACGTGTACGATTCTCACCGGACACCCAATCATTTATCGGTGGGGGTCGTACGCTCGCTATGGTCGTCCGAACCGTCATGCTCGCAATCGGCGTCGTGGAGTTGCTCTTCCCGCGGCGGATGGTCGATTTCTGGATGAACCTCGCCACGGAGAGCGGCGACGTGACCCTCCGGCCGTGGGTGTACACCGCCGCGCGGGTGGAGGGTGTCGTCATCCTCGTCTGGCTACTCGCCCGCGGTCGCAGACGCCCCGAGAGAGCGAGCGACGAGTCCAGCCAGTAACTGGGAAGTCCGGTCTTTTTCCCGCGCCGCCACCTCTTGTCAGCCATGAGCCACGCGCTGGGCGACACCGCCACCTTCGACCGGATGGCCCGACTCTACGACTGGATTGTCCCCGCACCCGACTCCGACGAGTTCCGCGAAGCGCTCGCGTTCGCCGACAGGACGGTAGAGCGCGTCCTCGACGTGGGCGGGGGCACCGGCCGGGGGTCGTCGGCGCTCGGCGTCCGCGAGCGAATCGTCGCCGACGCCGCCGAGGGGATGACCCGACAGGCCCGCCGGAACGGGTCCGAGGCGGTCCGGGCGGACGCCGCTCGGTTGCCCTTCGCGGACGCGAGCGCCGACGCCGTGTTCGTGGTGGACGCGCTCCACCACTTCGGCGACCCCGAGCGTGCGGTCGAGGAAGCAGTCCGCGTCCTCCGACCCGGCGGCGTTCTCGTCGTTCGGGAGTTCGACCCGACGACGCTCGTCGGCCGACTGGTCGAGGCGGGCGAACACCTCTACGGCTTCGACTCGACGTTTTTCCCGCCCGAACACCTCGCTCGGCAAGTCGCCGACGCGGGTCTCGACGCCAAGTACCGGACGGAGGGACCGACCTACACCGTGGTCGGGCGCGCATCGCGGGAATCATAACCGCCCGGACCCAAGCCGTCGGCATGAGCAACGCCGAAGGACTGCTTCGCTCGCGGTTCGACCGCTCGCCGGACACGGCGCTTCTGGCACTCGGCGACCTGTTAGTGCTGGTCGGGTTCATCGTGATGGGCGAACTCCGCCACGACGTGAACCCTGCCGAGTCGCCGCTGGTGGTCGCCGATACGCTGGCCCCGTTCCTCCTCGGGTGGGTCGTCGCCGCCCTCGCGGTGGGAGTGTACGCGCCCGGCGCGACCCGGACGGTCCGGACCGCGGTCCAGCGCGTGGTCGGGGCGTGGGTCCTCGCGGCCGCTATCGGACTGGCGCTTCGGGCCACTGCGCTCTTCCACGGGGACGCGCCGCTCTCGTTCGCGCTGGTCGTGACGGGCATCGGGTCCGTCTCCTTCGCGGCGTGGCGCGGGGCCGTGGCGTACCTCCGCTGAAACGTTTTGACGACCCGCGCGCTGGCGCGGCCGCGAACGGCAAGCGCCAGCGCGCCTGCCCGAGCGAGCGCGAGCAAGCGCGAGCGCGGCGTCCCGAACGACCACCGCGCGGTAGCTACCTCAATCCTTTTGCACGCAGGCGACTTCAGGGACGGTATGCCCGTAGAGAGCGACGCCGAACTGCGCGAAATCCTCGGGATGGAGCGTATCGCGGTCGTCGGATGCTCGACCACGCCCGGCAAGGACGCCCACGAGATTCCGAAGTACCTGCTCGACAACGGCTACGAGGTGATTCCGGTCAACCCCTCCGCCGACGAGATATTCGGGCGAACGGCCTACGATTCGCTCGCGGATGTCGAGGAAAAAATCGACGTGGTGGACGTGTTCCGGCCGAGCGACGAGGTGTCGGGCATCGTGGACGAGGCGCTGGCCCGCGACGACGTGGCAGTCGTCTGGACGCAACTCGGCATCGCCGACGCCGACGCCGCCACGCGCGCCGAGGACGCCGGACTCCGGGTCGTGCAGGACAAGTGCCTCAAGGTCGAACACCAGCGATTGGTGGTCTGAGACGGTTACTTTGCCGCCTCACCGGAGTCGCCGGACGAGTCGGAGGAACAGCGACACCGCGGTCCCGAGACCCGGAACGCGCGAGGAGAGCGCCGCGGCACCGACGAGCAGGAGACCGCTCTTCTTGCGACCGCGGGAGAACGCTATCGCGGCGTCCACGAGCGTCGAGACGATACTGAGTTTGTTCACTGACTTCGAGTCGAAACTGGTCATGAGGTTCCGTATCGGATAGCACGTCCACGCGTAAGTGACTTCCCCGGAGGCGTTTTGTCGGTCGAGCGCGTAGCGAGTCGTAATGAGCAGTGCGGACCCCTCCGCGGTCTTTCTCGACTTGGACGACACCATCTGTGCCCATCCCCGCTCTACGGCCGACCGACTCGCCGACGCCTTCGACCGGGCGGGCGTCGAACCGTTCTTCGGGGCCGCCGACTTCCGGCGGTGGTTGCCGAAGGTGAGTGCGGACTCGACGGTCGAACTCCGCGAGCGGTGTTTCACCGGCATCGCCGACGAGCAGGGCCTCGAGTCCGCCGACGCGCTGGCGGTGGCCCGCGCCTACGAGGACCCCGACCCGACCGCGGTGGAGTTTCTGCCCGGCGCGGAGTCGGCGTTAGACGCCCTCGGCGCGCGCTACGACCTCGCGCTGGTGACCAACGGCGACCGGGAGACCCAGACCGCGAAACTCGCGGCGCTGGACATCGCGGGCCACTTCGACGCCGCGACGTTCACCGAACCCGGCGGCCCGGTCAAACCCGACCCCGACCACTTCCACCGCACGCTGTCGGCGATGGGCGTCTCGGCCGACGAGACGGTCCACGTCGGCAACTCGCTCCGCGCGGACGTGGCGGGCGCGCACGCCGCGGGCGTGGCGTCGGTGTGGTTGGAGCAGGCGGGGACGGAGCGGACGGGTGCGACGGCCGACCACGCGCCCCACTACACCATCGAGTCGATGCACGACCTGCACGCGCCGCCGTGGGTGTGAGTCGCGCGGTTCCGGGGTTTCTCGGGGAGTAACTGCACTTCGGATGCACTCGGCGACTCCCTCCTTTCGGCACGTCGTCGGTGATTGTCGCGTTCCGGCGTGCGAACGGACGTGAGCAAGTAGCGCAGGAGATTGGAGAGGCGTGAGGCGGTTGCGGTGCGGTGCTGTGCAGTTGCGGTTTTGATTGGCTCAAGCCTGAAGCCGCGTTGCGGTCTAGCTGTGCGGAATCGCGTCGCAGGTCCGTTTCCAGCCTCCTCTACGAAGCGAGACGTGAAAATCTGGCGACAGGCTTGAGCTAATCAGACCGCACAGCGCCGTGGGAGCGAGGAAAATCAGAAAGTCACGCTTGAACAACCTAAAGATTGCTCAGAAAAAGAAAAACAAATATCTAAGTAAGAGCTACCCTTCCCACTCCTCGAACGACCCGTAGATGCCCTTCGAGAGGTATCGCTCGCTGGAGTCGGGGAAAATCGTCGCCACCGAGTCGTAGGGCGCGTCGAGTTCGCCGTCGCGGATGCGCTCGGCGACGTGGCAGGCCGCGGCGCTGGCCGCGCCCGCGCTGGAGGCGACGAGGTGGCCCTCCTCGCGCGCGAGACGTTTCAGTTCGTCGTGAGCGCGACGGTCCGGCACCTGTAGCACTTCGTCCACGAGGTCCGGGTCGAACAGTTCGTTGGTCGCGGGGTCGTGGGTGCCGATGCCCTCGATTTTGTACTCGGCCTCCGCCACGTCCTCGCCCTTGGTGGTGGAGTAGAGCGACCCCTCGGGTTCGACGGCTGTGACGTGAACGTCGGGGTTCTGCTCTACGGCGTACTCGGCGATGCCCATCAGCGTGCCCGCGGTGCCACATCCCGCGACGACTGCACCGACCTCGCCGTCGAGCGCGTCGAATATCTCCGGTCCCGTCGTCTCGTAGTGGGCCTCGGCGTTCAGGGGGTTGGAGAACTGCTGGGGGACCACCGCGTCGTCCATCTCGTCGGCGAGTCGGTGCGCTCGGTCGATGGCCCCACCCATGCCCTCGTCGGTCGGGGTGTTGATGACCTCCGCGCCGAGGGCGTCCATCAACTGCTGTTTCTCGACGCTGAACCGCTCGGGGACGACGAAGACGGCGTTCACGTCGAGTTGCCCCGCGGCGATGGCGAACCCGATGCCGGTGTTGCCCGCGGTGGGTTCGATGACCGTCCCGCCGGGTTCGAGTTCGCCGCGTTCGAGCATCTGCTCGACCATGTACTTGCCGATGCGGTCCTTGACGCTCGCGCCGGGGTTGAACGACTCCAGTTTGGCGTACACCGGCACCTCGTCGGGTGCCGCTTGCACGCGAACCAGCGGGGTCTCGCCCACCGTCTCCAGCACGGAGTCGAGCGGCGTCTGGTGGTCCGTCATTGGGTAGGCAAAAGTTGGGAGGGCGGTTAACCTTTTTTGTGTGGAGTTCCCGGCGGTCGGGAAACCGCCGCTACGCTTCGGTCTCGGTCCCGTCTTCGACGCTCTCGACTTCGATTTCTGCGGGGTCGATGTCGTGTTCCTCGGCGATTGCTTCGAGGAGCGCGCGCTGTCGGGCGTTCTCGCGCTCCAGTCGCTCGACGCGCTCGCTGGTCGAGTCGAGTTGCTCGCGCATCTCGGCGACCTGCTCGCGGAGTTCGTTGAGTTTGCTGTACAGCTTCTCGGCGGTGTCGGCCAGTTTCTGGACTTTCTTGGCCGTACTTCCGAATCCCATGGTGGACAGTCGTGTCGCCTGATACGTGACTTTTCCGACTCGACCGCTGGCCTTTTGCTCTCCCCCCGAAAAGCATCGCGCATGTCGCAGGAACGGTTGCCCGAGACGCCAGCGCCGACTGTCGGCGTCGTCGCCGCGCTCGCGGTCCTCGCCGCTATCGTCGTACCGTACTTCCTCATCGGGGCCTCCGAAGTCGGCGTCTACTACAGCGCGCCGACGCTCATCCCTGTTCACCTCGTCGTCGGCCTGTTCGCCACGGTCGCAATCGTCGTCTTCGCCGCCGGACGAAACGGCCGGACCGACCCGCCGACCGCCGCGGGCGCGGCAGTCGTCCTCGGCGGGTTCGTGGCGTTGCTCGTCCTCTGGTGGGCCGTCGCGGTCGGCAGTCTCGTCGGCAGTCTGACCGAGCAGGCGGCGTTCGGCTACCACCGGTGGGCACTGCTCGCGGCGTCACTGGCGCTCGCGGCCAGCGGTGGTTGGTTCGCGCGCGAGGTGCTGTAAGCGACAGTAGCGACCGATTACTCCGACACAGCCACCGCGTGTGGAGCTGTCAGCCGACGCATAACAAAGCCCGACGCGCCGGTAGCTTGGGTCGTGTCCGAGAGCGACCCGTCCGGAATCGACGCCCCGACGGGCACCGACCCGCCCGCGAGTCCTCAGACCGACGGCGACGGAGTGGGCGACCTCGCGGACTCGAAAGAGGCCCGCGAGCGGTGGATGCACCGGGACGACGAGTTCCTGCTAGAGGAAGACCGCGAGTACGTCCTCCGCGACGAGGGACGGTCGTGGTGGGGGTACGTCTCGTCGGTCCTGTTCGGCGCAGTCGTCGCGCTGATGGTCGGCGACGTGGTAACCACGGGGTTCGGGATGGCGATGGGACTCGAAGAGGTCAACCCGGTCGCCTCGGCGGTCCTCGCGGAAGCAGGGTTGGCCGGTCTCGTCCTCCTGAAGGCGATGGCCGCGGTCGTCCTCGTCGTCCTGCCGGGCGTGACCGGCAACGCCCGCCGGACGTTCCGCGCCGGGGGCGCGGTCTACCTCCTCGCGGGCTTGCTCGTCGTCGTCGGCAACGCGTGGGCTATCCTCGCCGTCGCGTAGTCCTTTCCCGCCCGGCGTCGGTCTCTCCGGGGGTCCGGTTCCTCGCCGTCGCACGATTTGCGAAAGGCCCTTAAGTCCGTGGCCGCTTACTTCGAGATGGACTAGGTCGGGCAGTTAGGCCCTGCTCGTCACCCGCACTATGGTCTTCAGCGGGGGCCGAACCCCGGAAGAGTCCGGTCAGACCGTGCCGGGCCCCGGAAGCCGACTTCGAAGCCTCGTCCTACGGGGATAGCGGTCTCCGGCGGGCACTCGCAGGAGTGTCGCAGTCGGAGTTAGCCGGTGGTAATCCGTCAGGCGCGGAAGCGAGCAGCGGACCACTGGACAGCTATCGCTCGTAGGGCCGCGGGGTGGAGGACGCGACCGGGATTCCCCGGCACGGAACGCCGGGCGATTCCGGCTGTCCGCATTCATACCGAACTCTTACCACGCTCCAGACCGGCGAGCCGTCGGCTCGCCGGTCTTTCGCTTGTAAAACTTCGATGAAAAACACGGCGTCACCGCCTCAGAAGCGCCACAGGCGCTTCTTCGACGGTTCCTTGGTCCGCTCGCTTCGTTCGCGGTGCAGTATCTGGTACTCGACAGCACAGCAGAGAAGTGGTCAGAACTAGTCGTCCGCGGCTTCGACCGTCCCTTCGACGTTCGTCAACTCCAGTCCGCCGCCGAGCGTCCGATTGGGGTAGGGGATGTCGATGCCCTCGGCGTCGAACCGCTCTTTGACCGCGGTGACGTACTCGCCGCGGGTCTTCACGTAGTCGCTTCGGGAGGGGTCGGCTATCCAGACGCGCGACTGGAGACCCACCGACGAGTCGCCGAGTTCGGTGAGTCGGACCGAGGGCGCGGGGTCGTCCAGCACGTCGGGGTGGTCCTCGGCTTCCTCGACGATAATCTCGGTGGCGCGGTCGATGTCGTCGTCGTAGCCGATGCCGAACAGGAACTTCAGGCGGAGTCGGTCGCCCTCGACGGGGTTCTTGATAACGCCGTCGGTGAGTTGGGAGTTCGGCACCGTCAGCAGTTCGTTGTCGAAGGTACGGACCCGAGTCACGCGCAGGCCGATGTCCTCCACGATGCCCGAGTAGCTACCGCCGTCCCACTCCACCCAGTCGCCGATTTTGAAGGGTTTGTCGGTGTAGATGAACACGCCCGAGACGAAGTTCTTGATGACATCCTGCGTGGCCAGACCGATGGCGAGGGTGGCCGCCGCCGCGATGGTCGCCAGCGAGGTCAGGAAGTTGCCGTAGTCGGCGAACCCGAACGCGACCGAGACGGCGACGAACACGACGCCGAACTTGGTCAACTTCAACAGTGGCGTCTTGGCGTGTCTGTCGAGGTCCCGCCGGTCTAGAAATCGGCCGACCAGCGGAACTACCGTCGCCCGGCCGACGAAGTAGACCGTCAGAAACGAGACGACGAAGTAGATGGCTTGGGTCAGGGCCATCGCGTAGCCAGCGTCGCCGAGGAGTCGCTCCAAGACCGGAAGCGGTTCGACCATCAGTGGAGGACGGCCGTGTTACCACGCGTCTCCACGAGGTCGGCGTCTACCCGGTCGGCCAGTTGGTCGGCGAGTTCCTCGGTGGACGTTCCGCCGCGGGCGGCCCGGAGGAACTTCACCTTCACGAGTTCGCGGTCGCCGAGTTGGTTGGCGAGTTCGTCGGTGACGGATTCGATACCGGCCTTGCCGACCCAGACGGTCACGTCGAGGTCGTGGGCCTGCTTGCGAAGGTCTTCGTCGGTCATGCCCCCTTCTCGGTGGGGGACGACCTTAAAAGACGTGAAGGGGGACGGACGAACCGCGGGGTCAGGAGTCGTAGGGGTGTCGCTTCTGTTCGCCGCAGTCGCAGGTGAGGACGACGTGGCCGCTCTGAAGCCTGACGCGGGCGTTCTTTCCGGGTCGGAGGTAGCTATCGCAGGCGTCGCAGGTGAACCGCTTGAACTGCTCGGGGAGCGAGACGCGGTTTCGTTCGGCGAGTCTGCGCGCGAGGCGGACGTACTCGCGGGCGCGGTCGTCGTGACACTCGGCGGTTGCTTCGCGGGCGAGCGAGGCGAGACGCTCGATGCGCTCTTCGGCGATGTTCATTATGGGAATGGGGGGTGGGGGTTTCCGGGGCGAGACAGGACAAGGATAGAAGGTTCCTGTGTTGCCCCATCGGGGTCATTCTCTGAGCAACTAAAATATCTTTTGGTTTCTGGCGGGCGAAATAGACTACTTTCCGAGGCGTTTCCGCCGCGTTCCGGTAGGGTTTTGTCCCGGCCGCGTTTTCCGTCCGACAGTGAGCGCGCGCAACGACCCCGGAATCGGCGGTTTCGGCCTGATTGGACTCGAACCATGAAGGTGAGCCACTACTTCGAGTGGGAGGAGTACATCACCGGCGGCCACGCCCAGTCGGTGGACAACCAGCGCAAGATTATGGACCGCCACGGCGTCGAGTACACGACGAGACCGACGCTCGACGCCGACCTGCTCCACCTCAACAACATGGGTCCGAAGTCCCTCTACTACGCGAAGCAGGCCCGACGCGCCGACGTTCCCGTCCTCGTCCACACCCACCAGACCGCCGAGGACTTCGAGGAGAGTTTCGCGTTCTCGAACCTCCTCGCCAAGCCGATGAAGCCCTACCTCCGGTACGCCTACTCGCTGGCCGACCATCTGGTCTGTCCCTCCGAGTACAACCGTCGGGTCGTAGAGGAGTACGCCGACGCGCCCAAGACCGTCATCAGCAACGGCTTCGACCCCGAGAAGGTCGAGGGCTACGACGACGAGGACCTGCGCGAGACGTATCTGGACCGCTACGACCTCGACCCGCCGGTCGTGTTCAACGTTGGCCACGTCATCAAGCGGAAGGGACTGGAAGCGTTCGTGGAGACGGCCCACGAGATGCCCGAACTCGACTTCGTGTGGTTCGGCTACCTCAATCCCGCGGGCGGCGAGTTAGACCGGTTCCTCAAGAGCAGAGACACCAAACGTCTGGTCGAGAGCGCGCCCGACAACTGCCAGTTCACGGGCTACGTCGAGGACATAGAAGGAGCGTTCGCGGCCGGGGACGTGTTCTTCTGGCCCTCGAAGAACGAGAACGAGGGCATCGCCCTGCTGGAAGCGATGTCCTGCGGCAAGCCCCTCGTGATTCGAGACATTCCGACCTACGACTGGTTGGACGACGGGACTCACTGCCTGAAAGCGAGCGGTGCCGTCGGGGATTTCGCCGCCTCGCTGGACCGACTCCGGGACCTCGACCTGCGCGAGCAGTTGGGCCACGCCGCCGCCGAGAAGAGCCGAGAGTTCGAACTCGACGCGATAGGTGACGACCTCGTGTCACTCTACCGCGAGTTAGCGCGGTAGCTCACGGGATTCGGACTTCTCCGCGGCGAGGCGACTTCAAAAGGACTTAACTACCGGTTCCCAAAGGGGCCAACAATGGAACAGGTCGCCGCGTTCACCGACACCTACCTGCCGACTGTCAACGGCGTGACCTACACTATCGCGTCGTGGCGCGATCGCTGGGAACGGGCAGGCGGGCGGATGGACGTGGTCTACCCCAACGCTGACGGCCACCGGCCGAACGACGGCGAGCATCCGGTCGGGAGCCTCCCGTTTCCGTTCTACGACGGGTTCCGCCTCGGCACGCCCACGATTCCGAAGGCGGTCCGGGACGCCGAAGTCGTCCACGCCCACACGCCGTTCAGCATCGGTCTCGGCGGCCTCCGACTCGCCCGCGACCAAGGCGTTCCGCTGGTCGCGTCCTACCACACCCCGACCAGCGAGTATGCCGAGTACGTCTCGCCCACCGACTCGGTGGCCTCGCTGGTCGGCCGGGTCTCGGAGGCGTACGAACGCTGGTTCTTCGGGCGCGCCGACGCGGTATTGGCACCCTCCGCGGCGACCCGCGCCCACCTCGAAGACGAGGTGGGCGTGGACACGCCCGTCGAGGTGGTGCCCAACGGCATCGACACCGAGCGGTTCCAACCCGTCGAGACCGACGACTTTCTGGACCGCCACGACTTGCTCGGCGACCGGCCGCTAATCGGCTACACCGGGCGTCACGGCTACGAAAAGCGCCTCTCGGAGTTGGTCGCCGCCGCCGCCGAGATGGACGTGACCGTCGTCTTCGGCGGCGACGGCCCGGCCCGCGAGGACTTGCAAGCGCAGGCGAAGGGAGTCGGTGCGGACGCCCGCTTTTTGGGCTTTCTGGACCGCGAGGAGATGCCCGCGTTCTACTCGGCGCTCGACGCCTTCGCGTTCCCGAGTCCGGTCGAGACGCAGGGACTGGTTGCGCTGGAGGCCAACGCCTGCGGCACGCCCGTCGTGGGCGCGGACGCTGGCGCGCTCTCGAACACCATCCGCGACGGCGAGACGGGCTATCACTACGAGAGCGGCGACGTGGCGGACTTCCGGGAGGCGATTCGCCGGACGCTGGCCGAACGCGAGGAGTTGCGAGAGACGTGTCTGGCCCGGCGCGAGTCGGTCAGCGTCGAGAACGCTATCGAGAAGTTGCGGAGCGTCTACGAGTCGATTCGGTAGGCAGGCGGTGGGTTAGAGTTCCACCCGTTCGACCAGATTGTTGTCGCCGTCGCGGATGTTGACCGCGACGATTCGGATGTCGTCTTCGAGTCCCGAGTCCCGGAGTTTGGCCTTCAGCAAGTTATCGACCTGATAGACGCCCGCGGCGTTCAACATCTCGATTTCCACGAGGACCGGCACGGTATCGCCCTGCATCAGCGTGACGCGCTGGATGGCCTGACTCGACACGGTGTCGATGCCACGGCCGCCCTTCTCGTAGGGCATCCGCGAGCGACCCTTCTCCATGTCGAGGGCGTCGGCCACCCGGACGACCCCCGCCTCGGTCGTGAGGGGGTCTTCCTCGGTGTGGTGACAGAGGATGGCGTGGAGGACCTCGCCTTTCACGCGGACGACATCCTCGCGGTCGTAGAAGTCGAACTGGGGGAGGATGCGGTCGAGAACGTCCGCGGCGAGCGGAATCGACCAGTAGGCGTGTTCGTCGCGGTGGACGACGTGGCCGATGTCGTGGATGGTCGCCGCCAGCGCGACGATGACGCTCTCGTCGGCCTCGTCCAACCCCTGCTCGGACGCGCCGTTGAAGTCGATGCCGCCCTTCTTGAGCAGGTCGTAGAGCGCGAGCGCCCGGTTGCGGACGATGGAGATGTGTTTGCGCCCGTGGTCGTTGTACCCCTTCCGGACGACGGGGTTGACGTTCTGGGCGTCGAGGTAGGTCTGAATCTCGGGGTCGCTCTGAACGAACTCCAAGACCTCGTTGAGGCGGTGGTCGGGGAAGGCGTGTTCGGCCTCGGGGTCGTACTCCCGACCCTCGTCGTCGGACTGCTCGGTGGCGTCGGTCTCGGTCATACTCGATACGTCGTGGCCCAGCGGAAAAAACTCTCGGACGGGGGCGGAGTCGTAGGTCGGGGAACTCGGAGACGGTCGGAGTCCCGATTTGGAAAGCCCCCGTCAGGTCGCTTCGTCTCGTGACAGCGACCGCCGGACTCGCGATAACGAAGGCCCCGAAAGCCCCCGCCCGCTCGCTACGAACCGCGACAGCGACCGCCGGAATCGTGACAACGAACGCCCCGAAAGCCCCCGCCCGCTCGCGGTCGCTCAGCGACATATCCTCGCTCGCTCACTGCGTTCGCTCGCTCCGGATAGGGGTCGCTGAGGCGACCACGGCCTTCGGCCGCGAGCGGGCGGCCCCTTTACCCCGCCCACGGTGGTTTGGTCCACCGAGCGAACGCGACCCGTCCGGACCACGGGACGCGCACCGCGAGCGCCGACGGCGCTCGCGGTGCGGGGAGGAACGGGGGCGCGGTGCGGTGGCGGCACGGTGCTGTGCGGTGGCGGTGCGGTGCCGTGCGGTGGCGGTGCCGTGCGGTGGCGGTGCGGTATGATTGGTTCAAGCCTGAAACTAGTCGTCCCGATTCGTCTGCCGTCGCGGTTGCAGTCGTCCACTGTCGCAGTTGCAGTGCAGTCGGAGGTGTCTACCGTCGTAGTTGCGGTGCCGTCGCAGTGACCTCCGACGACGCCCCTGACAACGCTACCCCCCTGCCAAAAAGCAATCTATACAATTCCTAAACAAACAAAAATGCACCTTTAACAAACCCAGAACAACCTCCGAACGCTCGCACGCACCCGACCGCCGACGCGCGAGACCGACGGGTACACAAGTCCCGACTCACAACCCTCCGGCAATGACCGAACTCGACGTGGAGGCGGTCGAGCGAATCGACGAGAGCGACGTTCCCGAGGGCATCGACGCCCCCGAGTACGTCCTCTACGGCGGGAAAGGCGGCGTCGGCAAGACCACGATGGCGGCGGCGACGGGGATGGCCAGCGCCCGCGACGGCACCGCGACGCTGGTGGTCTCGACCGACCCCGCACACTCGCTGTCGGACACCTACGGGACCGATATTTCCGCGACGCCCGAGCGCATCCGCGAGGACGTGCCCCTCTACGCCGCCGAAATCGACCCCGAGGCCGCCCTCGAAGAGGGACAGGCCCTCTTCGGCGGCGCGGCGACGGGCGGCGAGGGCGCTGGCGACGCCGCGGACGCCGACGGCACAGGTGCCGACGCCGCGGGCGTCGGCGACGAGGGCGCGGCAGGGGGACCGCTCGGGGGTCTCGGCGGGATGCTCGGCGGCGAGAACCCGATGGACGCGATGCTCGGCGGGCCGATGCCCGGCGCGGACGAGGCCGCCGCGATGCAGAAGTTGTTGGAGTTCATGGACGACCCGCGATTCGAGCGCGTCGTCGTGGACACCGCGCCGACCGGCCACACCCTCCGACTGCTCGAACTCCCGGAACTCATGGACACGATGGTCGGGCGCATCATGAAGCTCAAACAGAAGTTTCAGGGCATGATGGAGGGGATGAAGGGGATGTTCGGCGGCGAGGACGCCGACCCCGAACAGGGGTTGGACGACCTCGAAGAACTCAGCGACCGAATCGAACGACTCCGCGCGACGCTTCGGGACCCGACCCAGACCGACTTCCGCGTCGTGATGGTGCCCGAGGAGATGAGCGTCTTCGAGTCCAAGCGTCTGCTCGGCCAACTCGCGGAGTTCGAGGTGCCGGTCGGAACCGTCGTGGTCAACAAGGTGATGGAGGACCTCGCGGACGTGACCGGCGGCGACGTGGACGACGAGGCCTTCGTCTCGCCGAACCTCGATACCTGTGAGTTCTGTCAGCGCCGGTGGGACGTACAACAGGACGCCCTCGCGGAAGCCCAAGAGGTGTTCCGGGGTCACGACGTGAAGCGGGTCCCCCTGCTGGCCGACGAGGTGCGCGGCGAGCGAATGCTGGCGCTGGTGGCGAGTTGTCTGGAGTGACGCCGCGCGGTCTTTTGAATATTTATATATTCGGGATTTAAATTACGGATTAGATGAACAGACGCGCGATAGCTCTGACCTATTTTTGGGGACTAGCTTGTTTGCTGACTGTGGGATTGACGACTGGCGCGGTGGTCGGCGGTGCGGCGGCCGCGGGTAACGCGCCGACGGCGACGTTCGACTACTCGCCGTCGGACCCGGTTCCCGACGAGACGGTCACCTTCGACGCGTCGTCGTCCACCGACGACGGCACCATAGAGGAGTACGAGTGGGACTTGGACGGCGACGGCTACTTCGGCTACGACGGTTCGACGGTCACCCGGTCGTTCGACACCGCGGGCGAGTACGTCGTGACCCTTCGCGTCACCGACGACGAGGGCAACAGCGTCACGACGACGAAAACCGTCTCGGTGACGAACGACGCGCCGACGGCGGCGTTCGACTACTCGCCGTCGGACCCGGTTCCCGACGAGACGGTCACCTTCGACGCGTCGTCGTCCACCGACTCGGACGGCAGTATCGAGGAGTACGAGTGGGACTTGGACGGCGACGGCTACTTCGGTTACGACGGTTCGACGGTCACCCGGTCGTTCGACACCGCGGGTAGCTACACCGTCACGCTCCGAGTCACCGACAACGGCGACGTGACCACCAAAGAGACCAAGACGGTTCGGGTCGGCAACGACGCGCCCAACGCCACGTTCACCTACTCGCCGTCGGACCCGGCACCCGACGACACGATTACGTTCGACGCCGGAGCGTCCTCGGACGCCGACGGGAACATCGAAGAATACGAGTGGGACTTCGACGGCGACGGCTACTTCGGCTACGACGGGTCCCAGAACACCTACTCGTTCGACACCGCGGGTAGCTACACCGTCACGCTCCGAGTCACCGACAACGGCGACGTGACCACCAAGGAGACCAAGACGATTCGAGTCGGCAACGACGCACCCAACGCCACGTTCACTTACTCGCCGTCGAACCCGTCGCCCGACGACACTATCACCTTCGACGCGGGGGCGTCCTCGGACGCCGACGGTCAAATTACCGAGTACGAGTGGGACTTCGACGGTGACGGCTACTTCGGCTACGACGGGTCCCAAAACACCTACTCGTTCGACACCGCGGGCACTTACCCCGTCACGCTCCGGGTCACCGACAACGGCGAGCAGACGGTGAAAGAAATCAGGACGATTCGGGTCGAGAACTCGGCCCCCGAACCCTCGTTCACCTTCTCGCCGACGAACCCCGCGCCCGACCAGACGGTGACGTTCGACGCGGGGGCGTCCTCGGACGCCGACGGCCGGATTACCGAGTACGAGTGGGACTTCGACGGCGACGGCTACTTCGGCTACGACGGGTCCCAGACCACCTACACGTTCGACGAATCGGGCGTCCAGACGGTGACGCTCCGGGTCACCGACAACGGCGAGCGCACGGTGAAAAAGACGCTCCGCGTTCCGGTCGGCGACGTGGCGACGACCACGCCGGAGTCGCTGGCGTTGGAGGAGACGACCGAAACCACCGAGCGGACCGAAGCGCCCGAGACCGAGGAAACGCCGGAATCGACCGAAGACACCGCGTCGTCGGGCGTTGACGGCCAGTCGTTCGCCAACGGCGAGTTGTTCCAAGTCGCTCGCCTCTACACCCCCGAGAAGATAATCGCGCCGGGGAGTCCGGGCCGACTCGCTGGCGCGTTCACGGCGGACGTGACCAACGAGAAACCGGTCAAGGTCCAGATTACGCTACAGGTTCCCAGCGGCATCCAGATTCAGGGCGGGAGTGACGTACAGAGTAGCGGCGGCGGACTCCCCACCGCGACGTTCGTCATCGCGCCCGGCGAGACCAAAGACATCTCGGCGGAGGTGGTCGGGTCCGACCCCGGCACGTACACGCTCCGGGCCGCTATCACCTACTTCCCGGTCGGCAACACCAGCGCCGCCAAGGAGTACGACGGACTCGAACTGAACTTCGAGGTGCGCGACGACGAGACCACCGAGTCCGCGAGCGACGAGGGGACCGAGACCGTCACAGAGACCGCGCCGACCGGCGACACGCCGGGATTCTCGGTCGGTGTGACGGTGGTCGCACTGCTCGCGGCCGCGATGCTCGCGCGCAGAGCGGGAGAGTAGACTACTCCCCGAGCGGATTTTTCGCCACGAGCGAGAACAGGAGTCCGAAGAACTTGTCGCGGAGCTTCGCCGGAATAAATCTGGCGAGTAACGTCACCTTCGCCACCTGTCCGACCGGGTAGCGGTCGGCGGGGTCCGACAGGTTCGCGGCGTCGAGAATCGTCTCGGCCACCTCGCGAGGCGACACCGAACCGGGACCGCCGCCGCCGATGGCCTCGCTGTCGTCCAGAATCGAGTAGAGGGTGTCGTAGCCGTCAGAGCGCTCGACGCCCTGCAACTCGTCGTTCGCGCGCTCCGTGAAGGCGGTGTCCACCGGGCCGGGTTCGACCAGCACCACGTCGATGCCGTGGTCGGCCACCTCGGGACGGAGCGAGTCGGTGATGCCCTCCATGGCGAACTTCGAACCGCTGTAGACGCCCATGCCGGGCGTGGCGAGTCGCCCGGCGACGCTGGAGACGTTGACGATGGTCCCGGTCTGGCGCTCGCGCATGTGGGGCAGGACCTCGCGGACGAGGCGGTGGGGACCGTAGACGTTGACCGCGAACTGGTCTTCGACGCTCTCTACGGGCACGTCCTCGACGGGACCGAGTTGGGCGTACCCCGCGTTGTTGACGAGGCAGTCCACGCGGCCCTCCTCGTCTATCATGCGTTCGACCACGCGCTCTACGTCGTCTTCGTCGGTCACGTCGAGCGTAGCGATGTTCGCCCCGGCCTCGCCGAGCGCCTCCACGTCGGCGGGGTTGCGGGCCGTCGCGTAGACTTCCCACCCGTCTTCGAGGAAGGCGTGGGCCGTCTCGCGTCCGATGCCCGACGAGCAACCAGTGATGAGAACGGTTTCGGTCACACTCCCACTGTCGCGTCGGGGACAGATAAATTTCGTCGGTTCGGGGTCCAGTTCGCGGTTCGACCGAGGGTCCGTTCCACCGAGCGCACGCGTGCCGGACTCACTCCCCGATGTCCGCCTTCACCTCGTCGGCGTAGCTATCGGCCAGTCGCGTCGGTTCCGGGAGTTTGTAGCCATCGCAGAGCCGCGCCACGAGGTCCGTCGTCGTCTCGGCACTCACGCGGTGGCCGGGGCTGACGTAGAGGGGATTGACGTGGCGCGTCTCGGGGTCGTCGTACTGTCGCGACTGGTAGGCGTAGCCGATGACCGTCCCCGGCGGCGCGGTCACGCCGTCGTCCGATTCGATGGCGACCCGCGCGCCCTCCGGCAGGTGGCCGTCCAGCGACTCGCGCGGGCGGCCACAGAGCAGGTTCTTGGCGACCCCGATTGCCGGAACGTCGAGGGTGACGCCGACGTGGGTGGCGATGCCCGCCTGCCGGAAGTGGATGCGCCCGCTCCCGTCGAGGACCGCGAGGTCCGGTTCGACCGCGAGTTTCTCGAACGCCGAGAGGATGGCCCCGCCCTCGCGGAACGACAGCAGGCCCGGGACGTAGGGTATCTCGGTGGGTTCGACGGCGTGGACGCGCTCTATCACCTCGCCGCCGCGAGTCGCGACGATGGCGCTGACGGCCTGCTCGCCGTCGGCGGCGAACGCTTGGTCCACGCCAGCGACGACGGGCGGGTCGTCCCCGCTGACCGTCCCGCCTAACTGCGTCTGCTCGGCGTCGCCCGCGCCCGCCGACACCGCCTCGGGGTCGAAGTCGAACCGGTCTTCGAAGACGGCGACTTCCGCGATGTCGCGCTGGAGTCGCTCCATCTCCGCGCGCGAGAGCGAGGCGTCGGGGACGAACTCGGGGTGGACTGGTCTCATGGGCGAGACGAGGGGAGGCGGCGGGAAAAGCGATTGGAAGCGACGGGACAGCGATTGAAAGCGGCGGGAAAAAGCGAGCGTGCGGGAGCGTCAGAACCGGCCGCCGGGTCCGCCCGGACCGCCCGGACCGCGGCCCGGACCACCGCCGCCGCCGAGTTGGAGTTCCTGCGGTGCGCGCTCGCCCTCCTGTTTGAGTTTCGCGCCGTAGGCGAGACCGATTGCGACGCCCGCGAGGTGGGCCAACTGCGCCACGCCGCCAGCGCCGATACCGCCCGTCGCGGAGACGAACACCGAATAGCCGACGAACAGCGTCGTCGCCAACCACAGCGGCATCGGGAGGATGAAGTAGAGGTAGATAGTGAGGCTGGGGTTCAGGACGGTCAGCACGCCCAGAATCGCCGCAATCGCGCCGCTCGCGCCGACGACGCCCGACGGGATGCCCGGATACATGATTGCCGAGACGCCCGCCTGCGCGAGACCCGCGGCCATCCCCGCGACGAGGAAGAGCGCGACGAACTTCTTCGACCCGATTCGTCGCTCTACCACCGGCCCGAAGAAGTACAGCACGATGGAGTTGAGCGCGATGTGGCCGAACCCGCCGTGGGCGAAGATGGACGTGACCCACGTCCACACCCGCAGGAGGTGGTCGGACTGGAGGACGAATATCGGCCCGACCAGCCACGGGGCCGTGAGTTGGACCACCAGTTGGGCCGCGAAGGTGAGCCACATCAGTCCGAGGAACACGTAGGTCATGTTGTCCCGGAAGTAGCCAAGCGGCCCGCCCGGACCCGTGTTCACGCCGATGCGGTCGCTGACGCCCGAGGACTGACCGCCTTCGTTCACGCTGTCGTCGAAACCACTGTCGAACACGCCGTCGGGGTCGTTCCACTCGTTCAGCCCCGGACAGTCGTGACTCTCCGGAAGCCGGTGGGTAGAACAGTACGTGCCGCCGCATCTCCGGCAGTTGTACGGCATGTTCTCGTGTTCGCCACACTCGTCGCACTGCGCCATTGGAAGAGTCTTGGGGGCCGGACCTGAAAGGGATTTGGGTCGTAGCGGGTCTCGTCGCTCCGACGAGACCCGGAATCGGACGTGTCAGTCGTCGGAGTATCCGTCGGTCTCACTCCGACTTCCGGCCGCCGTACACCGCGAAGTTGTAGTACTGCCAGATGGACGTGACCGCCTCGAACCCGGCGTCCCGAAGCCAGACGAGTTGGTCGGTCAGCGTCGAGGGGTCGTCGTAGTCGTCGCTGGCCTGCCACTCGTCCATGAAGTCGTCTTCCTGCCACCCCTTCGAGCGCACCCAGTTTTCTATCATCTCGCCCGAGACGGTTTCGAGGTGCGGGGCGTCGAACCGAATCACGTCGCCGTTGATGAACCATCCGCCGGGGGAAAGCGACTCGTACACCGCGTCGAACAGGTCGCGCTTCCGGCCCTCGTCCAAGTGGTGTATCGCCAGCGACGAGACCACGAGGTCGTACTCGTCTTCGGCGGCCGGGTAGTCGTCGGGGAACGCGCCGCGTTCGAGGGTCGCCCGGTCGCCGAACGTCTCCAGTTTGCGCTCGGCCTCGCCGAGCATCTGCTCGCTGTGGTCCACGACGAGAACGTCGCTCTTCGGGAACCGGGTTAGAAGTTTGGTCGTGAGTTCGCCGGTGCCCGCGCCGAGTTCGAGGACGTTCACGGGGTCGTTTCGGTCGTGGGGCGGGGAGTTGAGAATCGCGTCGTGGAGTTCGTCGTAGCGCGGAACGATGGCCTCGATACCGGGGTCGTAGACGCTCGCGTCCGCGAACACTTCGCCGGGCTTTTTCATGCACCTCCGTACTCACCCCACGCTTGTATGCTTTGAACGGAGTCATACGCCGCCCGGCGATTATTTCCCGAGCGCATGCTCCGGCAGTCGTCGCCCGGACCTACGACAGGGGGTAGTCCCCCCGAGCGACGTTTCCCGGCGAATTTTTGACGCTGGCGGACCGAGATGGGGACGTGAAGGAGTACGAGCGAAAACAACTGCTCGAACGCGTCGAGCGAGAGGGCGCGACGGTCGGCGCGGACATCCCCGAGACCATCGACGTGCAGGGCGAGTCGATAGACCTCCGGGAGTTCGTCTTCGAAATCAAGCGCCGGGACACCGTGCCCGCGGGCGAACGCGACCGGGTGGACGAGGCCAAGAAGAACCTCCGGCGCGAGCGACTCCAGCGCAAGCAACTGCTCGAAGAGGGCGACATCACCCGCGAGGAGGGCGAGGAGTTGGTGTCGGCCATCGTGGGCATCGACCGCGCGCTGAACGCCCTCGAAAGCCTCGGTCCGACCAGCCTCGAACAGGAGGCCCGAGCGAAGGAGGCCGCCGACCGCAAGCGGTGGATGTCGTTCCTCAAGCAGGCGCTCGGACGCGACGACGCGGGCAAGCGCGGACGACTCTGACGACGACCAGAAACCATGAGACCCAACGCCGAAATCGCCGACTTGCTCGAAGAGTACGCCGACCTGCTCGAAGCACAGGGCGTCGAGTACAAACACAGGACCTACCGCCGGGCGGCCGAGAGCATCCGGGACTCGCCCGAGGACATCGCGGCGTTGGCCGCCGAAGGTCCCGAGGCGGTCCAGCAGATTCAGGACGTTGGCGAGTCCATCTCGAAGAAGGTGGTCGAAGCCGTCGAGACCGGCGTCTTCGAGCAACTGGAGGAGGCCCGCGCCGAGATGCCCGTCGAGATGGCCGCGCTCACCGGCGTCGAGGGCGTCGGTCCGAAGACGGTGGGCGACCTCTACCACGCGCTGGACGTGCGGGACTTGGACGACCTCGAAAACGCCGCCCGCGAGGGCGAGATTCGGGACGTGTCCGGGTTCGGCGAGAAGACCGAACGGAACATCTTGGAGGGCATCGAGTTCGCCCGCCAGTCCCAAGGCCGCGAGCTTTTGGGTGACGCCCGACCCGTGGGCGAGGCGGCTCTCGACTTCTTCGAGGCCATCCCGGAGGCGGGCCGGTGTGAACTCGCTGGGTCGCTCCGGCGCTGGAAGCCCACCATCGGCGACATCGACGTGCTGGTCGGGAGTGACGACCGGCAGGCCGTCATCGACGCGTTCACCGACTGGGAGCAGGCCGACGAGGTTATCGAGGCCGGAACCGACAAAGCGGCGGTACGCTCGGAGGGCCAGCGCGTCGATTTGCGGGTCGTCGTGCCCGACGAATTCGGGTCGGCGCTCCAGTATTTCACCGGGAGCAAGCAACACAACATCCGACTCCGAAACTACGCCATCGAGCGCGACCTGAAAATCAACGAGTACGGCGTCTTCGACGTGAGTCAGGTCGAGGACCCGAATTCCGGCCAGCGAGTCGGCCAGCGAGTCGCTGGCCGGACCGAGGACGGGATGTACGACGCACTCGAGTTGCCCTTCATCGAACCCGAGATGCGCGAGGACCGCGGGGAAATCGACGCCGCTGCGGACGGCGACCTGCCCGACCTGATAGCCGAGGGCGAGGTTCGTGGGGACCTCCACCTCCACACGGAGTGGTCCGACGGCGAGTACACCATCGAACAGATGGCCGAGGCCGCCGTCGAATTCGGCCACGACTACATCTGCGTCTCGGACCACGCCACCGGTCCGGGGATGGTCGGCGGCGTCGGACTCGACGACGAGGAGTTGCGCGAGCAACTGGCCGAGATTCGGGACCTCGAATCGGACCTGCCCGTCACCGTCTTCGCGGGCGTCGAGGCCAACATCGCCAAGGACGGGAGTATCAGCGTCGGCGACGACCTGCTGGCGGACCTCGACTGCGTGGTCGCCTCGCCCCACAGCGGACTCGAAGGCGACGGAACCGACCGCATCGTCGCCGCCATCGAACACCCGAGCGTGGACATCATCGGTCATCCCAGCGGTCGGATGATTCACCGGCGACCCGGCGTCGAGTTGGACATCGACGTGGTGGCCCGCGCCGCCGCCGAGAACGACACCGCCCTCGAAATCAACAGCAACCCCCACCGCCTCGACCTGTGGGGGAGCGCGGTCAAGCAGGTCGTCGAGTGTGGCGCGACCATCGCCATCGACACCGACGCCCACTCTCCGCCGGAGTACGAGTACGTCCGGTACGGCGTCCATACCGCCCGGCGCGGGTGGGCGCAGGCCGACGACGTGCTGAACACCCGCGACGCCGAGGGCGTCCGGGACTTCCTCCACTGAGATGGCCGACGACCAATCGCGCCGGACGCCCGCCGACGCGCCCCTCCTGCTCGACGTGATGCTCGGCAAGTTGGCGACCTACCTCAGGATGTGTGGCTACGACGCGGCCTACGCGCTGGACCGGGGTATCGAGGCCGACGACGCGCTTGCGGACCTCGCCGATTCGGAGGGCCGACTGCTGGTGACGCGGGACTCGGAACTGGCCTCGCGCGCGGGCGGACTACTTATAAAATCGCTCGACGTGACCGACCAACTCCACGAACTGGCGAACGCCGGGTTCGCGCTGGAACTCTCGGACCCGGCGCGGTGCGCCGAGTGCAACGCGGCGTTGGTCGCGGTGGCGGCGGGCGCGGAGACGCCCGAGTACGCGCCCGACACCGACGAGTTCCGGGTCTGGCGGTGTCCGGACTGCGGTCAGCACTTCTGGAAAGGGAGTCACTGGGAGTCGGTCGAAGAGACGCTTTCGGAACTCTAACTGTTCGGTTCCCACTCCTCGCAGGCGTCCATGTCGTCCATCGTCCGGCCGTAGTAGCCACACCGGGGTTGCATCCCCTCGTTGGTCCGGACGTACTCGAAGTGCCGACAGTTGCCACAGTAGGCGTCGGTGGTTCGCTGGCGGGGTTGGGCAGGGGCGTCGGCGTCGTCCAGCGGCGACGTGATGTCGTCGTCCGTCGTGCCGCCGTCGCTCGTCGGGACGCCTCGGCCGGAGGTGGCGGTCCGCTGGTTCGGGGTCCGCCGGTTCGGGGTTCGCCGCCCCGGTTGGTTCGTCTGCGTCGGCGTCTCGCCGTCCGGGGTGTCTCCCATGAAGGCGACGCCGCCGAGTCCGGTCTCGGAGGGGTCGGTCCCGGAAGGGTCGGCCCCGGCGGAGTCGGCCCCGAAGCGGTCGACGGCGACCGGTTCGGGGTCGTTGTCGGGGTTCCCGGCGGCCGAGTCCGCGAGTCCGGTCCGGAGCGCGCGCACCTCGTCCAAGTTCTCGAAGTTCTCCAGTTCGCCCTTCTGGACTTCGACGGTCCGGACCTCGCCCTCGTGAGCGACTTCGAGCGTCACGGTCCCGCCGGGGTCGTTTCGCGTCTTGAAGTTGACGACGGCGACGAACAGGCATCCGAAGGTGACGAGGACGCCGAAGAAGTAGACGGCGACGACCGGCAGGGTGAGGTCTGCCGGACCGTCGGACCCCGCCCACTTGTAGGGATAGGCGTAGGTGAACAGCGCCACGCCGAGTATCGAGACGCCCGCGCCGATTGCGGCCGCGGCCCGGACGCGTTGGCTGGCGGGGAGGACGCTGAAGATGCCGACGAACACCGCCGGTACGCCGAGTCCGGCGAGGACGCCCGCGACTTCCCGACCTTGCCACCACTCCAGTCCCACGGCCGATTCGACGCCCGTCGTGGAGACGACGATGGCCAGCACGACGAGCAGTGCCCCGGCGGTGAACAGGCAGACTCCGAGGTAGAGGAGGCGGACGTTCCCGACTTCGCCGACGTTCTCCTCGTAGGCGTCCGCGAGGCTTGTCATGCCCGGACAAATGTACGCTAACAAGTAAACGTTGCGTCAGACGTTCCTCGTCCGGGCTGACGTGTCTTCGAGGTGGAACGTTCGGGTCAGTCGTCGGCCGCCGCGGTCGCGTGGTCCGGGGCGGGTTCCATCGTGAACAACCACGCGAAGACGGCGGCCGAGACGACGATGAACGCCGCGGCGGTCCAGAACGCCACGAGGACCGACGTGGCGTCCCAGATGGCCCCGACCAGCACCGGGCCGCCGACCTGTCCGACTTTCCACGCGATTGACCGAAGCGAGAGGCTGGACCCCACCGCGTCGAAGTGTTCGCCCTCCTCCACGAACAGCGCCATGCTCGCCGGAAGTCGAAGGCTGTCGGCCACGCCGAGGACCGCGTAGGCCGCGAACAGCACGAAGAAGGCCCCGGGGAGCGCCAGCGACGTGCCGAACGCCGTGAGCGTCGTGCCGGGGACGTACCCCTCGGCGAACCCCGCGAGGGGGACGAGCGCGGTGCCGAGCGCGTAGGTCAGCGCGCCGGCGAGGATGAACCGATACTTCTCGCCGAAGCGGTCGGTCAGGTCGCCGACCTTCCCCTGCGTGAGCGACTTGGTGAGTTTGCCCCCGGCCATGATGCCGCCGATGACCAAGGCGTTGATGCCGAACTCGGTCCGGGCGTAGATGGGCAGGAAGATGATGACCGCCATCTTGCCGACGCTGAACGCCCCGCGGAAGAAGACCAGCGCCTTGATTGCCCGGCGCTCCATCAGGTCCGCGAGCGTCTCGTAGCCGGTGGCTTCCTCGGGGTCCGCCCGACCGCCGGGGTTGTCCCGGAGGAACGCGAACACCGCGAGGAACGCGCCGACGGTGATGACCGACAGGACGGCGTAGGTGACTTCGAAGTCGTAGAGAAACAGGAGCAGGCCGCCGAACACGTCGCCGAGCAGACTGGAGAACGCGCCGACCTGATTGTAGGTGCCTATCCAGAGTCCTCGGGAGTCGTCGGGGCTGATTTCGCCGATGACGGTGGTGCCGGTCAACCAGAGGATGCTCGCCGAGAAGCCCTGCACGACCCGGAGCAGGATGACGTGTTCGACGCCGGAGGCGAACGCGAACCCGACGAACACGACGACGTTGAGCGCCAGACCCGCGAGCAGGAACTTCTTCGAGTCCCGCAGGTCGATGTACCGGCCCAGCGGCAGGACGATGAGCAACTGAATCGCGGCGAACGCCGTGCCGAACAGTCCTTCGACGGTACCCGATGTGTCGAACATGTCGGCGTACAGCGCCAGCGCGATGAGGATGGTCGAGTAGGCCTGACTCCGGGCGAACGCGGTGCTGGCGAGCGCGACGAACTCGCGGTTCCCGAACAGACGGAGCGACCCGCCGCTGGACTCGGCCACTGTTACGAATCGAAATAGCAGACGGGCCGGTAATAAGTCCACGGCTCGCGGAAACCGTCGCACCGAGGGCTATTCCCGCGGCGAAACGAGCGCGGCAGAAACGAAGTGGAGAGACCCTCACTCGCCGGTCGTGACGGTTTCGGCGTCTCCGACGAGTGCGAACGTCGCTCGCGCCCGCGTCGGGGTCGTCCCGCGGTTCGGGACCCGAACCAGCAGGAGGTGGAGCGGTGCGTTGTTGAGTCCGCTCCCGGCCTCGTACTCGCCGATTCGAAGTCGCAGGGTTTCGGTGCCGACGCCTTCGACCGACTCGACCACGAGTCGGTTCTTTCCGGCCGAGACGCGGGCCGACACCGCGACGACGGCGTTCTCCGCGAAGTCCGTCGCCGCGAGGAACGACCGACTCCGCTCGGACAGCACCGGCTCGCGCAGCCGACTGCCCCAGTCGTCGTCGGTCAGCAACGCGACTCGCGGCGGTTCGCCCGCCGGAAACGGGTTTTTCGGGAGATTCCACTGCCCGACGACGGCGTGTGGCGTCTCGTTCACCGTCGGTGTCGTGGCTGTCGTAGATGGGTCGTCCGTCGTCGGCTTGTCGGTCGTCTCGTCGGCGTCGGACTGCGACGACCCGAGACACCCGGTGAGACTCGTGCAGACGGCGAACGCACCGGCGACGACTGTTCGGCGTTTCATCTTCGAAGCCTCCGGCACGGGGTTACGTGAGGTCGGGGACGTGAAGCACGTCGCCGGAGTTGGAGGACTCGCTCGGACACACGGTGTGGTTGTTCATGCCGTGGTACTTAGACCTGTGGGTGCCGTAACCGGTCGAACCGTGGACCGAGTGGTGGACGGCACCGCCGGCCGCGACCACAGGTGCGGCGAACGACGTTCCCGCGATGTTGTTGCCCGCGTCGGTGTCGAACGAGTAACACGCGTACACGTCCGGTTGGAACGAACGCTGTCCCGCGGCGTTGTAACACCACGAGCAGTACGTCGTGTTGAAGTTATCGTCGTAGTAGAGGATGCTCCCGTAGTTTGAGGCGGGGTCACAGCTATATCCACCCGAGCAACTTCCGTTGTAGCCACCGACGCCGATGGTGAAGTACGACGTTGCGGGGTGGCAGACCTCGTACTCCTTGTCGTCGTTTCCGGTAGCGCACGTAATCATGTAGCCTGCGCTACAGTAGGAGTCGAGTTCCTCACAGAGCGTGCTGGGACACGTCCCCTCGTTGGCGGCCGTCTCGACGGACGTGCTACAAATCGGGATGTCGTTTTTCGTCGCGTAGTCTATCGCGTTGCGGAAGGCGCTGGTTACGACCTTGTTGTCGCTGTCGTCCCACACCTTGAGCGGTACGATGAGGTTGGATTCAGGGTCGCCTTCCTTGAGCATGTACGCAACGGTATCGGCACAGTCCGTTCCGTGGCTATCGCCCGTTCGCCAGTCGCTGTCCACGAAGTCTTTCGCTTTGTTGGTGTCGATACCGATGGACTCGGCCCAGTTCTTACTCCACGATGTGGTACTCGGATACCCGGTACCGATGACGCCGACCTGCGTGTAGGTCGTGAGGTCGTAGACCTCGCTGTCGAAGGAGTTGTGACTCGACGTTTTGAGGTCGTCTGCGGTCGGGTTGCTCGCCTGCGTCGAGATGTCGTTCGTCTCTCCGTCGGGGACCTCCAACGCCGGGTCGTGGCCGATTTCCAAAACGAAGTCGAGCGCCGCGATTTTCGGGATGTCGCCTACGGCGACGTTCGAGAGACCGACCTTGGTCGAGACAACATCCGGGACGAACACCACGTCGCCGTACTTCTTCAGTTCTTTGACCTCAGTCTCGGTCGGTCGCCAACCGTGAAGCGGTCGTTCGTACTGCCCCTTCGAGTACATCTCCGAGCGCTCGCCGCACGTGCTGACAGTGAGGTCAACTGTGCCGCTGGCGCTGTCCGAGAGTTTCTGCCGGAGGTCGTGGGTCATGAGATGACCCACCTTTCCGGACTTCTCGTAGCTCTCGAGTTGTCGCTTGACGGATGGGAGTTCCGAGATGTGCCGGAAGTACGCATCGCTCTCGAACGAGGGTCCGGACCCCGTCTTCGGGTAGGGGTTCGGCGTCCGCTTTCGGCTCGGTGCGGCGAGGGCAGACGACGCTCCGACAAAACTCGTTGCAGTGACTACGCCGACGCCTTGGAGGAAACGACGGCGACCAGTTTCGCTACTGTACTCCGTTTCGTCGTTTTCTCGCGGGGACATCACCGCGATTATATCCACACAAGTGTTAAAAATCTAATGGCAAAAAAGTAAATTACAACGCTAATGTAGAACTGATAGTTCGATTCGGGCCGTAGTTCGACCAGCGGTGCGTATTTCAAGGAGGGTCTAGCCCGTGGCCGGTCCAGTCTGGACTCGACGGACGGTCACCTACGGGACGCGGACGACGGAAAAATTCGAAAGTCGGACGAACCGGTTCGACGGAACCGAGCGAGGCGTCAGTCGTCCAAGTCCTCAACGGCGTCGGCGATGCGCTGGAGTTGGCGGGTCGCGTCCCGAACTTCGTCGCGGAGTTGTCGCACCTCGCGGACGAGTTCCTCGTTGCCAGCGGACTCTTCCTCGCGGCCGGGGCCGCCCATTCCGGGCGGGCCGCCGCCCATGCCGCCGGGTCCGCCGCCGCCCATCATGCCGCCCATCATCTGCGCGAACGGGTTGCCCCCGCCCATGCCGCCGGGACCGCCGCCGCCCATCATCTCTTCCATCTTCTCGCGTCGGTCGCCCTCCTCGCCCTCGCCTTCCTCGGCGCGCTTCTCTCGAATCTCCTCGACTCGCTCGCGGAAGGACTTCTCCTCGCCCTCGCCGCCTTCGGATTCGGTTTCGTCAGGTGCGTTCTCGTTGGAGTCGTCTGCCATGCGTCGGGGTTCGGGTCCGAAGTGGAAAAACGTGGTGTCTCGGTCTGACGGCCGAGACCCGAGAGTCGGCGGCGGCCTTCGCGGGCTTGGAGTCGTATATTTATTGCTCTAAGCAATGCGAAAGCATGTTTTGCAATCGTATAGTTGCTTCTCCGGTCGTTACCGTCCGACCGGCGCGTGGTGGGGAGACCCTCGTACGTGGCGCGACCCGCAGGGTCGCGCCGTCACCGGCACGCGTCGCTCACACTTCCGAACGGTCGCGGACCGAATCGCGCGAAAAACCGACGCCGCCCGCGTCGCACCCGACGAGTTACGCGACGGCGACTTCCTCGGCGCGCTTCACGATGTCGATGTCCTCGGCGTCCGCCGACTCGGTTTCGAGCCAGTGGGGGACGTAGTTTCGCTTCTCGAAGTCCTCGCGCTCGTCTTCGGTGCCGATGACGCACCACAGTTGGGGTTCGTCGGGACCGTGCCAGTCGCCCTGCCGACTGATGGCGAAGCAGACGCGCTCGTCGCCGTCGTAGTCGATGACGGCGTTCTTCCGGATGCCGGGGTCCCCGTGGATGATGAGTCGCTTCATGCGCGGCGATTCGGAAGGCGCGGGGTTAAACGCTTCGGGACTGCTTCGTCGCGGATTTTCGGCGGTCTTCGCGTTCGGTCGGCCTTCGAGCGTCATCACCGACGACGGCACAGTCATCGCTACTGTCGGGACCGCGACGACGAAGGCCCCGAAAGCCCCCGCCCGCTCGCTACGTACCGCAGGAACCGGAGAGACTGCCTTTTCCTCGAAAGCCCCCGCCCGCTCGCGGTCGCTCTGCGGGATATTCTCGTTCGCTTCGCTCACTCGAATAGTAGCCCGCAGAGACGACCACGTAAACGCGAGCGGGCGGCCCCTTTATCCACCCGACGGCGGTTGGTTGGCCGAGCGTTTGCTGGCGGTTGGTGAGACGAGCGTTCGCTGGCGGTTGGTGAGACGAGCGGGCGAAAAATCGAGGGAAATCGGGAAGCGACCGGGTTAGACGTACGAACCGAGGTGGTTCTGGTGGTAGACGATTTCGTCCGAGAGGTTCGTCAGGTAGCCCGAGTGGTTGTCGCCGACCTGACCGGTCCCGTCGAAGTCGGTGTAGTTCGGCGCGGGCGTGTTGCCGTCTTCGGCACCCGTCTCGCCGAGGGCTTGGTCGAACTCGATGGTGTTGTAAACCCACTGAAGAACGTCGTCGGCCTCGCTGTAGTAGTTGAACGCGCCCGTGACCACGTTAGAGATGGCGTTGTAGGTATCGGGCCACTCTTGGGTAGGCGCTTCGTTGTCCTGTGCGGCACCGAGCAGGTGAGTCGTGAGGACTTCGTAGCCGTTGTCCGTGAACCACGACCCGTTCAGCGACCGGAGCGAACTCAGCAGAACCTGCGCGCCCAGCGAGTGACTGACGAACCGGACGTTCGCGCTCGGGCAGTTGTACTTGAGGTCCACCGCGAACTGGGCGAGTTTCGGACCGTTGCCCTGCGCGGCATTCTGGGCCTCGCCCCATCCGTAGTCTACGCCGCCGCCAACGTCGTTGTCCCACGTGTAGCCGACGACGGTACCGTCGTATCCGGCCGCGGTGAGTTCGTCTCGGGCGTGGCTAATCTTGTCGTGGGCGGCTTGTTCGGCGTCCGACTCGCTACTCTTCTTGTCCCATCCGTGGATGAAGACGGTCAGGTCGCCGACGCAACCCGTATCGACGCCGGGCACGTCGCCGCTGGTGTCGTACTCGAAGGTCCCGTACCCGGACTTGAGGTTGCCGTCGTCGTCGAAGTGGTCCCGCGTCGAGATGAGGGGCACGTCCGACGCCGCCGCGGTGCCGGTGGAACCGACGACTGCGGCGAGTCCGGTGGTGGTCACTGCGCTACGCTTCAGAAACGTCCGTCGATTGAACGTCATGATACCACCATCTACGCGGTTTCACTTATTACTTTCTTACACAAAAATAAATGTGGAAACAGTTATCGGAGGAAGTCCGCGATTGCGTCGGCCACAGAGTCGTGTCGGTTCTCGACTCGGCGCTCGTAGCAGGTCGTACAGACGAGACCCGAGTCGCCGACCGGCGTGCGCTCGGGGTCGTCCCGTCCGAAGTAGTAGCCGCAGTCGGCACACACCAACAGTTCGTCCACCGGTACGAGCCACCCCCTGAGCGACCCGTAAGCCGCTTCCCCGGAGAGCAGGTCGTCGGGCGCGAGTTCGTCGGGCCAGTGGGCCGACCGCGCGAGACGGTCGGCGTGGTTCTCGTTGACGTGGGTGGCCCCTCGTTCGCGGGCGTGCCGTCTGGCCGCGGCGCTGTTCTCGCCGGTCGCGTGGACGCGGTGGTCGCAGTGGACGCACTCGAAGCGATGTTCGGCCATTATACTGACTCGTGAGACTCGCTTCGTTCGGCGTTCGGTACTGCTCGCTCGGCGAGTTCGCAGACGCTCGCCTCGCCCTTGGGCACCCGACAACTCCGGCGGGTCTGCCGGAAGTGGGAGTCGCGCGCACGCGGACTCCCCCGCCGGTGAGTCAGGTAGTCGTTCCGGACGCGCTGGACCGGCGCACTCGCCCCTGCCGAAGTCAGCAGTTCGGCGATGCCGGTCATCGTCCGTCCCCTCGCCTCGGACGTTGACACGCGAGCGACCCCGTACCGTCCATTTCCGTACCGCGCGCCCCGAGTTACATGACAGATTTTCATAGTCTCCTCCGAGGACCGCGGGTCGGGCCGCGAGCGCCGACACACCACCACGTCCCGTCGTTCCGCGGTCGTTACCCCGACATTTGGCGGGGCGTAACTTAAAATCGCTCCACGCGAGGTGAAAGTAAAATCGGCGGCGACCCGACCGGGGTTCGGACTCGGCGACGGCGATTGTGAACCAAACGGGTTTTAAGCCCCGTGGCCTTACACCACGGCAAGGTAGATATCTATGCAGATGCCACGACGGTTCAATACGTACTGCCCGCACTGCAAGGCACACGAAGAACACGAAGTCGAGAAGGTTCGTACCGGTCGCTCGACCGGGATGAAGTGGGACCAGCGCAAACAGCGCGAAGGCTCGAAGGGTATCGGGAACCGCGGCCGGTTCTCCAAGGTGCCCGGCGGGGACAAGCCCACGAAGAAGACCGACCTCAAGTACCGCTGTAGCGAGTGTGGCAAGGCCCACCTCCGAGAGGGATGGCGCGCTGGCCGACTGGAGTTCCAGGAGTAAACCATGGCAGGAAACTTTTACACCGTCCAATGCCCGGACTGTGACAACGAACAGACCGTCTTCGGCAAAGCCTCGACCGAGGTCGCGTGCGCCGTCTGCGGTGCGACCCTCGCTCGGCCGACCGGCGGCGACGCCGAATTCGAAGGCGAAGTGACCGAGACGGTAGAAGCGCGATGAAGTACAGCGGCTGGCCTGAACCCGGCGAACTCGTCGTCGGGAAGATAGACGAAATCGAGGACTTCGGCGTCTTCGTGGACCTCTCGGAGTACGAGGGCAAGCGTGGTCTCATCCACGTCAGCGAAGTCGCCAGCGGGTGGATTAAGAACATCCGCGACCACGTCAACGAGGGCCAGACGGTCGTCTGCAAGGTACTCGAGGTAGACGAGAGCGCCCAGCAGATTGACCTCTCGCTGAAGGACGTAAACGACCACCAGCACTCCGAGAAGATTCAGGAGTGGAAAAACGAGCAGAAGGCGGACAACTGGATGGAACTGGCCTTCGGCGAGGACGTGGACGACGACAAGTACGCGCACGTCGCCAACGAGATGCTCGCGGAGTTCGGCGGTCTCTACAGCGGCTTCGAACAGGCGGCCATCCACGGTCCCGAAGCCCTCGAAGACAGCGACCTGACCGACGAGGAAGTCGAGCGAATCGTGGACACCGCCCGCGAGAACGTCTCGGTGCCCTACGTCAAGGTCACGGGCTACGTGGACCTCGAAAGCTCCGCGGAGAGCGGCGTGGACGACATCAAGGAAGCCCTCCAAGCCGCGGAGGGCAACGGCGACATCCCCGAAGAGGTCGAACTCGAAGTGACCTACGTGGGTGCGCCCGAGTACCGCATCCGGGTGAAAGCGCCCAACTACAAGACCGCCGAGTCCCAACTCGAAGAGAGCGCGGCGCGCGCGCGCTCTGCCATCGAGTCGGTCGGCGGCACGGGGTCGTTCCACCGCGAACGACAGACCGAAGACGAGTAAGCCGACGAACGCCGACGACGAACCGACAATGAAATCCGACATTCGCGTCTGCTCGGCGTGGCGCGACCGCCACGTTCGGCCGGTTTACACCCTTTCTGAGACCTGTCCGGAGTGCGGAGCCGACGCCGTCAACAGCGCACCCGCGCCGTTCAATCCCGAGGACCCGCATGGCGAATACCGACGCGCACTTAAGGAGCGCGCCCGCGAGTAAGCCATATGAACGAACTCGACATCGAGGCAGTCGCCGACCCAGACCTGCGGGACCCGGTTCTCGTCGAGGGACTACCGGGCGTGGGTCACGTCGGAAAACTCGCGGCCGACCACCTCGTCGAAGAGAAAGAAAGCGAGTTGGTGCGACGAGTCTACTCCGAACACCTCCCGCCGCAGGTATCGGTCTCCGACGACGGCACGACTGAACTGGCGTGCGCGGAGATTCACGCCGTCGAACTCGAGGACCGCGACCTGTTGGTACTGACCGGCGACCATCAGGCCAGCGACAACGCGGGCCACTACCGACTGACCGGCGCGTTCCTCGACGCGGCCGAGTCGTTCGAAGTCGAGACGGTCTACGCACTCGGCGGCGTTCCGACGGGCGAACTCATGGACGAGTACGCAGTCGTCGGCGCGGCAACCGACGCCGACTTCGTTGCGGAACTGGAGGACGCGGGCGTCGAGTTCCGCGAGGACGAACCCGCGGGCGGCATCGTCGGTACCAGCGGTCTCTTGCTCGGACTCGGCGAGCGCCGTGGACTCCGCGCGACCTGTCTGATGGGCGAGACCAGCGGCTACCTCGTTGACCCCAAGAGCGCGCGGGCCGTCCTCGAAGTGTTAGAGGACGTACTCGGCTTCGAGGTCAACTTCGACTCGCTGGAGGAACGCGCCGAGGAGATGGAAGACGTGGCGAACAAGATTCAGGAGATGGAGAACCAGCAGTCCGGGATGCCAAGCGACGAGAACCTGCGGTACATCGGGTAACGCTACTCGAACAGTTCGTATTTTCGCTCGGAGTAGGTGTGATACGTCGCCGAGAGTCCGAACAGCGCCACGAGGTACCACGACCAGAACTCGATACCGAACTGGGAGACGAACACGAGGTCGAACTGAACCGCCAGAAGCGTGACGACGCCGAGGACGCTCACGCCGAGGTAGTAGGTCGCCCACGAGATGTCGTCTTCCGAGACCACTTCCATGTACACTTCGACCTCCTCGGCCCGTTCGCGGAGTTCTAACACCTGCTCGCGCTGGTCGTAGTCTACGATTTCGAGGTCGTCGAGTTTCGGGAGGTGCGTCTGATGAAGCGAGACGTAGACGCTCTTGCGCACGTCGCGGGGCGGCGGCGACTCCCCGGTCTCGACGGTGGCGATGTGTTCGGCCAGCGCGTCCACCGACAGCGGCCCGTCGGCGTCTCGGAGGTGTTGAATCGCGTGCCGCCGCCGGTCGTTCCGAAGGACGTTGTGTATCTCGCCGGGTTCGAGTTCGCCTTTGCGGTCCGAGTTCGAGTCCTTTACTGTCATATGTTAGAAACTATACGGGTGTGACATACTGTTCGTTCAATCTAAGGCGACGGACATTAATGTTATCCCCGTTCGGGACGGCGCGCCCTCGGAAGACCGGCGGGAGATTCTTTACCGCACAGTCCCTACACCCTCGCGTGTTGCCCGAATGGTTGGTCGTCGGTCTCTGGCTTTCGGCCGGGGTCGGGGTCCTCATCGGCGTCATCTTCGTCGCCGGGGCGCGGCTCTACCCGAACCCGCCCTCGAACGCCACCTACACCACTGGTGAGGGCCGACGCCGCGTCGAGATTCGCCAGTACCTCTCGGCCATCGGCGAGACGTTCGCCGAGGACCACTTCGTTGAGGGTCAACACGTCGCGTTCTACCTCCCCGAACGCGACGTGGCAATCACCTTCGACGCTCGGGCCTACTTCCGAATCGAGCGGTCGCCGACCTACGCGGTCCTCGTGGAACACGAGATGCCCGGCATGCATCTGGGCGACCGCCTGCCGTTCGAGACGCCCGACGTGTCCGACGACGACGAGGACGAACGCGTGGACCCGACCGAAGCGGCGTTCGCCATCCTCGGGGTGCCCCGCGGAGCGACCCTCTCGGAGGTCAAACGCGCCTACCGGGAGAAGGTCAAGGAGGTCCACCCCGACCACGGCGGCGACCACGAGGAATTCCAACAGGTCCGGGAGGCCTACACCACGGCGAAGAACCGCGTGAGCTAGGATTCGAGTTCCGAGACCTCGTAGGCGATGTTTTCGTCCCGAAGCGCGTCGGTGACCCGACCCACGAGGTCGGCCGTAGCGACGACGATTGCGTCGAGTCCCCGGCCCGCCGCTTCCGCGGCCACCTCGCCCGCCGCGAACGTCGTCGCGGGACTACAGTCGGCCCGCCGGAGCGCAACGACCGCTTCGACGCCCGCGGCGGCCACGAGGTCGGCCGACTCGCAGGCCGCGGTCAGGGCGTCGGTATCCGTGGCAGTCGCGCCGCCAGACCGGACCGGCGGGACCTGAAAGACGGTGACAGAACCGGGGTCGAAGTCGATGATGCCCTCGAATCCAGTCACACCCACGTCCGCGCCCGCCTCGGCGTCGGTGGTGGCGACGCCGGTCGCCGGTCCCGCCTCGCCGGGAGTCGCGTGGAGGAGACCGTCCCGAAGCGAGAGCGTCACCGAGTCGCCCTCTTCCACGTCGTCGGTGGCGATAGCGGCCTCCTCTTGGACGCTCCCGAGGATGTCGTCGGTGACGTGGTCGGCGTACCGGCGCACGTCCGTCGCCTCTCGGAGAAGCCAATCGACGCCCTCCTTGGTGACGGTGTAGCGCGACCGACCCTCTTTCTCGACCAGTTCGTCCTCGACCAGCGCCCGGATGTACTCGCTGACGGCCTGACTGGTCACGCCGACCGCCTCGGCGATTTCGCCCTGACTCACCGCCGGTTGGCGGTCCGCGATTTCGGCGAGGATGCGAAACCGGGTCGCGGCGCGCTTGTTCTCCAGTACGTCGGCCATGTGTACGACGTTTCACCACGACGAATATAAATCCCCGGCGGTTGGCTATCGGAGAGTCGGCGGGAGACGGGTCGCGGGTCCTGCCGGGCGTGGTCCCGTTCGGAAACGTTTTTTACCGGACGCCGCTCTACGGGTTCCGTGCCCCGTCCGACGGTCGTCTTCGACACCAACGTCCTCGTCGCGGAACTCGCCTTCCCCGAGGAGCCACCGGCCTGCGTCTCGCTCGCGGAGTCCGGACGGGTCGAAGTCGCCGTCTCGCCCGCGCTCGTCCGGGAGTTCGCGGCGGTCCTGCGGTACGACCACCTGCCGATTTCGGCGCTCGACCCCGAACGTCGCGCGGAAGCAATCGAGCGCGTGGTCGGGGTCGCCCGCGTGGTCGAACCCGCGGTCCGGGTCCGCGCCGCCCGAGACGCCGACGACGACGCGGTTCTCGAATGCGCAGTGGCCTCGGCCGCCGACGTAATCGTCTCCGACGACTTCCACCTTCGGAACCTCGACGGCATCGCGGGCGTGCGCGTCCTCACCCGCGAGGCGTTCCTCGACTGCCACGCCGACCACTCTTGAGGTATGTTTCAGTTATTTAGATAGTTTCTAAGACAATCTATTTTGGTCTTTAAGCAATATTTAGTTATATATGCCGGGTGGGTCCGGGCGAGCGACCGGACGCGCTCGGCCGACCGGTCCACGGCGAACGCTCGGCCGACTAACCGCCGCGGGTGGGGGCTTTCGAGGAAAAGGCAGTCTCTACATCGTCTGCGGTTGCTGTCGCGGTACGGAGAGAGCAGGCGAGGGCTTTCTGAGCCTGCGTCACCACAATTCCGGCAGTTGCGGTACGTAGCGAGCGGACGAGAACTGCCGAGGACGAAAACGTTCCGACACCCACACTTCCGAGCGACGACTCGCGGACCGCAACCCCGAAGACGGCCGCCGTCCAATCCCGCACCGATGGACGCGCAGTTCCGCGACCGGGCGGTCTACCTCCCCGACGAGGACGCGCTGGTCGTCGCCGACCTCCACGTCGGGAGAGACGCGGCCTCGGCGGTCGAACTCCCGTTGGGCGAGCGCGCGGACCTGACCGAGCGACTCGCCGACCTGCTGGCGGCGTTCGACCCCGCGGAGGTCGTAATCGCTGGCGACCTGCTCCACGCCTTCGACCGGGTGCCCGAGGGCGTGGCCGGGACTGTCGCGGCGCTCCGCGAGACGGCCGAGGCGGCGGGCGCGACGTTCGTGGTCGTCCGCGGAAACCACGACGAGATGCTCGATTCGGTGCTGGAGGGGACCGGGATTTCCGCCCGCGGGGAGTACCGCGTCGGCGAGACGCTGGTCCACCACGGCCACGCGCGACCGGAGGGCGAAGCGGCCCGTTACGTCGTCGGCCACGACCACCCGGCCATCGAAATCGAGGGCAAGCGCCACCCCTGTCTGCTGTACGGTCCGGGGACGTTCCGCGGCGCGGACGTGGTGATGCTCCCCGCGTTCAACCGCCTCGCGCCCGGCACGACGGTCAACGGAATGGGGGCGCGGGACTTCCAGTCGCCGGTCGTGACCGACGCCGATGCGTTGCGGCCGGTGGTGTGGGATTCGGAGGGCGAGGACGTGCTGTCGTTTCCGCCCTTGGGCGAGTTCCGGCGGATGCTCTGAGTTCGGCGGCGTTCGTGGTAATTCTCGGAGAGTCGAAGCGTCTCGTCGTCTGGGAGAGTCGAAGTCGTCGTCTCGGAGAAAAAGGCACGTAGCTAGCTTCAGGCTTGAGCCAATGAAGACCGCACAGCACCGCTCAGCACCGCGACCGCGGGCCACGTCCTCCCCAACCGACTGCGTTGCCTGCGGCCGCAGGTCAGCGAGACGCTTCGCGTCTCGCAAGCCTCGCTCCCTCCGGTCGCTGTGCTACTCGTCCCTCGCGCGGGTGGGCGCGGCCACTTGCGGGCCGCGCCCGCACGCGCCGGGATGAGTGTCGAGGACGGTTCGCGCCGGGGTGGAAAGGTCAGTCAACTACGTCTGAAGTGGTCGGAGCTACGCTCGAAACTCCAACTCGAAGTCCCGAGCGACCCGTTTCGCGGCCTCACGGCCGCTCACCATCGCGGCGTTCAGCGACGAGGCGTCGGTGTACTCACCCGCGAGGTAGACCGGACCCTCCGGCGCGCGCACGTCGGGCAGGCCGTCGTGGACCCCCGGCGGTTGGGCGAACTGCGCGAACTCGATTCTGCTGGTGTGGAGCGGTTCGAGGTCGAGTCTGCGCTCGGGGTACCACGAGTCGAGCGTCCGGGTCGTCCTCGCGGCGAGGTCCTCGTCGGGGTCGTCGGACACCCCGAGGTAGGTCGCGCTCAGCAGGTTCCGGTCCTCGGGCGCGTACTCGGGCGCGACCGCGGAGAGCTGGGCGACTTGGTTCGGCGCGTCGGACTCGGCGTTCAACAGGAGTCGCTTCCCGGCGTCGAGTTCCGGGCCGTCGAAGGCGTAGTACTGGGTGACACACCCTTTCGCGTCGGTCGGAATCGACTCGACGCCGGTCAACTCGCGGGCCTGCTTGGGGTCGGTGGCGACCACCACCGCGTCGGCGCTGGTCGAGTCCCGGCCGAGTTCGACTTCGGGGTCGCTCGCGTGCGGGTCGAGGTCCGTGACCGTCTCGTCGGTCACGAACTCGACGCCCGCGTCGCGGGCGGTCTCGGCCAGTTGCTCGCTGACCGCCGCCATCCCGCGGGCCGGGACCGCGATGCGCCCGACCGTCAGCATCTTGAACGTGAACTCGAACACCTTCTTCGAGGTGCCGAGACTCCGGTCTAACGTGATACCGCCGTAGAACGGCGCGGCGAAGTTCTCCACGAACTGGTCGGAGAAGCCCCGGTCGCGGAGGTACTCGCGGGTGGACTCGTCCGGTCCGGCGAAAATCTCCCGGTCGGGCTTGTCGGCGAGTTCCCGCCGGAGTTCCAGCACTCGGAGTTTGTCCCGGAGCGTCACCTCCCGATTGAACGCGGTTTCGAGCGCGGCGTCCACGTCCCGGAAGGGGTCGGCGAGCGTCGAGCGCTCGCCCGGCCGAGCGACGACCGCACCGGGCTTGAAGTACCGGAGGTCGAGGGCGTCGAAGTCGAGTTCCCGTCGGGCCGCGGGGTAGGCGGTGAAAAGCACCTGAAACCCCCGGTCGAAGACGAACCCGTCGCGGCGGAGCGACCGCACCCGCCCGCCGAGGTCCGACTGGCGCTCGAAGAGTCGCACGTCCGCGCCCGCCTCCGCGAGGTGGCGACTAGCGACCAGTCCGGCGAGTCCACCGCCAGCGACGACGACATCGGTCATGGCCGGACGTTCGGTCGCGCATCACAAAGTTTCTCTGCTCCGAGAAGACGCGACGGCGGGGTTTTCACCGACGCCGGACTCGGAAACTGCCGACAACACCTAAGGTGTGACCCACCGTACCGAGTCGCATGGCACGGGAGGTCAAACTCAGCCGCGTCGAAACAGTCCTCGGCGAACTCTCTTACCCGGCAGACCGGGCGGACGCCGCCAGCGAGTTCGAGGACGTGACGCTGTTGCTCGCGGACGGGGAGCGTAACTTGGGGGAACTAATCGCGGACGTTCCGGCCGACGAGTTCGACTCGACCGACGAACTCCAGTCCGAAATCAACAACGTCCTGCCGCGCGAGGCGGTGGGCGAACCCTACCAGTCGGAGGGCGAGGGATAAAACACGGCGCTTAACTTGCCCCGTCGGTTACGGCGTGACAACGATGGAGTTCTGTGACGAGTGCGGTTCGATGATGAAAGCCGAGGACGAACTGTGGGTGTGTGGCAGTTGCGGTCACAAGGAACCGAAAGACCCCGACGCCAACTACGTCGTCACCGAGGACCAAGAAGTCAGCGAGGTCATCGAGTCCGGCGACGAGGAGAACACCGCCCTGCCGACCACCGAGGCCCACTGCCCGGAGTGTGACAACGACACCGCCCGATGGTACATGCAACAGATTCGGGCGGCCGACGAGAGCGAGACTCGATTCTTCGTCTGTACCGAGTGCGACCACAAGTGGCGAGAGGACGACAACTAGCCACCTTTTTTCTTCGTCGGGTGCCGGACACCGCTCCTCGAAAAAAGCTGCACCGTCAGAGACAAGCTCTGACGAGCCTTCGTTCGCTTCGCTCACGAAGAGACCAAAAAGTCCCGCTCGCTCACTCTCTGGTCGTTCGCTCGCGGTGAGCGTGCTGGTCCGGTTCGGCGGCGTAACTGGCGGGAGTCGGCGGCGTGACCGCCGATTTCGCCGCTCTACTCCACCACCTGCCGGACCCGGCCCTTCCCCTCCTTGACGACGTACTTCAGCACGTCGCCGCCCTCCGGGAGCGAGTAGAGGTCGCCGAGGTCGTCGGGCGACCGGGGTTCGACGCCGCGCGAGACGTTCCGGACGCCCTTCACGAGTACGTCGTCGGAGACCGAAAACAGGCGTCTCCGGACGGCGGGCCACGTCGGGGCCTCGGCGATGTCCACCGGTTCGTAGGCGACGATGGCCCCGCCGTCGAGCGTTTCGGAGAGTCGCTGGAGGGTCACGCCCGCGGTGTCCTCGTCGTGGAGGTACTCCCAAAATCCGGAGGGCATCCCGCGGTACTTCCGCAGGTCGCCGTGGTGAAAGCTGAGGACGCCGTGGTCCGGCGCGTCGAGTACGTCGCCCTTGAGGATACCGAACCCGAACCGAATCGCCACGTCCGCCTCGCCGACCGTCTCGACGGCGTGGTCGGGCAGGACGTTGCCGAAGTCGGGTGCGGGGTCGGGTTCGACCGCCAGCGTCTCGGGGCCACCCAGTCCCGCGATGTCGCCCACCTCCCGCGGTCGGCGGTACGGCGGCCGGTCGGTGAACCGGAACGCCGCGCCGACCGGCGTCCAGAGCGGATACTCGCGCACTCGGTCGAGGTAGTGGTCGAGTCCGCCGTCGCTCCCGGCGACCGACCCGGTACTCCGGACGACGTGGCTGACCTCGGCGTCGGTCCGGGCGAGCATCGCCTCGACTGCGCTGGCCTGCCACGCCGGAACGTCGGTCCCGCGGACTAACAGCGCGACTTCGAGCGTGTCTGACATGGGAGTCTTGTCGGACGGAACGCCCGCTGTGGGCTTTGTTATGCGGCGACTGACTCCCGAAGGGGCCGCTTACGAAAGAACAGGCGGCGATTGGTCCGGTCGCGTCCGGACCGGACGCGACCGGACCGGCCGAGCAGGGCCGGAATCGCCGGGTCGGGAGCGACCGACTACGGCCGTCGCGCGAACGACAGATAGCCGGTGTGACCGACACCAGCGGTCGAGGGCCGCGACCCTCGGTCGTCGAAGTCCATCCGGCGCTGGATGGTCTCGAACGTCTCCACGTCGGCGAGACCGGTCTCGCGGGCCGACTCGACCACCTCGCGGGTGTGTTCCACGAACGGCGAGTAGACCGCGACGAATCCGCCGCGGGCCAACAGGTCGGGCGCGCGAGCGACGACTTCCGGCGCGTCCTCGGTGTCGAGGGTCAGCACGTCGAACTCGCCGAGGTCCGCGCTGGCGTCGCCAATCTCGTCGGTCACGTCGCCGACCCGAACGTCAACCCGGTCGGTCACGTCCGCCATCTCCATGTTCCCGCGAGCGACTTCCGCGAAGTCGGGGTCGCGTTCGAACGTCGTCACCTCGGCACCCATCCGGCCGAGGTAGGCCGAGAGGACGCCGGTTCCGGTCCCGGCGTCCAGCACGCGGTCGCCGCGGCCGATTCCGGTGTGGCCGACGATGAGGCCCACGTCGCGGGGCATCATCGGCGCGCCGGTGCGCTCGAAGTGGTTGAACAGGTCCGGACCGCGCAGGCGTCGGACCTCGAACGGTTCGCCCAGATGGGTCTCCAGCGTCTGGCCGGGTTCCACGTCCTCGGGAACGTCGAGGACGCCGAGGTCGGTCTGGAGTTCCTCGCCGGGTTCCCGGAGGTACTCCCGGTCGCCGTGGACGAGCAGGACCGTCACTCTAACCGCTCGACCGCGGCCGCGAGGTCGCCGTCGGTCGCTTCGAGGGCGTCTCGGGCGTCGTCCTCGGTCACGCCGGTTCGCTGGGCGACGATTTCAACGTCCTCGTCGGGGATGCCGCCAGCGTTGCCCGCGTCCTCGCTGGACTCGACTGCTGTGGCCCCGCCCGCGCCGTCGCGGGTCTCGGGTTCGCCGACGACCTGATAGGTCTCTTGGCCGCGGGCGTCCATCACGGTGATGTCGGGGTTGTCGAACACCAGTTGCTCGCCGTCGCTCTTGGTGATGACGACCTCTTCGGCGTCGAGTTCGTCTACGTCGATACCCATCTGCTTCATCATTTGCTGCATTTTGCGAGGGTCTAGTCCCCCGCCGCCTCCTCCGAACATACTCAAGTGGTCGGAGCGTGAGGAAATAAGACTGGCGGACCGGCCACGAGCGAACGCCCGACTCGGTGCGGCCGACCCCACTCGGGGCGGCCGACACGACTTCGACTCGCCGACAGGTTTCTTGTCCCGGCCGTCGAGAGGTAGCGTATGCCCCGACGATGGGCCGCGTTCGCGCTCGCAGTCTGTCTCGCGTTCGGTCTCGCGGTGGTTCCGCCCGCCACTACGCAGGACGGCACGGTCGTCGGGCGGCCGAACTTCGACCTCGTGGTTTCGGACAACCGGGTCGCGCCCGGCGAGACCACGACGCTCTCGGCGGTGCTGGTCAACGACGCGCGGGTGTTCCGCGGCGGCGACCCCCGCGACGAGGAACGGGTCACGACCGCCTACAACGTCTCGGTTCGCCCCCAGACCGAGCAGTTCGGAAACCGACTCGCCGAGGGACTCTCGTTCGAGACCGGTCGCGTCCCGGTCGGCGTGGTGCCGCCGGGAGTCACCGGCCCGATACCGTTCGAGGTGGCGGTCGGACGACTCCCGCCCGGCGAGTACCGAGTCCCGTTCGAAGTGAACTTCTCCTACACTGCCTCCGTCCAACCGAACCAGACGGTCACGCTCCGGACCAGAACCGAGACGCTGAACGCGAGGATAGTCGTCGAGTCCGACCCGCGACTCCGACTCGTCGCCGCCTCCGAACAGTCGCTGTCTCCGGGCGAGAGCGAAGTCGTCCGCTTCGCGGTGACGAACGTCGGGACCGAACCGGCCAGCGAGGTCGGAGTCACCCTCTCGACCGACAACGGGTCGGTGTACTTCGGCACCCGACTCGACCGCCGGGCGAAGGCCGGGTTCTACGTCCCGTCGCTCGCGCCCGGTGAGACCGAAACCCTCGAAGTCCCGACGGGGGCAGACGACGCGACCGAACCCGGAAGCTACCTCGTCACCGGGCAGGCGACCTACCGCGACGAGTCGGGGAGAGTCCGCGAGAGCGACTGGCTGGCGACCGGCATCGACGTGCGCGTCGGCGGGCAGAATCAGTCCTCGTTCTCGCCCGCGCCCTCGCGGACCATCACGGCCATCCCGGTGTCGAAGTCGGCCATCGCGTCGGCCGAGAGTTCGGCCCGCCCGACACCGAGCAGGGTTCCCTCCTCGTGGACGATTGCAACTTCGTCGCCGGGTCGGACTTCGGGACCCGCCGCGGCGACGAACTTGGCGAAGACGTTCTTGCCGTCGCGGACGAACGGTTCGCTCTCGTCGCCGACGACGACCCGGCCCGCCGGGGGTTCGAGCGCCGCCGCGACCCGACGGCCTCCTTCGAGTCCGAGCGTGAACCGGCCGTCCGTGCCGTAGGTCACGAGGCGTCCGGCGTCGGCGATGACCTGTTGTGGCCGTCCCGTGGAGGACCGTTTGACCGCTCGGTCCTCGCCGTCGGGGAACAGCACCGCGCCGACGCCCGCCCCGAACTGGTAGTCAGCGATGGTCCGAAGTCGAGGGAGGTCGTCGGTGTGAGTCGTACTCATCGGCCGCGAGTTCGGGTCGCCCGGCGAAAAGCTTGGCTCTTCGTCCGCGACGACGCCGCGGGTCGCCGAGCGCCCGATTTCGGGACGAACAGGGCGGGGTGTGGTAACGTGAGCCGAACCACAGTGAAACAATTTAATTAACAATCATTACGTTCTCCGGCGGTTTCGGTTTGATTTATATCCTTGGAGCGGCTACCAGCGACTACAATGAAAGCAAACCTCGGTCTCGCACTCGTCGTCGTCGCCGGTCTCGCCGTCTTCGCCATCGCAACCACGCAGACGTTCACGACTTACGTCCTCTCGTCGGTCGCGGTTCTCCTCATGGCGGCGGGCGCGCTCCTGAGCGGCACCGCCGACGAAGACGGCCGCCCGGTCTAATTGCGGTCCGATTCGACAGTCGCACCGTTCAGAGCAGGAACGTGTCGGGCCGTTCGGACATGTCGATGAAGGCGTCTGCGGCCTGAATCAGTTCTTCCGAAGTCGATTCCTCGAAGCTAGTGACTTCCGTCCGCACGCCCTCGTGTCGGAGGTGAGAACAGAGCCGCGAGAAGTCGCCGTCGCCGGTACAGAGGATGACGGTATCGACGTGGTTCGCCAGCGTCACGGCGTCTAAGCTCATGCCAACGTCCCAGTCGGCCTTCTTGGTCCCGTCGCCGAACGTCTTGAGTTCCTTGATTTTGGTCTCGAAGCCGATGTCCGCGAGCGCCTCGAAGAAGCGCTCTTCGTCGGGACTGTCGGCCTGAATCACGTAGGCGATGGCACGGGTGAGTTCGCGGTCCTGCACCGACTTTTCGAGAACCGCGGAGTAGTCGATGTTTCGACTGTAGACGCTCTGGGCAGTGTGATAGAGATTTTGGGCGTCCGCGAGGACTGCGACCCGCTGGTGCGGGTGAATTTCGGTCATGAGACAAGATTGGTACGCCCTGCGGTATAAATCTCCCCAACAACCTTTTCCAGCGGGCGCGCCCCGAGCGGCGCGCCCTCGTGACCGGTCGGTCAGCCACAGCGTGGCGACTCACTCCGCGGCGCGAGGCTGACGACGCGGGTGTCGCCGTAGGTCGTTTCGGCGTGGCGTTCGTGGTGGCCGACCAAACAGAAGTCGGGGCCGAGGGCGTCGAGGAGTTCGTCGATTCGCTCGCACCCAGCGTCGTAGCCGTAGTAAATCAGACCGTGGGGCGCTTCGTGGGTCAAGAGTACGTCCACGTCTTCGACCCGCTTCAGGCGCGCTACGTCCTCGCGGACGAAGTGGCGTCGGCGCTCGCCCGCGAGGTCCGCGCGCGACTCGTCGTACTTCGTCGGCGCGTAGTTGCCCGAGAGACCCGCCACGCGCAGGCCCTCGACTTCGGCCGCGGTACTGGCGAGCAGGCGGGCGTTCCGGACGGTCACGCTCGCGGGGTCGTCGCCGCGCCGGAGGGCGTCGATGGCGTCGAAGTCCTCGTTGTTCCCGGCGACGAAGTAGGTCGGGACCGGCAGGTCGCCCGTCTGCAACGCGGCATCGGCGTGGGCGTCTCCGAGGACGAGCATCGCCGGATACTCGCCGGGGACGGACCTAAACGCTGTGGCTTGCCGGAGTCCGTCCCGACCCTCCACCGGACCGCGCTCGGACCACCGACCACGGGACGCGCCGCGTCTGCGCTCGCGCCTGCGGTTCCGCGCGAGCGCAGACGCACGCGGGGAGGAACGGGGGCGCGGTGCTGTGCGGTTGCGTTGCGGTCGGCGGTAGCGGTGCGGTTGCGGTCTTCATCGGCGTCGGCGATAGTGCAGTCGGCGGTGCGGTTGCGGTCTGATTAGCTCCCAGAGATACGGACTCGCTGGTTCGCGGTCGGCGGCAGTCAACGAACGACGACAATCAGCGACCAGCAATAGTCAGCAAACGACGACAGTCAACGAACGGCAACAGTCAGCGAACAGCAACAGTCAGCGAACGACGACAGTCAACGGCGCAGTGCGGTCGGCCACGCCGCGGGACTGCGCCGCGCCACGGGCGCCGAAAGAAATCTCAACAAGTCTAAGAGCAATCTATATCTATCTAAAGAGTATCTAGAAAATTCTCAAAGCATTTACGAGGAAGGCGTCGAATAGGAAGTCAGTTCCAGCGTCTCGGGGTTCAAGTCGTAGTAGCGTTCGCCGACCGCGGCGAGACTCACGACGCGGGTGTCGCCGTAGGTCGTCTCGGCGTGTTCGTGGTGGTGGCCCACCAAGCAGAGCCGTGGCTCTAGCGCCTCCAGCAACCCGTCGATGTGTTCACACCCCACTTCGTAGGACTCCTCGACCGGCAGGCCGTGGGGCGCTTCGTGGGTCAGGAGTACGTCCACGTCCTCGACTTGTTTCAGGCGCTCTACGTCCCCGCGGACGAAGTGGCGTCGGCGCTCGCCCTGTAGGTTCGGGCGGGGGCGCTCGAACTGGGTCGGAGCGTAGTTGCCCGAGAGACCCGCCACGCGCAGGCCCTCGATTTCGACCGCCTCGTCGGTCAGCAGGTGGGCGTTCGTGACCGCGGAACTCTCGACGCGGCCGTGTCGGAGGGCGTCGATGGTGTCGAAGTCCTCGTTGTTTCCGGCGATGAAGTAGGTCGGAATCGGCAGGTCGTAGTAGAGCAGGTCGCCCAACTGCAAGGCGACATCGGCGTCGGCCTCGCGGTAGGCGGCGAACAGTGCGCGCCGATTGTCGGGGTCGTCGGCGTGGGCGTCTCCGAGAACGAGCATTAATCACCGGTTCGTCGGTCGGAAAGATAAAACCCACTCTCGGGCGGCGGTTCCGGGCGTGATGATTTCGAGCGGGAAGTGACGTGACTGAAATATATCGTAACATAGAGATACGACTGCCGCGTTTACACGCTCGAAAGTAGAGAACCGTGTCAGACCCAGAAGAGGCCCGTGATAGTACTCTCTCCCCGCGCTTCGACTGTAGAGGTGCGACGGACTACGAAGCCGAATACGGACTCAACCTCGCTGATACAGACCCGCTGACTTACCGCTCGGAGTTCTGTGACGAGTTCGGTCGAAGAGCGGAGTACGAGGCGTTGTCGTTCAAGGAGGAGTGTCGCCTCCTCAGCGCGCTCGGTGACGTTCACGACCCGCGAAACGTCTGTCGAGTTCTCGACGCGCATTACCGCTGGAAAGTCTCTTCGAATCCGCGAGAACACGACCATCCACAGCGTCACGAACACCTGTTCAAGGAGACGTTCGGGGTCGATTGTGACGTTCGTGGAGAGAATCCTCCATCGGACCGACCCGATTCGGAAGACTGCGCGGTCGCCGGGGACCTGTACTGCGTGACGCAAGCGTTTCTCGACCGGACGGTCGGGTCGGAGTTGACCGTGTATCGCGGCCTGTCGCGCAACGCCTCGACACTCGTCGCGCAGGCACTCCGCGCGGAGACGCAACCAGTGTACGAAGTGCGCGCGACCGTACTCAAGAACTTCACGGCCTCCGAAGCGTTCACGTCCTTTTACAGCCCCCTCGTCCTTCGGCTCGACGTTCCGCGCACGGCTATCGCTATCGCGGCCGACCATCTCGTCAAGCATCGGGAAGACGGCAGTCCCGCCGAACGGGACGCCGAGTATCGAGTTTTCGGTGACGAAATCGGGACTGTCCGTCCCCGCGATATCTACTTGTACGTCGATGAGGAACGGACTTCGTTATTCGATTTTCTCGCAACGAAGGAGTCGTTCACGAGGGCAGAACATCTGTGTTACGTCGATGCGATACGCCACTTGGCGGAAAGCGACGAACGAATCACGGACGACCCCGGTTTCGCTCGGATTGCAGATTGGTACGGAACGCTCGCAACCGACGAATACGAGTTCGCAGAGGCCATAGAAGGAGTGGTTAATTACGTCGTCGGGCGGGCGAACGAACTTCCGCGTGATTGGAACGAAGACGTAGCGGCGAAGTTCGGAGCGAAACGCATCTGAACAAAACGTATAAGACTGTCGGAGATAAATACGAACGTAAGAGACCCACTTATGTCGGACGAGGAACCCACGATTACGGTTGACCTCCGCAACGAGAGCGAAGAGTGGGTTCAGTACGCGAAAAATCGGAAAGCGTCGCGCTCGGAGATAGAGGTGGACGAACAATCGCTCGAAACGGAGACGAGGCGGAAACTCCAGAGGGCTATTCGCCAATATCTCGAAAGTTTAGACAACGATGTTCTCGACATCTCGACGTGTTTCGACCTTTCGGACAACCAGCTTTTCGACAGACTCGCCGGAATCGTCGTCCGACAGGTGCGGAACGTCGAGACCGTCCGGAACGACGTGCAGAAACGACTCCAGGCCGACGAGAGCGTCTCGGCGTTCGAACTCCCGAAACGAACCCGCGAGGCGACGGCGGAGTACCTCGTCGAGGAAGCGATCGGAAAAGCCGAAATCCGAAGCGTGGCGGACCGCCTCCTCGACAAGGAACGAGAGACGCTCGACACCGAACGATTCGGGACCGACACGTCATCGACGGAGACCAACTGGGCTTCGGACGGGATATTTCGGATGACGGAGGGAGTACGGACGGTCGAAAACAGAACTCGATTGAACAGTCGGGGGTAACGAGAGGGCGCGTCGGCCCGTTCAACGGCACTACTTCTACGACGAACAACGAATGAGACCAACAGAGTACCACATCACCGACTTGGATTTGTTTCTCTCGGAGATTTCTCCGGGTCAGACGCGTCCCGCGCGGACGAGATTCGAGATATCGTACAGTAGCAACCCGCAGTACGAAACCGACATCGGTGCGTTCGTCGCCGCCTTCGAACTTGAAGCGCAACTGTACGAGAGTGAGACCTCCACGGCCGAAATCGAAGGGTCTGCCGACCCCGCGGGCACCATCGAATGTCAGTTTCTCGTTATTGTCAAGGGAAACAGAGAGGAGTTCGAGTCCGTGTTAGAAAAGTGGAAAGACGACGGTTACAACACCGTATCCTCCGACTTCCGTGCCCATCTGGAGGAGGGAATCACGGACGAAATCGTCGTGCCGATAGCGGGTCTACTGCGCCCATCGTATCGCGGTTTAGTTCCCAGTCTGCGGGCGAGCGACGACCTCGCGGAGCCATCCGTAACGGACGACCGAGAGTGAGTCCTCCCAGACGAAGCCCGTCATGTCGGGAAAATATAGTACGAACACCGACGTGAGGCAGGTATCGCACCCTGCGCAAAGACTAAGTTCGCGGCGGTTAGTGAGACGAGTATGCACGCCGACGCCGCCGCGGTCGGACGCGCTTTTTCGGCCACTGGCGGGTCGGTCGGTTTTTCGGGGCTGAAACGCACAAAACCCGGTTACTGATAGGTCCTCGGCGGCGTGGCGACCCGTCGTTGGCCGTACTCGTTCTGCACCGCGCGCCGACCAGTCCCGAACACGACGCAACATGACACGTACCGACGAACCCTTCAGTGGGGTCTACCCGGCGATGACGACCCCCTTCGACTCCGACGACAGTATCGACTTCGAGCAACTTCGCGCAGACGCCCGGCGACTCGCGGACGCGGGCGTAGGCGGCCTGCTGGCGGTCGGTTCGACCGGCGAGAGCGCGACTCTGACCCACGACGAACACGTCGAAGTCGTGGAAGCAGTCACCGACGCCGTGGACGTTCCGGTCATCGCGGGTTCCGGAAGCAACTCCACTCGCGAGGCCCTCGAACTCTCGCGGCGCTCTGCGGACGCCGGGGCCGACGCCCTGCTTCTCATCTCGCCGTACTACAACAAGCCCGAACCCGAGGGGATGGAGAACCACTACCGGACCGTCGCCGACGAGGTTGACCTGCCACAAATCGTCTACAACGTCCCGTCCAGAACCGGGCGCAACGTCGCCGTCGAGACCGTCGCTTCGCTCGCCGAACACGAGAACATCGCGGGTTACAAGGCCGCAAGCGGCGACCTGAACCGAATCGGCGAGGTGATAGAGCGCACCCGCGAGGAGAACTTCTCGGTTCTCTCGGGCGACGACTTCCTCACGCTCCCGTTGCTGTCGCTCGGCGCGACCGGCACCATCAGCGTCTCGGCGAACGTCGAACCCGAGCGCACCGCGGCGCTGGTCGAGGCGGCGCTGTCGGGCGACTACTCCGAGGCCCGCGGGATTCACGAGGAACTCGCGCCGCTGGTCCGCGCGCTGTTCTCCGAGACCAACCCCATCCCGGTCAAGGAGGCGATGGAGATTCGGGGCTACGGCCCGGCGCGCCTGCGCTCGCCGCTGACCCGCCTCTCGGCGGAACCGCGGGCAGAACTTGCGGGAATCCTCGGTGAGTTAGAGGGGCGACCCGCTGGAATATAGCAATGAGCGTAGCTATCGCAGTAACCGGCGCGACCGGTCGGATGGGTCAGGCAGTCCTCGCGGCCGCGAGCGAACGCGAGGACGTGACCGTCGCGCTCGCAGTCAACCGCGACCCCGACCCTTCCGGGGCGGAGTCGGCCGACGGAGACGCCGACAGGTCGGCGTCGGTCGCGGGCGTCCCGGTCGAACCGGCCTGCGAGTTCGACCGACTGCTCGCCGAACGCGACCCCGATGCCGTCGTGGACTTCACAGGTCCCGCGAGCAGTCAGAACTACGTCGCAGTCGCGGCCGAGGCCGGAGTCGCAAGCGTGGTGGGAACGACCGGATTCGACGACGAGGGCGAGCAGGCGCTCCGGGAACTCGCCGAGTACGCGCCCGTCCTGAAGGCCTCGAACTTCGGCCGCGGCGTCCACGCCCTGCTGTCGGCGGTCGAGTCCGCGGTCGCCGACCTGCCGGGCTACGACGTAGAGATTACCGAGACCCACCACAACCGCAAACGCGACGCCCCGAGCGGGACCGCCAAGACGATTCTGGAGACCGTAGAGGACGCGCGCGCCGACTCCGGCGCGCGCGTCCACGGCCGAGAAGGAGAAGCCCCCGCGAAGCGGGAGAAATCGGCGTCCACGCCCGCCGTGCGGGGGCCATCACCGGCGAACACGAAGTCCTGCTGGCTGGCAACCACGAGGAGGTCCGACTCACCCACCGCGCCGAGGACCGCGGCGTCTTCGCCGAGGGAGCAGTGGACGCGGCGGTTTGGCTCGCAGGCCGGGACCCCGGCTGGTACGACTTCGCGGACGTAGTGGCAGGGCAAGAAGCAATCGAAGGGAGTGACCGACGATGAGTCTGGAATCCGACATCGAAGACCTGTGGCACCGATACGACGACGGCGACCTCTCGGCCGACTCTGCAAGCCGCGAGGAACTCGACGCGCTCGAGGACTTCCTCGACGCACTCGAAACCGGCGAGGTCCGGGCGGCCGAGAAGCGAGACGGCGCGTGGCAGTCCAACGAGTGGGTCAAGCGGGGCATCCTGCTGAACTTCGGCCTGCGCGAGATTTCGGGGCGGGAGTACGGCGACGTGACCTACCACGACGTGTTACCCCTGCGCGAGACCGGTGACTTGCCGACTCGCGGCACCCGCAACACTCCCGACGGGACGGTCCTGCGGCGCGGGGCCTACGTCGGCAGTGATTGCATCCTGATGAGTCCGAGTTTCGTCAACGTCGGCGCGCACGTCGGCGACGGAACCCTCGTGGACTCCTGTGACACCGTGGGGTCGTGCGCCCAAATCGGCGCGGACGTGAAGTTGGGCGCGAACACCCTCGTCGGCGGCGTCCTCGAACCGGTCGAAGACGCGCCGGTCGTCGTAGAAGACGGGGCCTCGCTCGGCGCGGGGTGTCGCGTCACCTCGGGGTTCGTCGTGGGCGAGAACTCCGTGGTCGCCGAGAACACCCTTCTCACGCCCCGGATTCCGGTCTACGACCTCGTAGAGGAGGAAGTCGTCTACGGCCACCTCCCGCCAGAGCGCCGGGCGTTCACCCGGTTCGTGGAGTCGTCGGTCGGCGACCACGACCTGTTCGAGGGCGGGGCCTACAAGCCCGCGGTCGTGGCGATGGACGTGGAGGAGACCACCCTCGAAGGCGTCGAACGCGAGGAGGCCCTGCGAGAATGAACGCCACGAAGACCCGTAACCCGCCGATTCGACGCCTCGACGACTGGTCGGCCGACCGACTCCGGGACGTGGCCGACGAGTACGGGACGCCGGTGTACGCCCTCGATTTGACCCGCGTTCGGGAGAACTACCGCCGGATGGCCGAGGCGTTCCCCGACGCCGACGTGTACTACGCCGCGAAAGCCAACACCGCCCGGCCGGTCGTGCGCGCGCTCGCGGACGAGGGCGCGGGCGTCGAGTGTGCGTCTGCGGGTGAACTCGCGCGAACCCTCGACGCGGGCGTCGAGGGTTCGCGCGTCCACTACACCGCGGTCAACCCGCCAGCGCGCGATTTGGACGTGGCGGTCGGACTCGCCGACGAACACCCGGACCTGACGATTACGGCGGGCGCGGCCGACACCCTCGACAGACTCGCCGAACGCGGGTACGACGGCCGGGTGTGCCTGCGAGTCAATCCCGGCGTGGGCGCGGGCCACCACGAAAAGGTGGCGACCGGCGCGGACGCCAAGTTCGGCGTGCCCTACGACCGGGCGGGCGACCTGTCTGAGGACGCCGCGGGCGACTTCGAGGTGGTCGGTCTCCACGCCCACGCCGGAAGCGGCATCTCGGGCGAGGACCTCTCGGCCCACCGGGAACTCGTCTCGCGGATGGGCGAGTTGGCGCGCGAAGTCGCCGACCGCGGCGTGGACCTCGACTTCGTGGACGTGGGCGGTGGCTTCGGGGTCCCCTACCGGCCGGACGACGACCCCCTCGACGTGCAAGCGGTCGCCGAGGCGACCCGCGAGGCGTTGGGCGAGGTCGAGGCGACCCTCGCGGTCGAACCCGGCCGCTACCTCGTCGCCGACGCCGGGGTCCTGCTGACCGAGGTCAACACGGTCAAGGAAGTTCCGGAGGGCGTCGCGGTCGGCGTCAGCGCGGGAATGACCGCCCTCGCCCGGCCCGCAATCTACGACGCCCACCACGAACTCCGGAGTCTGGCCCCCGACGCCGAGAGTCGCCCGGTCCGCGAGGTGTCGGTCGCCGGGCCGGTGTGCGAGAGCGCCGACACCTTCGGCGACCACTGGTTGCCCGACCCCGAGCGCGGCGACCTGCTGGCGGTCGGCAACGCCGGGGCCTACGGCTACGAGATGGCGAGTCAGTACAACTCCCGCCCGCGTCCGGCGTCGGTCGTCCTCGAAGACGACTCGGCGCGCGTGGCGCGACGGCGCGAGACGATTGCGGACGTGACGGCGGTCGAACCGGAGGACGAACCATGAGCATCGAGTACGAGAAGTTTCACGGCAGTGGCAACGATTTCGTAGTAGTAGACGCGAGCGAGTACGTTCCCGACAGGCGGGCGTTCGCTCGGGAAGTGTGCGACCGGGGCGACGGGGTGAGTACCGACGGCGGCGAAGCGACCGGCGCGACCCGCGAGTCGGTCGGGGCCGACGGGACGCTGTTTCTGGCGCTCGAAGACCAGTTCTCGCCGCCGCGTGCGGTGATGACGCTGGTCCAACCCGACGGTTCGACCGCGGAGATGTGCGGTAACGGCGCTCGGTGCGCCGCGAAGTGGGCCGCCGAGCGGACCGGCGCGGACGAAATCATGCTCGACACGCAGGCGGGCACGCGCCGGGCGGAAGTCCGCGACGACGGCGTGACCATCGAGATGGGCGAACCGTCGTTCGCGCCGGGGTGCGTGCCCCTCGCGTCCGACTACGACGAACCGCTGGTACAGGAGTCGGTCGCGGGTATCGAAGTGACCGCGGTGAACACCGGCGTCCCCCACGCCGTCGCGTTCGTCGAGGACGTGGCCGAGGTGGACCTCGAAGCGGTCGCTCCCGAAATTCGGCACGCCGACGCCTTCCCCGAGGGCGCGAACGTCACGTTCGCGTCCCCTCGGAGCGAGCGAGAGGGCGACGGAGGCTTCGACCAGCGGACCTTCGAGCGCGGCGTCGAGGGCGAGACCCGAGCGTGCGGCACCGGAGCGGTCGCAATCGCGGTGGTCGCGCGACGACTCGGCCGACTCGACGCTGACGACGTGGCGGTCTTCCCCCCGGGCGGCCGACTCGACGTGTCGTACCAAGGCGGCCGGGCGACCCTGACGGGTCCGGCCGAACGCGAGTTCGAGGGCGAGGTGGCTTCGACACCCGGACCTCGACAGGTCCGCGAGGCATGAGCTTCGACCCCATCGACTTCCTCGAACGCGCGGTCCGGACTCCCTCCCACGAGGACGTGACCGCGATGCGCGACCTGTTGGTCGAGACGCTCGAAAGCGCGGACGCCGACGTGTCGGTGTCGGTGGACGACGCCGGGAACACGCTGGCAGTGCGCGAGTCGGGCCGCGAGGGACCCCACGTCGTCCTGAACACCCACATCGACACCGTGCCGCCCCACGTCTCCTTCTCGCGGGAGGGCCGCGGGACCGACGACGACACCATCCGCGGCCGGGGGTCCTGCGACGCGAAGGGACCGCTGGCGGCGATGCTCGCGGCGTTTCTCGGCGCGCGGGTCGAACGCGGCCGGGTGACGCTCGCGGTCACGCCCGACGAGGAGACGAACTCGACGGGGGCCGCGGCGCTCGACTTCGACCCCGAACCCGACGCGGTTATCGTGGGCGAACCCACGGAACTCGACGTGTGCAACGCCGCCAAGGGTCGGTTTCAGGCCACGGTCACAGTACGGGGCGCGAACGCTCACGCCGCCGAACCGCAGGCGGGGGTCAACGCGGTCCGGGCGGCCGGGGACCTGCTCGCGGCGCTCGACTCGTTCGACGACCGGGCGGACCGCCCGGAGTCGAGCGATGCGCTCGGGGCGGCCACGCTGACGCCGACGACCATCGAGGGCGGCACCGCCACGAATCAGGTGCCCGCGACGTGTTCGTTCGTCGTGGACCGCCGGAGCGTCCCGCCGGAGTCCGCCGAGGGCTTCCGGTCGGCGCTGGAGGACCATCTCCAAGCCCGCGTCTCGACCGAGCGACCCGTCGAGGTGTCGGTGGCGCTGGCCGACCGGACGACGCCGTTTCTGGCGGCGTTCGAGACGCCGACCGACTCCCGACTGGTCGAGACGCTCCGGGCGGCCAGCGACGGGGCGGTCCGACCGTTCGGTGCCGCGACCGAGGCGTCGTACTTCGCGGAGGTGGCCCCGACGGTGGTGTTCGGGCCGGGGTCGCTGGCCGACGACGAGGGCGCGGTGGCCCACGCGCCGCGCGAGTACGTTCGCACCGCGGACGTGACTCGCGCGGCCGACGCCATCGAGACGGCGCTGGCGGACCTTCTAGAGTAAGGCTCGAACGTGTTTCGGCAGGATTCGAACGTCTCTTAGGAATCCAAATACGCCTTAGACACATCTGTAGATAGTTTTAAACTAGCTATAAATGGTCGAAGATGCCCGGGCGTGCGGGCGTGACCGCGGTGCGGTCACGCCCATCAGGAGGGTGGCCGTGACGAACGCAGTGAGTCACGGTGTAGTGCGGTCGTGGTGTAGTGTGGTCGTGGTGTAGTGCGGTCGTGGTGTAGTGCGGTCGTGATTCGGCCGGGTCCGATTGGTTCGAACGATAGCGCTCCGCTTCCGCCCCCTCGCCCACCGTGGGTTTCGACCCCGCTACCTCCGAAGAATTAACAACAACTAGAGTAGTTAATTATAAGTTTTACAGGTGCAAAAATTGCCTTGAATCATGTCAGACGATTCGTCCAGCTCGAACCGCACCGACCGACGAACGTTCCTGCGCGCGACCGGGGTAGCCCTCGGAGCCGCGACGATTCCCGCGGCGGCGAGCGCCCGCGGTCCCGCCGAAAGCGACGCCCACGTCGCCAAGGCCGACTTCTCGAACGGCATCTCGGCCGACCGCATCCGGGAGATTCGCCAGTCCGCGCTCGCGGAGTACAACGCCCGCGGCGGCGACCTCGACGTGACGCCGGTCGTCTCGGACCCCGACCCCGAGGACGGCACCGTCGTCTCGTACGCCTACAAACTCGACCAGAACGGCGTTCCCCACCAGTACACCGGTATCGCGGGTGACGCCGGGTCCGCTGGCCGACTCCACGGCAAGGCCGCCGACCGCGCCCGCGCGTTCGACCGGACTTCGACAGTGAGTACCGACGACGTGACCACCCAGTCCTCGTGGGACAACATCCTCCACGACGAGGCCGACTACTGTTCGGACCCGTACGGTTGCGTCACCAACAACCTCGACCTCAAGCAGTTGGGGAGCGACGGCGACTCGACCCAAGACGCCTACGCCGTCAAGCACTTCTTCGTGATGGAACCGGGCATCCAGAAGTACGGTTCCGACTGGGTGAACCACGTCGGCGAACCCAAACACGACTGGAGTCAGAACGACATGGGCAACGCCGACCTCAACGAGTACGACCCGCTGGGCACTCACGACGGTAGCCAGAGCATCAAGGTCTCGGTCGGCACCAGCGGTGCGGACCTCGGGTGGAGTTACACCCAACCGGCGGTCACGACCATCGACAACTCCAGTCCCAGCGGCAACTACGCGACGTGGGACGAGGAGTTCAACAGCGACGACGCCCGCCAGAACACCAACGGCATGAAGCCCGGCAGTTCCTGCTGGATAGACCAAGAGGCCGCCGGTAGCGGCCAGTACGACCTGATGGACCTCGTCTCGAAGGGGACGTTCTATCAGGGCGGGTGGACCTCCGACACCTACTACCTCAAGCACACCTTCAACGTCAAGGTCAACTACTGACGACGCGCGCCCGCCGCGAGCGGACTACAACCGCACCCAGTACACCGGCCGGTCGGGAAACTGGCGTCGGCGGACCGCCTCCGACGTGAGCGCGAACCCGACCGAACCCATTCCTATCGACGCCTTCCCGAACGTCGTCCGCCAGTTGAAGAACATCCGCCGGGTCAGGACGTAGTACGTGTCGTCCTTGTCCACGCCCAACTTCCCCATCTTCTCGCGCTTGCCCGGCAGTTGGTCGGCGCGCCGGACCGCGACCGCCTCGCCCGCGATTGCCCGGTCCACGATTTCCTTCTGGCGGCCGTCGAGTTCCTCGTACCGGCTGAACTCGTGGAGTTCCGGGGCTTGGCCCGTCACCGTATCGACCCTCTTCACCTCGTACTCGTACGCGCCGATGCCCGCCACGAACGCGCCGACGACGAGACAGAACCCGACGAACAGCATGAGAAACTGGAGGCTCTTTCCCATAGCCGAACCTATCCGGACTGTCACAAGTCGTTTTCCCCGCGGCGTCACCGCGCGGTCCAGAACGGCGTCCGATGCGGGAAGTGGTGTCGCCGGATGGCTTCGCTGATTGCCGCGACGCCCGCGAGAGCCATCCCGACTGCGCTCGCGCCGAACGTCGTCCGCCAGTTGAAGAAGACCCGGCGAGTCAGCAGGTGGAGTTCGCCGTCGCGTTCGACCGCGATTTTCCCCTTCGTCTTGCGCGGTCCGGGCAGGTCGCTCGGGTCGCGGAAGACGAGTCGTTCGCCCGCGACGGCCCGGTCCACGGTGCGCTGGTCGCGGTCGGACAGCGAGTCGTAGGAGACCAGCGTCTCCGCGTCGTCGGGAACCGCGTCGGTGGTTCCGAGCGACGTGACCTCGTACTCGAACGCGCCGACGCCGACCACGACTGCGCCGGTCAGGAGGAAGACGCCCGCGAAGAAGAGCGCGAAGTGAACGCTGTCGGTCATGCTTCCGAAGTACGCGCGTGCTTATATATCGTTTTCGCCGGGGGAGGATTCCGGCGGTCCGATACACCGAGCGTCCACCCGCGATTTCGCTACTCGTCGTCCAGCGCGTCCACCATCCCGCCCGCGACGCCCGTGTACCCGGCGGGCGTCAGGGCCAGCAGTTCCTCGCGGGTCCTCTCGTCAACGTCCAAGTCCGCGAAGAGGTCACGGAAGTCCTCCAAGGTCACGCGCCGACCCCGCGTCAGGTCCTTGACTCGCTCGTAGGCGTCGTCGTGGCCCTCCCGCCGGAGGATGGTCTGGACCGCCTCGCCGATGATTTCGGGGGTCGCGTCGAGGTCGTCGCGCATGACCTGCTCGTTGGGCACCACCTTGCCGAGTCCGGCCCGTAGCTTGACGTACCCGAGCAGACAGTAGGCGAACGCCGCGCCGACGTTTCGCTTGACGGTGGAGTCCGAGAGGTCCCGCTGGAGGCGCGAGGAGGTCACGTAGTCGCCCAGAAACACGAGGTCGGCGTTCGCCTTCGAGAGGTTGCCCTCGCTGTTCTCGAAGTCGATGGGGTTGACCTTGTGTGGCATCGTGGACGAACCCGTCTCGCCCTCGGTGGCTTCCTGCCCCAGATACCGGTCGCTGACGTAGCGCCACGCGTCCCGGTCCAAGTCCAGCAGGACGTTGTTCGCGCCGCGCAGGGCGTCGAACAGTTCCGCGAGGTCGTCGCAGGGGTTGACCTGCGTGGTCAGCGGGGCCTGTTCGAGACCGAGGTCCGACACGAACTCGCGGGCGAACGCTCGCCAGTCTACGTCGGGGTAGGCCGCGACGTGGGCGGCGTAGGTGCCCGACGCGCCCGCCAACTTGCCCTGTAGTCCGTCGCGGGCGTCCTTGACCCGGCCAATCGCGCGGCCGAGTCGGGAGGCGAAGACGGCCATCTCCTTGCCGAAGGTCGTGGGGGTCGCCGGTTGGCCGTGGGTGCGCGCGAGCATGGGCACGTCCGCGTACTCGCGGGCGAGGTCCGCGAGCGCGCCCCGGACCTCGCGGAGTTCCGGCAGAAGCACGTCTTCGACCGCGCCGTTCACCAGCAGTCGGTAGGCGAGGTTGTTCACGTCCTCGCTGGTCAGCGCGAAGTGAATCCACGACGAGGCCGCCTGTGCGCTCTCGGGCAGGTTCTCGCGCACGAAGTACTCGACGGCTTTCACGTCGTGGTTGGTCGCGGCGTAGTCGCGGTACCCCTCGGTCTCGATTCGCTTGACGAGTTCGGCGTCCTCGGCGTCGAACTCCTCGTAGAGCGCCCGGAGAGCGTCGCGCTCGCCGTCGCCCAGTTCCAGCGGGGTCGCGTCGAGGTCCGCCAGCGCGAGCAGGTACTCTACTTCGACCTGCACGCGGGCGCGCATGAGCGCGGCCTCGCTCGCGTACTCGCGCAGGGGTTCGGTTCGACCGGCGTACCGTCCGTCGAGCGGCGAGACGGCGTAGAGGGAGTTCATGCCCGAATCTGGCCGGGCGCGGGGCAAAAGCGTGTCGGTCGAAGTCGTCATAGTCGTGCATACAAGCAGGGGTGAAGCGACTATACTGGCGAAAAGTATGCTCGTTCTTGCACACATGCTCGGTCGAGACCGCAATGCCTTTTTCCTCCGCTGGCGGGGATTCGAACATGACTCGAATCGCGGGACTCGCCAGCAATCGCGGACGGAACCTGATGCACATGGCCGACCGGTCGCCCGGCGGCGCAGAACTCGGCGTGGTGCTGACCAACGACGCCGACGCGCCCGTACTGGAGAGCGCCCGGAAGCGCGGTATCCCGACGGAAGTCGTGGAACGCGACGAGGGCGAGAGCCGACGAGACCACGAACAGCGAGTCGTCGCGGCCCTCGCGGAGTACGACTTCGACCTCGTGTGTCTCGACGGCTACATGCGCATCCTCTCTGAGACGTTCCTCGCCGAGACGCCGACGACGCTGAACGTCCACCCCTCGCTGTTGCCGTCGTTCCCCGGCGTGGACGCCCACCGGCAGGTGCTGGACGCGGGCGTGAAGACCACGGGTTGCACGGTCCACGTCGTCACCGACGCCACCGACGAGGCGGGCGAGGTCGTAGAGAGCGAGGTGGACGCCGGACCGGTCGTGACCCAAGAGCCGATTCCGGTCTACGACGGCGACGACGAGAGCGACCTGAAAGAGCGCGTCCTCTACGAGGGCGAATTCAAAGCCTACCCGCGCGCAGTCCGGTGGTTCGCCGAGGGTCGCGTCGAGGTGGCCGACGACCGGAGCGAGGTCCGCGTCTCGGGCGACGAGGGCGGCGAGTTCCCGGCCCGGCGAGTCGAGACGGCCGACCGCGCGGCCGACCTCCGGTACGGCGAGAACCCCCATCAGGGCGCCGCGCTCTACGGTGACGCGACCTGCGAGGAGGCCAGCGTCGTGGACGCCTCGCAGTTGAACGAGGGCGCGAAGGGGATGGGCTACAACAACTACAACGACGCCGACGCCGCGCTGAATCTGGTCAAGGAGTTCGACCGCCCGGCCGCGGCGGTCATCAAGCACACCAACCCGGCGGGATGCGCCACGGCCGAGACGCTGGCGGAGGCCTACGACCGGGCGCTCGCCACCGACCCCAAGAGCGCGTTCGGCGGCATCGTCGCGCTGAACCGCGAGTGCGACGAGACCACCGCCGAGCAGGTTATCGACTCGTTCAAGGAAGTCGTGGTCGCGCCGGGGTACACCGACGCGGCGCTCGATACCCTCTTCGAGAAGGACAACCTGCGCGTGCTGGACGTGGGAGACGAGGAGAGCTTCGGCGAGATTTCCGAGACGACGACCGAGAAGGACCTCGTTGGCGGGCGACTCGTCCAAGAGCGCGACCTGCAAGCGCCGACCCGCGACGAGTTGGAGGTCGTCACCCAGAACGAACCCACCGACGACCAGTACGAGTCCCTGCTGTTCGCGTGGCAGACCATCAAGCACGTCAAGTCCAACGCCATCCTGTTCGCCGACGGAACCGAGACGGTCGGCGTCGGCGCGGGACAGGTCTCGCGAGTGGACGCCGTGGAGATTGCGAAGATGAAGGCCGGGAAGGACGCCGAAGGCAAGTCCGCCGAGGGCGCGGTGATGGCCTCGGACGCCTTCTTCCCGTTCCCGGACGCCATCGAAGCGGCGGCCGAGGCGGGCATCGAAGCCGTGATTCAACCCGGCGGGTCGGTCAACGACGACGACGTAATCGAGGCCGCCGACGAACACGGGATAGCGATGGTCTTCACCGGAAGCAGGTGCTTCCGGCACGACTGAGCGCAAGCGAAGGAGTCGCCGGAAGTTCGTCGGCGTCTCCCGCGACGGCGGTGGCGCGCTCGGTCGGCGATAGCGAGCGAACTCCGGCGTCGTTCCGGGGTCGGCGACCGGCCCAGTGAACGGAAATTTTATCGCCGTCACGCTACTCGATTCCCGGCGTAGCAGTACCAGTCGAGTGTGTGAGGTCCGGGTTAGATTACGTCGCCGCCCAAGTAGACCACGACGGGGAGGTGTACGTCATCGACATCGGGCGGAACCGTATCCACTCGGCCCCGCTACTTCTGACTACATGGGACGACTCCACGTCAGTCGAAACCCGCTCGTTCGCCCACGCGGTCTTCGGACCGGAACACTTGGCCAAGTCGTACACTCCGGAGGAAAACGTTCGAGTCACCTACGACTTCGGTGCCGAACCGCCGGGCGAGACGGACCTCGGCGAGTGGTCGTCGGTGAGACTCTACGATGTCGGGCGTGAGTTCCGCGAGTACTACCGGGAAAACAGCGGCGACTTCTACACGCCCGCCGAGAATCCCGTCGAGACGATAACGACCGTCCTCGTCGAGAGATAGGACCCGGATATACGAGAAATCGTTTAAGAATTAAAATTATATTTCTAACATCACTGAATGATTTTCTAACCCGCATCTGTGTGTTCCTCGTGCGACTCGAAACCGCGACGAGGGACCGACCCGTTCCGAGTCACGCCACCGTGGGTCCGACTCCCGACGGTCGTCTCCCGGAAGACGAGAGTTGAAGTGCGACCGACGCCAATCCCCGGACGATGGGACTGTTAGGCGACGGGAGAGTCAGGGCGTTGCTCGCGGGGTTCGTTCTCTCGCTGTTCGCGCTTCTGGGCATCGCCGCGGTCGGTCTGCTGGCGGCGGTATCGGTGCTTGCCCAACCCACCCCGACGACGCCGTTCGTCGTCGCGCTGGTCGAAGCGGTGGCCCCGTACGTCGTCGCCGCCGTCGTCGTCGGCGGCGTCTCGTTCCTCTTGCTAGCGTGGCTGTCGGTCGCGGCGGTCCGCCGGGCGTCGATGCCCCGCGACGACCGCCTCGCGCGCCTCGCCCGACTGGTCGAACGCTACTCGTCGGAGGCCCGGCAGGTGGGTCTGGCCGACCACTTCGAACCCACCACCGACGACCGCATCGAGGAGTTGAAACGGCGCTACGTCGAGGGCGAACTCACCGAACTGGAGTACGAGCGCCGCTTGCAGGAGTTGATGGACGAGGAGGGCGTCAGCGACGAACGCGTCCGCCACGAGCGGAGTCGGACGGACTTCGAGTTCGAGCGGTGAGTTTTCAGGGAGGTGCGTCGGGCGAACTGTTCGTGAGTAGACGGCGGTCGGGGACCGACGACTGCGTGAGCTAATCAGAACCGCACAGCACCGTGACAGTATCGCACAGCACCGTGACAGTATCGCACAGCACCGTGACTGCAACTGCAACCGTCAACCGCACCGTAACCGCACCGTGACTGCAACTGCAACCGTCAACCGCACCGTGACTGCAACCGTCAACCGCACTATCGCCGACTCCGATGAAGACCGCCACCGCAACCGCACCGCGCCCCGTTCCTCCCCGCGTGCGTCTGCGCTCGCGGGGAACCGCGAGCGCGAGCGCAGACGCGGCGCATCCTGTCGGTGGGTCGGACGGGGGCGTCCCGTGGATTGGTGAGTCGAGACACTGAAACGACAGGTCTCGGCGTCCCCCGGCGTTCCGGTCCGACACGCTAAAGCACGCCGCGTCTGTTCACGCAGACATGGACTACCACGAGGCGGCGAACTTCCTGTTCGACCTGCGTCGGTTCCGCCCCAAACCGGGCACGGAATCGACCGCGGAGTTGCTCGCCCACCTCGGTGACCCCCACGAGGGGGTCGATTTCGTGCAGGTGGCCGGGTCGAACGGGAAGGGTTCGACGGCTAGAATGGCCGAGCGCGCCCTTCGGGAGACGGGGTTGGACGTGGGGTTGTACACCTCGCCGCACTTCGACGACGTGCGCGAGCGAGTCCGGGTCGGCGGGCGCAAGATTTCGAAGGCCGCGCTCTCGGAGTACGTCGAGTCGGTCCGGGAGTACGTCGAGGACCGGGCCGCCGACGGCGAGGCACCGACGTTCTTCGAGGTCATGACCGGTCTCGCGCTCTGGTACTTCGGGCGCGAGGGGGTGGACGTTGCGGTCCTCGAAGTCGGCATCGGCGGCCGGTACGACGCCACCAGCGTCGTCAACCCCGTCGCCAGCGCGGTCACGAGCGTCACCTTGGAACACACCGGCATCATCGGCGAGACCATCGAGGAAATCGCCCACGACAAGGCCCACGTCGCGCCCGACGACGCGCCGCTGGTCACCGCGACGACCGGCGAGGCGTTCGACAACGTTCGGGCCTGCGCCGGGGACGTACTCCGAGTCGGCACCGACGACCACGCGGACGACCCGCCGGACGTGCGCGTCGAGTACCGCGGCCGGACCAACCACACCGAGGCGGCCGTCTCGCTCGCCGGACCCGACTGGGAGGTCGAGACCGAGATTCCCCTGCTCGGCGAGTATCAGGCCCGGAACGCGGGCGTGGCGGCGGCGCTGGCCCGGCAGGTCGCGGCCCACCGCGACCTGCCGGAGTCGGCGCTGGACGCCGACGCACTCGCTCGCGGCCTCCGGAAGGCCGACTGGCCCGGCCGGTTCGAGGTGATGGGCCGGGACCCCGTGGTCGTCCTCGACGGGGCGCACAACCCCGGCGCGTGCGAGGCTCTGGCCGACACCCTCGCGGAGTTCGACGCCGAGACCGGCGACTTCCACCTCGTCTTCGGCGCGATGCACGACAAGGACCTCCGCGGGATGGCCGACGCTCTCCCGACGCCCGACCGAATGGTCGCCTGCCAACCGAACTTAGACCGCGCGGAGGACGAGGCGGTCGTCGCCCGAGCGTTCGAGGAGTCGGGCGCGGACGACGTTCGCACCCGGAACTCGGTCGAGGACGCGGTGGAGAACGCGCTTGAGGCCGCGGACGACGACGACCTCGTGGTCGTCACGGGGTCGCTGTTCGCCGTCGCGGAGGCCCGGACGCGCTGGACCCGGGCCGAGATTCCCAAGCGCATCGGAAATCTGGACGACGCGCGCGAGGCCTTGGAGGGCGCGGACGTGACCGACCCCGGCGTCTGGCGGATGCGCGGGAAGGCGGTCCACCGCGTCCTCAAGACCCGTGTGCAGGTCCGACAGGCCCGCTACCTCAAAGAGGAGATGCTGAGCCTCGGCGGGGAGTGTGCGCTCTCGGGGACCAACGAACAGGACGACCAGAACGTGGACGTGGTGTTGATGGGCACCCTCGCGCAGTTCAAGCGCCTCGCCGGGAAACTCGACGGCCAACCCTACGGCCTGTCGGTGTTCGCCGACGACGTGCGCGAGACGCTGGGCATCCAGACCGACCCCGACCGCCGGGGCTACCCGTGGGAGGACGGCACCGCGGTCATGGGCGTGTTGAACGTCACGCCCGACTCGTTCCACGACGGCGGCCGCTACGAGGCCGTCGAGGACGCGGTGGCCCGAGCCGAGGAGATGGTCGAGGCGGGCGCGGACATCGTAGACGTGGGCGGCGAGTCCACCCGCCCCGGCGCGGACGAGATTCCGGTCGAAGACGAAATCGACCGCGTGGTCCCGGTAATCGAGCGCATCGCCGACCTCGGCGCGATGGTCTCCATCGACACACGGAAGGCCGCAGTCGCCGAGGCCGCCCTCGACGCCGGGGCCGACATCCTGAACGACGTGTCGGGTCTCGAAGACCCCGAGATGCGATTCGTCGCGGCAGAGTACGACGCGCCAATCGTCGTGATGCACAGCGTCGACGCGCCCGTGGTCCCCGAGAGGGACGTTCACTACGACGACGTGGTGGAGGACGTGATAGACGAACTGGAGGAGAAGGTCCTGCTGGCCGAAAAAGCCGGACTCGACCGCGAGCAAATCATCGTGGACCCCGGTCTCGGCTTCGGGAAGCAATCGGCCGAGAGCTTCGAGTTGCTCGGCCGGACCGACGAGTTCCACGCGCTGGAGTGTCCCGTCCTCGTCGGCCACTCCCACAAGTCGATGTTCGGCCTGATTGGAGAGGACGACGACAGAACGGCCGCGACGGTGGCCGGGACCGCAATCGCGGCCGAACGCGGGGCCGACATCGTTCGGGTCCACGACGTTGCCGAGAACGTCGCCGCGGTGAACGCGGTGGAGGCCGCGGACGGGCCGGAGCGGTTCGAAGAATAGCGGGGCGACGCGACCGACCGCCTCGTTTTTACAGCAACACGACCAGAACCACCAGTAGCGCCACCACCAACACGACGCCGCCCGCGACGGCCGCGGGTTCGACCCAACTCATCCGCTCTTTCGCCTCGTCGTAGGCGGTCAGGTACTTGTCCAGCACCTGCTCGTCGTCGTAGTCCGCGAAGTTCTCGTTGTAGTCCATCGGGTCCATCTCGCTGGCGGTGAGGAGGGCGTCGGTGAGTTCCTGCTCGCTGGTCGTTCGGAAGGCGCGGTCCTGCTGTTCGACCAGTTCGTGGGCGCTCGACTCGACGTGGTACTCCACGACGCCCGCGCACCCGCACGCCAGTGCCCGGAGCAAGTCGGTCGGGAACGCCTCCCGGCGGGCGGTCTGGGCGTAGACGTGCGCGCCCTTGAACGCCGCGAGTCGGTTTTCGAGCGGTTGGTCGCCAGCGAACGACACCCGGTCGTCGATTCGCAGGTCCCGGACCTGCCGCTCGTACACCTCGCGCTCGGGACCGTCGCCGATGACGACGGCCGACCAGTCGTGGTCCCGGAGTTCGGCCAGCGCCAGAAGCAGGCTTTCGAGGTTGGCGTCGGCGTCGAGTCGCCGGGAGTAAACGATGTCGGCGACTTCGCGGGCCGGGGCCGCGCGGATTGCGTTCAGGTCGATGCCGTTGGGGACGACCCGGACCGCCTCGCCGTCCGCGCCGAGTTCCCGGACGCGAGTCCGGACGGTTTCGGAGGGCGTGAGAACGAGGTCCGGGACGCTCGCGGCGAGACGCCACCGCGGGTCGTCGGCGTCACCGGTGTCGGGCGACTCGTACCAGTCCACGACCAGCGGTGCCCGGAGGAAGAGACTGGCGACTTTCGCGGCGAGGACGTGTGTCGGGTCGGCGGCGGTGGCCTGAATCACGTCCGGGTCTACGGCCCGGAGGACTGCCGGGAGCGCGACGGCGAATCGGCCCTCGCCGGGCGCGTCGGTGACTGCCCGGTAGGTCACGCCGTCCTGTTCGAACGAGTCGTGGTCGCCGTCCCACCACTGCGCGCAACAGACAACCACGTCGTGGCCCCGGCCAGAGAGCGCCTCGGCAGTGCGCCGGATTCGTCGCGTTGCCCCCGTCCCGCGGTGTTGGGCCACCGTCTCCGAGACGAACGCGACGCGCATACGAAGCGCCACGAAGCGACCGACTAAAAACCCAACCTTTCTCGTCTCCGCGCTCGCCCGCCGCGCGCCAGCGTGACTCCCCCCGGTCCGGCGCGTGCGGGCGCGGCCCGCAAGTGGCCGCGCCCACCCGCGCGAGGTCGTCGGCGGTGTGCGCCGACTGCTCGGCAGACCGGATTGTCTGCCGGTGGACGACCGAACGAGCGCCGAAGGCGCGAGTGAGGGAGTCGGTTGGGGAGGGCGTGGCCCGCGGTGGCGGTGCGGGACGGGTGCGGTCTGATTGGTTCAAGCCTGAAGCTAGTGACTTTCTCGTCTCCCGTCCCTCGTCTCTCCGTCTCCCATCTCTCCCGTCCCTCGTCTCTCCGTCTCCCATCTCTCCCGTCCCTCGTCTCTCCGTCTCCCATCTCTCCCGTCCCTCGTCTCTCCGTCTCCCATCTCTCCCGTCCCTCGTCTCCCACCCCGCCGTCCCCAGTTTTCCCTCCACGCCCGCCGGTCCACGGACGAACTTCGCGCGTCGCCAGCAGACATAACCAAAGATACCCGAAAGACAACTATACAATCCTCTACAAAATCTACAGCTGTTTCAACAACACGTAAATAAGTCTCAGTCGTTCACTTCGAGGATGAAGTCCGGCGCGGCGTTGTTCGCGCGTCGTCGCCAGCGCCGCAGGTCGTGGGTGTGGAACAGCGCCGTCACGCCGAACACGGCGATGACGAGCAGGGCATACTGGACGCCCGAGAGGAGCGTGAAGGGGTAGAGATTCGCCCACACCGAGGCGAGGACGAGGAGGCTCACCGCCGCGAGTCCGAGGTACAACCGGTGCCACGGGAGGGAGGCCTGCGGGTCGCTGGCGAGTTGCAGGTCGAGTCTGGCGGCCTTGTCGGTCGTTCGGACCAGACTCTGTTCGGCCTCGTACTCGAGAACTCCCGCCGACTCCAGTTTCGGCAGGTGGGTCTGGTGGAGCGCACTGTACACCGACTTTCGTTGGCTCGGTGAAATCTCGGATACGGACGTGTCGTTCTCCCACGCCGCGACTTGCTCGGCGAGTTCGCCGAGTTCCACCGGACCGCCGTATCGCTGGAGGTAGTAGAGTACGTACCGACGGCGGAGGTTCTTCACGGCGTCGAAGACTTCCTCGCGGGAAGTCCGTGTGCTTTCAGTTGCCATCCTCGTTGGAGAAAACGGAGGATAGAAACGCTCATAAACCGATTCGACTGTTTACGCGGTCCCCGAAATCGTTCAACGATTCAACCGAAAGTTGCCCGGCGGGGTTCGGGCAGAAACTCTTCGTTCCGAGACGGCGGCGAGACTCGAACCCGTAGCCGAAACCGCGACTGCCGACCTCCGGAGTCGTCGGACCGGACGGTCGGTCGGACTCCCGGCGCGTTCCACCGTCGGGACGCCCAGCGGAAGCCTCGTGACCCACCGGCGTTAGAACCACCTGTTACTACGAGTTCCATTGCTGATTTCGACTTCGCGGTGGGTATAGGCTCTGTCTACCGCGTTCGCGCCGACCGCTCCGGCGGAACCGCTCCGACGAGGCGAACCGCTCGCCGTGACTCGGTACCGGGACCGTCAGTCGTCGTTTCCGTCGCCTTCGCCACCGCTTTTCTCTCCGCCGTCGTTCCCGTCCCCGTTTCCAGTTCCGTTGTTTCGCTCGCCGTCGTCGCCGCTCTCGCTCGCGTTCGGCACTGCGGCGACCGACCATCCGGCGAGGTCGCCGCGTCCCGCCCCGACGAGGGTCGCGTCGGCCTCGGCCAGCGAGACGGTCCCCGAGAGTTCGTCCGTCTCGCCGCCGTAGACGATGTGGACCGCGCCGGTCGCGGTGTCCTCGCCGGTCGCGTTGTACGACGGCGCGCCGACCAGCAGGTCGGCCGCGCCGTCGCCGTTCACGTCGCCGACCGCGGCGACCGACCATCCGGCGAGGTCGCCGCGTCCCGCCCCGACGACTTCGGCGTCTGCGTCCCCGAGTTCGACCCGGCCGGACGGACCACCGCCTTCGTGGGAGGCGCGCCCCGTCGCGTCGGCGGCGTCGGTCCGCGCGAGTCCCGACGCCGAGTGCAGTTGCCGCCACGACCAACGTCACGACTGCGACCACACGAACCCGAGTCCGATTCATTTCTCGGGTCGGGGTTCGCGGTTTCCCGGTTTTGTTAATCACCCGGTGAACCGGCGTAATCGGCTGTTTCCCGAGGCGAACGCGCCCCGGCGAAACCGCGTCCCGGCCGACCGACTTCCGGAGTCCAAAGCGATTTAGCTGTCGGCTGATAACCACGAGGCATGGCAACGTACGACTTCGAGCGCTATCTCAACGTGCGGAGCGCGAACACGCCGTCGTTCGGTCCCGACGGCGAGCGCCTCTCCTTTCTGATGGACACCACGGGCGTCCCGCAGGTGTGGCGACTCGACGGTCCCCGCGAGTGGCCCCAGCAACTCACCTTCGAGGAGGAGGCGGTCGGGTTCGCCGACTGGTCGCCCGAGCGCGACGAGTTGATATTCGGCATGGACGAGGGCGGCAACGAGCGCACCCAGTTGTTCCGTCTCGATGGGGACGGCGAGACGGTCACGCCCCTGACCGACGAACCCGACGCCATCCACTACTGGGGCGGGTGGAACTCCGACGGGTCGCAGTTCGCGTTCGCGTCGAACCGCCGCGACGAGTCGGTCTTCGACGTGTACGTGCAGGGCCGCGACGACGACGAGGCCGAACTGGTCTACGAGAGCGATAGCTGGTTCACCGTCACCGGGTGGAGTCCCGACGACGACGCCCTCGCGCTCGTGGAGATGCACTCCAGTTTCGACTACGACGTGTACGTCCTCGATTTGGAGTCTGGCGAGTTGAACCACCTGACGCCACACGAGGGCGACGTGCGCTACGGGCAGGTCAACTGGGGTCCGGACGGAGGCGCGCTCTACCTCACCACCGACGAGGGTGCCGACACCGAGTACCTCGCGCGCCTCGACGTGGCGTCCGGGGACCTAGACCCCGTGGTCGAGGCGGGCGACTGGAACGTCGAGAGTCTCACCGTGGACGAGGACACCGGCCGGTTCATCTTCGGTCGAAACGTCGAGGGCTACACCGAGTTGACCGTCGCCGAGTTCACGGGCGAGACCGACTTCCGGGAACTCTCGACCCCGGACGGTCTCCCGCGGGGCATCGTCGGCGGCATGACGTTCGACGACGACGCCGACCGGTTCGCAGTCACCGTCACCGGGAGTACCGAGAACTCGAACGTCTACGTCGTGGACGCCGAGTCGGGCGACTTCGAGCGCTGGACCGACGCCGCGACCGCGGGTCTCCCGAAGGAGTCGTTCGTGGAACCCGAACTGGTTCGCTACGAGTCGTTCGACGGCCGCGAGATTCCGGCGTTCTTCTCCGTGCCCGAGGACGCCGAAGCGGGCGAGACCCCCGTCGTCGTGGACATCCACGGCGGTCCCGAGAGCCAGCGCCGACCCATGTTCTACTCGGTCAAGCAGTACTTCCTGAACCGGGGCTACGCCTTCCTCGAACCCAACGTCCGGGGGTCGATGGGCTACGGCAAGGCCTACACCCACTTGGACGACGTGGAAAAGCGGATGGACTCGGTGGCCGACATCGAGGCCGGTGTCGAGTGGCTTCGGGACCAGCAGGTCGTTGACCCCGACCGCATCGTCGCCATGGGCGGGTCCTACGGCGGGTTCATGGTCCTCGCGGCGCTGACGGAGTACCCCGACCTCTGGGCGGCGGGCGTGGACATCGTGGGTATCGCCAACTTCGTCACCTTCCTCGAAAACACGGGCGACTGGCGGCGCGAACACCGCGAGGCCGAGTACGGGTCGCTGGAGTCGGACCGTGAGTTCCTCGAATCCATCAGTCCCATCAACAACATCGAGAACATAGAGGCACCTCTGTTGGTCCTCCACGGCGCGAACGACCCCCGCGTCCCGGTCGGCGAGGCCGAGCAGATAGCCGACGTAGCGGCCGAACAGGGCGTCCCGGTCGAGAAACTCGTCTTCGAGGACGAGGGCCACGGCTTCTCGAAGCTCGAAAACCGCATCGAGGCCTACACGACAGTCGCGGACTTCCTCGACACGCACGTCTAAGCTCTGTTGCTCGACGGGCAGGGTCGGCCTGACCCTCTCGCTGGCTCCGATGCGTTCGCAAATCAATAAGTGTCGGCGCGCCCACGACGCGAACGTGACTGCCATCGACACGACCGACCTGACCAAGCGATTCGGCGACGACGTACTCGCCGTCGATTCGCTCGACCTCACGGTCGAATCGGGGGAGATATTCGGCTTCCTCGGTCCGAACGGGGCGGGCAAGTCTACGACCATCAACGTGCTGTTGGACTTCATCCGCCCGACCGACGGGTCGGCCGAGGTGCTGGGCTACGACGCCCAGCGCGAGACCCAAGCCATCCGCGAGCGGGTCGGCGTCCTGCCCGAGGGAGCGACCCTCTACGACCGACTCACCGGCCGGGAACACGTCTCGTGGGTCGCCGAGACCAAGGACGCGGACGCCGACCCGGACGCGATTCTCGACCGGGTGGGACTCGACCCGTCGGCCCGCGAGCGCCGCGCCGGTGGCTACTCGAAGGGGATGAGCCAGCGCCTCGCGTTGGGGATGGCGCTGGTCGGCGACCCGGACCTGCTGATTCTGGACGAACCGTCGTCGGGACTCGACCCCAACGGGATTCAGGAGATGCGCGAGTTGCTCCGCGAGGAAGCGAGTCGCGGCACCACCATCTTCTTCTCCAGCCACATCCTGCCGCAGGTCGAAGCGGTCTGCGACCGAGTAGGCATCATGAGCGACGGGCGACTCGTCGCCGAGGACACCATCGCGGGCCTCCGAGACGCCTCGGGCGGGACCAGCCGGATTACGGCGACGGTGGACCGCGTGCCCGCGGACCTCGACCTCGCGGCGCTCGCGGGCGTCGAGCGCGCGAGCGCCGACGGTAAGGCCATCACCGCGGTCTGCTCGAACCCCGGCGCGAAAATCGAGGTGCTGAAGCGAATCGACGAGGTGGCCACCGTCCGCGACGTTCACTCCGAGGAAGCCTCGCTCGAAGAGTTGTTCAACCGGTACACCCACGAGGACCCCGACGTGAACCGCGAAACCGGCGAGACAGAGGAGTCCCCGGAGGTGGCGGCGTGAGTCTCGCCGCGGTGGTCCGCAAGGACTTCAAGGACGTTCGCCGGGCGAAACTGCTGTGGTTCGTCGGCGGCATCTACACCCTGTTCGCCGTGCTGTTCTTCTACACCGGGAGTACCGGCGAGAACCCGCGGGTCCTCCGGCAACTCTGGAACATGTCGGGTCTCGCGGTGCTTTTCATCCCGCTGGTCGCGCTCGTCGCGGCCTACCTCTCTATCGCCGGTGAGCGCGAGTCGGGGAGCATCAAGTTCCTGCTGTCGATTCCGAACCGGCGTCGGGACGTGGTGTTCGGCAAGTACCTCTCGCGGGCGGGTCTCGTCACCGGGGCCATTCTGCTGGCGTTCGGGGTCGCGGCGGTGCTGTCGGCGGTGTGGTACCCCGAAGCGAAGTTGGCGACGTTCGCCCGCGTGGTCGGCCTGACGCTGTTCTACACGCTGGCGTACGTCTCGGTCGCGGTGGGCATCTCGGCGCTGACTGCCTCCCGGTCGCGGGCGATGGCCGGGTCCATCGGCTACTTCTTCGTGTTCAACGTCCTCTGGATTCAGGGGTCGGCGTTCTCGGTCGTGGGTGCGCTCCGGTTCGTCTTCGAGGACACCCTCGGCGTCGAACTCGCGGCCAACACCGAGTCGCTCGTCCAGAGTCTGAGTCCGACGAGTGCCTACCTCCAGTCGCTCCGCCTCGCGTTTCCGGCGGGCTACCGGGACCTGCCGCCCGCCGACCCCTCGACGCCGTTCTATCTCGAACCCGAGTTCATGCTGGTCGTCCTCGCGGCGTGGGTGGTCGCTCCCCTGCTGGTGGGCTTCTGGCGGTTCCAGCGCGCCGAACTCGGGTAGCGGACTCGTCTCCGCTGTTCTCGGGTAGCGACCGTCACTTCCTTCTTCGGTCCGGCCGAACCGTCGGCAATGACCGTTACCGAGCGTTCGCGCCGTCGGGTCCGGGACGCCCTCGACCGCCTCGAACGCGAGTACGCGAGCGTCGAGCGAGTCGAGAAGGCGTGGGACCACCCGCCGGAAGCGTACCGGGGCGTCCGCGAGCGGTTCGAGGCCGGAACCCTCGGCGGGGCGGGCGTCTGGGCGACCGACGAGACGGACCGGGTCCTGCTGGTTCGCCACGAGGGAGAGTCGGCGTGGAGCGACCCCGGCGGCAAGCAGGAAGCGGGCGAGAGCCTCGAAGCGGCCGCCCGGCGCGAGACCCGCGAGGAGAGCGGCGTCGAGGTCGAGATTACCGGCGTCCGGCAGGCCCACCGCGTCGAGATTCGGGACGCCGAGGGAGAGCAACCGGCGATTCACCGCCTCATCGTGATTTTCGACGGCGAGCGCGTCTCGGGCGAGGTGCGGCCGCGGGAGGGCGAAATCGCCGAGGTCCGGTGGTGGCGCGACCGGCCCGACGACCTGCTGTATCCCGAACTGGCCGACTTCCCGATTCCGGGCGCGGAGTGACGCCCGACACCGGCAGTTCCGAACGCGACGGACAGACGTAAGTCGCTCAATCGGCTACGTTCGTCCATGTCAGGCGATTCGACGGAGAGCGACGTAGCGCAGGAAACGACCGACGACGACGGGCCGAAGACCCACTCGACTTCGTTCAAAATCGCCCGCGCGCTGTTCGGCGGCGTGCTGGCGTTCACGGCGCTGGACAACTTCCGGAAGTTGGACGAGATGATTGCGTTCGCCGACAGCGAGGGCGCGCCCGCGGCCGAGCGGTCGGTTCCGGCCATCAGCGGGAGTCTGCTGTTCGGCGGTCTGGGCATCGCGGCGTGGAAACTCCCGCGACTCGCCGCCGGAGCGGTCGCCACCTTCTTCGTCGCCATCACGCCGGTCATGCACGACTTCTGGTCGAGAGACGACGACGAGGAGAAAGAGCAACACGCGATTCACTTCCTGAAGAACGCCGCGCTCCTCGGCGGCGCGCTGGCGTTCCTCCGCGTCGCGCAGGACGACTGAGCGGCGAGACGCGCGAGCGACGGCCGGATGCGACCCGCGCTCAGATGACGCCGGTCGTCTCGGCCGCTTCGATGGCGGCGTCCTCGTTCATCCCGTTGCCCAGAATCGTGTAGCGGTCCCGAATCTCGTGGGCCGCGGTCAGCGCCGCGACGACCGTCTCGTCCTCGATACCGAGTTCGGCCGCGGTGGTGGGCGCGCCGATGGTTGCGAGCGCCTGCTTGATGCCCCGCCAGTCGCCCCCGTGGAGATACTCGGCGACGACGGTGCCGACGCCGACCTGATGGCCGTGGAGCGCCGCGTCGGGGACCATCCGGTCGAGTTGGTGAGAAAAGAGGTGTTCCGCGCCGGAGGCCGGGCGCGAGGACCCCGCGATGGACATCGCCACGCCCGAGGAGACCAGCGCCTTCACGACCACCCACGCCGATTCTTCGAGACCCTGCTTGATGGAGTCGGCGTTGCCGACCAGCATCTCGGCGGTCATCTCGGCGAGCGCGGCCGAGTAGTGGGAGTACTCGACGTTCTGGAGGCGGTTGGCGAGTCGCCAGTCTTTGACCGCGGTGTAGTTGCTGATGATGTCGGCGCACCCGGCGGTGGTGAGTCGCCACGGCGCGTCGGCCAGAATCTCGGTGTCGGCGACGACCGCAAGCGGCGGTTCGGCGGCCACGCTGTGGCGGGTGTCGCCCTCCGGGACCGAACCCCGGCCCGAGACGATGCCGTCGTGACTCGCGGCGGTCGGGACCGAGACGAATCCGGTGCCGAGGTCGTCGCTGGCCATCTTCGCGATGTCGATGGCCTTCCCGCCGCCGACGCCGACGAGGTAGCCAGCGTCTACCTCGCGGGCCACCTCGATGACGCGCTGGACCGACTCGAAACTCGCTGACTCGATTTCCACGATTGCGGGGTCGTCGCCCGCCGCCTCGAAGTCGGCGGCCACGCGCTCGGCGGCCACCTCCCGCGGGGTGGGACTGGTGACGACCAGCGGACGGCCCTGTAGGTGGAGTTCGGAGACGGCCTCGACGGTCTGGTCGAGGACGCCGTGGCCTACCAGTACGTTGCGCGGCAGGCGAATCCACGTCGTTTTGTCGAACATACCCGCTACTCTATGGCGGGCGGGGAAAACAGTTTACCTCTCTGTCGGGACGGATTCGACTGCTCGCGGTGGTTTCGGCGGTGCGCGTTTTCGGACGACACCGACGACGGAGATTCGGAGGTAGACGGCGACGAGAGATTTCGGGGATGGACGGCGGCGAGAGATTTCGGGGATGGACGGCGACGACAGCGAGTTGGAGGAAGACGACGGACCGCGACCGACTGCTTGAACCAACGACTCGTTCCACCGGCCGACCCCTCGTGGACGGTGACAGTCCGCGCTCCCGTGGAACGTTCCGAATCGCGCGACGTGAGAGTCACCGACCACGGGACGCGAAAGTATCACCGACCACGGGACGCGAAAGTATTACCGACCACGGGACGCGCACCGCGAGCGCCGACAGGCGCGAGCGGTGCGGGGAGGAACGGGGGCGCGGTGCGGTGGCGGTGCCGTGCGGTCATGATTGGTTCAAGCCTGAAGCTAGCCGTTCGAGTCGTCCGCGGTCGCTGTGCGGTGGCGGTCCGAGGCATCGTCGTTCCTTCGACCAAACAGACGACGACCAAACAGACGACGGAAACATATAAACGTCCGAAGGAAAGGTAAAAATGTCCGAAAGAAACACAAACACTCCCGAAAGAAACCGCTATCTACTTCCGAACCGTCCCGTGCGAGGACCGCCACCCCGCTTTCGGCGACTCCGGAACGCCCCGGAGGGCGTGGCGGACCGCCAGCAGGTGCCGGGCGAACACCGCACCGGCGAGTAGTCCCGCGCCGACCACCGCACTCGCCGAAAATCCGGCGACCGGGACCGCGAGCAACCACTCGGGGAGGGCCACCGCGCCGGAGACGACCAGAAGCCACGCCGTCGCGCCCGCGGCCTGAAGCACCGCGAGTCCGACCGTCGCGCGCTGGACCAGCGAGGCGAGGGCGTTCCGGTCGCGGACGGCGTTGTCCACCGCGGTGTGGCGCGGGACCAGCGCAATCGAAAGCGCGAGTCCGGCGGCCACGACGCCGAGGACGCCCTCGGCCCACCGGACCACCGCGAACCAGCACACCCACAGCGCGGTTTCGGCCAGCGTGAGACCCGCGACCGCCTGCGCCGGAATCGGCCGACTCCACCCGTTGACGGTGACGTGGACTAAAAGCGCCTCCACGAGCATCCCGGCCGAGAGACCGCCCACGCCGACCAGCGCGGGCACCGAGAGTGGGTCGGCGTCGGCCATCAGTCCGAACCACACCGACAGCGCAGTGACCTCGACGGCCGTCAGACAGACGACCCCGACGCCTCTGACCGTCGTCCGAATCGTCTCGCGTATCATGGTCGGCCCCGCGAGCAGTGGGACGTTCGGTGGCGATGCCGGGTCATGTCCCGAGAGTGAACCCCGAGTGTGTTTGTTATCAGCCTCCTGAAACCGGTAGCGCGGCCCTGCGAACGGTCTCAAATCGTGATTAACGTCGGGAGATGCGGGGTCGGCGAGTCCGACTCGCCGACACGCGGAATCGAGCGGCGGGACCCCGCCTTCGACCGCTCAGAGCGTGTCTAACACGCCCAGAACGCGCTCTTCGGCCTCCCGGCCGGGGTCGTACTCGCTCCCGTCCCGGTCGCTGTCGAGGTGTTCGACCACGGTTCGCTCCATCGCCTCGGAAAGCGGTGTCGAGTCCCACCCCAGATTCGCCAGTTTGTCCGTGTCCAGCACGTGGGGGTAGTCCCGGTAGAGAACGTAGTCCTCGGGCGCGAGGTCCGCCGCCGCGAGTTCACGCTCTCCCGCGTGGACAATCTCTACGTCGGTGTCCAGTGCGTCCCCAATCAGTTCGACCATCTCGTCTATCGTCACGATTCGGCGGTCCCCGACGTTGTAGGACTCGCCGGGCGTGCCCTCCTCGGCGACGGTTCGGAGCGCACTCGCCACGTCCTCGACGTAGGCGCGGTGCCACACGTTGTCGCCGTCGCCCGGCACGACCACCCGGTCGTAGTTGACTACCCGGTCAATCCAGTAGTCGAGTCGCTCGGTGTAGTCGTGGGGACCGTAGACGATGCAGGGCCGGACGCTGTAGGCGTTGACGCCGCGCTCTGCGGCCGCCCGAATCGCCCGGTCGCCCTCGGCCTTCCGGTTGCCGTAGGTCTCCGAGGTGTCGTCGGTGGCCTGCTCGCGCGTGCAGGGCCGGAGTTCGGTCTCGCCCTCGCGCTTGGGAATCTCCTCGTTGCCGTAGGCGTCGCCCGACGAGATGTAGACGTAGGCGTCGGCGTCCGAGAAGATTTCCGTGGCGGCCCGGACCTCCCGAGGCTTGTACGCCACGCAGTCGAACACGGCGTCGGGTTCGACTTCGCGCGCGGCCTGTTCTAACGCCGACTCGTTGGTCCGGTCGCCCTCGTAGTGGGCCACGCCGTCGGTGTCGGCGAAGGGGTTGTCGTGGTTCCCGCGGTTGAAAATCGTCACGTCGTAGTCGTGGTCGAGCAACTCCGAGACGAGGTGGCGGCCGATGAACCGCGTGCCGCCGACGACGAGTGCGGTGTCCATGCCCGCGCTTGGACGGCGCGTCCCAAAGACCTACTGGAGTCGGAAACCCGCCCCGACGACCGAGAATCCCACGCCCGGGCAGTTTCTCGCCCGAACCGAGACGATTGGGTAGGAGTCCGGCACGGACTCCACCGACCGTCCGGTTTTCGTCTGATTTGCGCGAATCGGGTAGAACGTTTATCAGTGAAAACGTCGAATAGATGGACCATGGGACAGAGAGAGGTCGAGTCCGACGGAATCGAAATCCGCGAAGCCAAGTCGGATGACGTGGAGGGCATCCGAAACGTCGCGCTGGAGTCGCTCCGGGCGTCCTACGCCGACGTTCTCGACCGGGAAGTCGTCGAAACCGCGGTCGAGAACTGGTACGCAGACGACGCGATGGACGCCGAACTCGACGAGGAGGGGATGGTCTACCTCGTCGCCGTCGCGGGCGACACGGTGGTCGGGTTCTCCCAGAGTCTGGTCCTCCCCGAGGACCCGACCGGCACCATCCTCTGGTTGCACGTGGACCCGGACAACCGCGACAGCGGCGTCGGGTCCACTCTCCTGAAACACACCCAAGCCGTCCTCTCGGAGCGCGGCGTCGAACGCGTCGCCGCGGAGGTGCTGGCTGGCAACGAGAACGGCAACCGCTTCTACGAGGCCAACGGCTTCGAGAAGGCAACCGAGCGCGAGACCGAAATCGGCGACGGGACCTACGTCGAGAACGTCTACGTCCAAGCGGGCAAAGAGCAGTTCGAGACCCGCGAGTACGACGGCCGGACCCTCTACGTCAACTGGGCCGAGAACGAGCGCGGGTCGAAGGCCCCGTTCTTCGCGGCCTACAGCGACGAGGACGCCGAGGACCTCTACGGATGGTTCTGCTCGAACTGCGAGAGCTTCGACACCGCGATGGACTCGATGGAGCGGTTGGAGTGCAACCAGTGCGGGAACACGAAGAAGCCGGTTCGGTGGGACGCGTCGTATCTGTAACGAATCAGCCGTTCATTCTAAATTCAACCAGAAGTATTTAGTACCGAATTATACAGCATTCTAACCGATGAAAGCGGATGACGAAGGCAAAATAGATATATCTTCCAGCATTTCTGAGTCAGAATGGGAGACTTGGTATGAGGAAGCACAGCGACGGGTTGATAACCAGATTGAAACTAATCGGTGGCTTCAAGAACAAGCCGCTCAGTATCTCCGGATTCTATTAACCGCCATAGGTTTAATAGTCACCACTTCTTCTTTACTTATTTCCACTTTTTCCACATCTTTGTTGACACTACCGCTATCCGAATTCAATATAGGGAATTTAGCTAGGGAGTTAGCTAGCTCCAGATATTTAAGTTATAATTTTGCTATATTTTTGTATGTATTACTACTGATGTCTGGTGTTTATTCCCTGTATCTGTCAGTATTTTCATTTATAGTGGAAATACCAAAGAATTTGTTAGTTATATTGGATTTAAATCTTCTTAGTACCGGAGTAGACTTTAAATCATTAAAGCTGAAAAAGGATTTCCCCTCAAAGGAATTTCAAGAAAAGATACTCAAAGAATATTCGGAAACTATCGAAGGGAATAGAGAGATAATTCAAAAGAAACAAGAAAACTGGCAGAATGGGTATAATGCATTATGGTCTTCATTTAGGCGTTTTCTCGCTAGCGTGGGATTATTCTTTCCAATTATTGGTATAAGGGAACCATTTCTCGCCATATTAGCAAGTGTTTTGTTAGGTATGTTTATAATATTTTGGTTAATCCAGAGAATACCTAATAAACACGCCAAGAGATGCTTAGTCTTTAATTGGAAGCTTGATGTAGGGTGGGCATTTATAACTCTATATGCTTTTCTCATTATAAGTGAGTGGATAAAGAGTGGAAATACGATGAATTCAGTCTTTTCAATCATTATTTTTCTTATTTTGATAGCTCTTGTGTTTGTATCTGCACGCATGAATATGAGTTTATTTTCGGCATATCTCCTCCGAACTCTCGGGATTTCTATAATATCGTTTATTGTTTACTTTCTTTTTGCTCTTAATGAGGGTGATTTTCAAAACATTGCCGCTACTTCCATGGGAACACGGATTTCTATGTCAGTCGTATTCTCAGGATTTATAACAACAGTATTTATGCTAGGAGGAACTGCAACAAGAAAGTCTATAGAAAAGGCGAAAGAAGCGAAAGAATTTATGATAGATTTGATTACTTAATCCGCCCCGCTCTGCACCGCTCGCCCCGAGTCCTCACGGACTCGCGCCTCCGGCGGCGGCGAGTTGCGCACGTCCTCGCGGCCTTCCTCCGTCACGGCGCGCTCGTAGGCCTCGGGCATCACCTTCACGAACCGCTCCAGCACCGCGTCCCAGTTCGCCAGCAGTTCCTCGGCGCGCTCGCTGTCGGTGTAGGCCGCGTGGTTCTCCACGAGGCGGCGCAGGACGTTCTCGTCACGCTCCGACAGCGAGGTTTCGAGGCTGACCATCCCCTTGTTCACGCTCTCGGCGAAGTCGCCCGACTCGTCGAGAACGTACGCGACCCCGCCGCTCATCCCCGCGGCGAAGTTCTTGCCCGTCTCGCCCAGCACCGCCACGACGCCGCCGGTCATGTACTCGCAACCGTGGTCGCCGACGCCCTCCACGACGGCTTTCACGCCGGAGTTGCGGACCGCGAACCGCTCGCCAGCGAGACCGTTGACGTAGACCTCGCCGCCGGTCGCGCCGTAGAGCGCGACGTTGCCGACCACGACGTTCTCAGTGGGGTCGTAGGCCGCCGACTCGGGCGTCGAGACGGCGATTCGTCCGCCCGAAAGCCCCTTGCCGAGGTAGTCGTTGGCCGCGCCGGTGAGGTGGAAGTCCACGCCCGACTGGAGGAACGCCCCGAAGCTCTGGCCCGCGGTGCCCCGGAAGTCCACGGAGAGCGTCCCGGTCGGTAGACCCTCTTCGCCGTGAACCTCGGAGATGCGCCCCGAGAGCATCGCGCCGACCGCGCGGTCCTCGTTGCCTATTTCGGTCTCGACGCTCGCGGGGTCGCCGTCTTCGACCGCACTCTCGGCGACTCCGAGCAGGTCCCGGTCGAGGTGGTCGGCTATCTCGTGGGTCTGCTCGCGGGTCTTGGTGCGCTGGGGACTCTCGGGGTCGCGGTCTCGGGGTTCCGCCACGACTCCCGAGAGGTCGAGAGTCCGGGCCTTCGGGTGGTCGGTCTCGCGCTGTTCGAGACACTCGACTTGACCGACCATCTCTTCGACCGTCTCGAAGCCGAGGTCGGCCATGATTTCCCGGAGTTCTTGGGCGATGAACGTCATGTAGTTGACCACGTGGTCGGGTTCGCCGGGGAACCGCTTGCGCAGGTCCTCGCGCTGGGTGGCGACCCCGACAGGACAGGTGTTCTCGTGGCACTGGCGGGCCATCACGCACCCGGAGGTGACGAGACTCGCCGTGCCGAAGACGTACTCCTCGGCCCCGAGGAGGGCCGCGACTGCAACGTCGCGGCCCGTCTTCAGACCCCCGTCCACGCTCACGCGAATCCGCGAGCGCAGGCCGGTCTCCCGGAGCATCTGGTTGGCCTCCGCGAGACCCAACTCCCACGGCAGGCCCGCGTGCTTGATTGAGGTTCGGGGACTCGCTCCCGTGCCCCCGGAGTGACCCGAGACGTGAACCACGTCGGCGTTGGCCTTCGCCACGCCCGCGGCGATGGTCCCGATGCCGTCCTCCGAGACCAGTTTGACGTTCACGTCGGCGTCGGAGTTGGCCGACTTCAGGTCGTAGACCAGCTGTTTGAGGTCCTCGATGGAGTAGATGTCGTGTTGGGGCGGCGGCGAGATGAGACCGACGCCGGGCGTGGCGTACCGGACGTGGGCAATCATCTCGTTGACCTTGCTCCCCGGCAGGTGGCCGCCCTCGCCGGGTTTAGACCCTTGGGCCATCTTGATTTGAATCTCCTCGGCGTTGGCGAGGTAGGCGCTGGTGACGCCGAACCGCCCGGAGGCGACCTGCTTGACGTTGCACTCGCGTTCGGTGCCGAAGCGTTCGGGCGGTTCGCCGCCCTCTCCCGTGTTCGATTTCGCGCCGAGGCGGTTCATCGCAATCGCGTTGTTCTCGTGGGCCTCGGGCGACAGCGACCCGAGACTCATCGCGGCCGTCGAGAATCGCTCTACGATGTCCGAAATCGGTTCGACTTCCTCGACCGGAATCGACTCGCGGCCCTCGCCGTCGAACGCCAGCAGGCCCCGGAGGGTCTGGGGACCGCCGTTCTGGTCGTCGGCGGCCTCGGCGAACTCGGCGTAGGCGTCCGAATCGTTCTCTCGGACCGCGCGCTGGAGGGTGCCGACCGTCTCGGGGTTCCACTGGTGGCGGCGGCCGTTCGAGCGATGCTCGAACTCGCCTTGGCGCTCGGGTTCGCTTCCCTCGCCGAACGCCGCGGCGTGGCGTTCGCGCAGGTCGGATTCGACGCCATCCGCGCCGACGCCCTCGGTCCGGGCGGGGGTGCCCTCGAAGTACTCCTCTACGAAGTCCGAGTCGAGTCCGACGGCCTCGAAGATTTGGGCACCGCGGTAGCTCTCGACCGTCGAGATGCCCATCTTCGCCATCGTCTTCTGGAGTCCGTCTTCGAGCGCACCGACGTAGGCGTCGATTGCGTCTGACTCGTCTGCACCCTCGGGTCCGGCCACGATGTCCGCGATGGACTCGAACGCCAGCGTGGGGTTGACCGCGCCCGCGCCGTAGCCCACGAGACACGCGAGGTGGTGGACCGTCCGGGGGTCGCCCGACTCCACGACGAGACCGGTGCGATTCCGGAGGCCGTTCCGGACGAGGTGGTGGTGGACCGCACCGGTCGCCAGCAGACTCGGAACCGCGAGTCTGTCAGGTCCCACGTCGCGGTCCGAGAGGACCAGAATCTCGGTGCCCGACTCGACCGCTTCGCTGGCCTCCCGGCGGACACGCTCGACCGCTGTTTCGAGGTCGGTGTCGGGGTCGTAGGTCAGGTCAACCGTCTCGGTCGGGAGGCCGCAGTCGCGGACCCCGGTCATCTCGGCGTCGGTCAGGACGGGCGAGTCCAGCACCAACTGGCGGGCGTGGTCGGGCGACTCCCCCAGCAGGTTGCGCTGGTTGCCCAACCGACTTTCGAGGCTGGTCACGCAGTCCTCGCGGATGTAGTCGATTGGCGGGTTCGACACCTGCGCGAACAGTTGCTTGAAGTACGAGAACAGCGGCCGGTCGAACGAAGAGAGGACCGACAGCGGCGTGTCGTCGCCCATCGACCCCACGGGGTCGTTGCCCTCGGCGGCCATCGGTTCGAGGAGTTCGTCCAACTCGTCTCGGGTGTAGCCGAACGCGGTCTGGCGCTCGCGGAGACTGGCGTCGATGCGCGCGTCGGCGCTCGCCGACGCGCGCGGGTCGTCGTCGGCGTCGAGTTCGACCTGCTCGTCTTCGACCCACTGGCCGTACTTCTCGTCGGTCAGGTCCTCGAACACCTCGGCGTCGGGGACGACCCGGCCCTCCTCGGGGTCGGCCAGAAAGAGTTGGCCGGGTTCGAGTCGGCCGCGCTCCCGAATCTCGCTCTCGTCGGTGTCGAGCGCACCGGCCTCGCTCGCCATCACGAGGCGGTCGTCGGTCGTCACGTCGTACCGGCAGGGACGCAGGCCGTTGCGGTCCAGCACCGCGCCCACACGGTCGCCGTCGGTGGCGGCCACGAGCGCGGGACCGTCCCACGGTTCGAGCAGGGAGGCGTGGAAGTCGTAGAACTCCCGGCGGGCCTCGGCCATGTGGTCGTCGTCGCGCCACGCCTCGGGGACCATCATCCGGAGCGCGTGGGGGAGTTCGCGGCCGTCCTGCAACAGGAGTTCGAGGGCGTTGTCAACTGCGGCGGTGTCGCTCCCCTCGGGGTCGGCGACGACCGGCGTCACGCTGTCGGGGTCGAAGGCGTCGGATTCGAGGTCGTTCTCCCGTGCGCGCATCCAGTTGACGTTGCCCCGGATGGTGTTGAACTCGCCGTTGTGGACGACGTTTCGGTAGGGGTGAGCGAGGTGCCACGCGCCGAGGGTGTTGGTCGAGAATCGGGCGTGAACCATGGCGAAGGTCGTTTCGAGGCGGTCGTTTCGGAGGTCCGGGAAGTAGCCCGGCAGTTGCTCGCCCTTGAGCAGGCCCTTGTAGACGAGGGTCTGGCGGTCGAGAGAGCAGACGTAGAAGCGGTCGGCCCCCGCGAGGTCCACTTCGCCGACCGACCCTTCGAGGGCGCGCCGGGCGACGTAGAGCTTTCTGTCGAACGCCTCGGCGTCGAGTTCGGCCCCGTCTTCGGCGCGGACGAAGCACTGCCAGACCGCGGGTTCGGCGTCGAGCGCGGTCCGGCCGAGGTCCGAGTTGTCGGTCGGTACCTCCCGCCAGTGAAAGAGGTCCAACCCCTCGTCTGCGAGGAGCGATTCGGCGAGCGTCTGCAATCGCTCGCGGGTCGAGTCCTTCTGCGGGAGGAACACCGACCCGACGGCGTACTCGTCGGGGGCGGGCAGGTCCGGCACCTCGTCGGCGAAGAAGCCGTGGGGCTTCTCCAGCAGGACGCCCGCGCCGTCGCCGGTGTTCTCCTCCGCGCCGGTCGTCCCGCGGTGTTCGAGGTTGGCCAGCAGGTCGAGACCGTCGGCCAGAATCTCGTGGTCGGTCGCCCCGTCGAGGTTCATCACGACGCCGACGCCGCAGTTCGCTCGATAGTCCTCGGGGTCCGCGAGGAGTCGCTGGGTTCGGCCACCTTGCTCGTGGTGGTCTCCCGAATCTGATGGTGGGTACTCGGTCATGGATGAACCATCCGCGAAGCCATACAAGAGGCTACCCCTGAATGGCTAAGGATATTTTAATACCAAATAAGGGGGTTAATACGATTTGGTGATGATTTAACGCGCTACCCGAAGAGCTTCTGAATCCCCATCGCTCCCGCGGCACCTAGCGCGAACAGCGCGGCACCTCCCACCGCGGCGACGGCCGGACTGTCGGGGAACGTCGTGGCGTCGCCGGTCGCCTCGCCAGTCGTCGCGTCAGTGGTCGTGCCGACGGTCGTCGTCGCGTCCGGCGTCTCGCTGGCGGTGGTCGCGTCGGGTGCCGGGTCGGTCGTCGCCGTGCGGTTCGTCGCGGGGCCTTCGGTTCCGGTCGCCGAAACCGTGCCGTCGGGCGTCGAGTCGTCGCCCGGCGTCGAGCGGTCCGGGTCGGTCGCGTCGTTCTCCGACCCGGCCGGACTGCCGCCGTTCGACCCGCCCGGATTCCCGCCGCCGTTCGACCCTCCGTTCGTCGTGGTCGTCGTAGAGGTGGTCGTCGCGGCGGTAGTCGTCGGCGTGGTGGTCGGATTGTACGTGCCGTTCGACGCGGTGCCGGTCAGGTCGCGTCGCTCGGAGGCGGCCGACTCCCACGTCGTGGTCGCGCCGGTCGAGTTACCGTTCACGTAGAGCGCGAGCGTCTCGCCGGACTTGTCCACGTCGGGGTCTTCGACCGACACGTCGTAGAATCCGCTCGCGTTCGCCGTCGCGGTGGCAACCGTCTGGCCGCCGTAGACGACTTCCACCGTCGCACCCGCGAGGGCGGTGCCGTTCTGGTCGGTGACTGTCCCGTAGAGTCGGTGGGGCGGGCCGGGGACGCCGCCGCCGAGACCGACGCCGACGACTGCGGCGACGACCGCGACTGCGAACAGGAGTCCGATTCGGCGCGGCCACCGTCGGTCGAGGTCGGAGTTTCGGGGAAGCATATCAGTAGGAAGTCGTGTTGTACGTCGCGTTCTCCGAGACGAGGACCCAGTAGGCCTCGCCCGACTCGAACGTCCCGGTCTGGAGGTCCACGAGTCGGTAGTCGAGCGTCGAGTCGGTCCGCTGGGCGAACACCGTCACGTCGCTGGCCTGCACCGTGCCGAGGGCGTCCCCGGCCGGTCGGTCGCCCTCCTCCCAGTGGCCCACGAGGTTCCACCCGTCTTCGAGTCGCTCGGAGCGAGTCGGCCCGTCGGCGACGTTCTGGACAGTCACGTCGATTGCCGTCTCGCGGTTCGCCACGAAGACGTACCCCTTGCCGCCGACGAGCGACGAGAAGTCGTTAGCTGGCGCGTCGGGGTCGTAGCTCTGCCACCGGTTGTCGTCGTAGGTCCACACCGTCTCGACGCCCGTGAGGTCGAGTGCGGCCAGCGAGACGTTGCCCTCGACCGCCGGGACCGAGACGAAGTTCTCGCCCGCCGACAGCGACATCCGGAGCGTGTGGACGTTCGTCGGCGACCCGGTGCCCCCGCTCCCGTCGCCGACCGCCTCGGCGTAGCTTCCGGCGTCGAACGAGAGCGCGGGCGCGTCGTCGGTCGGGACGTGGCCCGAGACGGTGACGTTGACGCTCGTGGTCTCGCTCGCGGTGCCCGAGACGCTCGTGACGGTCGCGTTCTGGACGCTCACGTCGCCCGCGGCGAGCGAACTCGTGTCCACGGGTTCGCTGAACTCGACGGTCAACGTCGTGGAGGAGGCGTCGGCGTCGCGTATCCACGCGCCGGTGGGTTCGGGGTCGGCCCGGTCCACGACCGCCGTCGCGGTCTGGCCGGTCGCGCCGTCGCCCTGCGGGTCGGTCGCCGCGTCGAGTCGGAAGTCGTACTCGCCGTCGGGTCCGGGATCGAACGACGCGGCGTACTCGTAACCGCCCGCTCCGTTCGCCGACCGGCCGAACGCGGGAGTCGCCAGCGTGTCGGTCCCGTTCGGTCCCGACACGCCGACCGACACGTTCGTCAACTGGTCGGTGGAGTCGAAGCTGACGGTCACGTTGCCCCCGGACGCCGCGGCGTCGAACCCACTGATGTCCGGCGGGGTGTCCACCCGGAACGAGAACGTGGTCGTCCGCCGGTTGTCCAGCGTGTCGTTGGCGGCCACGGTCACGGTCACGTCGCCGTCGGCGAGCGAGACGCCCGCGGCGGCCGGGTCGAACGCGAGTCGTCCGCCCGAGAAGGTCACGCCGGGCGCGGCGGTTCCCGCGGCGTCCAGTTTCGTCCCCGCCGAGTCCGTCACGGTCACGGCGAGCGACGACGACGCGACTCCGGTCGCGTCGTCGATGGAGACGTTGACAGCGGGCCGGGAGTCTTCGACCGTCGCGTTCGGCGACCCGTCGCCGAACGTCGGGGCCGTCGTATCGACCCGGAACGAGAAGGTGGCGTTCGCGCGGTTGCCCACCGAGTCGTTTGCGGCCGCGGTCACGGTCACGTCGCCGTCGGCGAACGAGACGCCCGCGGCGGCCGGGTCGAACGCGAGTCGTCCGCCAGAGAACGTCACGCCCGCCGCGCCAGTTCCGGCCGCGTCCAGTTTCGTCCCCTCGGCGTCGGTCACGGTGAGTTCGATACTACTCGCGTTCACCGCGTTGGTCGCGTCCGAAATATCGACGCCGACGTTCGTCCGGTTGTCGGCCACGGTGGTCCCGGCGGGTGACGCCGCCGCGAAGGTCGGGCCGGTCACGTCTACGGTCGTGGCGTCGGTCCCACCGGCCGCGCCGTCGTTGCCCATGTCGTCGGCCGCCCGGTCGAGGGCCGCCTCGTAGGTACCGTCGGCGCTCCCGCCGTGGGTCGCCTCGTAGCTGTACGGGCCGGTTCCGGTCTCGGCGAAGTCCGAGCGGTCGAGCGTCACGGTGCCGGTCGGGGTGTCGAGCGTCACCCCGACCGCCGAGAGTTGTTGGTCGCTCTCGAACGACACCGCGACCTGCCGGTCGGCCGGGTTGGTGACGGTCAGGTTCGACACCGACGGCGTGTCGGTGTCGACCCGGAACTCGTGGGCGTTTGCCCCAATCGGGTTGCCCACGCCGTCGGCGGCGTCGGCGACGGTCAGCGTGGCGTTGGTCGTCTCCTCGTCGTCGGCGACGGTGAGGGTGCCGGTCCACGTCGTCGCGTCGGGGTAGCTTCCGCCGGTGACGGCGTAGGACCGATTCAGGCCCGAGACGGTGACGGTCGGCGCGCGCGAGGTGTTGAGTTGTTCGCTGAACGAGACCGTGACCTGCTGGACGGTCCCGGCAGTGGAGTCGTTGACACCCCCGCCCTCGATTGCGACCCCCGAGACGCTCGGCGCGACCGTATCCTTCTCGACGGTCGTCTCCTCCACGAACCCCTCGATGTTGGGGTAGCCGTCGTCCAGCGTCATCGACTCGACAGTCACCGACCCGTCGGCGAGCGACGAGGCGTCGATGCCCGAGACGGTGACGTTGGTCTGAGTCGCGCCGACGCTGGCGTTGGCGACGACGACGTTCGTCCCGTCGCCGACCCGGACCCGCACCTCGTCGGCGTCGGTCCCCGAGACGAGTTCGACCGTCGCGGCGTAGTCGCTCGCGTTGCTCGCGTCGATGTCGCTGGCCCTCGTCGCCTCGGGTTTGGCCGGGCCGGTGGTGTTGACCCGGAAGGTGTTCGACGCGTCGGGAGCGAGCGAGTTGCCCTCGGCGTCGGTGGCGTCGGCGACCCTGATGGCCGCTTGGGTGTCCTCGTCGTCGTCGGCGATGCTCACCGTGCCGGTCCACGTGGTCGCGTCGGCGAAGCCTCCGCCGGTCACGTCGTAGGACCGATTCAGGCCCGAGATGGTGACGTTCGGTTGGTCGGTCGTCGCCATCGTCTCGTCGAACTCGACTGTGACGGTCTGCTGAGTCCCCACGTCGTAGGTGCCGATTGGTGCGTTGCTGATGGACGCGTCGGCGACGGTCGGCACGGTGGTGTCCTTCGTCGGGGTCGCTACCGTCGCGCCCGCGGCGTTCCCGCCGTAGTCGGTCAGGTTCGCCTCGACCGAGAGTTGGCCGTCGGCCAGCGTCGAGAGGTTCAGGCCCGTAAACGACACCGTGTGGGGGTCGGCGTCGCCGTCGGTCCGGTTGGCGACGGTCGCGCTCGCGCGGACCGTCGCGCTCCCGTCGGAAACCGCCACGTCGAGGGTGCCCGCCTCGTGGTCGTCGGCCAGCGTGACCGCGAGGTCGTAGCTCTCGTGGTTGCTGGCGTTGACCGGGCGACTCGACGCCGACAGGGGCGCGGCGGGCGACTCGGTGTCGGCGAGTTCGGTCGTCGCGTTCCCCGCGGGGTTGTCGTAGGCGTCGAAAATCGCGTCGGTCCTCGGCCCAATCGTGTCGTTGCCGAGGTCGGTCGGCCCGACGGCGGCGTCGAGGACGAGGGTTGCGGCGTCGGTCCCCGCGGTGTGGGAGACGCCGGAAATCGTCGCCGCGCCCGCCGCGTTCGCGTCGTCGTAGGTGAAGTCCGCGGCGGTGAGCGCGCCGCCGGTCGCGTCGGTCACTCCCTCACTGAAGACGACCCGAACTCGCTGCGCGCCGACCGCCGTCTCGACGCTCTCGACGGTCGGCGGGGTGGTGTCCACCGTCACGGCGTCCGAGAGGGTCTGGTTGGTCGTGACCTCGTTGTCGAAGTCGTCGGTCGCGGTCCGGAGACTCGCGGTGTAGTCACCGTCGGTGCTGACGTTGTACGTCGCGGTGTAGGTGTACGTCCCGGTCCCGTTCGTCTCGGCGAAGGTCGTCAGGGTCGCGCTCTCGGGACCGGAGAGGTCGGCCTCGTGGGTCTGGAGTCGCTCGTCGGCGACCATCGTCAGTTTCAGTTGCTGACCCGCCGGGTTGGTCAGGTTGAACTCGCTAATCCACGGCGGAGACCCGTCGATGGTTATGGTCGCGGACCCGGCGGTGGTCAGGTCGGTACCGGTCGAGAGCGAGTCGGGTCCCTCGTAGACGTAGACCGAGTAGGTGCCGTCGAGACCGTCGGTGTCGGAGAACGTCGTGGAAGTCGCCAAACTGTCGTCGTCGGAGGGCGCGGTGGTCTTCGGGTCGCCAGCGTCGTAGGTCCCGTCGCCGTCGGTGTCCAAGACGACGTGCATCGTACTCCCGTCGTCCGCCGAGTCGTCCACGTAACTGACCGTAAAGGAGTTCCCGGCCTTAATTTCGGACGCGCTGATGCCGACGTTCTCGGCGCGCGACTGGGCGGTGTCGGTCAACACGACGGTTCCGGACGCGACGACGGAAACGACGAGTACGACCGAGAGCAAGACCGACAGCGATTCGCGTAGCCGCGAACGACCCATTTTTAGCTACTTGATAATTACTATTTATATACCTATCGGTCGCCGGGAAGGAGCGCCGGACGACGACAGCGCGTCGGGGTGTCCCGCGACTGCGAACCTCCGGCCCGTGGTCGTCTCAGCGACCGGATGCTTTCTGCACCCCCATGCTGGCCGACACCCGCGATGCCGTCGCCGACTCCGACGACTCCGGAACGACAGAGGCGACGAAGACCGGCGACGAATTCCGACCGGGCTACCACTCCGTCAGCGCCCGCGTCCCGTAATTACGGGAGAGGACCCCCAAGAACGTCAGGACGCCGCTGAACGCGGCGGCCGCGCCGACGAAGAACACCCAATCGATGTTCGTCGTCATCAGCGCACCGCCGAGCATCGGGGCGAGGACGCTCCCCGGCCGCCAGACGAGTTCTCGGATGCCGAAACTGGACGCGACGCTCCCGTCGTCGGTTCCCTCGTCGGCGAACAGCGCCATACTCGCGGGTTCGCGGATGCTGTCGGCCACGCCGAGCAGAGCGTTGCAGGCCAGAAGCGGGAGGAAAGCGGCCGAGAGGTCGCCGACGACCGGGAACGTAGCGGGCAGGTCGAGCGCCGTCCCGATGTCGGGCGTGAAGGGGACGACCAGCGCGACCAGTCCGTAGCACCCGCCGCCGACGAAGACGAACAGCGAGCGCCCGGCGCGGTCCGAGAGGCGGCCGGTGAACGGTTGACAGAGCATGTTCGTCACCTTCTCGGCCGTGAGGACGACGCCGACGGCGAGCGGCGCGGTGTAGCCCAGTCCGCCCTGCGCGGCACTGACGCCCGCGTAGATGGGGACCCACGTCCGGACGAGCGTCACCGCGACGGCGTACTGGGCGCGGAAACTGGTCAGCGTCAGGAGTCGGCGGTTGAACGCGAGTCCGGCGAAGGGGTTGCCCCGGATGCGGGTCTCGTCGGCGTCCAGCAGGTACCAGACGCCGGCCATCGCGGGGACCAACAGCGCGACCAGCACGGCGTACACGGCGTCGAACCCGCCCCAGCGGTAGAGTGCGCCCGCGGCGAGGCTTCCGAGGATGCCCGCCGCGAGTCGCCACGAGTTGGCCTTCCCGATGTGGTTGGCGCGCTGGTCGGGCGGCGAGAGTTCGCCGACGAGCGCCAGCGACATCAGGCCCGACCCGGTGACGGCCGCGCCCTGTAGCCCCCGGACGAGGATGAAGTGCCACGACTCGGCGGCGGGCGTCGAGACGAGCGCGAACCCGACGTAACTCAGCACGCTCGCGCCGAGGACGCCCACGAGGACGAGTCGCTTGTCGCCCCGGTCGCCCGCCCACGCCAGCGGGACGGTAGCGAGCGTCTGCGCGCCGGTGAACGCCGTGGTGAACAACCCGACGACGAGACCGGAGGCCCCGAACAGCGCGATGTACTTCGGCAGGAGCGTCAACAGCGTGACGAACCCGAACCCGGACGCGAACCGGGTGAGATAGAGCGCGTAGAACTGGAGTCTGTCGTCGTTCACACCGGCATCGCTCACGGCGGCGGAAAAGCCGTTTCGGAACGCCGACGCTTCGGGGGACTCACGGCAGACGGGTCGGCTTTCACCGGACGCGCCCGGCGCGACGGACCACGAGACGCGCCCGGTCCACCAACCGCCAGAAGCGCGACAGCCAGCCAACCGCCAGCACGCGCTCGGCCGACCAACCGACGGGGTGGGATAAAGGGGCCGCCCGCTCGCGGCCGAAGGCCGTGGTCGTCTCAGCGACCCCTATCCGAGACGAATCGAGCGAAGCGAAGATGAGTCGAGGATATGTCGCTGAACGACCGCGAGCGGGCGGGGGCTTTCTGGACGTTTATTACCCCGATTCCGGAAGTCGTGGTTCGTAGCAAGCGGGCGGGGGCTTTCGAGAACTTCTTCGTCGTGGTTCTGGCGATTGTGGTCGCTGTCGTGGTTGGGACTACTCGAACCACTCGGCACTCGAAACTGCGACAGCAACCACAACAGCACCCGCAACCGCGGCAACAACAGCGACCGCCGACGAGACAGCATCCGCGACCCCCGACGACCCCAACAACGACAGCAACCACGACAGCGACAGCAACCACGACAGCGACAGCAACCACGACAGCGACAGCAACCACGACAGCGACAGCAACCACGACAGCGACAGCAACCCATAATCGAGCGACGGCAATATATTAACGTCCGGTTAGAAGGTGGCACGAGACCCATATTTTGCCATGGCTTGGCATCTCACGCTCGACGACGAGAGCTACGAGCAGGCCCGGCAGAACTTCGAGTGGGATATTCCGGACGACTACAACATCGCCCGCGACGCCCTCCGGAAACACGACGACCCGGCCGGGAGCGTGGCGCTGTTTCAGGCGTACCCCGACGGGCGGCGCGAGACCTACACCTTCCGGGACTTGGACCGCGCGTCGAACCGGATGGCGAACGCGCTGGCCGACGCGGGCGTCGAGTTCGGCGACCGGGTGGCCGTCGTGATTCCACAGAAGCCACAGAACCCAATCACGCACCTCGCCTGTTGGAAACTCGGGGCGATTTCGGTCCCGCTGTCCGTGCTGTTCGGCGAGGAGGGACTGGGCTACCGACTCCGGCACAGCGGCGCGAAAGCGGTGGTCGCCGACGCCAGCGTCCGCGAGACGCTGGAGGAGGTCCGGGCGGACTGTCCGGACCTCGAAACCGTCGTGGAGGTGGACGGCGAGGGCGAGAACCGGGCGGGGGAGAACGGCGAGGGCGACCGACCGGCCGACTGGGGCGACGCGATAGCGTTCTCGGAGTTCGTCGCGGGTTGCTCCGCCGAGCGCGAACTCGCCGACACCGACGCCGACACGCCCGCCATCATCATCTACACCAGCGGTTCGACCGGCCCGCCGAAGGGCGCGCTCCACACTCACAAGGTGTGGCTCGGCCACTGCCCGGCGTTCTACATGTACTTCGAGCGCGACGTGGTGGACGAGACCGTGGCGTGGACGCCCGCGGACTGGGCGTGGATAGGCGCGCTCGGCGATTTGGTCTTCCCGGCGTGGCACTACGGCCGCCCGGTCGTGGGCTATCCGATGGGGAAGTTCGACGCCGAGCAAGCTTTCGAAATCATGGAGGAGTTCGGCGTGACCGACGCCTTCCTCCCGCCGACCGCGATTCGGATGATGATGGACGTAGCGGACCCGACCGACCGGTACGACCTCGCGGTGGACGCCATCTGCTCGGGCGGCGAACCGCTCACGCCCGAGATTCTGGACTGGGCCGACGAGGAGTTGTCGGGCGTCGTCGTCAACGAAATCTACGGCCAGACCGAGTCGAACCTCCCGGTGGTCAACTGTCAGGACTGGTTCGAGGCCCGACCGGGGAGCATGGGCAAGCCGGTTCCCGGCCACGACGTGGCAATCGTGGACGACGAGACGGGGGAAGTCCTCCCACGGGGCGAACCCGGCCAAATCGCAATCCGGGCGGACGGCAACCCCGCGCAGTTCGAGGGCTACTGGAACGAACCCGACAAGACCGAGAGCGTCCGCGTGGGCGACTGGCACCTGACCGGCGACATCGCAGTGCAGGACGAGGAGGGCTACGTCTGGTTCAAGTCCCGCGACGACGACCTCATCATCACCTCGGGCTACCGGGTGGGTCCCGGCGAAGTCGAGAAGGCCGTCCTCGAACACCCGAGCGTCGAACAGGTCGGCGTCGTCGGCGTCCCGGACGAGACCCGCGGCGAGATTATCAAGGCGTTCGTCCAGCCGATTTCCGGCGTCTCGGGCGACGACGGCCTGCGCGAGGAGATTCGGGACCTCGTGCGCGACCGACTGGCGAAGTACGAGTACCCCCGAGAAATCGAGTTCGTGGAGTCGCTCCCCCAGACCACGACGGGGAAGATTCAACGCCGAGAGCTACGGGCGCGAGAGAAAGCGGAGTGACGGCGGCAGTGGACCGCGGTCGGTGACACCTGTTGACGACCCTGCCACAGTGTTTTGTCGGCCGGGCCTGAACCCCGTTCCATGCCCGGACCCGTCTTTCTGGAGGGCGAGGACGTGACCCTCCGCCCGGTCGAACGAGAGGACATGGAGTTCGTCCAGCGGTGGATGAACGACCCGCGAATCTGGCGGCCAGCCCTCGACATCGACCCGATGAACCGCGAGCAAGGCGAGGAGTTCTTCGAGAACGTGCTGTCGAACGCCGACGACGTGAAGTGTCTGGTCTGCGCCGACGGCGAGCCAGTCGGCCGGGTCTCGCTGACGGGGAGTCAGTACGGCCCGGACGAGACTTCCCGGTCGCGCTCGGCCGAACTCTCCTACTGGGTCGCGCCCGACGAGCAGGGACGGGGGTACGGGTCAGACGCCGCCGCCCGGATGGTCCGGTACGCCTTCGAGGACCGGAACCTCCGGCGGGTGGGCGCGTGCGTCGGGAGTTTCAACGAGGCGTCCGCGGCCCTGCTGGAGTCGCTGGGCTTCGAACGCGAGGGCACCCGGCGCGAGGCGGCGTGGTACCGCGGCGAGTACCACGACATGTACTGTTACGGCCTGCTCCGCGACGAGTGGGAAGCCGAGTCGTAGCCTCGTCCGCGACGGAGAACGAAGTAGCTGTCTCTGACAATCCTTTTTATTTTTCAGGAGATTATATTTAATGCTCTGGCGACGAGCGAAGCGGCCGCGACGACGAGTAGGCCGGTTCGTCAGAACCGGCCTACTCGTTGCCGCTCCCCTGCATCAGTTCCTGAATCTCCTCGTCCTCGGCCAGCACTTCGGGGTCGCCGCTGTCCACGATTTCGCCGCGTTCGACCACGAAGATGCGGTCCACGATGTCCGGGACGTGGGTGACGTTCGACTCGGCGACCAGCACCGCGATGCCCCGGTCGTTGATGGCCCGGATGTGTTCCTTGAGGTTCGAGACCACCACGGGGGCCAGTCCCTCCAGCGGTTCGTCAAGCAGGAGCAGGTCGGGTTGGAGCGCCAGCGCCCGGCCGATGGAGACCATCTTGGCCTGCCCGCCGCTCAGGTTCTCGACCTTCGCGTCCCGCCGGTCGTCGAGTTCCGAGAACACGTCGTACACGTCCTCGACCACGGCGTCCTCGTCGTCGATTCCCCGGTCGCTTCCGACCGTCCAGATGGGTAGGCGGAAGTTCTCGTCCACGCTCATGCCGGTGAACAGCTTCCGGTCCTCGGGTTGGTAGCCCAGTCCGAGTTCGGGAATCCGGTCGGGGTCCATCTCCGTGAGTTCCCGGCCGTCGTAGCGAATCGACCCGCTCAGGACCTCCGTCAGGCCCATGATGGAACGGAACGTCGTGGTCTTGCCCGCGCCGTTGCGCCCGACGAGTCCGACCGCCTCGCCCTCCTTCACGTCGAGGCTCAGGTCGTGGGTCACGTCGAACCCCTCGACGGCGGCGTCCACGTCCGAGAGTTCGAGCAGACTCATTCTTCGACCCCCAACAGGAGGCGGCGGAGTTCGTCGTCTGTCTCTATCATCGTCGGCGGTCCCTCGCCGTGGACCTGCCCCTGATGGAGCGCGATAACCCGGTCTGCGTACTCGGTCACGATGTCCATGTCGTGTTCGATGGTCACGGTGGTCACTCCCTGCTCTTTGCTCACGTCCGCGATGGTGTCGATGACGTACTCCTTCTCGCTGGTCGAGACGCCCGCGGTGGGTTCGTCCAGCAGGAGGTAGTTCGGGTCGAGACCGAACGACATCGCCACGTCCAGCAACTTCCGGGTGCCGTGGGGCAACTCCTCGGCCACCGCGTCGGCCTCGTCGGTCAGGCCGAACCGCGCCAGCAGGTCCTCGACCCGCGACTCGACTTCGGCGTGTTCGTCGCGCAGGCTGAACATGCTCGACGTGAGTCCGCGCTCGGACAGCACCGCGGTCCGGAGGTTCTCGCGGACCGTCATCTCCTCGAACAGCTTGACGACCTGAAAGCTCCGGACGAGTCCCTCGTGGACCCGCCGCTGGGAGGCCATCCCGGTCACGTCGTCGCCGTCGAGCAACACCCTCCCCTCGTCGGGGTCGAGACGCCCCGTGAGCAGGTTGACGAGCGTCGTCTTGCCCGCTCCGTTCGGACCGACGATGAAGACCATCTCGCCCGCCTCGCGGCCGAACTCGACGGTCACGTCGTCGGTCGCCAGTACCTTGCCGAACGACTTCCGGAGACCTTTCGCTTCCAACATCTTATCGCACCCCTAGCATCGACCGCACGCTGTTCACCCAGTCGCCGAAGGCCGACCTGAGCGCGCTCGCCGCGCCCGCGGCCCACGACCCGACGACGCTGGGGTCCTCTGCGAACTCTCGGGCCCGCTGGCGGACGTTGCCGCCGCGTTCGAGCGACCCGACGATTCCCTGCGGGAAGCCGAACACGATGACGAGCAGGACGATGCCCGTCAGCGCGTCGAAGTAGTTGGTGAAGTCCTTCCCGGCGTCCTGTAGGAACACCAGCACGACGCCGCCGACGAGCGGGCCGAGCAGGGTCTGGAAGCCGCCCAGAATCGCCATGTAGAGGATGTCGCCCGACTGGAGGAAGTACAACACCGGGCCGGGCCGGACGTGCTGTTGGACCATCGCGTAGATGGCACCCGCGAGTCCGCCGTAGAGACCCGAGATGACGAACGCCAGCCAGACGTATCGCTGGACCGGGATGCCGATGAACTCCGCGCGGGTCCGGTCCTGTCCGATGGCGTCGAGCGCCGCCCCGAACGGCGACTTCACGAGTCGGTACATCACCAGCAGGGAGACGACCGCGAACACCACCGTCAGATAGTACAGCAGGACGGCGTAGGCGTCGGCGTCGAGCGCCAACCCGAAGATGAGCGGCTGGTTCGCCTCGCCCGGCCGGACCGGAAGCCCGTCGCTGGAACCGAGGTAGCTCTGGCCCTGCACCAGCGCGTACAGCAGTTGGCCGAACGCCAGCGTCAACAGCGAGAAGTACAGTCCGGTGTGGCGAAGCGACAGGTAGCCGATGACCGCGGCCATCAGCCCCGCCGCCAGAACCGCGGCGAGCAACAGCACCGACATCATCGCCACGTCGAGTTTCGAGGCCAACAGTGCCGTGGCGTACGCCCCCGTCCCGAAGAATGCCGCGTGTCCGAACGACACCAGCTTGGTGTGTCGAAGCAGGAGGTTCAGACCGACCGCGGCCAGACCGAACGCGAGTCCCTGATGGACGACGCTCAACTGCACGCTGGCGGTGAGTCGCGCGAGGTCCGGCACCGCGAACGCCAACAGGAGACCCACCACGGTCAACACGGCCTGCTTGCGCGTGAGTTCGAGACCCTTCATCACCCGAACGTGGGTCTCGCCGCCGCGGGTGACGAGACCCGGCCGCGAGCGTCCGGCGTCGGTCGTCCCCCCGCCGTCGGTGGCTGGTTTCTCGGCGTCGCTCATTCGGTCTCACCCCACGTTCCGAAGAGACCTTCGGGCTTGACCAGCAGGACCAGCGCCATGATAGCGAACGGCGCGGCAAGTTCGAGCGCGGGCACCTGCCACGTCGCCCACTTGCTCAGCAGGCCGACGAGCAGGGCCGCGACGAACGCACCCTGAAGGCTCCCCAGACCGCCGATGACGATGACGACGAACGAGAGGACGAGGGGGTTCGCGCCCATCTCCAGACTGGCGAACGACTGGGGGAGCGCCATCGCGCCAGCGAACCCGGCGAAGAACGCGCCGAGCGCGAACACGAGGGTAAACGTCCGCTCGGTGTTGACGCCGATTGCGGTCGCCATCTCGCGGTCGATTGCGGTCGCTCGGATGATGCGCCCGGTCTTCGTGCGGTCGAAGAACCAGAACAGACCGACGACCACCACCGCGCCGACGGCGATGACGACGACGTTGTAGGTCGGATAGGTGAGTCCGACGAACTTCGCCACCGGAATGGAGTTGATGCCACTGTAGACGCCCTGTATTCGTCGCGGCGAGGGACCCCACACCAACTTGTTGAAGTCCTTGATGATGAGGAGCAGGCCGAACGTCAACACGAGTTGGTACACCTCGTCGCGTTCGTAGATTGGTCTAAACAGCGTCGATTCGAGTAGTACCCCGACCGGGACCAGTACCAGCGCGGCGATTACCGCACCGGCCAACACCAGCACGAGGAATATCGCCTGTGACGCGGGGTCGGTCGGCGACCCGACCAGTCCGGTCAGGTAGCCGAGGACGCTGAACGAGACGTACGCGCCGAGCGCGAACAACTCGCCGTGCGCGAGGTTCAGCACGTCCAAGATGCCGAGGATAATCGTCAGTCCCGAGGCGATGAGAAACAGGATGAACCCGTACTGCACCCCGTGGAGCGTGTGCGTGATGAAGTTCTGTAGTGCAACCATGATGGAAATCGTCGTGTTCTCGAAGTCCGGGCGACGTTACGACCAGCTACCAATCCACTTCGCGGACTTGGTTCCCGGTGGCGGCGACACCTCCCGCGGGTCGTACATGTTCACGTCTTCGAGGACGGGCGCGCCCACGTCCGAGGACCACGACATCTTCCCGTAGTAACTGTTGGACATGCCCTGATGGTCCTCGGACATGACGTGGTAGCCCGCGGGGGTGTAGAAGCCGTGGCCCTCCAACGATTTCGCAATCTGCTCTTGGGACGGCCACCCGCCGACTATATCGACGGCTTTCTGGGTCGCGGTGGCCCACGCCGCGACCGCGCCGTATCCGCTCATGAAGTGGGCGCTCGGCACGATGTCCCACTTCGACTTGGCGTCCTCGCGGAGTTTCTTGCCGGGTTGCCACCGGTTCGTCGTGGGTTCGCCCCAGTAGAAGTTCCGGGACCCGGAGATGGCGCTGGCCTGTTCAACCACGTCTTGGCTCAGGTCGTTGACCGCGCTGTAGAGGACCGACCCGACGAGTTGGGTGTTCTCGAACATGTTGTTCGCGGCGGCCTGACTCATCAGCGTCGTCACGTCGCCGCCCCAGCAACTGGAGAAGGTCACGTCGGGTTGTTCGTTGTTGACCTCCGTGATGTGGGTGGACATGTCGTCGGCCATCAGGTCGGGGTAGCCCTCGTAGACGACTTCCACGTCGCCCGCGAGTTTCTTGATTGCGCGCTTGAACACGCTGAACTCGTCTTTCCCGAACGCGTAGTTGGGGTTGATGCCCGCGATGGTGTTTACGTTGTCCGCGCCGAGGCGTTCGACCGCTTCGCGCGCCGCCGAGACGCACTCCATCACGTCGTAGTTCTGGAACCGGAACGAGTAGGTCGGGTCCGTCACCGTCTCCTCGTAGAGGGTGGTCACGGTACCGTCGGTGCCGACGTTGACGACTTCCTGCGATTCGACTTCGGGTGCCATCGCCGCGTGACCGCCCGACGAGATGGGACCGAAGGTCACGTCCTTGCCCTCCTCGACGAACTGGTTGTAGTTCTCGACGTGGGAGTCGCCCTCGTGAACCACGTCGAGTTTCATCTCGCGCCCCGCGACACCGCCCGCGCCGTTGATGCGCTCGACTGCGAGTTGCGCGCCGTACTGGGCCTGTAGTCCGAGGACCGCCGCCGCGCCCTCCGTGAACGTCTGGAGTCCCGCCTCGATGGGTTCGTCCGGCACGTCGCTACTCGACTGGCTATCGTCTTCCTCTCCGCTGCCGAGGAGCGAACTGCACCCCGCGAGCGCCGCCGCGAGCGCGGTTCCACCCGCCGCCTTCAACATGCTCCGTCGCTCTATGCCACCAGAAGCTTGCTCGTCCTGAGTCATGAAATCACCTAGTATCTCTCTGCGCGACGGTCGGCGCGGTACCGCGGACGGTCGCTCACGCGCGCGTCTACCGTGCGCATCAATACCATATATCAATACGCCGCGTTCTCGTTGCTAATAACCCGTGGTTAATCACTTAACGTCGGGTCCCGGTGAAGGGAAAGTCCTATGTGGGTGAGTCACAATCCTTCCGCCAGACGAGACCCTTCGGGAACTATGATAACAATTTCTATGGACATGGAGCAGTACGACTGTCCATTCATCGCCACCAGCGACGACCACGACGTGACGTTCACGACGCTCCACTGGGACTTCAACCCGAGCGTAGACCAGTTAGAGACCAGAATCGTGGTGGACGGCGAGGACCGCGGGGCGCTCTCGAACGGTCTGTCCGCTCTGCGGGACCACGACAACATGCGCGACTACGAACTCCTCTCGAAACGGGGCGGTGCCGCCCACGTCCGGACGGTCATCGGCGAGACGGACGCGATGGCGACGATTCGGGACCACGACGGCTACATCACCGGCCCGTTCCACATCGAAGACGGGAGCGAGACGTGGAACGTCGGGTTCGACAGTCCGGAAGTCACCGACCGGGCGCTCGGGGGTCTGGAAGTCAACAACGAGTTCGACATCCTCTCGCGCGAACGCCTCCGCCTCGACACCCTCCAACGGTTCGCCCGCAACGCCGACGCCGCGGCCACGCTAGTCGAGGGCTGTTCGGACCTCTCGGAGGTCGAACGCGAGACGCTGACGGCCGCCGTCGAACACGGCTACTTCGACACGCCACGGAACGGGACGCTCGAAACCATCGCCGACGAGTTCGGCGTCTCGGCCCCGGCGGTGTCCAAGAACCTCCGACGCGCCCAGCGAAAAGTCAACCAGCGCGTGGTGGACGCTCTCGACAGTCTGCGGTGAGTCTCGGCAGTCTGCGGTGAGTCTCGGCAGTCTGCGGTGAGTCTCGGCAGTCTGCGGTGAGTCTCGGCAGTCTGCGGTGAGTCTCGGCAGTCGCCGGTCGCCGGTCGAGCGGTGCGGTGTCGTTGACGGATTGGTTCCGCGTCGATAAAGCAATCTATAGTCGTGTTAGAGATGTATTTTACATTCTCTAAGCAATATTTTCCACCTCAAAAGGGCGGTCGGCGCGCGCTGGCGGACCCTCGTGGTCCGCCATCTCCGCGCGAGGGATGAGGAACGCAGGCCATCGGCCGAGGACCGCAATCGGTTGGGGAGGCGTGTGGTTCGCGGTAGCGGTGCTGTGCGGTTTCATTGGCTCAAGTCTGTAGCTATTTCTCCATCTATCCGAGTTCGCGGTCACGACCGCGCAAAAAACGAAATCCCGGAGTTCAGCCCTGCCACTCAAGTACCGTCGCGGCCCACGTGTAGCCGGTTCCGGCCGCGAGGAAGCAAACCACGTCGCCGGACTCGACCAGTCCGTGCTCCAAGCCCTCGTCCAGCGCGAGAATCTGGTCCACGCTCTGGACGTGGCCGTACTCGTCTAAGTAGTAGTTCTCGGCGTCTAAGCGGTCGGTCAGCAGGTCGTGGAACGACCGCTTCATGTGGGTCAGCGCCACGAAGTCGAGGTCCGCGCGGTCGTAGTCCGACCGCGCCAGCGCGTCCTCCGCGACTTCCTCGAAGTTCGAGAGGCTCACGTCCGCCAGACGCTCTTTCATCCCGTCGGGGTCGGGCACGTCGAGGGCGTGGAGACCCTGTTCGACCGTGGCCTGACTCGCCGGGTTTCGGGACCCGCCCGCGGGCATCACCACGTCCTCCGAGAAACTGCCGTCGGTGAGCGCGGCGCTCTCCCGGACGGTGGCGCGGGTGCGCGACTCGTCGGGGTCGGCTTCCAAGACCATCGCGCACGCGCCGCTCCCGAAGTTGAACATGAACGACGAGTCCTCGTTCTCGTAGTCCACGAGGTCCTCCTCCCGACTCGCCGAGACCAGCAGTGCCGTCTCTGGCGCGTCGGCGAGCAGTTGGGACTTGGCCTGTCGAATCGCCAGCGGCGCGCCCGCACAGAGCGCGTAGCTTTCGACCGCGAAGGCCCCGTCCGCGCCGATGCGCTCGGCGACGTTCGCCGCGGCGCTCCACACCACGAAGTCCTTGAACTCCGACCCGTGGTAGAGGACCATATCGACATCCTCGACCGCAACGTCGGCGTCCGCAAGCGCGTCCTCGGCGGCCGCCACGCACATGTCGGTCGCGTGGTCGGCGTCGGGCGGGCAGACTCGCTTCTCGCGGATGCCCATCTTCTCGACCACGACTTCCTCGGGAATCCCGCTCTGTGCCGCGATTGTTTCGCCCGTGACGGTCTCGTCGGGCACGTAGACGCCGTAGCCCGTGAGTCCGACCGTGGATTCGTCTCGATTGGTCATGCTGTGGCCTCCTTTCGGTCGTCGTGATAGTCGTCACCAGCTCGAGAAGGGCCGCGGCGACGGAGGCTCGGAAAGCCCGCGCGCGCTCGCGGTCGCTCACCGACATATCGGCGCGCGCAGGACTGCGCGCGCCGATAGGGGTCGCTGAGACGACCACGGCCTGCGGCCGCGAGCGCGCGGCCCCTTTCATCCACCCGAATCGTGGATTGGATGGTCAGGCGCGTCCCGGTGGACTGCCTCACATTCCGGTTCATCACTCGTCACCTCGCAGTCGCGCGGCGACCTGCTTGCCGACCGGACCGCCGAGGCGGTCCCGGACGGTTCCGAGCAGGCCGTTGGGCACGAACAGGACGAACAGAACGAAGATGACGCCGACGTAGAGTTCGGCGTGGCCGTTCAGGAACGTGTCGATGGCCTGTCCGACCGTCAACCCGTTGTAGAGTTCGGTCGTCATCGTCGCCTCGCCGAGGTGGTCCCGGAGGTACGGGAGCAGGCCGCCGCCCTCACCGGCCTTCGAGAGGAACTCGGTGACGGTCTCGTCGAACAGCCACCCGTACAGCGGTCCGGCGAGCGTGCCGAACCCGCCGATGATAGAGGCTAGCAGTGCGTCGCCCGTCACGAGGAAGTAGAAACTGCTCTCGGGGGAGACCGACCGCTGGAACCCGGCGAACAGGCCGCCAGCGACTGCCGCGAAGAAGGCGGAGATGGCGAACGCGCCGAGTTTGTACCAGAAGGTGTTGTAACCCACTGCCTCGGCGCGTTCCTCGTTCTCGCGGATGGCGACCAACACCTTGCCGAACGGCGAGTGGATGATGCGTTGCATGGCGAAGTAACACACCAGCACTACGAGACCTATCATGTAGTAGGACACCTCGGTCGTCCCGAACGAGAGGAAGCCGAGGAAGCCCTCGATGCTGTCGCCCGCGAGTTGGCCGATGGCGAGGTCCAGCGAGTCCACGCCGGGCACGCCGACGCTGAACGGTTCGGTCCGCTCCAGTACCGCGGGACCGTCGCGGGGATTCGAACCCACGTAGTCCCAGTCGCGGACGAACACGTACAGCACCTGCGAGAATCCGAGCGTAATCATGGCGAAGTAGACGCCCGACAGTCGGAACGACACCGCGCCGATGAGGACCGCCAGCACCGCGGCGGCGAGCCCGGCCAGAATCAGCAGGTAGACGAACGGCGTGCCCGTGCCGAGGACCGGTATCTTCCCGTTGGACGCGAGGACGACGAAGTACGCCCCGGTGCCGTAGAAGGCCGCGTGGCCAAAGGAGAGATAGCCGGTGTAGCCGCTGATGAAGTCGAACGACATGGCGAACAACCCGAAGTAGAGGACGGTTATCATCGTCTCCACGTCGGGCAGAACCGTCACCATCTCCGCGCCGACCGGCGAGTTGACCAGCGCCGAGTGGAGCATGGGGTAGGCCGCGAAGAACAGGATGACCGCGACGTGGACCGACTGCTCGCGGGCGTACCGGACCGGCCACGACGCCGCCGACTCCGACTCCGCGTCGGTCGCCGCGGCGTCCGCGGTTTCGGTGCTAATGGCCGCCCACCTCCTCGACGCCGAACAGACCCTGCGGACGCAGGATGAGCATCACCACGAGGATGAGGAAGATTGTCATCTCGGGGAGGCTAGCGAAGTCGATTTCGTTGACGAACCACCACGTCGTCGTGGCGTCGGCCATCCCGACGATGACCGCCGCGACGACGGTGCCTCGGAAGGTGCCCAGACCGCCGATGATGACGACAACGAACGCCGGGAGCAGGGTGTCGGCGGCGAGGGGGACGCTGGCACCCCACGCGGGGTCCCACATCAACAGCGTCCCGGCCACGCCCGCCACGCCCGCTCCGAGCGCGAAGACGACGGTGAACACGCGGCGCACGTCGATACCGAGTGCCTCGGTCATCTCGGCGTCCTCGCTCCCGGCGCGGATGATGAGTCCGTAGCGCGTCCGGGTGAGGAACGCCCAGAGTCCCGCGACGGTGGCCGCGCCGACGACGATTTCGAACAGCGAGAGACCGCTGACCGAGATGAGTCCGAGGTCCACCGACTCGGCGAGGAACGACGGCTTGGTGCCGAGTGCGGCCTGCCAGTCGCTGGTGGGTTGCATCCCGTAGAACAGGACCGCGATGCGGACCAACTCGTCGAGGATGAGCGTCACCCCGAACGTCAGCAGAATCTGGTAGACCGGCGGTCGGTCGTAGAGGCGTCTGATGAGTCCGACCTCGACCACGCCGCCGAGACCCGCCAGTAGCGCGAACGTCGCGGCCAGCGCGAGGAAGAACGTCAGCAGGCGCACGCCCGGTCCGGTCGAACCGCCGATGGCGAACACCATCAGCAGGCCGCCCAGATACGCGCCAATCATCGTCATCGACCCGTGAGCGAAGTTCAACACGCCCATCAGCCCGAAGATGAGGGTGAGACCGCCCGCAATCATGACGTAGATGGCGGCCTTCGCCAGTCCGTCCACGAAGACCGAGGCGAGGTTTTCGGGACGCAGGAACTGGCCGAGTGCGTCCACGAACCCCGCCAGCACGACGACGTTGACGAGCGTCGATGCGAGCGTCATGCCGAGAGATACCTCCTGAGTCGCTCGTCGTCCGCGGAAGTCTCGTCGGCGTTACCCTCCTCGACTACTTGCCCGTTGTCCAGCACGTAGAAGCGGTCGGCGAGGTCCAGCGCCAGCGGCAGGTTCTGCTCGACCAGCAACAGCGTGGTGTCCTCGGCGGCGTCGGCCAGCGCCTCGGCGACGCGCTCCACGATGAGCGGCGCGAGACCCTCGCTGGGTTCGTCTACGAGCAACAGGTCGTTGTCGCCGACCAACCCTCGGGCCAGCGCGAGCATCTGCTGTTGGCCGCCCGAGAGGTTTCCGGCGTCCCGGTCGGCGAACTCCCGGAGGTCCGGGAACGTCTCGAACGCGAGGTCCAGCGCCTCGTCCACGTCGTTGCCCGACGGGACCGCGACCCGGACGTTCTCCTCGACGGAGAGTTGCGTGAAGATTCGCCGCTCCTCGGGAATCCACCCGACGCCTTCGTCGGCGACTTCGTGCGTCTCGCGCCCGGTTAGGTCCTCGCCGCGGTAGCGGACCGTCCCCTCGCGCGGCGGCGTCAACTGGAGGATGGTCCGGAGCGTGGTGGTCTTGCCGACCCCGTTGCGGCCGACCAGCGCGACCACCTCGCCCGCTTGGACCTCCAGCGAGACGCCTTCGAGGATGTGGCTCTCGCCGTAGTAGGTGTGGGCGTTCTCGACTTCGAGTAGCGTCATGTTCGTTCCTCCGTTAAACCCTTCTCCGTGTTTCTCTCGAAGGTATTTTTGTTTTCTTTAGCAATGTTTAGATTTGTTTTGAAATTGTATTCGTTGCTTTCGTGTGCGACGCGCGCCGTTCGCTCTCCGTCGCGGTCGGCGTCCGAATCGGCGTGAGCGACTTCTCTGCCGTCGTGACGCCGACGGCAGAGACCGCGATTCGACCGGCTGAGAAGGCTCGGAAAGCCCCCGCGCGCTCGCTGTGCGGGATATTCAGCGCGCGCAGGACTGCGCGCGCTGAATAGTGGCCGCGCACAGGCGACCACGGGCCTGCGGCCCGCGAGCGCGCGGCCCTTTTCAGCCACACAGACCGTGGACTGTCGCACCGAGCGCGTCCCGGTGGAAAGATTCACCGAGCGCGTTCCGGCGGAGGGTCGGCGAGTCGTCCTCACGCCGCACCCTCCTCCGGGTCCGTCCCGGACTCGGCGTCCGACTCGGCGTCGAGGCTTCCGGCCTCGTAGCCGCCGAGGTACGCCTCTTGGACGGTGGGGTCGTTGCGGACCGCTTCCGGTTCGCCCTCCGCGATGACCGCCCCCTGATTCAACACGACCACGCGGTCCGAGACGTTCATCACGATGTCCATGTTGTGTTCGACCAACAGGACGGCGTGGTCGGTCGCTACGTCCTCGATGAGGTCGATGATTCGGCCGACGCTCTCGGAGGAGACGCCCGCGTTGGGTTCGTCCATCAACAGCACGTCGGGGTCGCCCGCCAGCGCGATGGCGACCTCCAGTTGGCGCTTCGCGCCGTGGCTCAGACTCTCGGCGGTGGTCTCCGCCTCGTGTGCGAGTCCAACCCGGTCGAGGATGCTGTACGCTTCTTCGACGTGTCGCTCGAACGCCCCGGCGTTGCGCCAGAACTTCGCGGCGTCACCGCTTGCGGCCTGTGCCGCGACTCGGACGTTCTCCAGCACCGTGCTGGTCGGAAAGACGTTGGTAATCTGGTAGGACCGATGCAGGCCGATGCTCGCCGTCTCGTAGGGCGTGGCGTCGGTCACCTCGCGCCATCCGCCGCCGTCGCGCACCTCGATGGTGCCCTCGGTGGGGGTCAGCACGCCGGTCAGCAGGTTGAAGAACGTCGTCTTGCCCGCGCCGTTCGGCCCGATGAGCGAACACAGTTCGCCCTCGTCGAGCGCGAAGTCTACGTCGTCGACGGCCGTGAGCCCGCCGAACTCCTTCGTCAGTCCCGTGGTTCGCAACATGGCCTACAGCGAGCAGTCCACGCCGCTCTTGGGGATGGTCGCCTCTTTCGCGTCGATGGTGGCGAGCGGTTCGCTCGGCATGATGGCCGCCTTCCAGTTGTCCGCCCACTCGTCGGTGGTCGGCACCGGGTTCGCCACGGTCATCGCGGACCGGGCCTGATTGTTGTACTTCTGGAAGGTGTAGCCGTTCTCGCCCTTCGGCGTGTCCGTGACGGTCATCCCGCGGAGGGCCTCGGCGATGTCCGCGCCCTCCGTGGAACCACTCTCGTTGACTCCCTGTGCGATGGCCGACGCCGCCGTGAACGTGCCGGACGTGAACAGGTCGGGCACGGCACCGTAGGTGCTGGTGTAGGTGTCCACGAACGAGTTGTTGATTTCGTTGTCGTACTGGTTCCAGTGGTAGCGCGTCGTGAACGGCCCGAGGTTGGCACCCTGAAGCTTCTCCTTCGTCAGGGGCTTGCCGAGCGCCTTCTGGAGGGTCTGGCCCACGATGCCGTTGGTGATGCGCGTGGCGAACCCGCCGAACACGCGGTAGTCGTAGTCGCCGTTGAGGAACGACGTGAACAGTTTCGGGAGGGTAGAGACGGTGAATCCGCCGACGATGCCCTGAGCGCCCGCGCTCTTGGCGTTGTCGAGCAGGCCCTTCCACTCGGAGTGGCCCTGCGGGACGAACTTCTTGCCGACGATTTCGACGCCCTCGTCTTTCAGCACTTGCTCGTAGTTGTTCACGACCGCCTTCCCGAAGGAGTAGTCGGCACCGAACAGGTAGACCTTGCTCACGTCGGTCTGGTTAGCGACGTACTTCCCGCCCGAACGGGCGTCCATCGCGGTGTTCTCGCTCGCGCGGAACACGAGGTTGCCGCACGTCTCGGAACTCGAAGTCACGTCGGCCGACGCCGCGGGACCCGCCACGTACGGGACTTGGGCCTGCTTGACCACCGTCTTGATGACGCGGTTGGCCGCACCCGAGGAGGCACACCCGAACAGCAGGTCTACCTCTTCGTCCTTCACGAGGTTGGTCGCCAGCGACTGGGCCTTCTTCGCGCTGAACTGGGTGTCCCGGACGACGAGTTCGTAGTCCACGTCGCCGACCGAGATGGTGTGTTTGCCCGTACTCGACCCCTTTATCGGGTCGGTGTCTCCCTTGTATGCCAGTCCGGAGTAGAAGCCCCACAGCGCCTGCTGGCCGTAGTACTTGAGGTCCCCCGAGGTCGGCTGGAGAACGCCGATTTTCACTTTCCCCGAGACGCTCGACTGCTCCGTCGTCTTCGCCGTAGTTTCGGTCATACCACTCTCTGTCGTGTCGCCCGCCGTAGTCGATTCGGTCGTCTCGTCCTGTCCACCGTCACCGCCGGTACATCCAGCGAGACCCGCCGCTCCGGTCGCCCCGAGCGCAGTGAGCCATCGCCGTCGTGAAACGCTGTCATCCGCCATAACAGATTGGAATGATAACTTCCCCCCGGCAAATACTGCGGGGTTAACATGTGAACAGGACCGCAAGACGGACCGGGGATTGCCACGGGAAGTGCCGATTCGTTCACGTATTAACCGTCGGTTTTTCACTGATTCGGTGAGTGCGTTCGGGCATGCCAGAAGAAGTTACTGCTCCGGAACTCTCGACAGAGGACGCACTCGTCCTCGAAGACGACCGATTCGCCGCCGAAAACGTCGCGCTCGTGACAGGCGGAGCCTCCGGTATCGGCCGCGCGACTGCCCTCGTGTTGGCCGCGAACGGCCTGACCGTGGTCGGCACCGACGTAGACGAGGAGGGACTGGCCGAGACCCGCGAGAAAGCCGACGAACTCGGCACCGACGGAACCGTCGAAACCGTCGCGGGCGACCTGCGCGAGGACGTGCCCGAAATCGTCGAGTCCGCCGCCGACTACGGCGACATCGCCTTCCTCGCCAACGTCGCGGGGATGCAACACATCGACCCCATCGAGGAGTTCCCGATGGAGGCCTACGACCGGATGCAGGACGTGATGGTCCGCGCGCCGGTCGAACTCGCCAAGGAGTGTCTGCCCCACATGCGCGAGACGGGATTCGGGTGCGTCGGCAACATGGCGTCGGTCCACGGCCACTACGTCACCAGCGACAAGATGGCCTACAACGTGGCGAAGTTCGGTCTCCGCGGACTCACCCAGTCCATCGCCGCGGAGGGCGACGGCGACATCCGGTCGTTCTCGGTCAGCACCGGGTACGTCAAGACCCCGCTCGTGACCGACCAGATTCCCGACACGGCCGAACAGCGCGGCATCTCGGTCCAAGAAGTCGTCGAGGACGTGATGCTCGGCCAGTCGCGCACCAAGGAGATGATGACGCCCGCCGAAGTCGCCAACCTGTTCGCCTTCGGGTTCTCCTCGCACGCGAGTCACCTCAACGGCGGGGACCTGCGCTTCGACGGCGGGATGACGCTGACCTACGAGTAGGTCGCAAAACCACGCCCCACCGACACGTTTCTGTCCGAATCAATAGGTAATTGTAGATGTGGTTTCGACAGGGAGTCATGACTGAATCGGACGGGACCGGTCGGCGCGGGCAGGTCGGAATCGGGACGCTCGTGGTGTTCATCGCCATGGTCCTCGTGGCGGCCATCGCCGCCGGAGTCCTGCTCAACACTGCGGGACTCCTCCAGTCGAAGGGCGAACGGACGGGCAGTGAGAGCGTCTCGTCGGTTTCCGACGGTATCCGGGTCGTCTCGACGCTCGGCACCGACATCCGAATCGACCACACCGGCGGCCGGGACCGCGTGACCGTCACGCGACTCCGACTGCTGATTCGGCCTACGGCGGGCGCGGACCCCATCGACACCGAGAACGTCACCGTCGGCTACACCAGCACCGCGTTGCGACCACAGTACCGGACGACGACGCTCGTCTCGGGCAACCCGTTGGGTCCCGACGAGGGGACGACGCCCTCGTTCCACACCTACACCACCTCGGGCGCGGACGCCACGGTCCTCGGCGGGACTCACGACATGCTCAACCTGACCATCCCGCTCCAGTACCACGACGGCGGCACCCTCAGAAACACGTTCCAACCCGGCGCGCTGGCGGGGGGAGACGAGGCGACCCTCCACGTCGTGACCGCCGCCGGGAGCAAGCGAACCGTCCGAATTCGGATTCCGCGGACGCTCGGGCGCGACGACACCGCGGTCACGCTCTGAGCGCGATTTGGGTCTCGAAACCGGACCGACCATCGGACGCCGACCATCGGACGCCGACCGTCGGAATCCGACGGTCGGCGTCCGACTACCCGCTCTCCGGAAGCACGCGTTCGACCTTCTCGAACGGAAGCCACCCGACGTTGCGGCCGTGACTGTCCTTCAGAATCAGTCCCTCGCGTCCCTCCTCGAAGGCGTCGCACGAGATGCTCGGCCCGTCAGTTCGTTCGACTCGTGGCATGGTTTCGTGGTCCCAGTCGAGTCACAAAAACGTACCGCGCCCGTGGCCGACTACTCCAACTCTTCGAGGGCCTCCACGACGCGCTGAATCATCTTCTGCTGGCCGCGCCGGAGGTTCTTCGACACCGCGGGCTTGGACACGTCGAACTCGTCGGCGAGGTGGCCGAGGGTCGCGCCGCGGGGACTCTCGAAGTAACCGTCGTTGACCGCGGTTTCGAGGGTCTCGCGCTCTACGTCCGAGAGGTCCCGACACCCCTCGATGAGGGTCATCGCCGCGCCCGCGTTCTGGACGAACCCCTGCAAGTCGGGGAGTTCGGTGTTGTTGCGTTCCAGAACCTCGAACTCGTTGTCCCGGTCGAGTTCCGCCAGCGTCGTGTCCTCGCACTCGATGTCGTCAAACCCGACGTGCCAGATTTCGCTCCCGTCCTCGATGTGGAAGGGGCCGGTGATGTAGCCGCCGTTCCCGCGGATGGCCGCCATCGCGTCCGTCTCGCCGATGACCGTTCGGATGTGCGCAACGTTGTCCCTGCGGGTGAGTAGGTCGTAGTCGCGCATGTTATCCTGTTCGCGTAACGTTCCGAGACCGGCGGTGAGTGCCGCGCGGTCCGCTCCTTCGACCATCAACCGGGTTTCGAGTTGGCGGTTCACCCGGTCGAAGTCCCACTGGATTGCCGAGAAGCCGACTTCGTGGTCGTCGGTCGTGTCGATAAATGGGCAGTCGTACTGCTCCATGTCCATCGTGATGTCTATCATGGGCCTGCCCTTGCTATCGTACCCCATACGGTAGATAGGATAAAAGAGTTTTCTTCGGCCGCGGAAATCGCTCTCGAAACCCGGTCCCGTGGCGTCGAATCGTCGTAGATTTCCGACGCCGTAACCACTTTCCTCGCTCTCGTCCAACGATAGCGTGCTATGGCTCAACGCGAAGAACTCGACGACGAGCGTCTACTCGACGGAATGCCGCGACTCGGACTCGGGACGTGGGAGAACACCGACGCCGGGACGTGCGCCGAGAGCGTCCGGCAGGCGCTGGAGATGGGGTATCGCCACATCGACACCGCCCAAGCCTACGACAACGAAGAACACGTCGGCGACGGCATCGCCGACGCCGACGTTGACCGCGAGGACGTGTTCCTCGCCACGAAGATTTGGACGAGCAACCTCGCTCACGAGGACGTGATTCACACCGCGAAAGAGAGTCTGGACCGGCTCGGCGTCGAGTACGTGGACCTGCTGTACGTCCACTGGCCCGCCGACGAGTACGACCCCGAGGACACGCTCCCGGCGTTCGACCAACTCTACGACGACGGTCTCATCGAGAACGTCGGCGTCTCGAACTTCGAGCCTCGCCATTTGGACGAAGCGCAGGACGTTCTCGACGCGCCCCTGTTCGCCAATCAGGTCGAGATGCACCCGATGCTCCCCCAAGACGAACTGGTCGAGTACGGGCGGGACAACGACGTGAACATCGTCGCCTACTCGCCGCTTGCCCGCGGGGAGGTGTTCGACGTGCCCGAGATTCAGGAAGTCGCCGAGAAACACGACGCCTCCGCCGCGCAGGTGAGTCTGGCGTGGCTTCTCCAGAAAGACGGCGTGGCCGCGATTCCGAAGGCCTCCAGCGAGGACCACATCCGGGACAACTGGGGTGCGCTGGACCTCGAACTCGACGACGAGGACGTGGCGAAGATAGACGGCATCGACCGGCGCGAGCGAGAGGTAGACCCCGGTTTCGCCCCGTGGAACTGACGGGATAGCCGGTTTCGGTTCGCCGGAGTTTCGTTACAGCGGGCGGAACACAATTTTTTACCGAGAGGTCCCCGACTACCGGAACGATGAACGACTCCGGCGACATCTCCACCTTCCGCGCCCTCCACCGACTGGTCGAACACTACACGCCCGACGAGAGTCTCGGGCGGACCCTGCTCGGCGGGACCGCCCTCGCGTTCGCGCCGTTCCTGTTTCTCGGCGGGGCGACGATTCTGTACGGTGGTGCCGTCTTCCCGATTCTGGTGTTCGGTCTGTTCTCGTTTCTGGTCAGCATCCCCGCGTTCGTCGTCGGCGTGATGACGCTCTGGCCGGTCTACCTCTCGCTCATCGGCAACGTCGAGTCCGCCGGGGCGTACCCCGAGGGCGCGACCGGACCGGGGGAAGACCCCGAGAGCGCGGAGGCCGTCCTGAAACGGCGCTACGCGGCGGGGGAACTCACCCGCGAGGAGTTCGAGCGCCGACTGAGCGACGTTATGGGTCCGTCGGGACCAACCGGTGGCCGGTCGGAAACCGACAGCGAGTCGAGACGCGAGGAGGGACGCGACGGCCGCCGAGAACGCTCTCGCAGTCGGTCGTAGTCGGTCCCTACTCCCGACGGACGCCGTACCTATCCGAAATCCGGCAGAAAAACGACCCCGAAGCTTCATAGTGACCGTAACGTAGTAAAAACGCAGATGCATGGCGGAACAAGCAGTACCGGTCTCGTCGGAGCGGTCCGATACGACTTGCAACGACTGCACGAGAGTTGGATGGCGCTGTTCTTCCCGCGCCAGCGAGGTACCCAGAGCGGCGTCCTCGGCAAGTGGGAACCGTCCTCGAAGTCGGGGAAAGTAGCGTACCGGGCGTGGAGCGCGGTCGGAACGCCGGTCGTAGGCGTACTCTACCCCCTCGCGCTCGCCGGGTTCGCGGCCCGGTACTACACCCGGAAGATAGACGGGACCGCGACCCGACTCGGCGTCGTGGGCGTGGTCCTCCTGTCGCTTCTGGTCTGGGGCGGCCTGACGGCGCTGGCCCGACTCCGGTTCTCGACCGACGGCTTTCTCGCGGTGGGTGCCGCGGGCGGGGTCGCCACCGTCGCGGCGGCGCTGGCGTACCTCTCGGGGACGCGCGGTGGACGCCTCAGTACAGTCTTCTTCGCCTATCCGTTTGCGATGACGGCCATCTTCCTGCCGCCGGTCGTCGCGGCGCTCTACTCGCCGACGCTCTCGGAGGTCGTCTTCCCGAAGAGTTACACGCTGGCGGTGTGGTTGCTCGACAACCCGCTGGACCTGTGGGGTCTCAACACGTTCCTGCGCGAGCAGTTCACCCTCGAAGGCGCGAACTACGCGGCGATGTGGTTCGGCCTGTCGGTACCGACCGGGTGGGTCCTCGGCTCTCTGGTGACGCTGGCGGACGTGGTGCGACCGAAAGGAGAGTGAGGCGGTCGGGTCCCGACCGCCGGTGTCGTCTCGTCTATAGAATCTTTTTCACGTGCTAGAGAAATATTTTTATTTCTTTTAGAAACAAATAGGTTGTCTTCGGCGGCGAGGAGCGCGACGAGACAGGGCAACGCTTTTGCTCGCCTCGTCCTCACGTTCGGACATGGAGTTTACTTTCCCCGCGACCGCCGCGATACTGCTCGGAATCGTCGCGCTCGGTACGGCCGCGCTCATCGGGATGGGATTCATGGCCACAACGACCGTGCTGATGATGGTGACGCCCTCGATGCTGGTGTTCGGCGCGATAGCGCTCTTCGTCGGCGTCAAGCACGGCGAGTACCGGGCGACGCGATAGGTCGGGCGCTTCCGACGCGTATTTTCCCGACCATCGGCACGTCTCGTAGTGATGGAGCGTCCTGACCGCCGCGAACTGCTCCGGTCGTGCGTCGGCGCTTCTGTCGCCTTCTTCGCCGGTTGTACTCGGTCGAACCCAGACGAGACGCCCTCCGCGATGTCACGGACCACGACGCACCGGACTACGGCCCCGACCACCGACCGGACAGAGACGAAAGCCACGGAGATGACCACCGACACGACGACCATCGACATCGGAAGTCCGCCCGAAACACGATTGCCGTTCACGGTGTATCCCGACGAGGTGGGTCGAATCGTCACGGCCGACCTCTCCTCGACTGCAGACTGCACCCACGCCGCCGCACTAGCGACTGACAGGAGCGAAGCCGAGCAGTTCGACTGGACGACCACCGACGAGGGCGTCCGGGAGTTCGTCCGAGCGACCGACTTCGAGATGGCGTGCCTGCTGGCGGGTCGAACGACGAATCCGGGACCAGTTGAGTACGAGGTGGACCACATCGTCCGTGAGACCGAGACGACTCTCCGAGTCCACACCATCGCCGAGGGCGTTCCCGGACCGAGCACCAGCGACATCGAAACCCGACTCGTTCGCGTCAGTCTCGACCGCGGACCGTCCCCCTCGCGAACGGTCGTCGTTCGAACGACCGACTACGACGATTCTCGGCTAACGTTCGCCACCGACGACCGGACCTGTCCGGACGAGTGAAGCCAGAAAAACGGTAGGAGTGGTGTTGCTCGATTCACTACCCGCGGTCAGGTATTAGCAGACGACCGCGAGCGAACGCAGTGAGCGAGCGGACCGAGGAATCCCTCGACGGAGCGCCGGAGGTGCGCTCCGCGCACCTCCGGGCGATGGAGGGGGTGACGACGGATTTTGGTCGAGCTTTTACCAGCGAGAAATCGCGGTTTCGCCGCGATTTCGAGCGCAGTAAAAGGTCGTTCCTACATGTAGCCGAGGTCGCGCAGGCGCTCCATCAGGTCCTCTTTGTCTTGGGCGCGGCCCGCGCGCTCGGTCGTGTCTTCGAGGTCCTGCAACCACGCGGGTTCCTCGTCGGACTTCTCGGTGCTGACTTCGCTACCGAGCGAGCGGAATCCGGCGAAGTACTTGGGGCTGACCGGGATGTCGTCCTGCGTGAGGTCGCCCGGCAGGTCGTCGTCGGCCTCGGGGACGTAGCCGTCGTCGGGGTATTCGTCTACCGTGTCCGGGACGACGTAGTGCCAGAAGGTGTCCCAGACCGCGCGCTCGTCGAACTGGAGAATCGGCTGAACGCGGTCGTGGGGCGGGTAGATGTCGGGGTCGTGGCGCGGCGAGAAGAACGTCTCGTCCGCGCGGGCCTCCTGTTCGTCCCAGCGGACGCCGGAGATGATGCCGTCGATGTCGAGTTCTTCGATGGTGTCGTTGAGCGCCACCGTCTTCAGCAGGTGGTTGCCGACGTAGGTGTCGAGCAGGAAGGGGAAGGTGTCCTCCTCGTACTCCAGAATCTCGCGGACGTGGTGCTGGTTGTGTTCGTTGAGCGCGTCGATGGGGATGTCGTCGCCGGGTTCGAGGTCGTTCTCCTCGGCGTAGTCGCCAACGTCGTCGTTGCTGGCGTAGACGACATCGAGGCCCCACTCGTCTTCCCACTTGGCAACGAAGTCGTGAATCTCGTCGAAGTGCTGGAAGTGGTCGATGAACACCGCGGTCGGGGTCGGAAGGTCGTACTTCTCGGCGACCTCTTTGATGAAGTAGAGGGTGAGCGTCGAGTCCTTGCCGCCGGTCCACATCACGGCCGGGTTCTCGTACTCTTCGAGGCCCTGCCGAGTCACGTCGATGGCCTTCTCTATCTTGTGTTCCATCGAGGCGTAGTCCTCGGGGTCTTCGCCTTCGCCGTCCGTGTAGTCTACGTCTACGTAGTTCGGGAAGTCTTCGGGCATCGTTCGTAATTACATCTAATTACCACCCTAAAGTGTCTTTCGGCTCTCCACGCTTACAGGACGCGACCACCGACCCGAACGAGCCGTCTACCGCGTTTTCAGGCCGTCGTTGGTGACAACCTGTAACGTGGGAGAAACACCCACGACGGTACGCGACCCTCTCCTTTCCACCCACAGCGAGCCGAAGGCTCGCGCACTGGCAGTTGTACCGCGGGCGAGCGAGCGCCGGAGGACCGAAGGTCTCCGGCGCTCGCTCGCCCGCGGCCCTTTTTGGTCCAGATTTTTCGAGGAGGGTGCCACAGGGCGAGCGACGCGGTGCGTCGCTCGCCCGAGGACACCCGACGAAGAAAAAAGGTGGTTAGATGAACTCGTTGTCCCGCCAATCGACCCCGCTGGACCCCGAGTCCGAGGAGGTCGGCCCTTCGACCACTTCGATGGACGCGGGTCGGTCCTCGCCGTCCACGATGCGGGTCGCCTGCAGTTCGCCGTCCCGTTCGGTGATTGCGGTGAGCGTTCCTTTCTCTGCCAAGCGAGCGATGTCGCAGAGGACGAGAAACATCGGATACTGGAGCGCCGTGTTCTGGAGAACCGTCTCGCGGTCACCTTTGAACGCGGCGACTTCGATGAGTTCGCCCATGGGTTCTTCGTCTTCCTCTTCTTCCTCGACCTCGTCGCCCCATCGGGGACCTTCGCGCCGTTTTTGCTCCTCTTCGGTGTAGACGCGGGTCTCCGAGATGCTGGCTTTCAACTGCGCGGTCGGCGTGTACTTGCTGATGCTGTCGTCGTCGGCCACCGCGCTGATGATGAGCGTGTTCTTGCGCCGGGTAATATCGACGCTAGCAATCTTGGGCGGAAGGTCGGGGTCGCCTTCGAAGTGGTCGTAAACGTTCTCTAACGGCAGTTCGAGCGTCGAATGAAGTCGATATACTTGCCCCGTCATTTGTGATTTACATACAGGTTCCCGGCTGACGACACGGTACACGGGAGTGTAGGTGTTCCGAACATATATGACCTACTCTTTTGGTTCTCGTTTCTGTCCACGTAACGAGTACTTACGCCGACAGCTTCTCACCCAGTTCGTCGCGCTCGTCCAGTTCGGCGAGAACGTCGCTCCCGCCGATAAACTCGCCGTCCACGAACGTCTGTGGGATGGTCTCCCACCCGCTGTGGTCCTCCAAGGCGGCCCGGAACTCGGGAAGCGCGTCCAGCACGTCCACCGTCTCGTACTCGTCGCGGTGTCGCTGGACGAGTTCCAGCGCCTTCTGGGAGTAACCGCACTGGGGCATCAGTTCGTTGCCCTTCATGAACAGCACGACCCGATTGTCCTCGATGGCCGAGTCCACGCGCTCGCGGACTTCTTCCTCGGTCAGGTCGCTTTTCGGTTGAAAGGTCATACGCTTCGATACGACCCCCGAGCGCAAAGAAGTTGCGACGTAGTGTTGGAGTGGAAGACTGACTTGTGACTACGCTTCAGCGAGTTCAACCGCCCATTCGGTCAATTCGTAACGATATGGGTTTCGGATTACTCGTATCGGTGCGTAGTCACCACCTTTCTCAACAGTCTCTTCGTCTTCTATCGCCTCGATAGCTGTCTCAAGATTTTCTCGCCAGTCCCAGAGTTCCTCGTCGTCAACGAGTTGTTCTTCTATTTCATCAAGTCCGACTCCCAACGCTTCAGCGACGACTTCTCGCCGTGTGATTTCGTCACCCCCGCCATCTGCGAGAGCGAGAGGCTCTAAATCATCAACTAATCTCTCTGTTTCGTCTCTTAAGAGAACTTCTAAATCTTCATCGTTTACGATTTCGTCACGACGCTCGTTGATTATCAACCAATCACCACCGTTGACCCACTCATCAACTATATTGATGTTGACGAGGTGGTCAAGGCAAGTGTCGATTGTTACATCTACGACATCACCGTAAACTCGGTCAAGATGCTTCTTTTTGAGACTGTTGTCCTCGCTGGGAACCATCGCATCACGGTACATAGCCAAAGCGAGGGCTACGAGGCTGTCAAGACTCGGAATTCCTTCCCGGTCGTTCCGAATTTGGCTTTCTAGGTCCTGTAGTGTCATTGTGAACCTCCAGATTTGACATTTCACCCCGGTATCGGTGGCTTTAATACAACAGAGTAGAGCGTAGCGAATGTACGCGTACTCTGCCGTGTAAGCTAGCTTACCGAGGGATGGTGATAGACCGCCCTAACGGTCTCTCACCCAATACGTCCTGTTCGCGTGCCAGTTGTACTTATAGCGTACGTTTGCTCAAAATGAGTGTTGCTGGTCACTTATTCATTTTGGTGACTAGAGTTATATTCCTAACTAAAACTAACTCTTTAGAATGATGTTATTTCCTTTCCCGAAGTGTGAAACGAATATGGTTTCCAAACCAAAGTATAAACTTCAATTCTATAACAACAAACTACCGCTTTGATAAGTAGCTCTCTTCAGCAACCTGTTACAGAAAGTTGCGACGTTACTCGTCGTTGCCGACCCGCACCACGTTGATGAGCGAGTGGACCGGGACGCCTTCGACTTCCTCGACGCCCTGCTTGTCCACGAGGACGACGCAGGCGACGGGCGTGCCGCCCTCTTCGCGGATGGCCTTGACGGTTTCCGCCATCGTGGTTCCGCTGGTGATGGTGTCGTCCACGACGTAGCACTCCCGGTCGCGGATTTGGGCGAAGTTCCGCGAGAAGGTGCCGCCGAGTTCCTCGATGTCCCCCTCCTCCCACTGGTGTTTGCTCGGCGCGTAGGTCCCGAGGTCGGTGTCGAGTTCGCGCGCGACGGCGGTGGCGAGAGGTGCGCCCGCCTTCTCGATGCCGATGGTCAGGTCCACTTCCTCTCCCTGCTTTTTCAGGAGGTCGGCCATCGAGGCCCCGGCGTGGTGGAGTCGGTTGCTGTCCCGGCCGAGCGCCGACCAATCGACGTGGATGTCGTGGGGTCCGCCCGCGGGTTCGGTCCGCGAGGTGGTCGGGGTGCCCGCGCCGCTTCGCTCGACTAGCCAACTCGCCGTCTCGCGCGAGACGTTGAGTTCGTCTGCGATTTCGCCCTTCGATAGCCCCTGCTCGGCGAGGTGGGCCGCGCTCTCGATGAGGTCGTCTACGTTCTTCATATCTGGCTAAATTGGAGCGCGGTCTTTATTGTCGTTTCGTCATCCGCAAATGCGGCCTCGTAGTCGTCCAACTCGTAGACGGCGGTCACGAGGTCGTCCAAGAACCACGCCGGGAGGTCCCCGAGCGTCCGGACCGCCGCCTCGAAGTGGGTGACGTTGGAGTTGACGCTCCCGACCAGCGCCTTGTTGTTCATCACGAACTCCTTGTGGAGTCGCCCGCCGTCGATTTCGAACTCCCACGGTTCGGGCACGCCGAGCAGGGCACCGACTCCGGCGGGCGCGAGCGCTTCGATGCACTCGAAGGCGTGTCGCGCGTAGCCAGTCGCCTCGTACACGAAGTCCATCGGTTCGTGGGCGTCGGCAATCTCGGAGACGGGTGTCTCGCGCGAATCGACGTAGGTCGCACCGAGGTCCTCGATAACGTCGATGGTCGGGTCGGGTCGGTCGCGCCGTCCCAGACAGTAGGTGCGGTCGTATCCGCGCTGGTCGAGCATAGCGAGCGTCAACAGGCCGAGGCTTCCGTTGCCCAGCACGAGACCCGCGTCTGGATTCCAGTCGAAGGCCGAGCGCGCGGCGTAGGCGTGTTCGATGGCCTTCTCGGAGATGCTGATTGGTTCGACCAGAAAGCCCCACTCCGCTATCTCCTCGGGCACGGGCACGAGGTTCTCGGCGGGACTGGTGAAGTACTCGGCCATGAACCCGTGCGCGCCGTCGATTCCTCGCTCGACGCACGCCTCGGGCGGGGCCATGTCGGGTTCGCCGCGTTCGAAGTACTCGTTGGGTCCCTCGGCGGGCGGTCTGCGCACCGTCGGGACCACCACGTCGCCTTCCTCGAAGGCTGTCCCGTTAGCTTCGGCGACGACGCCGACTGCCTCGTGGCCCAACACGAGGAAGTCCTCGCCCTCGGGGTATCCGCCGTGGCTTCCCGCGATGACCTCGCGGTCGGTTCCGTCCACGCCGACCCGGAGCGTCCGAACCAGCACTTCGCCGGGTCCGGGGTCCGGACGCGAGAGTTCGGCGACTGTCGGCGAGTTCTCGCCCCGCCGGATGACAACTGCTTCCATGGCGGGGGGTTGGACCGGGAGGGACAAAAGATTTATTCTATCCCGAGTAAACCTCTGGACCGGGTGGGCCAGTCGAACCTAAACGCCTGTCACCGCTCGCCCACCGCGCTTCTTCGGCCGCGTCCGGGATTTTACCGGTAGATTCGGTCCCACGCCGACCGGTCGGACCATCCGAACGCGCTCGTCCCCACAAACCACAGTTGTCGCCACGATTCCGGCGGCTTTCGTCACGTCTCTACCGGGTCGTACGCTGTGCTACTCCCAGAGGTCGTACAGGTCGTCCCGAATCGCGTCCCGGACGAGTTCGCCGTCGATGTCCACGCCCGCCTCGTCCGCCCCGTCCACGTCGGCGACGACGCCGATTTCGCTCGCCCGGATGCCTTCCGCGTCGAGCGCCGCGAGCGCGTCGGCGCTGGTCTCCGGGGGAACCGTCGCCAGCAGTGCGCCGGACCCGAAGATGCGGAGGGGGTCCACGCCCATCGCCGCACAGATTTCGGCCGTCTCCTCGCGGACCGGGACCGCGCTCCGGTCGATTTCGAGGCGGACGCCCGAGGCGATCGCCATCTCGACCATCCCGTTGAGGAGACCGCCCTCGGTCGGGTCGTGCATCGCGGTGGCCGACTCGCGGAGGACGCGGGACTCGGGCAGGACGCTGATTTCGCCGAAGAACGACTCGGCGCGTGCGAGCAGGTCGGCCGACAGGTCGAGTTCGTCCCGGAAGTCGGTCGCCAGCACCGCGGTTCCTTCGATGCCGACGCCCTTCGTGAGAAGCACGCGGTCGCCCGGCCGCGCGCCGCCGGTCGGGACGTACTCGTCGGCGAGTCCCATCGCGGTCATCGAGACCATCGGGCGCTCCAGCGCGGGGGTGTACTCGGAGTGGCCGCCGACGATGGCGACCCCCGACTCGCGGGCCTCCTCGTCCATCTGGGTCGTCAGGGCGTCTAGCGTCTCGGGGTCATCGTCGGGCAGGAAGACGACGTTCGTCAGCCATCGGGGGTCGGCCCCGCACGCCGCCACGTCGTTGCACGCGACGTGGACCGCGAGCGTTCCGAGTCGCTCTTTCGCCAGCGAGAGGGGGTCGGAGTTGACCACGAGGACACTCCCGTCGTCGAGTCGCACCGCCGCGGCGTCCTCGCCGTACTGGGGTCCCATCTCTACCGAGTCGTCGCGTGCGCCCGTGCGATCGAGGACGCGCGCGAGGTCGTCAGGGTCGAGTTTCCCAATCATACCCGTTGCTCGGTGGGCCGGGACCTAAGGTTCGGCGGATAATCGGCGGCACGGAGTAGCTTACACAGTAACGCTTATGCAGATGACAGCCATACAGTTTTGTATGGCAACTGACGGAAAACCGGCTCGACAGCCGTCTGACGACGACATGCTTCCCGATGAACGGGAAGTAATCGCCGAGCGCATTGAGTCGCTGGACGACGATTCGAGCCATCTTTCTGTCGAGGAAGTCGCCGAGGAGTTAGACATCGAGTTAGAGTAGGGGATGCCGCGCGCACCTTCTACACTCCGGTTTCTCCCCGAAGCACGCGACGATTTGGCCGATATTCAGGGGCACAATCCCGACCACGCCAAACGGATTTTACGGAAAATCGACGATTGGCAGGACAAAATAGAGTGGGACCGCGTTCCACAGGACCATCTCACCTACCTTACTGGAACAGGAGCATACAATTTCTATCGGGAACGAGTCGGCAACAGTGGTTATCGTGTCGTCTACGAAATTAGCAACGACGAGATGGTCGTTGTCGGTATTCTCCCGAAGGGAGACGATACCTACGACTTAGATGAGTTTCGGCGTCGGATGGACCGAGAGTAACAGGGACAACGAAGCTACAAAGTAAGAGAGCGGAGGTTCGACTCCATTTTCGTAGGTCCCGCACTTGCGCGGCCCGCGCAACGAACCACCACAATCCCCCGACATTTCGCGCCGACCCCGAACTTTATCCCGGATTGCGACCCACTTCCGGCATGGAGCGGTACGACCAACTCTATCAACTCTACGACGAGTTCGACGCCGGAACCCTCCGAGCGTTGCAGAACTTCGTGGACCTGTTTCCCCCGGTGGACTCCCGCATCGCCCTCGAACACTGGCGGGAGGTCGGCGAGGAACTGGACGAATGCAAGGCCGAGGTGCGCGAGGCGTTCCCCGCGACGGGCGAGACGTTCTGCGAACTCGCGGCGCGGGCCTCTCGGGACCAAGCGTTCACCGCCTTGGACCTCTACGCCAAGTACGACCGCGGGGTGAACGTCCTCGTCCTCGACGTGGACGAGACCCTGCGCTCGGCGGGCGGCACCGACAACGAGATTCCCCGCGAGACCCTCCACCTCCTGACCGAGTTCCACGAGGGCGGGATGCCCATCGTGGTCTGCACGGGCCAAACGCTCGAAAACGTCAAGGGGTTCCTGATTCAGGGTCTCGGCAACGAAATCGTCCACTCGGGCGACCTCTCGGTGGTCTACGAGGCCGGAACCGGCGTGTTCACGCCCGGCCACGGCGCGGATACCAAGCGACTGCTCTACGAGGACTTGGACGACGACATCCAGTCGGTGTTCGACGCCGTGCGCTCGCGGGTCCTCTCGGAAGCGCCCGAGGACCTGCGCCGCGGGTGTCACCTGCAGGGCAACGAGTTCAACGTCACGCTCAAGCCAAACTTCGAGACCGGAAGCCAGCAGGCCCGCGAGGTCATCGACCACGCGCTGGTCTACGAACTCGACTTGCTCGGCGAAGCAGTCGCCGAGCAAGTCGGCGAGAGTTCCGAGGGCGCGAGCGACTGGGCGCGGGCCTACTACGCCGAACAGGACCCCGAAATCCGCGGCGTCCTCGAAGGCGAGGGCGAGATGCCCGACGCCGACCCCGAAGACGTTCCGGCGGGCGTCCGCGAGACGTTCGAGCGCATCGACGTTGCCTACTACGAGGCCGACGCCGCCGAAATCGGAAGCCTCGAACTCAACAAGGTCGTGGGCGTCGAAGCCGCGTTCGACGTGCTGGGAATCGACGACCCCTTCGCGGCGGTCATGGGCGACAGCAAGAGCGACCTCCGGGTGATGGAGTGGGTCGCCGAGAACGACGCGGGCATCGCCGCCGCGCCCGAACACTCCTCGCGGGACGTGCTGGACCACGTGGTCAAGACCGACGAGTTGGTCTTCGACCGGGGGAAGGCCGGGGACGTACTCCGGACGATTTACGCGATGAACCGGCTTGCGAATCTGGGGTGAGCGGTTTCGGACCGGGTTCGGTCGGGACTTCGCTGTAGACTGCGAGGGGTGACAGTAGACGGCGGCGAGAAGCTAACTATTGTCGACACCAATCAGACCGCGCCCGCACGCGCCGGAAAGAGGGAGAGTAGTCCCTCGCGGTTCGCGTCCGGAAATCAGCGGGAAGAACGCCAGAAAGACGAGAAGAACCCGGAAGACGCCCGCTCAGACGTTCAGGCTGAACCGAACCGTGTCGCCGTTCTCCAGCGAACTGCCCGTCGAGAGCGTCTCGGTCGAGTCGAACGACTCGCGGACGACCACGGTGTCCGACCGGAGTCGCTGGCCGTCTAGGACGCCCGCGCGGACCTGCGGGCCGTACTTGTCTGCGAGCGTCTCCACCACGTCGGCGACCGTCGCGTCCTCGGGCACGGCGACGCGGGCCTTGCGCGTGCCGGTGCGGGCGACGAGGGTTCCGGTGAGTTCGACTGTGACGTTCATACACACGCATCGAACCGCCACTTACAAAAAGTTTACTCACACGCGAAAAAGTCCTGCCGGGACGAAATCCCTTAAGGAGGCGGCTCCCGACGACTCTCGTATGGTGGACCACGCACCCGCCCCCGGACGCGACGACTCGCTGGGCGTACACGGAGTCGTCCCGCCGACGATAACCGCATTCGACGACGACGAATCGGTCGATTACGACGCGACTGCCGCACACGCGCGGTTTGTCGTGGACCGCGGCGCTCACGGCGTCTTCCCGCTCGGGACCAACGGCGAGTTCCCGCTGTTGACGCCCGACGAGCGAGACGGCGTGGTGGAAGCCGTGGTCGAGGAAATCGGCGACGACGCGCCGGTCATCGCGGGCGTCGGCGCACCGAGTACCCGCCAGACGGTCGCACACGCCGAACACGCCGAGAGCGTCGGCGCAGACGGCGTGGTCGTCGTCACGCCCTACTACTACCCGGTGGACCACGACGCCGCGGTGAGCCACTACCGGCGGGTCGCCGAGGCCGTCGATTTGCCGGTCTACGTCTACCACATCCCGAGCAAGACCGGCAACTCGCTGTCGCTCGACACCTTGGACGCGCTCGCAGACATCGAGAATCTGGTCGGCCTGAAAGACTCCAGCAAGGACGTGCCGTGGCTCGGACAGGCCATCGACGCCCATCCCGAGATGACGTTCCTCGCGGGGTCGGACTCGCTTCTGTTCCCCGGCTTGGAAGTCGGATGCGCGGGCATGGTCAGCGCCGTCGCCAACGTTTTCCCGGAACTCGTCGCGGACCTCTACGAGGCCTACGACGAGGGCGACGAGGAGCGCGCCCGCGAACTGCAGAGCGAGGTGTACGACGTGCGGTCGGCGCTCAAGCGCGGCCCGTACATGGCTGGCGTCAAGACGACACTGAGCCTTCGAGACACCGATTTCGACCCCGGTCCGCTCCGGAGTCCGCTCCGGACGATGGACGAGTCCGACCGCGAGGCGCTCCGCGCGGACCTCTCGGAACTCGGCCTGCTCTGAGTCGCACCGAGCCGGAGCGCCGGAACCTCCAAATTTTTACTCTATGGGGAGTAAGTCCTTTTCATGGTTCGTAACTACGAGTCGCTCCACGACCCGAACGCCGAGTACACCATGCGGGACCTCTCGGCGGAGACGATGGGTTGTAGCGGGGAGCGCGGCGGCACCCGCGACGTAGAGATTACCGACGTGCAGACGACGATGATTGACGGCAACTTCCCGTGGACGTTGGTCCGGGTCTACACCGACGCGGGCGTCGTCGGGACCGGCGAGGCCTACTGGGGCGCGGGCGTGCCCGAACTCATCGAGCGGATGAAGCCGTTCGTCGTGGGCGAGAACCCGCTCGACATCGACCGCCTCTACGAACACCTGATTCAGAAGATGTCGGGAGAGGGGTCCATCGAGGGCGTCACCGTGACCGCCATCTCGGGCATCGAAGTGGCGCTTCACGACCTCGCGGGCAAGATTCTGGACGTGCCCGCCTACCAGCTTCTGGGCGGGAAGTACCGCGACGAGGTTCGGGTCTACTGCGACTGTCACGCTGGCGAGGAGGCCGACCCCGAGTCGAACGCGGACGAGGCCGAGCGCGTGGTCGAGGAACTGGGCTACGACGCCCTGAAGTTCGACTTAGACGTGCCCTCGGGCCACGAGAAGGACCGCGCGAACCGTCACCTCCGCAATCCCGAGATTCAGCACAAGGTGGACATCGTGGAGGCCGTCACCGAACGCGTGGGCGACCGGGCGGACGTTGCCTTCGACTGCCACTGGACGTTCTCGGCCGGGAGCGCCAAGCGACTCGCCAGCGCGCTCGAAGCGTACGACGTGTGGTGGCTCGAAGACCCCGTGCCGCCGGAGAACCACGACGTGCAGAAGAACGTCACCCACTCCACGACGACGCCCATCGCGGCGGGCGAGAACGTCTACCGCAAGCACGGCCAGCGCCGCCTCGTGGAAGAGCAGGCCGTGGACATCATCGCGCCCGACATGCCCAAGACCGGCGGGATGCGCGAGACCCGGAAGATAGCGGACATGGCCGACACCTACTACCTGCCGGTCGCCATGCACAACGTCTCCTCGCCGGTGGCGACGATGGCCTCCGCGCACGTCGGCGCGGCCATCCCGAACTCGCTGGCGGTCGAGTACCACAGCTATCAACTCGGCTGGTGGGAGGACCTCGTGGAAGAGGACGTGATTCAGGACGGCTACATCACGATTCCCGAGAAACCGGGTCTCGGCGTGACGCTGGACATGGACGTAGTGGAGGAGAAGATGGTCGAAGGCGAGGAGTTGTTTGACGAGGCGTAGCGCGGACTTCTTCCACCTCGACCGACACACGTTCTTTCCGCGGCGCTCCCGGCCCGAGTGATGGTAATCGTCGCCTTCCTCTCCCCGCGCTCCGCGACGACTGGTCTCGGACCAGAGCAATCTCTACCTTCCTCTACCAATTCCAAACCTTTCTTTACAGCGTTAAAATACGTCTTTTGTCCGTCAGTACGTGGTCGCGTCCCGACCGGACCACCGGGCGGGGGCTTTCCGGGACTCCTTCGTCACGACTTCTGCGGTTGCTGTGGCGGTGCGGAGCGTTCGGGACGAGCGAGTTCTGTCGTCCCGGTTGACGAGTATCGTCGGGCCGAGAGTGGCCGCTTCTACCGTCGAACCAATCACAACCGCAACCGCGACCGCCGCGACTACGACCGCGACCGCCTCTATCGTTGAACCAATCAGACCACACGGCACCGCAACCGCGACCGCAACCACCGCACCGCGACCGCCTCTATCGTTGAACCAATCAGACCACACGGCACCGCAACCGCGACCGTAGCTTTACGGCCGAGCGCGTCGCAACTCCTTCGACTCGCTCGCCGACCGCGATTCACCATGACCACCGCCCGCGAACCCACCGCCGTCCCGTGGCGCTCGCCCACCGTCAGGGTCGTGTTCGCGGCCACCGCGCTCGCGCCGCTGGGCGTGCCGCTGGTGAGTCCCGCGCTCCCGGTCGTCAGGGACGCCTTCGGCCTGACCGACGCGGCGGCCAGCCTGCTGGTCTCGGTCTACTTCCTGACGGGCATCGTCCTCTCGCCGTTCATCGGCCTGCTGGCCGACCGGGTGGGCCGCAAGCGCGTCCTCGTCCCCTCGCTGGTCGTCTTCAGCGTCGTCGGCGGCGCGATTGCGCTCGCGCCCGACTACCGGGTCGTCCTCGCGGCCCGACTCGTGCAGGGGACCGCCGCCGCGGGCATCTTCGTGACGACGGTGACGCTCATCGGCGACGCCTTCGAGGGCGTCCAGCGAAACGCCGTCCTCGGGGTCAACACGGCGGTCCTCGCCACGGGCGCGGCGATTTATCCACTGCTCGGGGGCGTTCTCGCCACCGTCTCGTGGAACGCGCCGTTCCTCGCGTACCTCGGCGGTCTGCCCGTCGCGGCGTTCGGGTGGGTCGTCCTCGAAGAGACCGCGAGCGAGACCGGCGCGGCGGGTCGGGGGACCGCCTACCTCCGCGCGGCGGTCCGGACGCTCGCGCGCCGGACCGCGGTCGTCCCCTACGCCACTGCCTTCCTGACCGAGGTCCTACTGTTCGGAGTCGTCATCACCGCGCTCCCGTTCCTGCTGACCGAGAGCTACGGCGTCTCGCCGGTGTTCGTCGGCGGCGTCCTCACCGCCGCGGAAGTCGTCTCGGCGGTGGTCGCGGCCGCGAACGGGTGGCTGGCGGGTCGGCTCTCCGACGAGCGAATCATCGCGGTCGGCTACGTCTGCTACGCGGTCGGTCCGCTGGTGAGTTGGGCCGGGGTCTCGCTCCCGGCCGTCGTCGCGGGCGCGGTCGTTCTCGGCGCTGGCGTCGGCCTGACGATGCCCTCGGTGGACGCGCTCCTGAGCGACTTCGTGACGACGGAGTACCGCGCGGGTGCCCTGAGCATCCGCAACAGCGTCACCTTCCTCGGCCGCGCGGTCGGCCCGATTCTGTTCGCCGGAGTTGCGGCGACGACCGGCTATCGGCCCCTCCTGCTCGCGGCCGGAGTCGTCGGCGTCTTCGGGGCGCTCTCGGTGCTGGCGCTGACTCGCTAAACTGCGGCGGGGTCCACCGACCGGGCGACCCAGAGCAGACTCCCGACCAACAGGACGACTGCGACCGGAATCAGCCACTGGAACGCGGTCAACAGTGCGCCGGAGGCCTGAATCCCGAGGACGACGAGAACGACGGGACCACAGCAGGCCGCGCCCGAGAGCAGGGCCGGAATCCCCGCGAGCAGACCCGTCGAGGCCTCCGACGCGCCGACTCCGCAGGCTTTCGGCCGTCTCCACGCCAGATACGTCACCGCGAGGTTGACCCCGACCAGCGCGGCGATGGCGAGACCGAGCAGGGTGTTCAGCGAGAACAGGTAGGTACCCACGCCGAACTCCACGAGCGCGACCGGTTCGAACGACAGGTGGCCGAGCGACCGCTGAAAGAGTCGTGAGAGCGGGTCGGCGACCACCAGCACGCCCACCTCGCCGTCGCCGCCGAACGCGAGGTGGCCGACCCCGTAGAGGTACGCCAGCAGGTAGCCCACCGTCGTCGCCGCGAACGCCGCGAACCCGTCGCGCCGACCGAGCGCCGCCCGGACCGCGAACCCCGTGCGTGAGACGGTCCGGCGGACAGGTCCGCCGGACCGCGTTTCTGTCGCCACTACCGACTCACCCCGACTCCCCCTCTCCCGTCACGAGTCCCGTACTCGGGTAGAACCCCGCCCACGCGAACCACATCGCGTCGAAGGCGTACACGCCCAAGAGCGGCAGGTCCGCGGGGTCGTGGCGCGTCCCGTCGCCCGCGACGGCCCGCCCGTCCTCGTAGTCGAACGACGCGCCGTCGGGGTTCCGGTAGACGTAGGCCGCGTCGAGTTCGGCGTCGTAGACGGCCAGATGCGGCGTGTCCCCGACCGACCCCGACAGGAGACCCGCCTCCCGAAGGGCCGACTTGTCGAAGGCGATTCGGCCCGCGCCGGTCCGGGCACCCGCGACGACGCGCTTGTTCGGCAGTCGGCCGTCGCTCCGGAGCGGCGGGAACAGCGTCGAGTCCCGGACGTAGTAGCCGCTGGGGTTCGGGACGTAGGAGCCGTAGGGGTCTTGGCCGTAGTTGCGGACGTAGCCCGTCTCCTCCGAGAGAACGCGGGTCTCGGGATGGGCCTGCTTCCACCGTTTCCACGTCGTCCACACCAGTCGGAACTCCCGGAGCGACTCGCCCTCGAACGCCCCGGAAATCGCGGTCCCGAGAACTTGGGGCCACCGACTGTCGGTCTCGCGGTCGTACATCACGAGGTTGTTGTTCAGCAACTTGCCCGACACGCCGAAGGTGGTCTCGCCGCGCCGGAACCCCATCGCGGTGCCGGTCAGCGGACAGTAGGTCACGGCGACGGGTTCGCCGCCCACCGCGTCGTTGGTAATCTCGTGGTGGACCAGAATCTTCTGCGGGTAGGCCTTTGCCTCGCCGTTCCGGACGAGTCCGAACACCACGTCTGCGTCCCGCAAGTCCTCGTCGGCGTTCTCGGCACTCCGGAACTTCGGGTCGTCGATGGAGGGGATGCCGTCCTTCGGCGGGCCGCCCGACAGGACTTCCTCCCGGAGGGTCGAGAACTCGTACTCGACCGGCAGTGGCGACGACCGAATCGGCACGCCCTGCTTCCGCGGGCCGCGGGCGGTCGATTGGGCGTCGTCGCCCGTTCCTCGCCCCTCGTGCCCGTCGGCCCCCTGTGAGGTCACGCCGCCGATGCATCCCGCGAGTCCCGCGAGCGCCACCCCCGCCGCCGTCGCTACGAATCCTCGCCTCGAAGTCAGTTCCATGTCGGCCGGTAGTTCTTGGGAAAAGTTAACACTTCTACGGCTGTGTCCGGAGACTGCACACCCGATTTCCGACGATTTCGAGACCCTTCTGCGAAGCCCTCAGTCGGTCGTCACTCTCGTCCGCCCGAGACGATGGCAGGTTCGAGTTCCGCGACTGCGGCGACGACTTCCTCTCTATCGGCCGCCGGAGCGTCGAACTCCGCGAGGGCCGCGTCTAAGTGGTCGGCGACGATTCCGAAGTCCCGGCGGTCGATGTCGAGGTGGGCGTGGGCCGACGAGAGGTCCGCGCCGTCGTACCCGTCCGACCCGCCGGTCGCGGCGGCGAGAAACTGCGTCTGGTGGGACCGGAGCGCGGACACGTCGGCGTCCTCAAAAAAGTGACTAACCCGGTCGTCGCCGAGAACGCGGTCGTAGAAATCCCCGACGACGGCCGAAATCTCGTCTCGACCGCCGAGACGCTCGTAAAGACTCTCGGACACGTGTATCTAGCCGCAAATAACCAGCATAATTAAATCTATTGGCCGATAGCTGGTAATACGCTGGGGTAGATTGTCGGAAGTCAGTTGAAACCGACGAAGTATCGGATTTTTTGGTGTTATTTCGGGGAATAGTATTTTATACTTCGCACGGAAGCGGACTAAATGATGAGTAACACGCCATGAAGACCGGGATTCTCATCGTGGACGACTCGGAGTTCATGCGACAGCGAGTGAAGAGCGCCTTGGCCGACGACGAGTACCGAATCGTCGCCGAAGCGCCCAACGGCGCGTGGGCTATCCAGAAGTACAAGGAGAACGCAGACGACATCGACCTCATCCTGATGGACATCGTGATGCGGAAGGCGAACGGACTGAAGGCCACCGCCGCCATCAAGAAACTGGACGACGACGTACGGGTCATCATGTGTACCAGCGTCGGTCAGCGACAGAAGATTCAGTTGGCGGCCCGCGCCGGGGCCGACGCCTACATCACCAAACCGTTCGAGGACGACGAACTCACCGACGCCATCGACGGGGTGGTCACGGGATGACCGCGGACGCCGACGCCCGCCAGCGCCTTCGACGCGGACCCTCGCGGAGGTGCAGGGATGGTCCCGACTGACGACGCCTTCTATCGGGAGACCAAATCACAGATTCGGGCGCTGAACGACGGTCTGCTCGCCGTCGAGGACGACGCCGAGAACGTGGCAGTCGCCGAACTGTTCCGCGTGGCCCACTCGCTCAAGGGGTCGTGTCGGACTCACGGACTGGACGAGGCGGGTGCGCTCGCTCACGCCGTCGAGGACGCCCTCGACGCGCTTCGCGGCGGCGAAGTGCGACCGACCCCGACCCTGATAGACGAGACGTTGGATGCCGTGGACCTCCTCGAAGCGACGGTCCGGGCCGACGCAACCGGCGGCGAGGTGGAGACCGACCCCGAAGCGATTCGGGCGTCGCTCCGGGCCACCCTCGACGCGGAACGCGACCGAGTGCAGACCGATTCGGACGCCCTCCCCGATTCCGCGGCGGCCGACTTCGGCGAGTCCGGCGGCGACTGGGACCCTGCGGACGACGGCCTGAGCGACGACGTGGTTGCGGCCCTCGAAGACACCGCCGAGTTCGACGACATCGACTCGCTCCTCGACGGGATGGACGCGCCCGAGGACGACGCGGAACTCGACGGGTGGGGGATGTTGGGCGACGGGGACGACTCGCCCGGCGCTTCGGCGGACGACTCCCCGGCAGGCGACCCCGCGGACGACTCCGGGTCCGCCGAGACTCCCGACCGACCGTCGGCCTTTTTCGAGGAGACGAAAGCCGAAATCGACGAGTCGGGCGACATCCACGACTTGCAGGAGGACATCGACGCGGTGGAGTTCGGCGAGTTCGACGACGAGGACAACTACACCATCGAGGAGTTGATGGACCTCGAACCCGGCGAGAGTCCGGACGAGACACCGGAGGACGGACCCCCGTCGTCCGCGACGGACACCGAGTCGCCCTCGGACGGCGACCCACTGGACCTGTCGGCAGACCTGCTCGGGTCGGCCGACGCCGACGATGGAGTGGCCGACGCGGGCGACGAGGTGTCCGAGGAAGCGACCGAGACCGGCACGTTCGTCTTCGGCGAGACGGAAGACGAGGGAACCGAGTCGGAGCAGACGCCGGGTACCGAGTCGGAGCAGACGCCGGGTACCGAGTCGGAACCGGGTTCGCTCGCGGACGCGAGCGAACCCGCGGACGTGGAGGTGCCCGACCACGCGGACATGGCCGCGGACTCGGACGCGGGCGCGTCCGAGTCCGCGAGCGTGGGCGACGCGGGGAGCGAGACCGATTCGGTGCCGGACCGGGATTCGGTCCCCGAGACCGATTCGGTGCCCGACGACGTTCCGGAACTCGACGCGCTCTCGGAGGAGGGAAACGACTCGGTTTCGGACGCCGAGGACGAACCGGACTCGGTGCCGGATGACGGTGGGGTTCCCGACCCCGACTCGATGCCCGAGACCGACCTCGGGATGGACCTGTCCGGGGAGTTCGACGCGGGTCTCGGTCCCGGTGGCGAGAGCGAGGCGGGCATCGCGGGCGACACCGGACTCGCCGCCGACACCGGCATGGACGTGTCCGTGGACGAGGAGATGGCCGAGTTCGAATCGCGGTTCGGCGACTTGCTCGGCACCGGGCCGGGAGGCGACGACGACGGCGAGGAGGGGGCCGTCTTCCGGTCGGCGGTGGCGACCATCGAGGAGAGCAGTCTCGACGCCGAGGGGTTCCCGACCGGCGGGGCCGACCGGTCGGCCGAGACCGGGGAGTTCGACCGCCTCCAGTCGATGAGCGTGGACGTGGACACCGCCGACCGACTCCTGAACGTCGCCGAGGAGTTGTCGCTGACCCACCTCCGACTGGACGAGGCCGTCGGTCCCGAGACCGACGAGGACATCCGCGAGGAAGTCTCGAACCTCCTGCGGGTCGTCACCGAGTACCGACGGACGGTCGTTGACGTGCGCCTGACGCCACTCGAAACCGCCATCGACGCGATTCCCCGGACCGTCCGGGACGTGGCGCGCTCGCAGGGCAAGGAGGTCGAACTCGTCGTGAACGACGCCGACGTGGAACTCGACCGCTCCATCGTGGACCGTCTGCGCGACCCGCTGGTCCACCTCGCGCGCAACGCCGTGGACCACGGCATCGAGTCGCCCGACGAGCGAGAGGCGCTCGGCAAGGCACCCGAGGGAACCGTCGCCGTCGCCGCCGAACGCGTCGGCGACGAGGTGGTCGTCGAACTCTCGGACGACGGCCGGGGCGTGGACCCCGAGGCGGTCCGCGAGCGAGCGGTCGAGCGCGCGGTAGTCGAACCCGGGGAGGCCGAGCAGTTGAGCGACTCCGAGACCTACGACCTGCTCTTCGAACCCGGATTCACGACCAGCGAGGAAGTGACCGACGTGAGCGGCCGCGGCGTCGGCATGGACGTGGTGAACCGGACGATAGCCGACCTCAACGGCACCGTGACCGTCGAGAGCGAACCGAACGTCGGGACCACGGTCCGACTCACGGTCCCGGTGTCTATCGCGCTGACCGAAGTGCTGTTCGTGGAGGCCGCCGGGCAGACCTTCGGCGTCCCGATGACCGCCGTCGAGCAGATTACCCCCGCGCCGCCAGTCGAGTCCGACGGCGACCGCGAGGTGGTTCGGCGGTCGAACCTCGACCTCGTGGGCGGCCTGCCCGAGGGCGTCGAGGCCGACGACGCCTACCCGTTCGTGCGACTGGCGTCGGCGCTGGACATCGCCGAATCCGGGCGCGAATCCGACGACGGCCAAATCGTCTGGATTCGGACCCAGACCGGGCGACTCGCTGTCCGGTGTGACCGCGTGGTCGCGTCCCAAGAGGTCGTGGTCCGGCCCTACGGCGACCTGCTCCGGGACGTGCCGGGCGTCAGCGGCGCGACGACGCTCGGCGACGGACGGGCCGTGAACGTGCTGGACGTGGCAACGCTATGAAACTCGACGTGGACACCCTCGGGACGTTCTACGAGATGGCCCGCGAGGGGGCCGGACTCGCCGCGAATCGGCTGAGTTCGATGACCGACATCCCGGCGCGGGTCAACGTCACCCACCTCAACTTCACGCGGGACGCCTCCATCGCCCGCGAGTTGCCCGACACCGAGTGGGTCGGCGTCCGGGTCGGTCTCTCCGACGGGTTCGGCGGGACCTCGATTCTGCTGTTCGACGCCGAGAGCGCCGCCACCATCGCGTCGGCGGTCATCGACGGCATCCCGACCGTAGAGGACGGGACGCTCCACGACAGCGCCGTGACCGAAATCGCCCAAATCATGAACAACGGGTTCGTTGACGGGTGGGCGAACGTGCTGGACACCAACATCGACGTGTCGGCCCCGACCTACGTCGCGGCCGACACTCCCGACGAGTTCCTCGCAGAGTCGGCGCTGGCGGTCGGGGACGGTGCGCCCGGAGACGGTCCCTCCGAGGACGGCGCGTCCGGCGTCGCCGGAGGTGACGCCGGACGCGCCAGCGACGAACTCGCGGTCCTGTTCCGGAACAACCTCGAAGCGGTCGGCGAGGAACTCGCGTTCCGCCACTACCTCGTCCCCGACGGCGAGACGGTCCGGCGACTCTTCCGGGCGCGGTCGGAGGACCGCGCCATCGAGTTCGAGAAGTTGGTCGGGTTCGACCGCATCGCCCAACGCGGCGCGACGCAGGTGGCGGCCAACCTCACGCAGATGACCGGCATCGAGATGGACGTGGACATCCGGCGCATCAACTTCATCTCGCTCGACGCGATTCCGAGCGAGGTCTCGACCGAGCGCAAAATCGGCGTAGCGTTCAGTTTCGCGGGGATGCCCAGCGGCTATCTCCTGTTCCTGTTCGGCGAGGGGTCGGCCGAGCGACTCGTCGCTCGGAGCGTCGAGACCCGGACCGCCGCCGGACTCGGGGAGTTCGAACGCGACGCGATTCAGGAACTCTCGAACGTGATGGCCAGCGGGATGTTGGACGGGTGGGCCAACCTGCTGGACACCACCATCGACCACTCGACGCCCGCCTACGCCCACGACATGGGCGCGGCGGTGGTGGACCCCCTCGTGGTCGGACTCGGCGGGTCTCAGGAGTTCGCGTTCGTCTTCGACACCCGCATCGAAGCGGTCGAGACCGAGGTGGACCTCGACATCTACGTCATCCCCGACGAGGAGGACCTGCGACAGGCCCTCGGCGCGTTCGACGTGGACCGCGTGGCCGAGACCCGACCCGAGGCCGACACGGACCTCTCGGACGAGGACGTGGATTTGGACTACTGGGAATCACTTTGAGCAATGTTTTGATTGCTTTGAGATTTGTTTTTATTTTTCTAGTGTTGAAAGACGTTTGTCTCGAACAGCTAAAAGATTTTCTCCGGCGCACGCTGGCGTCGTCGGCGCGGCGCGCCGACGACGCGACTGCTCGGCGGACGCGGGTCGTCGCCCGGTCGCAGTGCCGTGTGGTGTCGCTCTCGCCGGTCCGGAATCCTATATCGTATCTCACACCCTCACGAATTCGACAATCCTTCGACTCAACGGCCAGAACAGTTATAATATCCGTCCGAATGCACTTCAACCATGTATCAGCGTCGGAGGGTTCGGCCGCCCGTCGCGGAACCCCGGCCCGGCCGCGGCGTCCCCGTAGCCGAACTCCCGGAACCACGCCCCGACCGACCTGTCGCCGAAGGGTGGTGGTCGCCGTGCATGGCATCGTGCTGAAGGGTCTGAAGGACTTCGTGACCGCCGAGTACGACCGCGAGGCGTGGCGGGCGATACAGGACGCCGCCGGTCTCGGCGGAGAAGTCTACGTCCCCATCACCGAGTACGACGACGCCGACGCCCTCGCGCTGGTCGAGGCCGCCTCGGACGTTACCGGTGAGGACGTGTCGGACCTCCTCGACGCGTTCGGTCGGTTCCTCGTGCCGCCGCTGGTCGAAACTTACGGCGTCCACGTCGAGGAGGACTGGACCGGTCTCGAACTCGTCGCCAACGTCGAGGCGTACATCCACGAGGCCCTGCGCGCCAAGCAGTTGTCCACCTACACGCCGCCCGCCCTCGCCTCCGAGTGGGTCGGCGACGACCGGGTGAGAGTGACCTACGCCTCCGACCGGGAACTCTGTTCGCTGGCGGTGGGTCTGCTCCGCGGCGTCGAATCGTACTACGACGCGGCGTTCGAAATCGAGGAACGGACGTGCATGCACGACGGCGACGACCGGTGTGAACTCGTCGTCCGGCAGTGAGTCTCGCGCCCCGCCTCGGGAGCGTCGGCACGCCGACGCTCCCGCGCTCCGCGAAGTCTCTGAAGCGATTAACTATCAGTTTGATTTTTATTCTGCCCTATATTTTATAACTAAACGGTCATGTTGCGTGAAGATTTATTACGCTATGCCGATTGGGTTCGCTCAATGTCTAACTTTGCGCGCGCAGTCGTCCCCGCCTTCCTCGGGCGGCGCTACGCCCTGAAGTTCGGTCTGACGATGGTGGCGGTCGGCGCAGTCGCGGCGGGAGGCGTGTACGCGACCGGGCAGTTCGACCGACGTGTCGTCGGCGCGACCCTCGGCGGCGCACTCCTCGCGGGTCTCGTCGGAACGACCGTCTCGTGGCGGACCAGTCGGTCGCTCGACCGACTGGTGGCGAGCGCCGACCGGCGGGCCGAGGGCGAGGACCCCGAGTTCGACACGCCTCGCGTCGATTGCGTCGGCCGAGTGGCCGACTCGATGGCCGACACCCACGAGACGCTTCTCGACCAGCACCGGGCCAGACTCGCCGCCGAGGACCGCAACGCCCGCGTCGAACAGACCGCCGAGCAGTACGGCGAGGTCATGCGCCGGTGCGCCGACGGCGAGTTGGACCGGCGTATGGACCCGAGTTCCGACAGCGAGGCGATGAACCGGGTCGCCACGGAGTTCAACGAGATGATAGCGGAGTTCGAGGAGACCGTCGAGAACCTGACCCGGTTCGCCAACGAGGTGGCGACCTACAGCCAAGAGGTCACGCTCAGCACCGAGGAGGTCAGCGACGGGAGTTTGCGCGTCGTGGACTCGCTCCGGGACATCTCGGTGGACGCCGAGACCCAGACCGACGACCTACAGGCCGCCACAGACCAGATGAACCGACTCTCGACGGCGGTGCAGGAAGTCGCGGCCTCGACCGACGACGTGGCGTCCATCGCCGAGCGAACCGCCGAGACCGGCCGCGAGGGTCGGGCGGCCGCGACCGACGCGGTGGAGGGGATGAACGACATCGAAAACGAGTCCGAGGAGACGGTCGAGGCCATCGAGAGCCTCGAATCCGAGGTCCAGCAGGTGGACGAACTCATCGACTTCATCTCGGAAATCGCCGAGCAGACCAACATGCTCGCGCTCAACGCCCACATCGAGGCCTCGCGCGCTGGCGAACAGGGCGCTGGCTTCGCGGCGGTCGCCAACGAAATCAAGGAGTTGGCCGAGCGCACCAAGGAGGCCGCCGCCGACATCGAACAGCGCCTCAAGCAGATTCAGCGCCACACCGACCGGACCGTAGACGAGGTTCGGGACACCAGCGCCCGCATCTCCCAGCAGACCGATTCGGTCGAGAACGCGGCCGAGGCGCTCGCGGACATCGCGGGCTACGCCCAAGAGACCAACGCGGGCGTCCAAGAAATCTCGGACGCGACCCGAGAGCAAGCCGACTCCACCGAGGAAGCCCTCGAAATGGTCGAAGACGCCGCGGCAGTCAGCGAGGGCATCACCAACGAGGCCGAGACGGTGGCCGCCTCCGCCGAGTCCCAGACGACGGCGCTCTCGCAGGTTTCGAACAGCGCGAGCGACCTCGCCGAGCAAGCGACCCGACTCAGCACCGCGTTGGACGACTTCGACACAGACGACGCGGTACTGGGCGACGACGAGACCGAAGCGGACGCCGACGGCGAAATCGACCCGGACGAAATCGACCCGGACGAAATCGACCCGGACGAAATCGCCCAGACGACGGCCGAAAGCATCGACCCACTGGCCGACGCCGCTGACGCCGAACCACCTGCCGAGACGCCCGAACCCGACGGCGGTGAACCGGCCGAACTCGTCGGCGACGAGGAGGCCTGACGGATGAGCGGCGAACTGTCGAGCGCGCCGACTCCCGACACCGGCGACGACAGGCGCGAGTGGGTCGAGTTCGTGCGCTTCGGTCTCGGTGGCGGCGACTACGGTCTCGAACTCGGCCGCGTCGAGCAGATACTCGACGGCCCGGCGGTGACGCCGGTACCTCAGACCGGTCCCGCCATCGCGGGCGTGGCGAACCTCGGCGGCGAGATTCCGGTCGTCGTGGACGGTCGAGCGCTGTTGGAACTTCCCGCCCGCGCGCCCGACGCCGAGACGACCCTCCTGCTTCTGGACCGCGGCGAGGGTCGGCCGACCGGTCTGCTCGTGGACGAGGTGGTCGGCATCGACGCCCACCACGTCGGGCGCATCGACGCCCCGGACGCCAGCGACTGGGAACCCCCCGTCAGGCGGCGGTGGTTCCGCGCCGTGGTGGACGACGACCGGAGCGGCCGGTCGCTCGGGGTGTTCGACCTCGACGTACTCGTCGCCAAAGTGAGGTCTCAAGCATGACTTATAGAGATGGTACGTCCGGGCGCACGCGGGACGCGGACGGACGCTCGCGGGACGCGGACGGACGCTCGCGAGACGCGGACGGACGCACCCGCACCCGCGACGGGGGCGCGCTCGGCGGAGTCCGCGCCGTCTGGCGCGGACTCCGCCGAGCAATCCGGGTCCGACCCTGCCGCCGGAGAGTCGTCCGGGTCGGACCCCGCGATACCGCTGAAGACGCTCGCGGTGCTGAACTGGCTCGGCGACAGGGGCGTCACCGGCGTCGAGGACCGACTCAACGACGTGCTGGACGACGACCTGACGGTGACGACCGAGCAGGTCAAAATCGGCTACGCCGAGAAAGAGACCGTCGCCGCGCAGTTCCGGGCGAACGAGCGCGCCGGGGCGCGGGTCCTGCTGAGCAAGCCCCTCGTCGGGAACGTGCTGGTCGTCTTCCCGATGGGGGGCGCGAACAAGGCCGCGGCGCTGATGCTCCAGCGAGCGGTCGAGGACCTCTCGTCGGTCTCGACGGAGATGGGCCGGGACGCGCTGACCGAACTCTGCAACATGATGGCCAACGGGTTCGTGGACGAGTGGGCCGCGCTGTTCGACACGACCATCGACACGGGGTCGCCCGTTCCCGTGCAGGACCCCGAGCGAACGCTGGTCGCGCGCATCCTCAAGCAGTACGGCGTCGGCCTGTTCATCCGGTCTCGCCTCCGCATCCCCCGCCACGACGTGAACGCCGCCATCTACGTGTTCCCCGGCAAGGCGGAGTTCCTCGACAAGCTATCGGGGGTCGGACTGGAGGTCATCGACTGATGGAGACCTACGAGAGCGACCCCGAGCGACCCGACCGCGAGCGCCGGATGGTCGGCGTCTCGGAGTACGAGGTTGTCGCGGACGGCGAGACGCTGGTCGCCTACGGTCTCGGCGCGTGCGTCGGTCTGGCAGTCTACGACCCCGAGAGCGCGGTCGGCGGACTGGCCCACGCGATGCTCCCCCGGCGGTCGGAGGGCGACGGCACCGGCGACGGCAAGTACGTGGACGCCGCGGTCGAGACCATGCTCCGCGAGGCGGTGTCGGCGGGCGCGAGTTACACCGCGCTGGAGGGGTACGTCGTCGGCGGGAGCGACCTGCTGGACCTCCGGGAACTCCCCCGCGAGGTCAGCGACGACAACGTTGCGACCGCCCGCCGCGCCTTCGCGGAACTCGACGTGCCGGTAGAGGGCGAGGACGTGGGCGGGAGCAGGGGCCGGACCGTGGAGTTCGACACCGAAACCGGCCGCATCGCGGTCGTAACCGTCTACGACCCGGAGCCGATTCTGCTTCGAGAGGGCGACGGCGGGGACTGACGCCACCGGCGAACGCTCGTCCGACCAACCGATGGGGCGGATAAAGGGACCGCCCGGTCGCGTTTACGTGGTCGTCTCAGTGACCCCTCTCCGAGCGAGCGAACGCAGTGAGCGAGCGAGGATATGTCGCTGAGCGACCGCGCGGGTGCTTTCGAGGACCTTGCCTAACAGTTCCTACGGTCCCCTGAACTTCTTGCGGACCTTCTGAACCTTCAGTTCGGCTTAGATGGGGCAGTATTGGTCGTTCAGATTTTCTACAGCCATTCGATTCCCTATGCTGTCCAAACGCGCGGAAAATTTAAAAACGGAATATGCAATTCCATTGTGGTATACGTTATTGAAGATAGCCACGGAAACCCGGTAAAGGCATACAAGGGTGATGACCTAATTTACCGCAAACACTATCATTGCGGAGCATGCGGATGGACGGTAGATTACGACTTTGCTGATTTCGACCCGCAAAGTTGCCCAAAATGTAACGAAGGTCGCCATTTCGGTGGGTTCCAAGAAGACGAGTACGTAACCCCGGCTTGGCGGAGTTACCGGACTCGATAAATTTCAGCGGTTCTTTACTTTCTCCCCGAACTTCTCCCGAACCTTCTGGACCTTGGGTTCGGCCTGAATCGAGCAGTACCGGTCGTTGGGGTTCTTCTCGTAGTAGTCCTGATGGTACTCCTCGGCCTCGTAGAACGCCTCCAGCGGTTCGACCTCGGTCACGATTTCGTCGCCGTCGTAGGCACCTTCGGCGTCCAACTCGCGGACGAACCGCTGGACGGTCTCTTTCTGGTCGTCGTCGTGGTAGAAGACGGCCGACCGGTACTGGGTGCCCACGTCGGGACCCTGCCGGTTCAACTGGGTCGGGTCGTGGACCGTGAAAAACACCTTCAGCACGTCCTCGTAACTCAGCACCTCGGGGTCGTACTCGACCTGTACGACTTCGGCGTGGCCGGTGTCGCCCGAGCAGACCGCCTCGTAGGTCGGGTCCTCGACGTGGCCGCCCGCGTACCCCGACGTGACCTCGCGCACGCCGTCGAGTTCCTTGAACGCCGCTTCCACGCACCAGAAGCACCCGCCGCCGAGGGTGGCCGTCTCGGTGTTCGCGTCTGGAGTCATCGGGAGTGAGTTAGCGGCGCAGACGGTTAGGCTTGCGGGAAGCGGTGGCGGGGGACTCGCTTCGGACGACCCGAGTCGTCGGTCCCTCGTAGACGGGAGACGCCGTTAGTGGCCTCAGGACATGAATTACACGCTTTAAAGAATGCCAAAGCGGTCCTAAAGCAAGAAAGATAATTCTCTAAGCAACTAGATGCTGTCCACAGTAGCTCTGACCAGAGCAGTCGAGACGGACGCGAAGCGCCGGAACGAACGCGCGAAAAACGAGCGCACACCGAAAACCGCAGTACCGCGAGAGAGAACCGCGTCGTTCAGTCCGCCGGTTCGAAGGTCGGCGAGGACGAATCGACAGTCTCCGTCGGGGACTGGGTATCATCGACGGGACTGTTGACGAAGAGGGCGTGACCGATGAGCGCGACGGGAATGCTGGCCGCCAGTGGCACGGCAGACGTTATCGAAAACCCGACGACGCTTAGCGCGGCGGTTACACCAATCAGCGAAAGCGGAATCAGTCCGAGGATGAGGTCGTAGTACCCAGTCATAATCCATTACAGAATATGCGGTATAGGTATATAACTCTTTCCCGTAGTTGAGCGAGGCATTTCTGATAGGCGAATCTTATGCACATCGTTGGATTCTCATAACTTATAGATACGCTATGAATCTATTTCCACCCGTAGAATCCTCAAAAGCTACCGTACAGCGGTTCTCAGAGCGTTCTGAAAATTCCTGTCAGTAATTTCGCCGCCGGGGGAAGACTCCACGGTTTCGCTCTCGGAAGTTCCCGCCCGGAGGTGCCACCGGGCGCGTGCCACGGGGGACGTTTCGCCGAGCGTCCGTGGCGGTCCGTCGTCGGCGTTCCGGTCTCGGGTCGGAAGGCCGATTCGCCGGACAGGGACCGACTGTCGCCTCGTGTACCGCGATTGACCGCTCGATTGGGAGCGTCTACCGGACCGACGGCCGACCCTGTTTTCGGGTCGGTCGGTCGCCGAAGGTCGGCAGACGGCGTATAACGAAATGTCGAACGGCCGGAACTGAACTACGGGCTGGCCGGGGCGTGCGGTTCCCCCGCGTCGATTCGGCCAGCGACTTCCAGCGAGACACCGAACAATGTACAACGGAAACACAGTCGGCGTCGTCGTACCGGCGTACAACGAACAGGGGTTCGTCGGCGAGGTCATCGACTCCGTACCCGACTTCGTAGACCGAATCTACGTCGTAGACGACTGCTCGACCGACGGAACGTGGCGGGAGATACGGCGACACGCCGAGAAGGTCAATCACTCCGCGACCCGCCTCGAGGTTTCGCCGACGCTCGCGGACGGGGGTCTCGACTTCTCCGAGCGAGTCGTGCCGATTCGCCACGAGACGAACCGCGGCGTCGGCGGCGCAATCAAGACCGGCTATCGTCGGGCCTACGACGACGGGATGGACGTGACCGCCGTCGTCGCGGGCGACGGCCAGATGGACCCCGACCTGCTGGATAGACTCGTAGACCCCATCGTGGAACGGAAAGCCGACTACGCGAAGGGCACCCGCCTCCTCGACCCGGAATTCCGCGAGGGGATGCCCGCGTTTCGGCTGTTCGGCAACCGACTCCTCTCGGGTCTCACGAAAATCGCCAGCGGCTACTGGCGCACCACCGACCCGCAGAACGGCTACACCGCCATCTCCCACCGGGCGCTGGAGGAACTCGACGTAGAGAGCCTCTACGACGACTACGGCTTCGCCAACGAACTGCTCGTGCGACTCAACTGCCACGGGATGACCGTCGCGGACGTGGCGATTCCGGCCATCTACGGCGACGAGGAGAGTACCATCCGGTACCGTAGCTTCGTCCCGAAACTCTCGTGGCTCCTGTTGACCAACTTCCTCCACCGACAGCGGACCCAACTCGTCGAGTCCGGCGGGTGGGTCACGTCGCTCGGGTACGCGCTCGGTGCGGTCGGACTGCTCGCGGCAGTCGTCGCTGGTCTGCTCGCCGGTCTCGGCGCGTTCGCGGCCCTCGTCGTCGCGGGTCTCGTGTCGCTCGCGGTGGGCGCGTACTCCGACAGGACGAGCGGAGACGCCCTAGAACTCCGAGTGACCGACGCCGACGAGTAGGAGAAACAGATTTTTCGGTCAGACCGACGCGCCGGTCGGCATCCGGTCGTGGGTCCGCTTGGTCGGGAGCGACGCGAGTCTCGTCGGGTCGGTCGCAACCTCGACCACGAGGTCGGTGAGGTTCACCTTGTCCGCGAGGAACGTCTCGCGCTTGCGCGCCCACTCGCGGGCGACCCCCGACCGTCCGAGGAGGTCGGTCGCCGTCTCCATCACGGCGTCGAACTCCCGGCGGTTGAAGATGAGACCCTCGCGTTCGAGTTCGGCGAAGTTGCCCATGTCGCCGTCGCCGACGAAGGAGTTCGACCGAATCGCGGGCGTCCCCAACAGCGCCGCCTCGGTCACCATCGTCTGGGTGTCGGCGACCAGCAACGACGCCTCCGCGAGCGCGTCGTGGAGGAGCGCGGGATGCAGGTCGAACTCGCGGGCGGGCGTCTCCGAGAAGTCCATCTCCTCGCCCTCGTCGGAGACGAAGACGGTCGCGTCTTCGGCCAACTCCGCCACGAGTCGGCGGCGCTTCTCGGGCGTGAATCCGGCCTGTCCCACGTCGTGGTGCGAGCCGAAGGCGTTGAGCCGGACGACGACGAACTCCTCGTCCGGGCCGACGCCCAACTCCTCGCGCACGTCGCTCTGAGGTTCGTACTCGTCTGGATGGAGGTACGCACACTCCTTGAACCCGCGGAAGACGTGGTGTTTCTCGCCGAGGTCCTTGTCGAAGGTGTGGGGCGTGAGGTAGGCGTCGGCGAAGGGCCGCGAGATGGCGTGGTCGAGGTGGGTGTTCTCCGAGTCGGTGATGAGGACCACCGGCGCGTCGATGGCGGCCCCCGCGTGGGCGGCGTACGCGCCGACGCCAAAAATCTTGTCCGGGTCGTACGCTCGGGCCTCCCGGAGGATGGTGACGTAGTGGCTCGGAAGCTGTCGGGCCAGCGAGTACTTGCTGGTCGCCAGTTCGCCGTAGACGACGTGCGGGATGTCGTAGTAGTCGAGCAGGTCGAGCGTGCATCCGTAGTCGCGCGCCAGCACCAGCGTCTCGTGGCCACGCGCCTCTAACTCCGCGATGGCGTTGCGATAGAGGTGGACGTGGGCCGGGGTGTTCGTGAAGAACAGGTAGTTCATGTCTCGGATACGTATCGCCCCGACGAGGGTATTGTTCTACGGCGCGTTCCGTTTATTCAGATTCCGACAACCGATTTTTCCGGACCGCGTACGGCCGGTTCATCCTGTCGGTAATCGCGCCCTGTCGGGACGAAGGCGGCCGACGACGAGAAGAAGTGCTACCTCGAACCGCGCGGAGTCAGGAGCCGTCTTCGACCTGTACGGTCGCCGGGCCGTCGAGTTCGAAGGCCGTGATTTCGCCCGAGAAGCGGAACCCGTCCTTCCCGCCGATGACCCGACCGGAAATCTGGCCATCCGAGATGGTGTCGTGGTCGTTGACCGACCCGAGCGCCGCGCTCTTGCGGGCCGTGCCGCTGACCTCGAAGGTGTAGTCGCTGGCGAGTCGCGGCGCGTTGCTCCCGTCGATGACGAGTTTGTTCGGGAGCGAGAGGTCGGAGACGCCGACTTCCTCGCCGCCGTACCGGATGGTCCACTTGCTCTCGTCGAGGTCCATCGAAATCACGTCGCCGTCAACGAAGTACGAATCGCCGTAGCCGTTACCCGCGACGCCGGAGACGGTCACCGTGCCGTCGCCGTTGTCCGTCACGCTGTCGTTGCCCTCCGAGGCAACGTCGTCGGGCGACATGCGCTTTTGGACGCTTCCCTCGACGGTGAACTGGTAGGAGACACTCGACGTGTTCGAACCGGCGACGAGTTCGAGAACCGTGCCGGGGGCGTCCGAGTCGTCGGGTTCGCTGGTCGTGGAGTCGGACCCGGAACCGCCGTCGGCGCTCGACGTGCCGCTTGCGGCTTCCTCGGCGGTCATCGGGACGCCCGCGGGGACTCTGCTCGTGTCGGCGTCCGAACCCCACCGGGTGTTCTGCGAGAGGATTTCGGGGTCCCCGGCTCTGTTGTCCTGTTCGCGGCGGGCGGGCGACGTGCCGATGTCGGAGTCTCGGACCTCGACTGGACCCCACCACGCCCAGACGCCGCGGCTACTGATACTACCGGGACTCGAACAGCCAGCACCGCAGGGACGCGCGGTGCCGCCTTCCACCACGCAGTTCTCGACGTGGCAGGTCCGGCCGTCGCGCGACCCGACGCGGATGTTGGCGATGTTGTTGCTGTTGAAGTAGCTATCGTAGACGTTGACGACGCCGCCGTGACCCTGCGCGCCCGGACCGGTGCCGTACAGTCCGTTGTCGATGAAGTGGGCGATGTGGACGTTCCGGAAGTTCAGCGTGCCGTAGTGGGCGTTCGCGTTGACCCAGATACCGCCCTTGGCGGTCTGTGCGGTCTGGCCGTCGCCCATGTAGAGGTTCTCGACGGTGGCGGTGCCGCCCTTCGAGACCGCGGGCGTGAACAGGTAGTGGCCGCCGGGGTGGTTGCCCTTGAAGGCGACGTTCCTGACCGTCCACCCGTCACCCTTCGCGTAAATCTTCGCCGACGCGCCGTCGGCGGTCATGTCGATGAGGAGGTTCTCCAGCGTCTCGCCGCTTCCGACGCTGAACGTCTTCGTCCCACCGGCGGGAACCGTGACCGTCCGGTAGTCCGCCGCGTTCGCCACGTCGCTCGCGTTCGCCAGCGTCCCGACGCCGAGTGCGGCGGCGACGCCGGTTCCGGCGGCCCCCAAGAAGGAGCGCCGATTTACCGTCGTGTCGCACTGTTCGCGTTCGCGTGCTGTCTTGTCGCGTGCCATGCCACTTTCAAGGCTATCTTACTATATTACAAGCTTTGCGGTTTCGCTTCAATGGTAAATTAACGATTTATGTGCCATCTTCGTTCCCCCGTTGGGGACCGAATCGGGCGACGTTCCGGTCGAGCGCCGAAACCGCACTCGCCGCCGCGAGGTGGCGTCTTCTCGGCGAGCAAGGGGTGGTTAACGCGAGCGTTCCGGCGGTAATCGCGGCTTGTAGCTGGCGGAAATCCGCACGTATCGACAGCGAGGGACGACCAGTCCCGCGGGTCGTCGCGGTTCGGCGACTCCGAACCGCGACGGGACGGCGAGGGTCGGTCGTCCCGCCGCGTCGGGTCCCGGCCGAGCGAAGAAACGGTCAACGAGTTCTGCGTTGTTCCGGAACGCTTTTGGCCGAAACGACACTCACCAACGGATATGGCAGACGAAGAAACCAAAGCCGAACTCCGCGAGCAGTTCACCGAAGCGTTCGAAGGTGCCGACTACCCCGTCAGCAACCCGATGGACCTCGTTCCGGCGCTCCCCGATGGACCGGGCACGCGCTTCGAGGCGGGCGACGTTAGCTTCACCGCGATGGAACTGTCCACGAAGCTTTCGGACATACAGGACTTCCCCTACGACGATGTCGAGACGCTCGTCGACGACCTCATCGTGGGACTGGACGAGAAGGACATGCTGTAACTACTCGTCTTCTTCTTCACCCTCGTCCTCGGGTAGCGCGACCAGTAGGACCTCCCACACGTCCTGCTGGTGATTGAACTCGCTGTCGAGGACCCTATCGTTCTCGCCGATTGGAATCGGCTGTTGCGGGTGTGATACTTCCAGCCACGTTACCGTCGGCTCGGTGATGTCCATCTCGGCGATGTCGTCTGGTTGCCGAGCGACATCGGTCTGTTCACCCATCTCGCGTTCCCCCGGACCTGTCGGTGTACCTTGACGTTCCACGGTAATCTCCCCGTCGCTCCGTACCACAGCATCCCATAAAACCTTGCTGGCGCGCCCGGCCGAGACTCGACTCGTCACCTGCCGGGACCGCCCGTGGACTTCGGAAGCGACAAGTTCCGACCGGCCCAAGGACCGACGATGAAACGGCCGACCGCTCGAACGCTGGCCGGGGGATTCGCACTGCTCGCCGGGACGCAGTTCGTCGGGACTGCGCTCGCCCACGGCGGCGGCCTGCGCGCGGCCGCGGGGTCGCTTTCGGTTCCGACGTGGCTCTTCCTGCTGACCGGCGGCGGCGTCGTCGGCGCGTCGTTCCTGCTCGCCAGTTTCGTCACCGACCGGGCGTTCATCCGGGCGGTTCACGGCTGGCGGCGGGTCGCCGGTGGACGACCCGACGGCGCGGTGACGGTGACGCGCCTCGTCTCGGTCGCGGGACTGGTCGGGGTCGTCGCGGTCGGCTTCCTCGGACCGGAGTCGATGTTTCGGAACGCCGCCATCCTCTTCGTCTGGGTCGGGTGGTGGGCCGGGTACGTCGCCACGGTCTACCTCGTCGGCAACAGTTGGCCCGCGCTGAACCCGTGGCGGGCAATCGCCGAGTGGATGCCGTCGCTCGACCGAGACTACCTCGACGGACTCGGTGCGTGGCCGAGCGTCGTCGGTCTGCTCGCGCTGGTGTGGTTGGAAGTCGTGAGTCCGCTGGCCGACGACCCTCGACTGCTGTCGTGGGTCGTCGTGGGCTACTCGACTGTCACGCTGGCGGGCGCGCTTCTCGTCGGCCCGGACCGGTGGTTCGGGAGCGTGGACCCCGTGGCGCGACTGTTCCGATACTACGGCAGTGTCGCGCCGATTGGTCGGAACGAAGAGGGGTCGCTGGAACTCCGAGCGCCGGGGATGGCGCTGACCGACGCCCGACTCGCCGACGGTCGGGACGAAGTGGCGTTCGTGGTGGCGATTCTGTGGGTCACGACCTACGACGGGTTCGTCGGGACGCCGCTGTGGTCGGACATCGCTCGGGGCACGGTGGGTCTGGGTCTGCCCGCCGCCGTCCTCTACCCGGCCGGACTGCTCGCGGGGTACGCCCTCTTTCTGGGGGTCTACTGGCTCGCGGCCCGCTACTCCCGGCGGACCGCCGAGACGTACCTCACGCCCGACGCTATCGCGCGCCGGTTCGCGCCCTCGCTTCTGCCCATCGCGGCGGGCTATCACCTCGCGCACTTCCTCGGCCTGTTCGTCTCGCTGTCGCCCGCGTTCCTCTCGGCACTGTCGAACCCGCTGAACCCGCCCATCAACCCCTCGGTGGTCGTCCTGCCGAGTTGGTTCGGAGGGCTGGCGGTGGCGTTCGTCCTGTTGGGCCACCTGCTGGCGGTGTGGGTCGCGCACGCGAGCGCGTACGAAGTGTTTCCGGGCCGGTTGCAGGCAGTCCGGAGCCAGTACCCCTTCGTCGTCGTGATGGTGCTGTACACCATGACCAGTCTCTGGATAGTCTCCGCACCGAGCGCCGAACCGCCGTTCGTCTGAGCCATGACCGGAGAACCCACCTACGACACCGACGTGCCGCCGGGCGAATCGTCCGCCGACTGCCCCTACTGCGACCGACCGCTGGAGAGCGAGGAGCTGCTCGTCCTCCACGAGGGTCTGGACCACTGGGAGCGACTCGACGAGGACCGACGCGAACAGTTCCGCGAGACCTACCAGCGCGAGAGCGACGACCTGCGAGGGTTCCGACTCAAGATGCTCGGACTGCTGGTGGTGGTCTACTTCGTCTTCCTGTTCGTCTACTCGTGGCAGACGACCGACCCCTACAGCGTGATTTCGCTGGTGTTCGTCTGAGGGGTGCGAGACGGAGTGTGGTGACGGCGTGGCGTACTCGCGGAGTGATGTGCGGTCGGCGCGCGCTGGCGCGGCTTTATGCCGCGCCATCGTCGCGCGAGGGATGAGCATCGCAGGGAGGAACGACCTGAGGGAGTGACGACCGAGACGCGCAATCGGTTGGGGAGGCGTGTGGCCCGCGGTAGCGGGGCGGGGCGGGGCGGTGCGGTATGATTGGTTCAAGCCTGTAGTTAGCTCCGATGACTCATTGACGTGTTCGAGCCTGTAGCTAGCTCCGATGAGTCGTTCACGGCGGTAGATTCCGGCACGTACACGTTCAGACCACCCTCCGAGACCGCTCAACCTCGGAGCGGTGCCCTTTAGTCTCGGCCCTCCCGAGTCGTAGCTATGGACGAACAACCCGGACTGAGTGACGAATACCGCAAAGCGAGTCCGTGGCCGGTGTTCGTCGCCTTCGGACTCGCCATCTTCGAGGTCGGCATCGTGTGGCCACTCTTCCCCGTCGCGGTCGGCGGTCTCCTGCTGTTCGTTGGGAGCGTCGTGGGCATCCTCCGCGAGTCGGGCTACATCGCCGACCCGTGGAAGGGACTGGTCGCCGCGTCGGTCCTCTGTCTCGGCGTCGGCGGTCTCATCGCGTACGCGACGACCGGGTCGGTCCACCTCCGCGGGGTCGCCATCCTCGTCGGCGGCATCATCATCCTCTTCGGCGGCGTCTTCGGGAGTTTCTGGCAACCGAATAGCGTGTAGAACTAGAAGTTTGTTTCTTCGAGAATTGCTTTTCGTTGTTAGGAGTCATTATAGTTGTCTCTGATGTGGTTGTAGTTGTTTCCCGCGTCGTTTTCGTTGGGTTCGTCTCTGTTGTTCGCTCCGTACTGTCACCGCGAGCGCGCGGCCCCTTTCATCCACCCACACCGGGGTTTGGTCGGCCGGGCGTTCGCTGGCGGTTGGGCGGGCGGGCGCGACCGGTGGAACGTGTCGGCGGGCGCGTCCCGTGGACTGGTCGGTCGAGCGTGCCCCACGGAGAAGTCAATCGCCTATCACCTATCCGATTCACGCCGCCGAAGGGGGTACCGAACCCATCCCACCGGCCCGGAGCGTGGCGTTCGGCGTCGGAGGGAATCGCCAACCTATTTGATACCCCGGTGGCTACCGACGTACATGGCAACCCCCATCTTCGAACGGGAGACGTGGCTCGACATCTCGGTCAACATCATCCCGCTCTTCATCATCGGCTTCTTCGTCGCGCTGTTCGCCGTCGCATCGCCGTGGGCAATCGAAGGGCTGACCTCCATCCTCGGGTTCGCCCTGCTGGTCGTTCCCTTCGTCCTGCTGGCGTACCTGACCTACATCGCCGCCCGTCTCATCGAGGACGCCGAGGCGGAGTGAGTCCGACGAATCGGTCCTGATTCTTCCGGTATCGTTCGAGTACGTGTCGAAGACGCGACGGTGACGCGTTCGGAACAGGTCTCCGTAACGTTTGAGACCAGTTGACACGAAATTCCGCGACTGGGCGGGGGCGTATCCTAACCTTTCTTTACCTTGTAGTCCTGACCAAGGCGTATGGTAGAAGCCGGGCAAATCGCACTCACCGTCATCATGGGGGTACTCCTCTTCGGAGTCGCCGCGTTCCTCACCCGACTCGAGGACTGGCGCTCCTACACGCCCCTCTCGACTGGCGGTGGCTACGTCGGCGAACAGACTGGGCAGGCACACCACGAGAAGCCTGCCGGAATCGTGCGTTGGCTAACCACCGTAGACCACAAGGACATCGGTCTCCTCTACGGTCTCTACGGTCTCGTCGCGTTCACGTGGGGCGGCATCGCCGTCCTCCTGATGCGGGCAGAACTGGCCGCGCCCGCCGAGGACTTCATCGGGGCGAACTTCTACAACGCCCTGCTGACGACCCACGGTATCACGATGCTGTTCCTGTTCGGGACGCCCATCATCGCGGCGTTCGGGAACTACTTCATCCCGCTACTCATCGGCGCGGACGACATGGCGTTCCCCCGCATCAACGCCATCGCGTTCTGGTTGCTCCCGCCCGCGGCGGTCCTCATCTGGGCTGGCTTCCCGCTGGCGTCGTTGACCGAGACTATCGACCCGGCCCAGACTTCGTGGACGATGTACACGCCGCTGTCGGTCGAACAGACCAACCCCGGCGTGGACCTGATGTTACTCGGGTTACACCTCTCAGGGGTGTCGGCGACGATGGGGGCGATAAACTTCATCGCCACCATCTTCACCGAGCGCGGTGACGACGTTGGCTGGGAGAGCCTCGACATCTTCTCGTGGACGATGATTACCCAGTCGGGACTCATCCTGTTCTCGTTCCCCCTGCTCGGGAGCGCCCTCGTGATGCTCCTGCTCGACCGGAACTTCGGGACCCTCTTCTTCGCGGCCGAAGGCGGCGGTCCCATCCTGTGGCAACACCTGTTCTGGTTCTTCGGCCACCCCGAAGTGTACATCCTCGTGTTGCCCCCGATGGGTCTCGTCAGCCTCATCCTGCCGCGGTTCGCGGGCCGAAAGCTGTTCGGGTTCAAGTTCGTCGTCTACTCGACGCTCGCCATCGGCGTCCTGTCGTTCGGCGTCTGGGCGCATCACATGTTCAGCACGGGCATCGACCCCCGGATTCGCGCGTCGTTCATGGCGGTGTCGTTGGCGATTGCGGTGCCGAGCGCAGTCAAGGTGTTCAACTGGATTACGACGATGTGGAACGGCAAACTCCGGCTAACCGCGCCGATGCTGTTCACCATCGGGTTCGTCCAGAACTTCATCCTCGGCGGCGTCACCGGCGTCTTCCTCGCGTCCATCCCGGTTGACCTCGTGCTTCACGACACCTACTACGTCGTCGGCCACTTCCACTTCATCGTCATGGGTGCCATCGCGGTGGCCGGGTTCGCGGGCATCTACTACTGGTTCCCGCTGTTCACCGGTCGGATGTACCAGAAGACGCTCGCCAAGTGGCACTTCTGGCTCACGATGATTGGGAGCAACGTGACGTTCATCGCCATGCTCCTGCTGGGTTACGGCGGGATGCCGCGTCGGTACGCCACCTACCTCCCGCAGTTCACCGACATGCACCTCGTCGCCACCGTGGGCGCGTTCATCATGGGCTTCGGTCAGCTCATCTTCGTCTACAACCTGCTGGTCTCGTGGCTCGAAGGCCCGCTCGTGGAGAGCGGCGACCCGTGGGACCTCGAAGAGACCGGAATGAAGACCAAAGAGTGGGCGTGGTTCGAGCGCAAGCGCGAGACCGCCCTCACCGACGGCGGCGAAGAAGTCGCCGAAGACGAATAGCCCAGAAGCGACTCGTTTTTCGTTCTTTTTCGCCGACCAGCGCGAGCTATCGCCGGAACTCGTCGGCGTAGTCGGCGACGTACTCCCGGAGCGTCCGGGGGTTCCGGTCGAGGAGGCGCGAGGCGTCGTCGGTGGGGTAAAAGCAGATTCTTCTCCGCGCCGAGGACCGACAGGTAGGCGATTCGCTCGACGCCGGTCCGGACCGCGGCGTCCGCGAACGTCGTGAGGTGGCGCTTCACGTCGCTGACCGCGGGCGGGCGCATCAGGAAGAGTCGGTCGGCGTCCGCGAGCGCCCGGCCCCACGTCCCGGGTCGCTCGAAGTCGAACTCCGCGAGTTCGACGTGTTCGTCGAATCGCTCTCGTGTCCCCGCGGGGTCGCGCACTGCCGCACGTACCCGCACGCCCCGGTCCGCGAGTGCGCGCACGACGTGCGACCGACGGTGCCGGTCGCGCCAGTCACGAGAACCGTCTCGGACTCAGATTCCGAGGAGTCACAGGTCTCGTCTCGAGTCACGTTACCGCCAGCACGATGCCCATGGCGAACATGAGAACGGCGATGCCCCCCAGAAGGTAGGCCAGCATATCTTTCTCGGACATACCGGAGGTAGGGGCCGTCCGGATGAAAAGGCTAATCCTTCCGCCGCCCGGACTCCCGGACGTGAGCGAGACGTTCGGCGGACGGTCGTTCGTGGTCGGGTTCTACGGCGTCATCGTCACCCTGACCGGCGTGGTCGGCGCGGTACTCGGCGTGGCGGGTCCCGACGACCTGACCGCCGTGAAACTTCTCGGTCTGGTCGAACTCCAGCCGACGCCGCTGGGTCTGGCGGTCTACGGCATGGTCACGGTGGGTCTGGCGCTCGGCGTTCCGCTGGCGCTGGTCGTCCTCGTCTCGAAACGGGCCGACGCCGAGCGACCCGGTGGGAACACTTGAACGCGTCCGCCGGAAGTTTTACGCCGCGTTCGTTCCAACGTCGCCGACGTGGATAGCGTCGAACTCAGCACCGTCGTCTACGTGCCGCCCGAGGAGGCCTACGACTTTCTCGTGGACTTTCGCGGATACGCCGACTACTCCAAGCATCTCGGCCGGGTCGAGCGTCACGGCGAGGGCGGTCCCGGAACCGAGTACGACATTCATCTCGAGTGGTGGAAACTGAACTACGTCGTCCGGTCGGAAGTGACCGACTTCGAACCGCCCGAGCGCATCGGGTGGAAAATCGTCAAGGACCTCCGCGCGCACGGCGAGTGGGTAGTCGAACCCGCGCCAGAAGAGGCCCCGCCCGACAGGGAGTCGGCCTCGCGGGTGCGACTCGTCGTGAAGTTCGACGCGGACTCGGCGAGTTCCGACATGCTCGATTTGCCGCGACTCGTCTCGCTCGACTGGGTAATCGGCAAGGTGCGACCACTCGTCCGCAAGGAGGCCGAGCGCGTCGTCGCGCGCATCGTCGAGGACCTCGAAGGCGAGCGCCGCGAAGTCGAACTGACGCTCCACGAATCGCCGGACACCGTGTAGCGCCGCGGAGCGACCGCTCGACGCGGTACGCCCAAAAAAGCGAAACGAAGCGAAACCGCGACTGCGTTACTCGGCCTGTCCGTAGTCGCCGCCGTACTTCATGAAGAAGTACGCCAGTCCGAGCGTGAACACCAGTGCGGCCGTCGTAGCGATGCTGAGCGTCTTCGCGCTACTCGGGATTGCCGGGCCGCTACTCCCCGAGGAGGCACCGCCCTCTTGGACGGTGATACTGGCGGTCATCCCGGCGGTCTTGTGGGGTTGACAGAAGTACTCGTAGGTGCCGGTCGTCTCGAAGGTGTGGCTGTACTCGTGACCGGTGTTGTACGTCTTGCTCGCGCCGCCCTTCGTCCCCTCCCAACCCGCGCCGTCGGGTTGGCTCTCCACGACGATGTTGTGGTTGTCCGACTCCCAGACGAAGTTGACCGTCGTGCCGGGCGCGATAGTCAAGTCGGCGGGTTCGTAGACGAGACTCCCGCCGGGACCGACTGCAACTTCCTGAGTGCCACCGCCGCCACCGCCTTCTTCTTGTGCGGCGGCGGTTCCCGCCGCACCCGCGGCCGCCGCGGTTCCCGTGGCGGCCCGCATGAATCCACGCCGCGTGACCGACTCGCTTCCTTCCGTACTCATACTCGGGGCTAACGGTGGTGGGTACTCTATACTTTCGATACGACCCCACCTTTTTCGTCGTCGGGTGTCCTCGGGCGCTCACTTCGTTCGCGCCCTGCGGCACCGCTCCTCGAAAAAGCTGGACCAAAAGTCCCGCTCGCTCCTCCCTTCGGTCGTCGCTCGCGGTCGAATCGCCAGTTCGACGGCCCGACGACCGAGCGACCGGCAGGGAGCGAGGGTCGTAGTCGGACAAACGTCTCGGTTTGCGAAAGAAACAACTTTCGTGCTTAGAGAACGGAAGAGATTGTCCTTCCGGCCGCGCTCGACGGCCCGTCGCTTGGCCGGGACCGACCTACAGGCTGTAGTCGTGGTCGCCCGTCTCGGTTTCGAGGAACGCCGTCAGGAGGTCGATGGTCGCCTCCACGTCGGCGTGGTGGACGCTCTCGGTGACGGTGTGGAGGTAGCGCGTCGGGACCGAGATGGCTCCGACGGGTTTCGCGCCGTGGGTGTTCTGGAAGCCCGAGGTGTCGGTCGCGCCCGAGGGAAGCACCTCCATCTGGTGGTCGATGCCGCGGTCCTCGGCGACCGACCGCATCCGTCGGTGGACCTTCGGCGTCGTGACGACGCTGGAGTCTTTGAGCTTAATCGCCGCGCCCTCTCCGAGTTCCGTCACGTACTCGCTCTCCTTGCGGACCGCGGGGATGTCGTTTGCGACCGTCACGTCGAGCGCGACCGCGAGGTCCGGGTCTACGTCCGTGCTGACGGCGGGCGCGCCGCGGACGCCCAGTTCCTCTTGGACCGTCGCGCAGAAGTGGACCGTCACGTCGGGGTCGTCGAGTCGCTTGGCCGCTTCGAGCATGGCGAACAGGCACACCCGGTCGTCCAGCGCCTTCCCGGTCACGTTGTCGCCGACCCGCACCGTGGTCTGTTCCATGCTCACGAGGTCACCGACCGAGACTCGCTCTTCGACCTCCTCGGCGGGGAGTCCGAGGTCGATTGCCACGTCGTCGATGTCGAACTCCTCCTCGTCGTCTTGGACGTGGGTCGGAATCGACCCGATGACGCCCGTGAGGTCCTCGTCGGGGGTGTGAACCGTCACGCGCTGAGCGCGGAGTACGTCGGGGTCCCACCCGCCGAGCGTGTCGATTTCGAGGAAGCCCTCGTCGGTGACGTGTTTGACCATGAAGCCGATTTCGTCCATGTGGGCCGCGATAGCGACCTCGTAGTCGCCAGACCCCTCTATCGTCCCGACGACGTTGCCCATCGGGTCGGTATGGACCGAATCGGCCACGCCCTCGAATTCCCGGCGGACGAGGTTCCGAACTCGGTCCTCGTAGCCCGGCACGCCGCTGGTCTCGGTGAGTTCCCGCAACAGGTCGAAGTCGAAATCCATGTGAACCACTGGCGTCCCGCATAGCTTAAAACCGTCTTTCCCGTTCTCGGACCGCTCGCTACGCCCCGCCGTGCGCACGCCTCGGTGGTCCGTCCCGCCGGGCGCGTCCCCTCAGGCCTCCTCGATGGTGTCGAGGACTCGCTGTGAGAGGTCCACGTCCGAGAGTTCGCCGCGGTCGTGAGCGACTAACCACTCGCTATCCGCGCGCCACGCGCCGCGGTGGTCCCCGTCGATGTCGGCGACGGTGCCGCGCACGTCGGTCGGGTCCCACCCGTCGTCGGCCAGCGCAAGCAGACGGTTCAGGACCCGGCCTACCTCCTGATGGGGAACTCCCTCGCCGGGCGTGGCCGTCTCGTAGTCGATTCGGAGCGTCCCGTCGTCGGTTTCGAGGTGGGTGACGTAGACGCCGTGGCTCATCAGTCGCTGTTCCAGTCGCTCGCGGAGGTCCTCGTCGTCCATGCGTGATGATACGGGTCGAAGCGGGTAAACGACTCGTTACCAGAAGTCGTGGAAGTCCCGCGGCGCGACGCAGGCGCAGGTCACTGTCGGGTCGAGTACGTCGTCTACCGGCATCGACTCGCCACACTCCGTACAGACGACGGTCGTTCCTTCGTTCCCTCGATAGCGGCGTAGTGCGTGCGCGCCGATGACCGCTCCGGCGGCGATACCGACGAACCCTGCGAGCGCCTTGTCGAACAGCGCAGTCTCGCGTGCCATGCGCTCCCGAGGTTGGCCCACAAACTTAAACCCATTGACGGCGGAAAAACAACACAATTCCGTCGCGTCCGCGAAGTTGCAACCTTTTTGTCACCGTCCCCGATAGCCACTCTCATGGACGACCCTCTGGAAGACGACGAGAACGCGCTGGTGAAACTCACCTCGTTGCTCGTTCTCGGCGTCGGACTCGCCGGACTCTTTCTGGGCTACGACTGGTTCTGGCTCGCGTTCGTACTCGGGTTCGCGGTTCTCGTCCCAATCGTGAAAGTCGTGACGCGCGCGCTCGGCATCGGTACGACCCCGGAGACGAGCGACCACGTTCCGCGGAGTCGGACCGCCGACGAACCCGACTCGAAGCAGGACGCCCTCGACACCCTCCGGAACCGATACGCCCGCGGGGACCTCACCGAAGCGGAGTTCGAGCGGAAGGTCGAAGCCCTGCTCGACACCGAGACCCCCGAGAGCGCGCGCAAGCGGGTTGAGCGCGGGCGTGGCGAGCGCGAGCGAACGCGGGCAGACGCCCGCGACCGGACGGACGCGACCTTCGAAACCGACGAGAACGCGTGAACGCCGCGCCTCGAGGGGGTCGCCGCTCGGCGACCGACAGACGCCACATATAATAGGCCGGTCGAAACAGATACAGGTACATGGTAGGGTTCCTGAACTTCGTCATCGGATTCGTCGTAAGCCTCCTCATCGGGGCGTTCGGCATCTACGTCGGCGCGCGCGTCATCGCCGACCGGGACGACTACGAGTACGCAATCCTGACCGCGCTCGTCGGCGCGTTCGTCTGGTGGTTGGTCGCGGGCCTGTTCAGCATCATCCCCATCGTCGGCGGTCTCATCGGGTCGGTTCTCGGCCTGCTGGCGTGGGTGTACGTCATCAACGCCCGCTACCCCGGCGGATGGGGCAACGCCGTCGGCATCGCACTGGTCGCGTACCTCACCGTCTGGGTCGTGTTGGTCCTGCTCAACTCGGTCGGTCTCCTCGCGTCCGGCGCGCTCGGCGTCCCCGGACTGTAGCCCGACTACTTCTCGTACCCCAGTTCCTCGCTCACGAGGTCCGCGGCGTTGCGTATCGCGCCCACCGACGATAGGTATCCGGCTCCGACGGTGGTCTTCAGTGCTTTCGCGGCCGTCCCCGTGAGGACCGTCGGACCGACTTGGGCGACTGCGCCGTCGCCCACCGACACCAACCACCCCGGCGAGTCGAACGCGAAGGGGTCGAGTCGCGGTTCGAAGATGTCCTCTCCCTCCCGGTCGTAGCTCACGAGGCGAGCGACGTTCTCGGCGACTGCGCGGGCCTCGCGGACCGCCGCCTGCGCGCTGGCCGGTACCGGTTCCCCGTCGGCGTCCACAACGCGGGCCGCGTCGCCGACGACGAAGGTGCCGTCGCCGAGGCGCAGGGTGTTTTTTACGTCGGGGCGCTCGCCGTCCAACGCCGCGGGGCCGCGGATGCCGCCCGTCCAGACGAACTGGTCGTAGTCGAGTCGCTTGCCCGAGTCGAGTTCGATGGCCGAGTCGTCCGCCGAGGCGACGGCCGTGTTCGTCCGAATCTCCACGTCGCGGTCTTCGAGTTGGTCTCGGACCGCCGCCTGAAAGTTCTCGGGGAACGCAGGTGCGACGCTGTCGAACTGTTCGAGGAGAGTGATGGTCGTCGTCTCGCGGGCGTCCTCCTCCCACGCGAGCGCCGCGAGTTCGCCCGCGACCTGAATCCCCGAGAGACCCGCGCCGCCGACCACGACGCGACTGTTCGACTCGCGCGCGCGACCGGTCTCCAACACGTCGAGGAAGTCCGCGCGGATGCGCTCGGCGTGGTCGAGCGTCTTGAGCGGCGTGGCGCGCTCCTCGACGCCCGGCAGGTCGTAGAACGCGGTCTCGGCTCCGAGACAGACCGCGCCGTAGTCGTAGTCGATGGTCTCGCCCGACGCCAGCGTGACGACGCCAGCGTCGGGGTCCACGTCGGCGACTTCGGCCTGCCGGACCTCCGCGCGGTCCAGCACGTCTTCGAGGTCGACGACGATTTCGTCGGCCAGCGACGGGCGGCGAATCACCCGGTGGAGTTCGTGCTGGACGAGGTGGCGGCCGGTCTTCTCGATTACGAGAATCTCCACGTCGTCGGGGACGGTGCGCTCCAGTTTTCGGGCGAGGGTCAGTCCGGCGTAGCCCGCGCCGAGGACAGCGAGTCGCATTCGGCCGTGGGTAAGGGGCCGACCGGCTTAGAAGTGAGGGGACGACGCGCTCAGCGGTCGATTGGTTCTCGACAGGGTATAGCAGACAGTAGTTACGAAGGTTACTGACTTACGTAGTAACGCTAATTACGTCGTGTACACTACGTACTCCCATGTCAATCGACATCGACACCTTCGAGGAGAAGAGCGAGAGCGAACTCGCCGACATGACGAACGGCGAGCGAGTCCTCCGATTTCTGGCACACAACGACAACCGCGCGTTCAAGCCAGCGGAAATCGCCGAGCAGACGGGCGTGAACAAAAACTCCATCGGCAACGTCCTCGGGCGTCTCGAAGACCGCGAACTCGTCCGCCACAAGGGACCGTACTGGGCTATCACCGACGACGAGGAACGACTTGCGTCGTTCAGCACGTACTTCCAGACGACTTCCGCACTCAACGAGCGTCTCGGCGAAGAAGACCCCGACGAGTGGGCCGCACACGCACCGGACGAACCGCATCCGAACGCTGGACGGGAGAGCGACGACGAATGAAGTACGACCGAGGCGATGTCGTCTACGGTCGGGACCCCTTCGACAACAGTACGGACGCCCGGCCGTGGCTGATAGTCTCCGACGACTCCCACCCGTTCTACGGAAAACAGTACGTCGCCCTCACACTGACCTCGAAATCGTGGTACGACGAAGGGTTCGAGTTGTGCGACGAACACTGGATTCGCGGCGGAATGCCAGCGCAGAGCAAGGTCGTGACGTGGGGGTTCGCTTCACCGGACCACGACGACCTCGACCACGACCGGTGGCAAGGGACGCTCGAAACTGAGGTAGTCGATGCCTGCGTCGAACAGGCGACCGACTACATGGGTCGCTGACGCCGGTTCAGAACAACGCTTCGCTCTCGTCCAGAACCCGGGCGGGACCGCCGACTTCCCACACCATCGTCTCGACGCCGCAGTCGGCGACGACTTCCTCGACTCTCTCGACGTACTCGTCGGTCGTGTTGACGTAGACGCTCGCGCCGGTGTCCGTCGAGAAGTAGACCGGCACGTCCTCTTCCTCGCGGAGTTCCCTGACGGCGTTGAAGATGGCTAAGGTGTCGGGTTTCCAGTAGACCCACCCCGCGGGACCGGTCATGGTCGTCGCGGCCAGCGACAGCGAGTCGTGTTCGGCCGTCTCGAAGACGCGCTGGAAGTCGCCCTCGCGGAGCGCGTCGCGCATCTCGGCGAGTTGGTCGTGGATGTGCGCGAGGCGGGCCTCGAACATGTGGCTGTCGGCGGCCTCGCGGTGGGCGTGTTCGGTCTCCTTGTAGGCGGGGACGAGTCCCGCGACGATGCGCAGGTCGTCTTCGAGCGGCGAGTCGAGGCGCTCGGACCGGCAGTCCTCGTCGTTGAGTCCGGCGTGGAGGTCCGAGAACCCGCCGGTGACGGCGCGGGCGGCCGAGGAGGACCCGCGGCGCGCGATGGTCGAGATTTCGGGCCGGGAGAGACCGAGGTCGGCGGCCTCCGCGAGCGCCGTCGCGGCCGCGGCGAACCCGGACGACGAGGACCCGAGACCCACGTTCGACGGGAAGGAGTTCTCGCTCTCCAGTCGGACGGGGTAGTCGGCGTGGTCGGCGTCGGCGCGCGCCCGGACCTCCGCGACGACGTTCGCCACGCGGTCGGCCTCGTGGTCGGCGAGTTCTTCCCCGCCGACGACGAAGGTGTCCGAGTCGAGTTCGGGGTCGAACTCGACGGTGGTCTTGGTGTGACTCGGCGCGGTGCAGACGCTGATGCTGTCGTGGTAGGGGAGTCGCAACTGCTCGTCGCGCATCCCGTGGTACTTGACCAACCCTTGGATGGGGTGGGCTTTCGCGGTTGCCTTCATGCTTGGACCGGTGTGGGAAGAGAGGTTAAAACTCTCGGTACTCCGATAGTGTTCTCGGGTGGACGGTACGGCGAGGGACGCGGGATGGATGGCTTCGCATATCCATTTGATTGTTAGAAGTTGGTATAGTTGTCTTTTCGGTGGTTGAAGTTAGCCGAATCGGTGATGCGGGGTCCGTCTCGCGGCATCGACGCCGGAGGACTGGCTACTGTTGAAGTTGCGTGGACGACGACACGGCACCGCAACTACTCACCGTGATTCGGAGGAATTGACCCGGCGAGAGCTAACTTCAGGCTTGAACCTACGAGAGTTGTCCAGCACTGCGACCGTGAACGGTGGAAGACGCGACGAGAGCTAACTTCAGGCTTGAACCAATGAGAACCGCAACCACAACCGCAACCGCAACCGCGACCGCAACCGCGACCGCAACCGCACCGCGACGGCCACATCCTCCCCAACCGACTGCGTTGCTCACTTCGTTGCGCTACTCGTCCCTCGCGCGGTGAGCGCGACACGCTTACGCGGTCGCGCCCGCACGCGCCGGACCGAAAATCGGGTCGCCCTACCATCCGGTAAAATCGGGTCGCCCTACCATCCGGTCAATCCGCCTCGGCGCGCGTGGGCGAAGTCTCCATCCTCTGCAAGTCGCTCACGACGTACAGCGCCGCCAGCGCCGAGAGGAACGGGAGCGGCAGAATCCAGTAGTCGATGAGCGTGCGCACGAGGAACGGCAGGGCCGCGAGCGCCGCCGCCGCGACGAGTCCGAGGCGGAAGGGAGTCCGCTCGGTCCGTAGGGTGTGGGTGACTCCCAGTACCGCACCGAAGAGAACCGGGACGATTGGTGCGCTGTGGAGACCGAACCGGGCGAACCAGAGGCGCGGACGGGCGACCAGCCACGACCGGGCCAGATAGCTCGCCGGTTCCGTGCCGCCGCCGACGCCGGTCCGGTCGCCCCACGCGGGTTCGGTCTCGACGCCCGTCGGCAGACCGTAGGTCCAGTTGAGACCCGCCAGTAGCGACTCTTGGCCCCAGATGCCGAAGACGGCCGCCCACGCGAGCGCGGTCACGCCGACGCCGCCCGCGCAGAACGCCGCGACTCGCCGGGCGTCGAACCGCGAGCGGGCGACGACCGGGTAGGCGACCAGCGGAAGCAGGAAGACGACGTACTGGGTGAACAACCCGGCCGCCGCGAACAGCACGCCGCGGACGCTCGGTCTCGACGCGAGCAGACTTCCGAGCAGGAACAGAACCGCGAAACTCCGGACGTTGATGTAGTAGCCCGAAACGGGGTAGAGCGCCAGCAGGTGGATGCCGCCCGCGGCCACCCCCACGCGCCAGTCGGCCCGCGAGACGTATCGGTACAGGAGGTACGCGCCGCCGAAGTTGCAGAGTCCGACCGCGAGGAGAAACACCGGCAGATAGAGGTCGCCTAGCGACTCGATTGCCACGTCCGCCAGCAGGAACCCCGGCGGTTTGTTCGTCGCCGCGCCGTCGAAGTACAGCGGCGTTCCGGAGTTGACGGCCTCGGCCAACGGCCGATAGGAGTGTTCGGCGTCCTTGTCGAGCGTCGCGTCGCCGAACGCGACGTGGCCGTATCTCGCGGCGGCGTTCGCCAGCGAGACGACGAGGTAGACGAGACTCACCCGCCAGTTGCGACCGTCCATATGCAGTTCGTTTCACTTTCTGTATTTGTTATCTTCGATACTGTTCGGCGTTTCAGTTTGGATTTCACGACGGCAAGACGTGAGCGCGGATAAGCCGAATAGCTCAAACCCTCCCCGTCCCACGCGTGTCACATGGGAGAGCCACTCGACACCCGCGACGCCCAAGCCGAGGAGGTCATCGACCGACTCTACGACGAGTATCCCGACACGACTATCTCGCTCGACTTCTCGAATCGCCTCGAACTCCTGATTGCGGTGATGCTCTCGGCCCAGTGTACCGACGAGCGCGTGAACAAAGAGACCGCCCACCTCTTCGAGAAGTACGAGACAGTCGAGGATTACGCCGAGGCCGACGTGGACGAACTTTCCGAGGACATCGGGTCTATCACCTACCACAACAGCAAGGCCGACTACATCGTCTCCTCGGCCCGGACCATGCTCGACGAGTACGACGGCGAGGTCCCGGACACGATGGACGAGTTGACCGAACTCAAGGGCGTCGGGCGAAAGACCGCCAACGTCGTCCTCCAGCACGGCCACGACATCGTAGAGGGCATCGTCGTGGACACCCACGTCCAGCGACTCACCCGTCGCCTCGGCATCACCGAGGACGAGCGCCCCGAAGACATCGAGGAGGACCTGATGGGCATCGTCCCCGAGGAACACTGGCAACAGTTCACGCACCTCTGCATCAGCCACGGCCGAGCGACCTGCACCGCGCGCAACCCCGACTGTGGCGACTGCGTGCTGGAGGACATCTGTCCGTCCTCGAAACTCGACCACGACGTTGACCTCGCCAGCGGCGAGGCGTGGTGAGAAGCGACAAGCACGCTCGCGTCGGGGCGACTCGTCAGTACAGGAAGTAGTCGCTGACGAACCGGACCATCCCGACGAGCCACGCCAGCATCCAGAAGAGGACGTACCCCGCGACGCCGACGCGGAGTCGCCCCCGCCACGCGCCCATGTTCTCGTGGAGGTCGTCTATCTCCACGTCACGGTCGGCCGCGCCGCGTTCGTACATGTCGTGTTGACGCTTGACCTGAAAGATGCGGACGATGCCCGTCAGCGCGACCAACAGCATGGCGTAGGCCTGCAACCCCAGAAAGACGTGGAGTGCCGCGAACCCGCCGAGTTGGTCGAGAAAGCGCGGGGCCATCCACGTCACCACGGGCACCGTGGTCAGCAACAACCCCACCGTGATGAACTTGAGGTGGTGTATCAGCACGTCCCACGTCACCACCTCTTGGTCGAGGATGTACCACGCGCCGTAGAGGTAGAAGGGGAAACTGGCGGTGACGACGAGGGCAACCACGGTCGCAACCAGCGTCTCGCTCGCCATGCGCGGCGATTAGGAGCGAGGGTGGATAAGGGGTGCGAAGTGAGCGTGAGGCGGCCCTCCGGTCCCGACGGTGTTCTCCCAGTCCGAAGTCACGTCGCGGCGCTTATGCCGCTTCAGGTGTGAGTTTCGGACGATGACCGACGCCTCGGACGACCCGGCGGGCGAACGACCCGCGGACGCCCCGGAGACGCGCGAAGAGGCTTCCCCGGAGTCGCGGGACGATTCCCCGGCGTCACGGGACGACGGCGACCGACTCACCGCCGAGGAAATCGAGGAGAAGTACGACTTCGAGAACTTCGGCCCGCGCGAGATGGCCGAGATGAGCTACGAGGAGTGGCAGGTGGCCTTCGACCACGACTCGTGGATAACCGGCGAGAAGCTCTTAGACAGGGTGGAGGCCGACCTCAAGAGCAGGGTCGCCGACCGCGACGTGTTCGCCGTCGTCGAGCGCATCGAACAGGAGGGCGAACCCCAACTGCTCGCGTACTCCGACGAGGGGTACGCCGTGGTCTACCCCGACGGGAGCGTCGAGGGGAGCGGCACCGTCCTCCGGGACGTGAAGCCCTCCGTCGCGCTGGCGTCGATGGAGAGTTACGAGGTGCCCGACCCGCCCGAGGGCGACGTGCTTCCCGAACCCGCCGAGGTGCCCGAAGGCTCCGGGAAACTCGGCAACCAGTTGATGCAGGTCGTCGCCGCGGTCCACGTCCTCGCGGGAGTCGCGCTGTTCGCCGCGTGGATTGCGATGGGCCTTCCGCTCGTCGCGGCGGTGGCCGCGTTCGGCTTCTTCTTCTTCGGCGTGTTCGTCTTCCTGTTGGTGGCCAACGCCCGACTCTCCGACCGGTTCCGTGCCGAGGAGTACCGAAACCGTCTCCGCGCGGTGGGTCTCGAAGACGACGAGCGACCCGATTTCCTCCCCGGCGAGGAGGGTCCGGTCCCCGAGGACCACCCCGAGCGTCCGGGCGACGGGACGGCCGAAACCGAGGTTTCTTCGGCGTCCGACGGCCGTAACTAGGCCGCACTCGGCGCGTCGGCGTCGAAAACCCCGCTACGGCGGCATCGGTGGCTTTAAGCAATTCCTGTCCTGAGTTTCATCTGTATGAAGAGGCGGGACTTTCTGATGGCAGCCACCGGTGTTGCTGGCGGCGCTGGGGCGGGCGCGACGGCCGCCGCGGCACAGGAGACGACCACCACGTCGTCCGGCAATACCACTGCCTCCGGAAACGAGACCACGACCGTCGCCAACGGGACCACCACGAGTGGCGGTGCATCCAGCGGCGGCGGTCCAACGAAAGAGGTGATAGTCGGTCCCGGCGGGAGCCTTGTGTACGAACCCGCCGAGTTAACCATCGCACCCGGAACGACGGTCAACTTCGTCTGGGAGTCGGACAACCACAACGTCGTCGTGGAGAGCCAACCCGACGGTGCGAACTGGCAAGGGACCGAGGGCGCGCCGAGCAAGACGTACAACACCGGTCACGAGTACAGTCACACGTTCAGTACGACGGGGACGTACGAGTACTTCTGTCAACCGCACAAGACCGCCGGAATGGTCGGAACCATCACCGTCCAAGAGGGCGGTGGTGGCGGTGGCGGTGGTGGCGCTGCGGAGGCGGACCCCGAACACATGGGCGTGCCGTTTCAGGCCCACTTCGTCGGGCTGGCGACCCTCCTGATGATGGTCGTCTCGCTCATCTACACGTTCTTCCTCCTGAAGTACGGCGAATCACCGCACGCGAGTGGGAGTAACCGATAACCATGTCATCCACAGGTTCAACGTACGGCGACATTCACCGCTACGAACCGGCCCGCGAGAGTACGGCCGCGGCCATCGCTATCGTCCTCCTGACGGTAGTAGAAGTCGTGTTCGTCGGCATGTTCACCTACGGGCTGGTGAGCGGTTGGGGGTACAGCGAAGTCGGTAACATGTATCTCGGGTTCATTCTCGCGGTCATATTCATCGACCTCGCGTTCGTCCTCCTGTTGTACCGCAAGGAGTTCCTCCCCGACGTGATGATTGTCAAGAAGCGTCGTCGCAAGTGGGAGGACCTCTACGTCCGCGAAGACCAGCAATACGGTACCGAGACGCTCGGTAGCGCGTGGGAACAGTTCAAGCACGCAGTCTACCCGTACTACAAACGATAACTATGCCAGAAGAAGACGACAAATATCCGGAAAGCACAGGTCGTCGCCGCTTCGTCAAGGGCGTCGTCGGCAGCGCCTCCCTCGCCGGGGTCGGCACCGCGACCGCGGCGGGTATCAACTCCGCCACCGCGCCGACCGGCGCGGGCGGAGGTATCACCCAGTACATGGCGATGGAGAACACGGCCGGTCCCGCCCCGCGCGGAATGCCCCAGATTCCGGTCGAAGTAGACTCTGAGGGCTACCTCAAGGGCGTCTGGCCCGAGGTGAAGACGGTCGAACAACAGGGCCGAGAGGTCAAAATCGCCGAGACGCAACTCGGCGGCGTCACCTACTCCAGCGAGTGGTTCCAGTACTGCGGTGTCCAGACCTACCCCGGCGTCCAACCCGACGCCGACCAAGACAACTACTTCCGCTACATCGACAACTCGAAGTTCGAGTGGCAGAACGACGAGATGAGCGGCGGACAGAAGATTCACGTAGACGACTTCAGCGATTACGAGTCGTGGGGCAACGGTATCGGCAAGAGCGGTCTCGGCAAACCCGCACAGGGGTCGTGGCGCTCGCAGGACGTTCCCCCGAGCGGAACGATGCCGGTTCAGGTCATCCGTAGCAAGCGCGTCGAACAGTTGGCGAAGAAAGACGACTGGTTCGCGGCCAGCACCGACGAAGGATTCATCGCAAACCTGAACAAATGCACGCACTTTTGTTGCGTGCCGACGTTCAAGGGACTCGCAGGCTCGAAGGTCGCTAGCGCAGAAGACATGATATACTGCCAGTGCCACCAGTCGGTGTACGACCCGTTCAACGTCGTGAAGAAATCGTTCGTGGCACTCCCGCGACCGGAGGAATAACCAATGAGTATCGAACGCAAGGACGAACACGACCACGGCGAGTGGATGCAGACGAAGGACCTCACGCCGGTAGAGACGACGTTCCTGACGGCGCTCATCTGGATGGACAAGCGGTTCCGCATCGTGGATTACCTCGAAATCCTCGAGACTCTGTACTACAGGGTCAACATGCAGATGCCAAAGAGTCACACCGAACAGTACAGTCTTGACAACAAGTTCTGGTACTGGTACCCGCTGTACGCGCTCGGTAGTTTCTCGACCATCGCGTACGTCGTCGCGGCGCTGAGTGGGGCCTTACTCGGGTTCTACTACGCGCCAGCGACGGTATCGGCGTCCGGAGACGCGTCGGCGGCCTACAACCAATTGGCGTTCATCATGACCGACCTGAACTTCGGGTTCATGCTCCGGTCCATCCACCGATGGTCGGCGCAGGTCATGGTCGCCGCGGTGTTCCTCCACATGCTCCGGGTGTACTTCACCGGCGCGTACAAGGAACCGCGCGAACTCAACTGGATAATCGGCATCATCCTCATCAGCCTCACGATGGTCTTCGGGTACACGGGCTACCTGCTCCCGTGGGACCAACTGGCGTTCTGGGCCGGTCAGATTGGCGTCGAGATGAGCCTCTCGATACCGCTGGCGGGCGAGTGGGTCGCCCAACTACTGTTCGGCGGCTTCAGCCTCGGACAGGCAACGCTCCAGCGGATGTACATCATCCACGTGTTCCTGCTCCCGTTCGTGGTGACGACGCTCATCGCGGTCCACATCGCTATCGTGTGGATTCAGGGCATCGCTGAACCCCACTAACAATGACAGATAACGAAACAAAAACCGACGGCAGCGGCGAGGCACAGACGGACGGTGGCGGCACCGGCATCGTCCCGCCGGACGACGAGACCCCGACGTGGAGCGAGCGCAAGCAACGCACGCAGGGTCTCTCCCGGCTGACGTACGAGTACTTCGAGCGCGCACGACGGGAAGACCAAGACCTGCGACAGGAGTCCAGTTACGTCGAGCGCGACGTGCTGGCGTTCCCGGTGTGGCCCCACGAGATGATTCGGAACCTCTCGTTGACGAGCTTCTTCGTCGGGATGATAATCTTCCTGTCGGCGACGCTCCCGCCCCACCTCGGGCCGCCCGCCGACCCGAGTTCGACCCCGGCGGTCATCCTGCCCGACTGGTATCTCTACTGGTCGTTCGGCCTGCTGAAGCTCGGTCCGCTCAACCCCGAACTGGCGATTCTGGGCGGCGACAAGCTGATGACCGACCGGATGTACGGCGTCGTCGCCAACGTCATCGTGGTCGGGTTCATCGCCATCGTGCCGTTCCTCAACAAGGGGAGCGCCCGGCGTCCCGTCGAACAGCCGTTCTGGGCCGCGGTCGGTATGGCCGGGTTCGCGTTCGCGTGGACTATCAGCGCGCTGTCAATCAAGAACCTCATCCCCATCGACTCCCACCTGCTGTTCGACCTGACGTTCCTCGTCCCCATCATCGTCGGGACCATCACCTACGCGGTGCTGAAGTCGATGCAGGAAGGGTACATGTTCGACCTCAACCGGCGGTACTACCGGCTCCGACCGCCGAAGTAACGCCGTAGCGATTTTTCTCATGGATTCCAGTTCAGACACGACCGACACCGAAGGGGAGTCTCGCGCCCGCGAAGTCGAGGTGCCGCTCCGACTCTACAAGGTCGTGACGGTGTTCTCGACGATGTTCGCCGTGGCGTTCGTCGTGGGCGGGTTCATCGTCCTCGACACGGCGACACAGCGCGCACAGCTTTCGGTCTCGGAGATGGACCTGCCGTTGGCTATCCTCGGCGTGGCGATGATTGGGGCGGGCGCGCTCGTCTACGCGTTCGCAACTCGGTTTCGCGCCGAAGGAATGGGAAAACCTAAAGACGAACCCGACGAACCATCAAACAATGGCTGACGAATTCGCAAAGGGACTCGGTATCCTGACGGGCGGTGGCCTCATCTGGATGGTGCTGTCGGGTTGGTACACCACGCCGGGATTCGAGGACACGCAACTCCTCGGCGAGATACCCGGTGACCTCGACACGTACGGACAGGCCGCAATCATGCTCCGGGAAGTGATGTTCTGGTTCGTCGTCATCGGCGTCCTGACGTTCTGGGTCGTCATCCCGGCGCTGGACCAACTTCGAGAAGCGTCGTCGTAGAACCGACCGGTCTCGTCTTTCTCGTCTCGCCGCTAGCCTGCGAGCGACTGCGCTCTTCTCCGAACTCCTCGCGGCCGAGCGGTCGCCGAGACGCTCCGAGGCGAGCGTCGCTCTCGGGTCGCTGTTCGTCCTTCGGGGGACCCGCGCCGCGTCGAGTCACCTCGCGTGAGCGCTTCGGGTCTCGGTCGGGCGCGTGACGCGCGTCACGGGAGAGTCCACCGACTGCCGTCCTCGACGGAGGACCGCGGTCGGCGGAGGGCGTGGTCGCCACTCTGCTTCCACGCGGACGGTGACGACCCGCCATCGGTCACGCAGGGTGAGAGAGGACGGACGGCAGAGCGACCGGCCAGCAGTCACGGTGGGGCGACGAGATGCGCAGGTCGGATGTCCGCGGTGCGTTGCTCTCTCGCCACGCTCGCGTCACTCGGCGGCGTCCGACCTCGCGGCGTCTCGCGCGAAGCGTGGATGCGTCTCCGTGGAATCGGAGAACCGGAAAAAAGCGGACCGAAGTTAGACGATGGCGCTCCAGACGGGTTCGATGAGGAAGAAGAGGCTGAGGTACCCCGCGTAGAGGAACACCACGAACGAGGCGGTCATCGCGCCCTTCGGACTCGAAAGCGTCTCGTCGCTCCGAAGTTCGACCTCCTTGGCCTCGAACTCGAAGAAGTCCGTGACGAACAGGCCGAGGACGAGCGTCGAGAGGACGATGCCAGCGTGGTGATGGAGGCTCAGCAGGTAGAACGACCCGAGGACGAGGACGACGTTCGACACCTCGTGGACCCAGTTGCGGTCGAGCGCCTCGTCGTGGTCGTCGCTCCGTGCCTGCTTGCGGTAATCCCGATACGCCCACCAGCGCGTGCCCATGTTGACCAACACGAGGGCGAACACCACGTACTCGATGATGTCCGCGAAGAGCGCGTCAATCGGTCCGAGCAGTGACAGCGGTTCCATACACGATAATCGGAAAGGCGACGTATTAAACCTTGATTTCTGCGTCCGTCGATACCGCCGCGTCCCGCCGACGCGGGCGGGACGCGGCGCACTCACTCCGAACCCGCCCGGTCATCGCTCGAAGAACGGACGACTCTCGGGCACCGCGACCAGTTCTATCGTGTCGTCTTCGACCACCTCGACGCGCGTGTCGGGCGCGACCCGACGGACGGTCCGGTCGTCGATGAGAAGCGACACCGCGCCCTCGTCGCGTTCGACCGTCAGCGCGACCGGCCGGTCGGCCGACACCACCCAGTGGTCCACGTTCACCGCGAAGGGCGCGACGGGGACGACGCCGACGACCCCCGACTCCGGTTCGAGCAGGGGACCGCCCGCGCTCCGGCCGTAGCCGTGGCTTCCGGTCGGGGTGGAGACGACCACGCCGTCGGCGCGAAACCGTGCGACCCGTTCGTCGCGCGACTCGACGGCGTACTCGGAGATGCGAGCGGGTTCGGTGGTGACGAGCATCACGTCCGCGAGCGCGGAACCGACGCGCTCGCCGCCGACCGTGACCCCGAGGAGTGTCCGCGAGCCGGTCTCGAACTCGCCCGCGAGCAGGGCGTCGAGCGCGCCCCACACCGGTTCGAGTTCGCGGGGTTCGGCGTCGGTCTCGGCGGACGACTCGCGGTCGGTGGACGCCACCGCCACGTCGTCCAGCGAGACGCCACCGTAGCCCGGTCCGGCGTCCACCGGGAGGACGGGCGCTTCGACGCCTTCCCGAACCAGCGCGAGCAGGGCCGACTCGCCGACCGCGACGACCGATTCGGGGTCGGCCGCGACGACTTCGGTCGCCGAACCGAGAACGGCCGTCGCCTCGGTCGCCGCCGCGTCGTAAATCCAGTCGGCGAGCGCACCCTCGCCCACGATTCCGAGCGTCATTCGCTTCCGACCCCCTCTACGTTCGCGCTACCCATCAGTCTCGTCTTGGACCGCCATCCGTGAAAAGGGTACGGAGTTTACCGACTCGGATAGGGAGGGCCGTGGTGAACGTGGCCCGCGATGCGGTGTGGAGGGTCGTCGTGGGTCCCGGTCCGGACTCAGTGTCGTCCACTCCGTCCGCCGCGTCCCATCTCGAAAAGAAATCCGAGTCTTTGAGAAATAGAAAAGCTACCGAAGCAAAGAATATTGTTCTTCTAAGACATCTCTACCGGTCCCTACTCGTCGTAGGGCCAGTCGCCGATAATCTTCATCCCCGCGGCTTGGTCTTCGTCCTCTAGCGCCGCCGCGATTTCCTCGGAGTCCGCGTGGCCGACTTCGAACTCCTCGCCCGCGAGACGCACCGTCAGTTCCGTCAGCAGGATGGCCTGCTCGCGGAGGTCACGGACTTCGAGTTTGTCGAGGGTGTCGGCGTAGGTGTGGCCCCACCCGCGGCCCTCGTCGCCGGTCTCGCTCATGACGTGGAATCCCGGCACGCCCCACTTGACGTAGGGCCAGTGGTCGCTGTGGGGTCCCTGCTCGGGAATCGTCTTCACCGGGTGGTCGAAGTCCGCGCCCACGTCTTCGGCCGCCGACGCGAGGGCGTCGAAGCCGTGGGTGTGGAACGAGAGCGTCCGCCCGCGGACCACGCCGTCGTTGTTCACGATGGCTTTGATGGAGTCGAAGTCGCGCACGTCGGCGTCGTATCCGGACCCGACGAGACCCACCTCTTCGGCACCGTAGGCGATGAAGTGGACCTTCGTGTCGAGTTCGTCCTCGCGCTCTGCGAGCGCGTTCGCCATCTCGACGACCATCGCCGTGCCAGCGCCGTTGTCCATCGCGCCCTCGCTGATGTCGTGGGCGTCGACGTGGCTGGTCACGAGGACTTCCTCGTCGGTGTCGGGACCGAGTTCCGCGTGGACGTTCTGACTGGTCGCGTCGTGAACGTCGGCCTCGACCGACACCTCGACTTCCTCGCCCTCGAAGCGCCGCGAGAGGCGCGCGCCGACCTCCTTCGAGACGCCGACCGCCGGGATGTCGCCGATGGGGTCCTCGGCGGTGCCGACGCTACCGGTCGGGGGGAGACATCCCTCGACGTGGTTGCGGAAGACGAACCCCGCCGCCCCGCCCTCGACGGCGTAGTAGTACTTCTCGCGCCGGTGGATGAACCGGTCGTAGTAGTCGGGGACGTTCGAGGCGACCATCACGACCTTCCCCTCGAAGTCGGTCTCCTCGAAGTCCTCGGGCAGGCCGTACCCGAGGTCCACGAGTTCGCCCGTCGCCGCCGCGTCCGGACTCCGCGGGAGCGCGATAGACGATTGGACGGTCTCGCCCGCCCGAATCTCGCTGTCGCCGCGGGTCCACCCCTGCACGTCGAACTCCTCGATGCGGGCGTCGCGCGCGCCGACGCGTTCGAGGGCGTCGCGGGTCAGTTCCGCCGCCTCGCGTTCGCCGTCGCTCCCGGCCATCCGGTCGCCGATGTCCACGAGCGATTCGAGGTGGTTCCACCCAACGTCGCTAGTGAACGTCTCGCCTATCCACTGTGTCATACGGCCGCATGAATCCGGAGACGGCGTAAGCTTTTCGAATCGAAACTTCCGACGATTCTTCACTCGACGGGGACTCTTCGGGACTATCGAAGACGAATCTGTATTCTTAACTTAAACGAGGTAGACAATTTTCGACTTTTTGGTGTCCCAACAACACTTTATAACACTGGACCTTCTTTATCTGATAGAAAGTCGGTGATTGACGACATGGCAATACAGGAACCCGAAGTCACTCGCGTCGTCGCCCCGGACGGAACCGTTGACGAACGAACCGACCCGGACCTCTCGGAGTCGGTGGTGACTGACCTGTATCGACAGCAGGTACTCGCCCGGACGTTCGACGAGAAGGCCGTCAAACTCCACCGACAGGGACGCATCGGAACCTACGCGCCGCTTCAAGGCCAAGAGGCCGCCCAAGTCGGCGCGGCGTCGGCGCTCGCGGACTCGGACTACTGCTTCCCGACGTATCGGGACCACGCGATGTATCTCGCGCGGGGTCTCGAACTCGAAGACGTGTTGGTCTATCTGCTCGGCGAGGGCAACTACGTCGACCGCGAGGACCCCGACGGACTCCGGACGTTCCCGCCGACCATCCCCATCGCCACCCAACTGCCCCACGCCGTCGGGACGAGTATGGCGGCGGACTACCGCGGCGACGACTGCGCGACCCTCGTCAGTTTCGGCGACGGCGCGACCAGCGAAGGCGACTTCCACGAGGGCATGAACTTCGCTGGCGTCTTCGAGTCGCCCACCGTCTTCTTCTGTCAGAACAACCACTGGGCGATTTCCGTCCCGCAGGAGCGCCAGACCGCCAGCGCCACCATCGCTCAGAAGGCCCAAGCGTACGGGTTCGAGGGCGTCCGCGTGGACGGCAACGACGTACTGGCGGTCTACGGCGCGGTCGAAAACGCCCTCGAAGCCGCGAAGAACGGCGACGGGCCGCGCCTCATCGAAGCCGTCACCTACCGGAAGGGCGCACACACGACCACCGACGACCCCTCGAAGTACCGCGGCGACGAAGAGGTCGAGGAGTGGCGCAAGAAGGACCCGATAGAGCGCACCCGCGAGTATCTGGAGGACGCTCACGGCTGGACCGACGACGACGAGCTACGAGTTCAGTCGTGGGCCGACGACCGAGTGGTCGAGGCCATCGCCAACGCCGAGGAGCGGACCGGTCTCGACGTTGACGACATCTTCGAACACGTCTACGCCCAGACGCCCGACTCCCTCCGGCGACAGCGCCAGCGAGTGGTGGACGAACCGGAAGTCGAGCGATAATCGCGGCGAACCCACCGCCGTCCGACCGACGACGTAGCGGCGCGTCCCCTCGCAGTCGAGTCGTATCGCGGACGCGTTCAGGTGCCTTTTTACTATTCCACGCGCAACCACCTCGTATGACAGTAGCGGACGATTCAACAGAAGAGCACGGCCATCACCTTCCGGCCGTCGAGGACTGGCCTCGCGGGTTCGGCGAGGCGAGCTGGTGGCCCTTCATCACCGCACTCGGTGGTGCGGGCATCTACGTCGGGGCCGCCTTGTTCCTGCTCGGGAAGGGACAGCAACCGATAATCGACCCCATCTTCGGCCCGGTGACGTTCGTCGCGTCCGTCGGTCTGTTCCTCGCGGGCCTGTACGGGTGGGTCTACCACGCCTTCGTGAAGGCGTTCTGGTCCAGCGACGGTCACGGCGGCGGCGCGCTCAGATGGGGGATGATACTGTTCCTCGGGTCGGAAATCGCAACGTTCAGCGCCGGGTTCGTCTACTACTTCTTCATCCGCGTCGGCACGTGGTCTACGGAAGGATTCCCCCACTTGCTCGGGTCGCTGGTTCTCATCAACACCACCCTGCTGGTGTTGTCGAGTTTCACGCTCCACTGGGGCCACGTCGAACTCCGGAAGGGCAACCGCCAGAACTTCCTCATCGGACTCGCGGCCACGCTCCTGCTCGGCGTCGTCTTCATCGGCGGGCAGGTGCTGGAGTACTACGAGTTCATCCAGCACGAAGGCTTCGACCTCACGTCGGGCATCTTCGCTAGCGCGTTCTACGGTCTGACCGGCCTGCACGGACTCCACGTCTCGATGGGTGCGGTCCTCATCGCTATCGTGTTCATCCGCGCGCTCTACGGGCAGTACACCGCAGACCGCCACGTCTCGGTCACGACGGTTTCGATGTACTGGCACTTCGTGGACGCGGTGTGGATTTTCCTCGTCGTCGTGCTGTACGCTGGCGCGGAAATCACGCTGTAACTCGGTCTCACTTTTCACCGTTCGTTCCGAATCCCGAAAGCGACCGCTTCGAGTCACCCACAGTTTTGACGTTGGCCCGAGATTTCACCCGACATCGGTATGACGACCCTCTCTCCCTCCGGCGGTGACGGCGGCGCGCGCCGACAGGTCGCCGTCATCGCAGTCGCAGTCGCCGTCCTCGTCGCCAGCATCGGTCTCGTCGCAACGTCGGTCCCGTTCGGGACCGACGACGGCCGCGCCTCGACGACTCCGCTCGACGCCACCCACCGACTCGACCGGTTGCACGCCGCGGGCGTCACCGGCGCGAACGTCAGCGTGGGCGTGGTCGGCGTGACGGGGTTCGACCCCGGCGACGCTTCGCTTGAGGGCCGAGTCACCGACTCGCGGTCGTTCGCGGCGGGCGAGACGATTCGCAACGGCGGGCAAAACGACCACGGTACCGCCGCGGCGTCGTTGGTCGCCCGGACCGCACCGGACGCCGACCTCTATCTCGCCTCGTTCGACACCGCCGAGGGGTTCCGGGACGCGGTCGCGTGGCTGGTAGACAGCGACGTGGACGTAATCGTCGCACCCGTCTCCTTCTACGGCAAAGTCGGCGACGGGTCGTCTGCGGTGGCGCGAGTCGCCGACCGCACCGCCGACCGCGGCGTGGCGTTCGTCGCGCCGGTCGGCAACCTCGGTCGGGGCCACTGGCGCGACCGGTTCGCGCCGAATCGCCGTGGGACCCACCGCTTCGAGGGCGGACTCCGGAACTACCTCGTTGGCGACTCGCGGCGACTCGCGCTCTGGCTTTCGTGGGACGACTGTGAGTCCTGTGAGTTCTCGATGGAACTCTACCGGTCGGACGGGACCGACGCGCGACTCGTCGCCCGGTCGCGGCCCTACGCGGGCGACGCGACGCCAAACGAGCGTATCGTCGCCCGAATCGACCCGCAAGCGACCTACTACTACGCGGTTCGGGGGTCGCGGAACGCGACCGGCACGCCGCTGGAAGTCTCCTCGCCGACCCACGGGTTCCAGTTCCGCGAGCGCGCGGGGAGCGTCGTCGCGCCAGCGACCGCAGACGACGCGCTCGCGGTCGGCGCGTACGACGCTAAACGCGAACGGGTCGAACCGTTCAGTTCCGCCGGACCGGTCGCTGGCGACCGGCCCGGCGTGGACGTGATTGCGCCCGACAGACTCCGGGCGGCCAGCGAACCCGGCGGTCTGGTGGGGTCGTCGGCCGCCGCGCCCTACGTCGCGGGCGTCGTCGCCCTCGTCCTCGACGCGAACCCGGCTCTCGAACCCGGAGCGGTCGAGACGCTTCTCGAACGGACCGCCTTCGACGCGGGGCGGCCGGGCACCGACCCGGTGGCCGGTCACGGACTCGTCGCGCCCGAGCGAGCGGTCGAGCGCGGCCGGAACGCGACCGCTTAAAGCCCGATTTTAGCTATGGACAGCTATTATTAGCCGGTCTTCGAAATCCCGCCGAGTATGGCGAGCCTCGTGGACCGACTCCGAGACCGGACCGGAAGCGCGGACGAACAGCCCCGAGTGCTGGAGATGACCGACGCCGACGCCGACGAGGTGCTGGACGCGCTGGCCACGGAGACCCGGCGGCGAACCTTCCGGGCGCTGTTCGACCGACCGGCGACCACCTCGGAACTCGCCGACCGACTCGACACCTCGGTCCAGAACGTCCACCACCACCTCTCGGAGTTGGAGGAGACCGGACTGGTCGAACCCATCGACACCGTGTACTCCGAGAAGGGCAACGAGATGACGGTCTACGGACCCGCCAGCGACCCGATAATCTTCGTCGGCGACGGCGACCGGGTGCCCCGAGTCAGGCGCTCGCTGTCGAACGTGGTGGGCGGACTCGGGTTGCTGGCGGCCGCGAGCCTACTCGTCCAGTGGGCCGGGGAGCGACTCGTCCGCGCGCGACTCCCGGCCGACGACATCGGCCCCGCGAGTTACTCGCCCGCCGACCCGACCGCACCGGAGACCCTCGCGTGGCTACTCTTCGAGGTGTTGGAACCCGGACTCGTCTTCTTCCTCGGATGTCTGGTCGTGGCTGGAGTCGCCACGCTGGTCGCCGACCGGTAGTCTCACCGGCCGAACTCGAACGCGCCGACCAGAAGCGCCACGCCGACAACGCCGAGGACGGCGGCGAGACCGAACGCACCGACTGCCATCAGCGGCGGTCCGGAGTCGCCCGCCGCGCCCTCGGTGACCGCGAGCGTGGGCGTCGTCCCCGTCTCGGTGACGACGAGGGTTCCGGTGTGGAGCAGTCGATACTTTTTCGGACCGTCGAGGTCCCCGCTGAGTTCGACGCTCGGCCCGACGTAGACGTGGAGGTCGTACTCGGCGGCCGCGAACGACCCGCGCTCGGTCGTCACCGTCACCTCGTCGTCGGGGTCGGCCGCGGTCAGCGTCGGCGACCCGCCCGCGCTCCGGGCCGCGGTGGTGTTGAAAAGCAGGACGACGCGCTCGTCGCCGTCGCCGTCTCGGACGGTCGCCGACAGGGTGTAGTCGCGGTCGAACTCCCCGACCGTGACCGTCGCCGACTTCGCCTCGTCGGTCCAGAGTTCGAACCGGGCAGTCTCGCCGACTCTGGTCTCGACCGAGCGGTCGGTCGGATAGTTTTTCGCGGACAGTCCGGACCGGCCGGGGTCGGTAGCGACCGAGGCGTTCTGAATCCCGAAGTCCGCGACGACCGGCCCGTCGTCCGACCCGCCATCCGACTCGCCGCCAGACCTGACGCCGACCGTGAGCGCCCCGCGGTCCTCCGAGGGCGCTCCCGTCGGCCGGTCGCCGCGGTACTGGAGTAGCGGATACTCCCCGGCGTCTAGAACGTTCTCACCGGACGAGGGGCCGGACTCGTGGCGGACCGACGCGGCGTCGGCGTCGTCGGCGACGGTTATCGGTTTCCGGTCGAGACCGACTTCGCCCGTGTCGAACAGGAGCGTGACCCTCCCGTCGCCGTCGCCGTCTTCGACCGCGGCGTCGAGCGAGTACGTCATGTTCTCGCCGCCGACCGAGAGCGTGGCGGTTCCGTTCGGGGAGACTCCAATCGGCATGCGAACGGTCCCCCCTCGCGTCACCGAGAACACGGTCAGGTCGTCCGCTTCGGAGGAATCTCGGTCGTCGTCCGGCGACTCGCCGTCGGCGTGGGGCGAGTCGCACTGGACCGAACACGCGACGACGGTCCCCCCCGTCGCCGCGAGTTCCCGGTCCTCGCGGTGGACCGACGCCTCGAACTCGGTTCTGGACGGGATGTCCCAGAGGTCGAACACCGCACGGACCCGACCGTCGGCGTCCACCGTGACAGTTCGGGCCTTGAGAAAGAGCCCCGAGGACTTCAGTCGGACCGAAACTTCCGTCCCCGCGGGCAGGGCGGTCCGGACTCGGACCGCCCTGCCCGGCCCGTTTCCGAGGGTGAAGCGGTCGCCCGCGAAGGCGAAGTTCGTCTCGGTCGCGGCGTCTCCGGACCGGCCGCCGCAGTCGTCGCACTCCACGACGGTCCCTTCGGTCTCGGTCAGGTCGGTGCCGTCGTGGTGGATGACCACGCTGAAGTTGGTGTCGGGCGGCACGTCCGAGAAGTCCACGACGGCCCGGAACGTGCCGTTTCGGTCCACGGTCGTCTCGTCGGTCATCAGGAACGGGTGTTCGCCCGACTGCGACTGGACGCGGACGCTGAGTTTCGTCCCGGCGGGCAGGTCGGTCCGGCCGCGAATCGCCCGTCCGGGTCCGGATTCGAGGACGAGTCGGTCGCCGTCGGAGACGACGTGCGTCCCCTCGCCGACCGCGAGACCGCTTGCCGTGAAGACGGCGCTACCGGTCGCGGCGACGGCGGACGCTCCGACTGCGAGAGTGAGAGCGACCGCGAGCAGTCTCGCGCTGGTCATCGGTTCGCCTTTGAGGGGTTCGAGCGAGTAACACCGGCGCGCGCCGGGCGTCGGTTCGGTCGGGGACGAGGCGTTCGAGAGGGCGGGGAGTGGTGACACCGCATGTTGTTCACACGTCGTTTCGGCCGAAAGATAACTCCGGCGTAAGCTAAAATACGGCGTTTAGTCGCCGGAAGGTCGTCGCCGTCACACGGTCGAGAACGCGAGAGAAAGGGCGCGAGGGGTTCTCAGGCCGAACTGTTACCCTGCTGTTCGTCGAGCCAATCCTGATACTCCTGCTGGGAGACGACTTCGACTTCGCCCAGCATCTTGGAGTGGCCGACGCCGCAGTACTCGGCGCAGTAGAGTTGGTACGTGCCTTCCTCGGTCAGTTTCGTCTTGATGGTGTTGTGCGCGCCGGGGATGGCGTCCTGCTTCAGGCCGAGTTCGGGAACGTGGAACGCGTGCAACCAGTCGGTCGAAGTGATGTTGAGGTAGACATCCTGACCCTTCGGCAGGACGAGCGTCCCGGTCGCCGAGACGTTCTCACCCTCGTAGTTGTAGTTCCAGAGGTACTTCTGGCCGACGACTTCGACTTCCACCGCGTCCTCGCTCGGTTGGAACTCGCCTTTGGCGTTCGAGACGTACGGGTCTGCCATCACGCCGTAGGAGGCGTACCCGACGACCAACAGGACCAGCGCGGTGGCGATGGTCCACGAGATTTCGAGGCGACGGTTCTCCTTGGTTGGCTTGGGTTCGTCGTTGTTCCGGTACTTCCACACGGTGTAGATGAGGATGCCCTCGACCAGCACCGTGATGGGAATCGCCATGTAGAGAAGCTGTGTGTTCAGCGACCGAATTAGCTCCTCCGTGGTGGACTCGTAGGCAAGTACCGGGTCGGCGAACAGGGCGAGCGCCGCGATACCCAGTAGCGTTGCGAACGCTGTCCGCTTTGAACTCATGCTGGTTGCGGATTAGGCCGAGACTCATAAATACCTACTGACTTTCCTATTGGCCTCACCCGATTCGGTTCTTCTAAATACGACGAGTACCCACAATCGGCTAGGAGATTCGCGTGACCGAACACACGTCTCGGCGATTCGTCTCTATGCTCGCTGGCACGGCCATCGGCGTCTACCTGCTGGTCGTCGTCGGTGCGACGACTGCGTTGACCGACGCCGCGGCCGCCTGCCCGACGTGGCCCGCGTGTAACGGTCAGTGGCTGGTCCCGCTCGACGAGCCGAAACTGGCAGTCGCGTGGGGCCACCGAGTCGCCGCGCTCGGGGTCGCGCTCGCACTGACTGCCACGACCGCGCTCGCGTGGTGGACCGGGAGTTCCCGGCGAGTCCGCGGCGCGCTCACCGCCTCCGCGCTTCTCTATCCGGCGCAGGTGGGTCTCGGCGCGTTCGCGGCGACCACCGCCACCCCCGCCCTGCTGTCGGCGGTCCACCTCGTCGTGGGCATGGCCATCTTCGGCGGCATCGTCGTCGCCCTCGCGTGGACGCTCGAACCCGAGACGTTCGACGACCCCGAGGGCGTCGAAGACCCCGACGAGATTCCGGACGCCACCGAACCCGAACCCTCGCCGACGAGCGACCGACCCGAAGGGGTGGTCGCTCGCGCGAAGCGAATCGGGTTCGCCTACTTCCGACTGATGAAACCGCGGCTGATGTGGTTGCTCTGTCTGGTCGCGTCGGCGGGCATGGCGCTCGCGGCGGGTCCGGCCCTGCGCGTCGAGACGGTGGTCGCCACCCTCGCGGGCGGAGTCCTCTCAATCGGTGCGTCGGGCACGTTCAACCACGTCCTCGAACGCGACGTGGACCGGAAGATGAACCGGACCGCGGACCGCCCGTCGGCGACCGACCAGATTCCGGTCCGGAACGCGGTGGCCTTCGGCGTCGCGTTGGCCGCCCTCTCGCTGGTCGCGTTCCTGACGGTGAACGTGCTGGCCGCGGTACTCGGCGCGTTCGCCATCCTGTTCTACAGCGTCGTCTACACCTTGTTGCTCAAGCCCAACACGGTCCAGAACACGGTCATCGGCGGGTTCGCCGGGGCGCTCCCGGCACTTATCGGCGGGGCCGCGGTGACCGGCGACATCGGGCTTCCTGCGGTCGTGCTGGCTGGCATCATCTTCCTCTGGACGCCCGCGCACTTCTACAACCTCGCGCTGGCGTACAAGGACGACTACGCCCGCGGCGGGTTCCCGATGATGCCCGTGGTTCGGGGCGAAGCCGTCACCCGCAAGCACATCCTGCTGTACCTCGGCGCGACCCTGCTGGCGGCGGTCATGCTCTCGGCGGTCACGACGCTCGGGTGGGTCTACGCCGCGACCAGCGTGGCGTTCGGTGCCATCTTCCTGTGGACCGTCGTCCGACTCCACCACGAGCGAACCGAGCAGGCGGCCTTCCGGTCGTTCCACGCCTCGAACGCGTATCTGGGCGCGCTCCTGCTCGCGGTGGTCGCCGACGCGCTGGTCTTCTGACGAGCTATGACCGGAACACTCGACTTCGACGCGGACCGACTCCGCCCGAGTCGTGACACCCTGCTGTGGGCGGGCCTGCTCGTCAACACCGAACTCGTCCTGACGTTCGCGTACCTCCTGCTGGCGGACGTGACTATCACCGAGTGGCGCTACCTCGTCTTCCCGTTCGTCTGGATTAACGTCGCGGTGTGGGCGTTCGTCCGGACGACTCCGACCGCGGGGTCCGACCGGGCGCGCTACCTCGGCGTAGCCATCGCGGTCGGCTACTTCCTCCTGCTTGCCTACGTCGGGGGACTCGTCAAACCGGGGCTCGTGGCTCACAGTCACGCAGGCGGGACGGTCGGACACAACCACGCTACCGGCTGGCAGGTCAGTTGGCTCCCGCCGGGTTGGGGACCAGCAGTCACCTACATCGGGTCGTTCGTCCAACTCACTCTGATGCCGTACAAACTCGTTGGCTACGTGGCGCTGGCGTATCTGGTCTACGACACGGTGCTGGACACCGCGGGGTCGGCGGTGTCGGGCGTCCTCGGTCTGGTCTCGTGCGTGAGTTGCACGTGGCCGGTCATCGCCACCCTCGCGGCGGGAGTCACGGGGAGCGGAACCGCGGTCGCGGCCGCCGCCAGCGAGTGGTCCTACACTCTCGGCACCGTCGCGTTCCTCCTGACGGTCGGACTGTTGCGGTGGCGGCCCAGTTTCGGCGGTCGGCTCTAAGCGTCAGCGCCCGCCGTCGAGTTCGTACTCCGTAACGTCTTCCACCTCGCCGCCAGCGACCCCGAGCAACCAGTTCCACTTCTCGGGGACGCTCCGGTCTTTCGGCGCGTCGGCCATCCGCTCGGCGACGAACGACGGACTCCACTCGACGCCCTCGGCGTCGCGGAGTCGGACCGCGGCGTCGGCCACGCGCTCGGCGTCCCGCTCCGAACCGAACTCGGCCGCGACTTTCGCCTCCACGTCGGCCCGGAAGTAGTCGGTCGCGTCGGTCATACCGGTCCCATCCGACCGCTTACACAAATACCTGCTGGCGACCGAACCGAACTTCTTAGGAGCGAACCGCCACAACCCACGGTCATGAACGACGTACTCGTCGCCGAGGACCTTCGGCGGTCCTACGGCGACACCGAGGCGCTCGCGGGCGTCTCGCTGTCGGTCGGCGAGGGCGAGGTGTTCGCGCTCATCGGACCGAACGGCGCGGGCAAGACCACGCTGGTCCGGGCGCTGACGGGGACGACCGACCCGGACTCGGGGTCGGTGTCGGTGTTCGGGACCGCTCCCGAGTCCGCCGACCGCCAGCGCCTCGGTCTCCTGCCCCAGTCGTTCGACCCGCCCGAGCGACTGACCGCTCGGGAGTTGGTCGAGTACTACGCCGGACTGTACGACGAGGCCCGCGACCCCGAGGAAGTCCTCGCCGAGGTCGGGATGGCCGACGACGACGGGACCCGGTACGAGAACCTCTCGGGCGGCCAGCGACGCCGGACCTGCGTCGGGACCGCGCTGGTCAACGACCCCGACCTGCTGTTTCTGGACGAACCCACCACGGGCATCGACCCCGCGGGTCGGCGGGCGCTCTGGGACCTCATCGAGGGGTTGGCCGACCGCGGGACGACGGTCTTCCTGACGACTCACTACATGGAGGAGGCCGAACGCCTCGCCGACCGGGTGGGCCTGCTCGCCGACGGCGAACTCGCGGCGGTCGGGTCGCCGTCGGAACTCGTGGCCGAGTACGGCGGGCGGACCCGCGTCGTGGTCGAGACCGGCGAGGGCGACGGCGAGGCGCGCGAGGCGCTGGCCGGGACCGACTTCGAGGTCGAATCGACCGCCGAGGGGTTGGTCATCGGCGGCGTCCGGCCCGAGGACATCGGAGAGGTGGTCACGGCGCTGAACGACCGCGGAGTCGCCTACGACGCCCTGACGTGGAAACAACCCGACCTCGAAGACGCCTTCCTCCGGGTGACCGGCCAGTCGGTCGCGGGCGGAGCAGGGGTGTCGCTCGGGGGCGACTCCGGCGAGACTGCGCTCGCGGGAGGTGAGCGATGACGGCCGCGAGTCGGGTCCGCGCGGAGGCGAGTGCGGCGTGGCGGTCGTTCGTCCGGCGACGGACCGCGGTGTTCTTCACGTTCTTCTTCCCGGTCATCCTCATCCTCATCTTCGCGGTGCTGGTCCAGACCAACCCGACCGGCGGCGGCCTGTTCGCACAACCGCCGGGCTACTACCTGCCGGGGTATCTCGCGGTCGTGGTGCTGTTCACGCCGCTGTCGCGGGTCGGGTCCGAGGTGGCGCGCCACCGCGAGGGCAACCGCTTCGAGAAGTTGGCGACGACGCCGCTGTCGCGCCCGGAGTGGTTGCTCGCGCACACGCTGGTCAACGTCGCCATCATCGGCATCGCGGGTCTCCTCATCCTCGGGTTGATGGCGCTGGTGACGGGCACCGCGACCCTCTCGCTCGGTCCCGCCACCCTCGCGCTCGTCGCCGTCTTCGTCGGGTTCGCGGTAGCGCTGTTCTGCGGTCTCGGCGCGGTCCTCGGGGGTCTGGCCGACTCCCAAGACGGCGTGATTGCGGCGAGCAACGCCATCGCGCTCCCCCTGCTGTTTCTCTCGGACACGTTCGTCACGCCCGACATGCTGCCGACGTGGTTCCGGCCCGCGATGAACCTCTCGCCGCTGACGTACTTCGCTCGCGGCGTCCGGGACCTGACGTATCAGCCTCCGGAGACCGCTGTCACCGTCCTCGCCGAAACGCCGCTCGACGGGTGGACGACCTCACTCGCGGTGCTGGCGGTGCTGACGCTGGCGTTCTTCGCGGCCGGGGCCGCCGCGATTCCCCGGACGGACTGACGCCTCCTTCGGCGGGTGCGAATCTCGGCTACCGACTCGGCGTGTGGTCCGCGGTTGCGGTGCGGGGCAGTGCGGTCGCGGTCTGATTGGCTCAAGCCTGAAGTAGCGTTTCGTCTTCGGCTTTCGTCTCGCTCCGTCCTCGCCGATACGGGACAGCAACACACTTGAGTCGATAGTCCAAACCCCAAATATGGCTACCTCGAACGCGAAGCGACGGGTCAAGGACAACCCGCGGGCCGCGAGTGCGGTCCTGTCGGTACTCGGCTACGTCCTCGTCCTCGGGACGTTCGCGGGACTGCTCCCCGTCTACCCGGAACTCGAACGCGCGACCGTAGACCTGCTGAGTCACGCCATCGCGGTGGTCAACACCGTCGCGCTGACCGCTCTGCTCGCCGGGTGGCGGTGGATTCGCCGCGGCGAGGTCCGCAAGCACCGCGCCGCGATGCTGACCGCGTTCTCGCTCATCATCGTCTTCCTCGCGCTCTATCTCGTGAAGGTGGGCGGCGGCGGCGAGAAGGCCATCGCCGTGACGGGACCGGTCTACTACGCTTACCTCGTGATGCTGGCGATTCACATCCTACTGTCGGTGGTCGCGGTCCCGGTGGTCGTCTACGCCGTCGTCCTCGGCCTGACCCACACGCCGTCGGAACTCCGCGAGACGGCCCACGCTCGCGTCGGGCGGTGGGCCGCGGGCGCGTGGGCGCTGAGTCTGGCGCTGGGCATCGTGACCTACCTGATGCTCAACCACGTCTACGGCGTCGAGGAGTACATGGCGGCGCTCGCTCCGCTCGCGGCCCTCCGGCGGCGATGAGCGACGAGTCGTCCGGCGGGTCGTCGGATGACGCGTCCGGTAGGGAGTCTGGCGACGAGTCGCCGGACTCCCGCATTCGACGCCGAGTCGCCGACGCCCTCGGCGTCGGCGTCGAATCCGCGACCGAACTCGACGGCGGCGAAGTCGGGCGGGTCCACCGAGTGGCGCTCGCCGACGGTCGGACCGCGGCGGCCAAGACCGGCGACACCTCGCTCGGCGTGGAGGCGTTCATGCTCGACTCGCTGGCCGACCGCGGCCTGCCGGTTCCCGAGGTGTACCACCGTGCCGACGACCTGCTGGTGATGGAGTACGTCGCGGGCGACGACGAACTCTCGCCCGCCGCCGAGCGAGACGCCGCCCGGCACCTCGCGGCCCTCCACGGGGAACGACCGCGGGAGCGTCCGGGGTCCTTCGGCTTTCCGCGCGACACCCTGACCGGGCCGTACCGCCAACCGAACCCGTGGACCGACTCGTGGGTCGCGTTCTTCCGGGACGAGCGACTCCGGTACTTCGCGGGGATGGCGGACGAGGCGGGCGTCCTCTCGTCGGAACTCGCCGACCGCATCGACTCGCTCGCGCGAAATCTCGACTCGTGGCTCCCTGACTCGCCGCCCGCGGCGCTAATCCACGGCGACGCGTGGGCGAACAACCTCGTCGTGGACGAGGGCCGCGTCCGGGCGTTTCTCGACCCCGCGTGCTACTTCGGCCACGCCGAGGTCGAACTCGCCTACGTCGCGTTCGCGGGGTCGTTCGGCGAGGACTTCTTCGCGGCCTACGACGACGCGCAAGGCATCGACCCCGGTTTCTTCGAGGGCCGCCGCGAGGTGTATCAGGTGATCCCGCTACTCGAACACCTGCTGTACTTCGGCGAGGACCGCTACGCCGCGGAACTCGACGCGCGCTTGTCCGACCTCGGTTTCTGACCGGCGTGGAGTCGAACCGCCCCACTGAAGCCCTCCGGCGTCGGGTCCCGAGTCGTGACCGACGAGTGGACGTTTCGGACGACTACCGCAACCGGGACTGTCCCCGACGGCCGACCTGCCGTCGGTGGTGGTCGTCGCGGGCGTCTGCGTGGTCGACCTCGCGGCCGCGTACCGGGCGACTTGAAGTCGGACGCCTCCGAGTCGAATGTAGACCGACGGCGACGAAGCGGTCGAAATTCTCCGACTCCGCGGCGGTCGTAGTCGAGTTCCCAACGGAGGACGACGCGGTAGCCCTCGGCGGTCGGTTCGACTTCCCCGCCGCTCCGGAGGTGGTGATTGAAGTAGGTGTGTTCCTCGACGCGGGCCGACTGGTAGCGCGACTCGACGGTTTCGGCGACTCGACGGGCGGACCCGGCCGAGAGCGCGGTCGGTTCCGAGACGGAGCGGTTTAGTCGGTGTCGGGCGAGCAGGGCGTCTCGGTGGTCGTCGCGGTCGATTCGGTCGTCGTTGTCGGAGTCGAGGACGACGCCGCAGTCGCGGCGTCGTCCATCGGCGCGTCAGTAGTCGCGAACGGCGCGGACGCGCTACCGAGACACCCGGCGGCGACCAGCAGGACCGCGAGCGAGAGGGCCGCAAGTGGAAGGTCGGTGGAGGGACGCGAGAGCATGGTTGGTCGTCGCACGGACGCCGATAAGTGTCTTCTGTCTGAGTGTTCTGTGGCGGTGTCTTGCAAATATTTATATTTGTTAAGAATATCTAAAGAATTATTAGAGGTGTGTGAATGTGGTCGTGGCGGACGGGAGAATAGACGGCTCTTCGGTTATCACGACTGCGCAGTACCGCGGACGGCGACGACGCTAGCTTCAGGCTCGAGCCAACGAGAACCGCACCGGCTCCGCGGGCCACTATTCGAGCGAGCGAAAATATCCCGCGGAGTCACCGAAAATCTTCGATTTTCGAGATGACGAGCGCATCGTCTCGAACCACGACCGCCGGAAGACAAACCGCGTCTTCCGAGGTCACACTCGCTTTGCTCACGGTTGCACCGTTCGCAGTCGCGGCGCTCCGCGCCGCGCACCGCTCGCGTGACCGCGAGCGGGCGGGGGCTTTCGAGACGGCCGCCCCCTCTCCGGTCCCCACCGATACAGCAACCAGTGACGCCGCGACACACCCCGAGTTCCCACGCACATCAACTGTGCTTGCACGAAACAAAATGAACTTTCAGCAAGGTTTCCGTAACTGTGAAAGTCAGACGGGAAGAACAAGGGAGTATGAGCGCAGAACAGGAACAGCAGTCGATTCGTTGTCTCGTCGCCAAGGTCGGACTCGACGGACACGACCGGGGCGCACACGTCATCGCCCGTGCGTTCCGTGACGCCGGGTTCGAGGTCATCTACTCGGGCCTGCACAACGCGCCCGACGAAATCGTGCAGGCCGCGGTCCAAGAGGACGTGAACGTGCTTGGTATCTCCATTCTCTCGGGCGCGCACAACACGCTCGTCCCGAAGGTTATCGACGGTCTGAAAGAGTACGACGCGTTCGAGGACACCCTTGTCCTCGTCGGCGGCGTCGTGCCCGACGACGACAAGGCGGACCTCAAGGAGATGGGCGTCGCCGAGGTGTTCGGTCCCGGTACGCCGATGGAGGAGACCATCGAGTTCGTCCGCGAGAACGCGCCCCAGCGATGAGCGGCGACGCGGCGACCGACGTGCGAGACGAGAACGCCGAACTCGTCGAGGAGTTGCTCGCGGGCAAGCACCGCGCGCTCGCGCGAGTCATCACCAAAATCGAGAACCGCGCGCCGGGCTACCGAAACCTCGTCTCGGAACTCCACGAACACACCGGCCACGCCGAAGTCGTCGGCATCACCGGAAGCCCCGGTGCGGGCAAATCGACGCTCGTGGACAAGATGGCTAACTACTACCGCGAACGCGGCGAGACCGTCGGCGTCATCGCGGTAGACCCCTCCTCGCCGTTCACGGGCGGGGCGGTGCTGGGCGACCGCATCCGGATGGCGAGCAACGTCGGCGACATGGACGTGTTCTTCCGGTCGATGAGCGCGCGGGGCACCCTCGGCGGTCTCTCGACGGCGACCACCGACGCCGTGAAAGCCCTCGACGCCTTCGGCAAGGACAAGATTCTCATCGAGACGGTCGGCGCGGGCCAAAACGAGATAGACATCGTGAAGTCCGCCGACACGGTGGCCGTGCTGGTCCCGCCGGGGAGCGGCGACGACGTGCAGATGCTCAAGGCGGGCATCCTCGAAATCGGCGACGTGTTCGTCGTCAACAAGGCCGACTTGGACGGTGCGGACCGCACGGTCCAAGAACTCCGCGAGATGATTCACATGCAGAACGACCACACCGCGGGGCTGGCGACCGGACACCACGGCGCGGGCGCGGTCGGAAGCGACGAAACCGACGACGCCGAGAGCGACGACGAGGAAAGCTGGGAACCCGCCGTGGTCGAGACAATCGCCAAGGACGGCGAAGGCGTCGCCGACCTCGTGGAGACGCTGGCCGACCACCGCGCGTACCTCGAATCCTCGGGCCTGCTCGAAGAGAAGGCGCGGATGCGCTACGCCGAGGAGATTCGCAACCTCCTGCGCGACGACGTGGGCGGACTCCTCGAAGGCGAAATCGAGCGCCACGGCGGAATGGACGAACTGGTCGAAGGCGTTCGCAAACGCGAGACCGACCCCTACACGGTCGCCGACGAGGTTATCGGTCCCATCGAGGACTGTCTGGACGAACTCCGGGACTGACCCCGAACGCTGTTTTCACGTCCGTTTCTCCGACCGATAGCCGACGCTACCGAGCGACCAGCGAGTGCGAATCGAAAAACGCGCAAAACGGAAAATCTACCGTCTAAATCTCGCTCTCGAAGTCGTCGAGCGAGTAGGTCGGTTCGGCACCGCGCCGGTCGAGCGTCTCGTTGGCGAGCAACCAGTAGACGACCGACAGCGCCTTGCGACCCTTGTTGTTCGTCGGGACCACGAGGTCCACGTTGCTGGTGTTGTTGTTGGAGTCACACATCGCGATGACCGGGATGCCCACCGTGATGGCTTCCTTGACGGCTTGGGCGTCACCGATGGGGTCGGTGACGACCAGCGCGTCGGGTTCGATGTAGCCCTCGTACTTGGGGTTGGTGAGCGTGCCGGGGATGAACCGACCGGTCCGGGCGCGCGCGCCGACCGCTTCCGCGAACTTCTCGGCGGGGAAGCGACCGTACTGGCGCGAACTCGTCACCAGAATCTGCTCGGGGTCGTAGTTGGCGAGGAAGTCCGCGGCGGTCCGAATCCGCTGGTCGGTCTTGGATACGTCGAGGACGTACAGACCGTCGGTCCGGACGCGGTGGATGAACCGCTCCATGTCCTGAGTCTTCTGCTGGGTACCGATGTGGACGCCAGCGCCGAGGTAGTCCTCGACGGGGATGAGGAGGTCGGCCTCCTCTTGGTTCTCCATCACGTCTTCGTCGAGGTTCGGTCCCTCGTCTTCGACATCTTCGGTTGCTTGCTCGTCGTCAGCCTCACTTGCCACGTCCTCGTCGGGCTGTTCCGACGGCTCTGCGCCGCCAGCGCCCTCGGGTTCCGCGTCGATTTCGGATTCCGCGGCGTCGAGGCCTTCTTCGTCTACCTGTTCGGGGTCGTTCTCGCTCATAGTCTCGAAACGTTTTGCTCGATGCGAATGAGTTCGTTCAGTTTAGCAGTTCGCTCGCCGCCGACCGCGCCCGTCTTGATGTACGGGGCACCGGTCGCCACGGCGAGGTGTGCGATGGTCGTGTCCTCGGTCTCTCCGCTCCGGTGGGAGATGACCGGCTGATAGCCGTTCTCGACGGCGAGTTCCACGGCGTCCACGGCGTCCGAGAGGGTACCGATTTGGTTGGGCTTGACCAGAATGCTGTTGGCCGCACCCTGCTCGATGCCCGTCTCCAGTCGCTTTACGTTGGTGACGAACAGGTCGTCACCGCAGACGAGTGTCCGGTCGCCGACCTTCTCGGTCAACTCCGCGAAGCCTTCGTAGTCGTCTTCGTCCAGCGGGTCCTCGACGTACGCGAGGTCGTACTCGTCTACGAGTTCGGCGACGTACTCGATTTGCTCGTCGGTCGAACGCGTCGTGTCGCGGTAGACGTACTCCTCGTCGTCTTCGTCGTACATCTCCGCGGCGGCCACGTCGAGACCGAATCGAATCTCGAAGCCGAAGTCGTCGGCCACCGAGTCGGTCGCCGCTTGGACGATTTCGAACGCCTCCTCGTCGTCGATGGATGGTGCCCACGCGCCCTCGTCGCCTTTCCCCGCGGCGATGTCTCGGTCGGCCAGCAGGTCGTGGACTTCCCGATGCACCGCGGCGTTTGCGAACACCGCGTCCTGCACGTTGGGTGCGCCGACGGGCACGGAGAGGAACTCCTGAATCGCGGTGGCGTCGGCGGCGTGTTCGCCGCCGCCGACGACGTTGCCCAGCGGCGTGGGCGACTCCTCGCCGCGGAACGCACCGCCGAGGTGCTGATACAGCGGCGCGCCGAGTACGTCCGCCGCGGCTTTCGCGGCGGCCATGCTGATGGCGACTGCGCTGTTCGCACCGATTTCCGAGAAGTCGTCCGTGCCGTCGGCCGCGCGCAACGTGCGGTCCACGTCGCGCTGGTCGCCGACGAAGACCTTGCCCTCCAGTCGAGGGACGGCGTGTTCGCGGGCCGAGGCGATGGCTTCGCTCGGGTCGAGTTCTATCGCTTCGTACTCGCCGGTCGAAGCACCGCTCGGTGCGGCCGCCCGGCCGAAACCACCGCTCTCCGTGCGCACGTCGGCTTCGACCGTCCGATTTCCTCGGGAGTCGAGAATCTGTCGAAGTCGGACCTCGCTGACGAGCGTCATTGCTCACCTCGGCGGACGGTGAACGGCAGGACGCCCGCGTCGTACTCGTCGGCCGCGATGAGAATCGGCTCGGTCTGTTCGGTGTCGGTCAGCACGGGCGCGCCGTAGGATACCTGCAGGGCGCGCGCCCCGATGATGCGAGCTTTCTCGTAGCGGGAGTAGCGTTTCTGAGCCATTACTGGTAGGGTGCGACGATGTCCACGAGGTCCTTGTGCGCGACGAGCATCCGGCGACAGCACTGTCGTTCGACGCCGAGTTCGTCGAGGACCTTCTCCGGGTCCTCGTCACCCTCTTTGGTCTCCGACCGTGCTTTGAACTCTTCCCAGTACTCCCCGACGACCTTGCCGCACGTGAAACAGCGGACTGGTACCATCATGGATTACGTTGCCTCCGTTTTGGACCGCGGGTTTCCTGTCATGGTAATCACCGGTAAGACTTCTGGTAGCGCGCGCGAGCGCCGGGACCGCCCCACTTCTTGGGTTCGGAACGCCGCGAGTCGTTGACCAACAGCGAGCGGTCGAACTCGATGAAGGCGTCCCGAAGCTCGGCGTCGTTCGTGTACTGGACGAGTCCGCGCGCGATGGCGGTGCGAACGGCGTCGGCCTGTCCGCTGATGCCGCCGCCCTGCACGTCCACTTCCACGTCCACGGTGTCGCGACTCTCGTCGCCCGCGATGCGGAACGGTTCCAGCATCTTCAGACGGGCCATCTCCGGTTCGACCAGCTCGACGGGCTGGGAGTTGATTCGCACGCGGCCTTCGCCTTCCGTGACGGTGGCGCGGGCGATGGCCGTCTTCTTCTTTCCGCTCGTGTTCGTTACCATGTGACGTTAGCACCCAGAGTTTCGCTGATGTCGCCCAGTTGGACGAAACGGATGTTCGATAGTCGGTCCAGCGACGTGCCGTCGAGGACTTCGCCGTCCTCCTCGAAGGGGTTGCCGACGTAGACCCGAACGTTCTCGAACGCCTCGCGGCCCTTGTCTTCCTTGTAGGGGACCATCCCGCGGATGGTCCGCTTGAAAATCATGTCGGGGCGCTTGGGGTAGTACGGACCGCTGTCCGAACCCAGTTCGGCGCGTTTCTCGTATTTCGCCATCACGTCGTCTTCGCTCCCGGTGATGACCGCGTCCTCGGCGTTGACCACCGCGACACGCTCGCCATCGAGGGCGCGCTGTGCGACTTGACTCGCCACGCGACCGAGAATGCAGTCGCGGGCGTCTACAACTACGTCTGCGTCGAATTCTGCGAGACTCATCGGATCACCCGCACGTTCGACCCGTCGGGGTTCTGTTCGATAGCCTGTTCGATTTCAAGAGCCTCACCGTCTGCTTGCTGAATCTTCGTCTCCGCGCTGGACGAGAAGTCCACTGCGGCGACTGTGACGGTCTTCTGCAGGACCCCACTACCGAGAACCTTACCGGGTACGATGACGGTCTCGTCCTCCTCGGCGTATCGCTCGATGCGACCGAGGTTGACTTCCGCGTGCGTACTCCGGGGCTTCTCGAGGCGGTCCGCGACAGTACTCCACACGTCGGCGTCCGAATCGCGGGACACCGACTTCAGGTCAGCGATGAGACTGGTGAGCCTCGGATTCGTCTTGCTCATAATACTTCCTCCTGATGGGAATAAGAACTGAAGTGCAGGGAGCAGGATTTGAACCTGCGGACTCCTACGAGACAGCGCCCTGAACGCTGCGCCGTTGGCCTGACTTGGCTATCCCTGCACGTAGAACACACGTGCAGCCCGTCGCGGGCAACAGTGTGTTGTAGGTGGCCCTTCAAACCAGTTTCGGTCTGACTTCGAGTTCGCCCGACGGGAGTACGGTCTCCCGACTCGCCGGGGCGGACGAACGCCGAAACGTGGTTCGAAGGTCCCTGCATGGTTCTAAAGTTGTACAGCTGCTTCGAGTTCGTCTGCGCGGTCGGCAATCGAGTCGGCCGCGGCAGTGACGAGTTCGTCTATGGACAGCGACCCGTCGGTCTCGACGTGGAACACGAACGCGTTGGGCACGTCGTGGACCTCGACCTCTTTACCGGGGAACCGGTTGGTCAGGTCGTTGTCGAACGCCTCGGTCGGGACGAGTTCGCCGTCGTCTTCGATGACGCCGCGGAGAATGTTGGTCTCCTCCTCGTCGTACTCGTCCCGGTCGCCGACGACCTCCACGCGCTGGAGATGTCGGTAGCCGACGGCCACGCCGCCCTGATGTTTGGCGTGGTCTTTCCCCGTCGAGAGAACGGCGTCCGCTTCGAGTTCGAGACGCTGGTCGTCCTTGAGGTCGATGATGGGGATGTTGTCGTCGGCGGGTTGGACCATCCCGTCCGAACTCACGAGGTCGCCCGAGTAGGCGGTGCCCGGTCCCGACACGTCGAGACTCAGGGTCACTGTATCGCCTTCCTCGAACTCGCCCAGCGGCGTGCTGAGCGGGACGAGACCGAGCCGGAGGCCGATTTGCTCGTCGAACATCACCGACGAGTTCTCCACGAACCGAACGGTGTCGATAGAGAGCGTCGGCACGTCTGCGACGATGGCTCGGCGAATCCCGTTAGCGAACGCCGGGGTCGCGCCTCGAACGAGGAACCGCGCTTCTCGGTCCCCGCGTTCGACGAACTCGACCTCGTACTCTTCTGTCATGGGTTAGAATCCACTCTTGCCTTTGGGTGCGCGGGTGCCGTCGTGCGGGATGGGGGTCACGTCCTCGATGCGACCGATTTCGAGTCCGGCGCGAGCGAGCGCGCGGATGGTCGCCTGCGCGCCCGGACCGGGGTTCTGCTGAAGGTTCCCGCCGGGACCGCGCACGCGGACGTGGACGCCATCGATGCCCGCGGCCTTGACCTCTTCTGCGACCGTCTCGGCCATCTGCATCGCGGCGTACGGCGAGGACTCGTCGCGGTTCTGCTTGACGACGGTGCCGCCGGAGGACTTCGCAATCGTCTCCGCGCCGGTCAGGTCAGTGACCGTGATGATGGTGTTGTTGAACGATGCGTGAACGTGGGCTACGCCCCATTTATCGTCGTCGTTTGCGCTCATTCGTTACCCTCCGCTCGTTCGGGATGCAGTTCGTCCGCGAGGGGACTGTTCTCGTCGAACTGGACGGTGCCCTCCTCGGCGACTTCGACCTTGTACGAGGGGGCCTGCACGCGCCGCCCGTCCACTTTGACGTGTCCGTGGACGACGAACTGGCGCGCTTGGTTGGGCGTGTTGCCCAGACCCTTCCGGTAGGCGACGGTCTGGAGACGACGCTCCAGCACGTCGGTCACGTCGAGCAGAAGCACGTCGTCCAGTTCGTCGCCGTCGTCGAGGACGCCGACTCGCTGGAGGCGGGAGACGAACTCCTCGCCCTCGGTGGCCTCGGTGTCACCCTGCGCACGCTGTGCGAGGATGTTCCGGGCCTCGCGGCGGTAGCCGCGGAGTTCGGACTGGGCCTTCCAGAGTTCCTGCTTGTTCTGGAGACCGTAGCGGTCGAGAAGACTGCTCTCCTCGGAGATGCGTTCGCCCTGATAGGGGTGGTTCGGCGTCTCGTAGAACTTGGTGTTTTCGCCGAGCGCCATTATTCTTCACCACCCTCTTCTTCTGCTTCGGCGGCCTGTTCTTCCTTGATTTCCTCGACGTTGACGCCGATGGTGCCCTCGGTACGGCCCGTCGAGCGGGTCCGCTGACCGCGCACCTTCTGACCGCGCTTGTGTCGGACGCCCTTGTACGAGTCAATCATCTTCATCCGGTTGATGTCCTGCCGACGGGTCATGTTCAGGTCGTTGCCCGTCTGGTGGGTCGTCTCTCCGGAGAAGTACTCGTTGCGGTGGTTTGCGAGCCATTCAGGGACCTCGTTGGCGAAGTTCTCGACGGCCTCGACGACGGTATCGATTTCGTCGTCGTCGAGACGGCCGAACGTCGCCGTGCGGTCTACGCCGGTCTTGTCGGCGATGATTCGCGCCGCTCGGCGACCGATCCCGTTCAGTTCGGTCAGGGACCGTTCGACGGACTTCGTCCCATCGAGGTCGGTTTGCCCGATGCGGACGAAGTAGCGGAGGTCCTCGTCTTCCTCCTGTGGTTCTTCCGTACTCATGGTTTGGATACTGGAAAGCGTCGAGGGAGGGATTTGAACCCTCGAGGCTTGACGCCACAGAGTTAGCAACCCTGCGCCGTGGGCCAGACTAGGCTACCTCGACACGCTTGCATTCACTGTCGCCCTCTCGGACTCGGGACCGGACGCCCCTACAGGTTTGCAACTAATCGTACCGGCGGCGAGTATATAAATACAACGAAACGGCTTACCCGCGTGGGTTCTTCTCACCCTCCCGGTAGGTTCCCCGTAGTCGGTCCCCCGCCGGTTCTCCGACTACGCGGTCCCCCAGTTCCACTCGCCTTCGTCGTCTCCCGGCTCGACCGCTTCGACGGCACCGAGGTCTTCCCACCCTTCGGACTCCCCGGCGGCGTCGGCGTGCCGGACCGACACCTCGGACCATCCGGCGTCGTACTCGGCCGACAGTTCGTAGCGGTCGGTGGTCCCGCCCTCGGGTCGGACTTCGACCCGGAGGGACTCCTCGGGCACGTAGTCGATGGGACTCGCGGGTCCCTCGAAGGTGGTCCCGTCGGCGAGTGTGACCCGAACGCGGTCGTTCGGGTCGAGTCCGCCGAGGCGTTCGACCAGTTCGGTTTCGCTCATGGGTCGGCCTTCATCGGAGTCGGGGTTAAGCGTGCGGGCCGGTTTCGGGACGCGTTCGGCGGTCGTGAGATTGGCACACGAATCTATGGAGCGTCCCGTTCCGACCCGTGACAGCAACCGCCAGAAACTGCAGTGAAGCAGTCCTCGAAAGCCCGCGACCGGGCGACCCCTTCATCCCACCCCGTCGGTTGATTGGTCGAGCGTTTGCTGGCGGTTGGTCGGCCACGACTGCTACGCCGACCAGTCGTGGCTTCGAGACAATATAATTTTGATTCCGGCGCGCGCTGGCGCGACGCGCACGAGCGCGCCGCGCCAACCCGCGCAAGGGACGACCGAACGAGCGAAGCGAGTGAGGGAGTCGGTTGGGGAGGACGTGGCCGTCGCGGTGCTGTCGCGGTGGCGATGCCGTGCGGTGGCGGTGCTTTCGCGGTGGCGGTGCGGTCTGGTTGGTTCAAGCCTGAAGCTAGCTCTACGACTCTCCTGCCGTTCGTCGTCGCGGTGCGGTAGCGGTACAGTGCGGTAGCGGTGCCGTCGCGGTGGCAGTGCCGTCGCGGTGCTGTTCGGTCTCTGTAACATCGCCGCCGTAACAGAGACAACTACACCATTCCGGGACAATCAAAGACCTATACGAAGAAAACATCTACCCGCCTAAGAGAAACACGAAACTTTCGTTCACCGAACGCTCACACTCCGACTCCGACGCTCAGGCTTGGACGTTCCCGACGTACTCGTCGTTTATCTCCCACTCGCCGTCGTCGTCTCGCACCATGTACTCGCCGTAGTAGGGCACGCGGTTCGCCACCGTCTCGCGGAACGTCTCCCGAATCTCGTCCTTCGTCATCTCGCCCATCGACCGCAGGTCGTCGTTGCGGTTCAGACACCCCTTGAGGTATCCTTCGTGCGTGACGCGCACGCGGTGGCAGTTGGCGCAGAACTGCGGGTTCTCAACGGGGTCCACGATTTCGACCATGCCGCCCGACTCGTCCGCGGTGCCGCCCACCCAGTATCGGTTCCGGTTGTGCATCTCGCGGGTCTCCACCTCGTCGGCGATGTCGGCTAGCCAGTCGTGGACTCGCTGGATGTCGATGTTCCACTCGGGTCTGCCCGTGAGTTCGGGCATGTACTGGATGAGTTGCAACTGCAACCCCTCGTTGTCGGCGACGTGTTCGACCATCTCCTCGACGTAGCCCGCGGTGTGTTCGAAGACGACCATGTTCAACTTCACCGGGTCGAGTCCGGCGTCCACGGCGGCGTGGACGCCTTCGATAACCTTGTCGTAGGCACCGCTCTGGGTGACTTCGGCGAAGGCTTCCGGGTCGAGCGCGTCTTGGGAGACGTTGACTCGCTCCAGTCCGGCGTCAACGAGGTCCTCGGCCCGGCCGGGCAGGAACGTGCCGTTGGTCGTGAGCGACACCTCCATGCCGTCGGGCGTCCGCCGGACGATTTCTTCGAGGTCTTGGCGAAGCATGGGTTCGCCCCCCGTGAACTTGACCTTCCCCACGTCGAACTCGTGGGCGACCTCCAGAAACCGGACGACCTCGTCGGCGGTCATCTCGTCGTCTCGGGGGTCCATCGGACCGCGCGTGTCGCCCAATCCCTCGTTGTGGCAGTACACGCAGTCGAAGTTGCACCTGTCGGTGAGCGAGACTCGCACGCCCGAGACCTCGCGCCCGAAGTCGTCCTCCAGCATCACTTGGAGACGTTTCGCGTGCGTATCCTTAAATTCGCTGTCGAATCCCGACTCTGCGTAACCGTATCCGGTTACGTTCTACGCCGGGCGATAACGCTATTCGTCGCGGTCGCTCTCCCTCCGGTCGCCCTCCTCGTCCTCCACTATCGACGCCGTGGCGTGACTCCCGCCGACTTCCTCGATGCGGATGTCCACGCGGTCCCCGAGGTCCGCGCCGGGGACGAACACGACGAACGACTCGATTCGGGCGATACCGTCGCCTTCGCTCCCGAGGTCTTCGATTTCGACGGAGTAACGTTCACCGGACTCGACCGGAGCAGTCTCGCGGTCTGGCATGGGACCGTCCACGACCCCCCATCGGTTAAGTAATCGGTGCGTGACCGGCGCGGACCGACGCCGACCACGCCGACCGACGCCACCTGCCCGACTCCCAAGTTGACAAGGCTTATCGACGCTTCGGACCGTAGCCCCGGTATGAACGAATCAGAGGTACGCGACCTGCTCCGGGAGGTCGAAGACCCGGACCTCGGCGACGATATAGTCTCGCTGAACCTCGTCAACGACGTGTCCGTGGAGGGCGACACCGCCGACATCTCGCTCGCACTGGGCGCGCCCTACTCGCCCCACGAGACCCAAATCGCCAACCGCGTCCGGGAAGTTCTCTCGGACCACGGCATCGAAGCCAACCTCTCGGCCCGCGTGGACGACGGCATCTCTGCCGACGAGCAGGTCCTGCCGAACGTCGAGAACATCATCGCCGTCGCCTCCGGCAAGGGCGGCGTCGGCAAGTCCACCGTCGCGGTCAACCTCGCGGCGGGACTCTCCCAGATGGGCGCGCGCGTCGGCCTGTTCGACGCCGACGTGTACGGTCCGAACGTCCCCCGGATGGTGGACGCCGAGGAAGTACCGAAAGCCACCGAGGACGAGACCATGATTCCGCCCGAGCAGTTCGGCGTGAAACTCATGAGCATGGCGTTCCTCGTCGGCGAGGACGACCCCGTTATCTGGCGCGGCCCGATGGTCCACAAGGTCCTCACCCAACTCTGGGAGGACGTGGAGTGGGGTCACCTTGACTACATGGTCGTAGACCTCCCGCCGGGCACCGGTGACGCCCAACTCACCCTCCTCCAGAGCGTCCCGGTCACGGGCGCGGTCATCGTCACGACACCACAGGAAGTCGCCATCGACGACGCCCGCAAGGGCCTGCGGATGTTCGGCAAGCACGACACCCCCGTCCTCGGCATCGCCGAGAACATGTCCACGTTCAAGTGCCCCGACTGCGGGTCCGAACACGACATCTTCGGGCGCGGCGGCGGCGCGAAGTTCGCCGAAGAGAACGACATGCCGTTTCTCGGCTCTATCCCCATCGACCCGACGGTCCGGACCGGCGGTGACGAGGGTAGACCCATCGTCTTGGACGACGACGACACCGGGGACGCTTTCCGCGTCCTGACCGAGAACGTGGCGAACAACGTCGGGATTATCAGGCGACGCCAGCAACGCTGAACCATGTCACACGACGACGGCGCGTACGGTCCGGACGTGGAGCGCACGAAAACCCTCCGAGAAGTCGCCGACGACATCCGTGCCGAGAGTTCCGAGAGCAAGATGATTGCGGCGATTCTCTACCGCATCAGCGACCTCTACGACCCCGACGAGGAGACCTCCCCGCGAGACATCTACGTCAACATGCGCGAAATCATCCGCACGAAGGAGTCGTAGGTCGAAAACCCCGCTAGCGGAACTTCCGGACGACCATCCATCCGACGAGAAGCCCGATACCTAAGTACGCTAGCGGTATCCCGCCGAGTTCGTGCCCGCCGCTGATTTTCTCACCGAAACTCCGAGTATAACTGTCGTTGCGGTACTCGTAGTGGTCGCTCATCCACGTCGGCCTAACGGGTTCGTAGGAGGTGTTCCACGTCCGAGTCTTCGCTCCGTCCCGTCCCGCGAACCCGACTTGGTCTATCGCACCCTCCTTCGTGGTCATGTTCCCGGTGTAGAGTCGCGCCTCCCCGGCGATTTTCGCACCGCGGTCGTCGAGGAGTTCGACCGTAATCGTCCGCGAGTCGCCCGGCCGGACCGACGCGGGGTAGAGACTCCCGTCGGTCCCAGTGGTGTGGACCATGAGCTTGGTCCCGTAGAGTTGTCTCGACGGGTTTACGAGCGTCACCTCGGCGACTGCGGACGGTTCGCCGTCGATGGTACCCTCTCGGACCTCTACGTCCGAGACGTACGGCGTCGGTATTCGACCAGACTCGGCGGAGTCGACGCTCCGAGTGAAGTTTCGGTGGGTGTGTCCCCCGAACGTCGAGAACGTGACGGTGTGGTCGTCCCGATTGACATCGATGCCGGGCGTGATGTTTACGCGCTCGGTCCGGTACTCACCTTCGGAGAGATTGACGTTCTCTTCGTAAACTCGTTGCCCGTCCACTGTAACGACGTATCCCGCTGATTCGATTTCTCTGTCCGTCGGATTAGTGTACTCGACCAGCATCGTCGAGTCGTTCGTTCCGAGAGAGACTCGGTACTCGATACCACCTACCGACGTGACGTTTCCGTTCGTTCCGTCGTCGTTCGAGAGGTCGGCGGTAACGACTCCGACTTGGGGGACGGCTACAACGGCGAGTAACGCCAGTACACCCCAGACGGCGTACGTGTTTTCTCTACTCATGGGAACGAGTTCGAAGGTCTTTCGTCTCGCGTGAACACGCGGCTTTCACTTCGCACCATCTCGTATTATCAGAATTAGAAGTTATATTTTGCCGTATCTCGTTTCGGTCTCTGGCTCCGCGATACGTCACCTCCGACGACTCGAATTCGCTCCGCTCGACGGTTTCGCCCGTATCGGGGTCGGAATACTGTTTCACGAGTTCGCCGGTGACCGTCGCTGTCGTCTCCGAGACTCGACTCCTGTTCTCGTACGCGGGAGTCCAGAAGCGCGACTCGACTTCGGTCCGAACGAGCGTCCACCGCTTTACGGGTTCCTCGGCGATTCGCCACTCGTCGCCGACAGCGGCTTGCTTTCTGGCGATAGCGTAGTCCATCGTCGAACTCCTTCCATCCCACTCGTAGCGCGCCTCCTGCACCTTCTCGTCGCGCGCGGCCTCATAGTACGTAACTAATTCGGTCGATTGGGACTTGTACCGAACCTCGAACTGGGTCTCGTACACTGCGTCCCGGACTTTCACCCGTTTCGTCTTACCGGTAAACCAGTGGTCGTACGCGTAGCGGGAGGTAGCCCAGTAGGTCGAGTACTCGGTGTCCGTGTAGGTGTAAGTGACCGTCTCCGTTTCACAACCGAAACGGAGGCTACAGCGTTTTACCGTTCGAGTACCCGTTTTCCGGACTTCGTAGCTGTACCGGTACTTTCGTTTGGTTTCGTACTCCGCGGGTTCGACCTGAACCTCCCGCGTCGCGCCGGTGTGTTCGCCGTTCCAGAGACTCGAATCGTGCCACTTTCGGGGTGAAGTCGTCGTCGAGGCGTCGAACCAGTTCGAGTACGTCCTCGTTCGGGTCTCCTCGGTCTGGTGGGTCCCGGCCGCGTACCACGCACGGGCCGAGTCGAGAAACATGTCTCGCTGGCGTTCGTTCGGGAAGGTTTCGGTCACCGTCTCGTACTTCGCGTCCCGAACTTTGACCCGCTTTTCGAGGACGTATCGCGTATCGTTGTTCACTTCCTCGACGCGGTATCCCTGACGAAGGTACTCGTCGCGCCGTTGCTTCGTATCGACTTCGGCCTTCTTCACTCGACGCTTTTCCACGAGATACGCGAGGTCTCGGACGCTGACGTTTCTCCAGTAGGTTTCGTCTTCGAGCAGAACGTCGGTTTCGGGGAGTTCCACACGAACTCGCTTCCTCGCGTTGTCCTCGTTGTATATCGTCACCGTCGGGGGCCGAGACGTGCCCGCGAGTTCGTCGGCGGGAATCTCGATTGTCCCGACGTACCGGTAGGCGTCTTCGGTCGGTTCCGAGTGCCGACTCTTCGGTGCTTCGACCGCTCTCCACTCGACGACGCTTGCGGCCGGGTTCGACACCGAGGCACCGAGACCGAAATCCCGATAGTACGTCTGCTTCGAGAAGTGATACGGCTCCGTCTTCACCCGAAACCGAACCGTTTCGTTCGGATAGTGCGGCCCGTCACCGACGACCGTCTTCTCCGACACGTCCGGCACGAAGTAGTTCAGGAAGTCGAAGTTGCGCTTCGTCCGCAAATCGTACTCGTCTTCCACGATACTCGCGGCCCGTTCGTACGCGCGGAACTTCGCCGTCGTGTTGTCCGGTTTGGTCGGCTCTGCACCGTACTTCCAGATGTATTTGAGTTCCGTCCCGTCGGGGTCGAACGACCCGGTCGCGTTCACCAAAATTCCGTGTTCTCGGGTTATGTATCCCCTCGTTCCGTCGTTCACCACGTCGAGACGGAGTTCGGGCTTGCTGGGGGTGACCTTGAAATTAGTCCTGTTACTTCCTCCCCACATCTGCTTCGAACTTCTCTGTCGGACCTCCCAAATGGCGTTTACGTAATACTCTTGTGGAACATCACCAGCCCAGAAGCTATCTACCGTAATCGTATCACTGGATGTGGTTTTGACTTGGTGGTAATTTGATGTCTGAATCCTCCGTGATTTTTCATCTCTTTTTCCAATTTCTATATCTAATCTCTCCGGTTCGACACCGTTCAAATCAATCTCCAACACATGATGGGCGACGTATCGTTTCGGGTCGATGCGCTCGTGGTAGGAGTCCACCGGGTCGTTGACGAACTCGGACCGGACGACTTCGGGTTTCTGGACTGGAACGACATCGCGGGTCACGCGGGTCGTCTGACCGCGGTCGTCGGTGGCAACGACAGTCACGGAGTACTGCTTTCCCGGCGTGAGGTCCGTGTGTGAGAAGCGTATCGTGCGCTGGCGGTCGAAACCGAGTCGGTGGCGACCGCGCATCGTAGAACGCGCGGTCGCAACGGTCTCGCCGTCGATTTCGACGCGAAGCGCGTCCAGATTTTCGTACTCGTCGATACCGGTCGCACTTCCCGTTATCGACCCGTATCGGTCGAGCGAACCGAACGATACGTTCGGCCGCGGGTCCGCCGTAACCGTGGTCGTTCCGTCAGCGAAGGTGGCGACGTTCTTCGACCCGTCGGTGTAGGTTACGACCGCGTAGAGTTCGTGGTCTCCGGGGTTCCACGTCCGGGTTAGCGACTCGCCGTTTCCGACGGGTCCGGCGGCGTTCCGCCATTCGACCGAGACCACGAATCCGGTGGCGGCGTCGAAGCGCACGGCGTACTGTCCTCGGAGTGGCCGCGCCCCGGTTACGAGTTCGTCACCGGTGACGTGGGGCGAATTACGGTCGGCGATAGACTCAGGGTCGAGGCGCTCGTTCGGTCGTCGGGGTCGCACCCCGACCGAGAGTGAACTGGTACTCGACTGACCGTCGGCGTCGTAGACCGTCGCGGTAATCGTCCGATTGCCCGGCGTCGGGAAGTGTTTCGTCGCCGAGTCGGTCCGCTGGTCCGGCGAGAGCGAGTGGTTGGCGAGGACGACGCCACCGACTCTCCAGACGACGTAATCGAGCGTCGCGGCCCCCGCGTCGAGGTCTGCGGTGTAGTTCGCGGGAGTTCCGGCGGTGGGTCGCGTCGGTCCGGAGAGCGAGACGGTGGGTTCCGTGCCGGGCGAAACGTCCACGTAGAGCGTGTCGGAACTGCTCGCGCCGTCCTCGTCGGTGACAGTCAGCGTGACGCGATAGCGACCTGTCTCGGCCGGGGTGAATCGGGTTCGGGCGCAGTCGGCGCAGTCGGGCGTGATGGCGTCGTCGCTCGGCGTTCTTATCGACCAATCGTAGCGCGCGATGCGCCCGTCGGGGTCGCGCGAACCGGTCGCGTCGAGAAGGACCGTCGCCCCTTTCGTTACGTCTTGGTCGAGTCCGGCGTCCGCGAGGGGTGCCTCGTTCGAGAGTCCGGTCTCGTTCGCCGGTGTTGCGTCGGTAGGCGGAAGCGTTCCGGCGGCAGTGGTCGTCACGACGAGGAGTACGGCGATGGCGACCGGCGTCGGCTTCGACATGCGAACGGTTTGCTCCTTACCTACTTAAAAAATTATGTGTTTGAAAACGTAAATACCGGGGGCGACGGCCGCCGGAACCGGGACGCGGGATGAGGATACAGAGCGAGTGAAAAATAGTAGGAAACCCGCCATTACCGCCAAACCCTCACGAAAGATGCTTGCTAATCAATAGCAAAGGCTTTACTGATTCCCCGCCGAATCAGTAAACACTGGGCCTAACGGCCGTGAGCTACAAATATGACGGATGACGAACTCATCTGGCGAATCGCAGGTGGTTCCGGTGACGGAATCGACTCGACGAGCCAGAACTTCGCCAAAGCGCTGATGCGCTCGGGGCTGAACGTCTTCACGCACCGACACTACCCGTCGCGCATCCGCGGCGGCCACACATACGTGGAGATTCGGGCGAAAGACGAACCGGTAAAGTCGCGCGGAGACAACTACAACTTCCTGCTCGCGCTGGGCGACAGTTTCGCCCGGAACCCGCAGGAAGAGGCTTACTACGGCAACGAGGAGATAAAGCCGCTGTCGGAGAACCTCGACGAACTCCGGGAAGGGGGAGTCATCGTCTACGACTCGGGGCTACTCGACGCCAGCGAAATCGAGAACTTCGACCAGCGCGCCGAGGAGAACGACTGGCACGTCTACGACCTCGACCTGCGAGGACTCGCCAAGGAACACGGCCGTGAAGTCATGCGTAACACCGCGGGTGTCGGTGCGACCGCGGCGCTTCTGGACATGGACCTCGAACACATCGAGGGCCTGATGGAGGACGCGATGAGCGGCGACGTGCTGGAGGCGAACCTCCAGATTCTCGAAGAGGCCTACGAGTCGGTCAACGAGGACTACGAACACACCCACGACCTGCGAGCCCCGACCGGAAGTGCCGACGAGGAGCAGGTCCTCGTCTCCGGGTCTCACGGCATCGCTTACGGTGCCTTAGACGAGGGCTGTCGGTTCATCTCGGGCTATCCGATGACCCCGTGGACCGACGTGTACACCATCATGACCCAACACCTGCCCGAGATGGGCGGTATCTCCGAGCAGGTCGAGGACGAAATCGCCGCGGCGTCGCTGGCAATCGGTGCGAGTCACGCGGGCGCGAAGGCCATGTCCGGGTCCTCGGGCGGTGGCTTCGCGCTGATGTCCGAACCGCTCGGTCTCGCCGAGATTACCGAGACGCCAATCGTCCTCGTAGAGGCGATGCGCGCCGGTCCCTCGACCGGGATGCCGACCAAGCCCGAGCAGGGTGACCTCGAACACGTCCTGTACACGAGTCAGGGCGACTCGAACCGCGTGGTGTTCGCGCCGGGCGACCCCGCGGAGTGTTACGAACAGACTCGCAAGGCCTTCGAAATCGCCTACGAGTACCAGATTCCGGCCATCGTCCTCTACGACCAGAAACTCTCGGGCGGCCACCAGACCGTGCCCGAGGACGTGTTCGACGAGGAGCCGAACCCCGACATCGGAAGCGTCGTGACCGAGCAGGACCTCGAAGAGGCCGTCCAAGAGGCCGGTCGGTTCAAGCGATACATGTACGACGACGAGGAGAGCGGATTCGGCGGCGTCAGTCGCCGCTCGCTCCCCGGTCAGAAGGGCGGGAACTACCTCGCGTCGGGTAACGAACACAACGAAGTCGGTCACATCAGCGAGGACCCCGACAACCGTACCATCCAGATGAACCGCCGGATGGCCAAACTCGACGCCATCCGGACGGAACTCTCGGAGGAAGCCGACCACCAGCCGGTCTACGGACCGGAGGACGCCGACTACGGCATCCTCAGCTTCGGTTCGACCAAGGGCGTCATCGAAGAGGCGGTTGACCAACTCAACGACGAGGGCCACTCCGTCAAAGCGATGAACGTCAGCGACATCATGCCGTTCCCGAAGGACGAAGTGACTGCATTCTTGGAGAGCGTGGACGAGTCGCTCGTCGTGGAGATGAACGCGTCGGCGCAGTTCCGCCGCCACATTCAGGGCCAGTTGGGTCGCTTCGGCGAGAAACTGTACAGTCTGCTCAAGTACGACGGCAACCCCTTCGAACCGGAGGAAATCGTCTCCGGGTTCGAGAGTCGTCTCGGCGAGGAGGCCGACTTGAGCCAGTACAACGTCCGCATCGAATCCGCAACGGGTGATTAACCATGAGTGCATTCAACGCAATCGGCGAAGAACGCGAGATAGACAGAGACGAGTTCACCCCGGAAATCGAACCGCAGGCGACGTGGTGTCCGGGTTGTGGCGACTTCGGCGTCCTGAAGGCACTGAAGCAGGCGATGCCCGAAGTAGGACGCAACCCCGAGGAGACCCTGCTCGTGACGGGTATCGGCTGTTCGGGCAAACTGTCGAGTTACTTCCGGAGCTACGGGTTCCACTCCATCCACGGCCGGTCGCTACCGGTCGCTCGCGCGGCGAAGATGGCGAACCCCGACCTCGAAGTCATCGCGGCGGGCGGTGACGGTGACGGCTACGGCATCGGCGGGAACCACTTCATGCACACCGCCCGCGAGAACCACGACATGACCTACATCGTCTTCGACAACGAAATCTTCGGGCTGACGAAGGGCCAGACCTCCCCGACCAGTCCGAAGGGTCACAAGTCGAAGACCCAACCCCACGGGAGCGCCAAACAGCCCATCCGACCGCTGTCGCTCGCGCTGACCTCCGGGGCGTCGTACGTCGCCCGGACCGCGGCGGTCAACCCGAATCAGGCCAAGGAGATTCTCGCGGAGGCGATGGAACACGACGGCTTCGCCCACGTGGACTTCCTGACCCAGTGTCCGACGTGGAACAAGGACGCCAAGCAGTACGTCCCGTACATCGACGTGCAGGACAGCGACGACTACGACTTCGACATCACCGACCGCGGCGAGGCGTCGGAGATGATGCAGGAGGCCGAGAACGCCCTCTACGAGGGCACCGTTCTCACGGGTCGCTTCTACCACGACGAGGACCGGCCGTCCTACCAGCAGGAGAAGCAGGCCACGGGCGACATGCCCGAGGAACCGCTGGCGGAGCGGTACTTCGACGACGACTACGAGTGGGAGCGTAGCTACGACCTGCTCGAACGGCACAAGTAAGCCGAATCCGTCGGCTTCGGCGTCTTCTTCGCTCTCCGCTCCGACAGCGACGGCGTTCCGCGTCGATAGTGACGGTGGTTCGCTACTCGTCGGGGAACGGGGGCGCGGACCGACTATCTTCCTCGTCGCCCTCGTCGCCCTCTTCGCCTTCCTCGTCGCCCTCTTCGCCTTCCTCGTCGCCCTCTTCGCCTTCCTCGTCGCCCTCTTCGCCTTCTCCTCCACCGCCGGGGAAACTGCATCCGGCGAGACCGGCGGCGACTCCGGCGAGCGAGACCTGTAGGAAACGTCTCCGCGAGCGTCGTGCCATGTCCACGGGTAGACGAGCGAGTCCGAAAAGGGTCGCGGCCGTCCCGCACCGTTCGGCGGGTTCCGTTCGTCGAGCGACGGTAACGAGTCGTTCTCGGTTCCGAGACCCGGTTACGCCAGACCGAACGCCGCCGAGTCCGTCGCCAACCCGGATTCGGTCACCGCACAGACCGTTTTTCCGTTCGCAAGGTATTTTTTCCCGTATCCGAAATACTCTGTCAATGAGTGCCCAGTCCACGGAAGACAGAATTCTATCGGTTCTCGAAGAGGACGCCCAAGCGTCCTACGCCGAGATTGCCGAACGGGCGAACGTCTCGAAGCCCACGGTCCGTAAGTATATCGAAAAGCTCGAAGACGAGGGGGTCATCGTGGGGTATTCGGCCGAAATCGACCCGAAGAAACTATCGAGCAAGTCCATCGCGCTGGTCGGCATCGACGTAGCCAGCGAGCAGTACGTCGAAGCGACCCGCGACCTGAAGGAACTCGAGGAGGTGGAGACGCTCTACTCGTCGTCGGGCGACCACATGCTCATGGCGGAGGTCCGCGCCGCCGACGGCGATGCCGTCGGCGAGGTCATCAGCGAGAAGATTCTGGACATCGGCGGCGTGACCGCCGCCCATCCCTCGTTCCTCCAAGAGCGACTGAAGTAGGCGTCGGAGGTGTCCGGTTCGGAAGCGTCGGCTACGTTTCGAGTCCTTAGAGTCGTAGCCGTGGACAAAAACCACTATCTCTGAACCGAGAGAGACCGTACCGTGACAGTAAACGACCGGAGAGATAGGGAGCTAGCTACAGGCTTGAACCTATCGAGACCGCACTGCCCCACCGCGAACCGCCGCCGCGAACCACGCCCTCCCCAACCGACTCCTTCGTTCCCTGCGGTCGCTCAGTCGTCCGCCGTCGGAAGCAAGTTCCGGCGACCTCGCGCGGATGGGCGCGGTCACGAGTGACCGCGCCCGCGCGCCGACGTGGAACGATAAGAAATGCTCTAAGAAACATCTAGATGGTCTAAAGAAATAAAATAATTGCTGAAACGCCGTCGCGCCGTCCTCAGTCCGCGGCCGAAATCTCGACGCGCTCCAAGGCGCGCTGGATGCGCTCGGACGCCTCGGCCAGTCGCTCGGCGCTGTTGGCGTAGGAGACCCGCAGGCACTCCTCGGCGTTCGTCCCGAAGTCCGGGCCGGGGGTCATCGCCACGCCCGCGTCCTCTAAGAAGAAGTCCGCGGCGTCGAAAGCGTCTCCCGGCAGGTCGCTCACGTCCACGAGCAGGTAGTAGGCTCCGCCCGGCGTGTACCCCATGCTCAAGCCCCAGTCCTCGACTTCGCTCACGAGGTAGTCCCGGCGCTCGCGGTAGGTGTCCCGGACCTCCGCGAGGAAGTCGTCGCCGGATTCGAGCGCCGCGACCCCGCCCGACTGGACGAAGTTTGGCGCGCAGATGAGCGTGTTCTGGGCGATGCGGTTGACGTGGCCGACGTACTCCTCGGGCGCGACCATCCACCCGAGTCGCCACCCCGTCATGGAGAACCGCTTCGAGAAGCCGTCTATCACGAAGGCGTCGTCGGTGTACTCCAGCACGGTGTGGTCCTCGCCCTCGTAGGTCAGGCCGTGGTACACCTCGTCGGAGAGGACCGTCGCGTCGGCGTCGTCGGCCAGCGCCACGAGTTCTTCGAGCGTCGAACCGTCCAACACCGCGCCGGTCGGGTTCGCGGGCGAGTTCAACAGTAGCGCCTCCGTCTCGGAACTCACCGTGCGCGCGAACTCGCCGACGCGCGGGCGAAAGCCCTCGTCGGCCGACAGCGGGACCGTCGAGATTCGACCCCCGGTCTGGCGGACGAAGTTCGGGTAGCAGGCGTAGTAGGGGTCGGTCAGCACCACCTCGTCGCCGGGGTCCACCAGCGCCGAGAACGCCAGAAGAAGCGCGGGCGAAGACCCCGAGGTGACGACGATTCGTTCGGGGGCCACGTCCACGCCGTACCGACGGTCGTAGTAGGCAGAAATCGCCCGGCGGAGTTCGGGTTTGCCCTTCGAGGAGGTGTATCCGGTCTCACCTGCTCGGAGCGCCGCGACTGCCGCCTCGGTCACTGCATCCGGCGTCTCGAAGTCGGGTTCGCCTACTTCGAGGTGTACCACGTCGTCCATGCGGTTGGCCCGTTCGAGAACGTCCATCGCGGCGAACGGGGTCGTTCGAGTCGCGCGCTCCGAAGCCATGTAAACAACAGAAGGGTACTCGGCATATAAACCTTCGATGTGACAGTCAGTATTTGCCGCGCTCCCGAATCCGTCACAGTTTGTGGTCCCCCGACCGGACGCACGGAGCGGTTGCGAAACCGGGAAAGACGTGATACGCTCCCCGGACCGCAAGGATTGGGTTGGTAGAGACCAAACGCCCGACCGATGGCTACCTATCAGCGCGAGGTCAGGGTTCGCGCGCCGCTAGAGGAGGTGTGGGAGTTTCACTCCCGAATCTCGGGACTGGAGGCGCTCACGCCCGACTGGATGAACCTCCGGGTCGAGGGGGTCCGCGGACCGGACGGGAGTAGTCGTGACGACGCCGAGGTGTTAGAGACCGGGACCGCGGTCCGGATGTCGATGCGACCGTTCGGCGTCGGCCCGCGCCAACGGTGGACCTCGCGCATCACCCGCCGGGAGGAGGGCGACGGTGCGGCCGTTTTCGAGGACGTGATGGAGGGCGGGCCGTTCCCGGAGTGGCACCACTCCCATCAGTTCTACGCAATCGCGGACGACGAGACCCTCCTCAGAGACCGCGTGGAGTACGAACTCCCGGTGGTCGGCGACCTGCTCGGACCGCTCGGGTCGATAGGCTTCGTGCCGATGTTCCGCGACCGACATCGCCGGACCAAGCGGATTCTGGAGTCGTGAGTCCGATTTAGAGACCCAGAATCAGCGGTCCGAGCAACACCCCCATCAGGTGGACTCGCCGGGCACCGAACTGGGCCGGGACGAGACCGACGAGCGTGGCGACGGCGAAGACTGCGACCCCGAGTACGCCCGCGAATAGAAAGCTCAACCCGGCCAGCAGGACGAGGACCCCCGTCGAGAGTCGAAACTGGTCTACGGTCCCGACCGTCCGGAGGTAGCGGTCCCCGACCACGAGAACGAGCAGGAAGCCAGCGATACCGGCGATTCCGGCGGTAGCGAGCAAGAGCGGGAGGTTGACGGGAGCGTCCGCTTCTTGGAGCGCGACCATCACGCCGGTCCGGGGCGTGCCGAGGGCGGCGAGCGCGAACAGCGCGAAAATCGTGTTCGCGGTGTTGACGCCGCTGGTCGCCACCACGAACCCGCGGGCGTCGGTCGAACCGGGGACGACCGCCAGCGCCAGCACCGCGGCGACGGCCGACGAGACGCCCGGCAGGTAGCCCACGACCGCACCCGCCACGCTCCCGGCGAGCGCCGTGACCGCGACGGTGCGTCGGGGGGCGGCTATCACCGGGTCGTCCTGTGCGGGGACGCCACCACCCGAGAGGGCTTCGAGCAGGACCGGCGCGCCGAAGAGTCCGGCGAACAGCGGCGTGAGCATCCCGCCCGCGTCGAGCGGTGCGGCCGGTGTCAAATCGAGCGTCGCGTGGCCGAGGGTCGCGCTCCCGGCGAACGCCGCCGCACCGCCGAGAGCGGCCCGGACGCTCCCCTCGGTGAGCAGGAGGAAGGCGACGACGACGCCGAGGACGACCGGCAAGTGGGCGCGCACAACGGGGTAGGCGACGGTCATCCCGCGCGTGACGGGGACGGCCAGCGGGACCGCGAACGCCACGGCCAGTCCGCTCCCGAGCGCGGAGAGTCGGACCGCCTCCCGACCCCGCCCGGCGACGACGAGTCGGTGGCCGGGGAGCGCGGTGGCGGCCATCGCCGCGTCGGGGACCCCGAGCGCCAGCGCGGGCACCGCGTCGAGGAACGAGTGGACCACCCCCGCCGCGAGCATCGCCGCGCCGACGAGTCGTGGCGGACCGGGCACCGCGGGCGCGGCCGACGCCAGCAGGAGCGCGAGGTTGTTGACGTGCAGTCCGGGCGTGAGACCGCTGAGGGTGCCGAGCGCCACGCCGCCGAGGACGAACGCTAGTGCTGTGGCTGAGAATCCGAAGTTCATCCCGAGTCGGACGCCGAGCGCCTCCATCGGGGCACTTTGGTCCCGTGATGGGATTTAAAGGTTCGCGTCGGGGGCGTCTACGAATCGCTGGCGAGGAATAGCAACTGCCACCGCCAAAATCGTCGGAGCAACCGTCCGGAAAGTCCTCGTCCGCTCACTTTACACCGTAGAAATCGGAGAAATCTGAAGCTCCTCGTCAGTTTCTCCGAATCGCGGTGCGGTTGCAGTCGCCGCCGACTCGAACCCTCTCTAAGAAAAATAGAAAAGCACATCTAAAAAATAAGAATATTGCTCAAAACAACACAAAAGCACTTCTCTCCTAACGAGCCACACCGGTCGCTACCCGGTAGCGCGCGAAAGAAAAGTCGAGTTCTGAAGCGTCGAGTTTAACCGAAGAGTTCGCCGAGACCTTCGCCGCTGGCGTCGTCGTCCTCGTCGTCGTCTTCTTCCTCGGCGGCTTCCTCTTCTTCCTCGCCACCTTCGGCTTCCTCTTCGCCACCTTCGTCGGCACCGCCTTCGGCCGCGCCGCCTGCGGCGGCACCGCCAGCGGGCACTGCGGCGGCCTGCTCGACGGCCTCGTCGATGTCGACATCTTCCAGCGCGGCGACGAGCGCCTTGACGCGGGACTCCTCGACATCGACGCCAGCGGCGTCGAGTACGTTGGTGAGGTTCTCTTCGTTGATTTCTTCGCCCGATTCGTTCAGGATGAGTGCAGCGTAAACGTATTCCATGGTTAGTAGTTTGGGGGGAGTTTGTTATCCGAACATCGCGCCGAGCGCGTCGCCGCCGTCGTCGTCGTCGTCTTCCTCCTCGTCGTCTTCGGCGTCGGCTTCTTCCTCGGCGTCGGATTCGGTGTCTTCGTCAGTCGATTCGTCCTCGGAAGAGCCACCCGCCGCCGGAGCCTCTACGTCAGCAAGCTCCTCGGGCAGTGCCTCCTCGTCGTCGATTTGTGCAGCGAGCGCGCGAAGCTGTCCGTCGGCCTTGCTCACGAGGTCCGGCATTACGTCCGGACTCTCGATTTCGGCCTGCAGACCGAGGCTCTTGGCCTCGCCTTCGGCCTTCTGGACGAGCGTCGGCGTGGTCTGGGCGGTCGGATAAACCGCGTTGACCGAGAGGTTGCGGGCGCGGGCAGCGGCGGCCTCCACGTCCGCGCGGTACTCCTCCACGTCGATGGCGAGTTCGTCGGCCTCGAAGAGAACGCCGTCGGAGAAGACACCCTTGAGGTCGAGTCCCACTTCCTTCGGCTCCATGCCGAGTTCCGCGAGGACGTTCGCCACGTCTTCGTCCACTTCTTCGCCCTCTTCGGCGACCACGCTGTCTTCGGTGACGTGGATGGACCCTTCCATGATGCGGGCCGCGGCACCGATGGACTGGAGTTCGCCCACGAACGGACCGGGGTCTACGCCCGTGTCGCCCTCGGTGACTACGATGTCGTTAGGTGCGACTTCGCCCGCACTGATGGGGGCGGGACTCTTCGACGCTTCGAGCTGTTTGTACAGTCCGAAGGGATTGTCGTTCGTCCCGATGAGTCCGACTTCGCCAGCCACGTACTCTTTCAGGTCTTCGACGCCCTCGTCTACTTGGTCGAGCGCGCGCTTGACGAGCGTGTTCCGGCTAATGCGGAGTTCGGCGCTTCCGTGAAGGTTGCGCCGCATCGTCTGAAGCTGACGGGACGGGATGCCCGCGACGTTGACGATGCCGACACTGCTGTAGCCTTCGATGAGGTCGGCGATGTCGTCGACTTCTTCTTGCTTCCACTCCGGGATGGTCTCGGTCTTCCGTTCTGCTTCGGCTGACATGTTAGGCCACCTCCACGGCCGGTCCCATCGTCGTCTTGACGTAGACGTTGTCGATGTTGAGCGGCCCCTTCTCCAAGTTGGAGTGGAGTCGGCGGAGAATCACGTCGATGTTGTCGGCGATTTCCTCCGCGTCCATGTTCTCCGCGCCGACGCGGGTGTGGAAGGTGCGCCGGTCGCCACTTCGAAGCTGGACCGTGTTCTTCATCCGGCTAACGGTCTCGACCACGTCGTCGTCGGGTTGAAGCGGTTCGGGCATCTTCCCGCGCGGGCCGAGGATGGTACCGAGATACCGACCGATGTCTTGCATCATGGACGCTTCCGCGATGAAGAAGTCGGTGTCGTCGGCGAGGTCCTTGGCCTCGTCGTCGTCGTCGCCGAGGTCTTCGAGGTCGTCGCCATCGAAAACTTCGTCGGCAACGTCTTCGGCGCGCAGGGCGGTTTCGCCCTCCGCGAACACGACGATTTTCGTCTCCTGTCCGGTTCCGGCAGGAAGGACGATACTTTCGTCTACGCGGTTCGACGGTTCGTTCAAATCGAGGTCGCGCAAGTTGATTGCGAGGTCCACCGTTTCGCGGAAGTTCCGCTCGGGTGCATCCTCGAGTGCGCGAGAGACTGCTTGCTCTATCTCCTGATCTGCCATTGTTCACCTCCGTAGTACGCAGGACGCTCCTACGGGTCAGTGAAACAGGTTACTGTCCGTCGTCGCCGTCGTCGCAGGCCACCAACACGGCGGTCCGCGACAGAACGACAGTTGACAGTAGACGCCTGTCTCGTTCCGGAAAGATGGTCATGTGGAACTTAAACCCGTCGAAGCAGTAGCGAGCGCGGGAATGTGGGCCACGGAGGGCGGCCGTAACCCGTTAGGTCGCCAGTCCCGAATCGTCGCCGTGGCCGAATCAGTCGTCGCTCGGGCCGTCGAGGCTTCGCTCGCGCTCGCGGGGTTCGCGGCCTTCTACGGTCTCGAACGACTCGCCCGCGAGTCCCGGAGTCCCGAGACGGTCGGCGGCGCGCGAACCGAGACCACCGCGGGCTACGCGGCGGTCCTGCTGTTGGTGTAGTCGCGCGGTACTGCGTGGCGAGTTTTACGTGCGCGCTAGACCACCTATTTATGTACGGAGACGCCGCAGTTTCCGTTGACGGAAGCACTTATGTTCGACTGTCCACTGAAACTCACATGGACGCCGCGGACGCTCTCGCCGACACTATCGCCGTTTTCGACGGCTCTGACGCTCCTGCTACCCCGTACACGACCAACGAAGTCGCCGACGCTCTCGACTGTTCGCGCCGGACCGCGTACAACCGCCTCGAACGACTCGTAGAGCGCGACGACCTCGAAACCAAGAAGGTCGGCGCGCGCGGCCGGGTGTGGTGGCGACCGCCTGCCGACTCCGACGCCGCGTCCGACCTCCGCGAGAGCAAGCGGCGCTTCCGGTCGCTCGTGGAGGCCGTAGACGAGTACGCCATCTTCCGACTCGACCCGAAGGGTCGAGTCGTGAGTTGGAACGAGGGGGCCGAGCGCATCAAGGGGTACGACCGCGAGGAAATCCTCGGGGAACACGTCTCGACGTTCTACACCGACGAGGACGCCGCTGCGGGCGTTCCCGACCGGAACCTCGCCGACGCCGCCGACCGCGGCACCATCGAGCAAGAGGGGTGGCGCGTCGGGGCCGACGGGTCGCGGTTCTGGGCGCGGGTCACGCTCTCGGCAATCCGCGACGACGGTGAACTCGTCGGTTACGCCAAAGTCGTCCGCGACATGACCGAGGACCGCTACGCCGAGACCGAGCGCCGACTGCTCTACTCGACCACGCACGCTATCGCCGCGGCCGACACGTTCGAGGATGGTCTGTGCGCCACCCTGCGGGAGGTGTGTGCGGCGACCGACTGGGAGTTCGGCGAGACGTGGATTCCCGACGACGGCGGCGTCCTCGAACGCGCCTCGGCCGACTACGCCGAAGACGGGACCCTCGAACCGTTCGGAACGGTCTCGGAGTCGTTCACCTTCGAACGCGGCGAGGGTCTCCCCGGTCGAGTGTGGGAGTCGGGCGACTCGGAGTGGATTCGAGACGCCGCGACCGCCGGGGAGGAGACGTTCGTCCGGACCGACGAGGCCGACCGACACGACATCGGGTCGGCGCTCGCCGTCCCAATCACGACCGAAGGCGGCGTCGTGGCGGTTCTGGTCCTCGCCATGACCGACTCGCGGCCGCCCGACGAGCGGATGGTCGAACTCCTCACGTCGGTCGGCGTCGAACTCGGCGAACTGGTCGAACACCAGCGAGCGACCGCCGCACTCGCCCGCGAGAAGGAACTCACCGAGCGGATTCTGGCGGCGAGTCAGACCGGCATCGCGGTGTTCGACGCGGACGGGAGCGTCGTCAGGTCGAACCGCCGGATGTCCGACATCGTGGGCGTCTCGCACGCCGAGATGGAGCGGTACACCGCGGGCGAACGGGAGATGACGAACGAGAGCGGCGAGACGGTCCGCTTGGAGAAGAAACCGGTCCGAGAGGTTCTCGAAACCGGCGAGTCCGTCACCGAGCGCGAAGTCCGAATCGAACTCCCGAACGCCGAGAACCGGTGGGTGTCTGTCACTGCGGTCCCCCTCGAAGACGAGGACGGCGAGTTAGAGCGAGTCGTCGCCACGGCCAACGACGTGACCCGACTCAAGCGACAGACCCAACGCCTCGAACGCCAGCGCGAGGACCTGCGCCGCGAACTCGACGACGTGTTCGAGCGAATCGACGACGCCTTCTTCGCGCTCGACGAGAACCTGCAGTTCACCTACGTCAACGAGCGCGCGGAGTCGCTACTCGATGTCGAGACCGCCGACGTACTCGGCGGTCACGTCTGGAACGAACTCGAACCCAGTTCGGCGGCGCAGGCGGCCTTCGAGGAGGCGCTGGCGACCCAAGAATCGACCGTCTTCGAGGGGTACTACGAACCGCTCGAAACGTGGTTCGAGACCCACGTCTACCCATCCGAGTCCGGTCTCTCGGTCTACTTCCAAGACGTGACCGAGCGCAAGGAGCGCGAACGCGAGTTAGAGCAGTACGAGCGCATCGTGGAGACGGTAGACGACGGCGTCTACGTACTCGACAACGACTCGCGGTTCGTGACGGCCAACTCCGCCTACGAGGAGTTGACGGGGTACTCCGCGGACGAACTCCGGGGACGGAGCGCCTCGATACTCGCCACGGACGACGCGACGCTCCACCGGGCCGAGCGAATCCACGAGGGTCTCGTGACCGGCGACGAGGAAACCGGAAGAATCGAGACCGAAATCGAACGAAAGGACGGCCAGCGGATTCCCGTCGAGACCCACTTCGCCCCGTACGACCTCGGAGACGACGTGGGCCGGGTCGGGGTGTTGCGCGACGTGACCGAGCGACGACACCGCGAGCGAGAACTCGAAGAGTACGAGCGCATCATCGAGACGGTGGACGACGGCGTTTACGTGGTGAACGACGACGGCGAGTTCGTGCTGGTCAACGACGCCTACGCGGAGATGCTGGGCTACGACCGCGAGGAACTGCTCGGATGCCACGTCTCGCTGGTGGCCGACGAGGAGACCCTCGAACTTGCGAGCGAGATAGACCGAGAAATCGAAACCAGCGACGACCGAGTGACCGCCGAGGCCGACCTGCTCACCAAAGACGGCCGACGCCTTCCCACCGAAGCGACGTTCTCGAACCTCCCCTCGGACGACGGAGTACACCGCGTCGGCGTGGTCCGGGACGTGACCGACCGAAGGAAGTTCGAGGAGACGCTGAAGGCGCTACACGACTCGGCGCGCCAACTGCTCGGCGCGGGGTCGGCGGCCGAAGTCGGCGACATCGTGGTTGGGACTGCCACAGACGTTCTCGACCTGCCGGGCGTCGTCGTCTACCGACACGACGCCGACGATGGACTGCTCGTCCCGGCCGAGCGGTCGGTCGTCGCCGACTTCATGCGCCGGGAGTTCCCGGAAGTCCCGGCCGACGCCACCAGTATCACCGGGAGCATCTTCGCGGACGGCGACCCCGCCCACTACGACGACATCTGCGAAGTGGCGAACCTGAGCGTGGACCCCGAACACACCGAGATGCGCGCGGGGTCGTTCGCGCCGATGGGCGACCACGGCATCCTCGTCGTCGGGTCCCGTGAGGCGGGCGAGTTCGACCACCGGACCCGCCAGTTGGTGGAACTGCTGGCCGCGAACGCGGAGGCGGCCTACGACAGGGTTGCCCGCGAAGAGCAACTCGCGGGCCACCGCGAGCAGTTGACCGCGCTCAACAACCTGAACGCCGTCGTCCGGGACATCAACGAGGCGCTGGTCCAGCAGTCCACCCGCGGGGAAGTCGAGCAGGTCGTCTGTGACCGACTGTCAGAGTCGGACTCCTACGAGTTCGCGTGGTTCGGCGAGGTCGACCCGCGGTCCGAGCGAGTCGAACTGACGACGGAGGCGGGCGTCGAGGGCTACCTCGACGCCATCGAGATTCCGGTGGCACCCGACGACGACCGGTCGAAAGAACCCACCGGACGGGCGGTGCTGACCGAGGAGGTGCAAATCTCCCAGAACGTCACCGAGGAGTGGGAACTCGAAGACTGGCGCGACCACGCACGCACTCACGGCTTCCGGTCGGCGGCGGCGATTCCGGTCGTCCACGAGGACACCCTCTACGGGGTGTTGAACGTCTACACCGAGCGACCGAACGGGTTCGAGGGCGAGGAGCGCCGCGTCGTCGGACATCTCGGCGAAATCGTCGGCCACGCGATAGCCAGCATCGAGCGCAAGCGGGCGCTGATGAGCGACGAGGTGGTCGAACTGGAGTTCTACATCCGAGACGTGTTCGAGGCGGTCGGCGTCCCCGAAAACGGCGGGACTATCTCGTTCCACCGGACCGTGCCGGTCGGCGATGGGAGGTTCGTGGAGTACGGTACCGCGACGGGCAACGGGATAGCGATGCTGGAGACGCTGACCGAGCGACTTCCCTACTGGGAGGACGTGACGGTGATACGCGAGGAGTTCGGCACCGCGACGTTCGAGGCGCGACTCTCGGAACCGCCGGTGGTCTCGCTGGTCGCGTCCAACGGCGGGTACATCGACGCCGCGACCATCGAAGACGGCGACTACAACATGACCCTGCACTTCCCGCCGACGGTCGAAATCAGGAACGTGGTCGAACGCATCCGAGAGACCTACCCGACGGTGGAGGCCGTGACCCGGAGGCAGGTCTCCCGGTCGGGCGACTCGCTCCGGCGACTCGACGAGGTGCTGGCCGACGAGATGACCGACCGCCAGCGCACCGCGCTGGAAGCGGCCTACTTCGCGGGGTTCTTCGAGTGGCCGCGAGCGAGCAGCGCCCAAGAAGTCGCCGACTCGCTGGACGTGGCCGACGCGACGTTCCACCAGCACGTCCGATTGGCCGAACAGAAGCTACTGAGGGCGTTGTTCGAGGAATCGACCGCCGGTATCAGATGAGCTAACCTTTTTTATTAGGCAACGTGGTTAATCCCGTGCCGACTGAACGAACGGCCATAGCATGTCCCGCTCCCGTAGCTATCGAAGTCGCTTCGACGCGAACGTCTCGCTCGGTCGGTCGCTAGACGCCGTACTCGACGCGCTGGCGAGTCGGCGTCGGCGCGAGGCGCTTTCGGTCCTCCGAACCCGCGAGGGGTCGGTCTCCGAGTCCGACCTCGTGTCCCACGTCGTCGCCCGACGCGCGGACAAACCGCTCCTCGACGTGACCCGCGAGGAACACCGGCAGACGTGGACCCGGTTTCACCACGTCCACCTGCCGAAACTGGCCGACGCCGGACTGATTCGCCGGAGCGACGGCCGGGTCTCGGCGGCGAGCAGTCCGGTCCTCGACCGACCCGAGTTCGACGCGCTCGTCCGACGAGACGACGGCGAGACCGACGACGAATCGGACGACCGGGACGCGATACTTTCGGCGCTAGCAGACGGTCGGCGTCGGACGGTGCTGTCGGTCCTGCGGGAGACCGGACGGCTCGAACTCCCCACGCTCGCGCGCCGGGTCGCGGCGCGGGAGGACGACGCGCCCGGCGGCCCGTCCGACGAGCGAGTCGAGTCGGTTCTGGCCGGACTCCGCCACGCTCACGCCCCGAAACTGGCCGCGGCCGGGTTAGTGGAGTACGACGACGCCCGCGGGACAATCAGCTACGAGGGCCATCCGGCGTTCGACCCGCGATGGCTTCTGAGAGCGCGAGACGAGTAGCCTCGGCGGAGCGAGTCGCGCCGCGAGACGAGTCGGCGCGCCGACTCGTCTCGCGGTCTCAGTCCAGCACGTCCGCGAGGGCGTCCATCGTCCGCTCGACGCGTTCGGCGTCGGCGTTGTACCCCATGTGACCGACGCGAAGCACGTCGTCTTCGAGTTCGCCGAGACCGGTCGCCACGACGACGCCGTGGTCGGTTTCGAGTCGGCGCTGAAGGTCGCTCGCCCGACCTTCGGTCCGGAACGCGGTCACGGTCGGCGAACAGAGCGCCGTCGAGTCCGCGAACGGGTCGAGTCCGAGGTCACGGCCGCGTTCGCGGCACTGCTCGGCGACCGACTCGTGGCGGTCGTAGGCGCTCGCAAGGCCCTCCTCCAGCAGTCGGTCGAGCGAGGCGTCGAGCGCGTAGAGGTTCGAGACGGCGTGAGTGTACGGTAAGTGTGGCGGTTCGTCGTCGGGGAGGTCAACGTCGCGCCACGGGGCGAGACTGGTGTAGAAGGTGTCCTGTTCGGTCGCCTCGACTTTCTCCCACGCCCGGTCGCTGACCGAGAGGGTGGTCAGTCCCGGCGGGGAACTCAGGCACTTCTGGGACGCGCCCAGACACACGTCGATGTCGTCGGTCGGCACCGCGGTCCCGCCTAGCGACGACACGGCATCGACTATCGTCAGGACGCCCGCGTCCCGTAGCAGGGCCAGAATCTCGCCGAGGTCGTTGAGGACGCCGGTCGGCGTCTCGCAGTGGACCATCGTGGCGGCGGCGAAGTCGTGGTCGGCCACCACCGACTTCACCGCCTCGGGGTCGAATCCCGACTCGGGCGGCGCGTCGTGGACCACCGCCTCGCCGCCGTGCATCTCCACGAAGTCCGCGAACCCCTCCCCGAAGATGCCGTTCGCCAGACACAGCACCTCCTCGCCGGGTTCGACCAGCGAGGCGACACTCGCTTCGAGACCGAGCATCCCCTCGCCGCTCAGGACGAGTACGTCGTCGTCGGTGTCGTAGACCCGCGCGGTCTTCTCCAGCACGTCGCGGTAGAACGGCGAGAACTCGGCCTGTACGTCGGGGTTGACCGGTGCGCGACTCATCGCCTCCCGTACTTCGGGCGGGACGGCGGTCGGGCCGGGCGTCATCAGCAGTTCGTCGCGGTCTTCGACCATGGGCGGAGTTGGTGGGCGAGCGTCTAAAGGACCCCTGTTCGGTCGCGTTCGGAGCAGGTGGGGACGACACGCCGTCGGCAACTGACCAACTAAGAAATACGAATAATTGTTTACCAATTCTATATACGTCCCTTCCAATTAAAGAGTTAGCTCTAACGGCCGACACGCGGGCGTATCTGACAAATCGCTCGCACACCGCGACGGCGAACCCGCCACCGCGAAACCCCCGCCCGTCGTCCCGGAACGACCCGCCTCCGCCGACCCCACTGAAAATTTAGATAATTCGTCGGCAATTAGATTTATACACGGACTATCGGAAAGACCAACACATAAATGAAAGATGAAAATAGCACGGGGGAGACAACCGAAGATACGTCGTCTGGGTCCGGGGACCGTTCGGCGTGGAGTCGGTTCGTCGCCGCGGCGACGCCAGCGGCGATTCGGCGGCGGTACGCGGCGAAGTTCACGCTCTCGATTACGCTCGTCGTCCTCGTGGTCGGCGCGGCTGGCGCGACGACCTACGTGGACGCCAGAGACATGGCGCGCGACGAGGCCGCGGCGGAAGTCGAATCGACGGTGACGCTACAGGCCGACTCGCTGAGTCGCTGGATAGCGGGGGTGCGGACCCAGACCCGGACGCTCTCGGCGCGCGAGTCGCTGGCGGCGGGCGACCGGACCGAGAAGCGTCGGCGACTCGCGGCGGCGATGAACCGGTCTTCGAACGGGGTGCGGGCGATGTATCTGGTGGACGCCGACCGCGGCGTCGTGACCGCCAGCACGATGCGGACCGTCGAAGGGTGGTCGCTAGACCGAGTGGAGATGCCGTGGTCGAACGCGTCTGTCGCCGCCTCGTTCGGGGGCGACGACGACGTGTGGACTTCGAGGGCGTACGTCTCGAAGACCACGACGTACACCGACGAGGACTCGCCGTGGTACACCGACGACCACAAGTACATGGCCGTCGCCAGCCCCGTCGCCGGTGCCGACGACACGTATCTAGTCGTCGCGGGCGGCATCGACGACCGAGTGAAGCGACTCCACCAACCCGCGACCAACCAGACGACGTGGATTGTCGATACCGACGGCGAGACGGTCTTGGCGTCCGACGCGACCAACGTCTCGTCGGCGGGTCTGGTGGCCGTCGGCGGTCCCGACCTCTCGTCGGCGGACGGCCGGGGCGCGTCGGCGGACGACGACTCGCCGACCGACGGCGTGGACTCGATTGCCACCCTGCGAGAGCGTGGCGACTACGTGCTGGCCTACGCGCCCATCGAGGGAACCGACTGGGTGGCGGCGACCGCTATCCAGAAACGGGAGGCCTACGCGCTGAGCGGGGCCGTCGGACGGAACATCGGTCTGCTCGTGGGCGCGACGCTGGTTTCGTTGCTCGGCGTCGGTCTCGTCCTCGGCCGTCGAACCGTCCGACCGCTGGCGGACCTGCGCGAGCGGAGTCGGCGCATGGAGCAGGGCGAACTCGACGTGGCGCTCGCGACCCGCCGCGAGGACGAGTTCGGCCGCCTCTACGCCGCGTTCGCCAGCATGCGCGACGAGTTGCGCGACCAGATTCGGACGACCGAGCGTCTCAACCGCCACCTCGAACGGAAGGCCGACGACTACCGCGAAGTGATGGAGGCGTGCGCCGACGGCGACCTGACCCGGCGGATGGACGCCGAGAGCGACAACGAGGCGATGGTCGCCATCGCCGAGGCGTTCAACGGGATGCTGGCCGACATCGAGGCGACGATGGCCGACCTCGCGGCGTTCGCCGACGGGGTTGCCGACGCCAGCGAAGTCGTGACCGCCTCCTCCGAAGAGGTGTACTCGGCCAGCGAGCAAGTCACCGAGTCGATTCAGGAGATTTCGGCCGGGGCAGACAGCCAGAACGAGCAGTTACGGACCGTCGCGGACGAACTCAGCGGCCTGTCGGCGACGACCGAGGAGATAGCGGCCTCCTCGAATCAGGTCGCCGAACTCGCGGCCGAGACGGCCGAGACCGGACGCGAAGGCCGCGAGGCCGCCCAAGACGCGATTCGCGGACTCGCCGAAATCGAGGCGGAGTCGGACGAAGCGGTCGCCGAAATCCAGCGCCTCGAAGACGAGGTGACTGAGGTGGACGAACTCGCCGAGTTCATCCGGGAGATAGCCACCCAGACCAACATGCTCGCGCTCAACGCCAGCATCGAGGTGTCGCGGTCGAGTACCGACGGCGGCAACCCCGAGGGGTTCGCGGCGGTGGCGAACAAAATCAAGGACCTCGCGGAGGAGACCAAAATCGCGGCCGAGGACATCGAACGACGACTCGACCGCATCGAGACCCAGACCGAGCGCACCGGCGAAGAAGTCCAGTCCGCGAGCGCCCGGATTTCCGACCACACCGACTCCATCGCCCGCGCCGTGGACGCGCTGGAAGAAATCGCCGACTACGCCCAAGAGACCAACACCGGCGTCCAGAGCATCAGCGAGGCGACCGAACAGCAGGCCGACGCCACCGAGGAAGTCGTCGCCATGTTCGACGAGGTGGCCCGAATCAGCGACGAGACGACCGGGGAGGCGTCGAACGTCGCCGCGGCCGCCGAGGAACAGACTTCCGCGCTCACCGAAGTCTCGCGGTCGGCCAGCGACCTGACCGTGCAGGCCGAACGCCTCTCGGCCGCCCTCGACCGCTTCGAGACCGACGCCGACGGCGACCGGTCGCCGTCGGCGGACGCTGACCTGCCGAGCGACTTCGCGGACGGCCGGTTCGCGCTTCCGGCGGACGCCGACGACCCCGAAGCGATTTTCGGCCGGGCAGACGACGCCGACGCGGAAACCGACGGCGCGAGCGACGACGGGACGGACGAGCGACCCGCCGAGTCGCCGGACTCGGCGTAGTGGAGAAATCTCTCGTCGTCTCGATGTTTCGGAAAACGAGTGGGCGCTACAGGATTTGAACCCGTGGCAGCTTGGTCCGAAGCCAAGTACTCTGTCCAGACTGAGCTAAGCGCCCTCGCTCACTTCTACTGGCCGGGTAGTTTTAAACATCATGGTTTCGACCCGGCGTGTGCTATGGTGACGAGGCATCACCAGCGACGACGCCGTCCCAGTCGATGCGGTCGATGACGTACCCGCCGCAGTCGGGGCACGTCTGCCGGTCGAGTGGGAACGCCGCGCCGCAGTCTTTGCACTCGTAGGTCTCCTCCGAGTCGGCGTCGGCGCAGACCACGCGTGCGAGTTTGTCGGCGAGACTCATTCGTAGTGTACCGCTACGTGTACGCCCGTTTCTACGAACTGCCTAAAGACGTTTTCTATTCGCTCGGACGAGAACCGGCGGCAGAAACGCTGAGACGCTTTCTTTCTCCACGACGCGAGATAGTGACAACTCCCGTATGAGCGCCGCTACTGTCGAGAAACCGACACAGAGAGGTGGTCAACCGGAATCTCCTCGGAGGTTGACGGCGACGCCGACGGGTCGGCGTCGCCGTCACTTTCGGTGCCCTCGGCGAGGAGCGCGCGCAGACATCGGCCGACGAGCGCGGCGTCCTCGGACTCTACGTCGTCGGCCGCGTCCGGACCCAGCGCGCGCCGGAGGTCTCCCGTGTCGGAGGGGTTCGGTGCGCTCGCCCGTTCGTCCGCGCCGTCCCGGCCGAGTTCCCACAGGCGGAGCCACGTCCACACCGTCGCGGTCAGGTACCGCCGGGCGAGTCCCTCGGGGTCCGAAACCGAGGGAATCGTGGCGAGATAGGCCGCCGCGTGGGAGTCGGCGATGGCGACGTTCTCGCCGACCCACTCGCGGACCGCCGACGCCGAGGCCCCCGGTTCGAGGTCCTCGGCCGCGCGTTCACAGAGGTCGGCCTCCTCGTCGGCGACTCGGTGGAACGCGTCGCCGACGACGATAGCGTCCGCCCCGGCGTCGAGCATTGCGGTAGCGCGCTCGCGGGAGTCGAGTCCCCCGCCGTACCAGAGCCGCGACCACGACAGACTCTCGGAGACGGCGGCCAGCGTCTCGGCGGCCTCGTCGCCGCCGTAGGTGCCCGAGTATTCGAGGTAGACGAGTTCGCTCTCGAGGTGTCGTTCGGCCGCCATCGCTCGCTGTTTGGTCTCGCTCGCCGAGAGCAGGTCCGACTCGGTGACGTTGGCTTCGCGGGCCGCCGCGCTGTCGGGGTTCTGGATGACGTAGGCCTCGAAGACTGCCTCGGCGAGCAACCACGAGGTAGTCACGTCCGCGAGCGCGTCCGCGAGGCGCGCGGGGAGCCACGGGAGTTTCTCGCCGAGCAGTTCGGGCACCAGCTCCTCCCGGATATACTCGGTGCCCTCCCCCAACTGCCCGACCAGCGACTCCGAATCGCCGTTCAGCACCTCGGGAATGGCGAGCAGGTCGGCCCGCTCGCGGGTCCGGGGGGTGACGTGACGCGGGCCGCTGGGTTCGTGGAACACCGGTACCGAGGCTGGCGCGAGCAGGTCGAACGTCTCTTCAGTGTTGCGGGCGGTTACGTCCGCGGACCCGCCGACCGACACCGCGCTCGTGTGCCGGAGGTAGACCGGATAGAGCAGTGGCAGTTTCTTCGCGTTCTCGGGGTCTACTTTCGTGACGTGGGTCCAGTCGGCGGGAACCGGATTGGTATCGACCGGCAACACGGTCCGGGCGGCCAGCGTCATCCCGCGGCCGACGCGACCCAGCGAGCGCGCGGCACCGTCGAGACTCGTCATACACGCCCACAACCCGGCGTCAGGTAGATAAATAGCTCGTTTCCGGCGGGCCGGACTCCCGGCAGTTCCACAACCCTGATATACCGCGACGGGCGAGTCTCCGACAACATGGGTAGCGTTCGGTCACGAGTTCCGGCGACTGCACGGGCGCTGGCGAGTCACCTCGCCGAGACCTACGACCCGCGGGTGGTCGCCACGGTGTTGCTCCGCAACGAGGCGGACGCCGAAATCGAGTCGATAACCGAACGCCTCTTTCTGAGCGTCGAGCGCGACCTTCAGCGCGCGCGCGAGGCTGGGGACGTGGACCCGATTCCCGGTGCCGAGGACGAACAGGCCCGGTTCGACTACGACACCCGCCTCGTCCTGCCCGCGATGTTGACCCTCGGGCGCATCCACGTCGCGGCCGGGGACGTGCCGCTGGCGCGCGTCGGCAGGGACGTTGACCACGAGTTCGTCGCTCGCGGGCGCGAGACGACCCGGAACGTCGTCCGGGCGCTGTTGGACGGCGACATGCGAGACGCCATCAACGACGACGAGTACGAGGACTTCGAGACGAACCTCCGGCCGCGCGAGCGCGTGGCCGAACTCGCCCAGCAGAGCCTCCAGTCGGGGGTCCAAGCGTGGTTCGACGCCGACGAGACGCCCGAGGCGGTCCGGAGCGCCTACGACCACGCGGTCGAACTCTCCGAACGACATCAGGAAGAAGACGAGGCGTTCCGGGAGTTGCTAGACCGGTTCCACGACGCCGATGGTTCGGAGGAGCGCAGGGCGGCCGCCGAGGACATCCGCGAACAGTACAAGTTCGCCGACGCCGAGGACGCCGACCTCTTCGAGTCCGCGACCGACCTCCCGTACTTCGCCACCCAGTACGCCCGCGTCGGCGTCCTCTACGAGGACATGCTCAACATGTACGAGGCCGACCTCGGCGTGGAGTTGGGCGAGGGGTTCAAGCGCGCCATCGTGTTGATGGTCCTCGGCGCGCAAATCGGACTCGACGACACCGACGACTACCCCGAGGACAAGGGGACCCAGTTGACGCCCGTGACCGCGGAGTTGAACCTCGCCGAGGACCGGACGGCGGGCGTAGAGCGCATCCGGCGCATCTTGGAGGCGTATCTCGACCGGGCCGACGACTGCGCGGACCGGGACGACCACCTGACTCGGATGGCCGTCGAGTACATCCGCCAGCAGTCACTCGACAGAATCGAGGGGCTGAGAACGTGAGACGCCACGACGTTGGCGAGCGTGACAACCGGCCAGTAGCAATCAAAAAGAATATAAGCGGAACAAGAGATTTTACTGCCAGACGACGCCGGGGACGGACTTGGCCGAGGCTCCGTTCCTGTCGCAACTTCACCGCGAGGAACTGCCATGTACGGATTGGGTGAGGTCTGTCCGGGGGTCGAGGTCGAACCGGGAACGAATCTCCTGGTGACCGGGCCACCGATGACGGGCAAACGAACTCTCGCTCTGGAAGTTCTCGCGCACGGCGGCCGTCGCGGAGACGGTACCATCGTCGTCACGACGAAAGACGGCGGTGACGACGTGCGCGAGAGCCTCCGTGAGCTACTCGGCCGCGAAGAGGGCGGACCGCTCGGCATCGTGGACTGCGTTTCGAAGCAACAGGGAATGAGTCCCTCCGGCGGCGACGAGATTACCTACGCTTCCTCGCCCAAGGACATGACCGGCATCGGGATTCAGCTTTCGGAGTTCCTGCAGGCGTTCTACAAGGACGGTGGCGTCAAGCGCAACCGCATCCTGTTACACTCGCTCTCGACGCTGTTGATGTACTCGAACCTCCAGACCGTCTTCCGGTTCCTCCACGTCTTCACCGGTCGCGTCCAGAGCGCCGACGCGCTGGGCATCTTCGTCATCGACTCGACGGCCCACGACCAGCAGACGATGAGTACCCTCAAGCAGTTGTTCGACGGCCAAATCGAGGTCCGGGAGGCCGACGAGGGCGGGTCGGAGCTTCGCGTGAAGGGCGTGGGCGAGGGGACCGACTGGCGACCGTTCTCGCCGAACTGAGTTCTCGCGTTCGGCGTCCGGTACTCGGCGTTCGGCGCTCGCGGTTCCGCGAGCGCCGAAAGCACAACGCTGATTGAACCCGACCGTCACCTCCAACCAATGACAGCGCCGTCGCAGTCCGACATCGACTACTCTGCTCGGGCGCGGGACGTGCTGGGCTTTTCGCGGTGGTGGCAGGTCGCCGCCGCCGCGGTGATGATGGGACTCATCAGTCCCTACCAGTACGTCTGGTCGTCCATCGAGTCGCCCATCGCCCGGTCGCTCTCGCTCGACCCGACCGCGCTCGGGTTCGTGTTCACGCTGTTCGTCGTCTTTCAGGCGGGGTCGCAGTTTCCGGTCGGGTGGTACCGGGACCGCCACGGACCGCGGGGACTGACCCTGCTGGCGGGCGTGCTGGCGGGCGGGGGCTACCTCGGGTTGGCCTACGCGACCGAACTCTGGCAACTCTACGTCCTCTACTCGGTGGGAGCGGTCGGGGTCGGCATCGTCTACACCGTCGCGGTCAACACCGCGCTGAAGTGGTTCCCCGACCGGCGGGGCCTGACGACGGGTCTCGGGACGATGGCGTTCGCCGGGGGGAGCGCGCTCGTCGTCCCCTACGTCCGGGCGAACGCGACCGTGACGGGCTATCCCGACGTGCTTCGGAACGTGGGCCTGCTCATCGGCGTCGGCGTCCTCACGGGTGCGCTGGTGCTTCGGGACCCGCCGACGGGGTGGGTCGGCGCGGGCGGGGACGCGGCCGACTCGTCGGACTCGGCCGACCCCACGGGCGCGACTGGCGAGCAGTACACCTCCCGCGAGATGCTCCGGACGTGGCAGTTCTGGCTGATGTACGCCATGTTCGTCTTCGTCAGCGGGGCCGGACTGATGCTGACCGCGAAGGTGGTGTCGTTCGCCCAGAACGTCGGTCTGAACGCCGTCACCGCGACTGCCGGGGCGACGGTCCTGCCCATCGCTGGCGGGGTCGGCCGCCTCGTCGTCGGCGACCTGTCGGACCGCGTGGACCGCGAGCGAGCGATGGCCGTCTCGTTCACACTCTGCGGTCTCGGCCTGTTCGCGGTGGTCTGGTTCGGCGTGACCAACACGGCGGTCGGGTTCCTCGCGGCCGTCGTCCTCGCCACCTTCTTCTGGAGTCCCCAGTACACCCTCTTCCCGAGCGTGGTCGGCGACTACTACGGCCAAAAGCACTCCTCGGCGAACTACGCCCTGCTCTACTCCGGGAAGATGTGGGGCGGCGTCTTCGGCGGCGGGGTCGCGGGATGGCTCGTGACCCGGACCAGTTGGCCCGCCGCGTTCGCCCTCGGCGGCGCGCTGGCGGTGCTGGCGGGACTGGCCGCGCTCCTGCTCCGGGAACCCTCGGCGTGAGGGGACCGAGAGACGGCGATGAGTGCGCTCGGCGCGACAGTCCACCGGGATGCGCTCGGCCGACCACCCGCCAGCAGACGCTCGGCCGACCACCGTCGGGTGGATGAAAGGGGCCGCCCGCTCGCGGGTCGCAGACCCGTGGTCGTCTCTGCGGGCCACTATTCGAGCGAACGCAGTGAGCGAGAATATCCCGCAGAGCGACCGCGAGCGGGCGGGGGCTTTCGAGGCGTTCGTCACGATGGTTCCTGCGGTCGCAGTTGCTGGGTCGTCACGTAGCGAGCGGACAGAGGCTTCCGGGTATTCACAGTCTCGACTCCGACGATTGCGGTAGCAGAACGACGGAGACCGACGGTGAAACGACACGTCCCGAAAAACCCACGAACCGACTATTCCGGTTCGCCGCCGCCGGTCACGAGGACCGGCCGGTCGGCTTGCAGGATGACCGACTGGGAGACGCTCCCGAAGATGGCCTTCCCCGCGGGCGAGCGGTTCCGGCCGCCGACGCAGACGCAATCGGCGTCCTCGCTCTGCGCGAAGTCGAGAACCGTCGGCGCGGGGTCGCCGCTCCGTTCCGCGATTTCGACCTCGACGCCGACGTTTTCGAGCAGTTCCTCGGCGCGCCGGACCGACCCGACCTGCGTGGCCGACGCGCCGTCGGGGTTCTCCGTGAAGACGTGGAGCAGGGTCGCTCGGACCTCCTCGTCGGAACTCGGGAGGTCGGCGACCGCTCTGGCCTGTCTGCGCGCTCGTTCGGTCTCCTCGTCCACGGCGATGACGACGTGGTACATGTTCGCAACGACGGGCAACGCCGCCTTAGATGTTGGCCTCCGGGGGGCGTCAGGGGTGAGCGCGTCGAGCGTTCGCGTCCGCTCCGCAACAGCACGGCTACGGCAAGAATCACGACGACGAACGTCCAGAAAGCCCCCACCCGCTCGCTACGCACCGCAACCGCTACAGCAACCACGAAAACTGTGACAGAGAATTCCTCGAAAGCCCCCGCCCGACGGCGGATGGTCGGCCGAGCGTCTGCTGGCAGTTTATCGTGCCGAGCGCGTCCCGGTGGTCCGTTCCACCGAGCGCACGCTTGTCGGTCAGGATTAGACAAAGAGAAAAGTTGCTCTAGAAAATATTTACAACTGCTTAGAAAGCAAGGAGGTTGCTTTGAGAACGAAAGAAGATTCCGAGAATCGGCGGGCGGTCAGTCGCCGAAGACCGACCGCAGGCGCTCGGCCACCGCGTCGGCGTCCGTCTCGCACACCGCCCGACGGTCCTCACCGTCCACGACGACGAACCCCGGCGCGGACTCCACCGCGTGGGTCTCGCAGAACTCGACCGCCACCTCGCCGTCGATGCCCGCGAGGGCCACCTCGTCGGGCGCGGCGTCGAGAATCGTCGGCAGGTCGGCCTTCGTCGCCTCGCAGGGGTCGCAAAATCGCTTCCACACCGAAACCACCGCCCGGTCGCGTCCCGCGAGGAACGACTCGGGGTCGTCGGTCACGTCCGGCAGGTCGGCCGGGACCGGCGAGTCCGGGACCACCGCCGAGACCATCCCGGCCATCGCCGCGAGGTCGTCGGCGCTCGCGGCGTCCTCGGAGTCGGATGTCGCGCCGCCGAGGTGCGACCGGACCGCCAGATAGACGACGAACTCGTCGCGGGACACCCCGCGTTCGGCCACGAGGTCCGCCGCGGCGTCGGCGTCCGGCAGGCCGAACGTCGCCGCCACCGCCTCGTGGAACTCGGCGGTGTTCACGCCGACGTACGAGTCGTGGTAGACGGCGTGGGTGTCGTCGAACTCGTCGGTCGTCCGGACCCCGCCGTCGTCGTTCTCTGCGAGAACTCCCGCCTCGATTAGCGCGTCGAAGAGGGCCTCGCGCTCGGCGGCGACTGCTCGCCGTGTTCCGTCCGTTTTTTCGTCGCTCGATGCCTCAGACGCCGAGGTATCGGTCTCTCGTTTCGTCATCGTCGCGTAGTTCTGCCGCGGTTCCTTCGAAGACGATGCCCCCTTGGTCGATGACGTAACACCGGTCGGCGATGCTCATCGCGGCGACGGCGTTCTGTTCGACCAGCAAAATCGTGGTGCCAGACTCGCTGATTCGCTCGATGGCGTCCTCCACGTCGGCGATGATTTGGGGTGCCAACCCCTCGTAGGGTTCGTCCAACAGGAGCAGGTCGGTGTTCTGCTTGAGCGCCCGCGCGATGGCGAGCATCTGCTGTTCGCCGCCCGAGAGCGTCCCGGCCTGCTGGGACTTGCGTTCGCGCAGGCGCGGGAACTCGTCGTACACCTCCTCGGTCGTCATCCCGACGTGTTCGACCTGCACCTGCCCGAGCGACCGGCCGACCGTGTTCGAGCGGTTCTCCGACACCTCCGCGAGGTGGAGGTTCTCGGCCACCGTGAGGTTCGGGAACACGCGGCGCTCCTCGGGCACCAGCGAGATGCCCCGCGCCGAGATGTCCTCGGGTGCCATCGCGGTCACGTCCTCGCCCTTGAACGAGATGCGGCCGTCGCGGACCTCCGGCGGGCGCGCGCCCGAAATCGACCGGAGCGTCGTGGACTTGCCCGCGCCGTTGCGCCCGAGGAGCGCACACACCTCGCCCTCCTCGACGGCCAACGACACGTCTCGGAGGATGTGGCTCTCGCCGTAGAAGGCGTCTACGCCCCGTAGTTCGAGCAGGCTCACGCCTCGACACCTCCCAGATACGCCTCTTGGACCTCGGGGTCGCCCTGCACGTCCTCGGGGGTCCCCTTTGCGATGACGCTCCCGCGGTTCAACACCACGATTCGGTCCGAGACGTTGAACACCACTTCCATGTCGTGTTCGACCAGCAGGATGGTCAGGCCCAGTTCCTCCTTGACCTCCTCGACCAGTTTCACCGTCTCGGCGGTTTCCTCGGGCGACATCCCCGCGGTGGGTTCGTCCATCAACAGCAGGTCGGGTTCGCTCGCCAGCGCGATACCGAGTTCCAACCGGCGCTTGTCGCCGTAGGGCAGGTCCTCGGCGGTCACCTCACGCTGGCCGAGCAGACCCACCGCGTCCAGCGTCCGGCGCGCCAGCGCGTCCACGTCGCCGTAGACGTTGCGGTGCCGAAGGAAGTTGAACCGGAACGAGCCGTGTTCGGCAGCCAGAGCCGCGATTTGGGCGTTCTCTTCGACCGAAAGCTCCGGGAAGATGGAGGCGGTCTGGAACGACCGACTCACCCCCTTCTGGACAACCTCGTGGGGATCGGCGCGCAGAATCGACTCGCCCTTGAACTCGATGTCGCCTTCCGTGGCGTCCAACATCCGCGTGACGAGATTGATGAGCGTGGACTTGCCCGCGCCGTTCGGCCCGATGACCGAGATGGACTCGCCTTCCTCGATTTCGAGGTCCACGTCGTCTACCGCCACCAGACCGCCGAACGATTTGGTGAGACCGCGGGTCTCCAACAGGGCCATCACCGACCACCTCCCAGTCGCCGGAGCGCGCTCCCCACGTCCTCGAACAGACCCCAGATGCCTCGCGGGAACAGCACCACGACCGCGACGAACACCAGTCCGAGAATCAGGTGCCAGTACGCCCCGAACCCGTCGAGGATGACGACCGGTTCCTCCACGAGCGTCAGGTACTCCGCGGGACCAGTGAACGGCAGGGTCAGTTGTTGGACCCCGCTGACGATGTTCTCGACGTAGAGGTAGACCCCCGCGCCGACGATGGGACCGAACAGCGACCCGACCCCGCCAAGCACCGCCATGATGACCACCTCGCCGCTGGTCGTCCAGTAGAACGACGACAGCGGGACGTAGGCGCTGTAGATGGTGAACAGACTTCCCGCGATACCCGCGAACGTCCCCGAGATGACGAACGCCATCAACTTGTAGCGCCAGACGTTCAGACCGACGAACTCCGCGCGCTGTTCGTTCTCCCGGATGGCTCGGAACACCATCCCGTACGGCGAGTGGAGGATGCGGTTCGCGGCGGCCACGCAGAGGACCGCAATCCCGCCAACCAGCACGTACTTCCACGTCCCGACTAGCCAGTCCAGCCCCGGCACCGGATACCGGAGTTCGAAGACGCCGAACAGTTTCCCCAACTCCACGCCGGTAAAGCCGTTCTCGCCGCCAGTTATCCCCGCCAGCGGCGACAGCGCCATGTAGTAGGCCATCTGGCCGAACGCCAGCGTCAGGATGGCGAAGTAGATGCCGCCGCGCCGGAGCGAGACGAACCCGAGGACCCACGCCGACAGCGCCGCGAACGCGGTGCCCGCGAGGATGACCAGAATGGGACTGGACGAGACGTTCGCGCTGAATACGCCCGCGGCGTAGGCCGCCCCGCCCCAGAACGCGGCGTGACCGAACGACAGCAGGCCGGTGTAGCCCAGAAGCAGGTTGAACCCCATGGCGAAGATGCCCCAGATGAGGATGAGCGTGGCGAGGTCCTGATACCCCTGCAGGACGCCGCTGACGACCGGCGCGCGCGCGAACAGCCACGGGAAGAGTGCGACCGCGACGGTGGTCGCCGCCACGACGAACAGTTCGCTCTCCCGGACGCGCTCCCACGAGGGGAGCTGGCGTTCGGCCCGTTCGACCACCGTCCCGGTGTCCTCGGCGGCGTCGGCCGTCTCTGTGGGTTCGTCGCTCACGGCGTCACCTCCTCGACGCCGAGCAGTCCCTGCGGGCGGGCCAGCAGGACGATTGCGGCCAGCACGTAGATGCCGACCTGCGACCACTGGGGCGCGACGGCCACCAGAATCGCCAGCGTCTCGCCGATGAGAATCCCGCCGAGGACCGCGCCCGTGATGGACCCGACCCCGCCGATAACCACGACGAGGAACGACGGAACCAGAATCTCGGTGCCGATGTTGGGGTTGACCGCGTAGAGTGGGCCGCCGACGACGCCCGCCACACCTGCGAGGGCCGCGCCGACGCCGAACACCATCAGGTAGGGCCGCGAGAGTTTGATGCCGAGCAGTTCGACCATCTCGGCGTCCCGCGTGCCCGCGCGCACGACCAACCCGAAGTCGGTGTACTCGATGAGACCGTAGACCAGCACCACGACTGCGGCGGTAATCCCGATGATGTAGAGTCGCCACTCGGGGAACGTCCCCACGATGGGGAGGTCGACCTGTCCGCTGGCCCATCCGGGCCGCGCGAAGTTGTAGCTCTGGCCGCCGAACAGGATTTTGAACACCTCTTGGACCACGATTGCGAGACCGAACGTGAGCAGTATCTGGTCGGTGTCCGGCCGGTCGTAGAACGGCCGGGCGACGAACCGCTCCATCAACAGGCCGACGGCGAACACCACCGACGGGACGATAACCAACGCGGGCAGAAAGCCCCATTCGAGTCCGATGGGGGTGTAGCCCCAGTCGGCGAGTTTACCGTCGGTGACGTTGATTTCGAGCGTAATCAGCAGGCCCGCGTACGTCCCGATGAGGTAGAGCGCGCCGTGGGCGAAGTTGACGAACTTCAGCGTCCCCAAGATGATGGACAGGCCGATGGCGACCAGCACGTAAATCGCGCCCTGCTGGAGTCCGTTCAGCGCCACCGTCACCACTTCGGCGAGGACGCTCACGGCTCTCCCCCCGTGGCCGAGTCGTTCGAAAGTCGATGCATATCGCCTCTCCCCACCATGTCTGTGTGGTATCCTCTCGCAAGCATAAAGGTTAGTCCCTTCAGTTGAACCCCGAGACGGGGTGTCGCGTTCGACTACTCGTAGGGGCCGAGTTCGCACTCCCCGGCCGGTCCCTCGTCGCAGGCGTAGCCGAGTTTACTCCTCGGCGTGACGTTGACGATTTCGAAGAACTGGCCCTGTTGCTGTTCGCCCTCGGGCAGGCCCTTTACCACGGGCACCGCGCGCTGGGCTTGGTGGTCGCAGGCGCGCATCGTCTCCTCGCCCATCCCGATGTTGTTGTAGTTGTAGCCTTCCAGTTGCCTGATGACCTCCGGCGGGTAGAAGGTGCCAGCGCGCTCTACCGCCGCGGCGTACTGGAGCGTCTGGGCGTAGGCCAGTTGCGCCGGGCCGGACGGGACGCGTGAGTACTTCTCGTTGAACGCCGACGTGAACTGGTTCGAGGGCGGATTGTCGATTTGGGAGTCCCACGCGACGGTCCCGAAGACGCCCTCGATTGCTCCGCCCGCGGCTTGGGCCATCGGCCGGTTGTACAGCGGAACGATTATCTCCATGTCTTGGTCGAGACCCATGTCTCGGGCCTGACTCAGCGAGTTCGCGCCGTCGAGTCCGTAGTGGTTCAGGAACAGCACGTCGGTCCTGTCCCGAGGTACCTGCGAGAGGTACGACGAGAAGTCCTTGGTGCCCAGCGGCGTGGCCACGCTGTTCAACTCCGACCACCCCGCCTCGCCGAAGAACCGACTCATCGACGACTGGACGGTCTGGCCCCACGTGTAGTCGGCGTACAGTTGGTAGAAGTTGTTGTCGTTGCCGTACTCCTGCGTGACCGGCGGGACGAGCGCCTGCGCGGACATGTAGGCGTTGAACATCTCCCGGAAGGAGTACCGGACGCAGGACTTGCCCGTGGTGTCGTTCGAGTGGGTCAGACAGCACATGTACTGGACCTTCTCGCGCTGACACAGCTCCTGAATCGCAATCGCCACCGCGCTCGACGACCCGCCCGACAGCATGATTGCTCGGTCGCGCTGAATCATCCGGCGGGCGGTCTGGCGGGCGGTGTCGGCGTCGGTGGCGGTGTCACCCGAGACGAACTCGACCTGATTGCCCAGTACCCCGTTGCCCGTCAGGTCCGACCAGTTGTCCACCCACCCGCCGCCGTTGTTGAGGTGTTCGACCGCCAGTCGATACGCTCGGAGTTCGTCCTGTCCCTCCGAGGAGTACGGTCCCGACTGGGGAACCGTGAACCCGAAGGTCGGGTTCCCCTGAATCGGGAAGTTCCCGATTGGCGGATTCTCCTGTGCGCTCGCGCTCCCCGCGACCCCCGACAACCCCACTAGACCGGACGCTCCGGCCATCTTGACGACATCTCGGCGCGACACGTCGATGTTTTCTCCCCGTGCCATGGTATCACGGGACGTGAACATCATTAATAATTATACGGGAAGATTCCGGCGTCGAAGCTGTAAAATATCGGCCTAAATACCGAGTAGCGAAGCGTTGAGGGCCGAACCATCCCGCGCTCGTCGGACGGCGAGAGACATTCATTTTCTAACACTTATCGGCCGCGCCGGGACTGGTCTCCGACGGAAGGAAGTTCCGTGCATCCGAGGGTTACAGCGAGTCCACCAGTGCCGCGAGCGACGCGACGGTCAGTTCGGCGTCCCCGCCGACTCGCTCGGGCGGTTCGCGCGACCGATTGACCCACGCGGTCGCCATCCCCGCGCTGGCGGCACCCGCCACGTCCCACGGGTTCGAGGAGACGAGTCGGCAGTCGCCGACGGCCCGGTCGAGTCGGTCGGCGGCGTTCCGGTACACCGCGGGGTCGGGCTTGAACGTCCGGACCTCGTGGGCGCTCACCACGTCGTCCAGACGGTCGGCGAGTCCGGCGTTCTCCGCGAGCGTGTCGAGCATCTCGGGGTTGCCGTTCGAGAGGACGACGACGGCGTGACGCCCGCCGAGGTCGGCGAGCGCGTCGGCGGCGTCCGGAAACGGGTCGAGGTCGTCGTAGGCGTCGAGGACCCGCTGGCGCTCTCCGTCGGCGGGGTCGAGGTCGTAGAAGTCCAGCGCGTAGTTGAGCGCGCGCTCGGTGACTTCGCGGAAGGGCGCGTAGTCGTCCATCAGCGCGACCTGCTGGGCGTAGCGCAACTGGGTCCGCCGCCAGAGGGCGCCCACGTCGGCGGCGAACCCGTCGGCCACGTCGAGGTGGTCGCCGAGTGCCGTCGTGACGGTGCTGGTGTCACAGAGCGTGCCGTACATGTCGAAACAGAGCGCGTCGGGTTCGTCTTCGGGCATTCCGTCTGGTTCACTATCCGGCGGGTCTTGATGGTTTGGTTCGGGGTAGTGGGTTCTTCTGAAGTGGATTCGTCGTCAGAACCGGGGGGAGAGGTCTTCAAAAGCCCCGCCCGCTCGCGGCCGTTCGTCGGGCCGAGCGCGGGCCTCACGCCTCCCCATCCTCGTCGGCCGCCTCCGGCGGCCGACTCCTCGCGCGAACGGGCGCGACCCGCTTGCGCGGTCGCGCCCGCGCGCGCCAAGTTGGAGGGAGAGGGTTTAGAGACAGAGAGATAACTGTCTAGAAAAGCGATACGATGTCGAGAGAAACGAAATTACGGCCGAAAGCCACCTATCCCTGTCCGACCATCCGGTCCTCGTCGTCCCACTCGCGGGCTCGGAGTTCGTACTTCTGAATCTTGCCCGTCGCGGTCTGGGGCAGTTCCGCCACGAACTCGACGCGGTGGACCGCCTTGTAGGAGGCCATGTGTTCTTTCGTGAACTCCTGAATCTCGTTCTCGGTCACGCCGGGTTCGTCGGGGTCGCCGGAGGCGGGCACGACGAACGCCTTCGGGGTCTCGCCCCACTGTTCGCTCGGGGCCGGGATGACCGCCACCTCCGCCACGTCGTCGTGTTCGAAGAGGGTGTCCTCGATTTCGATGCTGGAGATGTTCTCCCCGCCGGAGATGATGATGTCCTTCTTGCGGTCCTGAATCGACACCATACCGTGGTCGTCCACCACCGCGAGGTCCCCGGTGTGGAACCAGCCTTCGCGCTTCTCGTTGAACGCTTCTTCGGTCGCTTCGGGTTTCTCCCAGTAGCCGTCCATGACCTGATTGCCCCGGACCACGATTTCGCCGATGGTCGAGTCGTCGCGGGGCACCTCCTCGCCGTCGTCGTCCACGACGGCGACTTCGGTGCCGAGAACGCCCATTCCTTGGCGCTTTTTCATCTTGAATCGACTATCGTCGTCTTGGTCCATCAGGCGGCGGGCGTCGGACATGGTGACGAGCGGTCCGGTCTCGGTCAGGCCGTAGAGGTGCTTGAGGTACCACCCGAACTCGTCTTCGACGGTCCGAATCGTCGCCTCGGGCGGGGCCGACCCCGCCGTCGTGACTCGAACGTCGCTGTCGCCGGACATCTCGGGTTCGCCGTGTTCCTCGTAGTAGTCGGCGAGCATATTGAGGACCGTCGGCGCGCCACAGAGGAACGACACGTCCTCGGCCCGAATCGTCTCCACGATGTCGTCGGCATCGACCCCGCGCGTGCAGACGTGCTTGGCCCCCATCCCGGTAATCGCGTAGATGTGTCCCCACCCGTTGACGTGGAACATCGGGAGCGTCCAGAGGTACACGTCGTCGTCGTAGAGTTCGTGGTGGACCGAGACGATGTAGGCGTGGAGGGTCTCGGTCCGGTGGGTCCGCATTACGCCCTTCGGGTCGCCGGTGGTGCCGGACGTGTAGTTGATGGTGATGATGTCGTCCTCGGACATCTCCGGGCGCTCGTAGTCGTCGGGACTCGCGTCGTCTATGACCTCCTCGAAATCTTCCCAGTCGCCATCGGTCTCGCTGGCGTCGTTGGAGACGAACACCTCGGTCGGAACGTCGTCGCGGACGGCCTCGATTTTCTCGGCGTAAGCGTAGTCGGCGATTACGGCGTCCACGCCCGCGTCGTTCAGAATGTACTCGTAGTCGTCGGGCGTCAGCCGATAGTTCAGCGGCGTGTGAATCGCGCCCAACTGCATGATGCCGTAGGCCGATTCGAGGTGGTAGTGCGTGTTGGGGTCCAACACCGCCACCCTGTCACCCTTCTCGATGCCGCGGTCTGCCAGCGCCGCCGACAGTCGGTCCGCTCGGTCGCCGAACTCGTCGTACGTGTATCGCTCCCCCGTCGTCGCCACGATAGCCTCTTGGTCGCCGTAGTGGTTCCGCGCCCTGTCTAAAAAGTCAGTCACCAACAGCGGTTTCTTCATACTGAAACTGTTCGCTACTTTCATGATATACGTTCTGGTGGGTGCAAAGTTTGGGAAACGAAAATTTACTCGCCGAAAGAAAAATTCTATGGAAAGGTGTGCGACGAAACCACCATCGCCCACCAGCTATACCCACGTCAACGCCGTCACGGGTACCATGAGCATCAAGCAGTCGATGCGGGACATCGACCGCGCCGTCGAGGATACCGTCGGAACCCACGAACAGTACGAAGCGAAAAAGGAAGGCCGGTCGCGCCGCCGCGTCTACGAGAAGTCCATCGAGGAAGTCCGCAAGACAGCGGGCAAGACCGAGGCCGAGCGACTGGCGATGTGGATAGAGACCACGATTCGGGAGGAGGAGAAACTCCCCTCCGGCAAGCAGGTCCGCAAAAAGGGGGCGGAAATCTGCCGCGACGTGGGCGAGGCGGTTTCGACGAACGACTGGCTCGGGGCTTGAGAAGCGTTTTATTCCGTGTACTTCGGTTTTCAATCTAGCGAGTAACTGATTTCGCAACAATGGCTTAGAAAGCCCTCGGTCGCTCGCGGTCGCTGAGCGACCGGCCTCTTTCAGTCCACCTAGATTGGGGTGAGTGACACCGGGCGCATTCCGGCGGATGAGTCACCGGGTGCGCCCCGGTAGAAACTTCCACCGAGCGTTCGCCCGTGGTCTGTCGCACCGAGCGCATCCGAACCCCGCTATCAGTCCCCGCCGACCCTCCGCTGGATGTCCTCTACCACGTCGGGATTCCGGAGCGTGGAGGTGTCGCCGAGGTCCTCGTCGTTGGCGATGTCCTCGAGCAGGCGGCGCATGATTTTGCCCGAGCGAGTCTTGGGGAGTTCGGGGGTGAACACGACCGCCTCGGGCCGAGCGATGGGACCGATGGCGTCCTCGACGCCCTCGATAATCCGGTCGCGCATCTCGTCGTCGCCCTCGTAGCCGTCCTCGGTGATGACGTAGGCGTAGACCGCCTCGCCTTTCACGTCGTGGTCGCCGCCGACGACTGCGGCCTCTGCCACGCCTTCGACGCCGACGATGGCCGATTCGATTTCCATGGTGCCGAGGCGGTGGCCCGAGACGTTGAGTACGTCGTCCACCCGTCCGAGGACCGTGATGTAGCCGTCCTCGTCTATCTTCGCGCCGTCTTCGGGGAAGTACACCCAGTCGTCGGGGTCGTCCGAATCGGTGTCCGAGTACTCCGCCCAGTACTCCTGAATGTATCGTTCGTCGTTGTTGTACAGCGTCCGGAGCATCCCCGGCCACGGCTTCTGGACCGTCAGATACCCCGCTCGTCCGGCGTCCACCTCGTCGCCGTCGGTATCCACGACTTGCGCGTCCACGCCCGGCAGGGGCGGTCCCGCGCTTCCGGGTTTCATCGTCTTGACGCCGGGGAGGGTAGTGACCATCATGCCGCCGGTCTCGGTCTGCCACCACGTGTCCACGATGGGACAGGACTCGTCGCCGATGTGCTTGTAGTACCACTTCCACGCCCGCGGGTTGATGGGTTCGCCGACCGTCCCTAACAGGCGCAGACTCGACAGGTCGTGCTGGTCGGGATACTCGGTCCCCCACTTCATGAACGCCCGAATCGCGGTCGGCGCGGTGTAGAGTTGGTCGGCCTCGTACTCCTCGATAATCTCCCAGAGTCGGTCGCGCTCGGGGTGGTCGGGCGTGCCCTCGTACATCATCGTGGTCGTCCCCAAGGCGAGGGGACCGTAGACGATGTAGGAGTGGCCGGTAATCCACCCGATGTCCGCCGAGCAAAAGTACGTGTCCTCGGGTTTCACGTCCAGTACCGCTTGGGAGGTCCACGCAGTCCACGCCAGATACCCGCCCGTCGTGTGCTTGACGCCCTTGGGTTGTCCCGTGGTCCCCGACGTGTACATCAGGAACAGCATGTCCTCGGCGTCACGCGACACCGGTTCGACTTCCGCGCCCGACTGCTCCTCAACGAGGTCTTGATAGTAGTGTTCGTTGTCCTCCAAGTCGTGACCGTGGCCGTGTTCGCCAAGTCGGTCCACGACCACTACGTCCGACACCTCGTGGCCCACGTCGCCGAGACCCTCGCGGGTCTTCTCGTAGTGGTCCAGAGCGTCACCCCGCCGGAAGTAGCCGTTGGCGGTGACGAGGTACTCCGAATCGGCCGACTCCATCCGGGTTGCGAGGGCTTCCGCGGAGAAGCCAGCGAAGACGACCGAGTGAGGTGCGCCGATGCGAGCGCACGCGAGCATGGCGATTGGCAACTCCGGTACCATCGGCATGTACATCGTCACCACGTCGTCCTCGCCGACGCCCATCTCGCGGAGCGCCGCCGCGAACTCGTTGACCTCGCGGTGGAGCTGTTCGTAGGTGTAGGTCCGGTTCTCCTCGTCGGTCGGCTCGCCGACCCACTCGATTGCGGCCTCGTCGCCGCGCTCGTCCAGATGCCGGTCTAGGCAGTTCGCCGAGGCGTTGAGTTCGCCACCGGTGAACCACTCGTAGAACGGCGGGTTCGAGTCGTCTAACACCGTGTCGTACTCCTCGTCCCAGTCTAGAAGTTCGGCCGCCCGCTCCCAACACTCGGGCCACTCCTCCTCGAATTCGTCGTAGATGGAGTCGTCGGAGACGTTCGCGCCTTCGACGAACTCTTCCGGTGGCTCGAACTCGTCCTGTTCTTCGAGTCGGGCTTCGAGTTCGGCAGTATCTTCGGGCATGAGTTCGTTCGAATACTCACTCAGGAGAGCAATAAATGTTGGCGCGAGTTAGCACGCCAGAACCTCCCGAAAGCGCGTCGTTCCGGACCGCAGGCCGCGGAAACCGCGAGTTACGTTCCGCTTTCCGGATAGGAACGCCGGGACCTCAGTTCAGCGCGTCCACCTCGTCGGTCAGGTCCTCCGGACCGTCCACCGGGCCGTTGACGAACAGGCCATGAGCGATGAGTAGGGCCGCGGCCACACCTGCGACGGTCACGGCGGTCGGAAGCGCGAGCGAGGTCAAGACGCCGACGCCCGCACCGAGGCCCATCGTGGCGAAGATGGCGACTAGCACGAGGTCGTAGTACTGGACAGTGTACCCCATGCCGACGACTAACGGCGCGCTACCGGAAGAAACTTCGGCGACGTATGGCAATCCGTCGAAAACGCTGACTCTGGGGTCAGCGCGTTCGTCTGTCGTTCAGTACGAGTTCACGAGGTCGATGAAGTAGTCCCAGTCCCAGTTGTCACCGGGGTCGGTGTGACTGCTACCGGGGACCTGATCGTGGCCGATGATGCCGCCGGTCGTGTTGTCAGCCGCGTCAGTGGGTACCCAAGTAGCACGTTGCTTCGGGATGTCGTACTGCTCACAGAGGTAGGCGACGAGGTCGGCCGACTTGCGGTACTGGGCGTCCTCGTAGGTACCGCTGACGTAGCCGCCGTGTTCGATGCCGACGGAGGCCTCGTTGTAGCTCCAGTTGCCAGCGTGCCAGCCGATGTTGATTTCCGAGAGGCTCTGGTAGAGGTAGCCGTCCTCGGCGGTGGTGAAGTGGGCGCTCACGTCGGCGTCGGGGTCTTGGAACCAGTTGACTGCGCTACTGGCCGACCCTTGGACCGTGTGGATGATGATCCAGTTAATGTCGCTTGCACCGCGGTTCGCACTCGTGTAGTTGCTGGAGTCGGCCGGAACCCAGTCAACCGCTGGCATGTCCGCCGCGGCGGAACCCGACATGGCCGCCGTTCCCGCGAGTCCTGCTGTACTTGCTACACCGAGCTTCTTGAGCACGTTGCGTCTTGATGGCATGTGCATTAAGATACATACAACACCAGTTAATAAAATTTTCCTAGTTTAGATTATAAATATAACTGCTTTTGAGCTATGATATTTAATATTATAGCGGAGAAATAGTGAGGTCGTTTGGCGACCGTTCGCCGTCGGCGAATCGCGGTAGCGAGTGAATCCGCAGTCCGGCCGTCGTCAGGTGACAGTGACCGTCTCCTGATAGCTTCCGTACTCGGCTTCGAAGACCTGCATGATTTCGCCCATCGTCGCGTAGGCCTTCACCGCGTCGACGATGGCGGGCATCACGTTCTCGTCGTTCTGGATGGCGTCGTCGAGGTCGTCGAGCGCGGCCTCGACCGCATCGTCGTCGCGTTCGTCTTTGACCTCGGCGAGTCGCTCGCGCTGGCGCTCCTGCACGTCCTCGTCCACTTTGAGGATGTCGGGCTTGGTGTCCTCCTCGATTTCGTACTTGTTGACGCCGACGACGGTCTCCTCGCCATCTTCGACGCGCTCTTGGTACTCGTAGGAGGCGTCCTGAATCTCCCGGTGGAAGTACCCCTGCTCGATGCCCTCCAGTACACCGTCCCGGACCGACCCGTCGCCCATCTCCTTGATTTCCTCGATGTAGGCCATCGCCTTCTCTTCGGTCTCGTCGGTCAGGCTCTCGACCGCGAACGACCCGCCGAGCGGGTCCGCGATGTCGGCCGCGCCCGACTCCTCGGCGATGATTTGCTGGGTCCGGAGCGCGACCCGGACGGCCTTCTCGGAGGGGAGCGCGAGGGCCTCGTCGAAGCTGTTGGTGTGGAGGCTCTGGGTGCCGCCCAACACTCCGGCGAGCGCCTGAATCGTCACCCGGACCACGTTGTTCAGCGGTTGCTGGGCGGTCAGGCTCTGGCCCGCGGTCTGGGTGTGGAACTTGAGCTGCTTGCTGGCCTCGGCCTCCGCGCCGTACCACTCGTCCATGACGTTCGCGTAGATGCGCCGCGCGGCGCGGAACTTGGCGACTTCCTCGAAGATGGAGTTGTGGGAGTTGAAAAAGAAGGACAACTGGGGCGCGAACTCGTCCACGTCCATCCCGCGGTCCAGACAGTCCTCGACGTAGGCGAACCCGTCGGCGAGAGTAAAGGCGAGTTCCTGAATCGCGGTCGAACCCGCCTCGCGGATGTGGTAGCCCGAGATGGAGACCGGCTTGATTTTGGGGGTCTCCTCGCTGGCGAACTCGATGGTGTCGGTCACGATGTCGAGGCTGGGCTCGGGCGGGATGACCCACTCCTTCTGGGCGATGAACTCCTTGAGCATGTCGTTCTGGAGGGTGCCCCGAATCTCCTCGCGGGGGACGCCCTGTTGGTCGGCCAGCGCGATGTACATGGCGTAGATGACGGGCGCGGAGGGGTTGATGGTGAACGACGTGGAGACCTCCCCGAGGTCGATGCCGTCGAACAGGATTTCCATGTCCTTGAGGGTATCCACGGCCACGCCCTCCTTGCCGACCTCGCCGTCAGAGAGAGGGTCGTCGGAGTCTTTGCCCATCAGCGAGGGCATGTCGAACGCCGTCGAGAGACCCGTCTGGCCCTCGTCGATGAGGTAGTGGAACCGCTCGTTGGTCTCCTCGGCCGTTCCGAACCCGGCGAACTGGCGCATGGTCCACGTCCGACCGCGGTACATCGTGGGATAGACGCCGCGGGTGTACGGTTCCTCGCCGGGGAAACCGAGGTCCTCGTCGTAGTCCACGTCGGCCACGTCGTCGGGCGAGTAGAGGCGGTCCACTTCGAGGTTCGAGACGGTGGCGAACCGGTCTTTGCGCTCGCCGTAGGCGTCGAGTACGGGACCCAGCGTCTCCTCTTCCCACTCCTCTTTCCCGTCGCGTATCTCCGCGAGGTCGTCCTCGTCGTACATACTCGTAATACTTGCCGGACTGTCCATTAAGATTCCGCAACCTGCTTCCGATAGCGTTTGGCGCTGAGTGATGAGGGACGCGAGACCGAGAGTACGGGCCACGTCGTCTTCTTGAAGCCCCTGCCCGGTCGCGGTCGCCGAGCGACCGCGACCGGGCGGCCCTCCTCCACTCGATGCGGTCCGGCCAGTCGGGTCCCTCTGGTGGTTCGGTCTGCCAGCTATCGCGTGCCGGACGGCAAAATCGGACCTCTCGGTTACTGCAACCGCTTCGTCGTCTCCACGAGGGGATGGCGGGCGTAGTCCACGACCTTCACGTCGTCGAGTCCGTCGAGACCCTCCTTCTCGGCGGTCTTCTGCATCCCGAGTTCCACGTCGTCGTCCACGAGGATGACGTAGGCGTCCATCTCCGCGATGTCTATCTTGTTGGCCGCCATCACGCGGTGGTGGCCGTCGGCGAGCAACAGGTCGCTCCCGTCGCTGTTCGGCGCGGCGTCGATGACTACGAGGGGTTCGGCCAGTCCGCGTTCGAGTTCGTAGGTCCGGCCCTCCAACTCGTCGGCGTAGACCTTCCCCTGCGTCGGGGTAAGCGCGTCGAGGGGGACCTCGCGGCGGGTCTGTTCGACTTCGGTGTCGTGGATGGATTCGAGCGTCCGCATCAACTTACCCACCTTCTCGGGGGTCGCGCGCTCTATCTGCGAGCGGATTACGTCGGTGTTCGAGATGATGCCCACGAGGTTGCCCGCGTCGTCCACGACCGGGAGTTTCTGGATGCCCGACCGGAGGATGACGCGCGCGGCGTCGTTCACGTCCATGTCGGGATGGGCGACGATGAGGTCTTGGCTCATCACCTTGAAAATCGGCTCGTTCTCCTCGACCAGCAGGAGGTCGCGTGCGGTGACGAACCCCTCGACCCGTCGGCCGTCGCACACCGGATAGCCGTTGTGTTCGTCGCTCTCGGCGATACGACGCGCAACCTCTTCGACGGTGGCGTCGGGTGAGACCGTCGCCACCTCGCGGGTCATGTAGTCTTTCACTTTTGGCTTCCCGTCGGCAGTCCCGCCGTCTGCGGCCGCCACGTCCATGACTGGTTGGATGCGACGGCGCGTGAAAAGGCTTCCCGCTTCACCCGACTGATACGAACGTCGAGAGTCGGCGTCGAGGGACGAAAACGCGCGACGGCGGGCCGACTCCGTGGGTTGCGCGTGACTGAGCAACCGTCGTGGCGAAGGGGCCGGGACCGCTCACGCGAGCGGTGCGCGGCCCAGAGCGCCGCGCACCGCCAGCGCTCGAGACCGCCAATTGAACCAACTATACAATTCCTAAGCAATCACGGATATTTCTAAAAGGAATCTATCGAATCTCGAAAGACCGAAAATTCAGTCCTCGCGTTCCACGACGGTCGCGTCGAAACTCGCCTCGCCGCCGTGGGAGTACTCGCCGTCGGACTTGGGCGTCGATTGAATCGTCTCGAAGAACCGGTCGGTAATCACGTCGCTGACGACGCTGGCGAGCGAGTCCTCTTCTTCTTGTTCGACCGTCCCGAGCAAGCCGAGCGGAATCTGTGCCCCGGCCATGTCCGCGTGGCCGCCCGCGCTCCCGATTTGACCGAACGCCGCGCGCATCGTCTCGCCGAGGTCCACGTCGGTCCCGCGTGCGCGCGCGGAGACGTACACCGTGCCGTCGCGAAAGCCGTAGACCAGCGTCGTGGTGACCCCATCCATGTCGAGGAGTTGGTCGGCCGCCTGCGCGAGGGCGTCGCGGTCCGATAGCGCGCCGACGCAGGTCGCCAGCACCGTTCCCTCGATGCGGCGGTTCCGGATGGCCCGCGCTATCGTCTCGAAGGTGTCGGCGCTGACCGAGGGACTCTCGACTCGCTCCAACAACCCGGTGTCGGCCCGCGGCAGGAGGTACGACGCCGCCTCGAAATCGGCAGTCGAGACTTCGCGGGCGAAGTCCTTCGTGTCCACCCGGATGCCGTAGAGCAGGCCGGTCGCCACCGCCTCGGAGATGTCGATACCGAGTCGCTGGACGTGTTCGGCCAACAGGGTCGAAGTCGCGCCCACGTCGCTCCGGAGGTCCACGAACGTCGCTTCGACGGGTTCTTTCGGCGGGTGGTGGTCCACGACAATATCGACCGGCGTCTCCTCGGGGAGTTGGTCGTTGATGCCCGGCCGGGAGTGGTCCACCAGCGCGAACCCCGCGAACTCCGAGAGGTCGAGGTCCGGACCGGCGTCGAAGTTCCGAAGGTCCAACTCCAGCAGGTTGACGAACGCCCGGTTCTCCTGATGGGAGATTTCGCCGAAGTAACAGGGTTCGGCCTCGACGCCTACCTCGTCGGCGATGCGACACAGCGCAACCGCGCTGGCGATGGCGTCGGGGTCGGGGTTGTCGTGCATGAACACCGCGAGTTTCCCATCGACGTTGCGGAGCGTCCGCCGGAGGTTCGCGGTCTGAATCGCGTAGTTGCCCAGCGCTACGGCCAGCACCTGCTCGACCAGCGCCTCGGTCGGGTCCACGGTCCGGTCGGCGATAGCCGACAGCGCGAATCGCTGGTCGTCGGACGGGTCCCGGCCCGCGTACGCGACCAGATACGCCTCGGGGAACAGGTCTGCGGCGACTTCGGCCGCCCGGTGGTTCGTCTCGGGGTCGTCGTCGGCCACGACGACGACTTCCGCGCTCTCGGCACCCCCTCGGACCGTCTCGGGGTCGGTCGGGTCGCCGAGAGTCGCCGAGATGCCCTCCTCGCGGAGCGCCTCGATTCGACTCCCGGCGTCGTCGATTACTAACAGGCTCCCCGGACCGTCGGCTATCTCCTCCACGAGGGTCTGACCGACGGTTCCGCATCCGAGTATCAGCCGGGAAACCATCGTATCCGGCGCTTTCTGTTGCGCGGCCTAAAGTCTACCGTCTCTGAGACGAACGCGGCGTCTCGGGTTGGTCTCGAGTCTGTACGTCGGTCTACGTCGATGATTCCGGGTGTCGTCGATGATTCCGGGTGTCGTCGGTGGTTCCGGGTGTCGTCGGTGGTTGTCGGCGATAGAGGACGTGTTCGCGTCCGGAAGAATGGGTCGAGAAGGGCTAGCTTCAGGCTTGAACCAATCAGACCGCAACCGCACCGCCACCGCGAGCCACACGCCTCCCCAACCGATTGCGTTGCCTGCGGTCCTCATCCCTCGCACGACGATGGCGCGACACGGGGTCGCGCCAGCGCGCGCCGGGTCGGAAGCACAGTTCGCAATGCCACGCCGACGGGTCCGGCGGCTATCTCGCGCGACGACCGATAAAAAACGAAACCGCGGAAATCTGCGTCTCGGAGTCGCTCAGGCCACGAGTGCCGCCGCCGCGTCGGTGGCGAACTGCCAGACCGGACCGAATCCGGGCAACAGCAGGACCGTGACGATTGCGGCCGCGGCGAGCGCGGCGTAGAGACCGACGGGCTTGGACTCGATGTCGAACTCGCCCGAGGGGTCCTCTATCCACATCGCCTTCACGACCCGCGAGTAGTAGTACAGCGACAGCGCGCTGTTGATGGCACCCGCGGCGGCGAGCCACCAGAAGCCCGCGCCGACGGCCGCCGCGAACAGGAAGTACTTGCTCACGAAGCCGCCGAACGGCGGGAGACCGGCGAGGCTGAACAGGAAGACGGTCATCGCCACGCACGCGAACGGCGCTTGCGTGGACAGACCGTTGAAGTCCTCGAACTTCCGGCCGACCGACCAGTACTCGGTGAGACCGATGAACAGGAACGCGCCCGTGTTCATGAAGCCGTAGACGAGCAGGTGGGCCATGCTCGCGCCGAGGACGAACTCGTCGTTGCCGCCCGACAGCGCCGCCAGCCCGATGAAGACGTAGCCCGCGTGTCCGATAGAGGAGTACGCGAGCATCCGCTTCACTTTGTCTTGGGTCGCGGCCGCGAAGTTACCGAGCGTCATCGTCACGACCGCCAGAATCTGGGCCGCGAGGACCCAATCGACGCCCGCGGTCGCACCCGTGACGAGTTCTTCGACCGGGAACGCGACGGTGAACACGCGGAACGCCACGGCGAACCCGGCGGCCTTCGATGCCGACGAGAGGAACGCCGAGATGGGCGCGGGTGCGCCTTCGTAGGCCTCGGGTGCCCAGAAGTGGAACGGGACCGAGGCGGTCTTGAACGCGAACCCGCCCAGCACCATCATCACGCCGATGCCGAGGACGCCGGTCAGTTCCGTACTGCCGACGCCGCTTGCGACATCCGGCAGGAGCATCGACCCCGTGACGCCGTAGACGAGGCTGATGCCGTAAGCGAAGATGGACGACGAGAGCGCGCCGATGAGGAAGTACTTCAGACCCGCCTCGACGCTCCCGCGGTTCTTCTTCAGGATGGCGACCAGCGCGTACGACGGCAGACTGGCGAGTTCGAGGCTGACGAACACCACCGCGAGGCTGTTAGCGGCCGCCATCAGCGTCATGCCCGTCGCCGCGAGGGAGACGAGCGCGTAGTACTCGGCCTGATAGGAGTGGTCGCGCAGGTAGTCGTAGCTGGCGACCACGACCAGCACGGTCACGCTGGCGAACACGAACGCGAAGAACAGGCTCATCGTGTCGATGACGAGCGAGTCCTGATAGAGCCGAATCGGGTCGTCGCCCGTGCCCGCGAACAGGTACCACGCCGAGAGTCCGGCCGCCGCCAGCGACCCGAGGGTCGCGGTTCCGGCCAGCAGGCCGCGGTTGGTCGAGTTAGGATTGATGCTGTCGAGGACCAACAGGAGCAGTCCCGTCAGTCCGAGGACGAGCGCCGGACCGAGTGCCGTCCACGTCGGTAGTTCGACCGCCATCTATACACCACCTCCGGCCGCCGGAACCAGCGGATTCACTGCGTCCTGAATCATGCCGTAGAAGATGTTCGGGTCCACGCCCAGCAGGATGACCAACAGGATGAGGACCACGAGGGGAGCCACGTCGTGGAACGCGGCCGGACCGACCTCGTAGTCGGTCTCGACCTCGAACGTGCCGAACAGGGTGCGTTGCATGGCGAACAGCAGGTAGCCCGCGACCACGACGATGCCGAACATCGCGGCGGCCGTGAACCACACCGAGCCAGCGAACGCGCCGAACGACCCGAGGAAGATGAACAGTTCGGCGGCGAACCCGGCCATCAGCGGCAGGCCCATGTAGCCGAACGCGCCCGCGACGAACACCGCGACCGTAATCGGCATCTTGCTCGCCAGTCCGGACATGTCCGAGACCATCCGGGTGTGGGTCGTGTTGTAGATGACGCCGACCGACATGAACATCAGGCCCGAGATGAGACCGTGAGCGACCATCTGGAAGGTCGCACCGCCCATGCCGTAGAGCGTGTACGCCACGAGTCCGAGGATGACGTACCCCATCGAAGACACCGAGGAGTACGCCACGATGCGCTTGAGGTCCGATTGAGCCAACGCCAGCATCGCGCCGTAGATGACGCTGACCACCGCGAACAGCGCGATGATTTGGGCGTTGTTCTGAGCCACCTCCGGGAGCATCGTGAAGTTGAACCGGAGCAGGGCGTAGGTACCCATCTTCAGCAGGACCCCGGCCAGCATAATCGAAACCGGCGTCGGGGCCTCGACGTGGGCGTCCGGAAGCCACGTGTGGAACGGGACCACCGGAACCTTCACCGCGAATCCGGCGAACATGGCGACGAACGCCGCCACCTTCAGGGTCTCCGCGCCGACCGGACCCAGACTACCGAGTTCGCCCGCGCGAAGCGCTTGGGCGACGGCGGGCATGTCGAGGGTCGTCACCGAGTCGCCGAGACCGAACACCAGAGCGATGAACCCGATGAACATCACGAGGCTGGCGATGTTCGTGTAGACGAACATCTTGATGGCCGCGTACTTGCGCCGGGGACCGCCCCAGACGCCGATGAGGACGTACATCGGAACTAGCACCATCTCCCAGAAGACGAACCACAGGAAGAAGTCCAGTGCCGAGAAGACACCGAGCAGGCTCGCCTCGAGGAAGAGCATCAGGCCGTAGAACTGGCTCTGGCGCTCGTCGATGGGCGTCCACGACGCCAGCAGTGCCAGCGACGTGAGTACCGTGGTCAGCGCGACCAGCGGCATGCTGATGCCGTCGAGTCCGACGTGCCAGTTCAGCGCGTACGGTCCCGCGACGACCCAATCGAAGTTCGTCTCGAAGGCCAGTTCGCTCCCCTCCAAGAGGGCGTTGCCGCTGGCCTCGTACGTGCTGTACATCCAGAGGCTCCCGACGAGCGGGAGCAGACTGAGCGCGAACGCGAGTTTGCCCGCCACCTTGTTCGGGGCGAGGAACACCGCGAACGCGCTCGCCAACGTCACCGCGATGAGTGCTTCAATCCACATTCAGAACCAACCTCCCACGAGACCGACGACGACGAGAAGGACGACGAAGCTCGTCGTCAACAGGAAGGCGTAGTTCGACACCACGCCGGTCTGGACGCGCTTGAGGCGACTCCCACCGAACAGGCTCACGCTGGAGACGCCGTTGACCACGCCGTCGATGACGCCTTGGTCGAACTTGTCCGCGGCGCGAGCGAGCGGCAGGGTGAAGCCCTCCGCGAGCCAGACCTGATACTCGTCTTGGTAGTAGTTGTTGAACAGCACCGTCTTCGCACCGCCGAGTTTTTCGGTGTGTTCCTCGGGCGAGGGGACGGCGTAGAGCTTCCACGCGAGTCCCGCGCCAGCCAGCGCGAGCGCCAGCGAGAGGCCCGCGCCGAGCAGGACGGTCGTAACCTCCGAGCCGATGGTGCCCGCCGAGTAGTGGGCGAAGTCGTGGAGCAACTCGCTGTAGTGGTGGGCCGAGAGCGCCTCGGGACCACTGTCGAGCCACTGGTGGAGGAAGTCGATGCCTTTCACGCCGAGTACCTTCTGAACCGGGAGCATGTTGACGACGCCCGCGACTGCCGCGAGGACGCCGAGGACCGCGAGCGGACCCTTCACGTTCCAGCGAACGTCGTGGGGGTTGCGCGCGGTGTCGGACCGGGGTTCACCGTGGAAGGTCAGCGCGACCATCCGGAAGGTGTAGAAGCCGGTGAAGAACACCGCGAGCAGACCCATCACGTAGGCCGCCAGCAGCAGCGGCGTGTTCAGGCCGTGAACGAGCGCCTCGTAGAGAATCTCGTCCTTCGACCAGAAGCCCGCGAACGGGACGATGCCCGCCAGCGCGAGCGAACCGGAGAGGAACGCGTAGTAGGTCACGGGCATCTTCTCCTTGAGACCGCCCATGTCCCACATGTCCTCGTTGTGGTGCATCGCGATGATGACCGACCCCGCACCGAGGAACAACAGTGCCTTGAAGAAGGCGTGGGTCATCAGGTGGAAAGTCGATGCGACGTAACCGCCAGCACCCAGTCCGAGCATCATGTAGCCGTACTGGGAGATGGTCGAGTACGCCAGCACCTGCTTGATTTCGCGCTTGACGACGCCCATCGTCGCCGCGAACAGCGCCGTGAAGCCGCCGACGAACGCGATGAGCGCCAGCACCTGCGGAAGCAGGGCGTAGAACCCGTAGATGCGCGCGACGAGGTAGACGCCCGCCGCGACCATCGTCGCCGCGTGAATGAGCGCGGAGACGGGAGTTGGACCCTCCATGGCGTCGGGAAGCCACGTGTGCAGTGGGAACTGCGCGGACTTGCCGACGACGCCGCCGAGGATGAGCAGTCCGAGGACCGCGAACCACGCCTGCGGGTCGAGACCGAGGTAGGTCGTCACCTCGGCCGCGCCCTCGCCCGCGAGAACCTGTTCGGCGATGTGGGGGAACGACTCGATGCCCTCGCCCGCGACGAACATCGACGTGCCGAAGGTGGCGAAGACGCCGACGAGTCCGACGAGGAAGAAGTAGTCACCGAAGCGGGTGACGAGGAACGCCTTCTTCGCGGCGCTCGGCGGCGCGTCGTCGCGGAACCAGAAGCCGATGAGGAGCCACGAACACAGGCCCACCAGCTCGAAGAACATGAACGCCATCAGCAGGTTGTCCGCGAACACGAACGACAGCATGCTCGCGGTGAACAGACCCAGACCGGCGTAGTACCGGGGCAGGCCCGTCTCGCCCTCGTCGTTCATGTATCCGAGGCTGAAGATGTGGACGAGGAACGCGACCAGCGAGACGATGATGAGCATCATCGACGACAGCGGGTCGACGAGAACGCCCAGATGCAGGTCGAACGTCGCCTCGCCAGTGCCCGCGACCCACGTCACGTACTCGTGGTAGGTCTCGCCGCCCGACACCGTGAGGAACACCCACAGCGACAGGAGCAGCGAACCGCCGGTGGCGAGGATGCCCGGAATCGCGCCGCCCTTGGGGAGCAGTCGCGGGGCGAACGCGCCGACGAAGAGGGCGATTAGGAACGATACGAACGGCAGGGCCGCGATGACCGGAGTCAGTTCGAAGGGGAGTGCTGCCATCGTTTCACCACCTCATCGTTGTCGCTTCGGTTACGTCCACGTCCGCGAAGTTGCGATACAGGACGAGGATGATGCCGATACCCACTGCGACTTCGGCGGCCGCCAGCGCCAGCGTGAACAGACTGAACGTCTGGCCCGTCAGGTTGCCGTGGAACCGCGAGAACGCGACGAGGTTGATGTTCGCCGCGTTCAGCAGTAGCTCCACGCTCATCAGGAACAACAGCGCGTTCCGGCGGGTCAGGATGCCGAAGACGCCGATTGCGAAGACGGCGGCCGAGAGCAGGAGGTAGTACTGAATCGGAACCATCACTGCTCACCTCCGTCGGTCGCAACTTCGCGCCCGGACGACTCGCCGACGACATCTTGGGGCGAACCCTTCTTGTCGGCCGCTTTCGAGCGCAGGGCCGACGTAATCTCGCCGCCTTCGTCGCGGCGGGCCAGCATGACCGCGCCGACGAGCGCGGCGACCAGCACGAGGTCGATAATCTCGAAGGGAATCAGGAACCCTTCGCTCGGCACGGCGTTCTGCGCCGGGATGTTGAACATCGCGTAGCCGATGCTGGCGGTGATACTCGCGTCGCCGCCGAAACCGCTGGCGGCGTCACCGAACTCCGCACCGACGAACACCCACGCCATCACTGCGAATAGCGCGAGGGCGGCTACGCCGGGTAACATCCGGCTTCCGTCGTCGTTGGATTTCGTAGTCATACCTCTGTCACCTCCTCTGTCGTGGCCTGACGCGTGAGCATCACGGCGAACGTGATGAGGATGAGAACCCCGCCCACGTAGACGAGGATTTGCATCGCTGCGAGGAACTCGGCCTGCAGCATCACGTAGTGTACCGCGACGGAAAGTAGCGCGACACCAAGCAGTAACGCCGAGTGCCACACGTCCCGCGCCAGGACGACGCCCAGACTGCTCGCTATCGTGACGAGAGCGAACAACCCGAACGTAAGTGTCTCGTATACCATTTCAGTCACCTTGAAATTCTAGTAATCGTCCTTTTAAGGTTTCGAGACGGACTTACTGGTAGTCCACCTCGCCTTCGCCCTCGCCAATCCACGCACTGCGGTCGGGTTCGCGGGATTCGAGGGGGTCTATGTCCTTGTACCACGGGACGTTCTTCAACTGCTCTTTGTTGTACACGAGGTCGTCTTTCGTGTCGCCCGTGAACTCGAAGTTCTCCGTGAGCAGGATTGCGTCTACGGGGCACACTTCCTCGCACAACCGACAGTAGATGCACTGTCCGATGTGGAGGTTGTACTGCTCGCCGTTGCGCTGGTCGTCCTGAACGATTTGAATCGTGTCGTTCGGACAGACGTTCTCGCACTGGCGACACCAGATACAGCGCTCTTGGCTGAACTTGTGGACCCCGCGGAACCGAGGGCTTACTTCGGGTGCCACGTCGGGGTACTCGACCGTGAACGTGGACCCGTCCAGTGCGTGCTTCAGCGTCGTCGCCATCGATTTCAGTACACCAATCATTAGAGCATCACCCCAACGATGACGGCCGTCAGGACGAGGTTAGCGAAGCTCAGGACGAGCATGCCCTTCCAGCCGATTTCGATGAGTTGGTCGATGCGGACGCGGGGAACCGCCGAACGCGCCCACTGCGTGAACAGGAAGACGGCCCAAATCTTGACGACGAACCAGACGAAGTTCAACGATTCGGGCAGGAACGGACCGCTCGCGCCGCCGAGGAACAGCGTCGTGATGATTGCTCCGCCGAGGAAGATGTGGAGGAACTCGCCGAGGTAGAACAGCACGAAGTACACCGACGAGTATTCGGTCTGGTACCCTCCGACGATTTCGGTCGGCGCTTCCGGGATGTCGAACGGATTCCGGCCGACTTCCGCGAGGTTCGCCACCACGAACAGGATGAACGCGAAGGGGTTCACGAACGCGAACCACGACGGAATCGTGACGCCCGCGATAGTGAACAGCGCCTCCTGCTGGGCCGCGACGATGCCACTCATCTGGAGCGTGTCGGTGAACAGCACGACCGACGCCGCCGTCACGACGAGCGGAATCTCGTAGGCGATGTTCTGCGCGATTGCGCGCAGACCGCCCATCATCGAGTACTTGTTACTCGACGCGTAGCCAGCCATCGCCAGTGCGAGCGTCGCGATAGAAGCGACCGCGAACACGTACGCCATCCCCGTCTCGGGGTCCGCGAGGTGGATGTTGACGCCGAAAATGTGACCCATCGGAATGACCGCGAACCCGAGCAGTGCCGACCCCGCCATCACGATTGGCGCGATGTCGAAGGCCGGACGGTCGGCGTTGTCGGGGATGATGAGTTCTTTCCCGAGGAGGCGAACGGCGTCGGCCACGATGATGAGCAGACCCGCGGGACCGACCCGGTTGACTGCGATGCGGTCGGTGAACGCCGCGGTAATCTTCCGCTTGGCCCACGGCCCGGCGACGCCCGTCATCGCTAGCATGATGTTGCCGATGAGGAACGCGCCGAGGAACGCCGCAATCGCCTCCTGCCACGGGGCCATGTTCGCGCCGAACAGCCACTCCCCGATGGTCTCGGGGAGCAGGGGTTCGGCCTGACCCTGTAGGGGAACGAACCCGGTCATTAGCGGTCCACCTCGCCCATGATGGTGTCGAGGCTTCCGATAGTCGCGATGAGGTCGGGCAGGTAGTCGCCCTGCGTCATCGCCGGGAGCGCCTGCAGGTTCGAGAACGACGGTCCGCGAATCTTGAACCGGCCGGGTTTGTCGGTGCCGTCAGACCGGATGTAGATGCCGAGTTCGCCCTTGGCGGCCTCGACCGCCTTGTAGATTTCCGTGTCGGGGTCGGGCTTGAGCGTCCGCGGGACGTTCGACTGGATGTTGCGCTCGTCTTCGGGCCAACTCTCCAGCAGGTCCACGCACTGGCTGACGATTTTGGCCGACTCCTCGATTTCGCGCATCCGGACGAGCAGTCGCGCGTAGTTGTCACAGCCGTCTTCGGTGACGACGTTCCAGTCGAGTTCGTCGTAGTAGCCGTAGGGGTCGTCCCGGCGCAGGTCGTAGTCGATGCCCGACCCGCGGGCGACCGGTCCCGTACAGCCGTACTGCTTGGCGACTTCGGGTTCGATGACTCCCGTGTCGATGGTCCGCTTCTGGAGGATTTCGTTGCGACTCAGCAGGTCGTGGAACTCCTCCAGCGCGGCGGGCATGTCGTCGATGAACTCCCGAATCTTCTCGAACCACGCTTCGCGGGGTTCGGGCAGGTCCCAGACGACCCCGCCGAGTCGGAAGTAGTTGAACATCATCCGCTGGCCCGTCAGGTCCTCCAAGATGTTCTGGACCTTCTCGCGCTCTTGGATGCCGTACATGAACGTCGCGGTGAAGTCACCGATAACGTCTAGCGCGTACGCGCCGACCGCGAGGATGTGCGAGAGGAGACGGCTGAGTTCCGCGCTCAGCGTCCGAATCACCTTCGCGTACTCGGGGACTTCGATGTCGTTGAGTTCCTCCGCCGCGCGAGCGTAGGCCCACTCGTTGAGCAGTCCCGCGCCGCCCCAGTCCCATCGGTCCGGGTACGGCATTATCTGGTGGCGGTAGGTGGACTGCTGGCACATCTGTTCGTCGCACCGGTGGATGTAGCCGATGTCCGGCGCGACATCCGCGACCTGTTCGCCGTCGAGCGTCACTTCGAGGTGGAGAACGCCGTGGGTCGCCGGGTGGTGCGGGCCGATGTTGAGGAACATCGTGTCCGACCCCTCGCCGGACTCGCGGTGGTCGGCCTCCAGCGGGTTGGCGTTCTCTTCGAACGAGACGATTTGCGGTTTGTCTTGGTCGTAGTCCGAACTCAGCGGGTGGCCCTGCCACGTCTCGGGCAGGAGGATGCGAGTGAGGTTGGGGTGGTCGTCGTAGTCGATTCCCACCAAGTCGTAGGCCTCGCGCTCGTGCCACTCGGCGGTCTTGTAGACCGGCGTCGCCGACTCGCTGGTCGGGTTCTCAGCGTCGGTCGGGACGACGACGCTGACCTCTTGGGTCGGGTCGTCGTACTTCTTGAGGTGGTAGATGCTCTCGTAGCGGTCCTCGTAGTCCTGCGCGGTGAGACACGAGAGGTGGTCGAAGCCCGCTTCGTCGCGGAGCGTCCGGAGGGTCTGTTGAACCTCGTCGGGTCGGACGACGAACCCCTCGGCGTTGAGGTGTTCCTCGCGGTCGAGGACGCGTTCACCCAGCAGGTCGGCCAGTTCGTCGTAGTCGAGACCGGCCTCCGTGACGCCTACGTCCGGAGTGCGTTCTTCTAAGCTCATGGCGAATCAGTCCAGTTGTAACGCATTACGAGCGTCTCCTCGTCGATTTCGCCCGCGAGCTTTTCGACAACTTCGTCGCGTTCGAGGTCGCCGAACTGCTCCAGTTCGTACGGCTTGACCGTCACCGGACTGGTCTCGCCGTTGGCGACTCGCTCCTGCAACTTGACGACGCCGTAGATGAGCGCCTCGGGGCGAGGCGGGCAACCGGGGACGTGGATGTCCACCGGGATGACCTCCTCGGCACCCTTGATGACGTTGTAGCCCTCTTGGAACGGACCGCCCGAGATGGCACACGAGCCCATGTTCACGACGAACTTGGGTTCGGGCATCTGGTCGTAAATCCGCTTCATCCGGGGGGCGAACTTCGAGACGATGGTCCCCGGAACAATCATCACGTCGGCCTGTCGCGGCGACGCGCGGGGAACCCCGGACCCGAAGCGGTCGAGGTCGTGTTTGACCGCGTACGTGTGCATCATCTCGATGCTACAGCACGCGATACCGAACTGGAGCATGAACATCGAGGACCCCCGAACCCAGTTCATGAACTTGTCGAACTTCGTGAGGATGAACGGCGACGAGCCGAACGCCTCCCGAAGTTTGGAGTTGAATCGGTTGTCCACGCCCTCCATCCGGGCTTCCCGTGTTTTCGTCTGCGGGTCTGTGCTACCGTGAATCGTCTCCCGTGGTTCGTTGCTCATTGTCTATCGACGCTCCGTTGGGAACGGTCGGGATTTCGTACCCACCGTACGGCACCGTTACGCCACGCCCAGCCGAGACCGACGGCGAGGACGCCGATGAACAGCAACATCGGAAGCAGGCCCTTCGTCAGGCCCACGCCGTCCATCGAGACCGCGCTCCGGTAGATGACCGTCCAAGGGAAGATGAGAACGGTCTCGATGTCGAAGACGACGAACAGCAACGCGACCATGTAGTACTGTATGTTGAAGCGGATTCGCGTGCCGCCCGTCGGCACTTCGCCGCTCTCGTAGGTGGTGGTTTTTCCTTTTTCGGGCACGGTGGGCCGGAGCAGGCTGGATACCGCCATCATTCCGACCGGTATCAACAGCCCCACCAGCGCCAACGCGCCAATAGCTATCCATGGATTCATGCCGATATTCTCCTACCATCCCGAGATTAGAAACGCACCCCTATAAGCGTTGATTCTTACGCTTCCTTCGTCTTAGGCCGGAAAACTACTCGTATTCCCGGTGATGGTTTCTCTCGGATTGAATCAAATATAGAACCCGGCCACATTTGGTGACAAATTACGTGAGGAACGTCAATCGTCAGTTCGGTTGTGTCCGTCGCGCCCGAAAATATAAAAGTCCCAACCCCTACCGGCGGAAAATAGGCGTTGGAGCGTTGTTTCCCTACTGTCTCCGGAGTCCATTACATAACGAGCTAGTCATACTCCAAAAATACATACCGGAATACTTTTATATATTTTGAATCACAGGGTAATAACGACGTGAACCATTTATGAGTAAACACAAACAGCGAGATGGCATAAACACCGAGAAAACGTCGAACGACGACGTACGAGACTACTACTCACAGTGTCACTCCATCTATCACGAGAAGTGGTCGGACGACAGCGACAGAGAGAGCATCCACTACGGATACTTCGACGAGGGGACCGAAACCCTCGGCGAGGCTGTCCACAACATGAAGTCGAAACTCGCCGACAGCGTGGACCTCGGTCCCGACGACCGAGTGCTGGACTGTAGTGGCGGGTACGGCGACAACGCGACGTGGCAGGCCAAAGAGCGCGGCGCGGAAGTCGTCGGCCTGAACATCAGTCCCCTCCAGTTGAGTTACGCCCGCGAACTGGCGAAAGAGCGCGGCGTGGACGACAAAGTCGAGTTCCGCGAGGACGACTTCACCAAGATGGAGACGGTAGAGGACAACTCCTTCGACGTGGTGTGGGGTCTCGAATCCATCTGCTACGCCGACGACAAGCGCGAGTTCCTCGAACAGGCCAAGCGCGTCCTCAAGGACGACGGTCGAATCGTCGTCACCGACTGGTACATGGAGAAGCGAGACCTCTCGTTCATCGAGGACCTGATGGTCACCCAGTGGTTGAAGGGATGGCGACTGAGCAACTACGCTCACATCGACGACTTCCAAGACGACCTCGCGGACCTCGGGTTCGAGAACATCACTTCCGAGAACGCCGAGGACAACATCATGAAGTCGGCGTTCGACATCTTCCTGTTTAGTCTCTGGGGCTATCCGCTCGGAAAACTGCTGAACTTCTTCGGACGCCAGAACGACACCGAACTCGGCAACGCGGTGGCCTGTTTCTACCAGTATCCCGCGCTCAAGAGCGACGCCGTGACCTACAGTATCGTTTCCGCCGAACTGTAGTTTCGGTGTGTTTTTGTAAGAATTACCAGAACACTTATTATATTATAGTTTTGAATCCCTCTCGAATGAAACAGTCGAAACCACCGGGACCGGATGGTGTCCCCTTACTTGGAAACGCAATCGACTACGTAAAGAATCCCTTCGAATTTCGGGAAGAGTGTACCGAAAAGTACGGCGGGCTAATCTACACCGAGGCGGGGAGCAAGCCGATGTACATGGTGACCGACCCCAAGTACATCGAAGAGGTTCTCGTCACGAAAAACGAGAAGTTCCTCAAACCGCAGTTGATGCAGAAGCGACTCAACAAGGTGTTCGGCGACGGACTGTTGCTGAGCGAAGGCGACTTCTGGCGGAAAAACCGCGAAGTCGCCCAGCCAGCGTTCTACAGCGACCGAGTGACCGACTACGCCGACACGATGGTCGAACACGCCGAGCGGACAGTCGAGAAGTGGACGCCCGGCGAGACGTACGACATCGCCCACGAGATGGAACGCCTCGCGGTCGAAATCCTCATGGAGGCGCTGTTCAATCAGGACCGGGAGTTCGAAGAGAGCGCCATCGGCGAGGCGGTCCACTCCATCAGCGAGAAGTACGACCCCACGAACCCCTCGTGGTACGTGCCCAACTGGGTGCCGACCCCGGTGAACCGCCAGTACGAGGGGGCCGTCGAGAACCTCGAAGACGACGTGGACGACATCGTTCGCCACCGCAAGGAGAACGACGAGAATCCCGACGACTTGCTCAAACTACTGCTGGAGGCGAAAAACGACGACGACCACCAGATGGACGGCGACTTGCTCCGCGACGAAATCAACACGATTCTGCTCGGCGGGAGCGGTCCGATGGGACTCGCACTGACCTACTCGTGGTACCTGCTCTCGAAGAACCCCGAGAAGCGCGAGAAGTTGACCGACGAACTCGACGAGATACTCGGCGGCGACTCGCCGACGGTCGAAGACGTTCGGGAGTTCGAGTACACCGAGTGGGTCCTCAAGGAGTCGATGCGCCTCTACCCCCCGGTGTGGACGCTCGGCCGTGAACCGTCCGAAGACGTGGAAATCGGCGGCTACACGATTCCCGAGGGGGCGGCCGTGAACCTGACGCCGTGGTCGGTCCACCGCGACTCGGCCCACTACGACGACCCCGAGGCGTTCCGTCCCGAGCGGTGGGCCGAGGAAGTCGCCGACGAGCGCCCGGAGTACTCGTACTTCCCGTTCGGCGGCGGTCCCAGACAGTGTATCGGCAGACACTTCTCGATGCTTCAGGGCCAACTCGTCCTCTCGACGCTCGCTCAGGAGTACGAACTCGAACTGGTGTCCGACGAGGACCTCGACCTGAAAATATCGACCATCATCGAACCGAAAGACGGCATCGACATGGTCGTGCGAGAGCGGGAGTGAGATGGAGCGAATCGCTATCGTCGGCGGCGGAATCGCGGGACTCTGTACCGCCGCATCACTGACCGACCGGGGGTTCGACCCGGTGGTCTACGAAGCGGCCGACGAACCCCAACCGGCGGACGCGGGCATCTGGATACCTCCGAACGGGATGGACGTTCTCGACCGACTCGGGGTCGCCGACCGAATCTGCGAACGCGGCGTCCCCCTCGAACGGACGCTGGTCGAGGACGTGGCCGGCGCGACCATCTTCGACCTCGACCTGACCGCGGTCGAAGACACGTACGGCCACACCATCGTCTCGACGCACCGCGAGGAGTTACAGGCGGCGTTGCTCGGGGAGATTCCCGACTCCGCCGTCGAGACCGGTCGGCAATGTACCGGCGTCGAACAGGACGAGGCGTCGGCAACGCTCCAATTCGCGGACGGCGGGACTGCGAGCGCCGACGTGGTTGTCGGCGCGGACGGCGTGGAGTCGGACCTCAGAGCCGACCTGTTTCCCGAGGTGTCGCTACGGGACTCGGGAAGCGTCTGTTACGCCGCGACGACCGACGTGGAACTCCCGGCGTCGTCCCGCCGGATGGACCGCGCGATTTGGGGCCGAGGCAAGCGGTTCGGATACTCGGCGCTCGGCGACGGCCGGTCGTACTGGTTCGCACCGATAAACGGGTCGTTAGACCCCGTAGGGGGCGGCAACCCAGTCGAACGACTCGCGGAGTGCTACGCGGACTTCCCGGCCCCGGTGGGCGAACTTATCGCCGGGACCGACCCAGAGCGCGTCGCTCGCGTCGAGATGCGGGACTTCGACCCGATAGAAGAGTGGTCGCGCGGCCGGGTCGTCCTCGCGGGTGACGCCGCACACGCCATGCTCCCCAACCTCGCGCAGGGCGGCGCGCAGGCCCTCGAAGACGGGTTCGCGCTGGCGAAGTGTCTCGACGAACGCGCGTCACACCGGCGCGCGTTCGAGACCTACGAGGAGTTGCGCCTCGACAAGGCCCGAGAGATGGTCGAACAGTCGAGACAGCGAGGGAAGGTGGCCCAACTGGAGAACGGTATCCTCAGTCGCGTGCGGAACGTGATACTCGGCAACCTGCCGGAGTTCGTCAACGAGAAGTTCGAGACCGACATGTACGAGATGACGTTTTGACGCCACCGCCTCCGGTGATTCTTCGTACACTTCATCAGACGAACCGGTAACCGTAAATTGTATCTTCTTTTGATTTAGACAATAGAAAAAGATGGCATCTAATCGCGATGATACGACAGAAAAAAGTCAGGAATCGGACGACCCGCCGGGTCCCGACGGGTTTCCGGTCATCGGTAATCTCCCGGACCTCTTTCAGGACCAACTCGGTCTCTACGAGCGGTGTGCCGAGGAGTACGGCGACGTAGTTCGCGTCGACGTGGGGGGCGAGGAGTTCTACCACGTCACCCACCCGGAGTACATCGAGCAGATACTCGTCAAAGACGACGCCAAGTACGTCAAGGGCGACTTCCAGCAGGAGGCGCTGGCGGGCGTCACCGGCGACGGGTTGTTCCTGAGCGAGGGCGAACAGTGGGAGCGCCAGCGGAAGATTATCCAACCGGCGTTCTTCCACGAGCGGGTGGACGAGGAGTACACCCAGATGATGACCGAGTACGCCGAGTCGCTGACCGACGACTGGGAGGACGGCCAGCGCATCTCGCTCCACGAGGAGATGCGGGCGCTCACCCTCCAGATTCTGGCCAAGACCCTGACCGGGCAGGACATCCGGAACAAGGAGACTGCAATCGGTGACGCCGGACACGCGATTACCGCGAAGTTCGGCGGGTCGAAGTCGTCGGTGTTCCTCCCCGACTGGCTTCCGACTCCGACGAACATCCGGTACAAGCGCACGCTCCAGCAGTTCACCGAGGTCATCGACGGGATGATACAGGAACGGAAGTCCGACGACACCGACCGCATCGACCTGCTGTCCATCCTTCTCGACGCCGAGGCCGACGACGGGAGTCAGATGTCGGACAAGACGGTCCGCGACCAGATTTTCTCGTTCCTGCTGGCGGGCCACGAGACGACTGCGCTCACCTTGACCTACTCGTGGTACCTGCTCTCGAAGAACCCCGAGAAGCGCGAAAAGTTGGTCGCCGAAATCGACGAGGTACTCGACGGCCGGACGCCGACGATGCAGGACTTGGACGAACTCGACTACCCCGACAAGGTGGTCAAGGAGTCGATGCGCCTCTACCCGCCGGTGTACAACTTCTTCCGGGAACCCGTGACCGACGTGGAAATCGGCGGCTACGAGATTCCGGAGGGAGCGACCCTTTCGCTCCCCCAGTGGGTCGTCCACCGCGACGAGCGATGGTACGACGACCCCGAGGAGTTCCGCCCCGAGCGATGGGCCGAGGAGTTGGAGGACGAGCGCCCGGACTACTCGTACTTCCCGTTCGGCGGCGGTCCGCGCCACTGCATCGGGATGCGCTTCGCCCGCATCGAGGCCCAACTGGTGCTGGCGACGGTGGCACAGGAGTTCGAACTCGAACTCGCCGAGGAAGACCCCTTGGAACTCGTCGCCGCCATCAACATCCAACCGAAAGACGAGATTCCGGTGCGCGTCGAGAAGCGTTAGGCGTCGGGTCGGTCCGACCAGTCGTCGGCCGGTCCGTACAGTCGGTCGTCGGCGGACTCGGCGTAGGGCATCGTCTCGGGCGCTTCGAGCAGTTCGAGTTGGTAGCCCCACGGCGCGGTGAAGTAGACGTAGGTCAGGCCGCCGGTGGGTCCCTCCTCGTTGTGCTGGGGCGTGCCGAGAATCTCGACGCCCTCGACGCCTTCGAGATAGTCGATGGCCGCGTCGATGTCCTCGACCTGAATCCCGAGGTGACTCGCGCCCACGTCGCTGTTGCTCGGGTGGCCTTCTTCTTGGTCGGGCGAGTCCCACTCGAACAGTTCGAGGTTGGTCGTCGGCCCGAACCGGAGCATCGCCAGTTGTCCCTCCGCCTCGGGGTGGACGTTCAGGTTGGTCTCCATGAACTCGGGGTCGGCGAACGGACCCTTCTCGTAGAGCAGTTCGGCACCGAGAACGTCAACGAAGAAGTCCACTGCCTCGTCCAAGTCGGGGACAGTGATACTGACGTGGTGGACGTTACGTGCCGTCGGAACGCCGGAGCGTGACTCGTCGGACATACGGGTGACTCGGGCCACGCGGCCCAAATCGTTTTTGTGTTGAGTCGGCGGGGACACCACATTCCTCAGGAAAGATTGGTATCTAGAACCGAAAATAATATCATCTTATATTTGCTCCTAAACCGTATGGAACGAGAACGAAATAAGGAATTCTGGCTCGATGCCCGACGATTTTTAGACGGGAACAGCAGTGTCGTCGCGGCAGGGTTCAATACCCTCGTAGACGCCCTTTTGGTCACTCCCGACCAGCGAGAGCAGTTCAGTCTCCCGGCGCGCACGGCGGCGGCCATCGAAGTCGAGAACGTAGACGACCTCGCAACCGTCGAGGACGGTGCAATCGTCGTCTCGTCCCACGCGGAGTGTCTCCGGCGAGCGAGCGAACAGGGGTTCCGGACGGGGTACCTGCCGCCGACGAACGGGGAGTTCGACCCCGAATCGGCGCTCGACTTGCTCGAAGGGAGCGCGGAGTACGGCATCTTCAACGGCGAAGCGCCCGAGGGATTCGAAGACGAACTCGGCGGCGCGGCGACGATACTCCGGCACGCGTCCAGTGCGGAGGCGGCGAAAAGTCGGCTAGACGGGTCGGCGGCGAGCGGGGGTGCACTGCTCTCGACCCGCGACGCACAGGACGTGTACGACGTTGGAAACGCGCTACTCAGGGAGTACCGCGGGGAAATCGCGGTCGAACCCCTCGAAATCACGCGGGTCGAACAGGTCGGCGTCGGCGAGCGAAGTTGCGTGGACGTGACTTCGCTGTTCTCGAAAGACGAGGGGATGGTCGTCGGTTCGACCGGCGACGGCGGGTTGTTCGTCTGTTCGGAGGCCCACTCTCCGCCGAACATGAGTCCGCGGCCGTTTCGGGTCAACGCCGGGTCGGTCCACGCCTACGTCAACGTCGCGGACGACGAGATAGAGTATCTGACCGAACTCTCGACAGGCGACGAAGTGCTGTGCGTCGATAAGGACGGTAACACGCGACCCGCCTCCATCGGGCGCAAGAAGACCGAGACCCGACCGCTGTTGCTCGTGGAAGCGACGGCTGGCGACCGGACCGTCGAAGCAGTGTTGCAGGACCACTGTCACGTCCGACTGATGGGTTCCGACGGGGAACCTCTCAACGTCACGGAAGCGTCGGTGGGCGACGAAGTGTTGGGTCACGTCCGAACGGCCGGAGATGCTGGCGATTAATTCGGCGGTCGGTTGGGATTCGTTCGATATGAACCGTATAAGTAGAAATAAGTAAGCGGTGAGGAAACACCAACAGCACGATGAGTCAACTTCTCACAGACAAGACGGCGGTCGTCACGGGCGCGGCCAGCGGTAACGGTCGCGCCATCGCACGACGGTTCGCCGAGGAAGGCGCGGACGTGGTTATCGCCGACGTACAGACCGAACCGCGGGAGGGCGGGCGTCCGACCCACGAGAAAATCGAGGCCGAGACGGACGCTCGGGCGACGTTCGTGGAGTGCGACGTGAGCGAACGTGCGGACGTGAAGCGCGCAGTCGAGGCGGCCGACGAGTTCGGTGGTCTCGACGTGATGGTCAACAACGCGGGCATCTCCGGACCCGAAAAGTCGTTCGTGGACCTCGAACAGGCCGAGTTCGAGAAGTTGATGCACGTGAACCTCAACGGCGTCTTCTACGGGTGTCAGGAGGCCGCCCTGAAGATGATAGCCCAAGGCGAGGGCGGGAGCATCATCAACATGTCGAGCGCCGGGGGACTCGTCGGGGTGCCCGACGCCTCGGCCTACTCGACGGCGAAGGGTGGCGTCCGCCTGTTGACCTACTCGCTCGCGGCCGAACTCGGCGAAGACGGGATTCGGGTGAACACGCTCCACCCCGGCGTCATCGAGACGGCGATGACGAAACGCGACGGGTCGATAATCGGGAGCGGTCGGAAAGAACTGCTGAAGCGCGGAGACGTGTCGTTCAAACAACTGATAAAGGGAAGTGTAAGAGGAGAAATAATAAAGCGCCACGCGATTCCGCTCTCGGAGTTCGGCGACCCCAAGCACGTCGCCGACGCCGCCGTCTTCCTCGCTTCGGACCTCTCGGAGTACATCTCCGCGGAGTCGATTGCGGTGGACGGTGGGATGGTCAACACCGCCTAATTCGGGAAGGGACTTCGAGAACAATACATTTTTATAAAACTTTCATAATTGGTAAGATATGACTGTTCACGTTACTGTTTGGAACGAATATCGGCACGAACGCGAAGATGACGAGATACGAGACCGGTATCCCGACGGGATTCACGGTGCTATCGCGGACGGGATTCGCGGCGACGACTTCGAAATCGAGACTGCCACGCTGGACGAACCGGAACACGGGCTAACCGAGTCGCGCCTCGACGCGACGGACGTGTTGTTCTGGTGGGGCCACGCCGCTCACGACGAGGTTGACGACGAGGTAGTCGAACGAGTCAAAAGACACGTCCGCGACGGCATGGGTCTCGTCGTCCTCCACTCCGGACAGGGGTCGAAGATATTCGGCGAACTACTCGGTACCACCGGCGAGGTCAAGTGGCGAAACGACGGCGAACGCGAGCGCCTCTGGGTCATCGACCAAGGCCACCCCATCGCCGACGGACTCGACGAGTACATCGAGATTCCGGCGGCGGCGACGTACGGCGAACCCTTCGACGTGCCCGAACCCGACTCGCTCGTGTTCGTGAGTTGGTTCGAGGGCGGCGAGGTGTTCCGGAGCGGTTGCTGTTACCGGCGCGGGAAGGGCCGCATCTTCTACTTCCGGCCGGGCGACGAGGCGTATCCGATTTACCACAACGAGGACGTTCACGACGTGTTGACCAACGCCGCGAAGTGGGCCGCACCCCGCGAAGGGTCGCCCGTCGAGTACGGCGAAGTCGAGATTCCCCCGGAAGCGTCGGAATAGTGTCGCCAAAAGTATCAAAAATTACTTTTACATAGTAACTTACTATAAATTGCATGTCATACGAATCGAACAATAACTCCGACCCGACGCCGGAAGGCTTCACCTACAGTCTCGTCCACTCGCTGGTATCTCCCTACTGGCAGTTCAACATCCTCGAAGTGAGTTACATGAGCATGGGGATGGTGCTGGCGGCGGTCAACCACGACTGGAGTTGGCAACTCTGGGCCATCGCCATGCCGTTCATGTGGTTCGCTGGCGAGGGAGCCAACAATCTGGACCTCGCCGACGAGGGCATGACCGTGGACATCGACTCGCGGGTTCAGTACGCGGTTGGCTACCTGATGCTCGGGGCCGCAGTCGTCCTCGGGGGCGTGCTGTCGTGGATGACCTCGTGGTGGTTCTTCTCGTTCGTCGTCCTCGGGGCGTTCGGGGCCGTGGCGTACAACCTCGAACTGTTCGACGGCCGACTTCACGACCGAGAGTACGTCACGGGCGTCGGCAACCTCGGGTTCACCGCCGCGTGGATTCCGACCGTCTCGGGGTACTTCCTGCTCTCGCCCGAGTTCGACGTGCAACTGCTCGGGGTCTCCATCTTCTCGTTCGGCCTGATGCTCATCCTGATGGCCATCGACTACGTGACCGAGGACCTGAAAGAACAGAAGTACGAGGCGTTCGACATCGAGTACACCCGCGACGTGGACGCGAAACTCGAACGACTCCAGCGCCGGGCGGCCAAGCAACACCCGATGCACAACTACGCGCTGTTGATTATGGCGGTCGGACTCGCGCTGATGTTCCTCTGACGGTCACTCCCGGTCGGCCCGGAACTGTTCGGTTCCGCTCTCGTGAAGTCTGCGCGAAACGTCCGCCACTCCTTCCTGCAAGTCGTCGTGGTACTCCACGAGCCTGTCGCGCAGTTCGTCGTGTTCCCGCGAGAGCATCTGTACCGCCGACAGCGCGGCGTTGAACGACTTGCCCGCGTCCACCGCGACGATTGGCGCGCCCGTTGGCATCCCCACCACCGAGGGCAGGGACTTCTCTTGGACCGGCACGCCGACGACCGGCAGGGGATAGGCCAGCGAAGCGGTCATGTTGGGCAGGTCGGCGGACTTGCCGCCAGCACCCGCGATAATCACGTCGAGTCCGCGCGCTTCCGCGGTTTCGGCGTAGGCGTACATCAGTTCGGGCGTGCGATGGGCCGACACCACGTAAGTCTCGAAGGTGAACCGGGCCTCGGGCGGGTCGTCGTAGTCGGTCACTTCCTCGAACCCGAGTTCGGTCAGGGCGTCGTACGCGCCGGGTCGTCCGTCCTCGGACCCGGCCATCACGTCGAGGTCCGAGTCGCTCCCCATCACGATGCCGATTTCGGGCGTCTCTTCGGTACTTCTGTCGCGCTCTGCCTCCGCTCGCAGGTCGTCGATGAGTGCTTGGAGTTCGCTCATTGGAATGTCACCTCGTCGCGCAGTTCGCGGGCCGCGTCGAGTAGTTCGTCGGTGTCGCTCTCGCAGTCGCCGACCACGGTCAGGTGGCCCATCTTCCGCAGGGGGTAGACCTCGTGTTTGCCGTACCAGTGATAGCTCGCGCCGGGGGCGGCGAGAATCGCCTCGTCGCCCGAGACCTCGGCCTGTCGGCGTTCGTCGCCGTCGCCCAGCAGGTTCGCCGACACCACGGGACTCCGGAGGTCGGTCGCGCCGAGGGGTCGGCCGGTCACGGCGCGGACGTGTTGCTCGAACTGGGAGGTCAGCGCGCCCTCGATGGTGTAGTGGCCCGAGTTGTGGGGCCGGGGCGCGATTTCGTTGACCAGAATCTCCCCTTCCGTCGTCTCGAAGAGTTCGATGCCGTAGACCCCTCGGCCGTCCAGCATCGCCAGCACGTCCTCGGCCACCTCGCGGGCGCGCTCTGCGACCGCTTCGTCGGTCCGGGCCGGAACGACCGTCTCGCGCAGAATCTCCTCGCGGTGGACGTTCTCGCCGAGCGGGAAGGTCGCGGTTTCGCCGTCGCCTTTCACGCCGATTATCGACACCTCGCGCTCGAAGTCCACGAACTCCTCTGCCACCGCGCCGCCTTCGACCTGCGCCAGCGCGTCGTCCACCTCGCTCTCGTCGGCGATGGGGACGTTACCCCGGCCGTCGTACCCGCCCTCGCGGGCCTTCAGCATGACGGGATAGCCGAAGTCCTCGATGGCGTCCGCCAAGTCCTCGCGGTCGTCCACCTGCCGGAAGTCGGGGACCGGAACCCCGGCGTCCCGCAGGGCGCGGTTCTGGACCAACTTGTCCTGAATCGTCCGGAGGGTGGCGGGGTCGGGGTTGACCGCCACGCCGTACTCGTCTTCGACCGCCGCCAACAGGTCGGGGTCGGCCAACTCGATTTCGTAGGTCAGGTAGTCGGCGCGTTCGGCCAACTCCCGAACGCCGTCCTCGTCGTCGAAGTCGCCGACGATTTGGTCCCGTGCCACCGGCGAGGCCGGGCAGTCGGGCGTCGGGTCGAGGACGACCACCTCGACTCCGAGGGGTGCGGCCGCCTCCGCCAGCATCCGACCGAGCTGTCCGCCGCCGACGACGCCGAGCGTCTCTGTGTCGGTCATCTGGTGGTGGGTTGTGGACGGGTCTGCATAAGATTTGCCAACTCGGGCGGTAGTTGTGCAAGAACGTGGCTACTCACCGCCGGGTCCGGGGTCGCTACTCACCGCCGCTCTCGGCGTCCGCGGGCCGGAGGTACTCCTCGTCAACGAAGAACACCGTTTCGCTCCCCCAGAGCGTGAGTTCTTCCTCGAAGGCCCGATAGCCGTCGAGACGCCGTGCGACCTGCCCCCGGTCCCCGGCGCGGGCCACGACGACCGGCGGCGGGTTCGACCCGACCACGCCGAGTTCGGTCGTGCTGTCTACCTCCGCGCCGTACATCTCGGTGTACCACGGCAGGGGCAGGCGGTCGTACCACCCGCCGCCCGCGGCCCACCGGTCGTTCTCGGACTCGTCGGCGACGTAGAAGTCCGACCCGTAGTACAGCACGTCGATGCCGTCGTTCCGTTTCGAGGCGTAGCGCACCCGTTCTAAGGTCGGGCGGAGACCCTCCGCGGGTTGGCCGTACTGGAGCAGGGCGTTCCTGTCCTCGCTGTCGGCGTCCACGTACTGGTCGGCGGGGTGCATGTACGTCGTGCTGGCGGCGGTGGCCGCGACCTGTCCGGCGACCAGCAGGACCAGCAGGGCCGCGAGCGTGGCGCTCACGCCGTCGCCGTCCGAGACGGCTTGCGCGCCCCACCGGACGAGGATGGCGAGACCGACTCCCGCCGGAATCGCCAGCGGAACGACCGCGTGGACGACCTCCCACGGGAAGGGGTTCTCCACGATGACGGGGTAGCCGAGGACGCTGACGAACCCCCAGTAGGACGCGAACGACACCACGTCGCGGGGTTTGTCGCCAACGTACCGGTCGGTGACGAACCCGACCACCGACAGGACGAGCAGTGCGGCCGCGCCCTCCCAGAGTATCGCGCCGAGCGACTCGAACGTCGAGAGGTACGACTTCTGGTTGCCCTCGCCCCACTTGCCGACGAACGACTCCCACGACCCCACGGTGGCTTCCTCGATTACCGCGGGGAACGTGCCGGGATTCGAGAAGGCCTTCCAGAGTCCGGGGTCCGAGATGCCCTGCGAGCGCGGCGCGTAGAAGAAGATTACCACCGCGAAGAAGACGACGACGCCGAGAACGAGATGTAGGCCCCACCGGTCGTGCCAGAGCGCGCGCCACGTCTCGCGGGCCTTCCGGCGGACCAGCGCCTTCCGGTCGTCGGCCTGCGCCGCCAGCACGAGTCGGTGGTCGAACAGGAGGACGGCCGCGCCCATCCACGTCACGACGTAGACCAGCACGTTCTCCTTCGTGGTGAACGCCAGCGCGAGCATCAGCGTCCCGAGATAGAGGTAGCGAGGCTTGCGGGTGTCGAACAGACGGACGTAGAACGCCAGCGCGTACACCATGAACGCCGCGAGAAGCACGTCGTTGCGCATGAACCGCGAGTAGTAGAGGACGACGGGGTTGGCCGCGAAGAAGAGTCCGACCGCTATCATCTCGGCACGGCGGAGTCGCTCGCGGAGCAACCACGCGGTCAGCGGAAGCAGGCCCGAGACGACGGCGACGGGCAGGCGCGCGAGGAAGTCGCTCGCGCCGAACCACTGGAAGAGGTACTTGTTGACGTGATAGAGAAACGGCCCGTGGATGACGGCGTGGTACTCCCAGATACCGTTCTCGGCGTAGCGGAGAATCCAGTACCCGACGCGGCCTTCGTCCCAGTGGAACACCCGCGCGCCGAGTCCGAACAGTCGAAGCGCCAGCGAAACCAGTGTCACGGCGAGAACCGCGAGCGCGGTTCGCGCGCCGACGGCCCGACCGAACGCGCTCGCGGGGTCGCGGGTCCACTGCCGAGCGTTGGCGGACCTCTCATCTGCGGTCATCGTTTCCCGAAACCATCCAGAGGGATACAAATTTTCCGGAGAACGGTAGTTCTTTTACTCGGCCAAACCTCCACCCGGACATGGTTTCCCTCGGTCTCGTCGTTTCGCGGTTCAACCGCGACGTAACTGAGCAGATGGAAGAACACGCGCGGGAGGCCGCCGCCGACCGCGGCGCGGAGGTCGTAGAGACGCTTCGCGTTCCCGGTGCGTACGACGCGCCGCTGGCGGCCGACCGCCTCGCCCGGCGCGAGGAAATCGACGCCGTGGCGGTGGTGGGGACCATCGTGACCGGCGACACCGACCACGACCAAGTTATCGCCGACGCCGCCGCACAGGGCCTGACCGACGTGAGTCTCGACCGCGACACGCCCGTCACCTTCGGCGTGAGCGGACCGGGCATGTCGGGAGCGGAGGCCCGCGAGCGGGCGGACAAAGGAGCGGAGGCGGTAGACGCCGCAGTCGAACTTTCGGAGGAACTCTAAATGCACTTTTCAGACCGAATCCAACGAGTCGAACCGAGCGCGACCCTCGCAATCAGCAACCTCGCCGCCGAACTGGAGGCCGAGGGCGCGGACGTAGTTGACCTGAGCGTGGGCGAACCCGACTTCCCGACGCCCGAGAACGTCGTCGCGGCCGGGAAGGAAGCGATGGACGCGGGACACACCGGCTACACCTCCTCGAACGGGATTCCGGAACTCAAGGAGACCATCGCCGAGAAGTTGCGCGACGACGGACTCGACCACGAGGCCGGAAACGTCATCGTGACCCCCGGCGCGAAGCAGGCGCTCTACGAGGCAATCCAGACGCTCGTGGACGACGGCGACGAAGTGGTCCTGTTGGACCCCGCGTGGGTCTCCTACGAGGCGATGGTGAAGTTGGCGGGCGGCGACTTGAACCGCGTGGACCTCGCGCCCCACGACTTCCAACTCGAACCCGCGCTGGACGAACTCGGCGAGGCGATGTCGGACGAGACCGAACTGCTCGTGGTCAACTCGCCGAGCAACCCGACCGGAGCGGTCTACTCCGACGCCGCGCTGGAGGGGGTCCGTGACCTCGCGGTCGAACACGACGTGACCGTCATCAGCGACGAAATCTATCAGGAGATTACCTACGGTGCGGAACCGACGAGTCTCGGCACCGTCGAGGGGATGGCCGACCGGACCGTCACGATAAACGGCTTCTCGAAGGCCTACTCGATGACCGGGTGGCGTCTGGGCTACTTCGCCGGGCCGGAAGAACTGATTTCGGAGGCCGGAAAGCTTCACTCCCACTCGGTCTCGTGTGCGACCAACTTCGTCCAGCACGCGGGCGTCGAAGCGTTGCGCAACACCGACGAGTCGGTCGAAGAGATGGTCGAAGCCTTCGCCGAGCGTCGGGAGTTCCTGCTCGACCGACTCGGCCAGCAAGGCGTCGAGGCACCCGAACCCGAGGGCGCGTTCTACCTCATGATGCCCGTCGCCGCCGACGACCAGACGTGGTGCGAGCAGGCCCTCGAAGAGGCCCACGTCGCCACAGTGCCCGGAAGCGCGTTCGGCGCGCCGGGGTACGCCCGCATCTCCTACGCCAACAGCAAGGAGCGCATCGGCGAGGCGGTGGACCGGTTGGTCGAGGCCGACCTGCTGTAGCGGCCGACCGCTCGTTTTCCCAGTTCCCACCGTCCGGGAACTTCCAGCTATCTTAAGGGACGGCGCGTCCTACCTCGGGACAGAGCCATCATGTACGACAGTATTCTGGTCCCTACCGACGGGAGCGAACACGCCGAACGCGCCGCCGAACACGCCCTGAGTCTGGCACGCGCGTTCGACTCGACTGTCCACTTCGTCAACGTCGTGGACGTACAGACCGAAGGTGGTCTGTTCAGCGCGGGCGGCGTAGACCGAGAGTTCGTCGGGCGACTCGAAGACCGCGGCCGCGAGAAGATTGCGACGCTGGAGGAGTTGGCCGAATCCGGCGACGACGTGCGGACGGCCGTCGTCAAAGGTCGGCCCTCGGAGGGCATCTTAGACTACGCCGAGGAGAACGACGCCGACCTCGTTCTGATGGGCACCCACGGCCGAACCGGACTGAACCGGTACGTCACGGGGAGCGTGGCCGAACGAGTCGTCCGCCTCTCGGACGCGCCGGTGTTCACGGTCCGGGCCACCGAGCGAAGCGTCGTCGGCGACGGCTACGACGACGTGCTGATTCCGACCGACGGGAGCGACTGCGCCGACGCCGCAGTTGCCCACGGCATCGCAATCGCCGAGCAGTACGACGCGACCGTCCACGCGGTCAACGTGATGAACGTTCGGGCGATGACGAGCGCCGACGAGATGCCGTCTCAGCCGACACTCCTCGAAACGTTCGAGGAACGCGGCGAGGAAGCCACCGAAGCGGTCGCGGAGCGTGCGCGGGAGGCCGGTCTCGACGCCGTGACCGCCGTCTGGAAGGGGACGCCAGCGGTGGGTCTGTTGGACTACGCCGACGACGAGGACGTGGACCTGATTGCGATGGGGACGCACGGACGGCGCGGACTCGACCGCTACTTCCTCGGGAGTACCACCGCGAAGGTCGTCAGAGCCTCGGAAGTGCCCGTCCTGTCGGTGCGCTCGTCGGAAGACGACGAAGACGCCGAGTGACGGCGCTCCGACGGAGCGCCGTCACTCGGCAGGTCGCACGCGGCGGGTCGGGCGGACCGCCGCCCTCACGCGCGGGCGAGCAGTTGCACCCAGTCGCCGTCCGAGACCGACTCGACCGAGAACCCGGCGTCATCGGCCAACTCGCGGAGTCGGTCGGCGCGGTAGAGCGTGAACCTCCGCCGGTCGTCGTCGTAGCTGTCGCCGACTTTCTCGCCGTCGCCGCGGGCAACCGACAGGAGCATCGCGCCGCCGGGTCGAAGCACGCGCCGGAACTCCCGGAGGGTCGCGGGCGCGTCCTCGCGGGGGACGTGGAGGAACGACGCGCAGGCCCACAGACCGTCGAAGGCGTCGGCCGCGAGACCGAGGGCGCGCATGTCCATCCGGACGAACGCGGCGTCGGGGGCGCGGTCGGTCGCGGTCCGGAGGAAGGCGGGCGTGAGGTCCACGCCGACGACTTCGTGGCCGCGGTCCGCGAAGGTGGCCGACTCCCATCCGGGACCGCATCCAACGTCGGCGACTCGGGGCGACTCCGCGGAGTCGCCCCGAGTCACCGGTTCGAGCGCGTCTACGAACTGCTCGACTAGTTCCCGAATTTGCGACCGGTCGCCGTGGCGCTCGCGGTACTCGTCGGCGACCGACTGGTAGGTGGCGATGGTGTCGGGATGGGTCATCGGTCGGCGGTTCGGCGTCGTGACTCTTGAAGTTGGCTCGGTCCTCTCGGAGTAGTCAGACCACCTTTTTTTCTCGTCGGGTGTCCTCGGGCGCTCGCTTCGCTCGCGCCCTGCGGCACCGCTCCTCGAAAAAATCTGGACCAAAAAAACCTGCTCGCTCACTCCGTTCGCTCGCAGTACGACTCGTCAGTCGAGACTCAGACCGGGGTGCCAGCGTTCCACGCCGTTCTCGGCCTTTATCTCGTCCATCTTCGCCAGAAGCTTCACCGCGAGGCTGGCGGTTTCGGCCGCGCGGTTCTCGCCCTCGGTCAGGAACTCGCCGGTCTCGCGGTTGGCGAACACCGAGCAGACCGCGCCCGCGCGGAGGCCGTAGATGTTCGCCAGCGTCATGATGGCGCTGGCCTCCATCTCGATGTTCTTGACGTTCGCGTCCTTCAGCCCCTCTACGAGTTCGTCGCTCCCCGCGGCCTCGAAGCCCTCGAATCCGGGGCGGCCCTGTCCGGCGTAGAAACTGTCGGCGCTCATCGTGATGCCGGTGTGGTAGTCGTAGCCGAGGCGCTCGGCGGCGGCGACCAGCGCCGAGACGACTTCGTAGTCGGCGACGGCGGGGTAGTCCTCGCGGACGTAGGCGTCACTGGTGCCTTCCTGCCGGACCCCGCCGGTGGTGATAACGAGGTCCCCGACTTCCATGTCGGGCTGAATCGCGCCGCACGAGCCGACGCGGATGAAAGTGTCCGCGCCGACGCGGGCCAACTCCTCGACGGCGATTGCCGCGGAGGGGCTACCGATGCCCGTGGAGGTGACGCTGATGGGCGTCCCCTCGTAGTCGCCGGTGACGGTCCGGTACTCGCGGTGGTGACCCACCTCGTCGGCGTCGTCCCAGAACTGGGTTATCTTCTCGATTCGCTCGGGGTTGCCCGGCAGGAGAACGGCGTCGGCCACGTCGCCCTCGCCGACTTCGAGGTGGTACTGCACGTCGTCGTTGGGGTCTTCGCTGTCTCCAGTCATGCCGTTGGCTGACTCGACCAGCGAGTATAAAGGCCGAGGGTGTCCTGTGGCGGAGACGGACGAGTTTCGGACCCTGACCCGGCGACTACCGAGCGAACGCCGGGCGAACGAGGACCGACCGCCGGAGGCGCGAGCGAGGGAGTCGGTCGTCGCGGCCCACGCTCGACCAATCAATCCACGGTTTGGGTGGATGAAAGGGGGCTTTCGAGGAAAAGACGACTTCTCCGGTTCCTGCGGAGCGGGCGGGGGCGTTCGAGAACGTCTTAGCGACGATTAAACGTCGGTTCGACACCTCGAACGTCTCTCCGTCGCTACTCCAGCATCTCCTCGGTGATGGTGTTCGGCAGGAGTTCGCCGAGGGTGTACTCCGACACCGCGTACTCGTCGCCGTCGTCGCCCTCGTCACAGAGGACCGGCAGGTCGTCGTCGCAGAACTCCGCGAGCGTCTGGCGGCACATTCCGCAGGGGGTCACACCGTCCCGAGCGCCGGAACTCACCGCAAGCGCCGCGAAGTCGCGGTGGCCCTCCTTGACCGCCTCGGCGATGGCGACTTCCTCGGCGTGGAGCGAGTTGCTGTAGTTGGCGTTCTCGATGTTGCACCCGACGTAGACGCTCCCGTCGGCGGTCTGGAGCGCCGCGCCGACCGGGTAGTCCGAGTAGGGTACGTGAGCGTCGGCCTGCACTTCGCGGGCGGCCGTGAGGAGTTCGTTCATGGTAGCGGGGCTTCGAAGGCGCGGGGCATATATCTCCCGCCCGCCAGCGGAGGGCGGGTGACTCGCTAGTAGCCCACCCAGAACTATATTTTCGTTTCCTAAGAAATTGTATTTATTTGTCTAAGAAATCTATTTCTATTCAGTCGGACAGAAGACGCCGACGGCTGAAGAAGCCAGCGACCCGAGGGTTCAAGTACGAGAACGCGACGAATCCTGTCCGGACGCTTCGCGCGGTTCCGGGCGCGGGCGGCGCGCGGGCAGTGCCCGCGCGCCGCGGGACCGCCAGTCCGACTAACCGGAGACGGCTGAGCCACTATCGCCGAGTTGCATCGCTGTCGTGGTGTGGGCATCGGGCGTCGAGTCGCGGGTCGAGGAGAGGCGTCTGTACGCTCCATCAGTCGAAGACCGTCGCGTCACCGCGACTGCACAGCACCGCAACCACACTGCTACCGCGACGACTGGAGGCCGACGGGCAAACGCAGACGACCGGAAACCGACGGGCAAGCGGGGGACAGGCTTGCGCCAATCAGGACCGCACCGCGCGGGCCACACGCCTCCCCAACCGACTGCGTTGCCTGCGGTCGCAAGTCAGCGAGGCGCGAAGCGTCTCGCAAGCCTCGGTCGCTCCGCTCCCGACGACCTCACGCAACAAAATGACGAAGGGGAAATCAATCGAGGGCGTGATTCACCCGCCAGAGACCCCTCCCCGCCGAGTAATCGCCGCGTTCTTCGACCGCGTTCCATCCTGCCAATGGCGTTACGTTCATGACGCGCCGGGTCGTAGGTGGGCGTACGGAATGAGGCGCGACTACTTCACGCTGGAGGTTCGAAACGTCGATTGGGTCGAGGAGGACGCGGAAGCCAAGAAGCCGACGGTAATCATCGACTTCGAGGGTCCGTCCTCGACGCTCCGCGAGCGCCTCACGGGGACAGGCGACGAACTGCTCGACGCCGAGGAGACCGACGTGGCGTTCCGACTCCAAGGCCCGGTGGACGACGACGACACCGCGGGTGTCGTCAGCGTCACCAACCGCATCACGGGAGACTTCGTTCTCGAACTCAATCAGGACGCCGACGACGTTCTCAAGTTCATCGCGGCGGCCCGCGAGTACGGGAAGACGACCGGCGACATGGACGGACGCTACCACGTCGAAATCAGCATCAACGGCGAGGACCTCGTGGAGTACGAGAAGAGTACGTTCCTCGTCTACAACGACGAGGGCAACCTCCTCCGACAGCACAGTCTCATCCCGAGCGGCGTCGAACTCTGACCCCTCTCGCTCGTCGGCGACGTACCTCCCTCCGATTCCTCAGAAGGTACCGAACAGCAACAGATACGCGAGGATAATCGCCGCCAGCAGGACGATGCCGCCGATGACCGTGTTGAACAGGCCCTCCGGGTCGGTCAGACTGAATTTCATACCTCGAACTACCACGACTGACGGCTTATGTGTCACGGGCATTCGGCCCGTACCGACTCGTTCGACGCCGTTCGGCCTGTCGTACGTCTCACCACTCTCGTCCGCTCGCGACCTCCGGGAGTACCGTCTCCCGGACCCCCGTCCGTAGAAGTCGAACCGCGGAAAGCTAAGTATCAGGCTCCCCGAAGTCCCGACATGAACCTCTTCGGGACCGCGGGCATCCGCGGGAGTGCAGTCGAGACGGTGACGCCGGAACTCGCGCTGGCGGTCGGGCGGGCGGCCGGACGCGACGGAGACGAGTTCGTCGTCGCGCGCGACGGCCGCGAGACCGGCCCCGCGTTGGCCGCCGCGATGGAGGCCGGACTCGAAAGCGCCGGGGCCGACGTTCGACGGGCGGGCCAACTGCCGACCCCGGCGCTCGCGTTCGCCTCGCAGGGGCGGCGCGGCGCGATGCTGACCGCCAGCCACAACCCACCGACCGACAACGGCATCAAACTGTTCGCCGACGGCGAGGAGTACGACCGGGATGCCGAGCGGACCATCGACCGGCGGGTCGAGGACGACGACCCGCCGGTCGCGTGGGACGAGTGGGGCGACCGAGAGCGCGTGGGCGTGTTGGACGACTACCGGGATGCGGTCGTGGGGTACGCCACCGACCACGGCGCGCCCCTCGACGGCCTGCGCGTCGTGGTCGATTGCGGCAATGGGATGGCGGCAGTCGCCACGCCCCAAGTTCTCCGCGCCCTCGGCGCGAACGTCGTCACCCTCAACGCCAACGTGGACGGCCACTTCCCCGGCCGGGAGAGCAAACCGACGCCCGAGACCCTCGAAGACCTCCGGGAGTTCCTCCGGGCGGACCCCGATGCCGACCTCGGAATCGGCCACGACGGGGACGCCGACCGCATCGTCGTCGTGGATGGTGACGGCGAAGTCGTCCACGAGGACACCGTAGTCGCGCTCCTCGCCAGCCACTACACCGAACGGAGCGAGGCCGACGACCCCGTGGTCGTGACGACGCCCAACGCCTCCGGACGAATCGACGAGCAGGTCGAGACTGCCGGGGGTCGCGTCGAGCGCGTCCGACTCGGCGCGCTCCACGAGGGCATCGCCGCGGCCCGCGAGGACGGCGGCGACGACACCGAAGTCGTCTTCGCGGCCGAACCGTGGAAGCACGTCCACACCCGGTTCGGCGGGTGGATAGACGGCGTGGTCAGCGCCGCCGTCGTCTCCCGACTCGTCGCCGACGCAGGGGGTCTCGCGCCGCTTCGGGAACCCGTCACCGAGCGACCCTACCGGAAGGTCAGCGTCTCGTGTCCGGACGACGCCAAGTCGGACGTGATGGCCCGACTCGAAACCGCGATTCCCGACCGCTTCCCCGAGGCCGACGTTGCGACCGAGTACGGCGTCCGGGCGACTCTCCCCGACGGGTCGTGGGTGTTGGTCCGGCCGAGCGGAACCGAACCCTACGTTCGCATCTACGCCGAGAGCGACGACGTGGACGCACTCGTCGCGGAGGCGTCCGACGCCGTGGAGGGCGAAGTCGAAGCGCAGTCCTGACGCCCTCGGATGAAATGTCGGGGAACAGTCGCTCGAAGTGGTATTTTCCACGGTTTTAGTTTTGAAGCGACGGTTTTATAGCGCGTTGCCGAGGTATGTCGGATACGATGGCGAAAATTGACAAAGGGAAACGTCAGGTACTGAAGGTCGGCGGTGCGGGACTTCTCGGAACCGGACTCGCGGGATGTCTCGGTGGCGGCGGTGGCGGTAGCGAGACGACCACCGAGGAGTCCGGCGACGAGACGACAGAATCCTCCGGGTCGGACTCGACCACCGAGTCGGACTCAACGACTACGAAGTCCGACCCGCTGAACGTCGGGATGGTGTACGCGACGGGCGGACTCGGTGACAACTCGTTCAACGACATGGCCCACAAGGGCATCCAGAAGGCCGAGTCGGACTTCGGCACCTCGTTCAAGAACGCCGAACCGAGCAGTCCGAGCGACGTGGCGACTCTCCAGCGCAAGTTCGCGCGCTCCCAGAACTACGACCTCATCAGTTGCATCGGGTTCGTGCAGGCCAGCGCCCTCAAGGAGAACGCGAAGCGATTCGGCGACCAGAACTTCATGGTCGTGGACACCGTGGTTGAGAGGGACAACGTGTCGAGTTACACGTTCAAGGAACACCAAGGCTCGTTCCAAGTCGGTCACCTCGCGGGCCTGCTGACCGACATGGACTTCAGCGCGGGCGGTGGCGAGACCAACGACGACCTGACGGTCGGATTCGTCGGCGGTAAGGAAGTCCCGCTCATCAAGAAGTTCGAGGCGGGATTCAAAGCCGGAGTCAAACACGCTAACTCCGACGTTAGCGTGCGAACGGCGTACGTCGGCGCGTGGAGTGACCCCGGAAAGGGCCAGTCCATCGCCAACTCGATGTACGACAAAGGGGCCGACATCGTCTACCACTCCGCTGGCGGTAGCGGAAACGGCGTGTTCAAGGCGGCTCAGAGCAAGGGCCGGTACGCCATCGGCGTGGACGCCGACCAGTCCAAGAGTCTGCCCAAGTACAGCAACGTCATCCTCGCCAGCATGGTCAAGTACGTGGACGAGGCCGTCTATCGGTCGGTCGAGCGCACTTCGAACGGCAACTTCGACGGCGGGTCGGTTCACAGCCTCGGTCTGGAGAAGAACGGCGTCGCGGCAGTCTACGGCGAGGACCTCGGGTCGGAGATTCCCGACTCCGTGAAGTCGAAACTCGACGCTTCCCGGAAGAAGGTCGTCGCGGGCGACATCGAAGTTCCGACCAAGCCCGGAAACGTCTGAATTACCGCTACTCACCTCTTTTCTCTCGGTTTCGAGGTATCTCCCGAGCAACAAAGCATCGGATTCATCACGTTCGATAGTAAACGTGGATGGGATGCGGGGGAGAAACAAACGCAGACGGCGACTCTTGCAGATGTTAGGGGGAACGGCCGCGTTCGGGGCGACCGGACTCTTACAGAACGACCCGACCAACGTCGGGATGGTGTACGCCACCGGGGGTCTCGGGGACAACTCGTTCAACGACATGGCTCACGCGGGGATTCAGCGCGCGAGCGAGGAGTTCCGAGTCGAGTTTACGAACGCCGAACCGGGGAGTCCGAGCGACGTGGCGACCCTCCAGCGGCGGTTCGCGCGCTCCCGGAATCCCGACTACGAGCTCGTCTGCTGTATCGGGTTCGTCCAACAGAACGCGCTGGCCCAGAACGCGAAGCGATTCGGCGACCAGAACTTCATGGTCGTAGACACCGTGGTCGAGTCGCCGAACGTCGCCAGTTACGTGTTCAAGGAGCATCAGGGGTCGTTCCAAGTCGGCCACCTCGCGGGTCTGATGACCGACATGGACTTCAGTGCCGGGGCGGGAGAGACCAACGACGACCTGACCGTCGGGTTCGTCGGCGGCAAGGAGATACCGCTCATCAAGAAGTTCGAGGCGGGGTATCTAGCCGGGGTCAAGCACGCGAACCCGGAGGTAAACGTTCTGTCGGCCTACGCGGGTGCGTGGAACGACCCCGCGAAGGGTCAGTCCATCGCCAACTCGATGTACAGCAACGGCGCGGACATCATCTACCACGCCGCGGGCGGCACGGGGACGGGAGTGTTCAAGGCGGCCCAGAGCAACGGCCGGTACGCCATCGGCGTGGACGCCGACCAGTCCCAGAGCCTTCCGGAGTACGCCAACGTCATCCTCGCCAGCATGGTCAAACACGTAGACGAGGCGGTCTTTCGGTCGGTCGAGCGCGTGGTCGACGACAACTTCGACGGCGGGACCGTCCACCGCCTCGGACTCCAGAAAGATGGCGTCGAGGCGGTCTACGGGAACCAGTTGGAGTCCGAAATCCCACGGCGCGTCAAGTCGGCGCTCCAGCAGTCCCAGCGGAAGATAACGAACGGTGGGATTTCGGTCCCGACCGAACCGGCCGCAGTCGGGCAGGCGACGACTTCCGAGTAGCGGGAACTCGGGAAACGGCGATTTCGACAAGCAACACACGTATCCTGCCTGAAGGCTCTTCGGGAAATCCACGCATCTTAAGCGGACCGGTCGTGAACAACGACCAAAGATGAGCGTAGCCGTCCACCTACAGGGGATAACCAAGCGGTTCCCCGGCGTCGTCGCCAACGACGAGGTCGACCTCGAAGTCGAGGAGGGGAGCGTCCACGCCCTTCTCGGCGAGAACGGGGCGGGCAAGACGACGCTGATGAACGTGCTGTACGGTCTCTACCAACCGGAGGGTGGAACCGTCAACCTGCACGGGGAACCGCGCGAATTCGACACGCCACGAGACGCTATCGACGCGGGAATCGGGATGATTCATCAACACTTCATGCTGGTGGACACGATGACGACGGCTGAGAACATCGTCCTCGGCCACGAACCGCGGAAGTGGGGCGGTCTGGCCATGGACCGCGCGCAGGCAGAACGCGACGTTCGGGAACTCAGCGAACGCTACGGTTTCGATGTGGACCCGACCGCCCGCGTCGAGGACGTGAGCGTCGGGGTCCAACAGCGCGTCGAGATTCTGAAAGCACTCTACGGCGGGGCCGACGTGCTAATTCTGGACGAACCCACCGCGGTCCTCACGCCCCAAGAAGTAGAGGACCTCTTCGAGGTGTTCGACGAACTGGCGGCCGAGAACAAGACGATTATCTTCATCACGCACAAGTTGGGCGAGGCGATGGAGGCCGCCGACGACATCACGGTTCTCCGGGACGGCAAGAACGTCGGGACGGTGGACGCCGACGCGACGACCCGCGAGGAACTCGCCGAACTGATGGTGGGCCGGGAGGTCCTGCTCGAAGCCGAGAAAGACCACGTGGAACCGGGCGACGTGGGCCTGTCGGTGGCGAACCTTCGAGTCACCGACGACCGGGGCGTCGAACAGGTCAGCGGCGTGGACATCACCGCCCGCGAGGGCGAGGTGTTCGGCATCGCTGGCGTGGACGGCAACGGTCAGTCGGAACTCGTGGAGGCCATCACGGGTCTCGACACGCCCGAGGAGGGAACGGTCTCGTTCCACGGGCGGGACGTGACCGACCTCTCGCGGCGCGAGCGCATCGACACCGGGATGGCCTACGTCCCCGAAGACCGCCAAGAGCGAGGATTAGTGATGGAGTTCGACCTCGTGGAGAACGGACTCCTCGGCAGTCAGCACACCTCGCCGTTCTCCGACCGGGGTCGCATCGACTGGGAGTACACCCGCGACCACGCCGAGGACATCATAGAGGAGTACGACGTGCGCCCGCCGAACGCCGACGCCGAGGCCGAGTCGCTGTCGGGGGGCAACCAGCAGAAGTTCGTGGTCGGCCGGGAGTTCGCCCGCGACCCGGACGTGGTGGTCGCCTCCCACCCGACCCGCGGGGTGGACGTGGGGAGCATCGAGTTCATCCACGAGCGAATCTTGGACCTCCGGCGGGAGGGCAAGACGATTCTGCTGGTCTCCTCGAAGTTGGACGAGGTCCAGCAACTCTCGGACCGACTCGGCGTGATGTACGAGGGCGAAATCGTGGACGTGGTGGACCCCGACCGGGTGACCGAGGAGGAACTCGGCCTGCTGATGGCTGGCCAGACCCCCGAGGACGCGCCGAGCATCGCCGACGCCGTGGGGGGTGAGCGATGAGCGACGAGGGCGGCGACTCGTGGCAGGAACGTGCCGACCGCGCGCTCGCGCGACTCGTGGACGCCTCGGCGTTCGAGCGCATCCTCATCAGTCTCGCGGCGCTCGCGATGTCGGTGGTCGTCGGTGCAGTCGTCATCCTCGTCTCGGGATGGGTGGCGACCTGCGAGTCGCCCGTCTTCTCGGTGGCCGGAATCGGGTCGTTCTGCTACGACCCGATAGACGTGTACGTCACGCTGTTCAAGGGCGCGATTTGGCCGTCGTACAACGTCGCAATCACGCTCAAGGAGACCACGCTGTTGCTGTTCACGGGCCTGTCAGTCGCCGTCGCGTTCCGCGCGGGCCTGTTCAACATCGGGACGCAGGGTCAACTCGTCCTCGGTGCCCTCGGCACTGCGATGGCGGTTCTGTGGGTCGCGCCGGTCGTCCCCGCAGGTGCGGTCGGCGCGCTGATTCTGATTACGGTGGGTCTGCTCGCGGGCGCGTTCGTCGGCGGCGTCTGGGGCGCGATTCCGGGCGCGCTAAAAGCCTACGCCGATGCCAACGAGGTCATCACGACCATCATGCTCAACTTCGTCGCGTCGGGCATCGCGTTCACGCTGGTCTCGGAGGTGTTCAAAGACCCCGAGAGCCAGACCGTCCAGACCCGAGCGATTCCCGGATTCGCGCAACTCCGTCCCGTGTTCTTCGACAGCACGGTGTTCTCGATGCTCGCGCTTGTCGGTGCGCTCGTTCTCGCGGCCGGTATCTACTGGATGCTCAACGGGACTTCGTTCGGCTACGACCTCCGGACCAGCGGGGTCCAACCGGAGGCCGCCGAGTACGGCGGCGTCGAATCGAAGAAGACGATGGTGTCGAGCATGGCGCTGTCGGGTGCGCTCGGGGGTCTGGGCGGCGCAGTGTACGTCCTGATGGTCGCCTCGCGGTGGCGGACCGGCATCCCCTCGCTCGGGTTCGACGGCATCACCGTCTCCATCCTCGCGGGGAACAACCCACTTGGGGTGATTCCGGCGGCGTTGCTGTTCGGGGCGCTGAAGACCGGCAGTCTGGCAATCGAGTTCCAGCTTTCGGTCCCCAAGCAGTTGGTCGGCGTCCTGCGTGGTCTCATTATCCTGTTCATCGCCATGCCGGAGTTCTTCCGGATGGTCGGGGCGCGCTTCCGGTTCGGCGACGAGCGTCCGACGGTTGCGACCGACGGCGGCGAGACGACAGACGGAAGTGCTGGCGGCGACCAAGGGGGTGACGACAGATGAGCTACGCCGACCGCTCGCGCAAGCGCCGCTTGCTCGCCGGTGGCACCGCTCTCGTCGCCGTCGCGCTGGCGGCGGTGGAGTTGTTCTTCCCGGAGAGTCCGGTGTCCGAAATCGTCCGCATCGTGGACGCCAACTACGTCAAGTCGGTGCTACGGCTCGCGGTCCCAATCACGTTCGCGGCGCTCGGGGGCATCTTCGCCGACAAGAGCGGCGTCATCAACATCGGTCTCGAAGGCCTGCTCATCATCTCGGCGTTCACCTCCATCGCGGTGGCCGGGACGATAAGCGGCGGGAGTCCGACCCAGCTTCAGCTCTGGGTGGGCTTTCTCGCGGCGGTACTTTCGAGCGTCCTGTTCGCGCTCCTGTTCGCGGTCATCTGCATCGAGTTCAAGGCCGACCAAGTTATCGCAGGGCTGGCGGTGTGGCTCATCGCCCTCGGTCTCGCGCCGTTCGCCAGCAAGGTCATCTGGGGACAGGTCAACAGTCCGCCAGTCGCCACGCTCAGCGACTGGACGCTCGGCGTCCCGTTCACGGACATCTCGCTGTTCACGGCGAACCCGCCGGTCGTGATGATGCTCGTGGCGGTTCCGCTGGCGTGGTACGTCCTGAACCGGACCGCCTTCGGCCGGTGGATAGAGGCCAGCGGCGAGAACCCGAAGGCGCTCGACACGGTGGGCGTGGACGTGCGGAAGGTCCGCTACTCGGGCGTCCTGCTGTCGGGGTTCTTCTCGGGCATCGGCGGCGCTGGTCTGGCGCTCGGGCGCGTCGGGCAGTTCATCGGTGGCGGCGCGACGATGGTCAACGGCCGGGGCTGGATTGGCATCACCGCGTTCCTGTTCGGCAACTACAACCCGCTCGGGGCGTTCGGCGCGTCGTTCCTCTTTGCCAGTCTGGACGCACTTCAGATTCGCCTCCAGCAACTGGGCTACTCCATCCCGAGCGAACTCATCGGTATCATCCCCTACGTGACGGTCATCGTCGTGCTGGCGTTCGTCGGTCACACTCGGTCGCCCTCCGCGGCGGGCGAACACTACGAGTCGGGCGAGGAGTAGGCGCGACGGTTCGAGTTGGGGGTTCGTTTTTCCGGTCGGGTTTTTCGGTCGAGTGCGGCGTGGCTCTTCGCCCGTCGTGTCGGTGTCGCTCGGGGGTTCTCGCCTCGCGGCCGCGCGTCGGCACGGACACGACCCGGCGTGCGAGGCCGACGGCTCTCCCCGGCGCGCGCTGGCGTCGTCGGCGCTCCGCGCCGACTGCTCGGGGAACGCGGGTCGCCCCCGCCGCGACTTCATGCCGTGCCACCGTCGCGCGAGGGATGACCGAACGACTGGAAGGAGTGAGGGAGTCGGTTGGGGAGGCGTGTGGCCCGCGCGGTGCGGTCCTGATTGGCGCAAGCCTGTCCCCCGCTTGCCCGTCGGTTTCCGGTTCTCTCCCACTTCGCCCGACGACTCTCGTCACGTTCCTCGTCGTCTCCCACTTCGCCCGATAAGTTACCCCCTCGCCGTCCTCAGTCCCGGTCGGCGACCAACAGCGTCCCGCCGAACAGGTAGAGCAACACCACGCCGACGGGAATCGGCAGACCGGGGAAGCCGCGGGTCCAGAGCAACCACGTCGCGGCGGTGAGGACGACACCGGCGAGCGCCAGCAACGCGCCCATGACCCGCACCGCGTCGATGGTCGCCTCGACGCGCTCCTCGTAGCGGTAGAGCAGGACGCTCAGCACTACGGCCGCGCCGACCACGGCCGCGCCGACCGACCACGCGGCGTACGCCGTCGCAATCGAGTGGCCCCCTTGATACGCCATCGCGCCGACCGGCGTCGAGACCGCCAGCCCCTCCGAGATGGAGATGCCCGAGACGTACCGGACCTGAAAGAACGGGAAGCGAACGAACAGGACGCTCCCGACGCCCGAGAGCGTCGAGTAGGTGACGTTCCACGGGAGGAGCGCCGAGAGCCACGCCGACACGACGGCCAACTCGCCCGCGTACTCGGACCGAACCCAGACCATGCGAGGGACACGGAAAGCCGGGGAGTAAAAGCTACCGGGACGACGGGAAGACGTGTTTGCGTATTCGCTTCGGCATTGTTTTTATTTCTTTTGTATTTCTACGTGTTGTCTAGTGGTCAGTCGGTCGAGGTCGGAACCCCGAGAACCACCGACAACCGTGAACGCGGAGAGGGTGAGCGAAACTGACAGCCCCGAACGCGGAGAGCGCTAGCTTCAGGCTTGAACCGATGAGGACCGCCACCGCCCCGCACCGCGACCGCGGACCACACGCCTCCCCAACCGACTGCGTTGCTCCCCCCGGTGCGCTACTCGTCCCTCGCGCGAATTGGCGCGGCATGAAGCCGCGCCAGCGTGCGCCGACGTAGAAAGCGACCACGCCATCGCGCCGACGTGGAAAACTCGTCCGAGAGTGCCGACGCCAAAGACCCACCGACGGACACGTCGAAGCGGGTCGATTCCGTCCGCCCGCGTCCCCTGTCCGGTAATTTAAGTACCCCCGACGAGATGTGGCGCGTGAACCGTCGCGGTCGGGTCGCCGACCCGACCGCTCGCCCCCGACCCATCATGTCCGAGTCACCCCTGTCCGAGTGGACCGACGACGTGCGAATCCGCATCCGGGAGTTCCAGCAGACGCTCCGCCGGACCGCCGAGGTGCTTCGCGGGTCCGCCATCGACGCCGAGGAGTACGAACCAGCCGAACACGGCCCGCTGGTGTCGTTCTCCGGACTCCCCGACTACGAGGAAGTGGACCGCTACTGGGTCAACGCCCCCTTCGCGTTCGTCTCGGTCAACTACGACGACGTGGAGAACGAGTACCTCTATCAGGTCGTCGAACCCGAGTTAGACGACCTCGAAACCGAACTGTTGGACCGCCTGTTCGCCGACATCCGCGACTCGCTCATCCACCGCCGGGACGCGGGTATCGCCGACGGCGAGGACAGTGAAACCGAGGGCGGCGCGAGCGAGGACCCCGAAACCGTCCTGAAGGAGGAACTCCGGGAACTCCTCTCGATGTACGGCGTCGAAGTGGACGAGGCGAGTTTCTACCGCCTGTTCTACTACCTCTTCCGGACGTTCCGCGGGTTCGGAAAACTCGACCCGCTCATGCACGACCCCCACATCGAGGACATCTCCTGCGACGGCTACGACCTGCCGCTTTTCGTCTACCACGACGAGTACACCGACATCGAGACCAACGTCGTCTACGCCCAACAGGAACTCGACAACCTCGTCGTCCGCCTCGCCCAGCAGTCGGGCCGCCACGTCAGCATCGGCGACCCCGTGGTCGAGACCACCCTCCCCGACGGCTCTCGGGCCGAACTCGCCCTCGGCGAGGAGGTCACACCCCGCGGGTCGGCGTTCACCATCCGGAAGTACGCCGACGAACCGTTCACCCCTATCGACCTCGTGAACTACGGCACCTTCTCGCTCGACCAGATGGCGTACCTCTGGCTCGCCATCGAGTCGAATAAGTCGCTCATCTTCGCGGGGGGCACGGCGTCGGGTAAGACCACCTCGATGAACGCCATCTCGATGTTCATCCCGCCGCGCTCGAAGGTCCTGACCATCGAGGACACCCGCGAACTCGCCCTGTATCACGACAACTGGCTGTCGTCGGTCACGCGCGAGCGCAGGGGCGAGGGCGCGGACATCACGATGTACGACCTGCTTCGCTCCGCGCTCCGACACCGCCCCGAGTACATCGTGGTCGGCGAAGTCCGCGGCGAGGAGGCGATGACCCTCTTTCAGGCGATGAACACGGGCCACACCACCTACTCCACGATGCACGCCGATTCGGTACAGACCGTCATCAACCGCCTCGAAAACGAACCCATCAACGTCCCGCGGGCGATGATTCAGAGTCTCGACATCCTCTCGGTCCAGACGCTGACCTACGTCGGCGACGAGCGCGTCCGCCGGAACCGCGTGCTGGCCGAAATCGAGGGCATCGACCAGCGGACCGGCGACTTGGACTACTCGACCACCTTCTCGTGGAACGCCGACGAGGACACCTTCCGGCGCAACGACAGCAACGTCTTAGACGAGATTCAAAACGAGAAGGGGTGGTCGCGGGGAGAACTCCTCGGAGAGTTGCGCGACCGCAAGCGCGTCCTCCAGTACCTCCGCGAGCAGGGCGTCACCGACTACCGGCGGTTCACCGCGATGATAAACGAGTACTACTCCCACCCCGAACGCGTGCTGGACACCATCGAGTTGGACGCCGAAGTTTCGACCGGGTTCGACTGATGTTCGGCTTTCTGCCCCTTCTGGCGGTCCTCGCGCTGGCGGTTCCGGTCGCGCTCGCTCCCGTCTCCCGGGAGGCCGACCGCTTCGTCACCCGGACCGCGCTGACCGCCTTCGGCGGGTGGGTCTCCGACCACGGCAGACGACGCGACGAGCGAAAGCGCCTCCTACAGGCGGTCCACGTCGGCCAGACCTACCGGATGTTCGCGGCCAAGACCCTGCTGTACGCCGGACTCGCCGCCGTGGTCGGGAGCGTCCTCGGGGTCTATCTCGTCGCGGGCGTGCTGGCGATTCTGCGCATCTCGCCCGAAGCGATGCGCGCAGTCCTGCCGACCCAACTTCACTTCCTCGCGGGACTGCTGGTCTTTCCGGACCTCTCGGCCGGGCAGTTGTTCGCCATCCTGCTGACCAGCAGTGGGACGCTCGGCGTGGCGTCCGGAGGTCTGACCTACTGGATTCGGTGGGAGAACCTCTCGTATCGGGCCAACGCCCGCGAGCGCAAGATAGACGAGAGCATCTCTCGGACCGTCGCGTTCGTCTACGCCCTCTCGCGGAGCGGGATGGCGTTCCCCGAAATCATGCGGACGCTGGCCCGAAATCGGTCGGTGTACGGCGAAGCGGCCGAGGAAATCGCGGTCGTGGTCAAAGCGATGGACTACGCGGGTCTGGACATGCTGTCGGCCATCGAGCGACTCGCCGACCGGACGCCCAGCGAGAAGTTCGGCGAGTTCGCCGACAACCTCGCCAGCGTCCTCCAGAGCGGCCAGAGCATCTCGTCGTACCTCGAAGGCCAGTACGAGCGCTATCAGGAGGACGCCGAGGCCCAACAGGAGGCGTTTCTGGAACTGCTCGGCACGCTCGCGGAGGGGTACGTCTCGGTGTTCGTGGTCGCGCCGTTGCTGTTCATCACCATCCTCGTCATCATGGGGCTGATGGCGCTCGGGGACACCCTGCCACTGCTCCGGATGCTGACGTACTTCGCCATCCCGCTGGCGAACGTCGGGTTCGTGGTCTACCTCGACAGCATCACCGAGTCGCTCCGGGCGACCCGACAGGACCGGGACATCGACCTCGCGTCGGTGGCGCTGGCGGGCGTCCGGCGCACCGACGACTCCGCGTCCGAGCGTGTAGGCGTCGAGCGCCCGGACGCGGACGCAGGCAGGGGCGCGCTCTCGGGTGCGGACGCGCGGGACGCGGACGCGAGCGCGACGGGTGCGCACGGAGCGCAGTCGGACGGCGGCGTCGGCGGGTCCGCCGACGCCGCCGACGCTGGCGGGGAGACGGGTGCGGTGAACTTCGAACGACTCGACGCCTTCGAGAACGTCCGGTGGGTGAGCGAGACGCTGGCCGACCCGGTGGGGACCCTGCGGGACAACCCGGTCGCGGTGCTGTACGCGACGGTTCCGCTCGGCCTGCTGTCGGTCCTCGTCCGGTCGTGGCCGCACCTCGTCTCGGGGTCGCTCTCGCTCCGGGTCGTGGACGACTTCGTGGTGCAGGCGGCGCTGTTCGTCGTGGGCACCTTCGCGGTGGTCCAAGAACTCCACCGGCGGCGCATCGCGGCCATCGAAGCGGCGGTGCCGGACTTTCTGGACAGACTCGCCAGCGTCAACGAGGCGGGGATGTCGGTCGTCGAGAGTTTCGAGCGCGTGGCCCGGAGCGAACTCGGGGCGCTCGACGACGAGGTGCGGAAGCTCTGGGCCGACATCCAGTGGGGCGTGGACGCCGAAACCGCGCTCTACCGGTTCGAGGACCGCCTCGACACGCCTACCATCACCCGGACGGTGACGCTCATCGCCAACGCGATGGCCGCCAGCGGCGACATCGCGCGCGTCCTCCGCATCGCGGCCGACGACGCCCAAGACACTCGCAGACTGAAGCGCAAGCGTCGACAGGAGATGCTGACCTACGTCGTCATCATCTACCTCTCGTTCGTGGTGTTCCTCGTCATCGTCGGCGCGCTCAACAGCATCCTCATCCCGAACCTCCCCACGGACGGGGCCGCGTCGGGCGGCGGGTCCCCGGTCGGCGGCGGCCCGCTCTCGGGGATTTCGAGCGTGGACACCGAGGCGTACACGCTCCTGTTTTTCCACTCGTCGCTGGTGCAGGCGGTGTTCTCGGGCCTGCTCGCCGGGCAGATGGGTGAGGGGAGCGTCAAGAACGGCGCGAAGCACGCGACGGTGCTGTTGACCGTCGCCTACGGCGTGTTCCTGTTCCTCTGAGCGGTCGGCGGGGGTCGGACTCGCTCGGACATTGTTCTCCGCTGTTTCGGACTTTCTTAGGATTTCTTTACGTGTCTATTTCTTTCTTAGAGAACGATTTTTATTATTCGGCTCTCCACGTCGGCGCGCTCGGGCGCGCCCCGCGAGTGGCCGCGCCCATCCGCGCGAGGTCGTCGGGAACGAAGTGACCGAAGCCCTCGAAAATCGAAGATTTTTGGGATGTAGCGAATCAGTGATTCGCAACAGCTCGTCGGAACTCGCTTCCGACGGTGGATGACCGAATGACTGGACGGAGTGAGGGAGTCGGCTGGGGAGGCGTGTGGTCCGCGGTCGCGGTGCGGGGCGGTGGCGGTCCTCATCGGCTCAAGACTGAAGTCAGCCCCTTGCTCGTCCTTTCGGTTGCAGTGAAGTATAGTTGCGGTCTGACAGGAGTCCGCAGTAGTCAGCGTCCTGCGTTCTCGGTCCCGAAGCGACCCCTCTCCCCCGCGACGAACCCGGTGGCGTTTTCACCCACCGCCACCCACGAAAACCCATGAACGAGGCGGACGCGAACCGCCGCGACGACGCCGAGACCGCACGAGACGACGTGCGGGCGACCTACGACTACATCGCCGACCACTTCGCCCAGACCCGCGAGTACGCGTGGCCGGAAGTCGAGGAGTTCGTCTCCCGCGGTGACTCCGCTTCGGTCGCGCTGGACCTCGGATGTGGCAACGGCCGCCACGCCGAACTGCTCGCCGAGCGCGCCGACCGGGTGGTCGCCGCGGACGTGAGCCGCGGGTTGCTCGAAAACGCCCGTGAGCGCGCCTCGGACAGGGGTTTCGACGCCGACCTCGTGCAGGCCGACGCCGCGCGATTGCCCTTGCGGGACGCGACGGTCGGACTGGCGGTGTACGTCGCCACGCTCCACCACCTGCCGACTCGTGCCGCCCGCGTCGGGAGTCTGGACGAACTCGCCCGCGTCCTCGCGCCCGAGGGTCGCGCGCTCGTGAGTGCGTGGAGTACGGCCGCCGACCGATTCGACGGCGACGAGAGCGAGACCGAAAGCGCCTCGGAGAGTCGAGCGGACGAGACCCGCGAGACGGGTTTCGATACGACCGTGGAGTGGACCCTACCGGGCGGCGAAACCGTAGACCGGTTCTACCACATCTACTCGCCCGCGGAGTTCGAGTCGGACGTGGCCGAGAGCGCGCTGGAGATGGTGGACTTCGAGGTGTCGAGCGGGAACTGCTACGGCGTGGTCCGCGCGACGAAACAGTAAGGCCCTTAATGCCGGGCGGCCAACTGGGAAATGTAGTCGCGCGCCGATGGTCTAGTGGTAGGACCTGAGCCTTCCAAGCTCATGGCCCGGGTTCAAATCCCGGTCGGCGCACTTCTTCCGGAACTGTGTGGCGAGTGACTGCCGACTCGTACTTCCTCGACCGACTGCGAGTAACCACGACGAGCAGAACGGCGACCGGTACGGCGAGTCGGTGCAAGTCGCCTTCGAGAACTAGACGTGAAGACCGGTCAGGACTGACCGACTGACCGCCGGACGGAATTCGCCGAACGCCCGACAGGGTGGGCCGTGCGGTTTTTCTGTTCGACCCGCCTATTCGTAGACGTACCTGCTTCCTCATCGGAACCAACGTACAGTTACGCTAACATAGCCAACAGCTCAGAGATGAACGTGCCTCGCTCCCCGACGAAACGATGACCGGCCCGGTTCGCGTTCTCTACGTCGCTCCGAACGCATCGACGGGCGAAGCCCTCGAATCAGAGTTCGCCGACGACCGACCCGCAGTCGAACTCTCGTACGTCACGAGCGTCGAACGGGCGCTGGTCACGCTCGAAATCGAGCGAGTCGGCCACGTCGTTCTCGACGCCGAGACTGGGACCGAGACCCGTCGCGGTCCTGAGAGCGCCATCCGTCGCGCACACCCCGACGTGCGAGTCGATGTGGTGTCGGAGGCCGACGCCGAAATCGCGTCCGAGGCGACCGGCGGTCAGTTGCGTCGGCCCGGACCCGAACGGGTTCGGGTCCTCGCGCGACGAATCGAGTCGCTCGTCGCGTCCGAAACGGTCACGGACGGCGGCGTCGAAGGCGACCACTTCCGGGCGCTCGCGGAGGGACTCTCCGACGCCATCCTCGTCATCGACACCGATAGCGTCGTCCGGTTCGCCAACGCCGCCGTCGAAGAGACGTTCGGTTACTCGCCGGACGAACTCGTCGGCGAACCGCTGACGAAGCTCATGGCCCCGGACCTCGCCGAGCGACACCGCGAGGGAATCGAGCGCTACCTCGAAGACGGCGAGCGTCACGTCGATTGGGACTACCTCGAACTGCCCGGTCAGCGACGGGACGGGACCGAAGTGATGCTCGGCGTCTCGTTCAGCGAGTTCACCTCGGGCGGCGACCTGCGGTTCACCGGCATCGTCCGGGACATCACCGAGCGCAAGCGACGCGAGTCGGAACTCCGCGACCGGATTCGCCAGCAGGAAGCCCTCGCGACGTTCTCCCAGCGCGCGCTCCGGGACGACCCGCTCGACGACCTGATGGACGAGGCGGTCGAACTCGTCGCCGACACCCTCGACCACGAGTACTGTAAGGTCCTCGAACTCAGGCCCGAGTCCGACGACCTACTGCTCCGGTCGGGCGTCGGGTGGCGAGAGGGAGCCGTCGGGTCCGCCACCGTCGGCACCGAGCGCGACTCGCAGGCGGGGTACACGCTCCTCTCGTCGGAACCGGTCGTCGTCACGGACCTCGACTCGGAAACGCGGTTCTCCGGCCCGGACCTGCTCACCTCCCACGACGTGAACAGCGGCATCTCCACGATAATCGGGTCGCCCGAGAACCCGTGGGGAATTTTGGGCACGCACGACACCGACGAACGGTCGTACGCCGAGTACGACGTGCAGTTCGTCCAGAGCATCGCCCACATCCTCACGACGGTCGTCCAGCGGCGCGAACGCGAGCGAGGACTCGAACGCTCCGAAGCGATGCTCGATGCGGTCAGCGACGGGGTGTACGCCCTCGACGCCGATTCGCGGTTCGTCGCGGTCAACGACGCGTACGTCGAACTCACCGGTTACGACCGCGCGGACCTGCTCGGCGAACACGCCTCGACGGTCGTCGGCCCGGACCTCTACGAGGACGCGAAGTGGATACAGACCGCGCTCGAAGGCGACGAGGACGTGGTGACGATGGAAGCGACGATGCCGACTGCGGACGGCGACTCGGTTCCTGTCGAGGCCCGAGTCGCGCCGCTTCGCCTCGGCGACGTGATGGGTCGGGTCGGGGTCGTCCGCGACGTGTCCGACCGCAAGCGCCGCGAGGAGAAACTCGCCTCGCTCAACGAGATGCTCCAGTCGCTGGCCGACGCCGAGTCCCACACCAGCATCTGTGACCTCGGCGTCGATGCCGCAGTCGAGACGCTCGGGTTCCCGAACGCGGCGGTGGCGCTGTACGACACCGAGGGGAACAGTCTGGTCTCGACGGTCCGGCGGTGGTCCGGCGGGGACATTGACGACGTGCTTCTGAGCGGTCACGGGGACGACGTGGCGTGGCGGACCTTCGTAGAGAGCGAGTCGAAGGCGTTCGACGACCTCGGGACCGAGTTGGACGCCGACACCGAGATGAAGAGCGCGCTCGTGGTTCCGCTCGGTAAACACGGCGTGTTCGTCGCCGCGGCACCCGAACGGGGCGCGTTCGACGCCACCGACCGGTCGCTCGCGGACATGCTGTGTTCGAACGTCAGGTCGGCGCTCGACCGGGCCGAGCGCGAATCGGAACTCCGGAACCAGCGCAACGACTTGCGGGAGAAAAACAGGGAACTCGAACGAGTCAACCGACTCAACAGCGTCATTCGGGAAATCACCAAGGCGCTGACCGAGGCGTCGTCTCAAGAGGACGTGATGCAGGCGATGTGCAATCGGTTGACCGAGGCGGGACCCTATCGGTTCGCGTGGTTCGGCACCTACGACAGAGTTACCGACGAGATTCATCCCGAAGCGTGGGCCGGTTCCGGGGAGGGGTATCTAGAGGACATCGAGGTCAGCGCCGACGCCGAGAGTTCCCACGGCCGCGGACCTGCTGGTCGGGCGGTCCGGACGGGGGAGTTGCAGGTCCAAAACGACTTGCTCGGCGACCCGCCCTTCGAACCGTGGCGTGAACAGGCGTTGAAGCGCGGCTATCGAGCGAGCGTCTCGGTTCCTGTCCGCTACGGCGGGACGCTCTGGGGCGTCCTCAACCTCTACGCGAGCGAGTCGGGAGTCTTCGACGCGATGGAGCGGACGGTGCTGTCGGAACTCGGAGAGACCATCGGCTACGCGCTGAACGCCCTCGAACAGCGGGAAGCGCTCGTGAGCGAGCGGTCGATAGAACTCGACTTCCGAATCCACGGGACGGGGAGTCCGGTCCTCGAGTTCGTAGACCGGACCGGCGCGGAGTTCGAGTTCGAGACCGCGGTCCAGCGCCGCGACGGCAGACTTCACGCCTTCTTCACTATCCGGAACGCACCGCCCGAAGAGACTCTCCAGTACGTCGAAGATGTCTCGTGGATAGAGGACGTACACCTCGTGACCGAGCGCGACGGCGAGTATCTCTACGAGTGTGCGCTGGCCGACCAGTCGTTCCTCCGGTCGCTGATGGACCGCGGCGCGATGCCCCGGACGCTGACCGCCAGCGAGGAGGAAGGCCGGTTCGTGATTCGCCTCCCGCAGAGCGCCGACGTGCGGGCGTTCGTGGACCTCTTCGAGAACTACTACGACGACGTGGAACTGGTCGCGCGCCGGGAACGCGACGAACCGGTGATGACCCGGCAGGACTTCGAGTCCGAACTCGCCGAGCGACTCACCGAGCGACAGGCCGAAGTCCTCCGGATGGCGTACTTCAGCGGTTTCTTCGACTGGCCCCGCGGAAGCACGGCCGAGGAGATAGCCCAAGCACTCGACGTGTCCCAACCGACGGTGAGTCGCCACATCCGCGGTGCCGAACGGGTGCTGTTCGGCCTGTTGTTCGAGGAATCGTGAGCGCCGTCGAGACCCGGCCCAAGCGCGAGTCACGCGCCGAATTTAGATGTATAACCCACCGGGGTCGCGGCAGGGTATACATCTATCGTTAATTCCTATCCCGGTTGCACGCTATACAATTCGATACAGAATGAGCCAAAGTGTGAGTGGGGATACCTTCGAGAAGCGTTCGACCAGTCAGCGCGTCATCACCGCCGTCGCCGAAGCGACCGATAGCGACCCGACCGAGGTGGGACCGCTCTACCACGTCATCGACCCCGACGCGCTGGACCGTCTGTTCTCGCCGACCAGAGGGAGCGGCCGGAATGGGGGCCACGTAGAGTTCACCTTCGGTGGGTGCGACGTGGTTGTGTCCGGGAACGGCGACGTGGAAGTGACCGAACGCGGCGTTGCGGCCGAACTCGCCGACGAGAACGACAGCGCCCACCGTCTCGGAACCGACCTCGACGAAACCGCGTGAGCGACGACGACCGTCCGAAACCGAACCACGGAGATTAGATGCAACGTAGTTGTGACCCGATACGAAACGCGACTAACGGCCGACCGAGTGACGCCGACGCAATGACCGAGACGTGTATCCGCTGTGGGGACGCCATCCCGTCCGACGAGTGGCATCCGGTCGCTACCGTCCGCGACGAAGACGGCGAAGTCGAGATATACGACTTCTGCTCCGAAGCGTGCCGAACCGCGTGGCAGAGCGACGACTAACTATATCTATGTCTAACGTGTTTCTACAGTTCTTACATAATTGAAATTGTTTTTATACGTCTCGCTCCGGAGCGTGGAGTGGAACAACCGCCGAGCGTCGGCCGGTTCAGAGCTTCGACTGGTGGACGCGGTAGACGACCACGCCGTCCTCGCGGAACGCCACTTCGACGCCCGGATACTGCGAGAACCGGAGGTCCTCGTCGTCGTATCGTTCGCGCGCCTGCGGTCCGACGTAGACGTACTCCACGTCGTAGCGCCGGAGACGTTCGGCGCGGTCGGCCCACGACCCGGTGTAGACGACATCGACTTCTTCGGCCCGCGCTTCGGCGGTGTCGTGGCCCCGGTAGATGCCCTCGTGGTACACCCACCCGACGACGGTCGGCAGTCCGGTCAGCGACGAGGCCGGACTGCTCCACGCGTACACGTCGTGGCCCGGCGGGGAGACGATGTGGGGTTGGCCCTCCCTGTCGTCCAACCACGCGATGGCCGCCGCCTCGTCTGGGTGGTAGTCCTCCACGAACGCCTTCCCGTCTAACGTCGGGTCGTCGGTCCGGTGTTGGTCGGCGGTGAAGTGCCCGCCGAGCGCCATCGCGCCGTAGAGTCCGGTCGAGACCACGAGGACCGCGGCGAATCCGACCATGACCTCCGAGCGGTCGATGCCCACGCCCGGAAGCGTCCACTCCGACGGTCCCGAGGGCGCGACCGACGACGCCAGCGCGGTCCCCGCGGCGGTGGCCCAGAGGACCCACACCTGCATGTACACCTTGAACACCGTGTTGAACCGCCCGGTAGCCGCGCTGTCCTGCACGTAGACGAACTCGACCAGCGTGACGAGTCCGGCCCCCGCGACCAACAGTACCGTCTCGTAGCCGACGCCTTCGGCGTCGGTGCCGTCGGCGACGGTCCCGCCGTCGCCGACCGTTCGGAGCAGTAGCCACCCGACCACCAGCAGGGGGACGACCAGCGCCACTACCGGGTAGTTCAGCAACCATGCGAACCCGGCCAGCGCCGCGGCCAACACGCCGAATCGGGCGGGGTCCACGTCGAACGCGGCGCGCGCCCGCGGCCAGAGGTAGGCCGCGAACACCGCCAAGAAGGTGCCGTGGACCAGCAAGAGACCCACCGCGCTGGCGGGGTCGGGCAGGACCGCGATGCTCCGGTTGCCCGCCGAGCGCAGGAGGATGCCGAAGACGAACGGCGCGGCCCACGCGATTGCGACGACGGCGACGACGCCAGTCGCGGCGAACGCGCCAGCGATTCGGCGGGTCTCCCCGCGAAGGCTGAGTCCGGCCAAATCTGCGGCCGCGCCCCCACCGTTCGCGCCCCTTCCGTCCGCAACCGTCTCGGCCGACGAGTCGGCCGAGACGCCGGGGAACAGCGCCATCGGGTCGCCCGGCGAGAACAGGACCGCCAACCACACCACGCCGAGACCTGTCGGGAAACTCCAGACGTTGACGAGTCCGATGAAGCCGACCACGACCGGAAGGACGCCGAACGCGAGGACGCGCCGCCGTCGGACCGCGCCGGGACCCGACCGGTAGTAGGAGTACCCGAGCGCGGCGACCAGAAGCAGGAACGGCGTGCTGACCATGTGGGCGTGAAGGTCGCCGTTGAGGAACGAGAACAGCGGGAACTCGTTGATGGTTTCGGGAATCACCCGACTCGGACCCCAGTAGCCAAAGGAGTCGAGTCCCCTCGTCACGAGTTCGCCCGACGACGATTCGGCGATTGGCTTGGCCACCCAGTCGGCGACACCCTGCGCCGTCGAGTCGGGCAGGAGCCAGATTACCCCCGTGACCGCGATGACGAGGTTGGCCGCGAACCCGACGAAGAAGGCCCCGAGCGTTCCCGCGGTCCGGCGCGAGGTCCCGCGCGCGTCGGCCATCGCGCCCGCGAGTCCGTAGGCCGCGGTGACGAGCGCGGCGTAAAACCCCGAGAGCGCCAGATTGTACGCGAACTGGGCTTCGGTGCCCGTGAGGTGGGCGAGGAGTCCGGCCGCGAGGTGGCCGCCGTAGTAGTAGAGAACGTGGTCGCCTGCCCACCACATGTCGCCCGGAGGCAGGGCGTCGGCCCGCAGGAGCGACTTCAGGATGCCGAAGTCGAGGAACTTCTCACCGCCGCCGGGGTAGATGCCGGGGTCCACCGACCGGACCGCGACGAGGAACGCGAACGCGACGGCGAATACTATCATTGTTTCCGCGTACGCGCGCGCGAGAAGCAAATTCTCGGACCGAGCGTCTCCGTCTCGTCCGAGCGAGCGGTCGGTCCACAGAACGAGACCGGACAGTCCGGCGAGGGCCGCGACACCGACGACTGCGGTCCACCGACCGAACGCGACGTGGCCGACCCAGTAGCCGACGGTGGTCACGACGACTAGCGCGACGGGGAGGGCGAAGGCCGCGCCCCGGTCGGGAAAGCGGGGAAACAACCGGGCCGCCAGCGGCAGTGCGACGAACGCGAGCGCCTGAAACACGGCGAACCAGAGCAGGACGAGCGCGTACTCCATTCGGTATGTAGGCGTGCGACCGAGCGATAAACCTCTTGGGGTTCACCCCCTCCTAATCGCCTCTTCGAGGGGTGACCGTGGTCGAACCCCGTGGCGGACGCGACCGATTGCATCGAGAAAAATTCGCATACGGAAGTCGAATCACAATCCTTATCCGTGGGACGGCACTACGAATTGGTAGCGGGATGGGATAGCCAGGAGATTCCGGCGGGCTCATAACCCGCAGACCGGTAGTTCAAATCTACCTCCCGCTACTTCTTCCGAACCAACGTTCGAGTGCTGGTGTCTCTTCCGAACAGCGACCCCGCTCGCAGACCGTTTCTCGGTGGCCGTAATTACAACTATTTTTGTCTACAGAGAGCTTCGACCCCCGACGCGCACCGATGGGCCGGGGTCGGGGCCGCGTATTTAATGAACGTCGCGGAGTAACGTGTTACGATGACATCCGTACTGTTCGTAGTCAGCGAGGAGGGGTACTGGGGAGAAGAGTGCGTGGACCCGTTAGAGACGCTCTCGGACACGGACGCCAGCGTAGACGTTGCCACGCCCAGCGGGAACAAACCCGTCGTGGATGACCGGTCCATCGACCCCGAGACCGTCGGCGAGGAGACCGCGGAGTGGGTCAAGGAGGTCCACGCCAACGACCAGCGACTCCAGAGCCCGAAACCGATTGCCGAGACCGACGCCGACGTGTACGACGCCGTGGTGTTCCCCGGCGGTCACGGCACCGAGTGGGACGTGAATCAGGACAGACACGCCCGCGCCTTGCTTCGGGAGATGGTCGAAGGCGGCGACCAGAAGGCGCTGGTCGTCTGTCACGCGGTCGGTCTGTTGGCGTTCACGCGGGACAGTAACGGGGGCTTTCTCGTGGACGGCCGCGACGTGACGGGCTTTCCCAACGAGTGGGAGGAGAACATCGTGGACGACCACGACCTGATGCCCGACGGCCGGAAACTGCCCTACTGGGTCGAAGACGAGGTGAAAGCCGCGGGTGGCAACTGGGACGCTGAACTCGACGCCGACGCCAGCGTCACCGTGGACGGCGACCTCATCACCGGCCGAGGTCCGGAGTCGTCCCACGAGAGCGTGATGGCGCTCATCGAAGCGCTCGGCGTCGCATCGCCCGCGTAGACCGAAAGCACACTTTTATCACGGTCTCCCCACCGATAGACGAAGAGAGATGGCGCTAGACACCCGCGGCGTTCTCGCAATCATCACCGGTCTGTTGATGACCGTGGCGCTTATCGCCGCTCGGTCGGAGGAACGACTGCTCGGAACGTGGATAATGGCGTTCTCGTTCGCCGTCGCTTCCCTGTGGTCGATTATGAGCATCTTCTGGGCGCAGTCGAATCCGAGCGCACTGACGCCGAAACTCTGGATAACGATGGCGTCGATGGCGGCGGCCGCAACCGTCTACTTCGGCTACATGGGCCTCCACGGCGAAGGTCTCGGCGAGTGACCTGACAAGCACGACTTATCGACCCAATCGCGGGACGTAATCACCCCGAGATACGGCCCGTCACTTTATTTAACGGCTCGTTACCCTACGTACATCTCACACCAGTAGATTTAAATGCATGATTGCATACCTCATTGGTATGCCACACCGGCGCAATCGAACTGACGACACGAACGATAGCCGACGAAAGTTCCTGAAGGCGAGTGGTGCTGGTGCCGTTGCCCTCTCTCTTGCTGGCTGTAGCGGCGGTGGCGACGATACCACCACCGAGGAGACGACCGAAGAGACGACGACCACCGAAACCGAACCGAACACCGTCACCGGGTCCGCCGACGACATCCCGGAAGGTGGGACGCTCACCTACGGGATGTCCTCGAAACCCGACTCGTCGAACGTTCTGGTCGGAAGTTCGGTCTACTCTGGCGTTCCGCTCTACCGCATCTACGAGTTCGGTACGGCGCTGGACCCAATCACCAACGAAGTCAAGCCGTGGGTGTTCAGCGACTGGACCATCGAGGAGTCCGACAAGCCCGACCTCTACTTCAACATGCAGAAGGGTCTGAAGTGGAACGACGGCGAGGACTTCACCAAGGAAGACGTACTGTTCACCTACCGGTACTGCATGGAGAACAAGCCGGGTCAGTACACCGACGTTGTCGAACCCATCGAGAAAATCGAGGAGTCCTCGAAGAGCGACTGGGACTTCCACCTCAAACTCAACAAGCCAATCGGCTACTGGGAGAGCAACACGCTCGGCGGCCTTCCGCTCCTGCCCAAGCACAAGTGGGAAGGCAAGGACTACAAGAAGTACGACCCGATGAAGGCCAACCCGGACAACGGTCCGGTGGGTCTCGGTCCGGGCCGACTCACGAAGTATCAGCCTGACACCTCGATGCAGGTCGTCCTCGACAACGAACACTACTACGACACTCTCAGCACGCTCGACTGGCGGGAAGAACACGACCAGCTCATCGCCGGTGGGCCGTTCATCGACAAAATCAACTTCAAGATTTACGGGAGCAAGACCGCGCTGACCCAAGCCTTCCTGAAGGGCGAAGTCGATACCCACTACGGGAGCATGAAGACCTCGAAGCTCTCGAAAGTCAAGGAGACCGACGGCATGTCGCTCATCAACGGTCTCGGCAGCGGGTTCTCCTACTTCGGCTTCAACGGTCGCCGCAAACCGCTCGACGACGTTGCCTTCAAGCAGGCGATGACGTTCGTGTTCGACGAGTACTTCTGGGTCGAGCGACTCCTCCAGAACAACGCCATCAAGGGCGACTTCGCCCAGACGCCGGGGTATCCCGCCCCGCGTCCGGACTACCAGTTCGCCAGCGAAGACGAGATGATGACCCACCCGGCCACCAACGCCTTCGACTTCCGGTCGGCGGAAGCCGCGGTGCCGGACGTGGAAGCAATCCGGAAGTTCCTCTCCGAGGGGAAGGTCATCGACGGGTCGTCGGGTACCTACGCCGGAAAGGACTACCCCGGCAGTCTCTCGGGCATCAAGGCGAGTCAGTCGGAAGCCAAGTACGACTACTCGTTCGGCGAGGTCAAGTCCTCGGTCCTCAAAGACCACCAGAGCGCCGACAAGGAGATTCGCGTGGGTGGCAAGACCATCCCCGAGGTCATGGACGGCGACCCGATTACCATCTTCATCGACCCGCCGAAGAACACGCCGAAGGAGGCGAAGGCCATCCAGCGATGGGCGGACAACCTGAAGTCCCTCGGCATCCCGGTGAAGACCCAGACGCTGTCGTTCAACACGATGTTGTCGAAGGTCTACCAGCAGGAGGACTTCGACATCTACCCGATGGGTTGGGGCGGAACCGGTCCGTTCGGCAGTTCGGCCTATGCCTTCTTCCACTCGGACAACGCCGACGACCTCTCGAAGAAAGACCACGGGAGCGACAAGCAGAACGCCGAAGCGACCCTGTACAACTCGACGGGCTACGGTCTCGCTGGCGGCAGTGCCGACGAACTGCTCTCGAAGGCCCGGACGGAACTAGACCCCAAGAAGCGCAACAAACTCAGTGCGAAAGCGCTCGAACGCATCTACCTCGACATGCCCTACTTCATCATGGACTACGAGAAGATGCGCTGGCCGGTCAACACTGCGAAGTTCACTGGCTTCGTCGAGGGTCTCGTGGACCCGCCGTACGCGAGCTTCAGCACGCAGTTGAACAACATGCACCTGAAGGAATAGCGGTCTAACTCTCCTCTCTCGGTCGCCGTTTTCGTCGGACTACTAACGAGTAATCGAGACCAGAGGGGTCCGTGTTGTGGTAAATCATCACATTCATAACGTGGGTTTACCATAAATAGCACGTATTTGCCAGAGTCGCAATGAAAAGAAGAAATCAAACGGTAACTGAACCAAACTATGACACGAATTAGTGCACGATACCTCGGCAAGCGGTTGGTCGTGTCCTACCTGACCCTGCTTGTCATCATGTCGCTACTGTTCGTCCTCATCCGGAGCATGCCCGGCTCGTTCATCGGTTCGATGATAACTCCGGAACTCGACCAGTCCGACATCAAGAGACTGCGAGAGACGTGGGGTCTGAACGAACCGATGTGGAGACAGTACATCGACTTCATGATAAACTACCAGACCGGTCAGTTCGGTCGGTCGCCGACGTACAAGGAACCCGTCTGGGACATCATCATCCGGCGGTTCCCGCGGACGCTGGTGCTTTTCGGCTCGGCGTTCATCGTCCAGTTCATCGTCGGCCCACTCGTCGGGATGTATCTCGGCTGGTGGCGCGGAACCCGGAAGGACAAGAGCATCTTCACGTCGAGTCTGGCGGTGTACTCGATGCCAGCCTTCTGGCTCGCGTGGTTGTTCATCTGGCTGTTCAACTACGAACTCGGCTGGCTACCGAGTACCTACATGTTCACCAAGTTCGCTAACTTCGAGTGGACCACGCTGTCCATCATCGTGGACGTACTCAAACACATCGCCCTGCCGCTGTTTAGCATCGCGTTCGTCTCGTGGGTCGGCGCGATGCTGGTCATGCGGCCCGCGATGAACAACGTCACCGGTGAGGACTACGTGTTCCTCGCGCAGGCGAAGGGCCTGAGCGAGCGGACGGTCATGATTAAACACGCCGCACGTAACGCGCTGATTCCGGTGGCGACCCAAGCCATCGTTGGACTGGCGTTTCTCCTCGACGGGAGCGTCATCGTCGAGAACGTGTTCAGTTGGCCGGGTCTCGGACAGGTCATCGTCTCGTCGGTGCTGAGCAGGGACTATCCGGTCTCACAGGCCGCGTTCTTCATGCTCGCCGTTCTCATCATCGTCATGCGCCTCGTGACCGACATCGCTTACACGTATCTCGACCCGCGAATCAAGTTCGGGGGTGACTCCTGATGTCTACCGAAACGGAAACCGAAAACGCGTCACAAATCGACTCGCTGAAGGAGCGCTGGCGGCCTCGAATCGAGCGGTTCCGCCGCGGTTGGGACCGCTTCACCCAAGAGAAGATGGGGGTGCTTGGCATCGTCATCATGGTCGTGTTCATCTTCTGGGCGCTGTTCCCGGACGTGTTCGCGCCCCACTCGATGGAGTGGCGGGCGTACCTCGGGACCGAACCCGGCCGACTGACCGCCGAGCAAGCCGACTCGCTCCCGCACCCGCCCGCGTTCGGCGACCCGTTCTTCGCACCGCTGGGGACGAACTACCTCGGACAGGGCATCCTGACGCTCGTCGTTCACGCCGCCGACGACGCCCTCTACATCGGGTTCGCGGCGGGCCTGCTGTCGAGTCTCGTCGGCGTCCCGCTCGGACTCATCAGCGGCTTCTACGGCAATACGTGGATTGACGAGACGATTCAGCGCGTGGTCGACGTGATGTACGGCCTGCCGTTCCTGCCGTTCCTCATCGTCCTCGTGGCGATTCGGGGCATCACGACGACCAACATCATCCTCGGCATCGCCGTCACCTCGTGGCTGAACAACTGTATCGTCATCCGCGGGGAGACGCTCTCGCTGAAAGAGCGGTCGTACGTCGAGTCGGCGAAGGTGGCGGGCGCGAGCGACACGCGAATCGTGTTCCGACACATCATGCCCAACGTCCTGCCGCTTGCGTTCGTCTTCCTCGCGCAGGACGCGGCGGCGGCCATCCTCGCCCAAGCGTCGCTGGCGTACCTCGGACTCGCGGACTTCACCGCCAACTCGTGGGGCCTGATGCTCCAGAACATCAAGTCGAACGGATACGTCTTCGACGCGTGGTGGTGGCTCATCCCGCCGGGCGTCTGCATCATGCTAATCGCGGCGGCGTTCTACTTCGTCGGCTTCTCGATGGAGGACGTGACCAACCCGCAGGAGGAGAGCTAACATGTCGCTACTCGAAGTCAACGACCTATCGGTGCGCTACAACGCGGGAGAATCGAAGGTCCACGCCGTGGACGGCGTGAACTTCAGCGTCGAACACGGCGAGACGTTCGGTCTCGTCGGCGAATCGGGATGCGGAAAGACCACGCTCGGGAAGTCGCTCATCCACCTCCTCGACACGAACGGCTACGTCGAGAGCGGAGAAGTGTGGTTCGACGGCACGCTCCCCCAGTGGGAAGACGAGAACGGTAACCCGCGCCGCGAGATTATCGAGGACGACCAGTACCCGGTCCGCGAGGACGGGATGACCGACCTCACCGAACTCGACGACCAAGACATCCGGGACGTGCGGTGGCGCAACATCGCACTGATTCCACAGAGCGCGATGAACGCCCTGAACCCCGTCTACGAGGTGGGCGACCAAATCGTGGAGGCCATCCTGCGACACGAACCCCACACGTCCAAGCAGGAGGCCGACGCCCGCGCCCGGGACCTGCTCGAACGGGTCGGCATCGAACCCGACCGGGCCGACGACTACGCCCACGAGTACTCCGGCGGGATGAAACAGCGCGCGGTCATCGCCATGGCGATGGCGTGCAACCCGGACATGCTCATCGCCGACGAGCCGACGACGGCGCTCGACGTGATTATTCAGGACCGCATCCTCGAAGAAATCGAGGAACTGCAGGACGAGTTCGACGTGTCCATCCTCGTCATCAGCCACGACATCAGCGTGATGGCCGAGATTTGCGACAAACTCGGCGTGATGTACGGTGGCAAGATGATGGAGAGCGGCCCGAAGGCCGAGGTGTTGGAGAACGCCTCCAACCCGTACACGCTCGGGTTGAAGAACTCGTTCCCGACGGTCAAACAGGAACAACAGCAGTTGGTCTCGATTCCGGGGTCGCCGCCGACCCTGTTGGACCCCAGCGAGGGGTGTCGGTTCGCCGACCGGTGTCCGTTCGTCGTGGACGAGTGTCACACGTCGCACCCGCCGATGTACGACGTGGACGCCGCCGAAGGCGGGACGAGAGTCGAGGCGAGTGACCGCCACGCCCACCGGTCGGCGTGCTACCGAATCGACGACCTCGAACAGATGCGCGAAGACGCCGCAATGGAGGAAACATGGACCGAAACGCAGACCCACTAGTCGAAGTCGAGAACGTCTCGAAGTGGTTCGATATGTCCCAAGGGGTCGTAGACCGCCTGATGGGACGAGAACCGACGCCCGTGAAAGCAGTGGACGACGTGTCGTTCACCATCAACGAGGGCGACATCATGGGCATCGCGGGCGAGTCGGGATGTGGAAAGACGACGCTCGGCAAACTGCTCGTCCAACTCCACGAACCGACGAAAGGGAGCATCAAGTTCGACGGAGACGACATCACCGAGATGTCGAACGACGACGAACAGGAGTTCCGCAAGCGGGTCCAGATGATATTTCAGGACCCCTTCGAGAGCCTCAACCCCCGGATGACCGTGTTCCAGTCGGTGGTCGAACCGCTCCGCATCAACGACATGTACGGCGGGTACAGCGAGCGCCGCGAGCGAGTCATCGAAGTGCTGAACGAGGTGGGACTGTCGCCCGCCGAGGCGTACCTCAACGAGTTCCCGAAGGAACTGTCGGGCGGGGAACTCCAGCGCGTCGCCATCGCGCGGGCGCTGGTCGTCAACCCCGACTTCGTGGTGTGTGACGAACCCGTCTCGATGCTCGACGTGTCCATCCGGGCGGGCGTGCTGAACCTGATGAAGGAGCTACAGGACGAGTACGGCCTGACCTACGTGTTCATCAGCCACGACCTCTCGCTCATCCGGTACATGTGCGACCGGACCGCCATCATGTACCTCGGCGACGTGATAGAACAGGGACCCACCGACGACGTGGTGATGGACCCCAAACACCCCTACACGGAAGCGCTGTTCGACGCGGTGCCCGAGGTTGACCCCGAGGCCGAGCGCCACCGCGCGAACGTCACGGGCGAAGTGCCCAACCCGCGGAATCCGCCCTCGGGATGCCGGTTCCACCCGCGGTGTTCGAAGATTATCCCGCCGGAGGGCTGGACCGGAAGTCAACCCGCGTTCCGGCGAGCGTTCCAGTTCAAGCGCCAAGTCGTGACCGAGCAACTCGGTCCCGACGACGCCGACACCAGCGCCGAGACCGCGGCGGGTCGGGCGGCCGACGAGTTGCTCGAACACGGTCTGGCGCTCGAACTCCCCGAGGAACACCAGTCCGCGAGCGAGACCGGAACCACGGTGGACCCGCGCCAACTCGACCTGCCCAACGACGCCGAGCAGACGCTTCGGGAGGCCGCCGAGCGAGTCGTCTCGGGCGACTACGACGCCGCCCGCGAGGTACTCGACGGCGAGTTCGAGACCGTCTGCGCCCGAGAACACCCCGACCTGCGGACGGCGGGCGACCAGATAACCGCCTGCCACCTCTACGAGGGCGAGCGCAAGGAGACCCGGAAAGCGCCGAGCGCGGACGACTGACGACCGGACGCCTCTCGGGTCCGTCCCGAGATTTCTGTGCAGTCGGGTCCCGGCGCGGTGCGCCGAGGTGCGTGGTATCAGACAACATTTTTGTCGCCAGAGCAACCGAATACTGACAGTACATGACCGACCGCACACCCTTCAGTCCCCGGAAACCGGTCACGCTGGGGTCGTTTCTGGTGGTCGCGCTCGTCGCGTCCGCGCTGTTCGTGCCGACGTTCTCCGCGCACCTCGCGGTGATGAACAAGGTCAGCATCGACGCGACTGCGACCGACGTGGCGGTGTCGGACGACGGCGACCACCTCGTAGTCCAGATAGCGGTTCGCAACCCGACCCGGAGCGCGTTCACCGCGACTCACGGCCGACTCTACGCCAGAGCGGACGGCGAGCAGGTGTCGGGGTTCGGTAACGACCTCGAAGAGGCGACGGTTCCGGCGGGCGAGACCCGGACCGTGACCGCCCGCCTCAGCATCGACGAGGACCACCGCGAGCAGGCTATCGACGCCGCGCGAGCGGGCGAAGTGGTCGTGACCGGCCAACTACAGGGGACGATACAGGACGCGGAAGTCGAGGTCGGAGTCGAGGAGGAGACGGATGGCTGAACGCGCGCTGTCGGCGGCCGGGTTCGGACTCGGTGCGGTCCGCGAGCGCCTCCGAGTGTTGGCGCTCGGGTCGCTGACGGGCGTCGTCGCCGGGATGGGGACGTTCATGTTCCTCCAAGAGAACTTCCTGCCGTGGGGCGTCACCGAGACGTGGGCGCTCGGGTTCGTGGTCGCGGCGGGGGCCTACACCCACTTTCTCGCCGCCGACCTCTCCGAGAGCATCGCCCTGTCGCTGGTCGCGGTGGTCGTGGGTCTGGCGACGAACGTCGTCGCGTGGATTGGGCCGCTGTGGATTCTGGGCTACCCACGGTTCGCTCGGGGTCTCCTCCTGCCGAAGATGGTGGGCGAGGCGCTCGCCAGCGGCCTGCCGACGTACCTGATAACCTTCTACGCGGCGTATTTCGGTGCGCTGACGCTCGGCGGCTATCTGGAGGCCTGAGCGACTGGCGCGTCGTTTCGGCGGCGAGTCGCGGCGGCGAACTCGATGGTTCGGACGCGCTCGGCAAACCGGATTCCCGGCAGACGCTCGGCCGGACAACCGCCAGCGAAGACGCTTGACCGACCAACCACCACCGCAGACGCTCGGCCGGACAACCGCCGGGTGGGATAAAGGGGCCGCCCGCTCGCGGGCAGTTTAGTCGCCTCAGCGACCCCTATCTGAGGCGAACGAAGTGAGCCGAAGATATGTCGCTGAGCGACCGCGAGCGGGCGGGGGCTTTCGAAGACTTCGTTACGTCGGTTCCTGCGGTCGCTGTCGCGGTACGTAGCGAGCGGGCGGGGGCTTTCGAGGTGTTCATCATGACGGTTCCCGCGGTCTCTCCCACGTTTCAGACGACAGTGACGACGAAGACGACCGAAACAGCGACAACCGAAACGGCGACGACAGTGATGACAGTGATAACAGCGACGACTGAAACGGCGACGACAACCAACACCACTGAAACCACAACGACAACTGAAACAGCAACAACCGAAACCACAGCGACGACAACGACGACTGAAACGGCGACAACAACGACAACCGACACCACAGCGACAACCGAGTACACCGCTAGCGACCGAGGCGTTTTTAGACCGTCACGCGCTACCTCGTCACGTGCCGAAGGACACGCCCCAACCGGAGAAGACGGTCCGCGAGCGGGGGACGTTCGCCAGTCACAACGACAACCCGACGCTGGCGAGTTACCTCTCGTCGCTGTTTCTGGTGCTGTCGGTGCCGGGGTTCATCGTCGCGGCTTACGCCGGGCACTCGGTCGGACTCTACGGCTACGACGCCATCGTCCCCGCGTTCGCGGGCCTGCTCGTCGGGTCGCTCGCCGTCGCGTTCGCGCTGATGCACTGGCTGACCGGGAACTAAGCGTCTGCGGGCTTCGGAAATCTATTCGACGCTTAGAGAAACAATTTTCGTGCTTAGATAGATGTTTTCGATGCCGAACGCTCAGTACGCGTTGGTCCGGAGCGTCATGTAGAAGACGACTATCATCGCGGCGACGAGAAGCGCGAACTGGGGTCGCGTGGGCGCGTCCGACGACGCGGTGAAAAACGAGAACAGACTCGCCAGACCGAGACCGCTCGCCAGCGCGAACAGCAGAAGGACTCGGTTGCCTTCGTCCGTCAGCCAGACGTAGACGGTTTCCTTCGGGTCGTCCATGTCGGCGGGTCAGTACCAGATTTCCTTGAAGTCGCACGCCACGGGTTCGTTGGTGACGTTCTGGGCGAGCGCCATCGACGTGAGCGCGACACCGGAGTCGGCGGTGAACTCCCCGCCGTCGTCGCGCCACTCGCAGATGCCGACGCCGACTTCGAGTTGCCAGTCGCGGATGGTCATCAACCACTCGTCGGGCAGGTCCTCCACGTCGTCTTCGAGTTGGACCCGGAAGAGGTACTTGTACGTCGTCTCGTGGCGGTCGCTGATGTCCTCGCCCGCCATGTACTCGGGGAACGTCGGAGTGCCGAACAACTGGACGAGGCGGTAGAGCGCGGTGCCAACGTCGCCCTCGGAGGGTTCGCCCGGTTCGGGCGTCATGGGCGCGCGCACGTCGAGGTCCTCGCGGTCGTTGACGACATCCTCGACGAGTACCTCGCCGTCCGACCGTCGGCGACGTATCTCGGATTGGGGAATCGGTTCGAGGACCAAGTTCTGTAACTGTTCTAAGTCGGGCGTGTCGGGGTGAGTGCGAACGTCCGTCGGCATGTTAGTATGCGAAGTAGTTGAAGCCGCGCCATCCGAGGTAGCCGAGACCGAACGTGCCGACCCCGATGGCGATTACCGAGATAGACTCGACGGTGCTGACCGCGCCCTGTTCGATGGGGTCGAGACCGAAGTACAGCGTCAGTCCGACCGTGGTGAGGATGTACCCCACGACGATGCCGAGTAGCATGACTGCCAACGATGCGAAACCCGCCGGACCGCGGAGGGGTTTCGGTACTTGTTCGCGTATCGCCATGGTTTGTGGTATTATCCGCCAAGGTTAAAAGTTCCGCACTTTCAATCGAGCGGAGAGAATCGCAGTCGCCGTCACTCTCGGCCGTTCTCGCGCGGGTCGTCCGCGTCGGCGTCTACGTGTTCCAGACCGTCGCCGCCGAGCGGCGACATCTCGGGGTCGAAATCGCCGGTTCGGTCGCCGGTTCCGTCGGGGTCCGGCGACTCGTCGCCGGACCCCTCCCGCCGGTGGGACTCGCCCGAGGGCATGGCGACGTACTCCTCGGTGGGCGTCCGGAACCGGTAGCCGAGTGCGATGAACAGGCCGCCGACCACGACCCGCAACACCACCCACGGCGAGGTCAGAGCGTAGGTGCCGTTCACGACCCCGCCGTGGATTGCCTCGCCGACGAGAAGCGCACCGACCACGAGCAGGACCGTGCTGAGCATCGCCAAGAACCGTACTGAAATCACGCACGGGGGTTGCGAACCCCGAAAGTTACGCTTTCCGGTTCGAATCTGAGCGGCGACACGTCAGATTCGGTCGGAGTTTCGGTAAGTCTAGTGACACGACTCCCGGTAGGAGCCGGTTCAGACGCAGGAACGCGCCGCGTGAGTCCGATACTCGGCCGACCGTGACGTATCACGGAGGCGGGTGAGCGGCCACAATGTTCATTATCCCTCCATCGACCATGTAAAGTAAAGTATGAGGACGTATCTTTTGTCTGTTACGAGGTTTTTTGCGTCATTAGGCGAGGGGAGTAGTCAATGAGCGACGAACGGGACGCCGGGGACGACATCCCCGACGAAAAACGACGGCAGGCGGACGGCTCCGACGCAGACCCCGACGCCGACGAACCTGACGCCGACGAATCCGACCCCGAAGGCGGAGACGCGGAAGGCGATACCGACTCCAAAGACGACGACATCGAAGCCCCAGAAGTCGAAAACACCGAAGGAGAAGACGAAGGGGCCGACGAAGCGGACACCGAAGGCGGAGACGAAGACCATGAATCCGACACCGCCGAGAACGACGCGGGGCCGGACTCGCTCGAAATCAGCGACGAGAAGCTAACCAGCGCGGGCGTCACCGTCGGCGAGTACGACTGGGAGGAGTTCAAAGACGAGTTCTTCTACGAGGACGGGAGTCCGCCGACCAACTGGCGGGGGAAGGCCCTCCCCTTCGAACCGTCGGAGTACCTCGGCCACGACCCCGACGAGACCGACCAGCGAGTCGAAGACGGTGTAGAGACCGCCGAGGGGCTGAGCGCCTACTTCGAGGACTTTCTCGACCCGGAGAAGACGCCCGTGGCGCTCGGCGAGTACCTCTGGGAACACTTCCGGTACGAGTACTACTACGACGAGAGCGAGGAGGGGATGGCGCTCCCCCGCGACGAGTCGGGCGAAGTCGTCCCCTTCGACCGGAGCAAGTGGCACGGCCACGACGACTTCCCGGCCAGCGTCTTCGAGGCGGGGTGGGCCGTCACCGACCTGAGCGCGTCGTTCGAGGAGTGGCTAGACCCGGCGACCACGCCCGTCACGAAGGGCGAGTACTACTGGGAACACTTCAAGTACGAGTACTACTACACCGACACTAGCGTCACCGCCCCGGAGCGACCGCGCGACGACGAGGGGGAAATCGACCGCTTCGACAAAGAGGAGTGGCTCGGTTTCCCCGAGGAGGACCTCGAAGAACGCCTCGCGGAGGGCGCACACGACGCCCGGAAACTCCTGCAAATCGAGGACGAGCGCACCCTCGACGTGCCCGAGGAACTGGACGAGGACGCCTTCTTCTCGACCTTCGAGGGCCACACCACGCTGGCGAACCGCTACGACCTCGAAAAGGAAGTCGCACTTCCCAAGAAACAGCACTTTCGGGAGGTGGACCGCTACTGGGTCAACAAGCCCTACTCGTTCGTCGTCATCTTCCACTCCGAGAAGGAGAACGAGACCAAGTACTACCTCGTGGAGCCGTACTGCACGCCCATCGAGGAGGACCTGAAGGAGTTTTTGACCGAGAAGCTTCGGTCGTCCATCAAGTACTCCAGCGAGGATGTCGTCGTCGAGGCTCAAGAGGAGGAACGCGAGGAGGTCATCGAGCGCGAGACCCTCCGACTGCTCGCGCGCTACGACCTCTACGCCGAGAACGACGGCGAACGCGCCGAGCAACTGAAAGAACTGCTCGACCGCTACGACGAGACCAGAGACGCGGTGTCGGCCTACGTCGAACGACTCCGCGAGGAGACCGACGCCGCGTTCGAACCGGTCCGGGAGTTCATCGAGGAGCGCCGAGACGAACGCACTGACGAGACGGACGACGAGGACCCCGACGCGGACGCCGCGGAGTCCGAAACCGACTCGTCGCCAGAAGCAGAACAGACGCCCGACACCGACCCGTCACCGGATGCCGACGCCGCGACCGACTCCGAGGAGGTCGCGGCGGACGGCGGCGCGGTCGGCGACGACTCGGCAGACACCGACGCTACAGACCCCGAAACGGTCTCGCCGGAGTCGCCCGAGACACCGGCGGAACCGTCTTCGCCCGACGAAGCCGAATCCGCCGACCTCCCGGCGAAGACCGACGACGCGGATGGGAGTGACCTACCCGCAACGACCGACGACGGCGACGACCCTCGCATCCGACTCGACGAGTACCTCGATTTGGACTTCGAGGCCGAGGGGTCGCTCCGCCAGCAGGTCCGGGCCGCGGTCGAAGCCAAAATCGAGGCGCTGGAACCCGACGACTCCGGCGGCTTGGACGGCATCATGGTCCGGCCGGAGCCGGTCCTCATCGAGGAGGACAGCGACGACCTCTCGGAGTATCAGGCCCAGAAACTGCTCTACTACCTCCGGCGGGACTTCATCGGCTACGAGCGCATCGACGGCGTGAAACACGACATCAACGTCGAGGACATCTCCTGTGACGGCTACAACTCGCCGGTGTTCGTCTACCACACCGACTACGAGCAGATAATCACCAACGTCTACCACGGCGAAGACGAGTTGGACGACTTCGTGGTCAAGATGGCCCAGCGGTCGGGGAAAGGCATCAGCAAGCGCCAACCGCAGGTAGACGCCACCCTCCCCGACGGCTCTCGGGCCCAGTTGACCCTCGGCCGCGAGGTGAGCGACCACGGGACCAACTACACCATCCGGCAGTTCAAGGACGTGCCGTTCACGCCGGTCGACCTCGTGAACTGGAACACCTTCTCGCTCGAAGAGATGGCGTTCATGTGGCTCGCTATCGAGAACCACAAGTCGCTCATCTTCGCCGGGGGCACGGCGTCCGGGAAGACGACTTCGCTGAACGCCGTCTCGCTGTTCATCCCCAGCAACTCCAAAATCGTCTCCATCGAGGACACCCGCGAGGTCGAACTGCCACAGCGCAACTGGATTGCCAGCGTCACCCGGCCTTCCTTCTCGGACGACGACAAGGGCGACGTGGACGAGTTCGACCTGCTGGAGGCGGCGCTCCGCCAGCGCCCCGACTACATCGTGATGGGCGAGATTCGCGGCGAGGAGGGTCGGACCCTCTTCCAAGTCATGTCCACGGGGCACACGACCTACACCACCTTCCACGCCGACACGGTGGGAGAAGTTCTCAAGCGGTTCACCACCGAACCCATCAGCGTCAGCAAGACGCTGTTCACCGCCCTCGACTTGGTGTCCATCCAGACCCAGACCCGCGTCAACGACAGCAAGGTCCGGCGGAACAAGTCGCTCACGGAGATAAACGAGTACAACGCCGAGAACGACGAAATCAACGTCCAAGACATCTTCCAGTGGCGCGCCGAAGACGACGAGTTCATGCGCCTCTCGGGGTCGAACACGATGGAGGACATCATGTTCGACCGCGGATGGAACCGCGACAGACTGGAGAAAGAAATTCTCAAGCGCCGGGTCATCCTCGCGTACCTCATCAAAAACGGTCTCAACGAGTACACGCAGGTCGCCGCGACCGTACAGGCGTTCATCAACGACCCCGACACCATCCTGACGCTGGTCGCCAACGAGAAACTCGAAGATAGCCTCGAAGACCTCCGGGAGATGGAGAGCGTCCAAATCGACGTGAACCCCAAGAAAGAGGAGATGGTTCCCCGGCCCGACCCGAGCGAGGAGACCTACGACCTCGCCAAGGGCATCCTCGCGGAGGCCGAGGACCGCCTGCTCGACGACTACCGGGGAGCGGACGCCGACGTGGACGGACTCGCCGTCGCACTCGCCGAGTCTGCCGAACCAACCGACGCGCCCGCGGAAATCGAGGCCGAACCCGGTGCCGACGGTTCGGACGCACCCGCATCCGACGACGCCGACGCGCCGTTCGGCGGCGACATCCTCGACTCCGAACCCGCCGAGAGCGAGTCGGTGCAGGACACCGAATCGGTCGGTCCGGAGGACAGCGTTCGGAACGTCAACGACGCCGGAGAACTCGGGAGTTTCCCCGAAGTGTACGACGAGCAAGAAGAGGACGACGAGAACGGCGATAGCTCCTTCGGCGACTTCGAGGCCGCCTTCGAAGACGACGAGGACGACCGGCGGGAGGACGAGCGATGAGTCACGGGAGCGCGAACTCCCCCGAGCGGTCGGCCGACTCGCTGGCCGACGCGTTCTACCCGCTGTTCGACTATCTGTTCGACGAGGACGGCGACTTCGTGGACGACGTGGAGACCAAACTCGCCGAGGCGCGGATGCCCGACACGGTGGAACTGTACCTCTCCCGAGGGCTGGCAGTCGGCGTCCTCGCGGGAGTCGTCCTCTGGTTGCTCGGTCTGGTCGTGGGTTACGTCCTGTTCGTGACCGGTCTCGTGGACGTTGGAGTCCTCATCGGCCTGCCGGTGCCCAGCGAGCAAGTGGCGCAGATTATCAACGCGCTCAAAATCCCGGCGCTCGTGGTGGCAAGCGGCTTCGTCTTCGGCGCAATCGGGTTCACCATCGGGTTCGGCGTCATCGTCGGGATTCCGTACATGCGGGCCAGCGAGCGCGAACGGGAGATAAACATGCTGTTGCCCGACGCCATCTCGTTCATGTACGCCCTCTCCATCGGGGGGTTGAACCAGTTGGAGATTCTGGAGGCGATGGCGAAGGCCGACGACACCTACGGCGAGGTGGCCCGCGAGTTCCAGTCCATCGTCCAAGAGACCGAGTACTTCGACACCGACTACCGGACCGCGATTCGCAAGCGGTCGCTGGAGACGCCGAGCGACGAGTTGGGCCAGTTTCTGACCGACATGCTCTCCATAGTCAACTCCGGGGGCGACATGAGCGACTTCTTGGACGACAAGAAGGACAAGCACATGCGGACCGCCAAGCAGGAACAGGAGATGACGCTGGAGACGCTGGAGTTGTTCGGCGAGATGTACATGACCCTCTCGCTGTTTCCCCTGCTTCTCATCATCATCCTCGTCATCATGTCGATGCTCGGGGAGGCCCAAGAGTCGATGCTCTACGCGACGGTGTACGGGTTGATTCCGCTGACGGGTGCCGGGTTCCTCGTGCTGGTCTCGACGGTCAAGCAGGACGACCCCGGCGACGGCTACCTCAACCCCGCAGACGGCGGGGACCGACTCGAAGCCACGACCGGCGCGGGTCTGCTCCACCTCGGTCTCATCGAGAAGTACGTCGGCGAGTTCTCGGTCTTCGACCGCATCAAGAGCAGGGAGGGGACCTACGAGACGGTGGCGCTGTTGAAGCGACCCCACATCTTCTTCCGGGAACACCCGCTTTTCATCCTCGGGTTGACGTTCCCGGCGTCGCTGGTGCTGGTCGGAAACGCAGTGTGGACCGGCGCGGCACCCCGGAACTTTCAGGATATGGTCGCTCAGCCGATTTGGGGGACGTTCATCTACGTCTACGTCCCGGTGTACGTCAACTTCCTTCCCCTCGCAATCTTCCACACGTGGAACGTCCGGTCGCGGAAGGCGGTCGTAGACAAACTCTCGGACAACCTCCGGAAGCTGTCGTCGGCCAACGACACCGGACTGACCCTGTTGGAGTCGATTCGTACCGTCGCGGACACCTCGTCAGGTAAACTCGCCGACGAGTTCGACGTGATTCACGCCAAGGTCGAGTACGGGATGAGTCTGAAGGCGGCGCTCATCGAGTTCAACAACCGGTACCACATCCCGCGACTCGCCCGGACGGTCAAACTGGTCTCGAAGGCACAGGAGGCCTCCAGCCAGATTACGGCGGTTCTCTCGACTGCGGCCCAAGCCAGCGAGAATCAGGACGACATCGCCCGCGAGCGCAAGTCTCGTTCGCGGATGCAGGTCGTCATCATCATCATGACCTACCTCACCCTGCTGGCGGTGATGGCCATCCTGAAGGTGAAGTTCCTCGACGTGATGGCGGGTCTGGCCGGGCAAGCCTCGTCGTCGGGCGGCGGCGCGGGAGCCTCGCAGTTCGGCGGCGGCATCGACACGAAACTCCTGTCGATGCTGTTCTTCCACGCCGTGACCCTGCAAGCGGTCCTCTCGGGGTTCATCGCGGGCTACATCCGGGACGCCTCGCTCATGTCTGGCGTGAAGTTCGCCGTGGTACTGCCGACAGTCGCACTCCTGACCTTCGCGTTCATCTAACCATGTTCGGCGAGATTTCCTCTTCGAGTTCGGAACGCCGACGGCCGAGTCCTAATCGGCGTTGGGACTCCCTCGAACAATACATAGATAGCTATAGGCTAACTAGAGTTTTCTCTAAGAAAGAATCTTATTTCCAAAATCCGACAAGCGAACGCTCGGCCGACCAGCCGACATGGGCGGGACTGAAAGGGGCCGGTCGCGCGACCGGGGGCTTTCTGAGCGGTCTCTCCGCCAGTTTCGCCGGGGATTCCCGACGCTCGAACGCCCGAGCGCAGACCAGCGTCGATTTCGTGGTCGGGATGAGCGTCTTCCTGCTGACGGTGGCGTTCGTCGTCGGGTTCCTCCCCGGCGTCTTCGAACCGTTCACCGCCAGCGGGGAGGGCGACGTGCTGGCGAGCGACCGGACCGCGAGTCTGTTGGCCGAGCAGTTGCTCGCCGACCCCGAGACGCCGGGCGCGCTGAACGCCACCTGTACCGCCGAGTTCTTCTCGGAGAGCGACGACGGTCGAATCGACGAGTGTCGGTTCGACGCCGACGCCGGGGACCTCGGGACCGCGCTCGGAGTGAGTCCGACGACGGCGGTCAACGTCACTATCGAGGAGAACGGCACCGTTCGCTCGGCCGGGGGCGTCACCCTCGACGCGGGACCGACGCCGCCCGAGTCCGAGAGCGTGGTCGTCTCGCGCCGAGTCGTCCTGCTCGGCGGCGAGGAGAGCGACCTCTACGTGAGGGTGTGGTAGCCGTGAGCGACGACACCTCTCGCGGCCGTGGACCTGCCCGCGGTCGCGGGCAGGTCCACACGCTCGAAGCGTTCACGGCGGCCCTGCTGGTGGTCTCGGGCGTCCTCTTCGCGCTTCAGACGACCGCGGTGACGCCGCTGACCGCCAGCACGTCGAACCAGCACGTCGAGAACCAACACCGGACCGCGGCCAGCGACCTGCTGGCGTCGGCGGCACAGAACCGGACGCTCCGGCCCGCGGTGACCTACTGGGACCCCGCGCAGGGCGCGTTCGTCAACGCGACGGGGCGGGGGTACTACGCCAACGGCGGACCGCCCAACGCCTTCGGGGACGCGCTGAACCAGACGTTCGGGAACCTCTCGGCGACCGGGCGGCGCATCGCCTACAACGTCTACGTCCGGTATCGGACGCCCGGCAACGCGACCCGGCGACAGACGATGGTGTACATGGGGTCGCCGAGCGACAACGCCGCCACCGCGACCCGGACCGTCGCGCTGTACGACGACACGTCGCTGTCAGGCGCGGCAGGGAACGTCTCTGCGGCGAACTTCTACGCGCCCGACGCCGCACGAAACTCGTCGCTGTACAACGTCGTGGAGGTGCAAATCGTCGTATGGCAGATGTGAGATTCGACCCGAGACCGCCCGCGGGCGACCGCGGGCGGTCCGGAGACGGCGGACGCGACCGGGGCCAGTTGATACTCGTGACCGGACTGGCCATCGCGGTGATGCTGGTCGCACTGGTACTGCTTTTGAACACCGTCATCTACACCCAGAACCTCGCCACGCGGGGGGCCGAAATCGAGGACACCGAGGCGGTCACGTACCGCCACGAGGTCGTCACCGGCGTCGGCGGCGTCGTGGACGCCGAGAACCGGGAGGGGTACGACACCCGGTCGAAAGTCGAGAACAACGTCACCGAGGCCATCGCTCGGTTCGACGACGTGACCGCGGGCTACCGCGCCGAACGAGGGACCGTCGCGCGCGTCGAGACCGACTCGCTGGCGCTGACCGACGGGACCCTGCTCTACCAGACCAACGCCTCGCGGAACTTCACCAGCGCCGCGGGCGGGTCGAGCGACTGGGAACTCGCCGACGACGTGGGCAACGCCCGTCGCGTCCGGTTGTCGGTCTCCGGCGAGAACCTCTCGGACGGCCGGTCGGGGTCGTTCCACGTCAGACTCGCCGGTGCGGGCGGCACCGACTGGCGGGTCTACCTCTACAACGACAGTAGCGACGACATCGCCGTCGCGGTCAAGAACGGCACCGACTCGCCCGAAGTCGCGTGTACGACCGACGGACCGCGGGCGACGGTGGACCTCACCCGCGGGACGCTGAACGGGTCGGCGTGCCCGAAACTCGTCTGGGCGACCGACCTCACCGAGCCCTACCGAATCGAGTTCCGGAACGGCGAGGAGGCCACCGGCACCTACGAGTTGACCGCCGACGAGTCGGGCGGCGCGACGGACGTGGCGTCCGGCAACTTCGCCGGGGCCGGGTCCGTGGGGTCGCCGCGGGCGGTCCCGGCGGTGTACGCCGCCGAGTTCGATATTCACTTCGAGACGCCGAATCTCGCGTTCCACACGACGGTCCGAGTCGCGCGGGGTGAGCCAGCATGAGGGACGGACTTCGCGCCGACGACCGCGGCGTCTCGGTCACGGTCAACTACGCGCTCAATCTCGTGGTGGCGACCCTACTCATCGGCGGGGTGCTGACCGCGACGGGCGGGATGGTAGAGGACCGCCGGGAGTCGGCGGTCCGGACCGAACTCTCGGTGGTGGGCGAGCGCATCGCCACCGACCTGATGGCCGCCGACAGACTCGCGGAAGTCGGCCGCGGCGACGAGACGGTGGCGGTGTCGATGACGCTCCCCGAGCGAGTCGCGGGCACGCGCTACGACGTGACCATCGACGCGACGGCGACGGACTCGACCATCGTCCTCCAGTCGAACACGCCCGAGGTGACGGTCCGGGTCGAGTTCCACAACGCGACCGCGGTCCAATCGACCACGGTCCGGGGCGGCGACCTCCGAATCGAGTTGAACGCCGGGGCCGCGCCCGACCGACTGGAGGTGACGAACCCGTGAGCAGAAACTGCGACCTGCTGGACCGCCGCGGGGTCAGCGAGACCATCGGCTTCGTGTTCGTGTTCGCGCTCGTGACCGCCTCCATCGGCGTGGTCTACACCACCGGTATCGGCGGACTGGAGGACGCCCGCGAGGACGAGCAACTCACCAACGCGGTCCGGGCGTTCGACGTGCTTGCCGACAACGTGGGCGACGTGACCAGCGAGGGCGCGCCGAGTCGGGCGACCGAACTCAAACTCTCGGGCGCGAGCGTCGGGTTCGGCGACCCGGTGGGAATAACGGTGCAGGTCAACGACACCGACAGCGACGCCAACTTGACCTACACCCAGACCACCCGGCCGCTGGTGTACGACGCACCGGCCGGACAGGTGGTGTACTCGGCGGGCGCGACGTTCCGGGTGGACGGGGGCGACGCCGCGATGCGGTCCGAACCCGGACTGGTCGTCACGGACCGCCAGTCGGTCGTTCCGCTGGTCGTAACCTACCCCGCGTCCGACTCGGGCGGCGTGGGCGGGAGTTCGACGGTACTGGTGGTCGCCCACCGACAGTCGGTCGAACTCGGCGGTCGGTTCGACACCGGCCCGGACCCCGCGGACGAGGCCCGAGTCAACGTCACGGTGAACTCGCCGCGAGCGGCGGCGTGGGGCCGGTACTTCGAGTCGCTGGGGATGTCGCCGCCGAACTCGAACCCGGCGGCCGCGGACCCGAGCGACGGGGAAGTGACCTACCAGTTCTTCACCGACCGCCTGCTCGTTCCGGAGTCGGTGGTGGAGTTCGAGATAGCGGGGTGAGAGCGCCGTGGCGTGGTGTGCTTTCGATTCGTTCTTCCTCTCGAAACGGTGCTTTCGGCGAGTTCACCGTTTTCGGCGCGTCTTCTCGTTTTTCTGCTCCGGCGCGCGCGAGCAACGCGCGCGAGGGATGAGGCTTGCGAGACGCTTCGCGTCTCGCTGATTTGCGAACGTCGTTCGCAAACATCGCAGGGAGGAACGACCGAAGGGAGTGACGACCGAGACGCGCAATCGGTTGGGGAGGACGTGGCGCGGTGCCGTGCGGTTGCGGTCTGATAGGTTCAAGCCTGAAGTCACGGTGCGGTCGCAGTGCTGTCTCGTCGTTCGGTCGCAGTGCTGTCTCGTCGTTCGGTCGCAGTGCTGTCTCGCCCTGAAGTCGTGTTTTCTCGGGTCACAGAGGCTTCACCGGGAAGCGACGAGAAACGACGAGAAGAGACGCGAGAAGCTAGCTACAGGTTTGAGCCAATCACACCGCCACCTCGTCCTCCCCAACCTCCTCGTTCGCTCCCTTCGGTCGCTCACTCGTCCACCGTCGGAAGCGAGTTCCGACGAGCCTTCCGTCGCTTCGCTCCGGAAGACCTCGCGCGCGCCGGAGCAGAAGAAACGCCGTCGCGTGTGAACTACCCCGGCCTGCTCGGACTAAACACTCGTGACGTTGACGTGGGAGACGCTGATGTGGAGGTACGTCAGGCGCGGGACGTTCTGGGCCGCGCCGACCACGGGGTCCACGGATTCCAGTGCGCGGTCGAAGTGAATCGACCCGCCCGCTTTCAGGAGGGTGTCGCCGCCGCCGACGATGCCGCCGTAGAGGTCCGCCTGCGTTCGGACCGTAATCGCGCCCGGATTGGTGTCGGTGCCCGGCGCGTAGATGAGACCGACGAACTTCGCGTGGTCGTCGAGTCTCACTTCGAGACCCGGCCCGGCGTACACCCGGAAGACGGGCGACCGGTGGGTGGTCGTGTCGCCGACGGTGCCGCCGACGACGTGGAACCTCGAACCGCTGGTGTAGAGTTTCACCATCCCGCCGTTGGGGTCGGTCACTTCGACGTTCACGTCGTTCCATACGATGTCGTCGTCCACGACCAGCGTGATGTCCCCGCCGGTGTTGTCGAGTTCGAGCGTCTGGGAGGAGTCGAGGTCGTCGTTCGAGACGAAGTACGCGCCGTCGGGGAGCGTCAGCGTCGATTCGGAGTCGTTCCACGTGTCGGTACTCTCGTTGATGGCCGTGACGCCGCCGTTGTCGTTGTTCGAGGACTTGCTGTAGGTCGTGACTTTCCCCTGTACCATGTCGCCGATGGGACTGATGTCCGGGGCCGTCCCGTTTCCGGACTGCCATCCGTTCACCGCGCTACAGTCGCTCCCCGGCGGGCCGCCGTTGCAACTGGCCGTCCCGCCGTACGAGAGGTTGCCGTGGACCGCGACCCCGCCGCCGAAGTCCACGGTGCCGCCGCCGGTCCGCAGGTCGCCGTATATCTCGGCCCCGCCGGTCAGTTCGACGCTCCCCTTCGTGACGATGGTTCCCTCGTAAGGCGGGGACGGACTTCCCGGATACGCGCCCGTAGAGGAGTTGTAGCTATCGGTGAACGACGACCCGCCAGCGCCCTGAATCGTCATCTCGTCGGGCGTGGTTCCCGCCAGCGCGTTCGTGACGTTGCGCGTCCGCGTGGGCACGACCAGCGTGATGGTCACGCGGTCGTCCGGGTGATGGTACGTCACCGACCCGCCGGTCCGTTGCTCGAAGAACCGACCCCACGCCTCGTAGTACTCGCTCCGAACCGTGACGTTCACCTCGCCGTTCGTGAGGGGGTTCCGGAAGTCGGGGTTGCCCTTCTTGGGAAACTTCGCGTCAGTGTCGCCGTCGCCGGTGACTCGGACCCGACCGCCGAGCGACTCGCTCCCGTTGACCGCGACCAGCGGAAGCGTGAGGGTGGTCCCCCGGTAGTGGAACTCCGGCGGCGACACCATCGTACTCCCGTTGTCGGTTCGCTTCCAGACGCCGCCGCCCTGATACGCGATTCTGGTATCGCCGTTCCGGTAGGCGATTGCGCCGAGCGTCTGGTTCATGACGACGTGTTCGGTGGTCCCGTCGGTCCGGTTGACGACTCGGACGCGCATCCATCCCGTCCGGTTCTCGACGGTGGCGCTATCGACGCCCAGCGAGACGCTCTGGGTGGGCGAAGAACCGATGCCGACCAGACTCGCCTTCGAGTCGAGTTGGGTCATCGCGTGTTCGGCGCTGTCGATTTCCGACGACTGCTTCGAGTCGTCCAGTGCCGACGACCCGAACGCGACGATGAGTCCCGTCCCCGTGATGGTGATGGCGAGCAACAGAACGACGCCGAGTACTTCCGACTGACCGCGCGTGCGCTTCGACTCCCCGTCTGCCCTCGCGTTCGGACTCCGCCGACCGGTCATATCCGCCTCATCGGACTACGGGATTATAAACCAATCCGCCAACTATCGGGAAAGATTCACTAGCGCGTTGACGAGAGTACCAGCCACGGACAACGAGTCGCGAGCGATTCCCACGTCGGGTCTCGTCCCCGTGTCTCGGGGGCCTCGGCCGTCGTGACGGCGCTCGGCGGGAGCGCTCTTCCCGAAATTCTGACCATCGGAAAACCTATGTACGACCCTTCCTTGATAAACGGTAGCAACGAAATGAGCATGTCGAGAAAGAACATCGACCCTGTGGAAATCGAATCTACGTCCGAAAACGGCGACTATACCTCTACCTACGTCTTCGACATCAGCGACCACATGCTCGCCGGAGAGGTGTGTACCGGCCTCGCGCTCGCGCTCGGGGAGACACTCGACCGAGACCCGGCCCAGATGACGCCGCTTAGTTCCGTCGTAGACTGTGACGCACTCCAGATGCTGTTCCACACCCGACGCTACGGCGACTTGCGCGACGAGGTGTCGGTGTCGTTCCCCTACGACGTGTACGAGGTCACGGTTCATTCGGGCGGTAGAGTCGTCGTGCAGGGGTAAGCCCGCCGACGCGACGGATTCGGCGTTCCGCGTTCCGGAAGCGATTGGGGCGACAGAATTACGTTTTCCCGACAGGTATGCTATCGTATGGCAACCGAGTCTACCCGGTTCGACTGGCGACTCGTCGCCCTCGTCGCCGTTCTCGTCGGTGCCGCCGTCCTACAGATGTTCGCCGCCGCGGGCACCGGCGACGACGACGTGCAACTCGTCGTCATCGGCACCGCGAGCATCGTCATGCTTCTGGCTATCGGCGTCGTGATGTGGTTGGTCCGCGCTGGAGCGGGCCGAGAACGCGAGTGAGGGCGCTGACTCCCGATAATCCCTCGCCCGACGACTAACAGTGATGTGTCCGGACCGCGTACTCCCGCCGGATGCGGGAACTGCTCGGCCCGACGTATCGAAATTTGGCCGCTCTCGCCGTCGTCGCGGCGCTACTCGGCGGGGCGTACTTCGTCGCAAATCCACTGGTCCGGTACGCCGCGTGGTTGGTCGCGTTCGCGGTGTGGATGGCGTGGTTCGTGTCCGTCGCGCGCGAGTGGATTTCGAAGGCGAACTTCTGAGTCCGAAGCGACCGCTCGCAGAGAGAGGTTCCCACGCACGATGCAACCCTTTAAAAGTGTAGAACTCTTACACTGCTTGTGAGTGAAGATTCTGGGCGACGGAACCTCCGTATGCCCGACGATTCGGAGCAGTTCGCTATCGTAACCGAGATGCTCGGCAAGAACCGAGTGCGCCTCCGCTGTAACGACGGCGTAGAGCGCATGGGCCGGATTCCGGGCCGGATGCGAAAGCGAATCTGGATTCGACGCGACGACATCGTGCTGTGCGAACCGTGGGACTGGCAGGACGAGAAGGCAGACATCGAGTGGCGCTACGACGGGTCCGCGCAGGACCAGTTGCGGCAAGAAGGCCACATCAACGTCTAACGCGGCTTTTCTGCGACTTCGCGGTTTCAGTACGCCAGCACGTCGAGTTCCTGGACTCGCTCGAAATGGTCGTCACGAGTGACGATTCGCGCACCGTTGTGGCGACAGATACCCGCGATGAGTACGTCACCGAGGTTGATTCGATTCCCGGTGTCGAGGAGTTCGGCCTCGACCAGCGCGGCCTCTCGCGCAGTCGCGTCGGTCATCGGTAATGGTTCGACCCAATCGAGACCGTTCGAAACCCGCTCGATTTGCTCGCGCCCGCCGTTTCGCGCCGCGCCTCGGTACACCTCGAAGAGTGCCAACTGCGGCGCGAAAAACGGCTTATCGGCGTGTTCCTCCAGAAATTCCTGTGTGGCTTCCTTGCCGTCGAGGTAGTCCAACAGAAACAAGGTGTCGAACGCCATCATCGACTATCGCGCTCCCGAAGGTCGGCGTCGAGGTCGTCGCGGGTGTCTTCGACGGCCTCGCGGAACCCTTCTACGTCGCTCATCATACCGAACCCCTTCATCACGTCGCGGTCGCTTCCGGTGAGTCGGAGAATCGTGTCGGTGAAACTCTCTTCGTCGCGCTTGTGTTCCTTGAGTCGGTCGTAGGCCTCTTCGGTGATGGTCAGACTCTTCGTCCCCATGGATGTAGGTATACGTCTACGTCTACTTAGAGTTGGGGTTACGAGAGTCCGACTGACAGGACGAGAAGGCAGACATCGAGTGGTGCTACGACGAGTCTACGCAGGACCAGTTGCGCCAAGAAGGACACATCAACGTCTAACGCGACTCTTCTGCGACTTTGCGGTTTCAGTGAAAGGGGGTCGAGCGACGACGAAAGTGAGCGCTAGCGAGCGTCGGAAAGTAACGACTTTTCGGCCGAACGAAGTGAAGGAGGAAGTGGACTCGTCGGGATTTGAACCCGAGGCCTTCCCCGTGCCAGGGGGATGATCTACCGCTGATCTACGAGCCCTCGAACGCATTTCTTCGTTGTTCGGGGGTACTGATAAACCTCTCGGATTCGTCCGCACATCGGGAGAGGGTGACGTGGCTTCGCGTGAGTCGGCTTACGTCCGCGGTCTGTTCTCGGCGAGTATAGAACTGTTTTTCGTTCTTTGAAATATTTTTGTATTTCTTTAAGCAATTTATTTCTTTCTCAGACGATTTTTGACGTTGCTCGGTAGCGGTACTAGGCGGCATCGCGGCGACAGTACGAGGACGCGATTGCGACGAACGCGACCGCGACGACGGCCGCACGAGAAGGTAGCTAGTTACAGGCTTGAACCAATCAGACCGCACCGCAACCGCCCCGCACCGCAACCGCAGGCCACGTCCTCCCCAACCGACTGCGTTGCTCGTCGCTTCGCTCCTGCGCTACTCGTCCCTCGCACGGTATGGCGCGGCACGAGGCCGCGCCAGCGCGCGCCGGAAGAGCGTAAGTAACCTCTTCGGAAACCCATCTCGAACAGTGTTCCACACGTTGTTGATGGATAGTAACCCTTTACTTGCTACGTTGTTACCGTACTAAGTACGGGAACAGCACAGCCGCAAATCTGACTCGCCACTCGGAGACGCCTCGCGTCTCGCTATTTCGTGGCTCGGGATTGCGGACGTGCACCGCGTCAGACCGACGCACCAGCACGCCTACCTCACAGTCGGCGATAGCGGCCTGTGCAGTTCCAATCCAGACAACCATGGCACGAATGCACACCCGCCGCCGCGGTTCGTCCGACTCGGACAAACCGGTGGCAGACGAACCCCCGGAGTGGAGCGACGTAGACGAAGACGAAATCGTGGACCGCGTGGTCGAACTGGCCGAACAGGGTCACACCCCGAGCGAAATCGGCCTGAAGCTACGCGACGAGGGCGTGAAGGGCACGCCCGTCCCCGACGTGAAACTGGCGACCGGCAAGAAAGTCACCGAGATTCTCGAAGAGAACGACGCCGACGGTGACCTGCCGGAGGACCTCCGCAACCTGATGGAGCGGGCCGTCCGCCTGCGCGAACACATGGACGCCAACCCGCAGGACGCCCAGAACAAGCGGGCGCTCCAGAACACCCAGTCGAAGGTCCGCCGTCTCGTGGACTACTACCGCGGCGACGAACTCGACGCCGACTTCACGTACTCCTACGAGACCGCCAAGGAACTCCTCGAAGCGTAAATGTCCGCCTCGGGTCGAACTGACGACGGGCAAGCGCCGTCCGCCAGCGACGTGGCCGCCGACCTCCGCGAGGCCGACTTCGTTCGAGTCCTCGCGCGCGCAGACGGCGACTGCCTCGCGGCGGCCGGACTGCTCGCGCGCGCCCTCGCTGACTCCGGCGTCCCCTACCAGATTCGGGTCGCGCGCTTCGGCGAAACGCTGGCCGACCCCGCCGCCGACGCGAGCGACACCACCGTCGGTATCGGTCTCGATTCGGCCGCGGACGCTTCCGTGCCGGACGAGGCGACCCCCGCGAGCGTGACCGCGTTCGACGCGGCGCGCGAACTCGGGGTCTCGCCCGACCCGACGCTCGCACTCGCGGGCGTCGTGGCCGCGGGCCGTCCGCCGGGGTCCGGCGACAGCGCCCGCGTCCTCGAAAAGCGCGAGACGCCGGTCTCGACCGGCGTCCCGGCGTCGGCGTGCCGACCGACGACATCGCCGACGGACTCGCACACTCGACGCTCGCGCACGCGGACTACTCGGGCGACGCCGAAGCGGTGCAGGCCGCCCTCGCCGAACTCGGCCTTCCGGCCGAACTCGACGGGCAAGCCCACCGCGCGATAGCCTCGGAGTTCGCGCTGGCAGTCACCGGCGCGGACGCCGCGACCGACCGCGCGGCCGAATCGGTCGAGCGCGCGCTTCGACCGCACGCGATTCCGGACGGCGAATCCGGCGACTCGGACGCACCCTTCGGGACAGTCGAGGGGTACGCCGACGTGTTGGAGGCCGTCGCGCGCGAGCGACCGGGAACGGGCGTCGCGCTCGCGCTCGGCCACGCCGAGCGCGCCGACGCGCTCGACGCGTGGCGCGACCACGCCGCGCGCGCACACGAGGTCCTCCGCAAAGGGACGACGGGCCGGTACGACGGCCTGTTCGCCCTCCGGACCGACGACGCCCCCGTGGAGACGGTCGCCCGCCTCCTGCGGGACTTCCGGTCGCCCGAACCGACCGCGCTCGTCGTGAGCGAGTCGGAAGCGGCCGCGGCCGCAGTCGAGGCGTCGGGCGTCGGTGCGTCGATGACCGACGCCGCACGAGCCGTCGGTGGCACCGGCGGCGGCACGCCCGACAGAGGCTACGCCACGTTCGACCCCGAAACGGACACCAAGGAGTTCCTCGCCGCGTTCCGGGAGGCCAGACCGTGACCGGGACCCAATCGGAACCCAACGAGTCGGCCGGTCGCTCGGCGACGATTCGGAGCGAACTCGACGACGCCGCGATTCTCGCGGCGTCGGTTCGGCCCGACAACACGCCCGAAATCGACACCCGCGTCGAACGCGACGGCGAGGGCGTCGAGACGGTCGTCACGACCGTCGAGCGCGAGACGACCGGCGGACTCCGGACCACGGTGGACGATTACGTCGTAAACCTCACGGTAGCGCAGAAAGTCGTACAGGCAGGAAAACGACACGCGAACGCAGACACAGACGATAAATCCTAAACATGAGCGAACGAAGCGTATCCAAGCAGAAACAGGAGAAGCGGTGGTACACCATCCACGCACCCCAGCAGTTCGACCGACAGGAACTGGGTGGCACCCCCGCGGACGAACCGGACAAAGTTCTCGGCCGCAACGTCGAGACGACGCTGGGCGAACTGAAAGGTGACGCCAGCGAGAACAACACCAAGCTCACGTTCAAAATCAACGACGTGGGGAGCGACTCGGCCTACACCGAGTTCGTCAAGCACGAACTCACCCGCGACTACCTGCGGAGCCTCGTGCGCCGCGGTGCCTCGAAGATAGAGGCCTACGTCACGGTCCTGACGACCGACGACTACCGCGTCCAGATTCAGCCCGTGGCGTTCACGACCAAGGACGCCGACGCGAGCCAAGAGAAGGCCATCCGCAACACGATGGTCGACATCGTGGAGGAGGCCGCCGAGGACCGCACCTTCGAGGACCTCATCGACAGCGTGGTCGAGGGTCGCCTCTCGTCGGCCATCTACGGCGAGGCCAAGACCATCTACCCCCTGCGCCGCGTCGAGATTCAGAAGTCTACGCTGGAAGCCCGTCCCGAAGAGGTCGCCGCCGAGGAAGAGACCTCCGTGGACGTGGACGAAGAAGAAGTCGAAGTCTGAGCGCGGACCTCGGAGTTTATTTTTTATTTTGGTTGACGAACAGCTTCAATTGGTTCGTTAACCTCCGACTTAATCGCATTTAATGCAGTATATATATTTTCGTAGTAGTTGGAAAGTTCAACATCATCATCAATTTGTTCTACTGCTTCCTGCGCTCCTTGTTGTAGATGTTTTTGTTCGAACTGTCTCTCTTCGTCTGCTTCTGCAATTGCATAATTAAGAGTCATCAAACCAACTTGAACAGCTGTCTTCTCCTCTTCAGTCAAATATAGCTGAGATTTAATAGCCAATTTTCTTAGCTCCTTTGTCAGATTATTGACTTCCCGAATCTGTTCCTCCGTGATTGAGATGTCAAATCTCTTATTTTCTATCTTTTTATGAGAAATATACGGGGAGAGGATGGCATGACATTCCGATAGTTTTTCATGAAGTTCAGTCAGAATTTCTACCTTTCTTTGGATATAGAATCCTGCGCGCTCTCGGGTGTCTTGCCGTCTTTGCTGAACACGATTGTTATAATAGCTGATGATTCCAGTGACGATAGAACCTGCAAATGCGCCACCTGCCGCAGCGAGAGATGTAGGTAACATAACTACTCCGTAACCACGATTTTTCCGACCATCCCGCTCGGTTCGTGGGGGATACAGAAGTAGTGATACTCGCCCGGAATCTCGAACGTCACTTCGTAGGTCTGGCCCGCCTCGATGCGGCCCTCGAAGTCGCCCATCCACCCCTCGCGGGCGGACTCCTCCGATTCGAAGCCGCCGGAGGCGAAGTACTCGGCCTCGTCGGGAATCTGGTTCTCGTAGGCGGTCACGGTGTGGCGGCGGTTGCCCGTGTTCGCCCAGACGACGGTCTCGCCCGCGCTGACTTCGAGTTCCGCGGGCCGGAAGAACGCCGACCCCATCCCGATGTCGTGGTCGGTGTCGGCGCTCGCGTTCCCGTCTCGGAGGGCGCTACAGCCAGCGAGACTCAGCGACCCGACGCTCGCGGCCCCAGCGAGGAACGTTCGGCGGTCCATGTCCGACCCTCGGGACGCGAGCGATTTAGGTCATGCGGAACGCCGACGCCGCCGCATCACGGCGGCGTCGGCTACCCGTCCGAGTCCCGGAAAGTCCACCGGGTCGCGTCGTCTGGGTAGTCGCTCCACGCCAGCACCGCGTCGGGCCGAACCGCGAAGAACGGCGTGCCGTGGCGAATCCCGTACTTCCCGTCGTAGGCCGCGTCGATGCGCGCGACGCGCTCGGAGTCGGCGGTGTCGTCGATTCGCTCGGCCGTCCCCTCGATAACGACGACTTCCTCGCCGCTCTCGCGGTGGACCGTGACCGCGGGGTTCGCTCGGAGGTTCCGCACCCATCGCGTTCGCTCGCCGCCGCCGCAGTGAAAGTGGTCGTCCAGCCAGACGCCCCACACCGGGCGAGCGTGGGGTCGGCCGTCGGGTCGCGTGGTCGAGAGCCAGTAGGTCCGTTCGTCGGCCATCCGAGAAGCCACGAACTCCCACGACAGCAGGCCGTCGCGGTCGTCGGGGATGCCGTAACTCGCTTCGGTCTCGGGGCGGTCCCGTCGGACCTCGCTGGCGGACTCCTCGTCTCGGTGGGTCATCGGACCGGCTACGGCCCGAGAGAAGATAACCTGTCCGTCCCGCGAGAGTCCGCCGGATATAAAGACGTATCAACGGCCGTCGCACACCCGACACGTATGGAACCCCGGTTCGTCGGTCGGCTCGGCGTCGCCGACGCGGTGACGGTCGCCAACGCCGCAGTCGGCTTTCTCGCGGCCGCGGTTGCGACTATCGACTCGGGACTGGCGGCCCAGTTGGTGTTGCTCGCGGCCGTCGCCGACGGACTCGACGGCGTTCTCGCCCGGAAGATGGGGGGGACTCCCGCGGGCGAGTATCTGGACTCGCTGGCCGACGTTGCCTCGTTCGGGGTCGCGCCGGGCGTACTGGTGTTCGTCGTCGCGCGCCAGCGGTGGGGACTCGCCGACCTCTCGCCGATGGCAATCGCCACCTTCTGCGTGCCCGCGCTGTTCGTGGCGATGGCAGTCGTCCGGTTGGGACTCTACAACGCCTACGACGCGGGAAACGGCCACACCGAGGGCGTGCCGAGTACGCTCGCGGCGACGATTCTGGCGGCGACGGTGCTTGCGGGCGTCGATGACGCCGCGGTTCTGCTCGCGGCCGCGGCCGCCTTCGCGTACCTGATGGTGGCGCGCGTGACCTACCCCGACCTGTTCGCGCGGGACGCGGTGGCGATGGGAGGTGTGCAGGCGCTCGCCATCCTCGCGCCCGCGGCGTTCGGACGGGTCTTCCCCCGAGTACTGCTCGGTGCGGCGCTGGCGTATCTCCTACTCGGCCCGCGATACTACTGGCGAGACGCCGACTGCGAGTTCGACGGCCGCGAGGTGGGCGCGCGCGAGATGGAAGGGAAACGCTCTTGAGGTGTACGCACCGAGTTTTGAGCATATGAGTCCGGTAAGCCTTGCGGGGTGGGACGAATGAGCGACGAGGGAACCGAGGGCGACGAGACCGAGGAAGCGCCGGAAGCCGAAGAGACGGAACTCGACACGACGCCGCTCTCCGAGGAAGAAATAGAGGAGGAACTCGACGCCGCCGAGGAAGAACTCGAAGCGGCCGAGACGGAGGCCGACCTCGACGAGGTGGAGGCCCACCTCGACGAAATCGAGGGGCATCTCGAAGACACCGACCTCCCCGAACCCGAGGACGAGGACGCGGAGGACCCCAACGAGCAGTTCGAGGACCGACTCTCGGACCTCCGGAGCGAACTCGAAGACGCCCGCGGCCCCTACGCCGAGAACGTAGTCGAGGACGTGAGCGAGTCCGGTACCACCGTCGAAGAGACCGAGTGGACCGACACTGGCCGCGAGGAACTGGTCGAAGTCGTGAAGGCGTTCGTCGCGGACGTGGAAGAGACGCTCGACACCGACGTTTCCGCGACGGTTTCGGCCGACATCGAGGACCTCGCGGGTGCAATCGAGGACGCCGCGGTCGCAATCGGCGAGGCAGGTCTGGACCCCGACGACGACGCCGAGACTATCGCACAACTGGAAGAGGCGGCCACAGAGCTACAGGCGGGCGTCGAGGACGCAGAAGAGTGGGACGACCTCGAGACCCGCGAGCAGTTGCAGGCACAGGGCTTCTACGACGTACTCGACCACCGGAAGGACTACCCCCCGGAGTGGCACGCGCTGAAGATTTGGGAGAAGCGCGGGCGCGCCGACATGGTTCTGCTCGCGCTAGATAGCCTCCAGTCGAACTTCATGGAGGAACACTGCAAGGAGTCACTCGTCCGGATGGGCCATCCCGAATCGCTGGACAAGATGAAAGAACTCGCCCAGCGCCGGGACGAGTTCGCCATCCGCACCATCGGGAAAATCGGCGACGAGGACGGTCTCGACGCCGTGCTGGACTACGTGGACTCAGGCCCCAACCTCGCCAAACCCGCGCTGAAGGCCGTCGGCGAAATCGGGAGCGAGGAGGCGACCCAAGACGTTGCCGACCAACTCGCGTCCGACGAGTCCTCGATTCGGAGTCAGGCCGCCCGCTCGCTCGGTCTCATCGGCGACACGCGGGCCATCGACCCGCTGGCGGACCTGCTCGAAGACGACGAGGCCGACGAAGTTCGGGCGAGCGCGGCGTGGGCGCTCAACCAAATCGGCACCGAGCGCGCGCTCGAAGCGGTCCGTCCCTACGCCGACGACCGGGCGTACATCGTCCAGACCGAAGCCGAGAAAGCCGTCGAGAGCCGAGCCGAGACCGCGGCCTAATCGCTCTCCCGTCGTTTTTACGACCGCGCATTCGAGAACGTGGGCTACCTATCAGGCGAGTAGCGCGGCGAGAAACTCCAGCGCGAACGCGACGATGAGCAGAAACGCGCCGACGCGACCTATCCACGTGTGTTCGGTCACTTCCATCGGAGATATATCGACGCTGTAGTCGTTGTACTCCTCGCTGTACTCGACGTAACTCGGCAGTTGGAAGAACTCGAAGAAGACTAACGCCGCGCCGAGCGCGCCGACCGCGTATCCCGACAGTTCGAGCGCCAACACGAGGTCTACCATATTCACACCGGCGAACCTATCGAGCAAAAAGCCATCGGTCCCCGAGGGTTTAAATCCGAGAACGGGACCAACCCTGCCCGTGTCCCCTTCCACGTCCACGCCTCCGACGGCCGATGCGGCGACGCTCCTCGCCGTCCTGCTTGCGGTCGTCTCGGTGACTGCTCCGGTGGCCGTCGCCGCGAGCGCGCACGCAGAGACGAGTTCGGTCGGCGCGACGGCGGCCAACGACGCGCCGGTCGATTCCCCGTCCGCGACCACCCCACCCGAAATCGTCGCGCTCTACCCGAACCCGGTCGCCGACGGTGACGCCGGGGAGTTCGTCGTCCTCCGGGTTCCCGAGTCCACCGACCTCTCGCGGTGGGCACTCGCCGACGGCGAAGCCACCGTCTCGCTCCCGAACGCGACCGTCTCGGGCCGAGTCGCGGTCTCGACCGACCCGCGAGTCGCGCGGAACCTGACCGACGCGCCCGTCTACCCGCTCGCGGGTGACCTCTCGCTAGCGAACGGCGGCGAAACTGTCCGACTGGTCGGCGGGGAGACGGTCCGACTGGTCGGCGGCGACACTGCCGCGAGCGAGACCGAGGACCGCGAAAACACCACTATCGCTTCAGCCGTCACCTACGAGAACGCTCCCGAGGGCGAGCGCCGCCATCGCGTCCGGACCGCTGCCCGGCGGTCCGGACGCGGGGCGGATGGCTCCGAAAGCGCGTCCGGCGCGGACGGCGAGCGCACGACTCGCTGGCGGTGGACGCCGCTGGGCGCGACCGACTTCGGCGTCGCCCGGACCGGACCCGTCGAGGTCCGGGCGTTCGTCCTCCCCGACGCGCCCGGGGTCCCCCTCGAAGCCCTCCGGCGGGCCGACCGCCGAATCCTGCTCGGTGGCTACAGTTTCGCCTCGCCGCGAGTCGCCGACGCGCTCGCGTCGGCGACTCGCCGCGGCGTCGAAGTCCGGGTTCTCGTGGACGGCGCGCCGGTCGGCGGTCTCTCGCGGCGGAGCGCCGAACTCCTCGACTCGCTGGTCGCCCGCGGCGTGGAGGTCCGCGTCCTCGGCGGACCCCGCGCACGCTACGACTTCCACCACGCGAAGTACGCCGTCGCCGACGACCGGGCGCTGGTGATGACCGAGAACTGGAAACCCGCCGGGACGGGCGGCCACGCGAGTCGCGGGTGGGGCGCGGTGGTGCGGAGCGAGGCGGCCGCGGGCCGCCTCGCCGACCTCTTCGAGGCCGACGCCGGGTGGCGCGGCGCGCAACCGTGGTCGGAGTTCCGGCGCGGGCGGACGTTCACCGCCGCGGAGGGCGCACCGGCGAACGCGACCTATCCGTCGAACGTCGCGTCGAGCAATCTCGACGTTGCTTCGAGCAGTATTTTGATTGCTCCAGACAATGCAGAGGATGCTTTGCTATCGGAGCTAAATGCCGCCGACGAGTCGATTCGCGTCCAGCAGGTCGCGGTCGGCGGGCGGACGCACTCGCTCCTGCGCGCGACCCTGCGGGCCGCGCGCCGGGGTGTGAAGGTCGAGATTTTGCTCTCCAGCGCGTGGTACGTCGAGGAGGACAACCGGAAACTCGTGGAGTGGTTGAACCGGGTCGCGGACGAGGAGGACCTACCGCTGGAAGCACGCCTCGCCGACTCCCGCGGGCGCTACGAGAAGATTCACGCCAAGGGCGTGGTCGTGGACGGCGAGGCGGCGGTGGTCGGAAGCCTCAACTGGAACAACCATTCGGCGCGAGAGAACCGGGAAGTCGCAGTCGTGTTGCGCGGCGAGGAAGTCGGCGGGTTCTACGCCGACGTGTTCGACAGCGACTGGGAGGCGAGCGCGGGCGGAGCGGGAGGTGGTTCGAACCGCGTGCCGGTCGGACTTCTCGGGGCCGTCGCTGTCGGTGCGCTCGTCGCAATCGCGTTCGCAAAACGGGAGGTCGTCTTCGAGAAAGGCCGATAGTTCAGTCGCGGGAGTCAGTCGTCGGTTCGCTCGTGACCCACGGTCGTACTCTGCAACTCCTCGTCGATTTCGGCGTCGGCCATCTTCTCCACGAGGGCGTCCAGCACTTCCTCGCGCATGCCGGGCACGAACTTGATGGACCCGACGACGAGGTGGCCGCCGCCCGAGACGCCGCCGCCGACGACTTCCTCGTTGAGTTCCGAGACCATCTCGGGGATGTCCAAGCGCACGCCGTCCGAGCGCAGGACTGCGAAGTCCGGGCCGTAGCCGATGGTGATGACGGGTTCGCCGGTCTGTTGGACCTTCCGGTCGTGGATTTCGCCCGTGGTCTTGCCCGGCGCGGGGTAGGTGAACCGGTGGGCGTGGTTCTCCACGTCGATGCGGTAGAGGTTGGCGTCGCTGTCGAGTCGCTCGTGTTCGACGTGGGGCATCGCGGCGTCGAGTTGGTCCTCGACCTCGGACTCGGCGGTGTCGGCGAGGAACTCCACGAGTTCGCGGTGGCGCGACTCGTCGTCGGTTCCGACGTTCAACACGTCGTTGATGAGGTTGCGCCCCGCGTCGTACTTCAGCCAGTGAGCCTCGTAGTCGAGAGCTTCGCCGATGTCCCGGAGGAGTGACTCCTCGTAGCCTTCCGACTCGGCGAGGTCCACGTAGTCGGTCATGGTGTCGGCCTTCGACCGGTCGCACAGACCCGCGACGGCGGGAACGTGGCGGAGTTCCTCGGTGATGTCGGGCCAAATCATTCGTGCGAGTTCGACGCACATCATCCCGGTCGTGATGCGGTAGTCCTCGTCGTAGAGGTACGGGTTGACGTGAGCGTCCACGTAGGGTTCGACCGCCTCGGGGTCGGGGTGGTGGTGGTCCACGACCACGATGGGTATGTCGTAGTGCGCGAGGTTCTTGTAGGCGGGCACGTCCTCGGCGGTACTCCCGTTGTCGAGCATCAACAGGAGCGGCAACTTCTGGCCGTGGCGCGCTTGGTCCTCCAGCGCGAAGTTGAGGTCACGGGTCACGTCCTCCATCTCGTAGAAGGGGGCCTTCGAGGGGAGGCGCTTGAACAGGTGGCGCTTGGCCTCGGGGTCTTGGTGCGTCTCTTCGATGAACCGCTCCAGCGCGTACTGGACCGGAATCGAGGCGCACATCCCGTCGCCGTCGGCGTGGTGGCGCACCCGAATCGGCCGACTTTCGAGGACGGTCCGGCGGAGCTGTTGGGCGACCTCTTTCAGGTCGGGTACCATCTGCTCCAGCGCGGGCCACTCCACGAGCGGTTCGACTTCGTGGGGTTCGGCGCGTTCCTCGAAGGCCGCCGCGAGACGCTCGCGGACCTCCTCGGCGTCGTCGTCGGTCAACACGTCGAGCGAGTCGGCTTCGACCTGTAGGGCGTTGTCTCGCTCTTCGACCTGTCCGGTGACGCGAACCACGTCGTCGATTTCGACACCGGGGTAGGCGCGGACGCCCGCCTCCTCGAAGGCCGCGCAGGGGATGACGCCAGTCTCGTCGCTGACGTGGAAGATGGTCGGGCCGCCGGTCTGCTTGATTTGGACGACTTCGCCTTCGAGGTGGACGGTATCGCCGACCGCCTCGGAGAGTTCGCCCGCGTCGGAGATGTCGTAGTCGTGGCCGACTTCGACCGTCTCGTAGTCGCCGAGTTCGGTCGGAACGAAACTCAGGTCGCCGTTCTCCCGAATCTCGGTCAGTTCGACCACGAGGTCGTCGCCGACCTCGTAGCTCCCGTCGTAGTTCGACTCGTGAGCGAGACCGGAGACAGTGTCGGAAACGTCAACGAACACCCCGTAATCGACCACGCCGTTGACCGTGGCGTGGTAGTAGTTGCCCTCTTCTACGTCGTCGAGGGTACAGTCCGGGTCGAGGTCGTAGACTACGACCTCGCCGGAGCCATCAGTAGATGTCATTCTTGCCCGTGGTTTCGGTTCGCCCGCTTTTAACTCATGCGATGCCGAGTCTTTGTCGCCGAAGAATCGTTCGAGAGAGCGTGTCTCTCTGGCGGCCGCGCGAATCCTCGATTCGCGCGGCCGCTTCGTCGTCGGAACTGTCGCCCTCGGGTTGTCTCGCTCCAACTCCATTGCCGTCTCCGCCCGGACCCTTCGCAACCTTTAGAATGCGCCCGCCCGGAGTTTCGACCATGCGGTTGTTCCGGTCGAGCGAAATCCTCGGCATCGCCGAAGACGCCCTCCAGTTCGCGCTCGCGGCGTCCGAGGACGCTCATCCTCACGAGTACATGGGCTTTCTCCGCGGCGAGGACGCCCGCTCTCTCGGACTCGAACGCGACGGGACCGTCATCACCGACGTACTGGTCATCCCCGGCACCGAGTCCAACAGCGTGAGCGCGACTGTCAAGACCAGTCAAATACCCAACGACTTCAACTCGGTGGGGTCGGTCCACTCCCACCCGAACGGGGTTCTTAAACCGAGCAAGGAAGACCTCGCCACCTTCGGTAGGGGGAAAGTCCACATCATCATCGGCTATCCGTACGACCAAGGGGACTGGCGGGCGTTCGACCGAGACGGGGAGCATCGGGAGTTAGACGTTCTCGACGTGTCGCTCCCCGAGGGCGAATCGTTCTTCGACTTCACGCAGGCCGACATCGACGCCGAGTTAGACTACGACTTCGAGGACACAGAATGACACACGTCATCGCACAGGGAACGTTCGACATCCTCCACCCCGGACACGTCCACTACCTCCGAGACGCGAAGGCGATGGGCGACCGACTCACGGTCATCGTCGCCCGGAGGGAGAACGTCACGCACAAGGAACCGCCGATTCTGCCGAACCGCCAGCGCCGGGATGTGGTCGCCGCCCTCGACGCGGTGGACGACGCCCGCGTGGGCCATCCCGAAGACATCTTCGCGCCAATCGAGGAGATGGCCCCGGACATCATCGCCCTCGGCCACGACCAGCACCACGACGAGGCCGCAATCGAAGACGAACTCGCCCGGCGGGGCATCGACTGCGAGGTCCGGCGCGCGAGCGCCCGCGGTCCCGAGTACGAGGGCGAACTGCTCTCTACCGGACGGATTATCGACAGGATATTGGAAGAGCGCGAGTAGAAAAGCGAACGCGGATTTGTTGCGGTGTTACAGCGAGTCCCACGCCTTCAGCGCCTTGGGGAGCGAACTCACGTCCGCAATCCAGCGCGCGGCGATGGCCTTCTTGAGGAACTGCGCGGGGTAGGAGTTGAACGTCCGGACGGGGAACGACATGCCACCGGCCTTCACGTTGTGGGCGACGGCGGTGTCGCCGATGGAGATGACCGTTCCCTTGTCCTCGTGCGTCCACGTCTCGAGCGGTTGGTCGTTGATGGCGCGGGCGATGTTCTCGCCGACGACCTCGGCGGCCTGCCACGCGGCCTGTGCGGTCGGCGGCGCGGGGTTGTCGCCTTGGTCGATGACGGCCGAGTCGCCGACCGCGAAGACGTTCTCGTCGCTCGTCTGGAAGTCCGACTCGCAGGTGACGCGGTTGTGTTCGTTGTCGAGGTTACAGTCGTCCAGCGCGTCCTGACCGGTGATGCCGCCGGTCCAGACGAACACGTCGTAGTCGAGGGGGTCGCCCTCGTCGAAGTGGATGGCGTCCTCGTCGGCCTCGGTGATGGGGTCGTCGGTCAGAATCTCCACGTCGGCCTCTTCGAGGTGTCGCCGGACCGTCCCCTGCAGTTCCGAGTCCTGTCCGGGCATAATCTCTTCGAGGGCCTCCACGAGGTAGATGTCGATGGGCGCGCGCCGCGAGTCGCGGAACTCCGCGACTTCGCCCGCGCTCTGGATGCCCGACAGACCAGCGCCGCCGATGACGACCTTCGCGGGGTCGTTGCGCGAGGCTTCGGAGGCGGCCTGCTTGACCTGCTGGTGAATCTCGCGGGCGTCGTCCAGACCCTTCAGAGTCAGGGCGTTCTCCTCCATGCCGGGGATGCCGTAGTAGGCGGTTTGGCTCCCGAGTGCGACCAGCAGGTAGTCGTACTCGACCGAATCGCCATCGTCGAGTTCGACCGTCTGGTCGTCGGTATCGACTTCCTCGACTCGTGCCTGTAGGAACTGCGTACTCGGCGAAGCGATGTCGCCAACCGGAATCGTGATGTCGTCCTCGACGCTCGGGTCGCGGATGATACGGTGGGACTCGTGAAGGACGAGGTGGTAGTTGTTCTCCGAAATCCACGTCAGCTCTGCGTCCGAGTGTTCCAGTTCGTCTTCCAATCGCTGAACCGCGCCTGCACCGGCGTAACCCGCGCCGAGTACGACGACCTTATCAGTCATATCGGAACCTCCGGAGTCCTTGGATACAAAGGCTTTGGAAGCCTCGAACGATTGGTTGAGAGTATCTAGCACGAAAAACGCGAGGACGTGAAGAACGACTGAAATAAATCCGGGCGGGCGAAAGAACGTCGATTTCAGGGCGGCGTCGATTGGGTCGCCCGCGAGTTAGTGTTCTGGTTCTTCCGCGGGTGCTTCCATCGAGACGATTTTCAGAATGAGAATGTTGTTGGTGTCGTCTTTCCCGTCCACCGTCCCCTCGACGACGAGTTTCGAAAGCGGCGTGGGACCGACGCGAACTTCGTCGTTCTCGTGGAACTCACGGACTGACCCGCGGACGTGAATCTCCGCGCGGCAGAGTTCCGGATGGTGGACGCTTGCGAGGTCGATTTCCTCGACGTTCGCGTCCTCGACTTCCTCTCCCTCGTGGAACAACGGTACTTCGGCCTCTTGGTCCATGTCTTGGACGCCGAGAGCGTCGAAGGCGTTCGCGGTCGGTTTGTACCCCCCTTTCGGACCGGGGACGCCTTCGACCAACTGGAGGGCCTTCAGGCTCTGCATCTGATTCCGAATCGTTCCGGGGTTGCGGTCTACCTCCTCGGCGATGTCCTCGCCTTTGACTGCGTCTTCGGTCTCCCGGTGGAGGTCTACGAGTGCGCGGAGAATTTTCTTCTGACTCGCGGTCAGTTCGATTGACGACATTGCCGAATCTTTGGCAATAGATTGCCTTAAATGCGACGAACCGGTCGGAAGCGCGGACTGACGCGACGGTTCGAGTCGGCCACAGTTAACGGTCCCGAATCCGGGCGATGGAACGACAGGGATTTGACGGTGGCGGGGATGGGTCCAACTATGCAGGACAAACGCGTCCTCGTGACCGGTGGCGCAGGCTTCATCGGTTCGAATCTGGCGAACTACCTCGCCGAGGACAACGACGTAATCGCGGTAGACGACCTCTACCTCGGCACGCCCGAGAATCTGGACGATTCGGTCGAGTTCCACGACGCGAGCGTCTTGGACGACGACCTTCCGACCGACGGCGTGGACGTGCTGTTCCACCTCGCGGCGCTGTCGTCCTATCCCATGCACGAGGAAGACCCCACCAAGGGCGCGCGCGTCAACGTCGAAGGGTTCGTCAACGCGGTCGAGCAGGTCCGCGAAGACGGGTGTGACACCGTGGTCTACGCCTCGACCTCCTCGATTTACGGCGACCGGACCGAACCCTCGCCCGAGGACATGGACGTGAAAGCCCGGACCGGCTACGAGGCCTCGAAACTCGCCCGCGAGCGATACGGCGAGTACTTCGCGTACCACTACGACATGAACATGGCCGGGATGCGCTTTTTCAGCGTCTACGAGGGCTTCGGCGGCGCGGAGGAACACAAAGACGAGTACGCCAACCTCATCGCCCAGTTCGCCGACGAACTCGCAAACGGCGAGACCCCGGTCATCTACGGCGACGGGACCCAGACGCGAGACTTCACCCACGTCTCGGACATCGTTCGCGGTCTCGAACTCGCCGCGGACCACGAACTCACCGGAATCTACAACCTCGGCACGGGCGAATCCTACAGCCTCAACACGCTGGTCGAGCGCCTCAACGACGAACTCGACACCGACATCGAACCCGAGTACGTCGAGAACCCCATCCCCGAGAAGGTGTACGTCCACGACACGATGGCCGACCCCTCGAAGATGAACGAAGCCACCGGCTGGGAACCCCAGATTAGCTTCGACGAGGGGCTGAAGCAGGTCTGCTCGTACTACGAGTAGCGAATCGTTCGGCCGCCTCGTGCCCACGACCCCCATCCCGCGATTCGAATATTTTGGCTTGTCCAGTTGCGAGTAGAACGGAGACACGTATTCGGGCTACGGTCCACGGGATTTCGATATGAGGATACGACGACTCGTAACCGGGAACCTCGGGTACGCTCTCCTCGGTGGCCCAGTGCTGGGTATCATTTCCGTTCTCGTCGGGACGTATCTGTTCGGCACAGTGCCCGGAATCGGATGCGCCGTCGTAGTGTACGGTCTCGGCTGGGCGCTAGCGGTTCGGCGGTCCGAACGGAGGACACAGAAACCGATGCCGGACTCGGACGACGACCGAACTCGAAAAGAACTAGAGGCGGAGAAAGGGAGCTTCGGTGGAAACGGTGGCGGCGGTGGATAGGTTGTCTTCGCTCGCGGCGCGACCGAACGGGCGACCCACGCGAAGCTTTCGAGACCGCGATTTCTCTCGATAGCCCTCGGCACACAATATTCACGCCGAACAGAAATCACGTCTTCTTTATCGCGGGCCTTCGATGTTCCGAGCATGAACCGACAGGTGCGAATCATCGGCGTCCCGATGGACCTCGGCGCGGACCGACGCGGCGTGGACATGGGGTCGTCTACCATCCGCTACGCCGGACTCGCCGACGAACTAGACGCCCTCGGCATGGACGTAACCGACGCGGGCGACCTGCCGGTCCCGCGGGCCGAGGAGCGCGACCCAGAGACCGAACAACCCAGCGAGGGGACGGCCAAGTTCCTGCGCGAAACCTCGGAGGTCTGCACGAACCTCGCCGACGAGGTGGCCGACGCCCTCGACTCGGGGCAGTTCCCGCTGGTCCTCGGCGGCGACCACTCCATCGCCATCGGAACCGTCACGGGCGCGGCCCGCGACGCCGACCTCGGCGTGGTCTGGTTCGACGCCCACGGCGACTTCAACACGCCCGCGACTTCGCCGTCGGGCAACGTCCACGGGATGCCCTTAGCCGCGGTCCTCGGCATCGGCGACTTCGCGGACACCGGGTGGGCCAACGCCCCGAATCTCAGCGAGGAGAACGTCGCCATCGTCGGTCTCCGGAGTCTGGACGACGACGAACGCGAGGCCATCCGCGAGAGCGACGTGACCGCCTACACCATGTCGGACATCGACGAGCGAGGCGTCACGCCGGTCGTGGAGGACGCCCTCGACGTTGCGACCGACGGCACCGACGGCATCCACGTCAGCCTCGACATGGACTGGCTCGACCCGAAGGAAGCGCCGGGCGTCGGCACGCCGGTCCGCGGCGGCGTCAACTACCGGGAGGCCCACACCGCCCTCGAAAAAGTCGCCGAGCGCGACGAGGCCGAGGACGTTCTCCGCTCGCTGGAGGTCGTCGAGGTCAACGCGATTCTGGACGAACACAACGAGACGGCGGAGTTGGCGACCGAACTGGCCGCGAGCGGACTCGGGAAACGTATCCTCTAGAGACCACCTTTCGACGACCACCTTTTTTCTCGTCGGGTGCCGGACGTGCGCCGTCGGCGCACGTCCGGGCACCGCGCCTCGAAAAATCTGGACCAAAAATCCCGCTCGCTTCGCTCGCGGCGAAACGGCGCTTCGCGCCGTATGCTGGTCGCGGAGGATGGGCGGGCGCTCGCCGGTGGTCGGTGGAGTCGAGAGCTCGCAGTCGGCGCTCGGCAATCTCTACGTATGCTTTAGACGTGATATTATTTTTAATACTGTTCTTTCTCTGTTCTTAAGCCCGTTCTACGATTCCTTCGCGGGTCGGCGCTCGCGCGCGAGCGCCGACCCTCTCGCCGCGGACCCCGGAGCGCCGCCCGAACCGACACGCCCAAGACCGCTCCGTGAGCCACCACGACCCGTGACCGACTACGACGCGATTCTGTTCGACAACGACGGCGTGTTGGTCGAACCGCCGTCCGACGACGCCCTCCGCGGGGCCGCGGAACGAGCGTTCCGCGAGGTGGGCGTCGAGTCGCCCGACGACGACCACCTCGCGGAGGTCCTGCGCGGCGTCACGCCCGAATCGCTCCGGGAGGTGTGCGGCGTCTACGGCGTGGACCCCGACGAGTTCTGGTCCGCGCGGGACCGCCACGCTTCCGAGGCCCAACTCGCGGAGTTCCGCGACGGCGACCGGAGTCGCTACGACGACGTTGCGGCCGTCGCGGACCTCGCCCACGACTTCGGGGTCGTGAGTTCCAACCAGCACGCGACCATCGAGTTCGTCGTTGACTTCTGCGGGTTCACCGACTGGTTCGACACCTACTACGGCCGGGAGATGGGCGTCGAGAGCCTCGAAAAGAAGAAGCCCGACCCCCACTTCCTCGAACGCGCGATGGCGGACCTCGGGGCCGACGACGCTCTCTACGTCGGCGACAGCGAGAGCGACGTGGTGGCGGCCCACCGCGCTGGTCTCGACTCGGCGTTCGTCCGCCGGGACCACTGCGCGGACGTGTCGCTGTCGGTCGAACCCGACTACGAAGTCCGAGACCTGCACGAAGTCGCAGAAATAGCGGACGGAGAGTAACCCTACTCGTTGCTCTCGTCCGGAACCTCGCTCGCGTCCGGAATCACGTCCACGCTCGCCACGCTGTCTTCTTCCTCGACTTCCATCACCTTCACGCCCATCGTGTTCCGGCCGACTTCGGAGATGTCGGCCGCCCGGATGCGCATGATTTGGCCGCCCTCGCTCATGATAACGAGGTCGTCGTCCCGACCGACGGCCTTGACCGACGTGACCGGGCCGTTCCGGTCGCCGGTCTTGATGTCCACCAGACCGTAGCCGTTACGCGACTGCTTGCGGTACTCCGAGAGGGGCGTGCGCTTGCCGTAACCGTTGCGCGTGACCGTCAGCAGGTCGCGGTCGGTGCCCGGTTCGGCGGCCACCATCCCCGCAACCTCGTCGCCGCGCAACTCGACGCCGCGGACGCCGCGGGCGTTGCGACCCATCTCGCGGGCCTCGCTCTCGTCGAAGCGAATCGCGCGTCCGCCCCGCGTGGCGACCAGCAAGTCCGTCGTCCCGTCGGTGACTTTCACGTCCACGAGTTCGTCGCCGTCCTCCAGTTTCGCGGCGATGATGCCGGTCGAGAGGATGTTGTCGAACTCCGAGGCGGCGGTCCGCTTGACGTAGCCGTCGCGCGTGACCATGCTCAGACACTCCCCGTCCTCGAAGTCGTCGGTGTTGACCACGGCGGTAATCTCCTCGCCGTCGTCCAACTCCAGCAGGTTGACCGCCGACTTGCCGCGGGCGGTCCGGGACATCTCGGGTATCTCGTAGGTCTTCAGGCGATAGACCTGTCCCTGATTCGTGAAACAGAGCAGGTAGTCGTGGGTGTTGGCCCTGAACACCTTCGACACCCGGTCGCCCTCCTTGATGTCGCCGCCGATGATGCCCTTCCCCCCGCGGTTCTGGGCGTCGAACCGGGAGACGGGCATCCGCTTCACGTAGTCCTGTTCGGTGACGACGACCACCACGTCCTCCTCGGCGATGAGGTCCTCGCGGGTCACTTCGTCGGTGTCCTCGATGAACGAGGTCCGGCGCTCGTCGTCGTACTCGTCTTTTATCTCCAGCAGTTCCTCTTTGATGACCGCGAGCAGTTCGGACTCGTCGCCCAAAATCTCGTTGAGGCGCTCGATGCGGGCCTCGACCTCCTCGTACTCGTCTTCGATTTCGGCGGCCTCCATCGAGGTGAGACTCCCCAACTGCATCCGGACGATGTGGTCCACTTGGTCGCCCGAGAAGTCGTAGGCCGCCTGCAAGTCGGCCTTCGCGTCGTCGCGGTCCTCGGCATCCCGGATGATGTCCACCACGTCGTCGGCGTTTTCGAGCGCCGTGAGACGGCCTTCGAGGATGTGTGCGCGGTCCTCGGCCGCTTCGAGTTCGTACCGACTCCGCCGCCGGACGACCTCTTTGCGGTGGTCTACGTAGTGTCGCAGGGTCTCTTTGAGCGAGAGGACCTTCGGTTGGCCGTCCACCAGCGCAAGGTTGATGACGCCGAACGTCTTTTCGAGGAAGCTTTCGAGCAGTTGGTTCTTGACGACTTCGACCATCGCGTTCTGCTTCAACTCGACCACGATGCGGATGCCGTCGCGGTCGGACTCGTCGCGTAGGTCCCGGATGCCCTCGATGGACCCGTCGTTTACCGCGTCGGCGATTTTCTCGACCATCCGGGCCTTGTTGGTCTGGTAGGGGAGTTCCGTGATGACGATGCGGTCGCTCCCCGTCTCGCGCTCTTCGACTTCGTACTCGGCCCGAACCCGGATTCGCCCACGGCCGGTCTTGTACGCGGCGTGGACCGCGTTGTGACCGACGATGTTCGCGCCGGTCGGGAAGTCCGGTCCCTTCACGTGGTCCATCAGGTCTTCTACGGTCGCGTCGGGGTTGTCGATGAGTTCGACCGTCGCGTCGATAATCTCGCCGAGGTTGTGCGGCGGGATGTTGGTGGACATGCCGACCGCGATGCCCGACGACCCGTTGACCAGCAGGTTCGGGAACGCCGCGGGAAGCACGTCGGGTTCCTGCAACCGGTCGTCGTAGTTGGCCGAGAAGTCCACCGTGTCCATGTCGATGTCGGCCAGCAACTCCTCGGCGATGGGGGCCATCCGGGCCTCGGTGTACCGCATCGCGGCGGGCGGGTCGCCGTCTACCGACCCGAAGTTGCCCTGTCCGTCCACGAGGGGGTAGCGCATCGAGAAGTCCTGTGCCATCCGGACCAGCGAGTCGTAGATTGCCTTGTCGCCGTGGGGATGGAAGTTACCCATCGTCTCGCCGACGATGGACGAGGACTTCCGGTGGCCCGACCCGCTGGTGACCCCCTCCTCGTGCATCGCGTAGAGGATGCGCCGGTGGACGGGCTTGAGTCCGTCTCGAACGTCGGGTAAGGCTCGACCCGCGATGACGGACATCGCGTAGTCGATGTAGCTCTGCTCCATCTCGTCTTCGATGCGAGCGGTTTCGATACGTGCAGCGTCCACGTTGGTAGGTTCGGGTACGTCTGAACTCATATGTTGTGTCGGTGGTAGTTTCGACTGCCGACGGTTAGATGTCGACCCACTCGGCTTCTGTCGCGTGTTCCTTGATGAACTCCTTGCGGGGTTCGACCGCATCGCCCATCAGGACCGAGAACATCTTGTCCGCGGCCGCGGCGTCCTCGACGGTGATGCGCTTCAGAATCCGGTTCTCGGGGTCCATCGTGGTCTCCCAGAGCTGGTTCGGGTTCATCTCGCCGAGACCCTTGAACCGCTGGACCTGCGTGGGGTTGCCGTCGCACTCCTCTTCGACGATTCGCTCGCGCTCCTCTTCGGTCATGGCGTCGTAGGTCTCGCCACGGTAGCGAACCCGGTAGAGCGGTGGCTGAGCGGCGTAGACGTAGCCCGCCTCGATGAGCGGCTTCATGTGGCGGTAGAGTAGCGTGAGCAGTAGCGTCCGGATGTGCGCGCCGTCCACGTCCGCGTCGGTCATGACGATAATCTTCTGGTAGCGCGCCTCCTCGATGTCGAACTCCTCGCCGATGCCGGTGCCGATAGCGGTGATGAGCGACCGAATCTCGTCGTTCTCCAGAATCCGGTCGAGGCGGTGTTTCTCGACGTTGAGAATCTTCCCCTTGATGGGGAGGATGGCCTGATTCTCGCGGTTTCGGCCCTGTTTTGCACTTCCGCCAGCTGAGTCGCCCTCGACCACGAACAACTCGGAGTCGCTGGGGTCGCGCGACTGGCAGTCGGCCAACTTGCCGGGGAGCGCAGTCGAGGCCAACGCGTTCTTCCGCCGGGTGAGTTCCTCGGCCTTCTGGGCGGCTTTCCGGGCTTTCGCCGCCTCGACCGCCTTCGAGACGATGGCCTCGGCGGTCGTCGGGTTCTCCTCGAAGTAGGTCGCCAGTCCGTCGTGGACCGCCGACTCCACGATACCTCGGACCTCGCTGTTGCCGAGTTTGGTCTTTGTCTGGCCTTCGAACTGCGGGTCGGGGTGCTTCACCGAGATGACGGCCGTCAGGCCCTCGCGCACGTCCTCGCCCTTGAGATTTTCGTCCAAGTCGCCCAAGAGGTTGTTGGCGTTGGCGTAGTCGTTGACGAACCGCGTCAGGGCCGTCTTGAACCCGGTGAGGTGGGTCCCGCCCTCGCGGGTGTTGATGTTGTTGGCGAAGGCGTGAATCGACCCCTGCAGTTCGTCGGTGGCCTGCATCGCCACCTCGACTTGGATGTTCTGGTCCTCGTCCTCGAAGTAGATGACCTCCTGATGGAGCGGCGTCTTCGTCTCGTTGAGGTACTCGACGAACTCCCGGATGCCGCCCTCGTACTCGAAGGTGTCGGACTGACCGTCCTCCTCGCGCAGGTCGGCCAGCGAGATGGCGACCCCGGAGTTGAGGAAGGCGAGTTCCCGCAGGCGACTCTCCAGCGTCGAGTAGGTGAAATCGGTCGTCTCGAAGATGTCGCCGTCGGGCCAGAACCGAATCTCGGTGCCCGTCTCCTCGTCGGGGCCGAGTTTCCGGACCTGCTCCAACGAGGAGGCGGGTTCGCCGCGTTCGAACTCTTGGTGCCAGAGCGCGCCGTCGCGCTTGACCTCGACTTCGAGGCGTTCGGAGAGGGCGTTGACCACCGAGACGCCAACGCCGTGGAGACCGCCGGAGACCTGATAGGACTTGTTGTCGAACTTGCCGCCAGCGTGGAGGACGGTCAGAATGACCTCGACGGCGGGTTTGTCGTACTCCTCGTGAGTGTCCACGGGGATGCCCCGGCCGTCGTCGGTGATGGCGACGGACCCGTCGTCGTGGACGTTTACATCAATCTCGTCACAGTAACCGGCCAGCGCCTCGTCGATAGAATTGTCAACGACCTCGAACACGAGGTGATGTAACCCGCGTGCGTCGGTAGAACCGATATACATCGCCGGGCGTTTTCGAACCGCCTGTAGGCCTTCGAGAACCTGAATCTGCCCGGCCCCGTATTCACTTTCCTGACTCATAAAACCTGATTCAGGGTAGCAGGTCCTTCCTGATAAATCCCTCGCACGCGCGCGCACGAAATCAGTGTCAGGCGTCCGGTAGAACGGGCGAAACCGTGACCGTTAGTCCCCGGTCACGCTCACTTGGTCGAGGTTTCCGACCTCCTCGATGGAGATGCCGCCGGTCAGTTCCCGGTAGGGGTAGGGCATATCGACGCCTTCGGCGTCGAAGCGCTCTTTGACGCCCTGTACGTGGTCCGAGAGGACTTCCTTGAACTTCCCGCGGCCGGGGTCGGCTATCCAGATTCGGGATTCGAGTCCGACGTAGGAGTCGGCGAGTTCGGCAGTCCGGACCGAAGGTTCGGGGTCGTCCAGCACTTCTGGGATTGACCGAGCGTTCTCGCGGATGATGTCGGCCGCCTCGTCTATGTCGTCGTCGTAGCCGATGCCGAAGACGAACTGGAGGCGGAGGCGGTCGTTGGCCATCGCGTTCTTGACCGCGTTGTTGGCGAGTTCGGAGTTCGGAACCGTGATGACCTCGTTGCTGAACGTCTCGACTTTCGTCACTCGGAGGTCTATCTCCCGGACCACGCCCGTCATGTCGTTCCACTCTATCCAGTCGTCCACCTCGAACGGTTTGTCCTTCAGGATGAACACCCCGGCGACGAAGTTCGCCACGATGTCTTGGGCCGCGAACCCGAGCGCCAGCGCCAAGGCACCGCTGAGCGTGGCGAACGCCGCCAGAAAGCTTCCGAACCCCGCGACGGTGAACGCGACGGCGACGGCGACGAAGAACGCCAGCGCACCCGCGGTGGTCGTCGCCAACTGGACGACCGTTCGGTCGAACCCGCGGGCCGACAGCGACCGCCCGACGAGTTTCACCAACAGATACTTGCCGACGAAGTAGACCACCGCGAAGGCGACGACGAACGCGGCCACGTTCCAGAGCAGGTCGCCGTACTGGGCCAACAGTTCCCCGATGGAGGTCGGCCAGTCGAACTGCTGTAGCGGTATCATGCTCGTGGCAGTTCCACGACACTCGGTAAATGCGTTCGGGCCAAAATCGGAAATTTCGCTCGGAAGACGAGCGAGAAGGCTTGTATGCCCCGATTCGAAGTGTACGTTCGGTGACCGTCGGTCGAAGGTGGTCCCCGGCGGGTTCGGAGACTAATTCCTGCGAACTCACCCGAACGCCTATGCCGGTGACGCCCGTGCGTCCGGTGGAAAAACGATGGGGGAGACACGACGCCGATTTCTTCGAGCGGCGGGTGCGAGCGCGGTCGGACTGTCCGGCGGAGTCGCGGGGACCGCGGCCCAGTCCGGCGGCGTCGGCCTGCTGTTGAACTGGAAACCGAACGGACTTCACGTCCCGTACTACGCCGCGAGAGCGCGGGGCTACTACGACGAACAGGGCCTGACCCTCGCCCGAATCGAGTCCGGGCAGGGGTCGGACTTCGCGGCCAAGCAGGTCGGACTCGGCAACACCGAGTTCGCAGTCACGAGCGCCGACCAGATGCTCAACGTCAACACCCGCGGTCTCTCGCCGCGGTCGGTCGGGGTCGTGATGCAACGGAGTCCGGTCGTGGTGTTCACCACCGACGGGACCTTCGGCGGGCGACTCACCGGCGCGGACCAACTCGCGGGCAAGACGGTCGGCACGGGTCCCGGCATGGTCAAGATTCTCACGAAACTCCTGCTGGAGGAGAAGGGCGTCCTCTCGGACGTGACCCTCGTGGACACGGGGTTCGACACGGTTCAGCAGTTGCTCGGCGGCGAAATCGACGCCGCGGGCGGGGTGTTCGCCGACGCGGTGGTCGCCCGCCGGAAGGCAGGCGGCGTCTCTTCGATTCCGGTCGCCGAGACGATTCCCTCCTACGGTCACGTCGTCGGCGCGAACGCGGACTTCGCCGACCGGAACCCCGAGAACGTCCGGGGGTTCCTGAACGCGACCGCCCGCGGCGCGGCGTGGGCGACCGACAACCCCGAGAAGGCCATCCGACTACTCGTCGAGGCGAACCCGGCCCTCTCGGAGACCGCAGGCACCCAGCGCGCCAAGTGGGTCGAGATGGCCAGCCAGTACGTCCTCTCGCAGGCGGTTCGTCGGCACGGATGGGGGTGGAGCAACCCGCGTCCGTGGGAGACGACGTATCAGGCCCTCCGCGAGGCAGACTTGCTCGGCGGCGAGACCGACCCCGCGTCGGTGTGGACTAACGAGTACCTCGACGCGGACTACCGATACGTCGGGGAGTACGCCGCGCAGGTCTCGCCGCCCGAAGCGACGACTTCCGGGGGAACGACCGCCGAGGAAACCACAACCGGGACCACTTCCGGCGGTCGAAACTGATGACGAATTCCGGTCCGCCGGAGTCCGGCCCGCCCGCGTCGGGCGCGGGCGGGCCGCGCTCAGGTGCGGGCGAGCGTGCGTCGCTCCCGAATGCGGAGGCGGGTGCGTCACGTCCGGACGCGGACGCGCGGCGCTCGGCCGAGCGCCGCGCGTCTGCGCTCGTCGCGCGGGCCGGACCGCCGCTTCTCGTGGCTGTTCTCGGTGTCCTCGCGTGGTCGGCGGCCGCTCGGACCACCTCGGTTCCGGCAGTCATCTTCCCGAGTCCGGCGGACGTGGCCGCGGCGCTCGCCGCCAACTGGCCCGCGCTCGCGGGGGCCGCGGGAGTCACGGCGCTCACGGCGGGTCTCGGCGTCGCGGCGGGTTCGCTCGTCGGCGCGGCGCTGGCGGTGGCGATGTCGGCCTCGGAGACGACCCGCGCCGCGGTCCGACCCTACGTCGTCGCGCTCCGAGTCGTCCCGGTAATCGCCGTCGCGCCGCTTCTCTTCCGGTGGTTCGGCGACGGCGTGCCCGCCCGCGCTCTGCTCGCGGCGACGCTGGCCGTCTTCCCGGTGACGATAGCGACCGCTCAGGGGTTGGCCGCGACTCCCGACGAGTACGTCGCCCTCGCGCGGTCGGTCGGCGCGTCGGCCCCGGCCCGGTACCTCCGGGTGCGACTCCCCGCGGCGGCACCGCAGGCGTTCGCTGGCCTGAAAATCGCCGCCGCCGCGGGCGTCGTCGGCGCGGTCGTCGCGGAGTTCCTGACGCTGAAGGCCGGTATCGGCTACCGGGTGTTCCGGGCCTCGACGCGACTTCAGACCGCCCGGATGGTGGCCGCCCTCGGCGTGCTGGCGGTGGTGGGCGTCGGGTTCTATCTGGTGCCCGCGCTCGTCGAGCGACGGGTCGATTGGGGGTAGAGTTCACAAAAAAGGGAATCCAACTGAGGTTCATCTGGAACGAGACCCAAGCATCTCTCGGGGAAGACGGCCCACTTCAACCGCACCTTGCTTCATCTGGAATCAAAGACGCACTTGGGTCAGTATCACTTCACGAGGCAAGTGAAATATTCGTTTCGTACTACGCTGTTGATTCTATCTCAGTTTCTTCTCTCAATGACTGCTTTGATTATCTCCACAGCCTTCGACACTATTCGGCCACGATTCATATCTCGTTGTTTGTCTTTCATGGTTGGGGAACCCATACCAGAAAGACTAAACACCTCTAGCGAGGTAGCAATACCTGCAGCTACCCAAATGTGAGGGCTAGTCTTCTGGTCCTTGCAACCGCCTATCAGTATACCCTCCTGACACCAATCAAGCAGGGTATGCTGATTTCGTGTACTGCATGTGAACTGTTGTGTTGAAATACTATTAAAGTTTTGGAGAAGAAGGCCCATAAGAATTCTCGGTCGCTAAATTCCTGCTACACCCGACTCATTCTATCAGCGTACGGCTACAAACGACCTGTACAGACACTCTCTAGAATAATTTAGATGGCCGAGCTTTCTGTCTCTCAGCCGCCGGACTCGACTTCCTTCCGGCCGGTCAGTCGCTCGGGCACGAGTCGGAACTGCCGGAACGACACCTCCTCGGGCGGGTCCTCGAACACGTCCACTTTCGGGATGTCCACGGCCCACATCCCCTGTACCGCGGCCGAATCGTAGTCCCTGTCGGTCACGTCTTCGAGTTCGCCCGTGGCGACCACGCTCCGCCACCCGCGGTCGGTCCGGTCGTGCGTGACGAAGGTGACGGGGTGGTCCACGACGCTTCGCTTGCCGCTGTTCTCCGGGAACGCGAGTCTGAAGTAGAAGCTCCCCGCGTCGGCGTCGTAGCCGTACGACACCGGCAACGAGAACGGCGGTTCGGTCTCGTCGGTCGCGAACGAGAGGGTGCCGGTGCCGCCGGTTCCGAGGAACTCGTCGCGTTCTTGCTCGGTCAGTTGTACCCACCGTAGCCCTTCCATGGAAGGGAGTACGGCGCGGCGACGGAAAACCACTCTGGACGAAATACCATCGTATTTAAATTTCGCGTCGAGAGCTACCACGACACCCGATTCTCCACGGCCGCGACTGCGCCGTACACCGCCAGTCCCTCCGCGAACAGGACCGCGACGGCCGCCAGCACCGCGTCGGTCTGGACGTTCTCCGCGCCGACGAGGACCAGATAGCCCAGTCCCTCGTCGGTCAGCACCCACTCGGCGACCACCGCGCCGACCACCGCGAGCGCCGCCGACTGCTTCAGGCCCGCGAAAACCGAGGGGAGCGCGGACGGAACCCGGACGAACAGGAAGGTCCGGACCGGACCCGCTTCGACCGACCGCAACAGGTCGAGGTACTCGTCGGGCGTCTCGCGGAGTCCCGCGGTCGAACTCACGAACGTCGGGAAGAAGGCCACGAGCGAGACGAACGCCAGCGCGGTGCCCGCGCCCGTACCGAGGTAGACCAGCAGGAGCGGCGCGACGGCGATTTTCGGCAGGACGCGCGCGGTGACGAGGTAGGGCGCGAGCGCCCGCCGGAGGAACGTCGAGTGGACGACCACTGCCGCCGCGCCGAACCCGGTGAGGACGCCAGCGAGTCCCCCGGCGAGAATCGTCCGGAGCGTCGTCGCCGCGTTCCGGAGGTAGAGACCCGGCCGGTCGGCGAGTCGGGCGGCGACGGCGGCGGGCGTCGGGAGCAGATAGGCCGGAATCCCGAGGAGGGCGACCACCGCCCACCACGCGAGGACGCCGACGGCCAGCGCGCCCGCGGGAAGCGAGAGTCGGGTGGCCGGGATTCGGTCGGCGGTCACGGTCGGTCGGGCCTCCTCATCGTCGGTCGTCTCCCTCGTGGAGCGCGGTCCGGACGCGCGCGACCTGTTGCTGAAACGCCGCCGTGCCGTACACCGACTCGTCGCGCGGACGGGGCAGGTCCACGTCGAAGACGCCCGCGATTTCGCCGGGGTGGTCGCTCATCACGACGCACCTGTCGGCGAGGAAGACGGCCTCGGGGACGCTGTGAGTGACGAACAGGACCGTCTTTCGCTGGTCGCGCCAGACGCGCCGGACCTCGACGCCCATCCGCTCGCGGGTGAGTTCGTCGAGTTCGCCGAAGGGTTCGTCCATCAGGAGGACGCTCGCGCCGAGGTGGAGCGCCCGCGCGATGGCGACTCGCTGGCGCATCCCGCCCGAGAGTTCGGCGGGCCGGGTGTCCGCGAACCCCGACAGACCGACCGTTTCGAGCAGGTCGCGGGCCGCCTCGCGGTGGGGCGACTTCCCGGCCATCTCCCGGAGGAAGACCACGTTGTCGAGCGCCGACTTCCACGGCAGGAGGGCGTGGCGCTGGAAGACGAACCCGAACTCGGCGTCCTGTCGGGCGCGCTCGGGCGGGCGGTCGCCGACCCGGACGGTGCCAGCGGTCGGGTCCTGCAACCCGCCGACGGTCCGGAGCAGGGTGGTCTTGCCGCATCCCGAGGGACCGATGACCGTGACGAACTCGCCTTCGGCGACCCGGAGGTCCACGTCCGCCAAGGCCCTGACGCCCTCGAAATCGACGGTCACGCCGTCGATTTCGAGGGCGGTCGCTCGGTCGCTGGCCGACTCGTCGGTCGCTCGCGCTCCGGCGCTGGTCTCGTCTTCCCCTCTCGGTCCCCCGCTCATCGAGTCGTCCGTGTTACGACCGGGAGCCATAGGTGGTTTACGCCCGTCGCCACGAGACGAGTCAGGCCCGTCGCGGTCCGGTCGCCGACGCTAATCGGGTCGCGACCCGATTAGCGTCGGCGACTCGGGGACGCCATCACGTCGAGTCCCGGACTGTAGTAACAGATAGGGTCGCCGTCGGGCCGGTCGAACCCGTTCGCGCGGAACAGCGTGTTCTCGGCGATGTCGGCGCTCGCGCCGAAGAGTCGCCACTGCGGGTGACGGATGTCGGCGTATCGAATCGCTCCCCGCTGGTCCTCGGCGTAGAAGCGGTAGCGCTCGGTCAGGAACTCGGACAGCGACCCGCGTTCGGCCCGGAACTGCTGGCCGGTCGGGCCGTAGGTCGCCCGGAAGCGGGCCGCCCGCGCGCCGGGGTGTCGGCGGCGACTCTCGAACCGGACCGTCCCGTCGGTCGCGGCGCAGTCGATGTCCGCGAGGTAGTACGGTAGGCCGTGGAGCAGGCGCGCCCCGAGGACGCTCGCCAGTCCGACGCCCGGGAGTCCGTCGGCGTCGAGGCTGAAGAAGTAGACGCCGGGCGCGCGGTCGGGGTCGGCGGCGGGCATCCCGACAGGGACGCTCGATTCGGCGGGCCGGACGTACGTCCGCAGGTTGAGTTCCGGCAGTCGGACGCCGAGTCCGGAGGGAACCCACGCCGGGCGCACGTCCACGTTGACGTAGGGAACGACCGAGAGCCACGCCTGCCCGTCGTAGGTGTCGGCCGCCAGCGCGTCGGGAATCCGCGGTTCGACGACTTCGGGCGCGACCGGCCAGTTGGCGAACAGGAGATGTCGCCACCCCATGTGGAGCGAGACCATCGCGCTACTCGCCGACGGCGGTTTCGCCAGCGCTCCCGCCGCCGATGTCGGTCTCGCTCGCGGCCTCGCCGGTGACTTGGCCCTCGACGCTCTCCACGACACCGTAGACGACCCAACTGGCGACGGCGGCGACGGTTCCGGCCGCGAGACCCGCCCGGAGACCCGTCCGCCGGTCGCGGACTACTGACCCGACGAGGAACGCGACGGCGAAGGAACTGACCCAACTCAGGACGGCGCTCACGAGTCTGCTCATGCGGGTCTGTTCGGCGACGACGGGGAAAAATGGGGTGGGTGCGGTGCGGTTACGGTACGGGGCGGTGCGGGGCGGTGCGGGGCGGTGGGGTTGCGGTTGCGGTGGAGGGCGGTGGGGTTGCGGTTGCGGTATGATTGGCTCAAGCCTGAAGTCGCGTTGCCGTCGTCCTACGTCGTCGTCCTACGTCGTCGGCGTCGAGATAGGGAGGAGTCGAGAAGAGACGGGAAGAGACGAAAGGAGCTAGCGACAGGCTGAGCCAATCATACCGCGACCGCACCGCCACCGCACGGCACCGCGCCTCGTCCTCCCCAACCTCCTGCGCGTCTCGCTCCCGGCTGGTCGCTCGATGTTTGCGAACGACGTTCGCAAATCAGCGAGACGCGAAGCGTCTCGCAAGCCTCGTCCCTCGCACGGTCGGCGCGAGATGAACTCGCGCCGGGGGACACCCCGCGTCCCCCGAGCAGTCGGCGCGGAGCGCCGACGACGCCAGCGCGCGCCGACGGTGGTTCGTTGTGTCTTAGCATTCCTCTGGTGTCCTAAGAATAACTATAGAGTGCTAAAGAAAATAAAAATATTGTTAAAGGAAACAGATATACATCCTTCCACTCGCTACTCTTCGAGGTCCGCGAGCGCCGGTTCGAACTCCCGGAAGCCGTAGTAGGTCACGAGAACCGCGCCGAGACCCGTCACGACCAGTAGGCCCTGCACCGCGGTGCCGACCAGCGGAACCCGGCCGAGCAGGTCCGCCGCGACGACGACAACTGCGGACCCGACGGCCGACGCGAGGTCCGGCCTGTCGATGGGGAGCGCCCTGCCGACCAGATAGCCGTAGACGACGTAGGCGTACGCCAGCGTGAACAGGCCGACGGCGAGACCGAAGAAGCTGACCGGAATCAGAATCAGCGTGAACGCCATAAACACGAACAGCGCGAGGGCCGTCGCGCCGGTGAACGCGCCCACGACGCCGCTGACGACCGAGTGGTGGACCACCGAGTCGGCGACGTTTTCGAGGAGCGCCGGGCGACGGCGCGCGAGCGCACCGCCCGCAAGCGCGAGGACGAGCGCCTGCAACGCCAGAAAACCGACCGCCTCGGCGGTCGAGCGTTCCCGCTGGACGAACTCGACCGTAGAGCGCGCGCCGACCGTCGCGCCGTCCGCAACCGCCGCGTCTCCCGCAATCGTCCGGAGTTCGCCCGAAATCGCGCCGCCGTCGCCGACCGAGACGTTCCCCGCGAGTTGGGTCACGTCGCCATCGACTTCGCCAGCGACTCGGAAGTCGCCGCCCACGACGTAGACGGTGCCGGAGACCGACTCATCGGCGGGTACCGTGACCGTCCCGCCGCCCACGACCAGCGCGTCCGAGACGGACGCTACCTCCCGGTCGCCGTCGAAGACGACTTCCATCTGCTCGACCTGTTGGCCGCTGGCGGTCATCAGCAACACCGCGACCACGAGCAACGGCAGGACCTCCACCGGGTCGGCCATCAGCGTCCACCCCCTCCACTCCGCGCCGCCGCGAGCAGTCGGCGCAGGTAGAGACTCGCCACCAGCGCCGTGAACAGCGCCAGCGCCAGCGCGTTCACGACGTTGAGGTGCGAGAGAAGCGTCACCTCGGCCGTCTCGAAGTAGAGCGCGACCGCGGTGCTGAGGAACGTCGCCAGCCACCCCGCGAGTCCGACGCCGATTGCGGTGTGGGTGCCGACCGTCTCGGGCGTCGAGAGGTCGGGCCAGAGCGCGAAGTTGAGCGTCGTGTAGAAGCTCACCGCCACCGCGTAGACCGCCGAGTTGAGTGGCGACGACGCTCCGCGAGCGAGACCCGGCAACCACGCCGCCATCCGCACGTCGGTCGTGTAGAACAGGTGGGTCAGCGAGAACAGGCCGAACACCCACAGAAACAGCCAGTTGCGGTCGAAGTTGGTGTAGAGGACGCCCCCCACGAGCGCGCCGAGGACGTGTACCGCGCCGAGAAAGAGGTGGTCGCCGAAGTCCGGCGACTGCCACGCGCTCTGGACGAACGTCGGCGTCTCCACGATGCGCAGAAAGCCGAGACTGTCCACGAAGAACACGCCGAACATCAGTACCACCGGTCCCCAGAACGCGAAACTCCGGGTCGGGACTCGCGCGGGGCGACAGAACCGTCCGACGCCGAACGCCCGTCGCTCGTGCTGGTCGGCGAGTCGCGCGACGAGGCGATTCGCCGGGCCGACGCGCCCGGAGGCCACCACGCCGAGCGCAACTAGCCCCGGAAGCATCGCCGCGACCATCACGGCGCTGAACGCCTCGACGCGCCACTCCAGCGGGTAGACGTTGGCCGCGAAGTACGCCAGCGCCGTAATCGCCGCCGCGACGTACCCCCGGTCGGCCACCGCTACGAAATCGATGGTCATCCCGAACGTCACCGGAATCCCGACGCCGAGCGCGACCGACCCGAGCAGAATCCACGCGCCGAACGCCGGGACGGTCCGGACGGCGGGCGCGACCAGCGTCAGCAGAAACTGGAGCGCGACCACGCCGAACAGCAGGCGGAACTTGACCAGTAGGTTCTTGCTCCACCCTCGTCGGTCCATCGTCATCCCGGTCAGGACGGCGACGGCCAGCGTCAACAGCGCGAGCGCCGCCATCCACGCCGATACCTGCGCCTCCGACATGCCGACGAGTCGCGTCCCGAGGTCCAGCAGGCCCAACTGGACGAACGTGACGTTGTAGTAGTACCCGGCCGCCAGCAGGGTGACGAACAGCGCGTAGCCCAACACGGTCGGCCACTCCCGTCGGCGGAGGAACGCGAAAAGTGCCATTCGTTCGGGAGACGACGGTTTCGGCCTTCAAACCTCGCGTCGTTCCGGACGGAGACACGGCGTCATCGAAGTCGAACGAGACAGTTTCGTATAGCCCTCTCTGATTTATTCACTGTTTTTACTTCCACTTTGCCACCGAGAAGCCTTTAACATCCACGCGGTTACGACGTACCACAGAATGCCATCTATCCAGTCGACACTCGGCGAGGAGGAGGGGATTGCCGAAGAGTTGGCCGAGAGCCAACGGCAGATTTCCATCGCCGAGTTCTTCGAGAAGAACAAACACATGCTCGGGTTCGACAGCGGTGCCCGAGCGCTGGTGACGGCAGTAAAGGAGGCGGTGGACAACGCGCTGGACGCGACGGAAGAGGCCGACATCCTCCCCGACATCTACGTCGAAATCGACGACGCGGGCGACTACTACACCCTCGTCGTCGAGGACAACGGGCCGGGCATCACGAAAGAGCAACTTCCCAAGGTGTTCGGGAAACTCCTCTACGGGTCCCGGTTCCACGCCCGCGAGCAGTCCCGCGGCCAGCAGGGAATCGGCATCTCGGCGGCCGTACTCTACTCTCAGCAGACCTCCGGCAAGCCCGCCAAGATTACGAGCAAGACCGAGGAGGGCGGCGAGCAGTACTTCGAACTCATCATCGACACCGACGAGAACGAACCCGAAATCAAAGACGAGTCCGGCTCCCCGCCCGCTGGGAAGCACGTCAACCACACCCGCGGCACGCGCATCGAACTGGAGATGGAGGCCAACATGCGCGCCCGCCAGCAACTCCAGCGGTATATCAAGCACACCGCGGTCGTCAACCCCCACGCCAGAATCGAGTACCGCGAACCGGGCATGGACGAACCACAGCAGTTCCAACGGGCCGAGGGTGCCGAGCTCCCGGCCGAAACCGAGGAGATTCGCCCGCACCCCCACGGGGTCGAACTCGGCACCGTCCTGAAGATGCTGGCGAGTACCGACTCCCACAGCGTCTCGGGGTTCGTCCAGTCGGAGTTCACCCGCGTCGGAAAGAAGACCGCCAACTCCATCCTCGACAACTTCCGCGACCGCCACTTCGGCCGGGAGGCGGCGTGGCAACCGCCCCAGACTCACGAGAAGTCCGACTTCGCCCGCACGGTCGCAAACGCAGTCTCGAACAAGAGTAAGGACGCGAAGATGGCGTTCGGCGACGAGGTGGCCGAAGCGGTCGTCGGCCGGAGCCGAGTCGCCCACGGCGAACTGGTCGAAATCGTGGCCGAGACCGCCGAGGAGGTCGGCGACGGCGAGACGTTCAGCGAGACGTTCGGCGACACGGTCCAAGCGAACGTCGTCGAGGCGGCGTGGGCCGAACTCACCGACGACCGGACGAGCGACCTCTACCAACTCGTGGACGCGGCGACCAGCACCCGGAAGGACGACGAGACGGTCCACGGACTCGCCGAGCGACTCGCCAAGCGCTTCGAGAAGGGCCGCGAGCGAGACCGGGCGACTCACGACGAACTCCGGGGGTACGTGGACAAGGCCGCCGACCAGACCGAGGAGTACGACGACGCGACCATCGGCGAGACGGCCCGAGAGAACGTCGTGATGGAGGTCTGGAACACGATGGTCACGGTGCCCGACGAGGTGCCGAAGGTCCGGGAGTTCGTGGACGACCGGGACGCCTCCAGCGACCTGATGGAGGCGATGAAAGAGACCGACATCATCTCGCCGCCGACCAACTGCCTGTCGCCCATCACCGACGAACTCGTGGAGGCCGGACTCCGCAAGGAGTTCGACGCCGACTTCTACGCGGCCTCGACCCGAGACGCCGACGTTCACGGCGGCGACCCCTTCATCGTGGAGGCGGGCATCGCCTACGGCGGCGAACTGGAGGAAGACGGGAAGGCCGAGGTTCTGCGGTTCGCCAACCGGGTTCCGCTGGTCTACCAGCGCGGGGCCTGCGCGACGACCGACGTGGTGAAGTCCATCGGGTGGCGAAACTACAACCTCAGTCAACCCGGCGGGTCGGGCATCCCGACCGGCCCGGCGGTCATCATGATTCACGTCGCGTCCACGAACGTCCCGTTCACCAGCGAGAGCAAGGACGCGCTCGCCAACGTCCCCGAAATCGAGGACGAAATCGAGTTGGCGATTCGGGAAGCCGCCCGCGAGTTGAAGTCGTACCTCAACAAGCGCAAGTCCCTGCAAAAGCGCAAGAAAAAGCAGAACGTCATCGCCTCCATCCTCCCGAAGATGGCCGAGAAGTTGGCCGACGTGACCGAGAAAGGCGAACCCGCCTACGAGGACGCGCTGGCCCGAATCATGAACAACGTGCTGGTAGAGCGCGAAGTCGAGGACGGCAACGTCAGACTCGTCGTGGAGAACAACACCAGCGCGAACGCTTCCCCAGAGATTACCGACATCGTGAGCGCACAACCCCGGAACCTCTCGGACGGTGCGACGGTCGTGGACATGGACGGCGAGTGGTTCGTCAAGTGGTCCCCGACAGTCGAGAGCGGCGAGGAAGTCGTGCTGGAGTACGAAGTCGATGGAGAGGCAGAGTTCGACGTTAGCGTCGAAGGAATCGAAGACCCCAAACTCACTAAAAACACATGAGCGCAGACAACGAAGCCAAAGCCCGAGAGCAACTCATCGACCTCGCGGCACAGTTCTACGACCAGTTCGAGCAGGGCGAAATCCCCGAGATGTCGGTCCCGACCCGGACCAAGAGCAACATCGTCTTCGACGAGGAAGAGGACGTGTGGGTGTACGGGGACCGCGAGAGTACCCGGAGCGCCAACAGCGTCCGGGGCGCCCGTAAACTCCTTAAGGCTATATACACTATCGACTTCCTCTCCGAGCAGTTGGAGGAAGACCGGTCTTCGACCCTGCGTGAACTCTACTACCTCAGCGAGAGTTGGGACGTAAAGGAAGCCCAGTTCTCCTCGCAGGACGAGTCCAACCAGTTGGTAGAGGACTTGGAAATCGTCTCGGAGGTCACGCGCGAGGACTTCCACATGCGCCCCGAGGAGTCGGGCGCGACCATCATGGGTCCGCTCCACCTCCGCGAACAGACCCGGAGAGGCGAGCGCGACATTCACTGTCAGGAGGACGTGGGCGAAGGGGGCTATCAGATTCCGAACAACCCCGACACCATCGAGTTCCTCGACAACGACGCCGACTTCGTGCTGTGCGTCGAGACCGGCGGCATGCGCGACCGACTGGTCGAGAACGGTTTCGACGACGAGTACAACACCATCATCGTCCACCTCAAGGGGCAACCGGCGCGCGCGACCCGGCGCATCACCAAGCGCCTCCACGACGAACTCGGCCTGCCCGTGACCGTCTTCACGGACGGCGACCCGTGGTCGTACCGCATCTTCGGGTCGGTGGCCTACGGGTCCATCAAGTCGGCCCACCTCAGCGAGTATCTGGCCACGCCCGAAGCCCAGTTCATCGGCATCCAACCCGAGGACATCGTGGAGTACGACCTGCCGACCGACCCGCTCAGCGACTCGGACGTGAACGCCCTCGAAAGCGAGTTGGAGGACCCGCGCTTCCAGACCGACTACTGGGAAGAGCAGATAGAGATTCAGTTAGACATCGAGAAGAAGTCCGAACAGCAGTCGCTTGCGTCTCACGGTCTCGATTTCGTGACGGAGACGTACCTGCCCGAGCGGTTGGACGCGATGGGCGTGCTGTAGTCAGGCGAACTCGCGTTCGCGCTCTTTCTCTCGGTCGTCGGCGACGTTCCCGACGAACGGGTCGCCGTTCGCGCACGCTCGGCAGTAGCTGTTTTCGCCCGTTTCGAGCGTCTCGACCGGAATCCCGGCGACGTAGCGCTTCTCGGTGAAGGTCCGCTTGACTCCCGTCCCGACCGGTCGCGCGCAGGCCGAACAGGGCGTGGTGGGTTCCGTAACGACTTCCTCGTCGGTCCGGCGTCGGCGGCCGAACGTGGTCGGCGACTCGACGCCGGGGACGAACTGGGCGCTGAACAGCACGGACGCGACTGTCGTGAGCAGGAACGTGACCGCGAGGAGGGTCGGAACGAGCGACGACGTAACCCACAGGAGCAACACCGCGGCGAGCGCCGTGGAGACTCCGAGCGTGAGACCGGCGGCGACGGCGACGGCGGACCGCCAGTTCCACCCGGACGAGTGTCCCTTCGACGGGCGGCGCTCGGTGCCGTCGGCGTGGAGTTCGACCCGTTCAGCGCCGACCGAATAGCTGTACCACCCGTAGAGCAGGTTGCCGACGCCGCTGGTGAACACGAGCAGTAGCGCGTGCATCCCGATGGACCCGATTCCGCGGTTTATCATGACCACTCGGTCGCCGTGGTCGCGTTTCACGTCCCAGCCATCGACCGCGAAGCCCTCGACGCGGCGACGGAGGTCGGCGTGACGCGCCGGACCGGTCGTACCGGTCGAAAACGCTTCGGTCGAGGCGGTCGTTTCCTCGCCCACGCTGGCCCCGCACTGCGAGCAGAACGAGTCGCCCGACGACAGCGACTCGCCGCACTGCGAGCAGAAGTTCGGAGTAGTGGGAGAACTCACGTTCGAACGTTCTCGGGATGCAACAAGTAGATTGTGTTGGATTTCCGAATATCGGTAGTGGAACCGAACCGCGAGCGCCGTCGGGTCTCGGCCCGCCAAAGGACGTATTACGGGGCGCGGCGTACTCCGGTCGATGCCACTCAGCGCGCGCAACCGACTCGCGGGAACCGTCGAATCGCTCGATACGGAGGGATTGATGGCCGAAATCGTCGTAGCGACCGACGGCGGGCAGGAAGTGACCGCAATCATCACCAGCAACTCGGTCGAACGCCTCGGCATCGAGGAGGGCGACGAAGTGAACGCTGTCGTCAAAGCGACCGAAGTGATGATAGACGCCGAGTGAGGTCCGCCACTGGCCGTCTCCGCGCCGGTCCGTCTCCGGTCGGAGACCGACCGTCAGCCATCGTCCACCGTCCGTCGGCGAGACGCCCCGTCGTGACGCGTTCGCGGCCGTCCAGACGCGGGGGTCCGGCCGAGCGCCCGACTCACCGCTCGAACCACGCTTCGAGTATCGTCTCTACCGTCTCGTCCTGCGAGCGGACGTGTTCGCGTTCCGGGTCGCTCCGGAACTCCAGCGGTCGAAGGTCGTCGACCGCGACTCGCTCGGCGTCGAGTTTCGCCGCGGCGGCGACTTTCTCGTCGTCCAGAGCGAACGACCGGCCGGGTTCGCCCCGACCCTCGCGGGCGACGAGGGTCCGAGCGTCGTCCAACACCTCGACGCCCTCGTCGGTCCAGCAGTCGTGACAGCACCGAAATTCGAGGGTGCCGCCGTAGTCGCCGACTTCGGTCGGGGCGAGTCCGCCGCGGGTCGCCGCGCCCCAGACGAGTCCGAGCGTATCGACCGTGACGTACCGGTCGTCGTCGCTCCCGCAGGCCGCGCAGACCGCGGGTTCGTCGGCGTAGGGCCAGTCGTCGGGGACCGTCTTCATGCTTCGAAGTTGATGCAGTACCGACATATGCGTACCGCTCGGGACCGCGGCGTCGGTCGGTCGCACCCGGACACTTTTATCTGTCTTTTAGACTTGTTTTACTTTTCTTTAGCATTCTATAGCCGTCTCTCAGAACGAGGTAGCTGTCTCTCCCGTCCACGTCGGTGCGTGCTGGCGTCGTCGGCGCGGAGCGCCGACGACTCGTGGGCGGGTCGTCTCCGGGCGCGACCGCGAGCGGACAGGGACGTTCGAGGGCGGTATCGCGCCTTCCTATCGAAGCAACACCGCGAGTCCGACGACGTTCCAGACGACGAGACCGAGACCGTAGAACAGCAGTTTCGCCCGGAGCGAGTAGTCCGAACTCGACCCCGGAAGCATCTCCATGCCCTCCGTGAGACCGGCCATGTCCATCTCCTCGGCCTGTCCGAACCCGGAGGCGGGCGCGGCCCCGGCCTCGCCAGCGCCGAGGACGACCAAGATGACTCCGGTCCCCGCGAGGACCAACAGCGGCAGTCCCGACCGGAAGACCAGATACGCCGTGCCGACGGTCACGACTGCGGCGAGCAGGGTGTAGCGAGCGAGAGGGGCTATCAGGGCGTTCCAGTCCATACGTACTCGTCGGCCAGCCGAAAGAAAAAGCCGGGGGTAGTTCGGGCGTCAACCGACGATGGCTCCCGGACCCGGCCACCGTCCGGTCCGGAGGATTACCCGTCGCTCCGTTCGTCCAGCACGACCGGAACGCCGCGCCCGGCCACGTCCGCGGCGAACGCGCCCGAGTCGGTTTCGAGGGCCTCGAAGGTGTTGTAGTGAATCGGAAGCACGAGGTCGGGGTCCATCTCCTCGGCGAGTTCGGCCGCCTCGCGTCGGTCCATGGTGAACGACCCGCCGATGGGCGGGCAGAAAAGCGACACGTCGAGTTCCGCGTGGCCCGGCAGAGCGTCCGAGTCGCCCGGCCAGAACACCGTCACGTCGTCGCCGCCCTCGCCGGGAAGCGTGAGGTGGTAGCCGACGCCGAAGCCCTCGGGGTGGAAGGGTTCGCCGCTCGAATCGGTGTGGGGACCGTCGGGGTCGTTGTACCCCGGAATCGACCGGACGATAACGTCGCCGAGCAGTCGGTCGTCCGCGTCGCCGACGCGGACGACTTCGTAGGGCAGGTCGTCTACGTCTTCCACGTCGCGGTCGATTTTCGGCGGGTAGACCGCCTCGTAGACGACCACGGCGGCGTCGTCTCCCGCCACGCGCCGGATGCCCTCGGAGTCGTAGTGGTGGTCGTGCGTGACCAACACGAGGTCGCCGTCCTCCGGGCGGTAGTCGCGCGCCTCGGGGTGGCCGACGCTCGGCGAGTCGGGCCGCCACTCGCCCGTGAGCGTCCCGTACCGGCCGGGGTCCACGTAGACTACGGTGCCGTCGGGCGATTCGAGGCGCAGACCGGCGTAGCCGAGCCACTCTACGAGAAGTCCGTCGTGTCGAACCGTCATACCGGGAGGTAAGAGCGGGCGGGCCTAAAGGTTCGGCATCGGCGCGCCGAGCGAAGAATCGCCGCGACTGCCGTATTCAGCGCGCACAGTCCTGCGCGCGCTGAATCGCGGCCACGCGCGGACGACCACGCGAGCGCGAGCGGTGCGAGCGGAGTCAGGAACCGTCGGGGCGGCGGAACGCCCGGAGGGTGTCGCGCTTGGTCGCTCGGTGTGCGACCTCGGTAAGTCCGCGGTCGGTGAAGATGCGGTTCCAGTTTCGATAGTAGAGCGGGAACTCCTCGTTGACGTAGTTGACGCCGCGGCGCGCCTCGCGTTCGGTGTCGTCTTCGTTCTCGGAGACCGGCTCGCCGTCACGGTCCTCGTTCTCGACGGTGACGAGCAGGTCGTCGGTAATCCGGGCCAGTTCGCCGAAGACCGCCTCGTCGTCGGGATGGATGTGCTGGAGCGTCTCGACCGAGAACACCGCGTCGAACCGGCGGTCCTCGAACTCCGCCGCGACCGTCTCGATGGCGTCGTTGTAGAACGTCCCGGCGGCGGCGAGGTCGGGGTACGCGTCGTCCATCACCTCGAAGGCTTCGTCGTTGATTTCGACGCCGTGAACCCGGTGGTAACCGTGTTCGTGGAGGTGCGCGAGGTGGCGGCCCGAACTGCACCCCAGTTCCACGACGGACGCGTCCGACCCCACGAACGAGTCGAGCAGGTCCAGAATCATCTCGCTCGTCTCGTCCGGGCCGTAGTACGCGTAGTAACTCGGCGAGTACTCCCCCGACCGCTCGGCCCACCGCTCTCGAACTTCGTCGGAATTCACCTCTATCGGGACGGACCGCGGCCGTAAAACCCCACCGGCCTCGGGACGGCGGGCGTGGCCGGGGCGGTGTCGTTGGACGCGGTGCTGTGGTGGGCCGCGAGAAGTCGATAGGGCGCGTCGGGAGTCAGTCGTGAGGTGGTGCGTCGTCGTCCGCGCGGACTCGGCCGCCGTCTTCGGTCTCGGGGAACACCTTCCCCGGATTCAGGGTGTCGCGGGGGTCGAACGCCCGCTTGAGGCGGCGCATGGCTTCGACGGTTTCGGGACCGTGTTCGACTTCGAGGAAGTCGCGCTTGCCGAGACCGATGCCGTGTTCGCCCGTCGCGGTGCCGCCGAGGTCGATTGCCTTCTCGACGGTGGCTTCGTAGAGTTCGTGGGCGGCCTCGACTCGTCCGGGGTCGTCCTCCTCGACCAGCACGGAGTAGTGGAGGTTGCCGTCGCCCGCGTGCCCGAAACAGGGGACCAGCAGGTCGCGGTCGTCGGCGGCGGATTTGACGAACCGCACCATCTCGGGGTAGGCGCTGATTGGCACCGTCACGTCGCCGGGATGGAGTGCGGTCAGGTCGGGGTCCCAGAGTTGGATGGCGTACGCGAGGTCCTCGCGGGCCTCCCAGAGGTCGGACATCTCCGCGTCGTCCGCCGCAGTCTCGAACCGCTGGCAGTCGTGGTCGGCGAACACCTCGCGGCAGAAGTCGATTTCGCGCGCTACGCCGTGGTCGGCGTGGAATTCGAGGAAGACGGTGGGCGCGTCGGGCAGGTCGGTGCCGGTGTAGGCGTTTGCCATCCGCGCGGAGTCCTCGTCCACGAGTTCGATGGTCGCCACGTCCACGCCCGAGCGCGCGGCGTCGAAGACGGCCTCGGCCGCGGCGTCGAGCGACGGGAAGAGCGCGCGAGCGCCGCGAACCTGCTCGGGTCGGCCCGCGAGTTCGAGGGTCGCGCGCGTGACGACCCCGAGGGTGCCCTCGCTCCCGACGAAGAGGTCTTTGAGGTTGTAGCCGCTGGAGGTTTTCGCGGCCCTGCTCCCGGCGGCGACGACCGACCCGTCGGCGAGGACGACTTCCAACTCCAGCACCCAGTCGGCGACTTCGCCGTACTTGACGGTCTTCATCCCCGAGGCGTCGTTCGCTATCATCCCGCCGACGGTCGAGATGTCGCCCGAGGAGGGGAGCGGCGGGAAGAACAGGCCTTCGTCGGCGACTGCTTCGTCCACCGCAGAGCCGTAGACGCCGGGTTCAACGTCGATTTGGAAGTCATCGGCGCGCACGTCCAACACGGCGTCCATTCGCGAACAGTCGAGGCTGACGCCGCGGCGGGCGGGGACGGCGTTGCCCTCCAGACTCGTCCCCGCGGCGAACGGCGTGACCGGGACCCGGCGCTCGTCGGCCGCCGCGAGGACGGCCGACACGTCGGCGGTCGATTCGGGCCAGACCACGGCGTCGGGGGTGACGCCCAGTCCGCGCTCCTCGGCCCCGAAGTCGGCCGCGTGGCTCTCGCGGGCCGACTCGCCGAACGAGACTTCGCCGTCGAGCGCGAGGTCCGAGAGGAACGAGCAGTTGTGTGTCATACGCTAGCGTCGGTCGGGGGTCGCTTAAAGTTTGGACCGCGCTCGGGCGGTCAGGTGGGAAGTCGTCGGTGACGCCGAGCGCGAAAAGCCGGTGAGACAGCGACCGACGACGTGAGAGACGAAGAGCGCCAGATTCGGAGGACGGCCGACAGCGACCGACTGCTCGAACCGATGACTCGTGCCACCGGCCGAAACTCGTGGTCCGGTCCGCCGGGCGCTATCGCTGGCTTCGGGATGTGGCGTTTCGTGGATTGAGACAATCCGCGGAACCGCGAATTGGGACAGACCACGGGACGCGCCGCGTCTGCGCTCGCGCTCGCGGTCCGCGCGAGCGCAGACGCACGCGGGGAGGTTCGGGGCGCGGTGCGGATGTGGTGCGGAGGCGGTGCGGAGGCGGTGCTGTGCAGTTTTGATTGGCTCAGGCCTGACGCCCGCGACTCCGGGTCGTCTGCTGTTCGCGGTCCGGGGTCGGCGGTGTCGTTCGGTCGGCAGTGCAGTCGGCGGTGTCGCGCGGTCGGCGGTGTCGCGCGGTCGGCGGTGTCGTGCGGCCGCAGTTGACCCGACCGTGCGGTCGTGACCGTCGCCGACTTCGCAGAGCAACAATCACAGACGTAATCCGCGTCTACATAATTCTGAAACAAACAAAAATAATTCTCTACGAAATCTCTACCTCGGTCTCGGACACGTCCCACTGGGTGCCCTCGCGCTCGTGAATCTTCATCTGGACCGGGTTCTGCGGCCGCGCGGTGATGCTCGGTTGGAGGTCCAACGCGGGTGAGGAGACGAGTTCGAGGTGGAACTCCTGTAGAATCGTCGCCAGCACGAGGCGGGCCTCCAGCATGGCGAAGCGGTCGCCGATGCACCGGCGCGGTCCCGCCGCGAACGGGAAGTAGGCCAGTCGCGGGATGGACTCGCGGAAGCCGTCGGTCCACCGCTCCGGTCGGAACGCCATCGGGTCGTCGTACCACCGCGGGTCGCGGTGGACGTGGTACTGACTCATGCTGACCGTCACGCCCGCCGGAATCCGGTAGTCGCCCACGTAGTCGTCCTCGACCGGTTCGCGGACGATGCCCGGCACCGGCGGGTAGAGGCGCATCGACTCTTGGACGACCTGTTCGAGGTACGTGAGGTCGTTCAGGTCCGCCATCGTCGGCCGGTCGCCGCCCAGCACGTCGTCGAGTTCCGCGAGTAGTTTCTCCTCGACGCCGGGATTCTGGGCCAACACGAAGAAGGTGAACGTGAGCGCCAGCGCGGTGGTCTCGTGGCCCGCCAGCAGGAGCGTCATCACCTCGTCGCGGACCTGCCGGTCGCTCATCCCCTCGCCCTCCTCGTCGCGGGCCGACAGGAGCATCGATACCACGTCGTCGTCGGTCGGGTTGCGCTTTCGCTCGCGGATGATGCGGGCGACCACGCGGTCGAGCGTCTCGACCGCGTTCTCCAACCGGCGGCGGCCGGGCGTCGGAACCTCCTTCGGGAGCAGGTCGGCCAGCGAGAACTCCGAGGCGTCCATCACGACCTCCAGCGCGTCGCCGACGCGCTCGGACTCGTCGCTCAGGTCCAGACCGAACAGGGACCGGCCGACGATTTCGAGCGTCAGCGCGGTCATCTCCGAGTGAACGTCTCGCACCTCGTCGTCGCGCCACCGGGCGGTCTGGCCTTCGGTCACATCCACCATCATCTCGGCGTACGTCGAGATGCGCTCGGGGTGGAACGCGGGTTCCACGAGGTGGCGCTGTCGCCGCCAGAACTCGCCTTCGCTGTTCAGGATGCCGTTGCCCGTGACCGGCCCGAGCGCCTCCTGAAACGCTTCGCCCTTCACGTAGTTCTGGTTGTTCCGGACGAGGACGTGTTCGATGTGGTCGGGGTCCGCGAGGTGGTATATCCACCCGTTGGGAATCTTCCAGCGAACCACGTCGCCGTACTCGCGGTGCATCCGGCGCTCGAACTCGAACTGGTCGCGGGCGAACTCGTGGAGGCTTCCGACGACCGGCAGTCCGTCGGGACCCGGCGGCGTCTTGGCCTTCCGGCGATTAGTCATGTCGCTCGCTACGCGGCGGAGACCCAAGTAGCCGACGTTAGCAACGCCGTACAACCCGAATCCGGTTCACGAGTCGTCGCTGTAGGACTGCCGGAGGACGAACGGCCCGATTGCCAGCGCGTGCTTGGCCACGACCACGATGCGCAGGATGTAGGTCAGAAACAGGAGGAACGGGACCAGCGTGACGGTGAACGCCGCGCCGACGACCCACGTCACGTTCGGCACGCCGAGCGTCGCCCCCGGAAAGGTCGCCGCGCCGACGAACGCCAGCATCGACCCGGCCACGACCAGCGCCGGGACCGCCGCGTAGAGGATGTACCGCGAGAGGTCGATGAGTTCCCACTGGAAGTACAGCGTCTTGATGTGTTCGCGCGCCGGGCCGAACATGGTCAGGGCCGTCTCCAAGTCGTGGAACGCTTCGCGGTCCCCGTCGTCCAGACTGTCCTCGAACTGGTCGGTCAGGCGCTCTATCTGGTAAATCTTCCACGCGTAGTTGTAGTCGAGCGCCGCGCCCAACACCCCGAACGTGCCGAACTGGGCGTCGCCGAGTTTGTCGAGGGTCGTGTCGGCGTTGTTCCGCAGACTGTCGAGCAGTTCGCCGACCTGTCGGCGGAGTTCCTCGTCGTCGTTGTCCGCGAGGCGTTCTTCGAGCGCGTCCGCCCGGCGCTTGTTCACGTCCAGAAGTTGGCCGAGGAACTGGGCGGGGTCGGCCTCCGGTGCCGACTCGAAGAGTTCGGTCGCGTAGGTCCGGAAGTCCATCGCGTCGCTCATCCGCTGGCGCTGGTCGCCCAGCGGTCCGTTCTCTTGGGAGATGACGAGTTGGCTGATGGTGACGACCAGCGTCGTCCCGGTGATGACGGCTCCTATCATGGTCGAGAACATGGTCTCGACGGTGTCGGACGACCGGATGGCGACCTGTAACGACGGGACCGAGACCGTGCTGGCGGCGACGAACCCGGCGAAGACGCCGAGGGCCAACAGACCCGTCGCGCCGAACCGATTGCCGCCGAGCAGGAACCAGTTGTAGAAGCGATTCAGGCCGATGCGCTCGCGGAGCGTGTTCGCCGACCGAATCTCGTCGGACTCGGGGGTCTCACTCATCGTCGGCCTCGGAGCCATCTCGCCGGGTGTCGGTCTCGGCGACGGGTCGCCGGAAGACGAGGAACTTGGTCCCGCCGCCCACGTAGTCGATGGTCTCGTCGAGTTCCCACCCGTCGGCGGCGAACTCCGCTAAGGTCGGCGTGGGGTCGCGGGCCTCCTTCTGCGAGGTCTCTCGGGGTGGCTTGACCACTCGGTACTCCCATCTGGCGGACGACTCGGAATCCACGTGACCGGAGTGACGGGAGTAGAGAGGCTAAAGGTGGCGGCCAGTGAGACGGCGAACCCGACTCGGGTTCGCCGTCTACTCGCCGAGTCCCCGACGCCCGACGAGTCGCCGGAGACCGACGAACGCGGCGAGCGAGACGACCAGATACGCCGCGACCGAGAGGTGAGTCGTGGTCGTCGGACTCCCGATGGCCAACTTCGCCACCGCGTTGGCGGGCGACTCCGGCAGGAGGTAGGTCGCGCTGAACACCACCAGCACGCCCATCGAGAAGAGGAACTGGGCCTGCTTTCGCTCGCGGAACGCCAGCGCCGCCGTCGCGCCCATCGTGACCACGCCGACCGAAAAGCCGGTCACGAGCAGGAGGATTTCGAGGGGGTTCGAAATCGCGGTCCCGTTGAGCGACAGAAGCGCCAGCCACGCGCCCGCCTGCACGGGCGCGAGGACGCCCATCGCCAGCATCTTCCCGTCCACGATGTCGGTGGCGGTCAGCGGCGTCACCCGGAGCAGTTCCAGCGTCCCGCGGTCGTACTCCTCGGCGATGGCGTCCACCGCGATGGACCCGCTGACGAACACCGGCAGGAACGTGAGGAGGGGAACCAGCACGGTGTAGGTGAACCCGAAGTAGGGACTCGACGACGACTCGGGCGGAAGTTCGACGGGTCGGCGGTCGAGTCTGGAGTCGAGTCGCTGTCGCTCGTTTCGCTCGAACGCCTCCAGCACGCCCTTAATCTGGGTCACGACCAGCGTCGTCCGGACGTTGCCGTCGGGCGCGACCGCTCGCACGCGCGCCCGACCGTCGGGCGCACGTTCTACCATAAGTACGGCGTGAATCTCGCCTCGGCGGAAGTCCCGCATCGCGGCCTCCTCGGTGCCGTACTCGACGGCCCGCCACCCGCGTTCGTCCTCGACGACGGGCACGATGTCCTCGCCCGCCTCGCCCGTGACGCCGAACTCCACGACGAACTGGTTCGAGACCGACCCGGGGTCGTACAGCGAGACGAGTCCGACCGCGAGGAACGACGAGAACGCCGCGACGAACAACTGGATGAGGATTGCCAGCACGATGGTCTTCTCGCTCCGGAGCGAGGCCAACTCGCGCTTGGCGACCGTCAGGCGCTTACCCAAGGAAACTCACCACCGTTAGGTTGTAGACGGCGTGAAGCAGGGTCGCCGCGACCAGCGTCCCGGCGTACCAGTTGCGGTCCCGGGTCGCGCCCGCGGCCGTAATCGTCGCGGTGACGGTGTGAAGCGCGAGGGGCGCGAACAGCAGGCCGAGAAGCGCGAGCGGCGAGGTTTCGACGCCCAGACCCGTCACGGTGCCGAACGCGGCCTGTCCGAGTTCGAGGTTGGGCAGGCCGACCAGTTGGGCGACTGCGGTCGCCTTCTCGCCGAGGAAGAAGCCCAGACCCGACAGGAACCCGAGAACCGCGGCCGACCGGAAGGTCCGCTCGAACCGCGAGTGGGCGAACCCGGCGTAGACGTGGACGCTCTTTGCGACTTCCTCCACGAGGGCGATGGCGACCAGCAGGACCGGCATCGACAGCGACACCGGGAGCGCGAACAGCAAGGCCACCGCGAGCAGTTCGCCGACGAAGACGAACGGAATCGAGAGCGCGCTGACCTTCGCAATCGAGCGCCGCCCGGAAATCTGGCTGTCGAGCGCGTCGAGGAACTTCAGCGGGACCGGACGCTGGGTGAACATGTCTTCCTCGCGGTAGACGCCCGCGCCGAGCGCGAACAGGACGCCCGCCGAGAGGTAGAGCGGTCCGGTCGAGAAGGCGTAGTCGCCGAGCGAGAACGCGGTGCCCCGGAGGGCCTTCACCACGAGGGTCAGCGGCGAGATGGCCGCTACTGGGTGGACGTTGGTGAAGATGGCCGGGACGAAGGCGTAGGAGGTCAGGAACACCGAGAGCGTCACCGTGACGAAGGTGAGTTCCTTGAACGACCGGGCGAACATCCCGCCGACGAACGACGCCGCGAGGAACAGCAGAGCGATTGGGACCACCGCCGAGACGGACTTTGCCGCGGTCGCGGCGATTGCGGCGATTCCCTCCGCGGCGGGCGTCAGGACGGCGATTCCGACCGCAGTCGCCGAGGCGATGGCGACCATCCCGAGGAAGTACGGCAGGGTCTTGCCCGCGATGATGTCGCCGCGCGAGACCGGCGAGACCAGCAGGAGTTCGCCGCGTTCGTTGACTCGCTCGTCCAGAATCGTGGAAGCGTAGGCCTGAATCACGAAGTTCATCGGCAGGACGAACGCGAACGCCAGAACCAGCGACTCGAAGGGGAACGGCGGCGCGATGTCCGCCGGGGTGCCACCGCGGGCGTTTCCGCCGAACAGCGACCCGCCGCTTCCGACCGAGGGGGCCTGCACCGGGTCGCCGGTCTCGCCCGCGCCGGGCGAGGCGGTGGCCGAGTCGCCGGACTCGGACCCGTCGCTCTCGGTTCCGTCTCCGCCGCCGAGACGCTTCTCGCCCGCGCGGGTCGTCCGCGTGGCGACCGAATCAGCGCCGCTCGCGCCCGCCCGGAGACCGGTCTGCTCCTCGTAGCGGACCGACACCTCGACCGGGAAAGCGGCGGCTTGGTCGGACTCTTGGCTCATCAGGCCGTCGTTGTACCGCTTGACGGTCTTGCGGAACTCCGCGAGGGCGGCCTTTCCTTTGGGAGTGTCGGCCGCGACTATCGGTTGGCCGCGCTGGACGAGAACGTCGATTCGCTCCGGGAAGTGCTGGGCGTTCGGTTCGACCGCGACGAACGTCGGGTCCGCTTTCACGGGGTCGTAGTAGGGGCTATCCTGCGAGACGCCGACGCGGTAGATGCCGTCGTCTAGAGTGACGCCCTCGCTGGCGACCATCGGGGTGAGCGCGCCGACCGCCAGCAGGACGACGAGACCGATTGCGGCGGTCCGGCGGTCGAGTTGGCCCGCGTTCTTCGACACCTCCCAGCGCGCGATGCGGAGGACCTTCCGGGGGTTCACGGTCGTCCCTCCACGTCCGGGGACTCCTCGGCGAGGTCCAGAAAGATGTCTTCGAGGCTCGGGGTGTGGGTCTGGATGTCCTCGACTTCGCCGCCCGCGCTCTCGGCGAGTTCGCGGGTCTCCTCTACGGCGTCCATGCTCTCGACGACCCGGCAGAAGTGGCCGTTCTCCCGGACCGCGCCCTCGACTTCGACGGTGGTGTAGACGCGGTACTCGGTCCGGCCGTGTTCCTCGCGGATGTTCTCGACGCTCCCGCGGGCGACGATGCGGCCGTCGTTCATCACGGCCACGCGGTCGCAGATGCTCTCGACGTGGAAGAGGTTGTGGGCACTGAAGACGACGGTCTTGCCCGACTCGGCGAGTTCGCGGGTGAACTCGATGATGTAGTTGGTCGTGAGGGGGTCGAGTCCGCTCGCGGGTTCGTCGTAGACCAGCACGTCGGGGTCGTTGACCAGCGAGCGCGCGATGGCGACTTTCCGGGTCATCCCCTTGGACATGTCGCCTATCTTCCGGTCGCGGTGGTCGAGTTCGAGGCGGTCCAAGGTGTCGTGGATGCGCTCGCGAGCGGCGTCGGAGGGCACGTCGTAGAGGTCGGCGAAGAACCGGAGGTAGGAGACGGCGGTCATGTCCTCGTAGAGGGGCGACTCCTCGGGGAGGAAGCCGAGGCGGGTCCGCATCTCGGGGTCTTGGGCGTCGTACCCGGCGACTCGGGCCGACCCGGAGGTGGGTTCCACGAGTCCGGAGAGCATCTTCAGGGTCGTGGTCTTGCCCGCACCGTTCGGGCCGATGACGCCGAACACTTCGCCCTCGGGGACCGAGAAGCTACTCCCCTCGACGGCGGTGAACCCGCCGTACTCCTTGCGCAGATTTTCGACTTCTATCATCGGGACACTCGGGAGTGTTCACCGGGGGAACTTGATTTTATGGTTGGCGAGTAGAAATCAGGCGGTCTCGGGGACGGCCGTCGTGCGTTTCGGAACGCTCTACAGTATTCTTAAAAATATAAACAATTATCTAAGAAAGATTTTTCATTGTTTTACAGTTCTCTACCATTGCCTTCCGCGATGGCTCGCGGGTCGCTCCGAACGGAGCGACCCGCCGATTTCCTTTAAGTAGTTCTGGCGACAACGGATAGATACGACGGGAAGACGGTCGCGTTCTACCGGACTCACGCTCGCTAGCCGCCGGTGCGTCGGTCGTCTCCGGACGGAACGAGTCGGCGGCCCGGACGTTCGTTTAAGTTCTTCCCGCGACAAGGAGTAGATACGAGCGACGTGCGGTCTCGTTCTGACGGAGTTGTCCCGACACTCGCTAGTCTTTAGGACGGACTGCGGGAGTGCGAGACGCGCGCTGATTTAAGTACTTCTGGCGACAACGGGTAGATACGAGGGAAGTTCGCCGGTTCACTTCTGCGGTTCGTCTCTTTCGGCCCACTGACCAGTCTCCTCGGCACCGCCTTCCTCGCTCCGACGAGCGTCGAGACTCGGCAGGTTGGGGTCCCGATAGGGGTTGCGGCCGTACACCGCCTCTTCGAGGTCCTGCTCGCGGAGTTGGTCTTTCAGGACGCGCCGGAGGCGGTTCAGATTCGTGACGTTCAGACCGTGCTTGGCGACGAGTTCTGAGAATCGTTCTTCGTCGGTAATCGACCGGAACTGGTCGTAGAGGTCGTCGAGTTCGGCGGGCGACAGGTCCCGAATCCACTCTTGGTCGTGAAGTCCCAGATAGTGTTCGCGCTCGCGGTCCACGACGTGGCGGATGACCACCAGCGCCACCTTCGGAATCGCGCGCTGACTCCCGAACGCCGTCAGGTCCAAGTCCGACACGATGCCGACCACCCGGTCGCGTTGCCACGGCGTCAGCGACAGGTCGTTGCACAGGGCGTGGGCGATGCGGAGTTTGTCGAGGCGGTGCATCCGGGAACTGTGCCCGGCCATCGCGGAGTGGCGTTCCTCGTGGAGTCGGCGAACGCTGTCGGGAAGGTCGGCGTCGGGCGACTCGGCCCGGCCGATTTGGGTCGCGCTCGGCGTCACCGGTCCCCACTGGCGGACCGTCTGGTCTCGCTGGAGGTCCGCCCGGCCGACCGAACCGTCGCCGGGACGCTGGCTAAGCGGTCTCTCGGCGTCTCGGTCGTCGGGCACTGGCCCGGATTCCCACGACGGCGTCTGGTCGGTCCACCCCTCGGTCATTACTGTCGTGTAGTCGGCGGGGGTAGTTTAAACATGTGCCTCGGAACCCCGCCGGGGCGACTGGACTCGGCCCGGAGTCGCCGCTATCGAAAACTGAGGCCGGTAGAACGCTGGCGTCTCCCCGTCGTATCTATCCGTTGTCGCCAGAAGTACTTAAAGAGAGTCCGAGAGTAGTAGCCCAATCGCTTCGTCGCCCGCGGTCGAAATCCTACTCGCCGCGGTCGGTGTCGTGGAACTCCGCGCGCAGGTCCTCGTCGTCGAGGTCGGTCGCGGTGTTCGAGAGTTGGGCGCGGAGTTCGGCGAGTTCCGAGACGAGTTTCTCGTACTCGTCGTTCGCGTCGAGTTCCGCGGGACTCTTCTTGGTCTCCAGTGCGGCCTTCTTGTTCGCCAGCGAGAGGAACCGTTGCATCTGGGCGTCGTAGGTCGAGCGCCGGAGGAGCGTCTCGACGGTTTCGAGCAACTCCTCGGCCTCCGAGACCGGTTTTTCCAGATACGCGTCGAACCCGAGGTCGAGGATGTCGAAGTCGGGTTCGACCGCCGAGACGAGTGCGACCCGACAGGTGAGACCCTCCTCGTGAATCCGGTTCAGTACGTCCTCGCCCGAGAGGTCCGGCATCCGCCGGTCGAGCAGAACCACGTCCACTTCGTCGTCCAGTTTTTCGAGGGCTTCGGACCCGCTGTACGCCGTTCGGACGTGATAGTCGTCGTCCAACCACTGGGCATAGGCGTCGGTAATCGGCTTCTCGTCGTCTACGATAAGTACTGTGGCGTCGTTGGGCATAGTTCCGGTTTCGCTTGCGGTCTGTAGTGATTCACTCATATTGCCTCGAAGTTAAAACGGCACTGTCTCGGCGGTTCCTGTCGTGAGTCGTCGCAACCGCACACGACCGGTGACTGACTACTCGGGGCATCTGTCAGTCGGTCTCCTGCTCGAACGGCGATTTGGCCGTCTCGGGTTCGTATCCGCTCAGGAACACGAGGTTCCCTCGGCCGACCTGTACCCGAGTGACGAGTCCTTTCTCCTCCATCTTCGAGAGTTTCCGACTGACGGTAGATTTCGACCAGTCGGTCTCCTCGGTCACGTCGGCCTGCTTCATCCGGCCGCCGTACTGCGTGAGCAGTTCCCGGATTCTGTCCTCGTCGGTCAGCATCGCCTCCTCGGGCAGGTCGTCTACGCCCGAGTTCGCGCCCGACTGCACCGCCGACGGGGACGATTCCCCGTCTTCGCTTGCCCTCGGCGAGTCGGACCGACCTGCCGCGCTCGGCGAGTCGGAACCGCTCTCGCCAGAGAACACGCCCGACAGCGAGTCCCGAATCGAGGTGAACAGGCCGCTCTCGGACTCCGGAACCGAGACATCCGTGTCGTGAGACTGAACGTGGTCGCTGGTCACGCTTCGGTCGCCGTAGGTTTCGGCGACCGACCACTCCTCGCCGTCGTCCGAGACTTCGACAACCGCGTCGAAGAGGGTCTTCAGCGTGTTGACCGTCTCCTCGTCGTGGATGTCCGGGTCCATGTGGTAGAAGCCGATGGCGTCGGCGGCCTGCACCCGGTGGGTGAGGATGTGGAGGTATCGGAACGCGGTGTCGAAGTTCACGTACTCAAGCAGGACGGTCAGCGTCTGGACCGAGACGACCGTCTGGTTCCCGTTGCCCTTCCACCGAGTCAACTGCTCGCTCAGCGGTGCGATGATGTCCATCGGTTGGTTCGGGTCTACCCGAGCGACGGACACGTCCGACGGGAGTTCGGTGCTGGCGTCTTCGCCGGACTTCTCTACGGTGTTGGCGTGGATGAACGCGAGTTCCGCCGGGAAGTCCTCGACATGGGCCTTCCAGTCGGCTATCCACGTCTCGGGTGGTGGCGTGTACGTCACTGCGGCGACGTTCGTCTCGTGCGGTGGTGTCGTGGAAGCGAGCAGTTCGAGGCACGCTCTGTTGCCGGTCGGCGTCAGCGGTGCCAGCAGGAGTACGTTCGAGGACTGCTTCAACTGTCTCCTGTCGGATGTGTCGATGTTCATTAGTTCTCTATCATTCTTCGGGATTGTTTCCTCAGTTCTGAAGATATCACGAGACTATTTGCAGGTAGTACGTGTTGACGGTGCGACGGATATTAAATTATTTCCTACGGGGCGCGCCGTCGGAAACACTGCAACTGACGACGCGATAGCCGATTGTTTTAGGAGAAAGGAGATACTCCGGACGTAAAAGGCCGCGCCAGTACCAATCACGGGGTTCAAATAGGGGTGGCTCGCCGAGCGACTCCGAGGGACTGAAACCCGACGCCGCCGAATCGACGGCCATGCAAGCAGTGATTCTCGCGGCCGGGGAGGGAACCCGGATTCGGCCGCTGTCGGCGTCACGCCCCAAACCGACGTTGCCGGTGGCGGACCGACCCCTCGTCGCGCACACTGTCGACGCCGCCGTGAGAGCGGGCACGGAGGAACTGATTTTCGTGGTGGGCTACGAGGCGGACGCGGTGCGCGAGTACTTCGGCGAGGAGTACGCCGGGGTTCCAGTGCGCTACGCCGAACAGGACGAACGGGCCGGAACCGCCGACGCGGTTCGGGCGGCCCGCGACCAGTTGGACGGCCCGTTCGCGGTCTTCAACGGCGACAACCTCTACGACCCCGACGCCATCGCCGACCTGTTCGAGTCCCGTCCGGCAGTCGGCGCGGTCCGAGTCGAGGACCCCTCGAACTACGGCGTCCTCTCGGCGGAGGGGGGCGTCGTCACCGACATCGTGGAGAAACCCGCCGACCCGCCCACCGACCTCGCCAACGCCGGGGCCTACGTCTTCCCCGAGGCGGCCCGCGAGTGGTTGGACGTGCCCGAGAGCGAACGCGGCGAACACGAGATTACCGACGTTCTCGCTCGGACCGTCGCGGAGTACGACGTGTCGGCGGTCGAACTCGACCGGTGGATGGACGTGGGCCGACCGTGGGAACTGCTGGAAGCCAACGAGTGGAAACTCGCCGAGTTGGACCGCGACGTTCGGGGAGAAGTCCACGAAACGGCCGACTTGCGAGGGCCGGTCGTGGTCGAAGAGGGTGCAACTATCGACGCCGGAGTCGTTATCGAGGGTCCCGCGCTCGTCCGGGCGGGCGCGAGCGTCGGCCCGAACGCGTACGTCCGTGGCGCGACCCTTCTCGGCGAGGACGCTAAAGTCGGCCACGGCGTCGAAGTCAAAAACAGCGTCGTCGGCCGCGGGACCCACGTCGCGCACCTGAGTTACGTCGGCGACAGCGTTCTCGGCCGAGACGTGAACTTCGGCGCGGGAACGAACGTCGCCAACCTCCGCCACGACGACGAGCCCGTGAAACTCACCGTGAAAGGCGAACGGGTTTCGACCGGCCGCCGGAAGTTCGGCGTCGTCGTCGGCGACGACGCCAAGACCGGCATCAACACGAGTCTGAACGCGGGCGTCACGCTCTCTGCGGGCGCGAGGACGAAACCGGGAGAGACTGTTACGCGGGACCGGTAGCGTTCCATTCGCTCGGACTCGACTTTTCGGTCCAGCACGCGCTGGCTTGGCTTTTCGGTCCGGCGCGCGAGGGAGCGGCCGCCCGAGGCGGTCGCGAGGGTGGGGAGGCGTGAGGTTCTCGCGGTACGGGGCGGTGCCGTGCGGTCGTGATTGGTTCGAGCAGTAGCTAGCGATTCCGTCGCTGTAGAACCAGTAGCCAGCGACCCTACTGACGTTGCCGAACTACCGAACTCGACCGACTGGGTGACGCTCCGTCCCGGAGACGGCCGACTTACCGACGTATTTTGGCGGTGTGCCACGCGTTCCTCCCCAACTCCCCGAACGCCGATTTCGCCGCCTCGGACATCGGATACGCGCCGTGGTAGGGGTCCGGTCTCCCATCGACGCCGGTCACGGTCCGAATCGCGTCGGCCAGCGACTCGTAGTTGTCGCCCACGATGTCACCGACGAGGACGGGTATCCCGGCCCGGTCACAGAGTTCGCGGGCCGCCTCGCGGCCGACGTAGACCCGACCTTCCCGACCGTCGGCGAACGCCAGCGCGAAGGGCGTCTCGCCGAACTGGGCTTCGAGGAACGACTGGGCGGGGTCGTCCTCCCACGCGATTGCGCCGACGCCTTCGACCCGGCGGAGCGCCGACGCCGCCGCCGAGCAGAACGGACAGTCGCCGTCGTACACGAGGACTGCGTGGTAGTCGCTCATGGGCGTCAGTTGGGCCGCTGGCGATAAAAGTCGGTTGCCCGACTGCATCCGCGAAGGATTCATAAATATTTGCGAGAGAAATGTAATTCTTTGTTTAACGTGTTCGGAGAATTCCTAACTATCGCTTCGACCGGCCCGGCGGCTTGTCGTGGTCCGCGCGGTGGTCCAGCATTTCTTCGTACTGGCAGGCCCGAATCCGGAGGTCCGACCGCGGTTTGGCCGTGCAGGGCAGAATCATGTCGGCGTCCTCGTCTTCCTCGTAGTAGCGCCGGGCGTCGGACTGGTCTACCTCGCCCTCCAGCAACTCCGCGGCGCAGGTGGTACACCACCCCTGTTGACAGTCCGCCGGTAGCCAGACTCCCGCGCTCCGGGCGGCCGAGAGGACGTATTCGGTGTCGGGAACCTCGATTTCGACGGTCTCTCCGGCCTGCGCTACGTCGCAGTCGTCCGGCACCTCGATAGCGACGGTGTAGCTACTCACGGCGTCTGCTAGCGGGCAAATCGGGATGAACGTGACGGCTACGCCGAGTCGTTGATGCGCCGGTTGGTCGAGTAGGGCGCGTCACCCGGTTCGCCCCGGATGAAGTGGCCCGCCGGGTTGATTTCGCCGTCTCGCTCCATGCTCAGGAGTTCGATGAACCACGCTTCGTGTTCGACTTCCTCCTGAAGGATGCGCTGGGCCATGTCGTAGGTCCGCGGGTCCGCGCCCTCGGTCATGTCGCACACCTCGCTCCACGTCCGGATGGCGCATCGCTCGGCCTCCAACAGGATTTCGAGCATCTCCTCGGTGCTGAGGTCCTGCGGGTCGGGTTCCTCGCCGGACTGCGGGTTCGGCAACTTGGCGTCCGGACACGACGCCCGGTCGGCGAAGTCCCGAATGTCGTTCGGGAGCGACCCGCCGAGTTCGTAGATTCGGGGCATCACGAGTTCGAAGTGGGCGCGGTCCTCCAGTCGCGCGTCCTCGGTAATCTCCTTGTAGTCCTCGTGGCCCGCCATGTGCATCCGCAGGTTGGTGTAGTAGTAGTACGTCGTGAACTCCGCGCCGACGGCGTCTATCAGTTTCTCGCGGAGTTCCTCGGGGTCGAGTCCGCGCTCCCGAATCGACTCCATGCCGACTCGCTGACTCGTATCTCCCGTCTCGACGCTCCCGGAACCGTGCTTCTTCTCGTCTGACATTCTGTCTCCCCCACGAACCGTGACGACTTTCAAACCCTTAACTATTCTTCCCAGATTAGAAACACCGGTTCGTGATTGGGAAAACCGAGGGGCGAGGAACGCGCGGGTCCGACGTTCCCCGCGAGAGTCATCGGGGCATCGTCGCCTTCCCGAGTACCTCGACGGTCGTCTCACGGTCGGCGACGGCAGACCGGAGGTGCAACCGCACTCGCTCGGTGCCCGACGTGACGTACTCGCCGAAAGTCCACGTTCGTTCGCGGCGCGCGCCCGCAGGAACCCGCATCTTCGCCCGGTTGGGACTGTACGTCGGTCCGGCCTGATTCAGACTCGCCCGAAAGATGCCGTCGCCCTCGCCGACGTTCTCGACCACCAGCGACGCGTCGAACGACTCGTCGTGGGCGACCTGTTCGGGCACGTCGAACGAGACGAGTTCGAAGTCGGCGGGCGGTGACCGGAGGTCCGCGACGACTTCCTCGTCAACTGGCCGGTCTCGCCCGCGATAGGTCAACTCGACGGTTTCGGCGTCGAGTGGGTCGGGTACCTCGAAGGCGACCCATCCGGACCGGTTCTTGTCGGCGCGGTACCCCGGTCCTAACTCGTGGAGACGGTGGGGACCGCCCATCTCGCCGGGCGCGAGCGTTCCCCAGAAGTGTCGGTCATCGACGACCAGCGAGAAATCGCTCGGCGGCGGCGAGTCGGTACGCGGGCGGACCTCCACGAACGCGAACTGGGTCCCCTCGACCGCTTCCACATCCATCGAATCCGGAGTCGTGAGGTAGAAAAACGACGACTGAACTCCGACGGGCACGAAATCGACCACCGGAACGTCGGCGGTCGGGGACTCTCTCGTAGGCCGAGGTCCGTCTTCGGCAGTCGTCTCGCGGGGACGCCGGGGAGTCGTCTCGGGCGGTTCGTCGTCACCGTCGCGGAGATTGCCGACGCAACCGGTGAGACCCGTGAGTGCGACGGTCCGGAGGAGGGCACGTCGGTTCCGGCGTTTTGTCATCGGGACCAACGTTCAACGATTATCGGAATAAGTTTTATGACATCACCGGGAAGGGTTCGACCGCCGTGTGCGAGATTTCAAATACGAAGGCGGAACCAACTCGTCCCGTGACCTGAAAATCGCCGCGGGGAGGTCAGCGATAGCACGGCACTTCTCCCCGCGAGCCGACCGGGTATCCAATCCGGGCCGTCCGTGCCGTCTGTTCGCCATTTGCGCCACCCGAACTATTCGCGCCAGCGGTTGCTTTCTCTCTCTTTCACTTCCGCTCCGCGGCGAAAGCGGTTAGGTACCCCGACCCTATCGCCGACTCGTGGACGAGACTATCGACTGGCTTCGGGGTCGGCCCTACTACGACGCACAGGTCGAGACCCATCGGACCCTCCCCGGACGCGACGGCGACTTCTGCGAGGTAGACCTCGAACCGCGACTGGAGAGTGCGCTCGCTCAGCGAGGCATCGAGAACCTCTATCGCCATCAGGCCGACGCCATCGAAGCGGTCCGCAAGGGCGAGAACGTCGTCGTCGCCACGCCGACCGCCAGCGGAAAGAGTCTCGCGTACACGGTGCCCGCGTTCGAGCGCGCGATGGACCACGGCGGGCGCACGCTCTATCTCGCTCCGCAGAACGCGCTCATCAACGACCAAGACGAGACGCTCTCGGACCTCGCGCGTGACCTCGGGTTCGGCAGTCGCGTCTCGGTCGAACAGTACACCGGCCGACTCAGCAGGAGTGAGAAGCGCGCGGTCAGGGACCGGCGACCGACCGTCGTCCTCTCGAACCCCGACATGCTCCACTACGCGCTCCTGCCTCACGCCCACCGGCTCTGGGACTGGTTCTTCAGAGGGTTAGAGACGGTCGTGCTGGACGAGGTTCACGAGTACCGCGGCGTGTTCGGGAGCCACGTCGCGCTGGTTCTCCGGCGACTTCGCCGACTCTGCGACCGATTCGACGCCGACCCCCAGTTCGTCTGCTGTTCGGCGACCATCGGGAATCCGGTCGAACACGCCGCGAACGTCACGGGGACGCCCGCGGACTCGTTCCGACTGGTGGACGAGGACGTGAGCGACACCGGACCGACCCACTGGCTTCTCTGGAACCCGCCGGAGTACGAAAACCCGGAGGCAGGGTCCACTGGCCGCCGGAAGTCGAACCACGCCGAGACCAAGCGCCTGTTCGCCGACCTCGTGTCGAAGGGCCACCAGACGCTGACGTTCACCCGCGCGCGGCAGGCCGCCGAGCAGTGGGCGATGGAGAGCGCGAAGGAACTCCGAGAACGCGGACGAGGCGACCTCGCGCCCGACGTGACGGCGTATCAGGCCGCGCTCAAGAACGACCGTCGCAAGGAGATAGAGGAGGGACTGAACGACGGGGAAGTCAGGGGCGTCTGGAGTACCAACGCGCTCGAACTCGGCGTGGACATCGGCGGTCTGGACGCGGTTCTGCTCGACGGCTACCCCGGCACGCGGATAGCGGCGTTCCAGCAGGCCGGGCGCGCGGGTCGCGGCGACGACCCGAGTCTCGTCGCCCTCGTCGCGGGCGAAGACCAGTTGGACCAGTACCTCGTGGCGAACCCCGAGGACTTCTTCGCGGGCGACCCCGAGCGTGCGGTCGTCAACCCCGACAACGACCAACTCCTGCCCGACCACGTACTGTCGGCCGCCCGCGAGACGTGGCTCTCGCCCGAGGACGGCGACTACTTCGGCGAGGGATTCCCGGACCTCGTGGCCGACCTCGAAGCAGGGGGACTACTGGAGCGCCGGACGACCGACGAGGGCGTACGCTGGACCTACGACGGCGAGGAAAGCCCACAGCACGAGATGAACCTCCGGTCAATCGACGACCGGGAAGTGGAGTTGCTCGACCGGCGCAACGGCGACACGATTGCCAGCCTCCCGTTCGAGGACGCGCTGAACGACGCTCATCCGGGCGCTATCTACCATCATCAGGGCCAGTCCTACGAAGTGGTGGACCTCGACTTGGGGAAGCAAGTCGCGGAACTCTCGCCGACGTGGGCCGACTACCACACCAAGGTCCTCCACGAGAAGGAGATTACCGTCGAGGAGGACCTGCGGGAGAAACACCTCTCGACCCGCGAGGACGTGCCGGTCCGGTTCGCCGACGTGACGATGCGCAAGCGGATAACCGGCTTCGAGCGCCGGGACCCGACCGGCGAGACGCTGGGTCGGGAGTCGCTGGACCTGCCTGAGGTCTCCCTGCGGACGAAGGCGCTGTACTTCACGGTGCCCCGAGACGTGGAGGACGCGATGCGCGCCGCGGGCGACTTCAACGGCGGCATCCACGCCGCCGAACACGGGATGATTTCGCTGTTCCCGCTCGAACTGCTCTGCGACCGGGGCGACATCGGCGGTCTCTCGACGCCGATGCACCCCCACACCGGCCGGAGTACCATCTTCGTCTACGACGGCTACCCCGGCGGCGTCGGACTGGTCCGCGAGGGCTACGAGACGGTCGAAGACCTGATGGCCAACACCGCCGAGATGATTGGGTCCTGCGACTGCGACTCGGCGGGCGGGTGTCCGGCGTGCGTCCAGTCGCCCCACTGCGGGAACGCGAACGACCCGCTGGACAAGGAACAGGCCCGGTTTCTGCTGGAGGAACTGACCGACGCCGAGACGGACGACGTAGCGGGGTAGAACCTCCGAAATCCCCGAGCTTGCCGGGCGCGGCCCGACCGGGCCGCGCCCGGCGAGACAACCGCCAGTAGCGCGACGATGAACCGTCCGCCGGTAGCGCGACGACCGACCAACCGACGGGACGCGCTCGGCGTGTCAACCGACGGGGCGGACGCTTCCGAAGCAGTCGTCCCGACAATCCGGCGTCTACGACGGTCGGTAGCCGACTCCGAGCAGAATTATCAGAAGTGAGAAAAGAGGCGTAAAATTAAGTTGTCCGATTCGCTACCCCCATCTAACATGAACGACGAGGACCTCGCAGAGGTACGGGAGCGCAAGAAGCGTGCGCTCATGCAGGAGAACGGCCTCGGCGCGCCCTCCTCGCCAGTCTACGTCGATGGCTCGAAGAACTTCGAACAGTCCGTGGCGGCCCACGAAGTCGTCTTGGTCCACTACTACGCCGACGGCGGCGCGGGCCAGCGACTCCACCCCATCGTGGAGTCGGTCGCGCGCGAGACGTTCGCGGCGGTGGCGAAGGTAAACGTCGTGCATCACCAGAAGTTGGCCTTAGAGCAGGGTATCGGGGGGACGCCGACGTTCGACCTTTTCGCCGACGGCGAACGCCAAGAGCGCGTCCGGGGGCGCGTCGAGAAAGACGAGTTGGTCGAACTCGTAGAGGAGTACACGCAGTTCTGAAACCCATCTAATCCGTCTCTTCGGCAATATTTTAGTTGCTTTCGGAAATTCCTATAATTCTCTTAGAATTATGTCTGTGTCTCTCCTTCGGCGACGGGCGCGCCACCCATCCGAAAGCCATTTTAGGCCGACCTAACATAGATTAGGCCAGCCTAAATCATGGTCGATTCCCTCGACGCCATCCGCCAGAAAATCGGTGACTTAGCCAGCGAAGACGGCGATTTCTACGTCGCGTGCGCCGAAACGGACGACTGCCCCGCGCCGCTGACCGGTCGGCGCTTCCCCACCGAAGCGGCCGCCGACGAAGCCGCGGACCTCGCGCGTGAGTACCGCGCGACCCTCCGCGAGTCCGACCCCGACCTCCCTCACCACCGCCTCGCGGTCTACGAGCGCTCCGGCGGCCCGCTGACGTTCGTCTCGACCCGCGAGCGTACCGCGGGCCAGCGAGAGAACGGCCTGCCCCGGACCTCGCGGTCCGTCGTGGTCTCGGGCGACGGCGAACGCGAGTGGCTCCGGATGGACAACGCGCCGCTGGTCCACGTCCGGCAAGACGGCGAACCGCTCCCCGACGACGCCATCGAGCGCCAACTCGACTCGAAGCTATGACCGCCGAACTCCGGACGACCGCCGAACTCCGGACGACCGCCGCCGTCGAACGTGCCGACGCCGAGCGCGAGCGAATCGAGGGGAAAGTCGAGGCCTTCGAGACGTTCGCCGAGCGCGTCCGACAGACGCGCTCGGCGAACGTCGGCGGGCGGACAGGCGCGAGCGGACAGGCGAACGCGGGCAAGCAGGTCCGCGCGTCCGCGCACTCGCCCGCGGGTCGGCCCGTCGGCGATACGCTGGCGGTCGGCGCGTCCTCGTCCGGGCCGTCCGGTGACGCCGCGACCGTCCGCGAGGCGTTCTGCGAGACGGTGTTTCCCTACGCCGACGCCGACTCGCCGCCCGAGGCGATGGCCGACGAACTCTCGCCCGAACTCGCCGCCGCGCTCTCGCCCGCGGCGGGCGGGTTCACCCCCGGTCTCGCCGACCAGTTGGTCTCGCGCGCCGAGACCCGAAGCGAGGAGTGCGCACTGCTCGCCGACGCCGTCGGGACCGAGCGCGACCGACTCCGAGAAGTCGGCGACGAACTCGACCGCATCATCGACTGGCTCTCGGAGGCCGACGAGACGCCACTGCTTCAGCTCGGCTTCGAGGAACTCCGCGAGCGCCACGACCGACTGGCGGACTTCCGCGAGACCTGTGACCGACTCGCCCGCCAGCGACAGGCGACCATCCGCGGCACCCGGCGCGACGGCCTGACCGGAATCCGCGAGCGAGAACTGCTCGACCACCTCTACGCCGACTTCGAGGACGACCATCCGATGCTGGCCGACGTAGCGCGGGTGGCCGACCTGCTCGACGACTCCCAGCGCGCGGTCCGCCGACACCTCTGTGCGCGAGTCTGAGTGTCAGCTTTTCGGCCGATGGCGATTCCGAAACCTCTTAGCGGTTGGTGTGCCCTCTCGCATTCGACCGTCATGCCCGACCGCCTCGAAGCCCTGCACCGACGAATCGACGACCTGACCCACCCCGAAGGCGAGTTCGCCGTCGTCTGCCCGCGTTCGGGCAAGCGCCCGGTCCCGGTCCGCGGGGCGTCGTTCCCGTCCGCGTCCGCCGTCGAGACGGCCGTCGAACTCGTCTGCGAGTACCGGGACCTCCTGCGGGAGGTGGACCCGCACCTCGAATCCATCCCCGTCGTCGCGGCCGAGAAGACCGCCGACCCGCTCACGTTCTCCGGCGCGTCCGAGAGTCTCGGACGCTCCTCGCGGTCGGTCACGCTCTCGGGCGAGGACGACGATGAGTGGCTCCGGATGGACGACGCGCCGGTCGTCCACGTCCGGCGCGGCGGGGAACTCCTCGACGACGGGACCGTCTCCCTGCAACTCCGGTCGAAGCTCTGAGGACCCGGCGTCTCTCCTTATGGAAATCGCAAGGCTAAAATCCCGCCCTTCAGGGCGGGGATACAGCCGACAACTCCTCCACTACTCACGCTCGATAGCATCGCCGGATATTCCACGCTCCGGTCGTCACTTTTAATATATAATATCTCATAACTAGTTATGAATACAGTCAGATGTTGGAGACAACCCGCACCTATCGAGCGAAAATCGTCAACCACTCCCAAGTGAGTGACGACCTCGATGACTGTGGGTTCTCTGCGTCGAAACTGTGGAACGTCGCCCGATACTACACGCAAGGCCGGTGGGACGAAGACGGGGAAATCCCCGACGATGGCGAACTCAAATCCGAACTCAAGGAACACGAACGATACAGTGACCTCCATTCTCAGTCAAGTCAGCGAGTTCTCGAAGAGCTTGCTGAGTCGTTCACCAGTTGGTACAAAGCACGCCAACGCGGAGACGACGCCAACCCACCCGGCTACCGCAAACACGGCGACAACCATCCACGCTCCACCGTGACGTGGAAACAGAAAGGCATCAAGCACGATTCCAAACACAACAAACTCCGTCTGAGCAAGGGGTTTAACCTGAAGAATCACCGTTCAGACTTCATCCTCTGTGAGTACGAGACGCGACCGGACGTACAGGTGGAGAACATCCAGCAGGTGCGAGCCGTGTGGAACGGCGACCATTGGGAACTTCACCTTGTCTGCAAGGTCGAAATCCCCGTTGAGGACGCGCCCGGCGACAACACGGCGGGCATCGACCTCGGCATCAAGAATTACCTCGCCATCGCCTACGACGACGGGGACGCCGAGTTGTATCCGGGGAACGTGTTGAAACAGGACAAGCACTATTTCACCCGCGACGAGTACGACACCGAGGGTGAGAACGGCCCATCGCGCCGTGCGCTTCGCTCTCGGAAGAAACTCTCGCGTCGGAAAGACCACTTCCTCCACACACTCGCCAAGCATGTCGTTGGCCGGTGCATCGACCACGAGGTTGGTCGCATCGCTATCGGTGACTTGAGCGAGATTCGTGAAGACGAGAACGGTGACTCGCGGAATTGGGGTCGGAGTGGGAACAAGAAACTCCACGGCTGGGAGTTCGAACGGTTCACCACGTTGCTTGAATACAAGGCCGAAGAACACGGCATCCTCGTAGACCGCACAAGCGAGCGAGACACGTCAAAGACGTGTTCGTGTTGTGGTCGGAAGCGTGATGCCAACCGCGTGGAATGTGGCTTGTACGTCTGTTCGTCGTGCGAAACGACGATGAACGCAGACGTGAACGGTGCAGTGAATATTCGCAGAAAGATAACTCAGAATCTTCCCACCGAGGATATGAGTAACGGTCGTTTGGCACGGCCAGTAGCCTACCTGTTCAACCAAACCTCCGGGTCGTTCCACCCGAGGGAACAGGTTGGTTGCGAACCGTAATATCCCAACGCTCGGGAATCCTCGCCCTTTAGGCCGGGGAGGATGTCAACCGGTCTCGCGCACGTCCCGACGGAGTTCGGGAATCAGGTCGAAGTCCGACTCGGTGTCGCCGAGGACGAGGAGCGCGTGATACCGGAGGTACGTCTGCACCGGCACGAACACCAGCGAGAGCGCCGCCGTCAGGAGAGCCAGATACCCGAGTAGGAGCGCGACGGCGACGGCGACGGCGACCGGGTTCGAGAGAAGCGCCGCCGGACCGCCGAACGCGGGCACCGCCAGCACGCCGACCACCGCGAGGGGGGCCGCGAGTAGCGCGCCGACGATGCCCCCGACCACCGACGCCAACAGGCCGACCGCCAGCGCGAGACCGAACCGGACGAGAACGTAGACGCCGTACTGCTCCCACTGGCCGGTCAGCGCGGGCCAGAACCGCCGCCACCCGTCGAGAATGCCGACGTTCTTGAGAATCATCACCGGCACGACGAAGTTGGTCGTGAAGCCGTCTACCACGGCGACGGCGATGCCGAGGAAAATCAGCAGTGGTACGAACACCGCGAGCAGGCCGACCGAGAACCCCGGTTGCCCGCCCGCGAACGAGACCACCGACGCGAGTATCCCGAGGACGGGGACGACCACCAACAGACCAAGCGCGACCCGGAACGCGAACAGGCGGAGGGCCTGCCCGAAGTGTTGGTCGGCGTAGGGCCGAATCCGGACGCGCTGGCGACGGAGCGACTCCACGAAGACGAACTCCATCACCGACCCGACCAGACTGTACACCAGTCCGACGACCAACGCGACGGCGACGATTCCGAGGACGACGGGCAGAACCTCCCCGAACGCGAACGGGAGGTCCACCTCGACGCCGGTCGGACCGGCCGGGCCGGGCGGCGCGTCCGGGGGCGCGTCGGTCGAACTCCCGGCCGTCCACGACGACCCGCTACTCGCGTTCCCGAGGAAGAAGACCACGAGCGCGAGTTTGAGCCACTGGCGGGCGTCGAACGGCGTCAGTAAGGATTTGGTAGCGTCCAACGCGTCATCGAGGTCCTCCACGGCGTACCACGGCATGGGCCGAGATACGAGGCCGACCGAGAAAACTGTCGGGGTTTCGAGAAAATCGGGTTACAGGTCGGGTCGTCGGACCTCAGACCGACACCGAGTCGCCGAGTCCGCCGTCGATGAGTTGGACGAGGACCGCCGCGATGCCCGTCCGGGACGACCAGAGTGCGGTCTCGTCGTCCAGTTCGGGGTCGTCACCGCCGTCGCGGACGCTCAGCAGGACCGTCTCGCCGTCTACCACGAGGACCCGGCCCACCGGGTCGTCGCCCTTCGGAGGGTCGGTCGGGGGGTCGGCGATTTCGATGCCGGTGTCGGCGAAGTGTTCTTCGAGGGTCGTATCACCGACTACGATTACCTCGACACCCGACTCGGCCTTCTTCCGCAGTAGTTCGGCGAGTTCGTTCGTCAGGCCGCGAGCGTCCCGGCCCACCGCGAAGACTATTCGTCGCTCGGCCTCTTTCAGCAGTTGCTCGGCCCGGCCGTCGATGCTGGTCCGGCCGTGGACCGTCCAGATGTCCTCGCGGCGCTCGTCGCCCTCGCCGCGCTGTTGGCGAGCGTCTTCGAGATAGTCGAAGGCGCGCTCTTGGGTGCGCTCGAACTCGCCGCGGAGGTGCGACCGGGCGGCTTCGAGGCTGACGGGCCGGTACTGGATGGGCTTGGACTGCTGGACCTCTACGAGACCACGGTCCTGAAGCGACTCGGCCGCGCCGTACACCTGCGACCGGGGCACGTCGGTCGCCCGATGCACGTCGCGGGCGGTGCCGGTACCCAACCGCTGGAGCGCGGTGAACACCTTCGCCTCGTAGTTCGAGAGACCGAGGTGTTCGAGGGCCTCGATAGCGTCGTCTTCGTCCATCAGTCCTCGCTCACCTCGCCTCCGTTTGCGACTGCGGCGCTCGGGTCGGCGGCGCTGGCCTCGCCGGGTCCGAGGTAGCGCGTCCACAGCACCAGCAGACTCGGCAGGACGAGGACGCTGGCGAGGAACGCGTAGATGATTGTCAGACCCGTGATGATGCCGAACTGCTGGAGCGCGGGCAGGATGGCGAACCCGAGGACGCCGAACCCGCCGACGGTGGTCGCGGCGCTCCCGAGAAGCGCGCCGCCGGTGCCGGTGACGCTCTCGTTCATGGCCTGCCAGATGGTGTCGCGCCGCCCGAGTTCCATCGTGTAGCGCTCGCTGAGGTGGATACTGTAGGCCACCCCGAGACCCACCGTGAGGCTGGTAATCATCCCCGTCAGGACGTTGAACGGCATCCCCAGCAGGTACATCGTTCCGAGAATCCACGAGACGCTGAACGCCACCGGGAGCAGGGTGATGGCTCCGAGCGTGGCGCTCCCGTGGGCGAGTCGGTAGGCCAGCATCAGGAACGCGAACGTCGCGCCGAGCGTGATGACGAGGCTCTGGATGACCGTGTCCAGCAGTTGGTTCTGGACGATTTCGAAGACGATTGGTTGACCGGTCGCGGTGGCGGTCAGGCCGTCGCCGTCTACGTCGTCGGCCACGGCGCGCATCTCCTCGGTGACCGTCGAGGACGAGGCCCCACCCTTGACCGAGACGACCATCCGGACCGCTCGGTACTCGCCGTCCTCGCGGTGGATGACGCCTTTCGCGTCCTGCGGGGCGACTGCGAACAGTTCGTCGTACACTTGCTCGACGTTCCGGTCGGGCACGCCGTCGCCGTCGGTGTCGGCCGCGGCGAGCGTCGCGTTGAACGACTCGTTCTGCGCGGCGACCTGTTCCATCACGGAGATGGGACTCCGAATCTGGGGTTCGCCATTCGAGAGGACGACCACCACGTCGCGTTTCTCCCGCGCGGCGTCGTTGGCCTGCTGGAGCTTTTCGAGGGTTCCCGCGGTAGCTACGTCGCCCTCGACCAGAATCTGGGCCTGCGAGTCCTGTCGCAAGAAGTTCTGGTTGACGTATTCGAGGTTCGCTTTCGCGGAGTAGTCGCCGGGCGCGAACGGTTCGGGCAGGTCTTTCATCCACCCCGCCGGGTCCTCGGCGAGGAAGTCGGTCTGCTCGAAGCTAGTGTCTACCTGCGTCGCGCCGTACGCGCCACCGGCCGACAGCACGAGCGTCAGGGCGATGACGACGAACGGGGCTTTCCGGGCGGCGGTCGAACCCACCGAAAGCATCGACCCGAGCGCACCGCCGCCGGTACCGAACGCTCGCTTCTGGCGGTCGAAGCCCTTCGATTCGAGGAAGGTGTCGATTTCGACCTTGAGGGCGGGAATCAGGCCGCCGAAGACGATTAGCGCGGCCACGATGCCCACCGAACTCACGATACCGAAGTCCTGAATCGGCGGCAGGGGACTGACGAGGTTCGAGAGGAAACCGATGACCGTCGTCGCAGTCACCCAGACGAGAGCGACTCCGACGCCCGCCAGTGCGACCGACATCCCCTCGCGGACGCTCTCCCCGTCGTGTTCCTCACGCTCCTCGCGGTGGCGCATGAAGACGTGAATCGCGTAGTCGATGGAGAGACCGATGAGCAGGACCGGCACCGAGATGAAGATTTGGTTGAAGGTGATGCCCGCCCAACCCATGAAGCCGAACGTCCAGACGAGGACCGCGACGATACCGAACACTCCGAGCAGGATGTCCAGCAGGTCGCGGTAGGCGATGACCAGCGTCAAGACGACGAAGATGAGCGCCATCGGGCCGACGATGGAGATGCTGTCGGCCATCGACTGGTCGGTCTCCTCGCTGATGATGCCCGACCCGAAGACGAGGACTTCTCGGTCCATCGACTGTTTGGAGACCTGCTGGATGGCAGTCTGGGACTCCACGATGGACGTACTTGCCATGCCCTGCACGGTCTGGCCCCGCTGTTGCTGGAACACGACGAGCATCGTCGCGTTGGCCTCGGTGCTACCGGGTTCGTAGGAGGTCGGCATGAACGCGAACGCCTGACTCGACGGGCCGTCGCCGCCCTCGCTCAGCACCGACTCGACGGTCGATTCGACTTCCGACCGGTTCATCGACTCGAGTTGCTCGATTTGCTCGTCGAGGGTCGGTCGGGAAGCGTTCTGCAACTGCTGGCGCTGTTGCTGGAGTTTCGCGGCGTCCTGCTTGAGTTGCTGGCCGCGCTCGCGGAGTTCCGCCGTGCGCTGTTGGAGTTGTTGGTACTGGTCGGCCAACACGCCGCGGGTGCCGAGTCTGTACGCCTGCTGGAACTGCGAGCGAATCTCGGTGGCGCGCTCGCGGTACGTCGATTGGTTGATTTCGCCCTGTTGGAGCGAGGCGTTGAGTCGGTCGAGTTGAAGCTGTAGCGCCCGAACCTGACCGAACGCCCGTTCGAACGTCGCCGACTGGTTGGCCGTCAGGTTCGCCGTCGTGGAGGTCCGGACCTCCCGGAGTCGGGTCTCGATGCCCGCCGACCGCTGGCGGTAGGTCGAGTCGTTGACCTCGCCGCGGCGGTGGGAGGCGTTAAGTCGTTCATACTCGGTCTGAAGCCCGCGCGTCCGGTTCAGTGACTCGCGGAGGGTCGCCGCCGTCGCGTTCAGGGTCTGGCCGCGCTGTCGGAGTTCGGCGCGCGACTCGTTGAGCGACTGGCGGCGCTGTTGGAGTTCGGCCGCCGACTTCCGGAGTCCGCTCGCTTGCTCCTGTCGGAGCGCCGCGGAAGCGACGATGTTGGCGACGCCGCCGGTCGGCGTGTCGTTCGCCAGCGTGCCGTTTATGGTCCGGTTGTTCCGCAGGTCCTGTTGGAGCTTCAGCGTCTCGACGAGCGCGTCCTTCGAGAGGACGTTACCGTCCCTGACGATGAGTTGGACCGTCGTGGTGTTCTGCTGGCCGGTCGCGAAGTTGGTCTCGATGTAGTCCAACTTCCGGTCGGCGGTGCTGTCGCTCTGGAACTGGTCGAGCGACGACGACTGTTCGACCATCGGCGCGCCCGCCCCGACCAACACAGTCAGGACGAGCAGTACCGCGATGATTGGACGACTGTACTCCGTGACGGCCGCGAAGAGGTCGCTTCCGTTCACGGGACGACCCTCCGCGGGACTAGTTCTCTGAACATGTGTTCGACGGTGTTGTTAGAAAGGTACTAACAGCACGCGCATAAACCCCGTGGATTCGAACACATCCGAATTTCGTCGGGTAATCGCGGGACGGCAACGGGTTCACGACGCAGAGAGATTGGCACAGCGACAGTTTTCCGGGGACCGGCGAGTCGCGTCTGGGCGCGTGACAAACGCCGCCCGGACCAGCGCCGTGAGACCCGTATCCGCCGCTCGCGGCCGTATTACGGCCACGAGCGGCGGATATTCGGTCGGAAGTCGCCGTCTCGCCGACGGCGGTGGCGATGGGGGAGGGGAATAGAAATATTTCTCAAAGCAATGAAAATCAGTCTTAGGAATGGGTTATCATGTCCCGTTCCGGGGGTCGGAACACCTGCCGTGACGGATTCGCCGGGAAGACTATCAGAACCGACGCCGTATCGAAGTCGTCTCCATGAACGACGACAGTCTCGACCGGACCGACACGGGTATCCTCTACTTGCTTCAGCGAGACGCCCGGAGTACGGCCACCGAGGAAATCGGAGAGAAAGTCGGGGTGGCCGCCAGCACCGTGGCGACCCGGATACGGGACCTCGAAACTGCGGGCGTCGTCACCGACTACAAACCGACGAGGAAAACCTCCTCGTGGAACTGGTGAGTACCTCCCAAAACGAGACCGAGCGACGAATCGACCGACTGACCGACTGCGGCGTCGATGTCGTGCGGACCGAGTTCCTCACCCGGGAGTTGTCCCGCCCGTTCGCGCACTTCGGCGAACAGTTCACCGACGACGCCTGAGTTGATTCCGCGGACGGAATCCGGAAATCAGTCGCTCGGCGGGAAACCGAACCGCGAAGCGCCGCCGTTCGGCCGAATCATTGGCCTGCGACACTTTTTAGCCGGTCGCGTCGTCACAAACAGTGTATGCCAACTTCGCGGACCGCTCTCAGCGACGACCGGAGCGTCAGCACTGCAGTCGTAGACGCGGTGGCGGACGCCGAGGGGGTCGCTCCGACCGAACTGACGCCGCCACTGTATCGCGCTATCGACCCGAACGCGCTGGACGAACTGTTCGGTTCGACGGTGGCCTCCGCGGAGAACGGACTTCGAATCTCGTTCACCTACAGCGGGTACGAGGTGACCGTCGTTGGGACGGGGAATGTCGTCGTCCGACCGGCGGACGACGCCGAGCGAGACTCCTAACTCACGCGAGCGCAGTCGCTACGCCGTTCGGCAAAAAAGAAATCGAACGTCGAGTGACGCTTACTCCAGTGCCGCGTAGGGGTTCAGCACGCCCGCGCCGTAGTACTTCTTGTCGAAGCCTTCGGGCACGTTCGCGGTGTTTTTGAGCTTCTGGCGGACCTCGTTCGCGTTGAGACCGGGGTTCTGACTCCGGACGAGTGCGACTGCGCCTGCGACCTGCGGCGCGGCCATCGAGGTGCCCGCGAGCCACGAGTAGGTGTAGTTCGCGCCGAGGTAGTTCCCGTCGGCGTCGAACTGGGGTTCGGCGAGCGTGTTGAACACCATGTCGTAGTACCAGCCGGCCGGGAAGTTGGCGTCGTAGTTGCCACCGGGAGCGGCCACGTCGATGGCGTTCGTGCCGTAGTTGGTGTACTTCGCGGGTGTGCCGGTCGGGGACTCCAGACCGTCGCCGCCGTGGTTGAAGCCGACGGGTCCGGTCGCGGAGACCGAAACCACGTTGGACGCCTCGTTCGGGAGACTGACGACGTTGCCGTCGTGCTGGAGGTCCGCGGCGTCGTTGCCCGCCGCGATGACGAGAACCGTGCCCTGTCTGCGGACGTAACTCGTCGTCCGGTTGAGGACCTTGCCGTAGAACTCGCCCTGAGCCTTCCGCGTGACCGGGTAGGCACCGAGGCTGAGGTTCGCGGCGTCACAGTCGACGCGTGCGCTGTAGACCATCGCGGCCACGATGTCGGCGAACGACGCGAGTTCGCTCGGCGAGAAGACGCGGCAGTCCACGACTTCCGTGCCGGGCGCAGAGCCGACGGTACCGAAGTCGTTCTGGTCGTCGGCCGCGACGATGCCCGCGACGTGCGTACCGTGGTACCCGCCGTAGGGAGCGCCAGCGCCGTAGCCGTCGCCAGTGAAGTCCCGCGAGAGGTCGGTGTTCACCGCGTGCTGGAGGTCGGGGTGGCCCGCCGCGACGCCCGTGTCGATGACCGCCACGCGGGTACCCTCACCGCGGGTGATTTCGTGCGCCTCGGGGATGTTCTGGGACTGCTTGTCCCACTGAATCGGGTAGAACGGCTCGTCTGACGACTCGTTGGACGTGATGGGTGCCTCCGTTTCGAGAGGCAGGTCGAGTGAGTATCGACTGTCCGCGGCGAAGTCGGCACCGAGCGACTGCACGTCGGACTCGGCACCTTCCACGACCAGCATGTCGATTTCGGGCAGGTCGTGAGCCACGTCGAGACCCGCCGCCTCCGCGTCGGACTTCGAGGTCTGCTTGCTGTCCACGAGGAATCGCTCGCTGGACGCCGCCGCCGTCACCGTACTGCCGACCGCGATGCCGCCGAGTGCTGTGCCACTGAGCTTGAGGAACGACCGTCGGTTGTAACCGGCCATAAGAGTTTTACAATGGTTGTTACCTTATAACATCTTTGGTATTGGCTTGCATTACCGAATGTTTATATAAATATTACCTTATATGCTAATAGAAACTACACGAATAAAATGGTCGCGCGACCCGAGCCGTCGGCGACAGGCTTTTCCGGATTTCATCGCCATGCTTATTCGATGGTGGAACTCACGACGCTCGCTCGGGTCGTCGGCGGACTCGGTCTCCTGTTCGGGAACGCCTACTTCGTGACTATCGAGTTCGCCATGACTCGCGTCCGGCAGTTCACCGAAGGCGAGTTCGAGGGGTCGCTCGGTCTCGAACGCGCGTGGGAGATGACCGACAGACTCGAAATCTACCTCTCGGGGTGTCAACTCGGGATAACGATTTGTAGCGTGGGACTGGGCGTCGTGGCCGAACCCGCCCTCGCGCGCCTGCTGACGCCCGTCGTCGAACTGACCGGCGTGGGTTCCCACGCGCTGGCCGCTATCGTCGCGCTCGCAATCATCAACCTCCTGCACGTCGTGGTCGGCGAGCAGGCACCCACCTATCTCGGCATCGAGCGAACCAAGTTCGTCGCCAAATACGGGTCCGCCCCGCTCTACTACTGGACCAAAGTCATGTCGCCGGTCATCGTCCTCGCGGACAAGACCGCCAAGTGGTTGCTCTCGCTGTTCGGCGTCGAAATCACCCGTTCGTGGACCGAGGCCGAAACCGAGGAGGGCGGCGCGCGCGAGGTGTCGAGTCGCGGCGACGCCCGGCGCGAGATGGGCGACATCCTCAGTCGGGTCGGACTCGAAGAGGAACGCGAAGAGGAGGTGCTGGCGGCCCTCGACATCGGGACGATTGCGGTCCACGACATCATGGTCCCGCGCGAAGAAATCGTCGCGCTCTCGACCGAAGACGACTTCGAGGCGAACCTCCGGAAGATGCAGGAGCGCCCGCACGTCAGGTTTCCGCTGGTGGGCGAGACGCTGGACGACTTCCTCGGCATCGTCTACACGCCGCCGCTGGTCGGCCGCGAGGACGAACTCGCCGACGGGTCGCTGACGTGGGAAGGGGTAGCGGCCGACCCCGTGACGGTCGATGCCGACCTCCCGGTGAGCGAGGCCATCGACCGATTTCAGGCGGAAGGCCAAGAACTCGCGCTGGTCGTCCGTGACGGCGAAGTCGTCGGGATGGTCACGTCCACCGACACGTTCGAAGCGATGATGGGCGAACTCGAAGACCCCTTCGACCGAAACGAGTTTCCCGACGCCCGGTCGTGAACAGGCCCGTCAGCCCTGAACGGTGCCGGTCGCCAAGTCCTTCAGTTTGCCTTCGACGGTGTAACTCGGCGTCTCGACTTCGATGGTCGAGTCGGGACCCACCTCGTGGAACTTGAGGTGAAGTTCGTAGCTTCCGTCGTCGGTGATGTCGGTCGATTCGACCTGTTCGGACGGCCGGTGGCGCGCCCACGCGTTCCGTCCGGCGAGGGCGGCGTCGGTCTCCCCGCTGACGACCCAATTTTTCGGCTTGTTGCTCACGTCGTTGCCCCGCATCGGGTAGCCCCGCTTGTGCCACTCCCAGAAGCCCTCGTCGATGACGTAGACGTTCTGGTAGCCCTCGTTGATGAGTTGGGACGCGCGGATTGACGAGAGGTGGTGAGGACACCCGCAGTAACAGACGATGCGGTCGTCCTTCGGCCAGTCCATCACGGGGTCGGCCGACGAGCGTCGGTCCGGGGCGGCCTGACTCAGGACCGCGCCGTAGACGTGCGAGGCCTTGTACGAGCGCTCGCCGCGAGCGTCGGCGATGCGAGCCTCGCCGCGCTTGTACCAGTAGTGAACCACGTCGATGGGCGCGAGGGGGACTTTCACGCCGTTCTCCGTGACCGTGCCGAACGACGAGGTATCGACGGTGCGCTTCTCCGGAACTTCGCCGAACTCCGGCGGATAGCCGTCCACGTCGCCGTCGGTCGGCGTCACGGCGAGGTCGCTTCCGCCTCCGCCGAGGCATCCGGCGACTGCCGAGAGGGAGACCGCACTGCTCGTCAGGAACGTTCGACGTTTCATCTATGCCCACCTATAGCAAACCACGAGCTATTAATTTTATCATCAGTTCTTTCGCATACAGATTCCGGAAAATCAGCGAGCGCGCGGTCCGAACTATTCGACCGAAATCTCCCGGTCGCAAAAGCCCCGGAGCCGGGAGTACGTCTCGTCGGTGACTGCATCCCGAACCGTGCAGTACGCGCCGCAGGCGTCTTTCTCGCGGGCGTTCGACACCACCGAGTCGAAGAGTCGAAAGACCTTCTCCTCGCGACCGTACATCAACAGGACGTTCACGTTGTCCACGACGACCCACCCGCCGGGCATGACGTACTGCATCGCCTTCGAGAGGCGGATGCTGATGCCCGTCAGGTCGCTGGGGTCCACCGGGTCGGTCGTCCAGAGCGGACCGTCGTACTCGGTCGGCGACCCCGTGACGGGGACGACCCCGACCTTCTCGGGGTCGCCGCCGCGACGTTCGACCAGCGACTCGACCTTCTCCGGCGAGGCGGTCGCCGACAGCACTAGCAGGTTCTCGAACGCGTCGTCTGGCAGAACCGACAGGGGCGACCCCATCGACGGCACCGACACCAGCGCCTGTTCGCCGGGCGTGAGGGAGAAGCCGCGGCCGTCAGTCGTCCCCGGCACTCTCGAACCCTCCGGCGGTGTCGGCGACTCCAGTCGTCTCCACGTCGCCACCGTCGAGTCGGACGAACGGCCGGGCGAACTGCCAGACGCCCGCCGCGGCCAGAAGCGCGGCCGCGAGGTCCAGCGCCGACGAGACCAGCGTCATGCCGAACGGGACGGACGCGACGTAGGAAACCGTCAGCGTGAGGAACGCACCGGCGAGCAAGAGCAGGCCCCGCGTGTGCGCGACGTTGCGGGCGTACGCGACGACCGGGTAGACCAGTAGCGCACTCGTGATGACCAGCATCGTCGTCTGTGCGATGAAGACGAACGAGAGGAGGTCGCTCATCGGAGTCATACTTTCCTCCGCTCGGTCAGCAAGACGAGAACGTGCGCGGCCGAGACGAGCGCACCGATAGTCGCCACCGCCGACGCCACGATGTCGTAGACCGGCGGCACGGAGACGCCGATGACGACGTTCGCGTTGAGTGCGACGTACGCGAGCAAGACTACGGGTACCGGACGCAGGACCGAACCGAACGGCGCGTCCCGAAACCCGCGGGCCGCGATGACCGCGACCGGAAGCGTCCCCGCGAGGACGAGTGTGGTCGCCAGCGACAGTATGCGTTCGAGTGACATTCGGCCCGGAATTTTCGCTCCCGGAGTAAATAACCCGGCGTTGATTCCGAACGGTGTTCATCGACCGCTGACGGCGGGCGAGTCACCGTCGCGCTCGCACGCGAGGCGGTCGCACCCGCACGCGAGGCGGCGGGCATTTCCGGCGACGACTGGGAACGCTTCGCTAGCCTCTAAGCAATAATTTTCATACTTTAAGCAATCTAGAAATTTTCCTTGGACTGTTTTACGTTTTTCTGGGGCGTCAGTAGGTGTCTCCATGCCGAATCCGTCGCCCGCAGTTGCGGGCGACGGACTCGGCCCGTGTTCGACGGACTCGGCCCGTGTTCGACGCGCGAAGTCGCCCGCGCTGGCGGTCGCCTACCCCTCCCACTCGCTCTCCAGCACGCCGAAGTACCGCATATCGACGTACTCGCCGCCGGTAAACGCCTCGTCGCGGTGGATGCCCTCCTCTTCGAAGCCCAACTTCTCCCAGATGCGCGCCGACGCCTCGTTGGTGGCCAGAACGCGGGCCTGAACCCGGTGCATCCGGAGTTCGCGGAAGGCGTAGTCGGTCACGAGTCGGGACGCTTCGGTACCGTAGCCCCGACCGTGGTACTCGGTAGCGAGCCAGATACCGACTTCGCAGTGGCCCGACCGCTGGTCCACGTCGTGGAGACCGACGGTGCCGGTTATCTCCCCGTCGGCGTAGATGGCGAGATGCACGTCGTCCTCGGCCGAGATGCGTTCCTCGAAGTACTCGCGCTCCTGTTCGGCGTTGATGGGGTACGCGGTCGTCAGACCCTCGCGCACGTCGGGGTCGTTGATGGCGTCTCGGAGGAAGTCGAGGTCGTCCTCTTCGATGGTCCGGAGTGTCACGTCGTCGCCCCGGAGGAACACTGCGCCGGGCATGGGTGAGGGTACTCCGACGACGCCGATAAAGAATCGGGTGGTTTGGTACCGGTTGTCGTTCTGGTGTGAGAGTATCGTCGTCGGGGGCGTGAGTTCGCGAGAGAGCTAGCTTCAGGCTTGAACCAATCATACCGCAACCGCACCGCACCGCGACCGCGGACCACACGCCTCCCCAACCGATTCCTTCGCTCCCTCCGGTCGCTCAGTCATCCCTCGCACGACGTTGGCGCGGCCACTTGCGGGCCGCGCCAGCGCGCGCCGGGTCGGTGAGTTCCGTGGCGCAGGAACCCGAACAGTCGTCTCTCGCGCACGGACTCGTTTATCTCGCGCACGAATCGCTTTACGCCTCCGCGACGAACACCCCGATATGCGCACGGCAGTCCTGAGCGAACCCGGCCGACTCGCAGTCGAGGACCGGCCCCGGCCCGACCCCGCGCCCGACGAGGTGCTGGTCGCCGTCGGCGAAGTCGGCATCTGCGGGTCCGACGTTCACTACTACGAACACGGTCGAATCGGCGACTACGTGGTCGAAGACCCCCTGATTCTGGGTCACGAGAGCGCGGGCGAGGTGGTCGAAGTCGGCGAGGCGGTGGCCGACCTCGAACCCGGCGACAGGGTGGCGCTCGAACCCGGCGTCCCCTGTCGCCGGTGCGACCACTGCAAGCGCGGCGAGTACAACCTCTGCCCGGACGTGACCTTCATGGCGACTCCGCCCGACGACGGCGCGTTCGCCGAGTACGTCGCGTGGCCCGCCGACTTCGCCTACCGCCTCTCCGAGTCGGTCTCGACCCGCGAGGGCGCGCTCTGTGAACCCCTCAGCGTCGGCATCCACGTCGCGCGTCGCGGTGAGGTCGGCGTCGGCGACTCCGTGCTAATCACCGGAGCGGGACCAATCGGCCTGCTGGCGATGGAGGCCGCGCGCGCCGCGGGAGCGACCGAAATCTACGTCTCGGACGTGGTGGACACCAAACTCCGCCGGGCCGCCGACCGGGGCGCGGACGCGACCATCGACCCCCGCGAGGAGAACCTCGGGAGCGCAGTCGCCGACCTGACCGACGGCGCGGGCGCTGACGTGGTACTCGAAGCCTCGGGCGCGGAGTCGGCCATCACGGGGTCGCTCGACGCGGTTCGGCGCGGCGGCACCGTGGTCTTCGTCGGACTCGCGGACGAGGCCGAAGTCCCACTCGACGTACTCGACATCGTGGACGACGAACTCGACGTTCGCGGGTCGTTTCGCTACCGTAACACCTACCCGACCGCAATCGAACTGCTCGCGGACGGCGCGGTGGACGCGGCGGGCATCGTGGACTTCGAAGCTCCCCTCGACGAGGTGGACGACGCCTTCCGGCGCGCGATGGACCCGGAAACCGTGAAGGGGATGGTGACGCTCGGCGACTGAGACCTCAGAATCGCGGCGGGTTCTTCTCCGGTTGCTGGTAGACTTCCGTCGTGTGGTTGCCACACGACTGGCATTCGAGGGTCTCGCGGATGTACACCCGACTCGACTTCTCGGAGTCGCGCCGAATCGGTCGCTTCGAGACTCGCTCCTTCGAGAACGGGGTGTCGCACTCGTTACACGCCGTGTCGTCCCGGACGGCGTAGTAGCCGACGCCGAATCCGAACAGGAAGACGCCGCTCAGGACGCTCCACGGCGGGAGTCCGGCCCACTCGCTGGGTTCGAAGACGAACGCGTAGAACTGCCGAACCAAGACGAGCAGTCCGACCGCGGCCGACCCGCCGAACAGGACGAACCGGCGGCCGACGAGCCGGTGAAAGAACCCGTAGAACGAGACCCACGGCCCGTACCTCGGGAGCGCATCTTCACTGCTCTCGTCTTCTTCGAGGTCGGTTTCGGTGGGAGTCTCGCTGATATTACTGCTCACGGAGCGACTGCCTCTGAGCAACAATTACCATACTACTGACTTATATTTTATCCATATTTTACGGGATAGAGACAGGTAAAATGGCTACGCTTCGTCGCCCTCGGATTCGGTCCCGTCGCCGGGAGCGGACGCCGAGTCGCCGATGATTGCCTCCACGTCGGCGTGGTCGTGAAGCAGGTCCCGCATCGTCTCGACCGTCTCGGCGTCTCGGGTCCGACCGCTCCGAACCACGTCTTCGGCGCGCTCTATCGTCGTCAGCGTGTCCGACTGGACCAACAGGACGGGGACGCCTTTCTCCTCGGCTTTACCGACGACGGCCCCCGGCGGCCGGAACCCGCCGGTCAGAATCAGGCACTTGACGCCCGGCGCTTCCAGCGCGACTCGCTGGAGGTCCGGCCGGTCGCCGCCGGTGATGAGCGCCGCGTCCTTCGTCCGGCGGAGGTGCCGAAGCGCCGAGTCGCCCGACATCGCGCCGACGAGGAACCGCTCCACGAAGGCGTCACCGGGCGCGCTGTTCAACTGTTCGGCCGAGAGTTCCTCGGCGAGGTCCGCGACGGTCACGCCCGCCAACTCCTGTTCGCGCGGGACGACCCCGAGTACCGGGACGCCGCGGTTTTCGAGGAACGGGACCACCTCGGTCTCCAGTCCGTCGAAGTTGCCCTCTTGGACCGCGTTGAACAGCACGCCGAGGAGTCGGTCCTCACCGCCTGCCCGCACGTCGTCGGCGGCGGCCAGCAGGTCGTCCACGTCGCCGCTCTGCTCGTACTTCGAGAGGAGCAGGACCTCGGCGTCGAGGAGTTCGGCCACGTCGGGGTCGGTCAGACCCACGATGCCGCCGGTGGTGAGTTTCCCGCCGCCCTCGACGACCATGAGGTCCTTTCCTTCCGCGAGACTGTCGAAGCTCTCGCGGACCTGCTCGCGGAGTTCGTCGGGGTCCTCGCGGCCCCGAATCGCCTGCTCGACGAACGTCGGCGAGTAGACCACCGGTTCGAGGTTGTGCATCTCTGCGTCCAAGTCGAGCAGTTCCCGCGCGAGCATCGGGTCCTCGTCCAGCGTCTTGCCGACGTTGCTCTGGAGTCGGGTGCCCTTCGGTTTCATGTAGCCGACCGACAGGCCGCGCTCGGCGGCCAACTTTGCCAGCGCGAGCGCGACTGCGGTCTTGCCTGTACTCTCTTCGGTCGCGGTTACGAGTATCGTTTTCATTGTCGTTCCAGTTCGTCGGTGTCTACGGTCAGTCGCACGTCCACGGCCTGTACCCCGTCTGGTCCGGCCACGAGGGGGTTCACGTCGAGTTCCAAGATTGCGGGGAAGTCGGTCACGAGTTGCGAGAGTCGCTGGAGGCTCTCTACGATGGCCTCTCTGTCCGCGGGGTCCCGGCCGCGCGCCCCTCGCAGGAGCGGCGCGGACCGAATCCCCTCGACCATCTCGGTCGCCTCGCGTGCGCTCACGGGCGCGACCCGCGTCTCGGTGTCCTCCAGCACTTCCACGAAGATGCCGCCGAGTCCGAACAGCAGAAGGGGACCGAACTGCGGGTCCCGGTTCATCCCGATGATGGTCTCGGTTCCGGAATCGAGGTCCACCATCTCTTGGACTTGGACCCCGAGGATGTCGGCGTCGGGTTGGTAGTTGCGGGCGCGAGTCACGAGGTCCTCGTAGGCGTCGTACACCTCCTCGTTCGGGACGCCGACCTTCACGCCGCCGATGTCGGACTTGTGGAGGATGTCGGGCGAGACGATTTTCATCACGACTTCGCCCTCGATGTCTTGGGCCGCGGCGACGGCTTCCTCGGGTTTCTCGGCGATGGTACCCTCGGGCGTCGGAATGCCGTAGGCGTCTAACAGACCCATCGCCTCGACCCCGAGTCGGTTGTCGCCGCGGTCGGTCGCGCGCTCCAGAATCTCCCGGGCGCGCTCGCGGTCCACGTCGAACGTCTCGGGGTCCTCGTACTCGCGCTGGCTAATCGTCCGATAGCGCGAGAGGGCGTCGAGGCTCCGCACCGCGCGCGCGGGGTCAAAATAATTAGGGATGCCCGCCTCGCGCAGGACCTCCTTGGCCGACTCGGTTCGCTCGCCGCCCATCAACACCGCGGCGGTCGGCTTTCCGTGTTCGGCCTGCAACTCGGTGACGACTTCGGCGAGTTGGTCGTAGTCGAGGACCGCCGTGGGAGCGGAGAGGACCACAGCACACCCGACGTTCTCGTCGGCCAGCGCGATGTCGAGAGCTTTCTCGAACCGGTCGATGTCGGCGTCCCCGATGGCGTCGATGGGGTTGTAGATGTTTGCCTCGTCGGGCATCGCCTCCGAGAGTTCCGAGAGGGTCTCCTCGGAGAACGACGCCAGCGAGAGGTTCGAGTCGCCCACCGCGTCGGTGGTCATCACGCCCGGACCGCCCGCGTTGGTCACGATGGCAACGTCGTCGGACTCGGGAATCGGTTGGCCCGACAGAATCTGGGCGAAGTCGAACAGCTCTTGGACGTTCTCGACGCGCAGGACGCCCGCCTGTTCGAGTCCGGCCTCGTAGGCCTGTTCGCTCCCGGCGAGGGTGCCGGTGTGCGAGGAGACCGCCTGCGCACCGGCCTCGGTCCGGCCCGACTTGACCATCACGATGGGGGTGTCGTCGGTCACGTCGCGGGCGGCGTCGATGAACTCGCCGCCGTGTTCGACGCCTTCGAGATACCCCAAGATTACGTCGGTGTCGGGGTCGTCGCCCCACGCCTCCACGAAGTCGGTCTCGTCGAGGACGGCCTTGTTCCCCAGCGACACCACGTCCTTGAAGCCGATGCCCTCGTCGTTGGCCCAGTCGAGGACCGCAGTGATGAACGCCCCCGACTGACTCATGAAGGAGATGGACCCGGAAAGTGCGTTCTCGGGGCCGAACGTGGCGTTGAGGCCGGTGGGCGTACTCATCACGCCGAGGCTGTTCGGCCCGACCACGTTGAGGTCGTACTCCTCGGCCACCTCGGTCAGTTCGCGCTCCCGACTCGCGCCCTCGCTCCCGGTCTCGCCGAACCCGGCGGTGATGACCACGACGTTCTCGACGCCGGACTCGCCGCACTGTCGGACCGCCTCGACCGCGATTTTCGGCGGCACGACGACTACCGCGAGGTTCAGTTCGCCCGGCACGTCCGCGATGTCGGGGTAGCACTTCAGCCCCAGCACGTCGTCGTAGTTGGGGTTCACCGGAACCGTCTCGCCCGCGAAGTCCGCCCGCAGGTTCTCCGTAATCGCGCGACCGATTGACCCGTCGCTCTCGGTCGCGCCGATTACGGCGACTCGCTCTGGCGCGAACAGTCCCGACAACCCTCCTGTGTTCTCGTCCACGCTCGGAGGTTCGCCGGATTCGCGCTTAAAAGTGATGTCCCGTTTCAGGACGGTGGGAATCGGGCGCGTCGGCGAGTCCTCGCCGTCGTCGCCGATAGTCCGAAAACGACGCTCGGTCCGCCAGTTGTAACAACTTGACCCTACCCGAACACAACCGCGGCCAACCGCCGCAAAACCCCGATTATTTACTCGGATGTGAAATCAAAAATCCGGAGAAGGAGCCGCGAGACTCGCGTAAATGGTGCATAATTATACGTCCGGGTACTCTTTCTTCACTCGATGTCAGAATCCGGGAAGTCAGTTCAATCGCTGGAGACAGCGCTTCCAGACCCGGCCGAAGCGGACGACGTAATATACGACCCGTCGCTGGACCGACTGCGCGAGTTCTCCGAGCATCTCGAAACCACCACGGAGTTCGGTTCGCCGTCGTACGTCAGCGACGAGCGGTCGCGCAACGCCGACAAGACGAAGAACGCGGTCGATTCGGAGTTCGGCGCGAGCGACTACGCCCGCGTCGAAGAGGCGTTCGAGGCGGCCCGCGAGCGAGAGATGGTGTGCGTGGACCGCCGGATGGGACGCTACGACGACCACTCGTACGTCTGTCGCCTCTACGTCCCCAAGGAGTACGGTCGCATCGCGCTGGCGTGGGCGAAACTCTTCGAGCCGGTGGAGGACGAAGGCGACTCCCGACCGGACCCGGACTTCGTGACGGTGCAGGTGCCCGACTTCGAAGAGACGGCCATCCGCATCCTACCCGACGAGGGCGTCACGGCCGTCCTCGGGAGCGACTACACCGGCGAGGCCAAAAAGTCGTTCCTCCGGTTGTTCATGTACTACGCCAAAAAGCAGGGCGGTCTCGGTCTCCACGCCGGGAGCAAACGGGTCCGACTGGCCGACGACTCCGGCGACCTTCAAGAGGTCGGACAGGCGTTCCTCGGCCTGTCGGCCACCGGCAAGTCCACCCTGACCGCGCACGGTCTCTGGTTGGACGAGGAGTCGGGCGAAGAGGCGACGATGCTTCAGGACGACGTGTGCGCCCTGCTCCCCGACGGGACGATTGCCGGGAGCGAGGGCAACGGTCTCTACGTCAAGACCATCGGACTCGACGCCGACGAGCAACCCGCGATGCACGCCGCCGTGACCGACGAGTCGGCCGTCCTCGAAAACGTGGACGTGTCCGACGACGGCACCGTGGACTTCGACAGCGACCGACACACCTCGAACGGCCGGGCGGTCATCGAACGCGAGCAACTCTCGTCGGCGGGCGAGGACATCGACCTCGACAGCGTGGACCAAGTGTTCTTCATCACCCGAAACCCGGTGATGCCGCCGGTGGCGAAACTCTCGCCCGAGGAGGCCGCCGTCGCGTTCATGCTCGGCGAGTCCATCCAGACCAGCGCGGGCGACCTCTCGAAGGCCGGGGAGTCCATCCGCGTGGTCGGTACCAACCCGTTCATCGTCGGGTCGAAAGGCGAGGAGGGCAACCGCTTCCGGAACCTCGTGGCCGACCTCGACGTGGACTGCTTCGTCATCAACACGGGCCACCTCGGGGCCGACCAGAAGGACATCGGCGTCGAGGAGTCGGTGACGATTCTGCGCGAAATCGCCCGCGGGACGGTCAGTTGGCGCGACGACGCCGCGACCGGTCTGACGGTGCCGAGCGAGGTGCCCGGCATGGACATCTCGGCGTTCGACGTGGCCGAGAACGTCGAGAATCTGGACGAGAAACTGGCGAAACTCCGGACCGAACGCCGGACCCACCTCGACACCTTCGAGGACTTGGACGACGAGATTCGGGACGCGGTGTACTGACCGGTCGGTTCTCTTCGCTCCCTTTCTGCGCGCTCACTCCCGCGAACAGGTGTCGATACCGAGCAGTGCGTTCACGCCGCAGAACCGCGTGACGGCGTTGAACAGCAGTCCCGCGCCCGCCAGCGCCGCGGCGACGCCGATACCCCGGCGCGCGGTGAGAAACGCGCCGACTGCGACTGCGACCAGCGCGATTCCGACGACTGCGCGAGCGATGCGGTCGGTCCCGCCGACGTTCCGTTGGAGTGCCATACCCGGACCTGAGGGCCGAAGCCAGTTAGTTCTACGCCGGACGCGACGGCGGGGTCGGCCTGACGGGGTGCGCTCGGTGCGACAGACCACCGAGATGCACCTGCCCGACCGACGGGACGCGCCCGACCGACAGTCTAGATGGACGAAGCCCCGCCCGCTCGCGGAACCGCGAGCGGGCGGGGCTTTCGAAGCGTTCGTCACCGAGATTCGAGACCGGAACTCACTCGCTCGCCGACTCGTGTGCCCGCCGAACGTCGCGTTCCAGCGCCTCGCGCGCCGGAGCGAACTGCAGGTGGGAGTCGCAGTCGCAGTCCGACGCGCCGAGACCGGCGACGGACTCGGCCGCTCGCCCGACGTTCCGACTGACTTCGCACTCCACGTCCGCGCCCCCCGTCTTCACCACCGCCGCGACTCGACTCTCGGGGTGGCCCAGCAGGTAATCGACGTGCCAGTGGCGGGCGTCTCGCTCCCCGGCGGCGAGTTCGCGGTGACGCTCGACGCGCGCGAACCCGCCGGTTCCGAACGCGCTCCCGGTGTAGGCGTACCACCCGGCCGACAGGTCACGCTCGCCCGCCGCGCCGAACTCGACAGTCGCGCCGCCTTCGAGTTCCACTAGCAATGTATAGGTTCCTTTTGGCATCGTATTTCTTCCTTTGGAATATATTTGAATTTCTCAAACGTTGGAGACGACCAGTCCGACGGCGACGGCGAGCATCGTCACGCCGTTGAGCGCGACCGACTGCTTGTGGTACTGCGCGAAGGCATCGTCGCCCGCCGCCTCCATCTTCGGGATGAGGACCTGCCGGGCGTAGAGGTCGAGAGCGACCCCGACTAGCGCGAGCGCGGCGAGGAGACCCCCGCCGTAGGGACCGACGCCGACGACCAGCGCGGCGGCGACCGCGACGACCCCGAGCGCCGCGCCGAACGAGTAGTACTTCGGGAAGATGGCGTTGACGACCCGCCCCGCGTCGTCGCCCAACACGTCGAACGTCGTCGGCGCGCCGACGAACGAGAAGAAGACGATGCTCCCGAGCCAGATTCCGAGTGCGGCGTCTACGACGGTCGTGAGAGCGGTTTCGAGGAAGCTCATGTCCGGCGGTTCGGACGCGCGGGAAATCAAGGATTCGAATAGCGGGACGAGCGTAGTGCGTGCCGTCGGCGGTGACTCGGAGACGGAGAAAGTCGAGGGAAGAGTCGAGACCACGGAGAAAGTCGGGGGACGCTAGCTCCTGCGTGAGCCGCTCAGAACTGCACAGCACCGCCGACCGCCACCGCCGACCGCAACCCCACCGCCACCGCGCCCCCGTTCCTCCCCGCGTGCGTCTGCGCTCGCGGGGGACCGCGAGCGCGAGCGCAGACGCGGCGCATCCCGTGGTCGGTGTCGCCGGGCGCGTTTCCGGTGGTGGGTGGCGTCGGGCACGTCCCGTGGTCGATGTGGCCGAGCGGGGTCTCGTGGTCTGTCGCGGTTCTCGGTTCCGTGGTCCGTTGCAGTCCCGCGTCTCGTCTCCGCGGCGTCTCGCGCGTCGGCTTTTTCGCCCGTCTCTGTCCCGTCGGTAAACCCTTTTCCGGCGTCCTGCCGACGATACGGCCGATGACCGACACCAACCCCGACATCCTCGTCGCTGGCGAAGCCCTGATAGACTTCTTGCCCGACGGCCCCGGCCCGCTTTCGGGCGTCGAGAACTTCTCGCGGCGCGCGGGCGGCGCGCCCGCCAACGTCGCGGTCGCGCTGGCGCGTCTCGACGCCGTACCGTGGTTCTGGACTCGCGTGGGCGAGGACCCCTTCGGCGACCATCTCGCGGAGACGCTCGCGTCGTTCGGTGTCCCCGACCGGTTCGTCGAGCGCGACCCCGCGGCCAAGACCGCGCTGGCGTTCGTCAGTCACGACGCGGACGCCGACCGCGCCTTTACCTTCTACCGCGACGGGACCGCCGACACGCGCGTCGAACCCGGCGGGGTCCCCGACGAAATCCTCGATTCGGTGTCGTGGGTCTACGTCGGCGGCGTGATGCTCGCGGCCGACCCCGGCCGGACGGCCACGCTGGACCTCGCCGAACGCGCTAGCGAGCGCGACTGCACCGTGGTCTTCGACCCCAACGCACGCCCGGAGCTGTGGGATTCCGACGAGGAGTTCGCCACAGCAGTCCACGAGATGCTGGCCTACGCCGACGTGGTGAAGGCCACGCCGGAAGACCTCGCCGCCGCCGGGTTCGGGAGCGAGGACGCGGAAGACGAGAGCGAGTCGCCCGAGAACCTCGCCGCGTCAGTCGTCGAGTCCGGGCCGCACACCGTCCTGCTCACGCTCGGCGGGTCGGGTGCGTTCGCGCGCTCGACCGACGCGGCTCCGTGGGGGTCGGGCGCGGCCTCCCACGGCGGCTACGAAGTCGAGTCGGTTGCGGACACGACCGGTGCAGGAGACGCCTTTACTGCCGGGGCGCTGGCCGCCTTCGCTACCGGCACGGACCGCGAGGGTGGAGCGACCACGGACCCGACCGACCGCTCGCTCTCGGACCTCCTCGGGTTCGCCAACGCGGTGGCGGCGGTCACGACGACTGCGCCGGGCGCGATGACGGCGTTGCCGACCCGCGAGGAGGTCCGGCAGTTCCGCCAGTGAGGGTCAGAACGCTTCGGGAGCGGGGCGGCCCGGAAGTTCCGGAAGTAAGGAAGTTCTCGACGAAAGCGGGCGAACTTCGAGTCCCGGCACCCAAAACCAGATGATGCTGTACGACGTTACCAGAAAACGATGCATCTCTCGACTCCAGTTCTATCGACCTCGAAGCCTGACCGAAACGGCCGTACACGCTCGCCATGACGGGGGAGGAACCGACGGACCACGGCTCGGCCCCGACCGAGGGACTGGTCGTCGTCTCGAACCGGGAACCGTACAGCCACTCCTACGACGGCGACGAAATCGTGGTCGACCGACCGGTCGGCGGCCTGACCGCCGGACTCGACCCGGTGATGCAACGCGCGGCCGGAACGTGGGTCGCGTGGGGCGACGGCGAGGCCGACCGCGAAGTCGTGGACGACGAGGACAGGGTTCGGGTGCCTCCCGAGGACCCAGCCTACACACTCAAGCGCATCTGGCTCGACGACGACGAGATAGACGAGTACTACTACGGCTACAGCAATCAGGTCCTGTGGCCGCTCTGCCACAGCGACCGGGGGAAGATTACCTACGAACCGCGCTTTTGGGAGCGCTACCGCGAGGTCAACCGGCGGTTCGCCGAGGCCGCCGTCAACGAGGTCGAACCGGGGTCGCTGATTTGGTTTCAGGATTACCACTTCGGACTCGCGCCGAAGATGGTTCGCCAAGAACTCGGCGACGACGCGATGCTGGCGCACTTCTGGCACATCCCGTGGCCGACGTGGGACGACTTCCGGGTCTGTCCCCAGAGCGAGCAGTTGCTGGAGGGCCTGCTGGCGAACGACCTGCTGGGCTTCCACGTCGGGCGGTTCTGCGCGCAGTTCCTCGAAGGCGTCCAAGCCTGCTTCGGCGACGCGGTGGTGGACTGGGACTCGGGCGTGGTCTACCACGACGGGTCGCCGACGCTCGTCAAACCGTTTCCGATGGGCGTGGACGCCGAGCGCATCGCGCGACTCGCCGGGAGCGACGAGGCCGACCGGTTCTGGCGGGACTTCTGTGAGGAGCAGGGCATCGCCGACGACGCCGTCGTCGCGGTCGGTGTGGACCGCCTCGACTACACGAAGGGAATTCCCGAGCGCGTTCGGGCCATCGAGTACTTCCTCGACGAGCATCCCGAGTACCGCGGGGAGTTCGTCTACGTCCAGAAGGCCAGCGAGAGTCGGAGCGAGATTCCGGCGTATCAGGAACTCCAGCGAGAAGTTTCCGAGACCGTCGAGCGCGTCAACGACCGCTTCGGAACCGACGATTGGCGACCCGTGGTCTCCATCACGGAGAGACTCTCGGTGCGGGCGCTGTACGGTCTCTATCGGTACGCGGACCTCGCACTGGTCAGTTCCGTCCGGGACGGAATGAACCTCGTCGCCGAGGAGTACGTCGCGGCGCAGTTGGACGACGCGGGCGCGCTAGTTCTCTCGGACTTCGCCGGGGTGGACGAGACGCTGGGCGACTACGCCTACACTATCAACCCCTACGCGACCGAGAAGTTTGCCGACACTATCTACCGCACCATCACTGACTCGCCCGACGAGCGCCGCAGGCGGATGCGCCAGATGCGCCAACTCGTGACCGCCTACGACTTGGACGCGTGGATGGACGACATCTTCGAGACCGTGGCCAGTCTTCGGGACGAGAGCGCCGAGTGAGACGGACTCGACCGGTCGATTTTCCCGGCGAGTCGATTCGACGGAACTCCGAGAAGTTTGTGAGTAGCTAACAGGTAACACGTCGATACCGGAGTCGGTGGGGACGATGACAGCACGAACGACGGAATCGCCGTCACAGCGACCGACGTGGGTCAGAACGTGGGGCGGCGGCGTCGCGGGACTCGTGGCCGGGGTCAGTATGGGTCTCGTCGTCCAGTTCGGCGCGGGCACGATGGCGCTCGTCGGCGCACTGTACGGACAACCGACGCTCCTCGCGGGGTGGGTCGCGCACCTGTTCCACAGCGTGGTCTTCGCGCTCGGGGTCGTCGCGGTGGTCTCCCGGCCGCTCTTGAGCGATTACACGTCGCTCCCGGCCGAACTCGTCGGTCTCGGCGTCGGTTACGGCGCGGCGCTCGGCGTGTTCGCGGGCGGGTTCCTGTTCCCAGTCGGCTTGCGCGCGGTCGGTGCGACCGAGTTACCGGTGCCGCTCCTGCCGATTCCGGCCGTCGTCGGCGAGTTCGTGTTTCCGGTCGTCTTCGGCGTGGCGCACCTCGTCTACGGCGCGCTCCTCGGCGGCGTGTACGCCGCGGTTGCGGGCGTCGAATCTGACCCCAGAACGGACGACACCGGAATCGGCGGATAGCTCGAACGTCTCCGAACAAGCCTCGGTTCCGACCCCCGACCTATTTGAGCCATGGCGACACAACCCACGGGCATGCACGAGCGAGCCGAGGAGTTCGCCGACCGCGCGCGCCGCGAGTACGGTTTCGAGGTCGCCGTCGAGGAGTTCCCCGAGGGGACGAAGACCGCCGCGGACGCCGCCGAAGCCGTCGGTTGCGACGTGGCACAGATTGCGAGCAGTATCGCTATGCGGGCCGACGACCGCCTCGTCGTGGTCGTGACCAGCGGTGCGAACCGCGTCAGCGAAGCGAAACTCGCGGGGCTACTCGAACTCGCCGAGGAGGACGTGGAGATGGCCGACGCGGGCGAAATCAAGGCCGCGCTCGGGTGGTCCATCGGCGGAGTGCCGCCCTTCTGCCACGACGCCGACGTGCCGGTGTATCTGGACCGGACGCTGACCGAGTTCGAGACGGTGTGGGCCGCCGCGGGCACTCCGGAGGCGGTCTTCCCCATCGCGCCGGAGAAACTTCGGGAACTGTCGGGAGCTGAAGTCGCGGACGTGGCGGAGTGAACCGCCGCCGACCACGGCGCGCGAGTTTTCACCCACCACCGGAAACGCGCCCGGCGACACCGACCACGGGATGCGCCGCGTCTGCGCTCGCGCTCGCGGTCCCCCGCGAGCGCAGACGCGCGCGGGGAGGAACGGGGGCGCGGTGGCGGTGGGGTTGCGGTCGGCGGTGCTGTGCAGTTCTGAGCGGCTCACGCAGGACCTCAGTCCACGTTCGCCAGCACGTCGTCCAGATACTCCTTGCTCACGCCGATGTAGCCGTAATCCAGTGTGAACACCTCCAGCGAGAGCGTCCCCGACCAGTCGTCGGGTAGCGCGCCCAGAATTCGCCGGAAGTCGAGCGTCCCCGACCCGAACGGCAGGTGTTCGTCCTGTGGCTTGCGGGTGTCGTTGAGGTGGAAGTGCGAGATTCGGTCGGCGTGCTTGCCGACGAAGCTCGACATCTCCACGGAGTTGAGACCGTCCACGCGGGCGTGGCCCGTGTCGAGGGTCATCGCGGCGTCGGTGGTCTCGAACAGGTCGGGGAAGTTCCGCGTCGAGAAGACGCCGCGCGGGATGTTCTCGAAGCACACCTCGAAGCCGTCGGGCGTCCTCGCTTGCACCTCGCGGACCGATTCGAGGACAGTCTCGCGGAGGTCCCGGTCGTCCCACGCCGGTCGCCACGCCTTCGAGTCGGCGTGGGCGACCCCTTTCTCGGCCCCCATCTCGGTCGCCGTCTCCACCGCCGCGACGAGTTCCCGAATCGCGCCCTCGCGGACGTGTTCGTAGGTAGACCCCACGTCGAGCGCGAACGGGAGGTGAACCATCAGGTCGAGGTCCCGGTCGGCGGCCGCTTCGCGGACGGCCGCGGGGTCGAACTCCCGACGCTCGTAGTCGCCGTCCATCAGCAGTTCCACGTAGTCGAAGTCGCACTCCGCGGCGGCGTCGAAGGCCGTCTCGTGGTTCATCCCGAGTTGGGTGACGAACCCAGTAGTGGCGTCCATACCGGCATCACGCCCGCCGAGCAGTTAGTCGTTGTCGGATAGCGGGCGGCCCGTTTCAGTCCACCCAGACCGGCGGTCGGTGGGTCGTCGCGCTTCCGGCGGTTGGTCGGCCGAGCGTCACATGCGTGTCTGCCAACCATCGTCGCCGGTGGTCTGGTCGGGACGCTCGAAACTCGCGGTCGGCGTGGCCCGTGGTTTCTTACGGACTCACGGCCAAGTCAGAGGGGGAAAAGAGATGATGGGGGACGCGACAACCGCCGAGAGCGGGGATTCGACGCCCGACGGGAGCGGGGCACGACCGGCGAGAGGGAGCGAACGAGCGACCGGCGACGGTAAAAACACCGACGGAAGCGCGGCCGGAGGTATGACGCGCCGGGGGTTCGTCCGGTCGGCGGGTGCGACCGCCGCGGCGGGAACGGTCGCCGCAGTCGGTGCGGATGAGGCGGCGGCCCAGACCCAGACCTACCGCTTCGGCGGCGAAGTGGCGGCGTGGCGGGGCCGGGAACCGTCGGCCATCTCGGGGCAGTCGAACCCGACCATCGAGTTGCGGGCAGGCAACGAGTACGAATTCTGGTTCGAGAACATCGACGGCGCGCCCCACAACATCACGATACAGGACGCCGACAGCAACGCCATCGCCCAGAGCGAACTCGTCTCCAGTCAGGGCGCGACCGCCTCGGTGACGTTCACCGCGACCCCGCAGATGACCCAGTACATCTGTACGATTCACCCGACGACGATGGTCGCGGACCTCGAAGTCACCGGCGAAGTCGAGGGCGGCGGCGGTCTCGGCGTCCCGTTCGGGGCGCTCGTCCTCGTCGCCGGACTCGCGCTCGCGTTCGTCTCGCCGATTCTGTTCGCGCTGTTTCTCTTCTCGCGGCGGGGCGGGAGCGGCGGAGAAACGACCGCCGGATAAGCGCCAACGAGCGATTTCCGGATTTCAATCGGTTGTGACCGCGGCGGGCGTTATTTGGCTCGGGGACGCACTCTGAGCCATGAGACTCACCGCACTCGCGTTCGTCGTGGCGACGGTCGTCGCGGCGGGCGCGACTCCCGCGGTCCCTGCGCTCGCCCAAGACGAAGGAACGGTCGTCGGCCGACCCAATCTGGAACTCTCGGCGACCGAAAACCGATTCGGGCCGGGCGAGCGGGCGATATTCGAGGTGTTCGTCTCGAACAACGGCGACATCGACCGCGGCGGTCCCTCGGAACTCGAAGAGCGGGTCACGACCGCCCGGAACGTCAGACTCGAAATTCAAGACGACCGCCTGCCCCCGGCACTCGCGGAGGGGTTGCAGGTCGAGACCAGCGAGATATTCGCCGGGTCGGTCCCCGAGGGTGCCTCCGGGCCGTTCGCGTTCAACGTCGAAATCTCGGAGTCGGTCGCTCCGGGGACTTACGAGATTCCGGTCGAAGTCACCTACGACTACACCAACTTCGTGCGCTACGGCCCGAATCAGGCCCCCGAGTACGGCGACAGTCAGCGAACCCAGACCGCCTACTTCACCGTCGTCGTCGAGGACCGCCCGCAGTTCGACATCCGGACGCAGAACCTCACGCGCGTCCCTGCCGGTGACACCGCGACCTACCGAATCAACGTCACCAACTCCGGAACGTCGCCCGCGACCGACGCGCGCGTCCAGTTGTCGGTCGCCAACACCTCAATCTTCTTCGGCGGACCGGACAACCCCCAACAGCGGACCAGCGTCTTCTTCCGGAGTGTCGCGCCCGGCGAGACCAAGACGTTCACCGTCACGGTCGGCGCGGACCGCAACACTGCGCCGGGGACGTACCTCGCCGACGCGTTCGTCTCGTACACGAACGCCAACGGCGTCCAAGAGCGTTCGAAGCCCCTGACGTTCGGCGTGTCGGTCGGCGGCGAACAGACGTTCGCGGTCAGAGACGTTCACAGCACTCTCAGGGTCGGCGACACCGGAGTCGTCAGCGGGCGACTGGTCAACACCGGCACGAGCAACGTCACGGAGGCAGTCGTCGTGACGACCGGTGAGAATCAGAACTTGCAGGCCCGCGAGACCGAGTACGTGGTCGGGGACCTCGCGTCCGGCGAGTCGGCCAACTTCTCGTTCCGGGTGGACACCGCGAACGGGACCGAACCCGGACCTCGCCGGACCACCGTCCGGGTCCAGTACCGGAACGCCGACGGCGACCAGCGAACCAGCGAACCGATAGACATCCAAGTCGCCGTCGCCAGCGAACAGACCTTCGAGGTGGGTGCGACCGCCACCGGTCTGATAGCCGGGGACCGCGGGACGGTTTCCGGCGTCGTGACCAACACCGCGGAGACCAACGTCTCGGACGCCGTGGTCGTCCTCCAGACGGAGGGGTCGGGTCTCCGACCCTTGGAGCGCGAGTACGCGCTCGGGGACCTCGCGTCCGGCGAGTCGGCCACCTTCGACTTCGAGGTGGCCGTGCCCAACGAGTCGAATCCGGGCGTCCGACCGGTGTCGTTCCGGGTCCGGTACCGCAACCCTGAGAACGAGATTCTGTACTCCGACTCGTTCGACGTGGCGGTGTCGGTGGCGGGCGAGCGAACGTTCGCCGTCCGGAACGTGGCCGCCGACTTGCAGGTGGGCGACTCGGGCACGGTGTCGGGGTCGGTCGTCAACACGGCCGACGTTCCGGTCTCGAACGCCGTGGTCGTCTTCGGCGGGACCCCGAACCTCGTCCCGCGGGAACGGGAGGTGGCGGTCGGGGACCTCGAACCGGGCGAAGCGGCCCGGTTCGAGTTCACCGTGGACGTGCCCAACACCTCCGACCCCGGCCCTCGGCAGGTGTCGCTTCTCGTGCGCTATCGCAACCGGAACGGCGACTTGCAGGTCAGCGACGGGTTGGACGCGCAGGTCGAAGTCGGCGACGAACAGACGTTCGGGGTCGAGAACGTCGATAGCACGCTCCGGGTCGGCGAGACCGGCGACGTGACGGGGCAGGTAGTCAACACGGGCGAGCGTCCCGTCTCGAACGCGGTGGTGGTGATGCAGACGAACAACCCGAACCTCGACGCCCGCGAAACCGAGTACGCGCTGGGTCGCCTCGCGCCCGGCGAGTCGGCCCCCTTCGAGTTCACCGTGGACGTGAACGGCGACGCCGAACCGGGTCCCCGGCAGGTGTCGTTCCGCGTGCGCTACCGCAACCAGAACGACGACCTGCGACTGAGCGACACGATGGATGCCCGCGTCGAGGTGGCCGAGGAGCGAGACGAATTCCGGGTCGAAGCGGTCAACGCGACGGTCCCCTCCGGGTCGTCGGAGGTAGTCGAGTTCCGGGTCACGAACACTGCGAACCAGACGCTCCGGGACGTGGAGGCCAAACTGTTCGCCAGCGACCCCCTGTCGAGCGACAACGACGAGGCGTTCGTCGCGCGACTCGACGCGGGCGAGTCCGCGACGATGGAGTTTCGGGTCGCCGCCGCGGGCGGCGCGATTCCGAAGGTCTACCCGGTCTCGGTCGATTTCACCTACGAGAACGAACGGGGCGACACCGTTCTCTCGGACACCTACCGGGTCCCGGTCGAGGTGAGCGAGCGCCAGCGCCGGGGTCTGCCGCTTCCGACCGGCGCGGTGTCGCCCGTGCTGGTCGCCCTCGGCGCGTTGCTGGTGGCCGTCACCGTCCTCGTCTGGTGGAAACACGACGCCATCGCCCGACTCCTCCCCTGAGTCGAGGGTCGGCGGCGAGGGACTCGCCGCCGACCCGGACGCGACGGGAGATAATTATAGCTATCTCTAAGACTCTTTTTTCTTTGTTTAAGAATTAATTTGGTTGCTCTAGGAATTGTGTACGACGGCCTTCGAGACGGTCGATTGGGAGTAGTCCACGGCGTCGGCGAGTTCCGTAATGGAAAACGTGCCGGTGTGGTAACGGGATAAAAACGAGAGTACCTCGTGGACTGCCCGACTCTTGAAGATATTCGCGTCTTGAGCGGGTATATCGAGGCTTATTTTCGCTCTACTAACCGAGTCTGTATTCGCTTTACCCCCCATAGTAAAGGTTCTCTTCTGCAAGATACTTAAAGTTTATATGTATTTAGCACACCACTTATATACGAGTCCGGGAGTACGCACCCCGAAGAGACCTGCACGTTTCCGTCACGCACCGCCAAAATCGGTCACGAACCTTCGCCTTCGAGTGAACGTCGGCGACTCCGAACACTGCCCTAACCGCCCCCGCGAACTTTCTTGTCGGCCCGCGTCGATAGCGGGGACGGGATGGGGGACTCGAACCGACGCCGAGCGCGGTCGGTACTCGCGGTCGGACTCGCGCTTCTCGTAGCGGTTTCGCTGTCGGCGACGGCACTCACGTACCCCGTCGGCGACCCGGCGGGCGGGTCCGAAACGGACCCGCCCGTTCGGGTCTCGTCGGCCCCACACCTCCCTGCGCCCCGCCAGCAGACCACCACCGAGTCGGGACCAGCGTTCGACGCGACCGTTTTCAAGGACATCGCGGGACAGGTCGCCACCGAGGACGGCGTAGTGCCCGTCCGAGGGACCGCCACCGGCACCGACAGCGTGTTGGTCGTGCTGTTCGACCGGCGAGGGCGAGTCGTCACGGAACTCCTCTCGGTCAACGACAGCGACGTGTTCGAGGAGGAGGACCTCGAACTCGTCACCGACGACGGGACGCCGCTCGCCGAGGGTCGCGTCGTGGCGACGGTGCTGTCGCCCGGCCGTGATGGGGTCGTCGGCGACGGCGAGGTTTCGGGGGTCGCTCGCGCCGACCTCGCGGATTTCGAAGAGGAGTTCCTTGACGCGGCAGGTCGGGGTGCCGCCGACGGGCGCGTCACGCGGACCCAACAGCAACTGGTCGAACTCTACTACGACCAGACAATCGAGGATTCGGGGAGCGACGACCTTCTGCTGGCCGAGGAGTTCGTCTACACAGACGGTCGGACCACTATCGAGCGAGTCGTCCCCCAGTCGCAGGCGAATCGGACCGCCCGGTCGCGGGCGAATCGGACCGCGCCCGAACCGATTCGCGTCGGCGACACGATGGTCGTTGCCGGACTCACCAACCGGCGGCCGGACGACAGCACCGTCTTCGTCGAGGTTGTCGGGGGACCGAGCGCCGCGGCGTTCGACCTCGCGGCGACCCAGACGTGGGGCACCGACGGCGCGTGGTCGGTCGCCATCGAGGTGCCCGACGACGCCGAACCCGGCACGTACCGCGTCGAGGCCGAGGACGGCGACGACGCCGAGACGGTTCGTTTCGAAATCCGTCCGAGAGGCGCTAACGAAACTGCTGAGGTGGGAGTCGGAGGTGGTTGGAGACGAACGTAGTCGCGTCCGACGGCCAGCGTAACGAGCGATAGACGGCGCAGTGGGGTGCAGTTACCGCCGTTAGTCACCGACTGACTCCCGGTCGGTCGGGAGAACGGGAGACAATCGACGGATAATCGTATATAAGCGGGAGTGAGCGACTGCCGGACTCCATCGAAGCGCGACCACTTCCGAATCAGTACATATCAGTTGGGTTTCCCTAACATGATTCCGAGCGTATAGTTTCGATGGCGACAGCTTCGCCGCGTTCATCACCAGCGAAGAGAGACGTAATACGGCGTTCTACTCGGTCTCTCGCTGACACACCGCGGTGAAGCGCCGAGACCGTTGTCCGCGCAGAGTGACCGAATCCCGATACTACCCTCGGCCTATCCTCGGTACTGTCGGTCGATGTTCTCGTCCTATGTGAGTAACATCGGTTGTCGTAACTTCAGTCGGTCGTGGACTCCCGGTATTAAGAAATACTTAAGCACCCCACCCGAAAACGGTCTGCGCTTTTTATCAACTAATCCGGCGTCGCAGTTTCCCGAGGTGAAACCCGCGAGCAATCAGGACGCCGAGAGGACGATTTGACGAACGACGACGACAGGATGGGGGGAACCGGTTGTAGAACACTGATAGGGGACCGAACAAATCCCGTATCAGACAGATATGACAAAAATGATAAAGAAAATACCATCGAGAAAGAAAGCGAGCGCACTCGTACTCACAGCACTGCTGGTGCTTTCGACGGTAGCGATGTCGGGGGCGGTACTGGGTGCAGACGTACGACGCGGCGGAGACCAACCGACGTTCAGTCCGGGCGTCGGCGGACCGAACGACGTCGTCGTTTCCGAAGGAAAGCCGGTCGTCTTCCAAGGTGAGGACGACATCGACTTCGTTGGGGCAAACGGGCAAGACATCGACCCGTCGAACCTCATCGGTGTCTCGGGTAACGCGGAGGGCATCCCGCTCGAATCGCCCGTCCCCGAGGACCAAGAACTCGGTCAGTACGCCATCGACGGCCGGGCCGCGAACATCGGCGTGACCGTCCAACGGCCGCGAGTGACCGACCTCGAAGTGTTCAACGAGCGCGGGGTCGACGTTGAAGGCTCGACCGTTCAGGAGGACGAAACTCTGCTCATCAGCGCCGAGTGGAACTTCCAGAACGCCGAGGACCTCTCGCTCGAAGTCACCGACGAGAACGGCAACGAGATTACGGGCGACGTACTCACGCGGGTCGAGGACCTCTCTCAGTCCCAGCGTGAACAGCTCACCGGCCCGTACGCGCAGAACCCCGAGAAAGTCGATAACCCCGGTCAGCGCGGCACCGAAACCGGCATCGAGTACCTGCAGGGTCTAGGTCAGTTCAACGAGTCCGAACTCAACCAGACTCAGAGCCTCGAAGCCGCTTACTGGGCCATCGACCTGAGCGACCAGGACGCTGGCGACTACACCATCACGGTGGAAGGCTGGGACAACCTCGACACCGGGTCGGCGACCCGTTCGACCGTCGTCTCGGTGACGGGTGACGAGAACGTCGTCCTCGACCTCGAGAACGACGAAGCGACTCGCGGCCAGAACATCCGGTACACGGTCCGGGGTTCGACCGCGGGCGCGACCCACTACGTCGCCATCGAGGACACCGACTTCCGGAACAATCAGGTTGACGAGCGCGTCTTCCGCGACGTTGAAGACACCGTTGACCGCGGGAGCCTCGACACCAACGGGGACGGCCAAGCGGACCTCGCGTGGGCGCAAATCGAAGTCGATGACGACACCGGCATCGGCGTCGGGCAAATCGACACCACGTACCTCGACGACACGAGCGTGGACGTGAACCTTTACGAGGCCGACCAGAACCTCTCGGACATCGCCGAGAACGTGGGTAGCACCGAGGACGACCTGTCTCTCGACGTTTCCGAGGGTGAACTCAGCATCGACAGTCCGGCGGGGACCTACATCGCCGGACAGGAAGAGGACGTGCGCGGGACGGCCGCGCAGGGCGTGGACGACGTGGCACTCTACGTGCGCGACCAAGGTGACTGGGAACTCGTGGACGTCAACGAGGACGGCGAGTTCACCCAGCAGGACCTCATCAGCGTCGACGCCGACGGCGAGTGGGAAGAGCGCGACGTGACCCTCTCGCAGGCGAACGACATCCTGAGCATCCCCGGCCGCTACCGCATCGGCGTCGTGGAAGCGGTGGACGTGACTCAGAACGGGACAATCGCCGACACGCTCACCACCTCGGAGTTCAGCAGTGCGACCAGCGAGCAGACATCGATAATAGTCACCGAACCGACGCTCGGCGGCGGTAACTCCTCGATGATAGCGCCGCTCGGAGGGTCGCCGATGGCGATGCAGAACCAGAACAACACGACGCAGGAAGACGGACAGCAGACTGACACCACCGAGGACTCGACGTGGGTCTTCCGCACCTACAACAGCCAAATCGCGGTCGAGGACGGTACCGTCGAGGTCACGGGCGTCGCGCCCGGTCTCGACGAGGTTCTCGTCGTGATGATTGACTCGCGCGGACGGACCGTCACCGAGACGGTCAGCGTGGACGACAACGACGTGTTCGAGGAGGACGACATCGAACTCATCACCAGAGAAGGCCGGGAACTCAACGAGGGCCAAATCAGAGGCATGGTCATCGGTCTCGGCCGTGACACCGTCGTCGGCGACGGGGTTCTCCCCGGCGTGGATGACGCGGACCTAGCCTCGCTCGAGACGTGGATTACGAGCTTCGGCGCAGGTCTCACGCAGGAACAGGTCAACGAGCGCATCACCGACGAGACCATCGACGAAGCAGGTAGCGACGACCTGATACTCCAACAGACGTTCCGCTACGCGGACGCGGCGACCTCGGTCACTGCCATCCTGCCGCAGGGACAGGCCGACCAGCCGGTGACGCCCGGTCTCCAGACGGAGACCCGACCCGTGGAAGTCGGCGAGACGATGGTCGTGCGCGGCGTGACCAACCGGCGACCCGACGACAACACCATCACGGTGGAAGTCATCGACGGCCCGAGCGCCGCCGACTTCGACTCGGCCGCGACCGACGAGTGGAGTCGTAACGGCATCTGGTCGGTCAACCTGAGTACCGAAGGCATCGAACCCGGCACCTACACCCTCGAAGTGGACGACGGCGACAACACCGACATCGTGCAGTTCGAGGTCGTCGAGGAGGGTGCGGGCCAGCAGGACGGCGAGCAACAGGACGAGACGACGACCACCGAACAACCCGAAACGACCGAAACAGGAGAAAACGAGACTACGACGACCGAAGAGGGAAATGAGACCACCGCGGCGGGACAAAACGAGACCGACGTAGGCGAGGAGACGACTGCCGCCGCGGGTAATCAGACCGAGCAAGCGCAGGCCGGAAACACCCTCGAAATCCAGAGCGAAGGGACGCCGCTGAACTACACCCTCTCGTTCGCAGGGGATGTCGAAGCGGTCAGCGACCAAACCGAGGGGACCGACGAGGTGCAGGACGGAACCGTCACCGGCCAAGTCGGTGACGGCGACGAGAGCGACGCCTACGAGTTCGTCGGGCGAATCACCGACATCTCCGCCGAAGGGGACCTCGGTAACGCGACGTTCGTCCTCAACGGCGAGGAAGTCGAACCCGGCGACCTGCCGGATGCGACTGCGAACAACTCGTCGATGGTCGCCCCGGCAGTTCCGACCGTTCCGGCGTAACGTTCCGGAGCCCGGATTTTCCGGACGAAGTTTTTTCGGTCACTCCGCTTCCCCGGAAGCGGCGGGTGCGTCGGACGCGTCGGCGCGCGACCCCGCGCCGGAGAATCGCTCCCAGACGACCAGCACCGACGGGAGTATCAGAATCGACGCGAGATAGGAGTAGACGACGCTCAGCGCAGTGAGCAGGCCGAACTGTCCGATGGCCGGGAACACCGCCAGCACGAGAACGCCGATGCCGAAGACGGTGGTGAGTACGCTCCCGGTCAGCGCACCGCCGGTCCCGGTGACTGTGCGTTCGAGTGCGACGATGGGGTCGTCCTGTTCTTCTACCTCGTCGGTGAACCGGTGGACGACGTGGACGGAGTAGTCGATGCCGAGACCGATGGTGATGGCCAGCACCGTCGCGGTGAAGGCGTTGAGCGAGATGCCGACCAACCGCATCGTGGCCGCGACTGTCGCGACGGTGACGACGATGGGGACGAGATTGGCGAGTCCGAGCGAGGGTCGGCCGGTGAGGACGCCGTAGACGAGGACGAGGAAGACGGCGGTGCCCGCGAGCGCGACGGCGAGGCTGACGATGGCCGACTCGAAGATGAGGTCCGAGATGGCCTGAAATACGACGATGTTGCCCGTGGCGGTGGCCTCGTAGCGGTAGCGGTCGGCGACAGTCCGGGCGTCTGCGGTGACTTCCGCCGAGTCCGCGTCGGCCTCGACCGAATAGACCACGCGGGCGCTCCGGCGCTCGTCGGTGAGGTACTGACCCGCGAGCGCGGCGTACTCCGAGTCGAAGAGCGCGTCGTAGATTACGTCGAGATTTCGGTCCGGGACGCCGTTGGCGTCCCGGTCGTTGCGGGCGACGAGTCGGGCGAACTCGGGGTCGGTCGCCGCGAGCGACCGGACGACGGTGACGATGCTCTGCTCGCTCGCGCGCCGGTCCTCCACGACGAAGGTGTCCGGCGGGTCTGCGCCCGCCCGGTGGATGGATTCGAGCGCGATGTCCCGCTCCATCGGCCCTTCGACGTAGATTATGACCTGTTCGTCCTCGCCGGTCTCGAAGTTGTCTTCGAGGAAGTTGATGTCCCGCGTGACGGTGTACTCGTTGGGCCGGAACGGTTCCGGGAGCGCGCGGAGGTAGTCGGGCGTCTCCTCGGGCGGGAGGAACTGCTCTTGGCTGAAGGAGGTGTCCACGCCGGTCGCGTAGCCCGTCGCTCCGGCGGTGAACGCGGCGGTGAGCAGGAGGAAGACGAGCGGCGCGCGGCGGGCGATGCCGACGCCGCCGGTCAGGACGCGCCCGAGCGAGGAGTCCTCGGACCCGAGCGGCGTCTGACTGAACGTCGGGACGGGATAGCGCTGGCGGGCGTAGTCCAGCAGGACCTTCGCGGCCGGGAGGAACACGCCGAAGATGAGCGCGGTGAAGACGATGCCGACGCTGGCGACGACGCCGAAGTCCCGGATGGGGAGCAACTGGCTGGTGAGGTTCGAGGCGAACCCGATGACCGAGGTGGTCGTGACGATGAAGAACGCGACGAGCAGTTGGTCGGTCGCGGTCCGCATCGAGTCGGCGACCCCGTAGCCTTGGACGCGCTCCTCGCGGTAGCGGTTGACCGCGTGGATGCCGAAGTCGATGCCGACCGCGAGCAGGAGCGGCGGGACCGCGATGAGAATCTGGTTGAACGGGATGCCGACCAGCCCCATGAAGCCGAACGTCCAGACGATTGCCATCACGAGCGCGACGACGCCGAGCAGGAGGTCCGCGAGGTCCCGGTAGGCCACGACGAGGAAGAGGACGATGAGGACCGCGGCGGCGGGCACGACGATGAGCAGGGTGTCGCCGATGACGGTCCCGAACTCGGCGTCGATGATTCCGGACCCGAACACCCGGATGTCGCCGCCGACCGAGGCGGAGACCGACTGCATCTCGCGCTGGATGGGCGTCAGCGGGTTCGACCCGGCGGCTTGCTCGTCGGGCGCGAGTTCGGGAATCGCGTGTTCGACCACGGTGACGGACGACGTGGCGCGGGCCGACTCGGGGTTGAAGTCCTTGCTCAGGAGGTTCCGGAACGCGGGGTTGTCGCGGGCGGCGGCCCGGACCGCGATGTCGATTCGGTTCGGTGAGGCGCGTTCGACCGCCCGGAGTTGTTCCTCGGCGGTGGCCGCGTCGGGGTCGAGCGTGCGCGCGACGATGCCCGCGGGACCGGTCGTCCCGACGATTCGGAGGTCCTCGCGGCGTTCGAGGCGGTACTGGAGTGTCAGCATCCGCGTCAGGCCCTGTTTCGAGAGGACGTTTTCGCCGGTGTGGATGAGTTGGGTCGAAGTCGTCCCCGGCCCGAACGGGGGTTCGAACTCGCTGTTCACCGCGTCGAGGGCGTCCTGTTCGGGCACGTCCTCGGCGAAGCTTTCGGTGCCCGATTCGGTGGACACCTGTGTCGCGCCGACGGCGAAGACGGCCGTCACGACGAGGAAGACGGCGACGATTCGGCCCGGCCGGTTCACGATGCGGTCGTCCAGCCAGTCGATGACGCGCTGATAGTCGAGTGCCACGCTGTTTCCCCCGATTTCTCCCGGTTTCCGTCCGCGGCGGAGTATGCACAGAGTAGCACGCCGAGCAGGAAATAGCCGCGGGTAGCCGAAGCCGAGGGTAGCCGACGAGTGGCATCTCGTCGGCTAGGTCGTCGCACTCGACAGTAGTGATACAAAAAGCGGGTTTGAAACGCTCTTACGTTATAAAATATTTAAGAAACTACCTAGTGGATTTCTATTATTATCCAATTATTGCATAACAGCAAAAAATATTAAATACTACTACTTCTACGTCTTAGTTGCAGAGATGGAACGAAGAAAATTCCTCAAGTCGATGGGTGTCGCTACTACGAGCATGGCTCTCGGGTCTTCTGTAGTGGCCGCCGACGACGAACGTATGCAGAACCAGTCGAACCCTCGCGCCGGGGCACGGGTAATTTACGCCGACGAACACGGGCGGATTCTCGAAAAATCACCGACGAGTCATATGATAGTCGGTGCCAAATCGAAGTCGGACTACGACTTCCTGATGGACAAGCGCGAAGAGTTGGTCTTCGACCAGTTGACCGACGGCGATGTCTCTACCGCGACTCACAGCGACTCCGGAAGCGCGACCACGACGGGGACGTGGTTCAACAACCCCGACTACGACTATCAAATCGACTCGGAGTTCTGGGCACAGGCCGACAACGGCGACGCGTCGGTCAGCGGAAGTTGCGCTCCGGTCTGGTGGGGTGACGCCTACTGGGTGGACGACCCGCTAGAAGTTGAGGAGATTACCATCAAGGTAGAGGTGACGGCGTTCGTGGAGAGTCTCTCCAGCCTCTCGATTAGCATCCCGCCGGGATACCAATACACGAAGACCACCGACTCCGCGGTTCTCCAGGACACCTTCACCAGCACGAGTTCGCCGTCGCTGGCGTACGAAGAAGGCGCAATCAGCTTCACGGTCGGAAACTGTTACCACAAAATCGAGCAACACTCGTCGGTGAAGTTTAAGTTCGCCAACGGGAACACCCGATACGACGGCAACACTATCGTCGCCGACGTTGGACACTGCGGGGACTACATCTAACTGCTACTCCCTCGGTAGAGAAACGAAATCGAAGCGAACCACACTATTTCCGGAACGTTCCGCTATCCGAACAAAAGTGGTAAAATTGTCAAGGATAACTTAGAGATTAATGGTCGAGAAGCGAGATGCCGCAGTCGGAGTAACGCTTATCTTCGCTATCGTCGCGGGGGCCGCGATACTGAATCAGGGCGCGGGACCGTCAGGTGCGGATTCGACTACGGAGTCCGACTCCGAAGTGGGACTCGTAATCGGTTCCAGCGGACCGACGTGTCTCGACGACGCCGTCAAGCGCGACGGCGGGCGGGTGGAACTCGTGCCAAACGAGGGCGTGCCCGCGGTCAAACTCAACGTGACGGTCGCACACGACCGGGGACGGACGGTGACGGTCGCGTCGAAAGCGGTCGGAGACGGCGTGTACGAGGTCCGACTACGCACGAGCAATCGGTCGGACGACGAGACGGCCGAAAACGTCTCCATCGACTCGGCAAACTGCGCCGTCGGGACGCACGTACGCGCGTCGGGCAATCTGAACGAGAACGCGACGACAGTCAGAGTACTCCTCGACGGCGAAGTCGTGGAGACGGTCGAGAACGAAGGCCAGTTGCCGGTCGTACGGACGTTACCGAACCCGCTCAACGCCTCGGTCCGAGGCCGAACGGCGTAGCGAAGGAGCGACCGCGAGGGAGCGAGAACCGAAACCTTCGCTCCCGAGAGGGAATTGTATTCCTTCACTTCAAGCATATTATTATATGTCTAGTATTCCTATATAACCCTATAGTATATCTATACCTTGCTTAGCGCACACGGTCGAGATTAGAACGACTGCCGGACGCTCCAGTAGAGACCGGAGAGAGCGTTTCGGACGGCCGCGAGCGGCGAAGCTTCGCCGGGGTCGGCCGCGCGCTCGAACGCCTCCGAGAGCGTGGCGGGAGCGACGTGCCGGAGTTCGCCGGTGTGGGCGCGCCGACCCCTCGCGTCGGCTACCCGGAGCAGGGCTACGTCGTCGCCAGAGCCGACGACGCGGTAGACGCCGGGAACGAGACGTTCGCCGTCGGCGTCGCGGGCGTCGTCCGTCGGTCGGTAGTGTTCGCCGAGTTCGGCCATGCGTGTTTCTCCCGGTGGTCGTTCGAGGACCGAGTAAGTGTCGGAGCGCGGTGGGAGTGGCACAGTGGCGGTGCTGTGACGGTTGCGGTGCTGTGACGGTTGCGGTGCTGTGACGGTTGCGGTGCTGTGACGGTTGCGGTGCTGTGACGGTTGCGGTGCTGTGACGGTTGCGGTGGCGGTTGCGGTCCGGGCTAGCGCGTCCGACCGCGAGCGAGGGAGCGCGAGGCGTCGGCGCGGAGCGCCGACGCCGGAGCGACCGAGCGAGCGGGCTTTTTTGGTCTCTTCGGGAGCGAAGCGAACGAAGGCTCGTCAGAGTTCGCTCTGACGGCGCAGATTTTTCGAGGAGTGGTGGCCGAAGGGCGCTCGGCGCGATGCGCCGCGCGCCCGAGACCACCCGACGAAGAAAAAAGGTGGTTCTACAGGTAGCCCTTCACGCTCGCGTGGACGCCCATCGACGCGAACGTCTCTTCAAGGGCGTCGAGTACGACCGCGAGGTCCTGCTGGAGGTCGTACTCCCGGTACTTGCCGCCCGCCGACCCCTCGTTGATTTCGGTGACGTTGAGGATGCCGAGCATGGCGAGGTCGTCCAGATGCTCGCGGAGCCATCGTGCCGTGAGCGAGTTCTTCCCGGCGGCGTCGGCCAGCGACTTGTAGCGGGTGTAGATTTCCCGCGAGCGGGCGGGCGTGTCGCCCTCGGCCTCCAGCGTGGCGAGGGCGTAGACGACCAGTCGCTCGTGGTCGTTGAGGTCCGCGATACCGCGGGCGACCTGTTCGCGTTCGAGCAGTTCCCGCCCTCGGCGGACGTGCTGTTCGGCGACTTCCTCGTCGTTCTCCTCGCGGGCGAGGTCCCCGGCCTTCAGGAGGAGGTCGAGGGCTTTTCGGGCGTCCCCGGACTCTTGGGCACCGAACGCGGCGCAGAGCGGCACCACGTCGTCGGTCAGCACGTCGTCTTTGAATGCGACTTCCTTGCGCTGTTCGAGGACCGCGCGGAGTTCGTTGGCGTCGTAGGTCGAGAAGGAGATGGCGCGCTCACAGAGCGACGAGCGGACTTTCGGCGAGAGGGAGTCACGGAAGGTGAGGTCGTTGCTGATGCCGATGAGACCGATGCGGGCCTCGGTCAGGTTCTCGTTCTCGCGGGCGCGGGAGAGTTGATAGAGGATGGAGTCGTCCTTGAGGTGGTCGATTTCGTCCAGCACGATGAGGATGATGCCGCCGTAGTCGTCGAGTTCCTCCCACATCAGGTCGTAGACCTGCGAGCGCGAGTACCCCGTCTCGCTGATGTGGTTCGAGGGCGCGCGCATCGTGTTGACGAGGTTGCTGGCGACTCGGTACGACGAGTTGAGACCGTCGCAGTTGATGATTTCGGTGCGCACGTCCAAGTCGTCGTACTCCTCGGCGTTGTCTTCGAGTTTGTTCAGCAGGAAGCGCGTGGCCGCGGTCTTACCGACTCCCGCTTTCCCGTAGAGGAAGATGTTGTCCGGTTGCTCGCCGTAGATTGCAGGTTGAAGCGCGCCGTGGTACTCGTCCAACTCGTCGTCGCGCCCGACCAACGTATCGGGCGTGTAGTCGTCCAGTAACGCCTCGCGGTTGGTGTACGGGGAGTATTCTCGAACGAAGTCGAAAGAACCCATGTTATCTGTGAACGAGTTGGGTCGGGTTCATGAAGGTGTCGAAACCACCCGTTCCGCTGATTCCTCTGATTCATCTGAACCGATTATTTAAGAAACACCCCCACCCCATCGTTCCGCTGAATATCGTGAGAAATGGGGAGGAGGGGGTAGCCCTCCGGAGGCCTCTAGAAAAGGAAACTTTCTTGTTCTAGTCCTCGAAACAGTAGCCGCAAACTAGTCAGAGTAGTCTTTTTCGTCTATCTAGATGTGGAAAGAACGTCGATAGCTCACGAGAGAAACCGCCCACCCCACCGTCCGCGAACGATTCAGCGGAACGATGGGGTGGGTGTGTTTATAAACTAACCCAAACAGACGAAACAGCGGAAATGGTGGTTCGCCGTACCATGACTGGCCGTGTCGAGAAGATTCTTCAAAATGTACCCGAATATTTTTACCTCGGCGTTTGCTCCACCCGTCCGTGGACGACGACGATGTATCCCGTGGAGTCCCTCTCGATGACCGAGACGGTCTTGACAACCGAGACGGCCGCAACGCCCGAGACGCCCGCGACGACGGAAACCCTTCCCGCGACGGCGACGACGGAAACCCTTCCCGCGACGGCGACCCCCTCCGAAACGCCCGCGGCGCGGTGTACATCCCGCAGAAGGACTGGAACGCCTATCAGACGTGGGCCGACTACGAGAACTCCGTCGTAGAGCGGGACCTCGGATACGCCGCCGAACTCGGCCTGAACAGCGTCCGCGTCTTCGCGTCCTACGAGTACTGGCGCGAGGACGGCCCGACGTTCTTCGCGCACGTCGAGCATTTCCTGTCGGCCTGTCACGCCCGCGACATCCGCCCGCTCGTTGTCCTGTTCGAGGCCCCGCCGAAGTCTCCGCCCACCGAGGCCAACCTCCACGCGACCGACCCCGAGAACGCCTTCGGCGTCCACTCGCCGTCGCGTCCCGAAGTCCTCCAACCCCGAAACTGGAAGGGGTACGACCGGTCGCCCGCCCACTTCGCCCGGCGGTGGGCACGGGAGTACGCCGAGGACGACCGCTTGCTCGCTACCGAAATCATGAACGAACCCGGCAAGGTCCGACCACGCCGGGACTTCGTAATCGACGCGCTCCGAGCGGTCCGGTCCGAAGCCCCGGACGCCACGCTCACGATGGGCACCAAGGACGTGCGCTTCGCTCGGTTCTACGACGACAGCACCCGCCTCGACGGTCTCGCCGGACTCGACGCCTACCAGTTTCACATGAACCTCCCGCGGACGCCGGACGACGCTCGCCGGTACGCGACCGAACAGCGCGCGCTCGCCGACGAAATCGCCGAGGAGGTGGCGGAACGCGACGGACCCGCCCGCAAACCCCTCTGGTGTACCGAGTGGCAACGCACCCTCGAAGAACCGCCTTCGCGATTCGCGCCGAACCTCGCCAGTCTCGCGCCGACGATGCGGCGACTCCGCGAGGAGGGAACCATCGACGGCGACTTCTTCTGGAGTCTGATGCTCCGCCCGGCGTACCTCCGCGAACCGCGGCAGAAGGGACGCGTCAACGGCCTGTTCCACGAGGACGGCGCGGTCTACTCCCGACTCGACGCCGAGATAGTCGCGGACCGACAACTCGACCTGACCGGCCGACACGCGTTCCCCTCGTCGTGGAGCGCACACCGATTTCCGTATCCGGACGCGGTGGCCGAGGTGGTTCCCGATTCGAGCGACGCGACCGGTGCGGACGACGTGAACGACGCCGCCTTCTCCGCGGCCGAAACTCGCTCGGAGGCGGAAGCACGCTCCGCGACCGAACCCCGGTCGGAGGCCGACGGCCCCGCGACCTTCCGAGAACTCCGGGAGTCGCTGGCGGAGCGAATCAGACGGACGCTCGGGTTGAAATCCGACGACGAGTGACGAATCGGAGGAGGTAGCTACCGCTGTGGAGTTCGAGCGACTGGTGCTGGAAGTTCTGAGAGACGAGAGAACGTAGACGAGAGAACGTAGACGAGAGAACGTAGACGAGAGAACGTAGACGAGAGAACGTAGACGAGAGAACGTAGCTAGCTATCGCTTGAGCCAATCAGACCGCACCGCCACCGCACAACACCGCCACCGCACCAGCACCGCGCCCCGAACCTCCCCGCGTTCGCCTGCGCTCGCGCAGAACCGCGTGCGCGAGCGCAGGCGCGGCGCATCCGGGTGGTTGGAAAAGGTCGCGTTCTCAGGGGTTTGTCGAGAGTCGAAACGCCGAGTGGTGACGTTCAGAGGATGATGCTCTTCTTGCGGACCATCTCCTCGATGGTGGTGTGGAGACCCTGCCGACCGATGCCGGAGGCCTTGTTTCCGCCGAAGGGAACGTCGCCCAGACCGTGACTCGGGGCACCGTTGATGCGGACCGCGCCAGCGTCGAGTTCGTCGGCCATCTGCATCGCGCGGTCGTAGTCGCTGGTGAACACCGCGGCGTCGAGCGCGAGGTCCCCGTGGTTCGCAATCTCGACGGCCTCCTCCTCGTCCTCGAAGGTCGTCACGACGGCGACCGGTCCGAACTGCTCTTCGTGGACGATGCGGGCGTCGTGGGGAACGTTCGCCAGCAGGGTGGGTTCGAAGTGAGCGCCGTCGCGTTCGCCGCCGCGCACGAGGTCAGCGCCCTTCTCCACGGCGTCTTCGACCAGTTCCTCGACCCACTCGGCCTGCCCCTCGTTGATGAGCGGTCCCATCGTGGTGTCCTCCTCGAAGAGGTCGCCGGGTTGCCAGCTATCGACTTCGGCCTCCAGCAGGTCCACGATTTCGTCGTGAGCTTCCTCGTGGGCCAGCACCCTGCTGACCGCCGAGCATCGCTGGCCCGCGTACTTGAACGACCCCTTGGCGCACTGGCCCGCCACGTCCGACAGGTCGGCGTCGGGGAAGACGACGGCGGGCGCGTTCCCGCCGAGTTCCATGTGGAGGTTGACCATGCCGCTCTCCTTGGCGACGTGCTTGCCCGCTCCGCTGGAGCCGGTCATCGACACGACGTTGATGCGGTCGTCCCCCGAGAGCACGTCGCCGATGACGCTCCCGCGGCCCGAAACGAAGTTGAACGCGCCGTCGGGAAGGTCGAGTTCCGACACTACGTCGGCCAGAATCGCGGCGCTGACCGGCGTGTCGCTCGCGGGCTTGAGGATGACGCAGTTGCCCGAGGCCATCGCGGGCGCGACCGACAGCGCGGTGGTCGAGACCGGGTAGTTGTACGGCGTGATAGCCAGCACGGTCCCCATCGGTTCGTGCTTGACGATGGCGTCCCAGCCTTCGTGTCCGGCGGTGGTCCCCTCGCGGAACTCGCCTTTCAGCGAGCGAATCTCCTCTTTGGCGCGCCGGAACCGCTCGGCGGCGGACTCGACTTCGCCGCGGGCCGACGAGATGGGCTTGCCCGCCTCGCGGACGATGACCTCCGCGAGTTCCTCCTTGCGTTCGAGCAGGCCGTCGGCAATCTCGTCCATCCACTCGGCGCGCTGAGGGATGGTGGTCTCGCGCATCGCGGACTGGGCGCGTTGCGCGGCGGCGAGCGCGTCGTCGGCCTGTTCGGGACTCGCGGCGGCTACCTGTGCGAACGACCCGCCGTCCGCGAGGTCGGTGACTTCGAGTACGTCGTCGGCGTCGAGCCATTCGCCATCGATGTACAGGCGCTCCCGACGCTGGAGTGGTTGTTGGGACATACACCCCTCTTTGCGCTCCGTGGGTAAAATATTTACTCACGATTGGATTAATGCCGATTTCGGTACCGAATCGCTTTTCGCTCGGGGCTTCGACCTGACGGACGTGACCGACGCCGGACCTCCCGCCGACGCGCCGACCGTCGCGGCCTGCCAGATGTCGGTGGCCGACCTCGACGTAGCGGCGAACGTAGAGTCGATTTGCGAGCGCGTGAGCGACCTTCCCCCGGACGTGGACGTGGCGCTGTTCCCCGAGTACGCCCTGACGGGGTTCGTCGCGGACGAACGCGCCTACGCCGCCGCCCGGTCGCGCGACGCGGACGAACTCGCCCGTCTGAGCGACCTCGCGGTCACAACCGACTGCGCCCTCCTCGTCGGATTCGTCGAGGTAGTGGGCGACGACGACGCTATCCCGGACGCCAGCGTCGTTTCGACGGCCGAACCGTCCCCCAGTGCCGCGCCCTCCGAACCGACCTCCCGCGCCGCACCGCCGGAACCGGCCTACTACAACGCCGTCGCGTACCTTCACCCTGACGGCGGGACCACGGTCTACCGCAAGCGCCACCTTTGGGCGGGCGAGCGCGAAGTCCTCCTCCCCGGCCGTGAACGCGTCACCGTCGAGACGCCCGCGGGCACGACGGGTCTCCTGACGTGCTACGACCTCAACTTCGTCGGCGAGAGCGCGGCGTTCGCCCGGCCGGAGGTGGATGCCCTCTTCGTCGTCGGCGCGTGGCCCGCGGCCCACAGCCAGAACTGGAAACTCCTCCTGCGCGCCCGCGCCCTCGACGGGGTTCGCTGGGTCGTCGGTGCCGGTCGCACGGGCGAGAAGACGGTCGGCGACCCTACGGAGTACGCCGGGCGCTCGCGTGTCGTCCGACCGGACGGGAGCGTGCAGGCCGGGTTGAACCGCGCCGAGCGCGATTTGGTGGCCGACTTGGACCCCGCGGTACTGGCTGAGTGCCGGGAGTTCGTCCCGGTGTTCGAGGACAGGAAATGAAATTTATTTGTTTGAGAATCTTCTGTATTTGCTAGGAGTATGTATGGTTGTGTGAGGTCGTCGCTTTTCGAGCGGGAGAGGGCGACGGTGAAGAGGTGAGACGACGGTGAGGTGGTGAGACGCTAGCTTCAGGCTTGAGCCAATCAAACCGCACAACACCGCGACCGCACCGCCACCGCGGGCCACGCCCTCCCCAACCGATTGCGCGTCTCGCTCCCTCCGGTCGCTCCGATGCTCATCCACCGTCGGAAGCGAGTTCCGACGAGCCTTCCGTCGCTTCGCTCCGGAAGACCTCGCGCGGTGGGCGCGGCGCACGAGCGCCGCGCCCGCGCGCGCCGGAAAAGATTAAAATAAAACGCGACTCTCTCACGCGAATCGTCGCCCCGCCCCGACCTGCGAACAACCTTAAGCGGCCGCCGGTGGTACCCGGTCAGGGGGAACACAACGTGAGCCAACAGCGGCAGGTACTCCAGCAGGCGGGCACCGTCGAGGGCAACGCCGTGCGCTTCGACGCCGAGAAAGCCGAGCAGGTGGTCGAGGCGCTGAACGCCGACCTCTCGGCGACCTACGTCCTCTATCACCAACTTCGGAAGCACCACTGGAACGTCGCGGGGGCGCAGTCGGGCGAACTCCGGCGGTTCCTCGGCGAGGCGGCCGCCGACGCCCAACGCCACGCCGACGCGCTAGCGCGTCGAATCGGCGCAATCGGCGGCGTCCCCGTGAGCGGTCCGGCGGCGTTCGAGCGCCACAGTCCCGTCCCGTTCGAGGGCGAGGACGTGTACGACGTGCGGACTTCGCTCGAAAACGACCTCGAAGCCTACGGCGACCTCATCGAGAGCGTCAGTAGCCACATCGAACTCGCCGAGAGTCTCGGCGACCACGCCACCGGCACCCTCCTGCGGAACCAACTGGTCGACCTCGAATCGCGCGCCCACGCCATCGACGGCTTTCTCGGCCACGACTCGCTGACGTTGTGGGGGTGACGGTCCGGAAACGCTCGGCGCGTCCGTCCGAGAGCTTGACGACCGTATTCGATTCTCGTTTCTGATAATGTACGAGAAATTTAATATCGGGGGGTCGCTCCCAACAAAGTAGCGTCGATGGTGTCGAAAGCATTCTTTACGGGGTCGAAGTACCTCGTCGAAGTGAACGACGGGCGACACGACCACCTCAGATACAACGGGGAACGATTTCTGGAAGCGTTATCTGTGGCGGGACAGAAAGTCGTCCGACTGCCGTTCGCTACCGACGAAGCCAAGCGGAGGTATCTGAAGACGCTCGTCGGACTCAACGAGAGTTACGTCGCGGCCCGTGCGTACGAGGATGACTCGAAGGGCAAGTACCTGAAACACGACGAGAACGCCGAGCAACTCTTCCGTGTTCAGACGGCAGAGCGACTCAGCGACCGAGTTGACGAACTCCACGCGGTGTTCTCGGCCCACGACGCGCTAGTCGAGAGCGCCGTCGAACGGGCCGAACGCTCGGAGGGGAAACCCGGTCCCGGCCGCGTTCGTACGATTCTGCTGGCTTGCACCGACCGAGCGATAAGCGGCGGATGGTACCCGACCGTGGAGTCGTACTATCACAGTCTCAGTCCCGGCGAACTCGTCGCCGAGGACCGCGAGCGCCGGAAACAGCGCATCAAGGGTACCGAAGACTCCAGAGGAATCGAGGAACTCCTCGGGAAGCCCCACTTCGAACGACTGGGAGAGCGCGACTTACGACGGATTCGGGATATAAACCGGGAGTCACCCGGTTCGGACGCGCGCGTCTGGAAGCAGATTCTCGAACGATACTCGTGGTACTACGGTCGCGACCGACCTACAGCGCAAGCCAGTCCGTCGTGATGTCGGGGTCCGCGAGGTGCCAGCGTTGCTCTATCCCGCCGCTTCCGTACTGGACTTCGACCACTGCGTCGAACAGGGCTTCGATGGAATCGACCGTCTCCGAGTCGTATTCGGCCGGAAGGTGGTAGTGAGCCATGCCGTCGAATCGTTCGACGGTCTCGGTCACGCCGAGCAGGAACCGGCGTACGTCCCGGTCGTCGTAGTCGGCGACTATCGGCGTAATCGACTCGAAGCAGAGCCGAAGCTCTGCGGGCGAGAGACTCCCGACGCCCGAACCGAGTTGTTCGATGGTCTCCTCGATGCTCGTCCCGAGGTCCCCGAGAGCGTCGCTATCGACCGTCACGGACCGGAACGACGGACCCGTCGAATCGCGGACGCTCGGCCCGTCCTCCCCGGAACGGCCCGAACCGTCGGTCGGCGTCTCGCCGCGGACGCCGGTCGCACACCCGCCCCGAACGTCGGCCTGCCAGTCCACGACTGCGGCCTCGTCGCGGTACGGTCCCGACTGGGCGGACGTGAGCTTCGAGTGTGCTACCGCCGGTGTCGCGTCCGTCGTCACGAACAACCGGTACCGAGGGCCTGCGCTCGACTCCCCCAAAAGCCGCTCGCAGGCCGCGTCCAAGGCGTCGGTACCGACGAGTAAGATGTTGCACCCGCTTCGTTTGAGACTCGCAAGCCGATGTCGAAATCGGGCTGTCGCTTCCGGACTCCCCCTTCGTTCCTCCCCACACATTGATTCACCAATAACGGCTATGTCTACAATAAGTGTTTCGGACAGTTGAAACGCCAGTCCAGACTCTTCGGCAAGAAACGTGGGTGAGCCGAGACCTTTCGGGCGCGGAGCGCCGAGGGGGACCCGATGAGTGACCACCTGTTCAGTCCGCTGTCGATTCGCGGGACCACGGTCCGAAACCGCGTGATGGTGTCGCCGATGTGTCAGTACTCGTGCGACCGCGACGGTTTCGCCACCGACTGGCACGAGGTTCACCTCGGGAGTCGCGCCACCGGCGGCGCTGGCATCGTGATGACCGAAGCGACCGCGGTGGAACCGCGGGGTCGCATCTCGCCACACGACCTCGGCATCTGGAGCGACGACCACGCAGACGCCCTCGCGCCGGTCGCCGCGTTCGTCTCCGAACGCGGCGCGACTCCGGCAATCCAGTTGGCCCACGCGGGCCGAAAGGCCAGCAAGACCCGGCCGTGGGACGGTAGCGAACCGCTCCAACCCGACGAGGGCGGATGGGAGACCCTCGCGCCGAGCGCGGTCCCCTACCCCTTCGAGGAAGGCGAACCGCCACGGACCGCGCGGATGGACCTCGACGACATCGAAGGACTCCGAGACGACTTCGTGGCCGCCGCAGAGCGCGCCCTCGACGCTGGCTTCGAAATCGCGGAGGTCCACGCCGCCCACGGCTACCTGCTCCACGAGTTCCTCTCGCCCGTCACGAACCGCCGCGACGACGAGTACGGCGGCGACTTCGAGGGCCGGACCCGCCTCGTCCGCGAAATCGTCGAAGAAGTCCGCGAAGTCTGGCCCGACGACAAGCCGGTGTTCGTCCGGGTCTCGGCGACCGACTGGCTTCCCGACCGCGAGTCGTGGACCGTCGAGGACACCGCCAGACTCGCGCCGCTTCTCGCCGAGGCGGGCGCGGACCTCGTGGACGTGAGCGCGGGCGGACTCCACCCCGACCAGCAGATTCCACAGATGGGACCGAACTATCAGGTGCGCTACGCCGAGCGAGTGGGCGAGTCCACGGATGCGCTCGTCGGCGCTGTCGGGGGCATCTCCGAGGCCGAACAAGCCGACGCCTTGATTCGCAACGACCGGGCGGACCTCGCCATCGTCGGCCGGGAACATCTCCGAGACCCCTACTTCGCGCTCCACGCCGCCGAGAAACTGGGCGTTGAGGACGAGGTAGAGTGGCCGATTCAGTACCGGCGCGCGGTCCAGTAGCGCGAGTATTGGCACACAGTACCACACCGGAGCAACCTATTTGGTCGCCTCGGACGCCTCTCCGACATGAACTATCGCGCGCTCCCGGACGATCGGAAGGAGCAGTTTCAGGAGTACGTCGAGTACGCCTTCAGCCTCGAAGAGGGGCCGCAGGACGACTACGACTGGGACCCCGACGACCAACCGGACGAACCGCGCGCGCTGTTCGACGGCGACCGGATGCTCTGCGTCTGCAGTCACAACTGGTTCCGGACCTCGCTCCGGGGGCGGGAGTTCGAGATGCCCGGCCTGTCGGCGGTGGCGTCCCCGCCCGAACACCGTCGGCAGGGCAACGTCGCCCGGTTGCTCGCGGAGTCGCTGGCGGAGTACCGCGAGCGCGGCGACTTCCTGACGGCGCTGTGGGCGTTCGAGCATCCCTTCTACGAGCGACAAGGGTGGGGGATAGCGAACAAGTGCGGCCGGTACGAGTGCGCGCCCGAGGCGCTGTCGTTCGCCAGAGACTCCCCGCTCGCTGGCGGCGAGTTCCGACCGGTGGACCGAGACGAGTACGACCGCCTCGCCCCGGTTCTCACGGCCGCGGACGAGGGGTACGAACTCACCGTCCAGCGAACCGAAGAGTGGTGGCGAAAGCGCGTCTTCAGCGACTGGCGCGGGGACGCCTACGTCTACGGGTGGGAGCGCGACGGCGACATCCGGGGCTACGTCGTCTACCGCGTCCTCGACGCGAACGAGGGCAAGCGCCTCCACGTCGAGGAACTCGCCGCGGCGGACCGCGAGGCGCGCCTGAACTGCCTGCGACTGCTCGCAAACCACGACTCGCAGGTCGAGCAGGTGAGCATCTACGGACCGCCGGAGACGACCCTACTCGACGCCGCCGCCGACCCAGAGGCCATCGACTGCGAGATTAGCGCCGGGCCGATGGTCCGACTCGTGGACGTTCCGGCCGCGTTCGAGGCGTTGGAGTACCCGACCGACCTCGACGCCGAGTTTTCGATTTCGGTCGCCGACCCCCTCGCGGCGTGGAACGACGGGACCTTCCGGGTCGCCGTCGCGGACGGTCGGGCGACCTGCGAACCCGCGGACGAGGACCGCCCGGACGCGACCGCCGGGGTCGGCGCGCTCTCGCAGGTCTACGTCGGCTATCACTCGGTCGCGGACGCCGAGACGTTCGCCGACATCGAAGTCCGGGATTCGGGGACGCGAGACGCCCTCGTCGCGATGTTCCCCGAGCGAGAGGTGTTCCTCCGCGAGACGTTCTGAGGCGCGGGGTCTGGGGTTCGAGGGAGCTCTATTTATAGAGGTCTCGACGCGCGCGCGACCCTCCGTGGCCGCGCCCATCCGCGCGAGGTCTTCGGGAGCGTAGCGACCGAAGGCTCGTCGGAACTCGTTTCCGACGGTGGACGACTGAGCGACCGGAGGGAGCGAAGGAGTCGGTTGGGGAGGGCGTGGCCCGCGGTGGCGGTGCGGTTGCGGTGCGGGCGGTCTTCGTTGGCTCAAGCCTGAAGCTAGCGACTTTTTGTCTCCATCTCTCGTTCCCCTTCGTCCGACCCTCGAACACCGACCTCTCCTCCCCCGACTCTAACTTCCACGAACTCCACGCCCTCCCGAGAAGCGGCCAAACTCTTTACGGCGCGACACGTACCCTCGGCCATGAGAGACGACCGCGACGACCGAGACGGCGAAGACGGCCGGCGCAATCCCGAAAAACTGGACGAGCGAGTCGAGGAACTCGAAACCCGAGTGCGCGAACTCCGCGACGAACTCGGCCGACCGCCCGAGGGACCGCTGGGTCTGCCGCGTCCGCCGACCCCGCGCGAGGTGCTGTCGTTTACCGGCGAGTACGCCATCCCGACCGCTATCGCCATGCTGGAGGCCAACGTCCGGGCGCTGAAGGCGCTCCAGCAGGTCATCCGACTGCTCGACCCCGAGCGGAGCGTCGTGAGCGAGGAGCGCGACCGACTCCAGTCGCGGGCCGCCGACGCGAGCAGACTCACCCTCGACCGACTGGAGTCGGCGCTCGAAGACGTGGAGACGACGATTCGGGAGGGCGACCTGCCCCGCGAGGACGAGGCCCGGAGCATCCTCGACGACGCCCGGCGCATCAACCGCGAGATACGCGACCGGGTGGAGAGCGAGCGCCGTGAGGCGGACGAGACCCGCGAGCGCAAGCGGGACATCGACCGCGAGCGGTCTTCGTCCGACTCCCCCGACGCCGGACTCGACGGCGGGACGACAATCGAACTGACCGACGAGAGCGACGCGGACGGCGAGAGTGCTGACGACGAATCGGCCGAAGAGCGCGCGGAGGTCGACGTGGAGGCCGAACTTCGGTCCATCAAGGACGAACTCGAAGGGCGCGACGAGCGCGGTCCGGAGGTGGGCAAAGCGGATGCGGAAGACGAAGCGGACGAGGACGCCCGAGCGGACGCTGAGTCGGACGATGGCGACGGTGACGCTGACGGCGGCGCTGAATCGAGCGAGGACGACGCGGACGCCGAATAGCTACTCGGCCACCGACTCACGGCCGCGGAGTCGGCGGTAGAGTCGGCGGGCGAGCGACGACCGACGGTCGGCGCGTCGGCCAGCGAACCACGCCGCCGTCGCCACGGCGACGCCGCCCGCGAACATGGCGTAGTTGGCGGCGTCGTTGGTCGCGCGAACGAGGTCCAGCGAGTAGAGCGCGGGCGAGACGGGGTAAATCGGCATCACGCCCCACGGGTTCAGTACGTCCGCGAGGAGGTGGGCGACCACCGCGAAACTGCCGAGGAAGAACGACCAGAGCGCGCCGCGAACCGCCTCGCGGCGGGGTCGATTCGGGAGTGCCGACGCCACGACCAGCACGCAGAAGACTCCGACCGCGAGCGCGAACCAGAGGGTGTGAGTCACGCCGCGGTGGACCAGAAACTCGAACTGGCCGTCCACGTCCGGGAAGAGGGTGTACGAGAGGACGATTCCGCCGCCCGAGAGCGCGTCACGGACGTACCCCCGCGAGAGCAGGGCGTACCCGACCACCGCGTAGAGCGCGAGCGCCATCCCGTAGTGGCCCGGCGGAAACATACCCTGAATCGGCCACGGATTCAATGTTAATCTATCGGTTGATAAGGTGTTGGCCGCCGCACACGCTGTCGGGCGTCGTCGTCGCGCTCGGCGCGACGACGACGAAAGCGCGACGATAAACGTCTGAACGGCTCTTAGAACTACTTACCTTTCTCAAGAATAGGAAATCCGTTCTTTGATGAAGGAAAATATTCGTCAGACCTGCTTCCACACCAGTCCCTCGACGGTGCCGGTCATCACCGTCTCGCCGTCCTCGTTCTCGCAGGTGACGGCCGCCGAGAGGTCGTAGCGGTCCGCCCGCTCCGTGACTTCCTCGATGGTCATCTCGCAGGTCAGCGTCTCGCCGGTGTAGACGGGCTTGCGGAAGTCGAACGCCATCGAGCGACCGAGGACCTCCAAGTCGCCGCCGATTTTGGTCGGCATCGTGGCCGTGAGCAGGCCGTGGACCAGCAGGCGGCCCTCGTCGTCGGGTTCGAGGTGGCGGGGTTGCTCGTCGCCGGAGACTTCGCCGAACTGCCGAACGTCCTCGGGCGTGAAGGTGCGCTGGAAGGTCCGGGTGTCGCCCTCCGAAGGTGGCGTCATTTTCCTCACGTACTTCGCCGGAGGGGATAAGCGTCCCCGTCGGCGTCGGTCCGACCCGCCGCGCTACTCCGGTGAAGCACCCTCCCCGTCGCCCGCGTCCGCCGTCTGCGACGGCGGACGCATCGCCCGGAGGTAGGTCGCGCCGAGCGCGAGACTGACCGCCGAGACGACGCCGAAGAGCGCGATTTCGCCGAGTTCGCCGCCCTGTCCCGTCCGGCGCATCCACCCGGCCATGGCGAGGACGGCGAGTCCGAGCGTCGTGAACTTGACCAGCAGGACGCCCGCGAGGACGTACCCCCAGTCGCGCCGTCGCCAGAGCCACGCCGCCGTCAGGAGTGCGGCCGGGAGCAGGACCGAGAGGTCGAGAACGTGAATCACGTTCGCCGGAACGTCCGCGAGTCGGACGCCCTCGGGGGCGGTCCCCCGGAGCGTGGCGGGCACGATTTCTGCCAGCCACCCCGCCGCGAAGAACAGCGCGATTGCCGCGAGATAGCCGCTCGTCGCCCGGACCGGAAGCCGACCGTCCAACCGGTCGCGCACCGCGCCGGGGTCCGCGCGCAGGACGCCGCCGACGAACGTGAACAGCGACAGGCCGAACAGCGCCACGTAGACGAGGAACAATTCGTTGAAGTAGAGCATCAGCGCGTAGGAGGCCCACGTGTAGAGCATGTACGCCAACCCTCCGAGCCAGACCACGTACCCCCGGAGCGACCCGCGCGCCGCGTACCAGAGACCCACCGCCAGCAGTGGGACGCCGACCCCGAGCGTCACCACGTCTTGGCCGTACACCTGCGGGAGCGTCACCGCCGCGTCCCGGTAGTGACCCGGACGGAGGAGACCGACGAGCGTTGCGAGGACCGAGAGACCGAGCATCGCTACGGTTGAGGCTACCTGCCAGCGTGGGAGAGACGTGTCGCTCATACGTACGGATTCGACAGCGGGAGATAAATGCTCGTTCGCCGATTCTCACTCCGGTAGAATCAGCGTCGGGAGGCGGTTCGTCGCGGTTCGCTCAGACCGACTCGAACCGATACCCGTCCCACTCCTGACTCGCCTTCTCACGGATTCCGGCGTCGGGGTCGCGCAGTTCCTCGGCGTACACCGGGCGCACCTCGTCGCCGATTTCGACCTCCGCGTCCTCTGCCAGTTGGCCAATCGCTCGGACCGACTCGCCCTCGACTTCGAACTCCACGATGGCCAGCGAGTTGGGTTGCCGGACGCCCGGCGGGGTCGCGGTGTTCGTCGTCCACGTCACCACCTCCGCGGTCCGGTCGCTCAGGTCGATTGCCTCGGTCTGTTCCTCGCCGCACTCGGGACAGAGTTCGTGGCCCGGATAGGTCGCGTGCCCGTTCGGGCATCGGTAGGCGTTCAGCGTCATTGGGGTTCCTCCAGAATCGTGGTGGTCACGCAGTTGCCGAATCCGCCGACGTTGCAGGCCAGACCGACCTCGCAATCGACCTGCCGGTCGCCCGCCTCGCCGAGCAGTTGGCGGTGGAGTTCGTAGACCTGTGCGACGCCGCTCGCGCCGAGCGGGTGGCCCTTCGATTTGAGACCGCCCGAGGTGTTGACCGGCAACTCGCCGTCGCGGTCGGTGACCCCCTCCTCGACGGCCTTCCAGCCTTCGCCCTGTTCGAAGAAGCCGACGGCCTCGCTCTGGAGGAATTCGAGGATGGTGAACATGTCGTGGAGTTCCGCCACGTCCACGTCCTCCGGCCCGAGTCCGGCCATCTCGTAGGCCGTCTCGGAACTCTCGACTGCGCCGCCCATCACGGTCGGGTCGTCGCGTTCGTGGACGACGTGGGTGTCGGTCGCGCCGCCGACGCCCGAGACGACGGTGTACTCGTCTTCGGGGACGTATTCCTTGGCCACCGACTCGGGGCAGAACAGCAGGCCAGCGCTCCCGTCGGTAATCGGGCAGAAGTCGTAGAGGCGCAGGGGGTCGGCCACGATTGGCGACTCCATCACGGTCTCCAAATCGACCTCCTTGCGGAACTGGGCGTGGGGGTTGTCCAATCCGTTTCTGTGGTTCTTCACCGCGACCTTCGCCAGACTCTCGCGGGGCGCGTCGTACTCGTGGAGGTAGCGACGCGCCGTCAGTCCGGCGAAACTCGGGAGCGTCACGCCGTGCTTGTACTCCACGGGATGCGTGAGCGAGGCGATTACGTCGGTCGCTTCGGCCGTCGTCTTGTGGGTCATCTTCTCGCCACCCACGAGGAGCGTCATGTCGCTCGCGCCCGAGGCGACCGACTGCCACGCGGCGTAGATGCCCGCGCCGCCGGAGGCGGAGGTCTGGTCTACGCGCTGTGTGTAGGCGGGCATCGCCCCGAGGTCGTGTGCGAGGGCGTTGGGCGCACCGGTCTGGCCCTCGAACTCCCCGCTGGCCATGTTCGAGACGTACAGGTGGTCTACGTCGTCGGGGGCGACTTCGGCGTCGGCGAGGCACTCGCGCCCGGCCTGCGCGAGCAGGTCCCGGAGCCACGCGTCGCGCTCGCCGAACTGGGTCATCGACGCCCCGATAATCGCTACGCGGTCCATACCTCACCGAAGACGAAGTAGGGCTTTATAACTCGGGGATGGGGCAGTCTTCCGACACCGGGGCGATAGCTCGCCGACCAAACAACCGGGAGCGACCGGCCGACCTCCGCACGGGACGGCCGACCTCCGCACGGGACCGTAACGCGCAAACCCCGCGTCTTCGTCCGTCCGGGCATGGAGACGACTCGACACTTCACCGCGACCGTCTACGTCGTCAACGACGGCGCAGTCGCACTGCACCACCACGACCGACTCGACATGTGGCTCTCGCCCGGCGGCCACTTGGACCGCGACGAACTCCCGCGGGAGGCCGCCCGCCGCGAAGTCCGCGAGGAGACAGGTCTCGACGTGGACCTGCTGGAACCCGAGACGAGCGTCCCCGTCGATGCGGGCCGGGAACTCGCGCCCGCCGAACACGTCATGCTGTTCGACATCGACGTGTACCCCGACGGCGAGGTCGGCCACCAGCACGTAGACCACGTGTACTTCGCCGAAGCGTCGGACCGCGACATCGCTCCCGAGGGCCACGACGAGGCCGACGCCGACGAGTGGGAGTGGTTCACCCCCGAAGACCTCCGGACGGACGACGAGTTGTCGACCGAAGTGGTCGAAATCGGCTTGGAGGCCATCGAGAGAGTCGAGTCCCGGTCAGCGTAGGCCAGACCCAGATTTTCAAATAAGCTAACTATTTTACTGCTTGAGAAGGTTAATTAACCTCGGTTCTGAATGACTCGCTTACATGAGCGTCGGCGAGGTCGGCGTCGAGAACGCGCCGGACGACTCCGCGACGAGGTTCGAAGCCGAACTCGAACCCGACGAGGAGGTCCGCCTCTCGTGGACCGCCTCGGGGGTCCACTGGGCGAACCAGTGGGGTATCGACCCCGAGACGCCGACCGCGTTCGCCGCGACCGACCGGCGCGTCCTCTTCGAGACCGAGGACGCCATCACCTCTATCGGCTACAATCACGTCCGGGCCGTGAAGGTGGACGCCGCGGGCGGCGAACTCGACCTGTCGGTCGCGTTCGTCGCGTGCGGGGGTCTCTGTCTGCTCGTCGGCCTGCTGGTCGCGTCCCGCGACTTCGGCAACGGCGCGGGACTGGTCGTCCTCTCGGTCGTGTTACTCGTCGCGGGGAGCGCGATGGGCAACGAGACCGACCGCGCGACAGTCACCCTCGTCATCGACAACGAGCGCCAGCGACTCGGCTTCTCGGTGGACGAAGACGCGGGCGAGGAACTCGCCCGACTCGCCGAGACGTTCTAATCGACCCGCGAGGCGACGTACTTCGAGACGTGGTCGTCCATCCGGCGCTTGAACCCCTCTTGGCGGGCGAGTCGGTCCAACTCGCGGGCGACCAGACTCCCGTACTGGACCGCCTTCTTCTCGCGGAACGCCACCCGGTCGGGGACGAACTCGCGGGCCGCGAGTCTGAGCGCCTTCTTGCGCTCGCCGCGGGAATCGACCAGCAGGTCGCCCGGCAGTCCGAGCGCAGTCCGGACCACCCGGTCGTCCAAAAGCGGCGCGACTGGTTCGACGCCCGCCTCGCGCAACGCTAGCAGGTCTCGCTCCAGTTGGTCGGGAAAAGTCGCCACGACTTCGCGTGCCGCACCGCGGACCGTCTCGGCCTCGACGCGGGGGTCCTCGGGCGCGCGCGCGACCTTGGCGTAGCCACCGAACAGTTCGTCCGCGCCCTGTCCGACCGCGAGACGGTCGAAGCCGTCGGCCGACGCTTGCTCTCCGGCAAGGTATAGCGGAAGCGCGATTTGCACGTCCATCGCGTTCGTCCGTCCGGTCGCGCGGGCCACCTCCGGCACCGCGCGCTCTACGTCCGATACGTCGAGTTCCACGACTCGGAGGTCCGCCTCCCGGTCCATCAGTTCGGCCGCGAGCCGGGCCGCCGCCACGTCGTGGCTCCCGGGAAAGCCGACGACGTAGAGCGGCGCGTCGAAGGCGCTGGCGACCACCGCGGAGTCCACCCCGCCCGAGAACGCGACTGCCAGCCCCGCCGAATCGACCGCGCTCAGCGATTCTTCGAGCGAACGCTGGAGGGCGGCGACCGCTTCACGGTCGCCGCCCGCGGGCGTCGGGTCGGGGAGCGAGAAGACGCGCTCGGGGGACCTTCCGCCGGGGTCGCCCGACCCGAGGTCTAGCACGTGGCCCGCCGGGAGGGGTTCGGGGTCGGCGAGGTCGGCGGGCGAGAAGGACCAGTCGCTCGCGCCTCGGTCGCTTCCTTTCCGGACGCTCGCCTCCACGAAAATCGGCTGGCGGCCCAGCACGTCCCGGACGAGTCGGCCGTCCGGCAGTCGCCCGGCGAAGCCAGCGGTTCCGGAGAGCGACTCTCGTTCCCGGACCGCGCGCGCGACGGTCTCGGGCGACGTGCCCCGCATCGAATCTTCGGCCGTCATTCGAGCAACTCGCCGAGGCGGTTTTTCACTCGGCGCTTGGCACCGCCCGCGGCCTGTCGGAAACTGACGTGCCACGGTGTGCGCTTGCCTTCTACACTCGTCCGCCCGGCGACGATGGCGTCGAGAATCGCCTCCGTACTCGGTTCGTCGGCCCCGATTCGGGTGACTGCCTGTCCGACCATCTCGCTGATGTGGGCGTCGCTCCCCGCGGTCTGCGGAAGCCCCCGGCGCTCGGCGAACCGCTTGGCCTTCCGGTTGCCCCGGCCGGTCAGCAGTCTGGAGTTGTACACCTCGATGGCGTCGGCCTCCGCGAGTTCGTCCTCGCCGATGTTCGCCATCACGCCGCTTCGGGACTTCTGGTAGGGGTGGGGAACGACCGCCACGCCGCCCAGTTCGTGAATCCGGTCGAGGGTCTCGCCGAACGAGAGTCCGGCGGGGACACGCTCGGTGATGCCGAGTCCGAGGACGTGACCCGCCGCGGAACTAATCTCCATGCCGGGGACGCCGACCAGTCCGTACTCGCTTGCCTGCTCTGCGGCCGCGAGACTCGCGTCGATTTCGTCGTGGTCGGTGATTGCCAGCGCGTCGAGACCGACCGCCGCCGCCTGCTCCAAGAGCAGGTCAACCGAGTCGCGGCCGTCGTACGAGAGCGACGAGTGGGCGTGTAACTCGACCGATAGCACAGGTGGGGGTTCGCGTGGCGGCGGCAAAAGCGCCTCGGTACGACTCTGGGCGTGGTGGCGAGCGACCGCGACTCGTCGCGGTCGCTCGCCGTTCGCAGTCGCGGCGACGATATTCTCCCTTACCCGAGACGCGCCCGGCGGTAACGGAAATTACGGCGACGGCGGCGCTCCATCGGCGGTCCGGATTCCCTCGCCGCGGGTGTGACCGCGGCCGGACTACCGATAGGTGACTCGAATTAATCCGTTTCTTCGTTAAAAACATAGTAACTCGGACCTATCGTCTGGAATCGAACGCATAATTAGTGTGAACGGTAGGAATCCCTATTCACGAGACCGTCGCGGTTGTAACTATGGAACGGGAGTACTACGTCAGAGGTGAGAAGCGCACGGCCGAAGAACTCGAAGACGTTCTAGGCGTCCAGTTGGAGTCGCCCCCGGAGGAACCCGAGTCGGCCGCCGCGGACTTCGGCGAACTGGCGACCGACGCGTCTCGGGCCGAAGACCCGGACGTGCCGATTTCCGACGACGAGCGGGACGCGTTCGCCAGCGCCGGATGGCTCTTCGTCCGGCCTTCCGAGTCGATGTCTCGGTCGGTCGAGGAAGACGAAGTACCCGAGGGAGCCACGTCGGTCGGGAAAGTGTATCGACGCTCGGACGACCGAGTGGTCGTCGGCACCGACCGACTGACGGTCCAGTTGCAGTCGGACCTGAGTCAGGACGAGGCCGAGGCCGCATTGGAAGAGGAGGGTCTGACGATAGTTCGTCGCCTCGGGTTCGGGCCGAACCTCTACGAGGTCCGCGCCCCCGCAGACCGCAACCAGTTCGACGTGTCCGTGGACTTGCAGGAGAACGACGACTTCGTGTTCGCCGAACCGGAACTCATCGAACACGTCCCCCAGCGATACCAGCCCTCGGACCCCAACTACTCCCAGCAGTGGCAGTGGCACAACGACGGGTCCGGCGGCGGGACTGCTGGCGCTGACGTTGAAGCGGAACCGGCGTGGGACCACGAGCGCGGGAGCGGCGTCCGAGTCTCGGTCATCGACAACGGCTTCGACTTGAACCACCCCGATTTGAATCCGGCGGTGGGCGGCGGCGCGGCCTACTTCGAGAACACCTCGTCCGGGGCCGAACTCGTCGTCGGCACGTCGAACTACCCCGACAGCAGTCACGGCACCTTCTGCGCGGGGATGGCGCTCGCACGGGCCGACAACGGGCAAGGTGGCTGTGGCGGTGCCCACGTCGCCGAGTTCATGCCGGTCGCGGCGCTTCCCGACCAAGTCGGGAGCCAAACCACCTTGGCGCGGGCCGTCGCGTTCGCGGCCGACCCGACCACGGAGTCGAAGGGGGTCGCGGCCGGTCTGACCAGCGCCGACGGCGCGGACGTAATTTCGTGTAGCCTCGGCCCGAACGGGGCCAACTGGCAACTCCAGTCGGTCCTCGAAACCGCCATCGAGTTCGCGCAGAACGACGGTCGAAGCGGGCAGGGGACGCCCATCTTCTGGGCGGTCAGCAACGGGAACTTCCCGGTGGCCTCCGACGAAGTGTGTTCCCACCCTGACACCATCGCGGTGGGTCGCTCGGACCGCAACGACACCGAAGACGGGTCGGCGTACGGCCCGGAACTCGACTTCCTCGCACCCGGCGTGAACGTCTACAGCACGACCTCCGGTGGCGGATACGGCACGAGTACCGGGACGAGTTTCGCCGCGCCCTGCGCCGCCAGCGTCGGGTCGCTCGTGTTGGGTGCCGACGCCACGCTCTCGGCCGACCAAGTTCGCCAGACCCTCCGGGACACTTGCGAGAAGGTGGGCGGCGTCAGCTACGGTAGCGACGGACGACACGAGAAATACGGCCACGGCCGGGTCAACGCCGCCAGAGCCGTCGAGCGCGTCTCGGGTCCAATCATCGACAAGCATCCCATCATCGACGAGTGGGACAAACATCCCGTCATCGACAAGCACCCGATTACCGACAAACACCCCATCATCGACGAGTGGAACGGGAAGCTACCGCTGGAGGACGAGGACACCCCGCCCCACATCGACTACTACAAGCGACCGATGCTCGACAAGCAGTTCGAAGACGAGAAGCGCCCGGGGTCCGACGACTTCCCGCGTGACCCGCGCGACCCGTGGCGGCCGTTTCCGGGAGTCGAACTGGAGCGGTCTCGCTCGGAGTCCGGGCGGCAGGAGAGCGGTTCCGGACGCGAGTCCCGTCGTCGCCGAGAGGGTGCCAGACAGGGCCGCTCGCGCAGACGACGCCGCGAGAGCGGCGGAAGCCGACCGTTCGCGCTGGAGACGCCCCATCACTACTCCGGGGCACGACGGCGAGGCGGCGAGTCCCGCGGCGAGTCCGGCCGGGAGTCGGACGACGAGTCCATCGAGCGACTCGACCGCGAGATTCGCCGTCGGGCGAGCGAACTCGCGGAGATGAACGAGGAGTTCCGGCAGTTGCTCCGCGAGTACCGCGACGACCGATGATACTCGTCGTCTCCACCGAACACGACCGGCACGCGCGGGTCGTGGCTCGACAGGTGGACCGCGAGGGTGGCGACGCCCGACTCCTCGACCTCTCGGAGTTCCCGCGGGACCTCCGGTTGACGATAGACTACGACGACGGGCGTCCGGACGCTCGGCTTCGGCACGCCGACGCGAGCGAGGACCTGCCGCTGTCGGAGTGCAACGTCGTCTGGTGGCGGCGGCCACAGCAGTTCGCGCTCCCGGAGTCGGTCGAGCGCCGGGAGGACTACCAGTTCGCGTACAACGAGTGCCAGTCGGCGTTCGACGGTCTCTGGTCGCTGTTGGACGCCGAGTGGGTCAACCACCCGCTCAGCGACGAGCGTGCGGGTCGCAAGCCGTATCAGCTTCGAGTCGCCGACGAGGTGGGATTCGATATTCCCGAGACCTGCATCACGAACGACCCCGAGCGAGCGCGGGCGTTCGTGAACGAGCGCGGGCCGGAACAGACGGTGTACAAGGCGTTCTCGGCGACCGAAGAGGCGTGGCGCGAGACCCGAATCCTCGAACCCGACGAACTCGAACTGCTCGGGAGCGTCCAGTTCGCGCCGGTCATCTTTCAGGAGTACGTCCCGGCCGATGCGGACCTGCGCGTGACCGTCGTCGGCGACGAGACGTTCACCGCGGCAATCGACGCCGGGGACACCTCCTATCCGGTGGACTTCCGGATGGCGATGGACGAAGCGCGCTTCGAGCGGTTCGACCTTCCCGAGTCGGCCCGCGAGACGGTGCTGGCGTTCACCGACCGCCTCGGACTCTCCTACGCCGCAATCGACCTCCGGTACACGTCGGACGGGGAGTTCGTCTTCCTCGAAGTCAATCCGGCCGGGCAGTGGCTATTCGCCGAGCGCCGGGCCGGGCTCCCGATTACGGAGGCGTTCGCCGACCTCCTGCTGGCGAAGGACGAACCGACCGACCGGGCCGAACGGTCCGCCCGGAGTTAGTTCCGCTTTCGAGACCGGAAATCGTATGCTCCCGGCGCATCAGTGCCCGGACGTGACTCCTCGTCCGCCGCGCCGTCGAGTTCTCCGCGCCGCTTTCGTCGGGTTCGCGTCGGTCACGCTCGCGGGGTGTACGACCGACGACATCGACTCGCCCGAGGACCGGCCCGGACGACCCGACATCCAGTTGAAGAACTGCTACGCCGACTCGAAGGAGGTTCGCGTCGTCGTGACCTACCTCGAAACCGGCGAGAGCGTCTACGACGAGACCCACGTGGTGCCCGGCGACTTCTGTAGCGACGCGGGACCCTCCTACAACCTCGAAGCGGTGTGGACCGAACCGGGCGCGTACCGCGTCCGCGTCGAGGTTCCCGGAATCGGCGCGAGCGAGGCGACGGTGGACCTGTCGGAGCAGGCAGTCGGGGACGACACCGCGACTCGCTCGGTGTACGTAGACGACGGAGAGATAGAAATCGGGTAGCCGGAAGTCGGGCAGTCGGAAATCGAGTAGCCGAGTTCAGCGGAACTCGTGGAGGAACCCGCGGATGTAGAGTCCCGCCATGTCGATGCAGTTCTCCGTGATGCGCTTCATGTAGTCTTTGGTGTCGGCGTCCCAGTTGGTCCAGTCGGTCCGGCCCTCGTCCAAGATGTGGTGGTACACGTCGTAGGAGTACTGGCCGCTCTCGGTCGCCATGTCCTGAATGGCCTGCTGGACATCGTTGATGGGGTAGTAACAGTAGTAGCCGTCGCTACACTGGTCGCTTCCGTACTCGTACTTGAGGTAGTGGCCGCCAGTCCAGTTGTCCGAGACGTACTCCTCGTACTCGCTGTGAAGCCAGTACATCGGGTCCACGCTCCATTCCATCGAGAGACTCCACACGTCGTAGTAGACGTTCAGGTTGGCCTGTTCCCACCCCATCCCGGTGTGAAGCGGGACGCTCATGTCCGAGGGGTAGTGGGTGGCCTTCCCGAGGTACTTGTTGCGCTCGCTCCCCGACGAGTAGCGGGCGTTGTTGACGTGCCAGTCGGCGGCGTAGGGTGCCCCGCCGAGGTTCCCGAAGTCGTCGCTGTGGTCGCCGCTCTCCCACACCTCGAAGGCGTCGGTGTCGAGGTATTGGCCGTAGTGGTGGAGAACCTCTTCGAGGGCGTTTTCGAGTCCCTCCTCGACGGTCTGCTCGTGGGGGATGCCGTCGGGTACGCCGAGTTCGACGTTCGGATTGTCCGGGTCGTCGGCGTAACTCGCCAACTCGTCGGTGTCCGTCGAGTCGATGCCCATCTCGTTGCAGGCGTCGCGGGTCATCGCGCGGTGGAGACCCGTCTTGTGCGCCGCGGACGGGCCGTCGCGGAGTTCCCCCGCGGTGCCCTTGGCGAACGCTCGGCCCGCCTTCGAGAAGTGTTCGGCGTCCTCCTTCGTCTTCGACGGGTTACTCGTCGCCAGCGTGTACCACGTCGTGTTTCCGTCCTTCTCCTTGCGGACGGGGAACCGCCGCCGAAGTTCGGCGAGCGACCGGCGTGCCTCGCCTTTCTCCTGCTTCGAGAGACCGCTGGCGTCGATGTACGACAGCACGGTGTCCTCCGGGAGCGTCAGGAGCGGATAGCGCGCCGAGACCGCTTTGACCGACTTATCGACTCGCCGGACCTGCACGTCTGGGTTCGGCGGTTCGTGGTCCTCGGGCGAGACGGCCTTACCGGTGGGTCCGGCCGCCTCCGTTCGGGTCGAGAAGAACCCGAGACCGCCGACGGTTCCGGCCGCCCCGAGCGTCTTCAGTACGCTTCGTCGTCCTACGTCGCTGGAGTCGGATTTTCGGTTCAAGCTATCACCTATAAAAATTAATAAACTAAAACAATTTAAAAGTTGTGTCAGGTTTTCTCGCCGCCTGCGCGAGCGGCCGAACCACCTACACATTTCTAAAGAAATCTAAAATATTTCTTATAGAAATATAAAATTGTCTTAGAGACATATTTCTATGTCTTTCACATCCGTCTCCACACTAACTCGCTTGCTCCGCGAATCCGTCCGCGACGGGCCGCCCGAACTCGGATTTAGTATATCGACATATAGTTTACGAGTCAGCAGTCGCGCACCGAGAAACATCACCGATAGGACAAGAACCGCGAGCAGAGTCCCGAAATTCCGAGCCGTCGGCCTGCTCTCGCCACCCGACGCCGAGCGCAGACGCCGCTCCGTCTCTCCGGGTGGTATGCACGCACCTGCACATAGAAAGGCATTAATTCGCCGTGTCTGTACAGACAGGTGAATGAGTCTCTCCGAACCAGACCGCGAACTCGTCGTCGCCGAACTCGACCGGGACCCGACCCCGGCGGAGGCGGCGCTGTTCGAGAACCTCTGGAGCGAACACTGCGCGTACCGGTCGTCCCGACCGCTCCTGTCGGCCTTCGATTCGGAGGGCGAGCAGGTCGTCGTCGGTCCGGGCGACGACGCCGCAGTCGTGGAAGTCGCGGACGGCACGTACGTCACGATGGGTATCGAGAGCCACAACCACCCGTCGTTCGTGGACCCCTACGACGGCGCGGCCACCGGTGTCGGCGGCATCGTTCGCGACACCCTCTCGATGGGTGCCTACCCCATCGCGCTGGCCGACTCGCTGTACTTCGGCGACTTCGACCGCGAACACTCCCGCTACCTGCTGGAGGGCGTCGTGGAAGGGATTTCGGACTACGGCAACTCCATCGGCGTCCCGACCGTGGCGGGAAGCACGGCGTTCCACCCCGACTACGAGGGCAATCCGCTCGTGAACGTGGCCTGTGTGGGCCTGCTCGACGCCGAACGCCTCGTCACGGCCGACGCGAAGGAACCGGGCAACAAACTGATGCTGGTCGGCAACGCGACCGGCCGGGACGGACTCGGCGGCGCGAGTTTCGCCAGCGAGGACCTCTCGGAGGACGCCGAGACCGAAGACCGGCCCGCAGTACAGGTCGGCGACCCCTACACCGAGAAACTGCTCATCGAGGCGAGCGAGACCCTCGTCGACCGCGAGTTAGTCGAGGCGGCCCGCGACCTCGGCGCGGCGGGACTCGGCGGCGCGTCGAGCGAGATGATAGCCAAGGGCGGTCTCGGCGCGGAAATCGAACTCGAACGCGTCCACCAGCGCGAACCGAACATGAACGCCCTCGAAATTCTGCTCGCCGAATCTCAAGAGCGGATGTGCTACGAGGTCCGCCCCGAGAACGTCGATGCAGTCCGGGAAGTCGCCGAGAAGTACGACCTCGGCTGTTCGGTCATCGGCGAAGTCACGGAGGGCAACTACGTCTGCACCTTCGAGGGCGAGGTCGTAGTCGATGTCGATGCCGAGTTCTTGGGCGAGGGCGCACCGATGAACGACCTCGACGCCGAGGAACCCACCCGACCCGACCGCAACCTGCCCGACGCCGACCTCCGGGAGGCGTTCGAGTCGGTCGTCGGCCACCCCAACACCGCGAGCAAGCGGTGGGTCTACCGCCAGTACGACCACGAGGTGCAGGTCCGGACCGCGACCGGACCGGGCGACGACGCCGCGGTTCTCGCGCTCCGAGAGGCCGAAAAAAGGTCTCTCCGTCTCCTCGGGCGCGGACCCGCGCTGGACCGCGGCCGCGCCCTACGAGGGCGCGCGCGCAGTCGCGTTGGAGAACGCCACGAACCTCGCGGCGAAGGGCGCGACCCCCCTCGCCGCGGTGGACTGTCTCAACGGCGGCAACCCCGAGAAGCCCGACGTGTACGGCGGATTCAAGGGAATCGTGGACGGTCTCGCCGACATGTGTTCGGCGCTCGACGCGCCGGTCGTCGGCGGGAACGTCTCGCTGTACAACGACTCGCCGTCGGGTCCCATCCCGCCGACGCCGACGCTGGCGATGACCGGTACGAAGGAGGGCTACGACGCGCCTCCGGCCGCCCTCTCGGACGACGCGGCCGACTCGACCCTCCTCGCGGTCGGCGACTCGGGCGGCGACCGACTCGGCGGGTCGGAGTACCTCGCGCAGACGGGCGGGAGCGACCGCTTCCCCGCGCTTCCGGAGAATCCCCGCGAAGTCGTGGAGACGCTCGCCGAGATTGCGGACCACGAGGCGACCGCCGCGGTCCACGACGTGAGCCACGGGGGTCTGGCGGTCGCGCTCGCCGAGATGGTCACGGACGAGGCGGGCGCGACGGCGGACGTGGCGTCGGTCGAAGCTCTCTTCGCCGAGACGCCGGGTCGCGCCGTCGTCGCCACGACCGACGCCGAGGCAGTCCGCGAGGCGTTCGAGGGCGTCGCGCCGGTCGCCGAACTCGGCGAGGCAGACGACTCGGGCGCGCTCTCGCTGACGGTCGATGGGGAGTCGCTGAACTACGGCGCCGCGGAAATCGCCGACCTCCGGGACGTGCTGGCGCGCGAACTCGACTAGGTAGGGATTGTTCCCGGCATCTCTTTTTCCCCGGCGCGTGCGGGCGCGCCCTCCGTGGTCCGCCCGGTCGCGCGAGGGATGAGTAGCACAGCGACCGGAGAGAGCGAGGCTTGCGAGACGCTTCGCGTCTCGCTGACCTGCGGTCGCGGGCAACGCAATCGGTTGGGGAGGGTGTGTCCCGCGGTCGCGGTGCGGTCTCACAGGAGTCGGCAGTAGCTCGCTCCCTCGTAACTATCACTCTCCACTCGCGGACCTTCGAACTGTTACACTCTCACGACACCGACCCCCCGACATCCACCGTCGGCGACGCCACGACGCGCTCCCGAAGAGCAAAAACTCGCCGAAAAAGTACCGAGACGGTCGCTCAGGCCGCGAGGAGCGGAAGCGCGAACGCCACGACGAGTCCGACCGCGAGAACCGCGAAACCGATGCCGACCTGCGACATCGAGAAGTCCTGCATCGGGGAAGTAACTCGGTCTAGACCCTCTACGTCGTGGCCGTGGTCGGTGTGGTCGTCGTTGTGGTCGTCCATGCCTCAGCGTTCCCGGTCCTCCCACTTAAGCGCAACCAAACCTAAGCCGTCGGGACTCGATAGTCCGACCACATGGAGCGAGGTGACCCCCAGTCGTCGGTAGACGCGAGCGGAGACGCCGAGGCGTCCGCCGACTGGTCCGATGCGCTCGGCGTGAACCGGGAGTGGTGGAAGGAAGCCGTCGTCTACCAACTCTACCCGCGGAGCTTCTTCGACTCCGACGGCGACGGAATCGGAGACTTGCGCGGCGTTGAGGAGAAACTGGACTACCTCGAGGCCCTCGGCGTGGACGTGGTGTGGCTCAACCCCGTCTACGACTCGCCGAACGCCGACAACGGCTACGACATCCGCGACTACCGCGCCATCATGGACGAGTTCGGGACGATGGACCACTTCGACCGCCTGCTCGACGGACTCCACGAGCGCGATATTCGGCTCATCATGGACCTCGTGGTCAACCACACGTCCGACGAACACGAGTGGTTCCGGAAGTCCCGCGAGTCCGGAGACGGCGAGTTCCGGGACTTCTACGTCTGGCGCGACGGCCGCGGCGACGGACCGGGCGGGAAGGGAAAGCCACCCAACAACTGGGAGTCGGCGTTCGGCGGGTCGGCGTGGACCTACGACGACCGGACCGAGCAGTATTACCTCCACCTCTTCGACGAGAAGCAACCCGACCTCAACTGGGAGAACCCCGAGGTCCGCGAACGAATCTACGAGATGATGCGGTGGTGGCTCGACAAAGGCATCGACGGCTTTCGGATGGACGTTATCGACCTCATCTCGAAGGCCGACGGCCTGCCCGACGGCGACCCCGACTCGGGATGGGTCGGCGCGGAACACTTCATGACCGGGCCGCGCGCCCACGAGTACATCTCGGAGATGTACGACGAGGTGCTTTCGGGCCGGGACGTGATGACCGTCGGCGAGATGCCCGGTGCAACTGTCGAAGAGGCCCAGCAGTACCTCGGACCGGACGGCGACGGCCTGAACATGGTGTTTCACTTCGAACACGTCACGCTCGACTACGGCGAGAGCGGCGACCGGTGGACCATCGGCGACTTCTCGCTCCCGGAGTTCAAGCAGGTGCTGACGAAGTGGCAGAACGGCTTGGAGGGTGAGGGCTGGAACAGCGTCTACCTCGGCAACCACGACTGGCCCCGGATGCTCTCGCGGTTCGGCGACGACGACCTCTACCGCATCGAGTCCGCGAAGATGCTGGCGACGTTGCTGTTTACCCTCCGCGGGACGACCTACGTCTATCAGGGCGACGAAATCGGCATGACGAACTTCCCCTTCGAGCGCGAGGAGCAGGTCATGGACGTGGGCGCGCGGAACTTCGTGAACCGCGCCAAGCGACAGGGCCGGGAGATGGACGAGATTCTCCGCATCGTGACCCGCAGAAGCCGCGACAACGCCCGGACGCCGATGCAGTGGTCCGACGCCGAGAACGCGGGGTTCACCGACGGAGAGCCGTGGATTCCGGTCAACCCGAACTACGAGACGGTGAACGTCGCGGACGCGAGGGCGCGCGCCGACTCCATCTGGCACTACTACAGGGACCTCGTGGACTTCCGGAAATCGACGCCCGTCGCGGTCTACGGCGACTACGACCTGCTCCTGCCCGACGACCCGGACATCTACGCCTACCTTCGGACGCTCGGCGACGACCGACTCCTCGCGGTCCTGAACTTCGGCGACGGGACCCCGACGTTCTCGCTCCCGCCGGGTATAGAGTACGACGACGCCGAGTGCGTCCTGCACAACTACGCGGTGGACGCCGCGGGACCGCGCTCGTTCGAGATGCGGCCCTACGAGGCCCGAGTGTACGAGTTGGAGTGATTTTCCGGGGGAGACGACTGCCCGAGTCTGGCTTTTGAGGTTATATTATTTGATGTACGGCACGCGCGAGCGCGACGCTCTCGTGCGCCGCGCGAACGCGCGAGGTCCGCACTCGGCCCGACGAACCACCGGACGCGCGCCGGACGACCAACCGCCCGGGTGGGGTGAAGGGACCGTCCGGTCGCGTTCACTGTGGTCGCCTCAGTGACCCCTATCCGAGCGAGCGAACGCAGTGAGCGAGCGAGGATATGTCACTGAGCGGCCGTCTCGTGAACGGATGTGAACGAGACCTCGGAAGTCACAGCCCGCGTGGTTCGAGAGCAACGCTCTCGTCATCCCGAAAATCTTCGATTTTCGGCGACAACGAAGTGAGCAGGACCGTCTTCCGGCGTCTTCGGGAGCGAAGCGACCGAAGGCTCGTCAGAGCGACGCTCTGACGGCGGCGACCGGACGGGGGCTTTCTAAGACTCGTTCTCGACGGTTCTCGCAGTCGTCGCGGCGGTCCCTGCGGTCAGTTCCGTCGGCATCGAGCCAAGTAAAAGAGACTCCGACCTCGCTCCGAAGCTACTCCGCCTCGAAGTGGACCGTCTCGTCCGCGGCGGGAATCATCTTCGTCGCGTCCATGTCGAGGAACGACGCCGCGTCCGCCTGCACGTCTTGGCCCGTCTCGGACCCGAACGACTCGTTCATCGCGCCCGGACTCTCGAACCAGAGTTGGGCCACGTAGTCGTAGCCCGCCTTCTCGGGGTCCGTGGGGACCGACGAGGTGTACCGCTGAAGCCCCGGCAGGTCGTTGACGAGGGGCGCGTGTTCCTCGTGCATGTACTCGATGCACTCGTCGTGGCTGGTGTCGTCGTCGCGGACGGCGAGGATTACCATCTTGCAGGTCATCGTCGGGGTTTCGGGGTCTGCGGTCGTGAAAGTTGGGATTCGGCCGACGGGACTCGAACGCGGGGAGTAAGTCGGCCTCGGAACGCAGATGGAGGGAGCAGGTAGCAGGGGAAGAAGCAGGAAGCTAGCTACTCCCGACTCCCACCGAAACGAGAGTGGAAGAAGCAGAAAGCTAGCTACTTCCGAGTCCTATGAGACCGCACCGCCCCGCACCGCCACCGCGGGCCACACCCTCCCCAACCGACTGCGGTCCTCGGCCTGCGTCCTGCGGTCCTCGTCCACCGTCGGAAGCGAGTTCCGACGAGCAGTCGGCGCACAACGCCGACGACCTCGCACGAATGGGCGCGACACGCTACGCGGTCGCGCCAGCACGCGCCGGGGACGAAAAATCGTACAGCGCGCGCCGGGGTGGATGTCGAACCACGGGCGAAACGCCGGCCCGAGCGCGACCGTTCCCCGGCGCAGACCCCAGTCCCCCGACCCCGAGCAACTGCCGCAGTCGAAACCGTGAAACCCCGAACGCGCGAACCTCCACGTAGCGAATGACCCTCACCAAGCGCATCATCCCGTGCATCGACGTGGACTTAGACGACGAGGGCGACCCCGCCGTCTACACGGGCGTCAACTTCGAGGACCTCGAATACACCGGCGACCCGGTGGAGATGGCCCGCGAGTACAACGAGTCGGGGGCCGACGAGTTCGTCTTCCTCGACATCACCGCGAGCGCCGACGGCCGCGAGACCATGCTCGGCGTCGTCGAAGACGTGGCCGACGAAATCTTCATTCCCCTCACCGTCGGCGGCGGCATCCGGACCACCGAGGACATCAAAGAGACCCTGCGCGCCGGGGCCGACAAGGTGTCTATCAACTCCGGAGCGATAGCGAACCCGGACCTCGTGAACGAGGGCGCGAAAGCGTTCGGAAGCCAGTGCATCGTCATCTCGGTGGACGCCGAGCGCCGATACGACGAGCAAGGCGACCACTACGTCGAGGTGGACGGCGAGTCCTGCTGGTTCGAGTGTACCGTCAAAGGCGGCCGGGAGGGGACCGGTCTCGACGTGGTGTCGTGGGCCGAGGAAGCCGAGGAACGCGGAGCTGGCGAACTCTTCGTCAACTCCATCGACGCCGACGGCACGAAAGACGGCTACGACATCCCGCTCACGAAGGCCGTCTGTGACGCCGTGGACACGCCGGTCATCGCCTCGTCGGGATGCGGCGGTCCCGAGGACATGTACGAGGTGTTCGAGGACGCGGGCGCTGACGCCGCGCTCGCGGCCTCTATCTTCCACTTCGGCGAGTACTCGATTCGAGAGGTCAAGGAGTACCTCGACGACCACGGCGTGCCGGTCCGACTCTGACCGAGGTTTCTTCTGCGCGCCAGCGGTGACTCGTCTACCATCTATCGACCCCAATCCAGAAGGTAAAAATCACGTCGGAAGAACGTGGATTTCATGCACGAAATCGAAGCAGATTCGAGCCGTAACCGATTGTACGTCACTCTCGCGGGACGGTTCGACGAGGACGAGGCCGCGGCGTCCGCCGAGCGAACTATCGAGGCGACGGAGCGACTCGACCCCGGATTCGACGTAGTGACCGACATCCGGGAGTTGGAGGCGAGTCCCCAAGAGGCGAAGACCCACCTCGAACGCTCGAAGCTATTCCTCTCGGCCCACGACGTGGGCACCGTCGTCCGCGTCGTCGGCGACTCGCCGCTGGCGGAGATGCAGTTCGACCGGACCGGCGACGCGGAGTACGCCGTCGAAACCGCCGAGAGCGTCGAAGCGGCCGAGAAACTGCTCGACGACGCCGACGCCGGAGCGTGAGCGCAGTCTGAGCGCAGTCGGGCTTAGAGTCCGGGCGCGCCGAGCGCACTCGCGTTGCCCGCGGCCGTGGTGGTCTCGCCACCGGCAGTCGTAGTCTCCTCGCCGCCCATGCCGCCCCCGAGGACGCCCAGACCGATAGAGGCGTTCTCGACGCCGACGCTGTCGGCTTCGATGCTGTCGAGGACCGCGCTACCGACGCTCAGCGTTCCGACTTCGACAGTCGATTGGTCTGCTATCGTCGCGGCGTCACCCGTCACGCCGGGCGAGATTGCCGCGCGCACGTCGTTGATTTCCACGTCGCCGACGGTCCCCTCGTCCACCGACAGCGAGTCGATGGTGATTTCCGAGAGCGAGGCGTTTTCGAGCGTCGCGTTCTCTCCCTCGGGCGGCGCGCCGCCGAACAGCGCTTCCGCGACGGTCTGGTTGCGAATGGTCACGTCCTGAAGCGTGACGTTCCGGAGCGTCGCGTTGACGACGGTGAGGTTCGTCGCGGTGGCGGTGCCGAGCGAGTCGGCCGCGGCGGTTCCCGCTTCGGTCGTCTCGCCCGTCGCGGTTCCGGCGGTGGTCGTCTCTGCTCCGCCGTCGCTACTCAGCGTCGTCTCGTTCAGCACCACCTGCCGGACGGTGGCGTTCGTCAGTTCCAACCGCTGTATCGTCAGGTTCTCGTAGGTGAGTTCGGTGTCGTTCTGCGCGCCGTCTTGGGCCGCGAGCGCGCCCGATTCGACCGCCGACGGGGTGTGCGAGGTGTGTGCGTTCGGCGTCGCCGCGAGCGCCGAGGATGCCCCGGCGAGCAGTACCAGCGCCGCTACGACGATTGGGCGTGTTCTCATGCGGACTGGACTTTTCGGACTGCGCCAATAAACCGCCGCGACCGTTCGGGAGTTCCGTGCCCGATTACGGCCGTTAGGCACGGCTTATCCCCGATTCGAGGCGTTCTCCGGGCGGACGCGCGGACGGACGGTTCGTCGGCGGGCGATAAACGGACTGAACGGTCGCAGTTCGTCGCTCCACTCGCCCGCACGACTCCCGACGCCGGGAGCGCCAGCGACCGGCGTCGGGCAGTCGCACGGAGTCCGCGCTCGGTGTCAGACGGCCGGAGTCCGCGCTCGGCGTCTCCCCTTCGGGTCGCCGCCTCGGACGCACCGATGTATGGTTATAAGAAACAATTTCGTTGCTGAGAGAAACGTAGAAGTTGCTCGACTGCGGACCGCGCTCTCGAAGTCGGTTCAGGCCGCGTTCTCGTAGGCGTCCACGAACGTCGCGGTCTTGTTCTTGATGTCGCCCGCGGCGCTCTCTAGCGTATCGAGGGGGTCGGCCTCGCCCTCGGTCTTGATGGTCAGAATCGGTTCGGTCTGGCCACCGGACTGCTCGGGGTTCACGTCGTACGTCGCGGCCGCGACCGTCTCCTGTTCGAGGAGCGTGCCCTTCAGCACGTTCATGAAGGTGTGGTCCTCACCGGCGATTTCGATAGAGAGTTCGTCCTCGGCCTTCTCGATGACCCGTAGTTCCATACCCCTCAGTTCTGGCTTTGCGCGTTTCAACATTACGGAACGCGACTTCTTCGCTCGCGGGAGGGGATGTCTTCGGACGGGGGCCTCTCGACCTACCGCGCGGTAACGTCCATCAGCATCTCGTTTTTCGGTTCCGCGGCCAGTCCCGCCTCGAACTCCAGCGGTTCCTCGCCCACGTAGTCGAGTTCGAACTCCCGAGCAATCGTCGGGAGCATGATTCGGAGTTCCATCTTTCCGAACCGCTCGCCGATACACCGGTGGGGACCGGCACCGAACGGCGCGTAGGCGTACTTGGGCAGTTCGCGTTCGAGCGTTCCGTCCCATCGCTCGGGCCGGAACGCCATCGGGTCGTCGTAGTACTGCTCGTCGTGGTGGAGCAACCAAATCGGCAGGAAAATCGCCGCTCCGTCGCTAATCTCGTACCCGTTTATCGTGACCGGTTCCTGCGGTTGTCTGAACACGGTGTGGCCGGGCGCGCGGAGACGGAGCGTCTCCTTGATGATTTTGTTCGTGTAGTCGAGGTTCCGGACGTTCGTCGGGGTGATTCCCTCGTCGCCGACCACCTCGTCTACCTCGGCGAAGAACTGCTCGCGTTCGTTCTCGTTGTTCGAGAGCAGGTGGAACGCGTACGTCAACGCGAGGGCCGTAGTCTCGTGCCCGGCGAACATCAGGGTAATCATCTCGTTGCGGAGCGTCTCGGTGGACATCTGGTGGCCGTCGTCGGCCTCCGCGTCTATCATGACCGACAGGAGCGTGTCGTCGTCCTCGTCCGCGCGTTCCCGAATGATTCGGTCCAGCGTGTCGTTCAACTTCTCTTGGGTCTTCTCGTACCGGCGGTTCGCTGGCGTCGGGAACCAACTCGGGAAGACCTGATTCGATGCCGCCGTCTTGTCGCTAATCGCCTCGCACGCCTCCTTGATTGCGGGGTAGTCGGCCACGTCGTCGATTCCGAACGCGGTCCGAGCGAACACGTCGAGCGTGAGAGCTTTCATCTCCGCTTCGATGTCGAGGGTCTCGCCGTCGCTCCATCCCTCGATTAGCTCCTCGGTCGCAGTCTTCATCTCCTCGGCGTACGACTTGATTCGCTGGGGGTAGAACGCTGGCTGAATCATCTCCCGCTGTTGACGCCAGAACTCACCTTCGCTGGCACCGATACCCTCTCTGAACACCTCGCGGAACTCCCGCGGTCGCTGGTACTTCTCGTCGTCCTCAACGAGAACTTTCTCGAACAGTTCCGGACTGCTGAGGATGTAGCCGTCTCGTCCCAGTCCGCCGTCTACGTAAACGATGTCCCCGTACTCCTCGGCCCACTCTTTCCGATACTCGAAGGGATTCAGTCCGTACTTCGGCATGCTACCGACCAGCGGAAGGCCCGACGGTCCCGGCGGTGTCTGGTTCCCACTCATATCCGCTACAAAACTATTAATTATGTAACTATTTTCTAATTATTGTTGAAACATTCTCTCCAAATATTGGTGTAGTATGATTCACATTTTGCGCCCGACCCGCGACTCCGGACATTCATTTATACGATGCTGGTCAAAACCATCGGTATGGTTCAGTTGCCCTCATGGTTGCCAGCGCCGGAACAGGTCGCCATTCCGCTCGCCGTTCTGCTGTCGCTCGTTCTGGTCCGGCGACTCGACGGGCCGAGCGGTCGGTGGGGCCAGCGACTTCGCTCGCGGTTCCTGCTCGGCGTTCCGTGGGGAACGCTCGTCTCGATAGCGGGCGTCCTCGCGGTGTATCTGTTCGTTCAGCAGGGGTGGAACCACTGGCGAAATCCCGTGACGCTCCCGTTCTCCTCGTGGTCGTATCTCTACCCGACGGGTTGGTTGCTCGCACCGTTCTCCCACACCGGGCCGGGCCACCTCGTCGGCAACCTCACGACGACGCTCGCCGTCGCACCGCTGGCGGAGTACTTCTTCGGTCACTTCCCGTCGAAGCGCGGCGAGAACCCCTTCTTCTCGCGGACCTCGAACCCGTGGATTCGCGCGTTCGTCATCTTCCCCGCGGGCGTGGCGCTGGTCGGTCTGGCGACCAGCGTCTTCGCGTGGGGACCAATCATCGGCTTCTCGGGCGTGGCGTTCGCGTTCGTCGGGTTCGCGCTGGTCCGATACCCCCTGATGACCGTGGTCGCGGTGTCGGCGCAGGGTGCCATCCGGACCGCCTACCGCGCCATGCGCGACCCCGTGATTCAGGGGTCGGCCTCGCGGAGTTTCGGCGACCCGTGGTGGTTCGGTATCGCGGTGCAGGGCCACGCGCTCGGTCTTCTGCTCGGCATCCTGCTCGGGGTCGCGGTTCTCTACCGGCGGCGCGAACGCGTCGGCGCGCTCCGACTCTGGACCGGCACGGTGGTTCTCGGCATGTCGATGACGCTCTGGGCGCTCTGGTGGTATCGCGGCGAGAGTACCTACGTCCTCTATCGCGGGTTGGGCGTCGTCTTCGTGGTGGCGCTCGCCGCCCTGACCACCGTCGCGGCGACTGCCGACCGCAGACCCCTCTTCGGCGACGTGTCCCGCCAGCAGGTCGGCCTGCTGGCGCTGTTGCTCCCGCTGGCGGTCATGGTCGGCGTGGCGGTCCCGGTCAACCTCACCACGGTCGGGGACGCCAGCGTACCCGGCGACGGCCCGGCGGTCGAAGTCCGGGGCTACAACGTGACCTACGCCGAGAACGTGCCGAACCAGAAGGTCTCGGCCATCGACGTGTCGCTGTTCGGCGAGACGACCGACGTGACCACCAGCGGCGTCGTCGTGGTCAACGAGGACCGCGAAATCTGGACCCAAGCCGTCTCGAAGGGGCGTCTCGCCTTCGGCGGCCGGGCGGGGGTCCGGGTCGGCGGCGTCGGGTGGTCGGAGGTCGTCAACGTCCAGCGCCGGGGGTGGTCGGTCGTGGACGGCGGAACCACCTATCAGGTGTGGCTTCGCGGCCCGGACGACGACGAGTGGACTCACGCGTTCGCCTCCGAACCGGCGATAGCCGGGCCGAAACTCTCGAATCGGTCGGTCGCAATCGTCCCGAACCAAGGCACTTTCGTCGTCCACGTCACACAGAATAACTCGACGGTCGCGGACGCGCCGATGCCCGCCGTGGGCGGGAACGTGACCCTCGACGGCATCCGGTTCGAACGCAGGGGACCGAAACTGTTCGCGGCCTACGACGGGACCAGAGTCCGGGTCGCGTCCCGCGAGACGTACAACTGAGTCGGGGACCGGCGGACCCCTCCGTCAGCGCCACCGAATCCGGAACACCTCGGCGTCGATTACCTCGCGGTCGCTGGTCTGGTGGGCGAACTGCCGGGCGAGCGCCAACTCCGCGCGGAAGGCGTGCGTCACCTCGCCGCCCTCGTCGGCGGCGAAGGACTCCACGAACTCCCGACTCCCGGCGTTGTGAATCGAGTAGGAGACCCCCGAAATCTCGCTGGCGGTCGCCAGAAACGCGCGGTCGGCGTGTTCGTTGCCCGCCTGCGCGCCGAACGGCGGGTTCATCAGGACCGTGACGTTCGCGCGGTCGGCGTCCGGCGGGCAGAGCGGCGCGCGGGCGGCGTCGGCCACCATCCACTCGACGCCGGTCGCGGACGCGGGCGCGTCCGCGTCCGCGACGCCCGCGTCTGCGCCCTCGCCCTCGCTCGCGCCCGCGACCCCGACCGCGCGCTCGTTCTCGCGGGCCTGCGCGAGTGCCGCGGGGTCGCGGTCTAGCGCGAGGACGCGCGCGGGACCGCGGAACGCCGCCCCGAGCGCCAGCATCCCGGTCCCGGTGCCGAGGTCCACCACCGTTCTCCCGGCGATGTCCCCCTGCACGCTGGCGAGGTGGACGAGGTGGGCCGCGAGGTCCGCGGGCGTCGGGTACTGCTCCAAGTCGAGTCGGGGGTCCGCGAACCCCTCGACCCGCGAGAGACGGCGCTCCAGCGCGGCCTTGTTCATGCGTGTGGGGAGTCGTTCCGCGTAAGTGAGCGTTCGGGTTCTCTCTCGGCTTGTTTTGTTCCGCGTCGGAGGTTGGGTACCGTTTTCGGACGAGTGCCGTCGCTCTGCACCGCGGGAACGGAGTGATGAATCCCTCGAAAGCCCCGCCCGCTCGCGGGTTTTACGACCCGCGAGCGGGCGGCCCTTACCCCTCCCACGGCGGTCGGCGGGCGCGCTACTGGAGTTGCGCCGGGCGCGTTTCGGCGGTCGGCCGAGCGCGACCGAACGCACAAATGTAGAGAAATATTTAGAAAAGGGAAAAATTTCTCTTGGCTAGGTACAGATTGCCGAAAGACAGCTTTGTCAGTGTTCGAGCGTGATGGGACCGGCCACGTCGAGGGTGACACCCTCGCGGCGGGCGCGTTCCGCGACCGCCGCGAGCGCCGGGCGGACCTTCGACTCGTCGGCCACGCTGTCGAACTCGACGGTGACGGTACTCGCGCCGAGGAACGAGGCGGCCTGCACGTACTCGCGCACGCGGTCGGCCTCGTCCTGAGTGGCGAACGAGCAGTCCTCGCCGAAGCAGGCGCTCACGACCACGCGGGCGGCCACGAAGTCGTCGGCGTCGAGTTCACGCTTGAGTTCCCGGAGGTCCTCGCGGGCCGTCGAAGGGATGGCGTCGGCGTCGAGACTGACCGGCGTGGCGTCTTCTACGCGACAGCGTTCGATAGCAGTTCGGACATCTGCGGAACGGGTGGCGCTCATCGTTACCAGCACATACCCCTTACTCATACAAAAAGGTTAGGCAAATGCATGTCAGTTATATCCTCGGCGATGGTAATCTCCCTTACACCTAACAACGCTTCTCTAGTTGAAACTCTCACGATTAAACTTAATATAGAGCAATTCGACACAAAAGTATGCGCTCCCCTGACAGTCAGCGACACGGTGCATCGAGTCGAATCGGCAGGCGGACGTTCCTCCGGGGGACGGCCGCAACGGTCGGTCTCGCGGGATTTGTCGGGTCCGCGTCCGCCTTCGAGGGCGACGACGGCGACATCACCGGCGCGGCCGACTTCCCGCGGGCGACCACCCGCGGCCACTTCGACATCCACTGGTGGTACGGCGACCAGTTGACCGACGGTCACACCGCGTGGGACTACAGCACGGTCGGCGACATTCCGGGCTACGGGACGGCCAACCCCAACGAGGTTCTCGTCTCGGTCCACGGTTGGCGAGTCGCGCCCGACGAGGCCCCCGACCACTTCGCCACGGTGAAGCAGTCGCTCCGGAACAACGGCTACGACTACCCGGTTATCGGATTCAGCTACGACTCGGACACCAGCACCGACAACTGGTGGCCCACGACCGACATCGCCGAGCGAAACGGCAAGAAACTCGCCAACTTCCTGACCGACTACCGCTCACGGACCGGCGCGCGAATCCGACTTATTGGTCACTCGATGGGCGGCCGGGTCGTGCCCGCGACGCTCCGCGCACTCAACGGACTCGGCAAGTCGGACTTCGTGGAGTCGGCGACGCTTCTCGGCGCGGCGACAGACAACGACGCGGTGGCCGTAGACGGCGAGTACGGAGACGACATCGCCGTGGCCGCCAAGTCGGTAGACAACTACTGGAAGTCCGACGACGGCGTGCTGAACTGGGCGTACTCCACGGCCGAGTTCGATTCGGCGGTCGGGGAAGAGGGCTGTGAGGGCACTCCGCCCGCGAACTACGACGACCACAACGTCGATTACGTGCCCGACCACTTCTCGTACCACCAACCCGGCGACGGGTGCATGGCGGAAGTCGTCTCGAACTTCTGACTCGGCGAGAAGAGGGCGAAAGCTACCTCACCACGTTCCGTGGAAGGTGTCGAACGAGAGGTCTTCGAGGGGTTTGTTTCCGACCGCGATTTCGTACTCGCCGGGCGTCAGCATCGGCTTGTGGAACTGCGGGCCGTCGTCGGTCGTGATGCGCGGACACCCGGTGTTGACGAACGCGTCCATGTCGAAGTTCCGGAGGCGGTCGGGCGTCACCTCGTCCATCGTGATGAGGTAGGCGTCGTCGTTGTCGTCCAGAATCTCTTGGGCTTGCTCCCACCGGCCCTGTCCGATTTTCGTACAGAAGATGACGCCCCACTTCTCGGCGTCCATCGCCTTGTGGACCGAGGCGTAGCGCTGTTTCAGGAACTTCTCGGTGTCCGCGACCGTGACGACGTTGTTCACGGGGTCGGCGATGACGACGTTCTTGTCGGGATGCTCCATGGCGAGACCGAGGGGGTGGAACTTCCCGCCGCCGACGTACAGCACTTGGTCGGCGTCGATGTCGGCGCTGGCGTAGTTACAGCCCAGAACTTGCCCCTCGTGAGTGAGTCGGTCGTCGCCGCGCCGGGTGTGGACCTCGAACCCACGTTCGTCCAACCACGCTTTCATCTCCTCGAAACGGTTCATGTGCTGGGCGGTCGTCACGAGACCCACGTCCGGATTCTCGTCGGGGTCGGCGAGTTCGGAAAGCGACTCTTCCATGATGGGGAACACGTCCACGTTCGAGAACAGCGGGACGTAGATGACCTTGTCCGTGTTCTTCATCGGCGAGTGGCCGAAGTGGACGAACACGTCGGTCCGCTTCATCAGGAAGGTGTCGAGGTCACAGGCCCCGTAACAGGGCTGGCCCGACAGCATCACGGTCACGTCGTCGGGGACGAGTTCCCGGATGTCGTCGGCGACCTTCGGGCCGCGGCGCTTCAGGCCCTCGGGGAACTGGAGACCGACCTTGGTGGCGTCTCGCTCTTCGACCGCCTCCACGATGCGGTCGAGTTCGTAGTCCCACTCCCGGTCGTGCTTGAGGGACATCCCGGTGTTTCGGAGGTCTCCCTCGCTGTACTCGCTGTCTTGGCTCATTGGAACTGGTTTGTCGGTCAGGACGTTTAAGACCCGTGTTCTCTGGCGGGGTCGTCCAACTCTTCGATTCGACTTGAGGCGGTCTCGCCTTTGCGATTCCGCCGAGGGCGTGGTTTGGTCGGCCGAGTGTTTCGCCGTCGTCCCGGCGCAGGTGCTATCCGGCGCGCGCAGGACTGCGCGCGCCGGAGAGGTAGCTGGGCGACCACAGGTCCCCCGAAGCTTTCGAGACCATCACGCCGAGAGCAACCCCGACCGCTAGACTCGTCGTTCGCTCATCAGTTCTACTCCGATTCGCCGGGAGTATCCGGCAGGTTGAAAACTCCGCAGTTCCAATCCAGACGCACATGAGCATCGAAACCGAGGCCGACGGCGAGGCGACCGAACTCTCTCACGTCGAAGAACTCGCGGGGGAACTCGGGGAGGCCATCGCGGAGACGCCGGAGTACCGGCGGTTCGAGGAGACCAAGGCGGCCGTCGAGGACGACGACGAGGCCCAACAGCAAGTCAAGGAGTTCGAGCAGTTGCGCCAAGAGTTCATGCTCGCGCGACAGACCGGCGAGGCCACCAAAGAGGACATCCAGAAGGTCCGGGAGGCCCAGCAGGAACTCCACTCGATGCCGGTGATGGAGGAGTACCTGCAGGCCCAAGAGGAACTGGAAGCCAAGATGGAGGCCGTCAACTCGGCAATCTCCGAACCGCTGGCCATCGACTTCGGCGACCAAGCGAGCGGTTGCTGTGAAGACTGACTGACCGACGCCGCGCTTCTTTCTGATTCACCTTCGACATCTGGCAACGACGCCTAAGTCCGTCGAGACCCACCTCTGTTACAGTGGGGGAACTATGGTAGACGAAAATCGAAGCACGACGGACGAGGCAGGGCGAGACGACGCGACGAACGTCACGACCGACCGCGAGACGATTCGGACGTGGGTCGAAGACAGCGGGGCCAAGCCCGCGTTCCGGACTACCGAGTCCGGCGAGCGCGAACCGTACATTCACTATCCGGACGACGAGACGACCGAGAACGTAGAGGAGACTTCGTGGGACGAGTTCCACGGTCACCTCGAAGAACACGAACTCGCGTTGGCCCGCCACGCCGACCGACCGAAGGAGGGCCGCGAGCAGTTCGACCTCGTAGACCGGACCGAGGCCATCGAGCGCGCGACCCTCGAGGACGAAGAAGTCGAACAGGCGCTGATGGAGGGCGAGACGGTCGAGACCCAGATTACCGAGACGAAGGTCATCGAGAAGACGGTCCGAGAGACCGAGACCATCGAGAGCGAGGTCGTAGACAGCGAAACCGTCCGCGACGAGGTTGTGGACACCGAACTCGTCCGGCGGGAAATCGTCGGGATGCGCATCGGCGAGGAAGAGCGGGGAATCGCCATCGTGGAGGACCGCGAGAGCGTCGGGTGGGAGGAAGACGTTCAGGAGTTCGACGTGACCGAGCGAGAAGTCGTCACCGTGGACGTAGACGAGACCCGCAACGTGACCCGCGAGATTATCGAGCGCAAGCGCGTCGAGAGTCGGGTCGTGGACCACGACGTGGAAGAGACCGAGACCGTCGAGTCCGACACGCTGGAGAGTCGCGTGAACCTCGAAGGCGTCCAGCGAAACATCCTCGAAAGCGACATCCTCGGCGGCGAAATCGTCACCGAGGATGTCATCGAAGGCGGCCACGTCGAGAGCGAGTTCACCGACGAGGGCGTCATCGAGACCCACCTCTACGAGCGCCGCATCGTAGAGGACGAGATAGTGGACCGCAAGCGACTCGTCTTCGAGTTCACCGACGAGGAACTCGTGAGTAGCGAGACGGTCACGTCCACGGTGGTCGAGACCATGCTCGTCGGGTCGGACGCGACGGGCGAAGCCGTAGAGGGCGAGCGAACGAGCGCCGAGGGGATTCGAATCGACCGCGACGAGACCGGCGCGGAGACCGAGACGGCGACGGCCGAGGGGTCCACCGCGACCACCGACGAGACCACGGCCGCGGAAAGCGGGACCACGATGGGCGACGAGACGGCCGCAGCGTCGGACGAGACGGTGGTCGAAGACGAGGCCATTGTGCTTGACGACGACGACGTGGGCAAGGACGTGCTAGACGACACCGACGAGAAGGTCGGGGTCGTCACCGAAGTAGACGAGGATGCCAACCTCCTCTACGTAGACCCGAACCCCGGACTGGCCCAGCGCGTCAAGACCCGACTCGGGTGGGAAGGCCACGACGAAGACGCCTACTCCGTCGAACCCGACCGCATCGCGGAAATCGACGACGACCACGTTCGGCTTCGAAAGCTGTAGTCGCAGTCGCCCCGAAGAACAACACTTACCTCTTTTCTCGGTCCAGTGGGCCACATGGCAATCCACAGCGACTGGGGAGACTGGCTTCCGCGCGCGGTCGAAGACGCCGACCCCGAGGGCATCGCGGTGTGGTACCTCGGCTGTAACGGGTTCGTCCTGAAGGCAGAGGACACCACCGTCTTCATCGACCCGTACCTCGGGACCGGCGACCCGCCGCGCACGATTCGGATGGTGCCGGTACCCTTCGACCCCGCAGACGTGGAGCAGGCCGACGCGGTGCTGGCGACCCACGAACACACCGACCACGTTCACGGCCCGAGTCAGGCCCCGATTCTCGAATCGACGGACGCGACGTTCTACGCGCCCGACGACGGTCTCGCCGTCGCGCGCGACGAGGAGAACTGGACCGACGAGTGGGACGTGAGCGACGACCAACTCGCGGAAGTTGCGGCGGGCGACACCTTCGAGGTCGGCGCGTTCACCGTCCACGTCGAACCCGCCCACGACCCCGACGCGACCCATCCGGTCAGCTACGTCGTGGAGTACGACGGTCGGACGTTCTTCCACGGCGGCGACACCAAGCCCAGCGACGAGTTCGCCCGCGTCGGCGAGGAGTACGACGTGGACCTCGGCGTGCTGGCGTTCGGGACGGTCGGGAACATCCCCGACAAGGAGACCCGCGAACCCAAGCGCACGCGGTGGTACAACGACGAGAATCAGGCCGTCGAAGCGGCCAGCGACCTCCAGTTCGACCGCTTCCTGCCGAGCCACTGGGACATGTGGAAGGGCCTGACCGCGGACCCGACGGCGCTCCACGACCACGTCCGGAGCTTCGAGTATCCGCGACGGCTGGAAATCGCGGAAATCGGCGACCGCGTGGACCTCTGAACGCCGCTGTCACGGAGTCGGCGGGGTTAGACTCGCACGCGGGGGCGCGGCGCGTACGCGCCGCGCCCCGCGCCGAAGCGACCGGGACGGAAACACGAAGCCACGCGAGAAGATTAATTTTATTGCTCTAAGAATTGTATAGGTTGCCAAAAGGTTCAAATACGAGGGCGGGACCAACTTCCCTCGGACGCTCCGCGCGGTTCCGAGCGCGGGCGGCGCGCGGGCACTGCCCGCGCGCCGCGGGACCGCCAGTCCGACTAACCGGAGACGGCTGAGCAGAGACTCTCCGTGACCGACCGCGAGCGAGGAGCGAGCGGGCTTTTTGGTTCAGGTTTTTCGAGGAGCGGTGGCCGCAACGCCCGAACGAAGTGAGGGCGTAAGGACACCCGACGAGAAAAAGGTGGATTAGCCCGACTACCCCGAGAGGGCTGAGCCACGAGTTCGACGCGGCGGACGCTGGCGTCCGCCGCGTCGAGGCCGAGAGTCGCCTCACTGAGGTCGAAGAGCCGTCGGTCCGGACTCACGCCGCACTCCGTCGGGTTCCTCGCTACGCGCGCCACCCTCGCCACACGCACGTCACTCCCGGCGGTGACGGAGCGCGTTCCGAGTCTTCCCGACGCGGTTCGCAACCACGTCGAACAGAGTGAACGAGAGCCTCGTGAACAGCGCAAAGAGCAGTAGCACGGCGAGCAGTCCCGCCGCGACGCCGATTCCCTGTAGGCCCGAGAGTTCCAGCAGTTGCACGACGAGTAGAACCGCGATGAGGAACACCGCAGTCTCGACGAGGATTCCCACCTTCTGCGCAGGACCCACCATACAGAAGCTTCGGAGTGCGAAGTGCTAACAATTTTCGGCCCGGCGATTCGCGTCGCCCGGTCGCTCACACCACGCAGAGCGACGCCACGCCCGCGGGCATCCGGCCACCGACGACCCACTCACTGGAGGCCCGGAGAATCACGCCGCCGTCGTTCGTGCCAGCGACGACGCGGCCGTCGTCGTCGGTCCACGACAGCACGACTTCCTCCGGTTGGCCCGGATACGGGACCGCTTCGAGGGTGTCGCCGTCGTTGTCGGACTCGAAGAGCGCCGCGTCCGCGCCGCGTTCGCCCTGCCACGTCCCCGGCGAGGACCGGGCCGCCGCCGCGTAGAGGGTGCCGTCGAGTGCGAACGCCTCCCGGAAGTAGGTGTGGTCCGCGCCGTCGTCCAGTCGAATCCACGTCTCGCCCGCGTCTCTCGTCCGGTAGAGACCCCCGCCACAGGACGCGACGTAGTGGTTCGGCCCGCGCACGAGGACGTGATGCACGTCGTCGTGAACCCCCGACCGGCGCTCGGTCCACGTATCGCCCCTGTCGTCGCTGACGTGGACGCCGCCGACTTCCACGCCCGCGACTACGCGGTCAGGTGCGTCCGGGTGCGCGCCCAGACTCCGGACGTGGGCCTCGTCGCGGTGGCGCGGCGTGTGCCACCGGTCGCGCGACGGGAGGTCCTGAAGGCCCGATAGCTCCCGCCACGTCGCTCCGTCGTCCTCGGAGACGTACAGGTGCGCGGGGTGCGTGCCGGCGTACAGGCGCTTGCCCGCGGGGTCGCCCAGCACCGAGTACACCTCTTCACGCGGGACGCCCAACTCCGTCCACGAGTCGCCGCCGTCCGTCGAGCGGTAGAGACCGGACTTGGTGGTGGCGAACACGCCGTCCCAGCCGTCGAACTGCCGAACGCGCATGACGCGCCCGGCGTCGAGTACTTGCTCTGGCGAGTCGAACCGCGGTCCGTCGGCGCGGTAGACGCCGTCGTAGGTTCCTGCGAGCAACATAGTCGTGGGTAGGCCCGGCGCGCCCAAATAGATGCATCCCGTCGGCGGCGTCTCTCGGCCACGCCCCGCCACGTCCGAGCGTCCCGGTCGTCGTTTCGTCCCGTGCGGGCGTGTGATTTATATGGCCGTTCTGGGATGTGAACCGTATGAGTGACAGTATGACCGAGGTGGTCACGACGAACGAGAGTGGCGTCGTCGTGGAGAAGTCCTTCGAGGGGGACGAGTTCGCAGTACCCGCAATCAAGTTCGTGATTCGTTGCGAGCGAGACGAGCGCGCGACTCTCCGCCTCGCGGACGACATCCCCGAGGAGTTCCCGATGGACAACGTCGGCTTTCACCCCGACTACGAGAACGACAACTGGACCGCGTACAAGGACCACCGCGTGGAGTTCGAGCGCGAACTCGAACCCGGCGAGGAACTGGTCACGGTCTACGGCGTCCGACTCGCCGACGGCGACGACCCCTCGACGTTCCTCGGCACGCCGAGCATCGAGGGAGTCGCGTCCGGCACGTCCGACTCCGGTTCGGCCGCTCCGGAAACGGCAGACGAACCCGAACCGGACCCACAACCCGAGGCGGACGCGGGTGGCCCGGACCTCGACGGCGAAGTCGGCGGCCCGGACGGAAACACCATCACGGACATCGTCTCCGAAGAGGACAGCCAACTCGTCCGCGACGTAGTGGCGGGCGAAGAGGACCTCGGACTGGACGACGACGCCGAGGACCCGCTGGCAGGGGACGCCGGGGACGCGGACGACCCGCTGGCGGGAGACGCGGACGACCCGCTGGCGACCGGCGGCGAGAACGAGTCGGCGAGCGCGGACGACCCGCTGGCCGAGAGCAACGACGACTTGCTCGGCGATTCGGACGACCCGCTGGCCGGGGACGCGGACGAAGACGGCGCCGATAGCTTCCTCGACCCCGAGAGCGAGGAAGTAGCCGACGAGACCGAATCGACCGACGCGACCGAGGAGGACGCCGTGGTCGAGACCGACGACATGGTTGGAGCGGCCGAGTCGTCCGACTCGGCCGCGGACGACCGCGCGAGCGCCGACGAAGAAACGCCGGACCTCGCCGACGAGGATGCCGCCCCCGACCCCGACGAACCGGCCGACTCCGACGTTTCGACGCCACCCTCGCAGGTGGCCGACGAGACGACGACCGCCGACCCCGAACCGTCGCCGCCGCGTCCCGGAAGCGTCGCGGCCGCGCTCGCCGACGAGATTCGCGCTGGCGAGGTAGACGACGGCGACTTGGAAGTCCTCCAGCGCGAACTCGACGTGAAGATGCCCGAGAGTACCAACGTCCGCATCCGCCACCTCCAGTCGCGGGTCGAGGACCTCTCGGCGTACACCGAGGCGCTGGAGGAGTTCATCGACGAGAACGGCGTCGCCGAAGACATCTTCGGCGACTTCGAGGACGACCTCGCACAGATGCGGGCCGACATCGAAGCGTTCGAGGACGAGGTGCAGGCGGTTCGGACCGAGACCGACGCGACCGACGACCGCGTCGAGGAACTCGACGCGGAACTCTCGGAACTCGAATCCGACCTCGCCGAACTCGACGACCTGCGGAGCGACCTCCGCGAGGTCGAAAGCAACCTCCGCGACGACGTGCGCGAGTTCAAGACCGACTTCCGCGAGGACCTCGGGGACCTCGAAGACGACGTTGAGGGTCTCGAAGGACTCCGCAACGACGTTGAGAGTCTGGAAAGTCTCCGCGAGGAGGTCGAAGACCTCGAAGGACTCCGCGAGGAGGTCGAAGCGCTGGACGACGTTCGGAAGAAAGTCGAGGCGCTGGAGAGCGTCCGCGGGGAAGTCCAAGCCCTCGAAGACGAACTCGCCGAGGTCAGCGAGGTCGGCGAGGACGTAGAGACGCTCGAAACCCAACTGGACGAACTCGAAGAACTCGTCGGCGCGAACACCGGCGACGTGACAGCAGTCGGTGACGAACTCGAAGATGTCCGCGACGAACTACAGGCGGTCCGCGAGGAACTCGGCGACGTGAGCGAGGTGGCCGACGAGGTAGAAAGCGTCTCCGAGAGCGTCGAGTCGCTGTCTACGGACCTCGACGCGCTGGAGGAGAACCTCACCGCACGGGTCGAGAGCGTCGAGGGCGACGTTGCCGACATCCACGACGAACTCGAAGGCATTCAGGAGTGGCGCGAGCGAATCAACGACGTGTTCGGCAACTAATTGACGACTACTTTTATGTTCTCGCGGTTAGACGTGTCGGTAGTGTCCCAGTATGCCGTCTCGTTCAGGAACTGGTCGGTCGTCGGACTCGGTGGCGGCCTTCTCGCGGTTTCGGTGAGCTACGTCGCCATCGACGGCACGTTCACCACCCCCGAGTTCGTCCAGTTCGCCATCCCAACCGCGCTCTCGCTGTTCGTCGTGGCGCTCGGGGTGTGGCTTCGGACGGCGGAGTTTCCGGACAAGTTCGTCGGCGTCGTCTTTCTCTGGAGTTTCGCGGGCGGCGTGTCGATGGGCCTGCTGACGGGATGGCTCTCGCTACTCCAGTCGATAACGGGCCAACCGATGTTGCAACCCGCGTCTATCGTCCTGACGAAGGTTACGCTCGGCGTCCTCGGTGGCGGTCTGCTCGGGGCCTACTACGGTCGCCTCCAACAGCGCACCGACGAGTTGGCCGAACAGCGCAACCGACTGGACGAGTTCGCCAGCATCGTCTCTCACGACCTCCGGAACCCGATGAACGTCGCGCAGGGCCACCTCGAACTCGCCCGCGAGACCGGCGAGGACCGCCACTTCGAGGCGGTCGAGGACGCCCACGACCGCATGGAGCGACTGGTAGACGAGGTGCTGGCGCTCTCTCGGCGCGGCGACACGGTAGACGACCCGACCGCTGTGAACCTCAACTGCGCCGCGCGGGAGGCGTGGATGACCGTCGAGACGCCGGAGATGAACCTCCGCGTCGAGACCGACCGAACCGTCGTCTCGGACAGCAGGCGACTCAGGGCGCTGTTCGAGAACCTCTTTCGCAACGCGGTAGACCACGGCGGCCAGACCGTCGTCGTCGGCGACATCGACGGTGTTCCCGCCGACGCGAGTGCTGGCTTCTTCATCGCCGACGACGGGCCGGGTATTCCGCCGGAGGACCGGGAACTCGTCTTCGAGGGCGGTTACTCCACGCAGTCGGACGGCACCGGGTTCGGTCTCGCCATCGTCCGGCGCATCGCGGAGGCCCACGACTGGCGGATTCGCATCACCGAGAGCGAGGCGGGCGGCGCGCGCTTCGAGTTCCTCGGCGGCGGCGGGACGTAGCTCCCCCTCGAATCGCCTGCTATCGGCAACCAAGCCACCGGATACCACGAAGCGCAACGCGTTTACTCCCGCCATTCCATTGAGTGAACAATGACCGAAACGATTCCGGTTGCGGTGCCGCGCAAGGGCCGTCCGCTGGAAGCGGTTCTCCAGCGAGTCGCCGAGGAAGCCGATGCCGAGGGCGTCGCCGACGAGATTATCTCGACGCTCCGCTACGAGAAAGCCGTCACGAAGGGCGACCAGACCCCGGACGAAGACGCCTACCACCGACTCGCCGAGTACAGCAACCTCGGCGACCCCGCGAGACCGGACTTCACGCTCCTGCGCGACGACCGGGCCGGAAAGCCCCGCCGAATCGTCTTCGACAGCGTGACCCTCTCGGCGGGCGACGTGGACCTGCGACTCGTCGGCCGCGAGGAGCCGTTTCGCTCGCTCCGCAAACACGACTTCGCGCTCGGGTTCGACAGCGCCGACCTCGTGCTGGAGGAAGTCGTGGAGTTGCGACCCGACCCGCTGACCCGAATCGCCGACGTGAACGCCCGCATCGACCCGCACGACACCGACGTTCGGGTCGTCGCCGGGATGGGCGACACCGTGTATCACACCCTGATGGCGACCCCCGAGACGCTCCCGCAGGGCGACCGACCCACCCGCGAGTTTCTGACGAACTACGAGGGCGGTCTCTGTATCTCACCGCGCTACGAGCGTCTCGTAGAGGCGGTCCTCGGGACGCGAAACGCCGGGAAACTCGACTTCAACTATCCCGACGAGGACGAAGAAGAGGAGGCCGCCATCGCCGACACCGGCGCTGGCGTCTACCTGACCGTGACCGGTTCGACGGCGCGCGAACACGGACTGGTCGTCGGCGAGGAACTGTTCCCCAGCGAGACGGTTCTGATGGAGAACTACGAGGAGAGCGGCGAGGTGGCCGAGCGCGTGAAAGACCTGTTCGCGCGGTCCGAAACCGAGACCGAGAT